>JBFXEW010000005.1:0-221389 GCA_050179685.1 Salinivirgaceae bacterium
TTTGTCTTTACAATGAAATATAAACAAAATTAATGAAAAGGAAATAAATATGTTGTTAACAGAAAGTTTATAAAACAAAACTTCATGTCAACCTTATTTATGAAAGGTCAAACAAGAAACCAGAAACAAGAAACAAGAAACCAGTAACCAGTCTCCAGCCCACAGTGGCAGTCAGCAGCCAAATAGCAATTGTCAATGAACAATGAACAATTAACAATAGATCAGCCTGCTTAAACATTTTGTGTCGGCTCTTGTTCTTTGATTCAAATACCGAAACCATGCAAAAGCAAAGCAATTTATTAAAAAGCAGTCTTGCATTTATCTTATTATTAATTTTCAGTACTATGGCCATTAGTCAGGATAAGAACTACCGAAAACTAAACCCTCAGGAAGAACGGGTTATCATCCATAAAGGAACCGAAATGCCTTATACCGGTGAATACTACGCCACCAAAGAACCGGGTACCTATGTATGCCGGCAATGCAATGCAAAACTGTACCAATCGGCCGATAAATTCGACAGCCATTGTGGCTGGCCCAGCTTCGACGATGAGATTCCGGGAGCAGTTACCCGGGTTCCCGATGCCGACGGAAGACGGACTGAAATTA
The DNA here is from genome assembly GCA_050179685.1 of Salinivirgaceae bacterium. Taxonomy (GTDB): domain Bacteria; phylum Bacteroidota; class Bacteroidia; order Bacteroidales; family SZUA-534; genus GWE2-40-63. Next base: position 610 of record JBFXEW010000005.1, read on the forward strand.
TCTGTGCTAACTGCAAGGGGCATTTAGGACATGTTTTTATTGGCGAAGGTTTTACGTCAAAAAATACCCGGCATTGTGTCAATTCCATCTCCCTGGTTTTTATTCCCGACAGTGTTCAAACCAATAAAAACAAGTAGTTACCGTGCATTAAACCGCACATTTTATCGCTTATATTTTATTTTTTGCAAAAGTTTAAACACATTTGCACCCTAATACATTGATATACCATGGCTATTATAATTAAAAACCAGGAACAAATTGAAGGAATCAGACGGAGTTCAAAACTGGCCGGCGAAACCCTAAATTATATTGCCCCCTATGTAGTGCCCGGCGTTAATACCGAGTACCTCGACAATTTGATAGAGCAATACATCCGCGACCATAAGGCCATTCCGGCCACCCTGAACTACAACGGATACACCAAATCGTCGTGTATTTCGCCCAATAATGTGGTTTGTCATGGTATTCCATCAAAAGAAGTAATTCTACGCGAAGGCGACATTGTAAATATTGATATTACCACCATACTCGATGGTTATTTTGGCGATACCAGCCGCATGTTTTCGCTGGGCGAAGTGTCGAAAGAAGCTCAGGATTTGCTCGATACAACCAAACATTGTCTTAATTTAGGGATTCAACAGGTTAAACCCGGAAATGCCTTTGGAAACATTGGATATTTTATAAGCCGCTATGCCCAGGCCAAAGGATACAGTGTGGTTTATGAATTTTGCGGTCATGGTGTCGGTTTAGAATTTCACGAAGATCCTCAGGTGGATCATGTGGGACGGAAAAACTCGGGTCCGCTTATGAAACCCGGCATGATTTTTACCATTGAGCCCATGATTAATATGGGCAAACCACGGGTTACCGTCGATCGTAACGATGGCTGGACTGCCCGCACCATCGATAATAAGTTGTCGGCGCAATACGAGCATACGGTATTGGTTACCGAAACCGGTGTCGAGGTTTTAACCGATGTAAACGGGGAGTATTAATCGCAGCTGAAAAATCAAAAACCTCCATGGGTAAGGTTCAACGGTGGCCCGACAGGTATTCCTGAACCAAATCGTTAAAAGTAAGAATCACCTGCCGTAAAAGTGCATTCGATACCTCGAGTTCAATCGCATCGACCTTAGATAGAGGCAACACCCCGGGAGATGTTCCACAGATAAAAGCTGCATCGAAATCTACTAATTCATTAACGCAAACCGCTTTTTCAATTAGTGAAATATTTAAGCGCTTAAGGGCTTCAATCACATAGTTGCGGGTAATACCCATCAGTACCATCGATTTGGGTGCGGTAAAAACCTGATTGTTACGTATAAAAAAAACATTGCTGCGGCTTCCTTCGGTAATTTGCTTGTCGGAATTTACCAATAGCACTTCGAATACCGGATGCTCCGCCAAATAAGCATTGGCTTGCATGCGGGTTTCGGTATGTTTTATCTTTGCGTTTGGATTGTTTCGCTCACTTTTCAGGGTAGCTACTGCTACTCCGTTTATATAGGCTAAAGGATCGGGATAATGATGCGGAATGAACCCCAGGCTACTGATGCTTTGGTCTTCGCGACAAGTGATCCGTAATTCCATATTACCAAAAAACTTCTGATTGGTCTCACATAAGGTTTTAATGCGGGCCAGATAAGCTTCGGCGGGTTCAGCCTGCGAAACAAAGCCAGACAGCTTCATGGAACGAAGCATGCGCTGGTAATGATCTTCAAAAAAAAGTGGAATACCCGCAACAATCTTAAACACCTCATACACCGACCGAAGCATTTCGTCGTTTGCAGGTGCGGCATCTGTTTTACACAGTTCCGTACCGGAATAATAATAGGTATCAGTAAAACCTGCACCCATAGCAATAGCTGGTTATTTTACCAAATTGGAAATTTGTCCTACTAAGATATCCCAATTTTCAGTTAATCGTTTCCAAACCAGATTGTTTTTTCGTTTATAGATAAACGCACGCCAGCGGGCGTAGGTCTTTTTAAACCAAACATAATATTCATAGCTGAACAATCCCAACAGATAAATACCCAAAAAGGCAGCCACCGCATAATAAAAAGGCTCAACCAGTAGCAAAAGGGCAACAAAATAACCCAGATAAAACAAGGTGAACGTAATTATTGATGCCGCAAAGCGAATGGAGCTCACAAACTGAGGATCCTTAATTCGATGCGCAGCCAGTACCGGCAGATAGAAAGGCGGAAAATTAAAGATAAAGCCTACTGCAAACAAAGGGAAAAGTAACACTTGAAGCAGCGTGTTTATCAGGGTCCAGACAATAGGAAAATATCCTTTGGCAGGAACCCAAAAGCGCAAATTCAATGTTTTTAAATCGTTTAGAACCTGCTTACCCCGGGCTTCCATTGTTTCAAACTTTTCGGGGTTTTCTTCTTTAAAAGCAATCAGGGCATCGGAAATCTCCTGCGATTTGTCGCGTACTTTTTTATGCTGGGTATCGAGTCCTTTGCGGTAAAGCAGGTGATTAATATAAATATCTTTAAGGTATTGAATCGATTCGTAATGCTCCTCTTCGTTAATATGGAGCATTTGTGGTAACATCCGGTTGCGAAGTTCCTCCATAAAAGCATTCATCCCCTTTTGCGGATTCTCAAGGTAAATATCTTTAAACTGATTTACCGAAAAAGGTTGGCCAAAATGCACCAGCAAATCCGATCCAAAATTTATGTAGTTCGAATAATCGAGCCCCACAGGAACCACCTGAATATCCAATTCAAAATTACTGCGTTCTTCGGCCTGAAAAGCAATGCGGGCAATACCCTTTTTTAAAACCCGTAGTCTGCGGTGCCCAAAGTGATTTCCTTCGGGTAAAATAGCCAGGCTTTTTTTATCCAAAAGTACACCCACAGCTTCTTCAAAAACAGCATCGTTATTTTGAAGGCTTTTAATGCCATCACGAATTCTAAAAATGGGAAGAATCTTAAACGAACGTAATATTTTTGCTATAATTGGTTTTTTAAAAATATCAGCTCGAGCCAAAAAAACTGGCTGTGTACGCAATGTGCAATGCACCGTAAGTGCATCCATCAAAGCATTTTGATGATTGATGGCTAAAATTACAGGCTTATTTTCAGGAACATTATTCCGTCCAACTACAGTTACTTTATTGTAAAAGGAATACAAATAAATATCAACATATGCACGTAAAAATCCGTGCCAAAAACTGGATTTGTGTATTGGTTTTTTCATGTATATCAGTTTTCCTTAACCTTCCGTTATTGAATAATAACTAAGCCTTAATGTTATTAATGAGTAATTACTTCTTCGTCTGGCAATTTACGTATCGACCAGACACTTGATACGACCAATCCCGATAAAATATGCCATACACCCCACCATGCAGCAATTATGGCCATTCCGCCGGTTCCAAGATCAGGAGGAAAAATCTTCGGATTAAAAATAAGTACCAAAGCCAGTCCGCTGTTCTGAATTCCGGTTTCAATTGAAATGGTACGGCGATTCTGTCGGCCTACCTTAAAAATACTGCCCAGGGTAAATCCGGTTGAAAGAGCCAGAAAATTGTGAATTAAAACCAGCAGGAATACATACTTAATGTATTTTAAAAAGTGATCTAAATTTCCGGCAAAGGCAATCACTACATAAGCCAGAAAAATTATAATGGAAAGAATTTTAATCGGTTTTTTAATTCGCTGAGTTAGCTCGGGGAATTTGCTATTGAACAACATACCCAGAATTATAGGCAAACCCAGCAACAATAATACGGTCTGGAACATTTGCAGCGGATCAATTTCAATGGGAACCAATAAGGGGTTTTTATTGCTGTATAAACCGCCCCAAAACGAAAAGTTTAAGGGTGTTAACACAATGGCCGAAAGGGTTGCAATGGCAGTTAAACTAACCGATAGTGCAGCATTTCCATTGGCATGCGTCGACATAAAATTCGAAATATTGCCTCCGGGACATGAGGCTACCAGAATCATTCCCATGGCTACACCGGCAGTTATATTTCCGTTTAAAAGCCAGACAAACAAAAACGTAATGGCCGGTAAAGCAACAAACTGACTAATAATGCCAATTATGGCAGCTTTGGGTTTGTAAAAAACCTGCTTAATGTGATTTAACTTTATCTCGAGGGCCACCCCAAACATGATGAAAAAGAGCGTAAAGTTCAAGGCCAACAAGCCCCCTTGCGAAAAGTTTAACTTGATATTATCTAATAATTCTAATCCTTCAAACATAATTCCCTGCTTTAGGAGCGCAAAAGTAATATTTTATGCCCCCATTTGAGGTGGTGAAAATACCACTTTTCCACTATTTCCGGTTTGTTGAGTTTTTATAATCAAACAAACCATTAATTAACTTATAATAAAGGTAACTTAATCTATTATACTGTAATTAAACAGGTTCTGCATATAAGTCGTACTCGTCGGCCTCAATAATCCGCACCTGTCTGAAAGTACCAATTTGTAAACGTTTGGTTGTTTTTATCAATAACTCAGTATCCACTTCGGGACTGTCGTACTCCGACCGGCCAATATAGTATTTCCCCTCACGCCTGTCTATTAGAACCTTTACTGTTGAGTCAATCCGCTCCTGATTAAGTTCCAGCGATATTTGCTGTTGAATTTCCATTATTTCATCGGCTCGCTGTTGCTTTACCTCCTCGGGAATTGTATCCTCATAATGGTCCCAGGCGTAAGTATTCTCTTCGTGCGAATAAGGAAAAACGCCCAATCGCTCAAAACGAATATCGCGCACAAACTGTTTAAGCTCCTCAAAATCAGCTTCGGTTTCACCCGGATGCCCAACCAATAGTGTAGTTCTTAGTGCTATTCCGGGAACTTCGACTCGGAAACGCTGAATCAATTCATAAGTTTCCTTCTTGTTTACCTTGCGACGCATTAATTTCAGCATATTATCGCTAATGTGCTGCAAGGCAATATCCATATAATTACAAATGTTAGGATATTTGGCCATTACAGGCAGTATATCCATAGGAAATTGAGCCGGATAGGTATAATGAATACGCAGCCACTCCAACCCCTTAATTTGCGCTAATTGTTCCATTAACGGAGCCAACATGGGTTTTCGGTACAAATCTCTTCCATAATACGATAAATCCTGAGCAATCAGAATTACTTCCTTTACCCCTTGTTCAACCAGGGCGCGGGTTTCATCGACCAACGATTCTATGGTACGCGACTTGTGACCGCCGGTAATAACCGGGATGGCACAGTACGAACAGCTTCGGTTGCATCCTTCCGATATTTTTAAAAAAGCATAATGCGAGGGTGTAGTCAGTATGCGGCTCGGCCTAAGGTCTTCATATGCTTTGGCTTTAAGCGATTTTAACATGGCTTGCAACTCAAATTTGCCAAACCAGCCATCTACTTCAGGTATTTCATCTTTAAGTTCCTGTTTGTATCGCTCCGATAAACAACCAAAAACCAGAATTTTTTCGACCAGACCATTTTCTTTAGCCTGCGCATAGTTTAGAATGGTTTCGATACTTTCTTCCTTGGCATCGCCAATAAAGCCACAGGTATTTATCAAGACATACTCGGCCTGTTCCTCGTCCGATTCATGAGTTACCTGATAACCATTGGCACTGAGTTGCTTCATCAAAACCTCAGAATCAACCCGATTCTTGGAACAACCCAACGTGATTATATTAATATGTTTTTGCTTCATAAACACAAAAGGTACTTTCGTACCCTACCGCTATCGTTTAAATAGTGAATCGACAAATTCGAGTCGGTTAAACACCTGTAAATCATCAATTCCTTCGCCAATACCAATGTATTTAACCGGGATTTTAAACTGATCGGAAATACCAATAACCACACCGCCTTTTGCCGTACCATCGAGTTTAGTAAGCGCCAGAGCACTTACTTCGGTTGCCTTGGTAAATTGCCTGGCCTGTTCAAAGGCATTTTGACCGGTAGAACCATCGAGTACCAATAAAACCTCGTTGGGTGCATTGGGTGCCAGCTTTTGCATCACTTTTTTCACTTTCGAAAGTTCATTCATCAGATTAATTTTATTGTGCAACCTACCCGCTGTATCAATCAGTACCACATCGGCTTTTGTTGTAATGGCCGATTGTACCGTATCAAAGGCCACAGAAGCCGGATCAGAGCCCATTTTTTGTTTAATAATAGGCACATCGACCCGCTGAGCCCAAATTTCCAACTGATCGATAGCCGCGGCACGAAAAGTATCAGCAGCTCCAATAACCACCGATTTACCCGCTTTTTTAAACTGATGAGCCAGTTTTCCAATGGTAGTGGTTTTTCCAACTCCATTAACACCTACTACCATAATTACATAAGGTAAGCCGTCGCTGGTTTCAGGAACTTCGAATTCAATCACATCGCGGGTATTGTTTTCCTGAAGCAGGGCTGCTATTTCCTCTTTTAAAAGCGTGTGTAATTCGTCGGTTCCCAAATATTTATCACGTGAAGTACGTTTTTCAATCCGTTCAATAATCCTTAAGGTAGTTTCTACTCCCACATCCGATGTTATCAACACTTCTTCAAGATTATCAAGCACTTCGTCGTCGACAGTAGATTTACCAACAACCACCCTGGAGAGTTTTTTAAAGACACTCTCCTTGGTTTTAGCCAAACCTTTATCGAGGTTTTCTTTTTTTGTTTTTGAAAAAAGACCCATGTCCAATTGAATTTAAAATCGGGTGAAAATATACAAAATCGGTCAGTAAACAAAAAAAGCCTTCTTCAACCGGAAGAAAGCTTTTTCTGTTATATTATTATAACGTTTATTTTTTGAAGAAATCAGCCACGTGATCAGCGTTTACTACTTCTTCTTTAAACTGATATGAACCAGTTTTTGGTGATTTTACCATCTTAATTACTTTCGCATAAGATTTAGCATCACCTGATTTTAATGTTGCAACAACCTTCTTAGCCATAGCTTACTTATTTAATTTCTTTATGTACAGTTACTTTTTTAAGAATGGGGTTGTATTTTTTCAACTCCATACGTTCCGGGGTGTTTTTCTTATTCTTTTTGGTAATGTATCTTGAAGTACCCGGCATTCCACTTTCTTTATGTTCAGTACATTCTAAAATTACCTGAACCCTATTACCTTTTGCCTTTTTAGCCATCTCTTAATTCCTTTTTTAGTACTGATTAATAAAACCTTGGGCTTTTGCCTTTTTCAATACGTTATTCAAACCGTTTTTGTTGATGGTACGAATACCAGCAGCCGATACTTTTAAGGTAACCCAACGGTCTTCCTCTGGTAAATAAAACTTTTTTGTAAATAAATTGGGGTAAAACCTTCTCTTAGTTTTAACGTTCGAGTGGCTTACGTTATTCCCCACCATCATTTTTTTCCCTGTAACTTGACAAATTCTTGACATCACTATATCATTTAAGATTCTTCATTTCAAAATTCGGTTCGCAAAATACGTGTTTTTTCTTCAATTAATCAAATAATTACCGCGCTTTTTCATAAAAAAAATGAATTTTTTGCCTAAGTTTTTAACACACAGCATTTTTTTCAAGCTACGACTAATTTTAATACTTTGAAATTCTGATATTTACAAATCATTTAAAATAGTCTTTCGAAGCAGGTTTAATCCTGCAAATGAAGCCCTGGTAATGTTTATTTCGCGTTCATTTCCGAAATTGAAGAGCTTTGAAACCACTTTTTTATCATCGGCAACAGCAATCCAAACTGTACCAACCGGTTTTTCGTTACTTCCTCCATCGGGACCTGCAATGCCCGAAGTGGCAATGGCATAATGGGTACCCAATAGCTTCCGAACCGACAATGCCATTTGTTCAACAACCTGCTGACTTACCGCTCCATTTGCCTCAATAAGTTCTGAATTGATTCCCAGAATCTGAGTCTTAATTTCATTGGCATAGGCAACCACAGTGCCCTTAAAATAAGCAGAAGAACCCGGTACCGAAGTTATCAGCCTGGCAATATTTCCTCCGGTACAACTCTCAGCAGTTGACAATGTTTTATTGCTATCAATTAATAAGTTACCTATTACTACCGGTAGTGATTCTTCATTCAGCGAAACAATGTGTTTAGGTATATATTGCTTAAGTTTTTGAAGTTCCGCGTCCAATATATCTTTTGTTTCCTGTTTATTAACTGTTGTCATTCCCAAACGTAATCGCACCATACCCGGTGAAGGCAAATAAGCCAGTTTCATTCCCTGCGGTAAATTGTTCTCCCAATCTTCAATTTTAAGCGCCAATTGCGATTCCCCTATTTCAGTTATCATTGCCGTTTGATAAACAACAGCCGGCAAATTAAAAAATGTCTGCACTTTGGGAAGCACTTCTGTTTTCATCAATGCTTTCATCTCGAAAGGAACTCCGGGTAAACTAACCACTACTTTTCCCTCCTCCTCGAACCAAATGCCCGGCGCTGTACCATTGAGGTTACGGAGTAGCTTTGCTTTTTCAGGAAACAAAGCCTGATCGTGATTCAGGATATTCATTTGAGAGCCACGCCGCTCAATAAAACTGACCACGTCGTTATAAACTTCCTCATGAAAAACCAAAGAGCTATCGAAGTATTTTGCCAGGGTATTCTTGGTAATATCGTCCTTTGTGGGTCCCAAACCACCAGTAATAATTACCAGTTCAACATCGGCCAGCGCATCACGCAGGGTATTTTCAATGGCCCAGGCATCGTCCGATACCGAACGCACCTGTTTCACCGTAATACCAATTTGCGTTAGTTCTGATGCAATCCAGGCCGAATTGGTATCTACAATCTGGCCTATCAATATTTCGTCGCCTATAGTTATTATATATGCATTCATTTAATAAGTGATTTTTTATTTGTTCTAAAAAAACGTGTTTAGAACCCGCTTTAATAAGCGTTGTCGTACCAACTGCGGTTTTTATTGTATTTTAAATCCTGCAATACCGATGCTTTTACCCCAATAGCAAAATTATAGCTCTGACGTGGTCCAAAAGGGATTAGACTTAGCGTAGCCACCCAGCAATGCAGATCGCGGCTTAAATTAAAACTGGTGTATGAAAAGTCTTTGGCTTTAAAATCCCAGCCTGAACGGAATCCTATTTTCCATAGGGGTGTCAGGCTAAAATCGCCTGAAAAACTCATGGTTTGTGTTATTTCAGCCGTTTTCTTTGGTTTTGTAAAGCTTAGTGAATAATCGACACGCAGGTTCCAGGGAATCTTAAAATAATCGTAACCATAATATTCCGAATGATTGTGCGGATGCTCATTTGGATTTCCTGTCATTGGCAAATCGTTAATCTCACCTGCAGGAGCTCCCAAACTGGCATCGGTATCTTTACCTTTATCTTTTCCAAACAGGGTGTTAGAATTAAACGTAAGTCCCGTACTTGCTCTGGCTGAAGTTATTCGAAACAGCTGCCCCGGATTGTGCTTAAAATGGAAAGTATTGATGGGATTACCCGTAGAATCATCCAGCGCATAAAAGTTTCCGGTAGCTGACATGTTTATACTTAGTATTTTAAAGAGCGTAGTACGGGCCGAAATATTCAAGGGCGCCCAGTTAAACTCTTCGGCGAGCATGTTGTATGAAGTGGAAAAATTTAAGGATTCCAGAATCTTAACTTTAGCATCGGTGCCGGTGGTGTCTTTTTTATTGGCCACCTTCATTTCTACATTATTATTCAGCGAAAAACTAACAGAACCCGATTTTCCGGCTCCGGGTATGCCCCCAATATTGTCGCTAAAGGGTGAATAATAAACCATTCGGGTGGTATCGGTATTACTGGGATCCAATTCATAATAGCCCCATTTTGCCTCCTGAAAATCGGGTCTGAAACTCATAGATACCGAGGGAGTGGCCACATGCCGAATGGCTTTCAGGTATTTGTTTTTAAACTGAAACATACCGTAAAGTGTGGTTCCCAAACCCAAACTGTAGCCGTAATCGTAGATATTATAAAAGCCTTTTTCTTCACGGATTAAAACCGTATCGAGCTTGCCTTCATCATCATAAACAGCATCCTTGTATTTGGCATTAAAATACATCCGATCGGTAAAATTAATACTCGGCGAAAGATTAAAATACTTCAGTACTTTTACAGAGGTGCTTAAAGGAATGGAGTGTTTAATACCATTTTTAAGATAATCTCTCACCTGTGGGGTAAATATCACAGAATCGTGGGCAGTTACCCGGTTTTCAAAGTTTCCTGTGTAGGTAATACCAATATTCTCGTACCATTTGGCTTTACCGCTACTGTTTTTACTTCGAAAAGGGAAAATACGGTTCATATTAACCGTCATTTGCGGAAGTGTTAAGTTGACAATGCTGTCTTTGGTGTTTTGTGAATGCCGTAAACTCATCGACATACTGAAGGGCGTATTGGCGAAAGTTTTTCGGTACGAGATGCTTGAACTTGTGGTATTGGTCAGGTAATCTTCTGAAGTAGTGGAATTATATTTTTGATTTCCCATGGAACTGAAGTTCACACTGGCACTGAAGTTACTGTTGGGCCGGGCTTTGGCATCCTGTGCATGCGTCCATTGAATGCGGTATTCACTCGATTCATGGTAGTTCAGCAAATCAGGTTCTCCCACCACTACCTTACTGTAAGCCAGATTAACACTTCCGTTAAACTTGTATCGGAGTTTGTATTTCGATTGCGCCCCAAGCAACCAGGTACCTTTAGAATAAACATCGCCTTTTAAAGCCAAATCGAAATAGTCGTTAAAGGCAAAATAATAACCACCCTCGCGCAGGAAAAAACCCCGTGAATTCTCTTCTCCAAATTTTGGTATCAGAAAACCTGAAGCTTTCTCTTTAGTTGACGGGAAAAAACCAAAGGGAACCATTATGGGGTATAACGGAATATCTTCAATAACCAAAAATGAAAAACTGGCTACTATGGCCTTATCGGGAATAACCTTCCCTTTTGAAAGCCACAAATAAAAGTGTGGATCTTCCAGTTCGCAGGTTGAGTATTTTCCACGGTATAAATTAATGGCATTGGTGGGATCTTTTTTGGTTGACTGACTGTGCAGGTAACCTTCTTCCTGTTCGGTATAAAGTCCTTTAATAAACCCTTTTTCAGTTTTCACATTGTAGGTAAGCGATTTGGCCTGCATGGTTTCGCTGCCCTGGGTAAAAACCGGTTGCCCCTGCAAAACACCGGCTGAATCGGCTACGCCTTCGGCATACAAAATGTTTTGCTCCATGTCGACCTCTATATAAGCAGCCTTCAGCTCAATATCTTCGTAATTGATAGATGCATCACCAAATAGAAACACCTTTTTTCCATCGAGAGAATAAAGGGTTGAATCCTTGGCATTATAGATAACTTTATCTTTAAAAACGGGACTTGGACGTTTGGGTGTTTCCTTATTCTCTCTATCAATGCCGAATCCCGGATTTTCAAGTTCGTAAGCAGCATCAAGCGAATCATTAACCTGTTTTTCGACAGGCGTTATCTGCTTCTTAGCAATACTGTCGGGTGTTTGGCTGTAATAAATTGAATCCGGGTTATGTAATTCGTATTCAATTATTTGCGAATGCAGTATTGAACTATATATTAAAAGCAGTATGATTGTTGTGCTTAGGCTTTTTGTTTTCAAATCAGATATAATATGCTATTTTTGTACAATAATTTTAGAAATCGAAAAATGCGCACCAAAACTAATGAATTTTTAAGGTTTTCGGGTATTATAAAAAGAAAAATTCTTTTAGTTGTTCTGCTTACAGCAGGCATTCCCTGCATTCAGGGAAATGGTTCGGAACCCGCTACAAAAAAGAAAATAGTTGTACTCGATGCGGGGCACGGAGGACAAGACACTGGTGCTCTGGGTAAAAAGTCGAAAGAAAAAGACATTGTTTTAGCCATTACATTAAAAGTTGGTTCGTATATCGAAAAAAACTTACCTCAAGTAGAAGTTATTTATACCCGGAAGACAGATGTTTTTATTCCTCTGCACGAACGGGCCATGATTGCAAACAAGAATAATGCCGATATTTTTATATCGATACATGCCAACTCAAATCCCAGCAGTAAACCATCTGGTACTGAAACATTTGCCATGGGTTTACATAAAACTCAGGGAAACCTCGAAGTAGCAAAAAAAGAGAATGCAGTAATTGTTTATGAGGAAGACTACAACGTAAAATACGAGGGATTCGATCCCAAATCGGCAGAATCGTACATCATATTCTCACTCATGCAAAATACCTACCTCGATCAGAGCTTACGCCTTGCTTCATACGTACAGAATGAATTCAGGGAAAAAGCCCGGCGTAAAGATCGTGGGGTAAAGCAAGCCGGTTTTTTGGTTCTCTGGAATACTTCGATGCCCAGTATTTTGGTTGAAACAGGTTTTATTTCGCATGAGCCGGAAGAAGAATACCTGATGTCAGAAAAAGGACAGGATTATCTTTCATCGGCCATTTACCGCGCAATTAAGCGTTATATTCTGGAATTAGAAGCCGACGAAAAAGCCATGGCTACCGTATCAACTCCAGTAAAACCTGAGGCAAATAACAATAACAAAGTTGAGTTTCGCGTTCAGATTACGTCCTCATCAAAACAATTATCCATAGAACATCCTGTTTTTGTTGGGTATTCGAATATATTTGAATACTTTGAGAATGGTTTGTATAAATATGCTGTAGGAAAATTCAGCGACTACGAATCGGTAAAAAAATACCAGGAAGAATTAAAGCAAAATTTTCCGGGTGCTTTTATTGTCGCTTTTCAGAACAATCAAAAAATTGATTTAAAAAAAATCTTAACAAACTAAAACAATTATAGCCGTGAAACGGAGTACATATATTAAAATAGGTATCGTTATCAGTTTATCGATAGTTGCCCTAATCTGGGGATTAAATTTCTTAAAAGGTAAAGGGGCGTTTACCAACGACCAGCAATTTAATGTGGTTTACGAACGTATTGACGGACTTGAAATAACCAATCCGGTGCTGATAAACGGATATAAAGTAGGCCAGGTTCGCGACATCCATTTTTTACCCGACTTATCGGGTAAACTGGTTGTTGTTGTTGCTATTAAACCCGAGATTCAATTACCCAAAGGAACCATTGCCCGAATATACTCCAGCGACCTGATGGGAACCAAAGCCATTGAGCTCATTTTAGGGAAAGAATCAAAACAATTGCAAGTTCCTGGCGATACGCTCATCGCCGATTTTGAAGGAAGTTTACAGGAAATGGTAAGCGTTCAGATGCTTCCGCTTAAAAATAAAGCTGAAAACCTGATGAAGGAAATGGAAGATGCCATTGAAATTGTAAAATATATTTTTAATGAAGAAACCCGCAACGACATTACCAGTAGCTTTAAAAATATAAAATCGACGTTTGCCAATCTCGAAAAATCATCGTCGAATCTCGATTCCATTGTTTCCGATGGTAAAACCCGAATCGATAATATATTAATATATACCGAATCTATTACAAAAAATCTGGAAGCTCACAATCAGGATTTGGCAAATGCCATGCACAACATTTCAAACATAAGCGATTCGTTGGCACAGGCAAACCTGAAACAAACTTTATTGGCAACCCATAGTGTAATAAACCAATTGGACGAAATTACCCGAAAAATAAACGGCCGCGAAGGTACCCTGGGCTTATTATTGAACAACGACACCCTGTACCAGAACCTTGAAGATGTGTCGTACAATTTGAATCGCCTGGTTGAAGATTTGCGCTTGAACCCCAAACGCTACGTGCAATTTTCGGCCTTTAACCTGGGAAAAACCGTTTATGTTGATCAAGACCAAAGCGATACCCGCGGTAAAAAAGAAAAAATTGTATACAAAATTCAGATTCACGCTTCGAACGAACCCATTGCATTAAAACCTGAAAATTTTAAAGGATACAAAAATGTAGATGAAGTTTTAGTCGATGGCGTTTATATTTACTTATTAGGAAATAAAAAGAATCTGGAAAGTGCCCGGCATTTTTTAAAAGAGGTAAATCAAGATTATCCTGAAGCATTTATTGTTGAAATTAAAGAACGAAGCTATACTCCGGTTAATTAACTTTTTTATTAACAATAAAACCTATAAGTTTTGTGAGCTCATAGTTTGTTAACATTCAGGCGCTTGAAATCACATATAATTTAACTACCTGATTACCTGTAGTTTAAAAATATTAAAAATATTTTTTTTCTTAAGAAATTGAAAAAGAAACCCATATAAAACTTTTTAAAAAGTCAATAGCAAAATGATTTTTTTTTTACTTTTTTTTTCACAAAATTGCTTTCCGATTTAGGGGAATCACAAAAAAAATAACATTTAACCAATGAATAAAGATTACCACCAGGTTTGGAGCAATTGTTTACGCGTAATTAAAGACAATGTTCCAGCTATAAGTTTTCGAACATGGTTTGAGCCCATTGTTCCTATTCGTGTCGATAAAAATGTACTAACCATTCAGGTACCAAGTCCGTTCTTTTACGAATACCTTGAAGAACAATACATTGACATTTTAAGACGTACCTTGCGTAACGAACTGGGTGAGAATGCCAAATTGGAGTACAGTGTTATTATGGAAAACAATGTGTACTCAAACAATACCCCTTATACCGTTAAATTACCAACAAACGATCGTCGGGAATTAAGCAACAAACCCCTATCCTTGCCTCTTGACGAACAAAAAACAATAAAAAATCCGTTTATTATTCCGGGGATTCAAAAGTTACATATCGATCCCCAATTAAATCCATCGAACAACTTTAATAATTTTGTTGAAGGAGAATGCAACCGTCTTGCACGTTCTGCTGGTTATGCCGTAGCAAACAATCCGGGTAAAACAGCTTTTAATCCATTGTTTCTGTATGGTTCATCGGGATTGGGAAAGTCGCATCTGGCCCAAGCCATTGGAATTGAAGTAAAAGAAAAATATCCGGAAAAAGTTGTGCTCTATGTAAATGGAAATAAATTCCACACCCAATTTGTAGAGGCAATACTTAACAATAATAGAAACGATTTTGTGCACTTCTATCAGATGATTGATGTGTTAATTATTGATGATGTGCATGAGTTTGCCGGAAAAGAGAAAACCCAGGATATTTTCTTCCATATTTTTAACCACCTGCATCAGAACAGCAAACAGTTGATTCTTACATCCGATAAATCGCCTGTCGATTTGCAGGGAATGGAACAACGCTTGCTTTCGCGCTTTAAATGGGGGCTTTCGGCCGATTTGCAGGTACCCGATTATGAAACCCGGATTGCTATTTTAAAACAAAAAGTTTACAACGACGGCATAGAACTCACCGACGAAGTTGTGGAATATATATCGTCGCAAATTACTACAAACATTCGTGAGCTTGAAGGAGCGCTGATTTCGTTACTGGCTCAGAGTACCCTGAATAAAAAAGAAATTACCATCGATTTAGCCCGAAAGATGATTGATCGCCTGGTAAAAAATACCAAACGCGAAATCTCTATCGATTATATTCAAAAAGTAGTTTGCGATTATTTTAATATGCCGCCTGAGGTTATTAACTCAAAAACCCGCAAACGCGAAATTGTTCAGGCCCGGCAAATCGCCATGTTTTTTGCCAAAAGTCTTACCAAGTCTTCGTTGGCAACCATTGGCAGCCAGATTGGCGGAAAAGATCACGCTACCGTACTTCATGCCTGTAAAACGGTTAATAACCTGATAGATACCGACAAGCGTTTTCGAGGGTTTATTGATGAAATAGAAAAGAAATTAAAAATATAAATTGCATTTGACAAAAAAGCTGCCTTTTTAAAAAGCAGCTTTTTTTGATTTTGTTTTCCCCCTTTTTTCTGAGCGTTGAATTTACTACTTTTGCTTCCTGTATTTAGCTTTTGGCTCATAAACCAAAACTTTTATCCTTTTTTGATTATTTTAACAGCCATATACGTTTGTACTAACTGCATAAATAAATCGTTATTGTTTAGTAGAAATTAATTGTAGAAAAACAGATACATGAAAGCATTACTGGCCTTATTGATATTCCTATTTAGTTTTGGAGCGCTTCAGCAAACTTTTTCTCAGGATGTTCAGGTTAATCGCTCAAACAATAAAGTAAGTCTCGGCGGAAAGCCCTATTATATTCACATTGTGCGCAAAGGTGAAACCTTGTTTGCCATAAGTCAGGCCTACCAGGTTCCGATTGATACTTTAAAAAAGGACAACTTGCATCTTACCACCGATATTAAAGTAAACCAATACATTAAAATAAGGATCCAGGAAGTAAAACAAGCAGCGGAACAAACTTTTAACTATCACAAAGTAGTAAAAGGTGATACGCCTTTTAATATAAGCAGAAAGTACCAACTATCCATCGATGAACTCTACCGGCACAATCCGGATGCAAAACTCGGAATTCGAATCGGTGAATTGCTTAAAATACCTGCAAATCAGCCGGTAACTACTGTAAACGATACCGTGGATAATGAGCTTACTGCAAATACTCAAGCCACTTCAAGCGATACTTCGTTTATAACCCATGTGGTGAAACGAAAACAAACCAAATTTGGCATATCAGCCAGTTATAAAATTAGCATTGAAGAACTTGAAGCAGCAAACCCGGGTTTAAAAGACCGGATGATTCAGCCCGGAGAACTGTTAAAGATTCCTCAAACTAAAAGTGATTTGCTTGAAAATGAAGATTATGTTTATCACAAAGTTGCAAAACAGGAAACGCTGTTTGGACTGGCTAAAAAGTACGAGCTAAAAGAACGACATTTAATAAAAGCAAATCCTTTTCTTAAAGAGCGTGGCTTGCAGGAAGGCGATTTGCTTAAAATTGAACGTAATCCGATGACCGATTCCTTAAGCTTGGCCTCATTTACACCAGATACTGTAGTTCAGGAAAAAACACCAAAACCACAAGAACCAGTTATTCAAAAAGATAGTCTTATCCGACAAATTTGCCCGGTTCCGGAGCCCGATACGGTGACTAGCTATAAAGTAGCCTTGTTTTTACCACTTTACCTGAATATAAACGATACACTTGGAAAATTTGTCGATATTATTACAAAAGATGTCGATGGAAATGAAATACTTGAGTCGGTTTTACGAAACGGAAAAATTGAAGATAAAATCTATCCCCGCTCAAAAATATTTTTGGAATTTTATCAGGGTGCTTTGTTGGCTTTAAAAGACCTTAAAGAACTTGGCATTTCGCTCGAGGTACATGTTATCGATACCCGGAATGATAGTCTTTATATGGCCGAATTGCTTAAAACACGCGATTTTAGCGACTTTAATCTGTTTATTGGGCCCGTATTTGGTGAATTATTAAGTCTGGTAGGCGATTATGCCTGGGAGCATCAGATAAATATTGTTTCTCCGCTTTCCATAAAAAGTGGCTTTATCGATCACAACCCATACGCATTCCAGGTTTCCCCCCCATTTAACGTGCAAATGCAACATGCATCAGAGTTTTTAAATAATTTTGATGTTAAGAACTATATTGTAATACACGATGGAAATAACCTGGATCAGGAGTATATTTCCTATTTCAAAGAACAGTTATTTTCACAAATGAACGAATCAAATTTCGATCAGATTAAGTACAATGAGGTTTTTTATTACGATGCTCAGGATAGTGTGCTTAAATCGGTATTTACTCCCGGAATGGAAAATATTGTAATTGTACCTTCGAGCAGTCAGGCTTTTGTAACCGATGTGATGGGAAAACTGAATGGCTACTCTTACGAATTTAATATTACCACCTTTGGACAACCGCGATGGGTCAGGTTTGAGAATATTGAACTCGATAACTTTCATAATACCCACACCCACATCTTTTCCAATTCGTACATCGATTATGGAACCAAAAATGTAATAGATTTTGTAACGGAATACCGGAATCAATATAGCGCCGAACCCGATAAATATGCTTTTCAGGGTTATGATATTACCAAATATTTTTGTCAGGCTTTAAACCTTTACGGACACGATTTCAGAAAATGCATTCACCAATACCGGCCTGAGCTTTTACAGACCCGTTTGTATTTTGTACCCTATTCTGAACAAGGTGGGTATCAAAACACGGCCATTTACATCTTAGCATACACAAAAGATTACCGATTGATAAAGGCAGCATCCTATCCATCAGGCTTTTAGCAGAAAATAAACTCCGTTTAAGTGATTCTCTTTGTTGAATGTCAGTATCACGCTGATTCAATAATTCTGTAGTTTGAAGTATTCTCTACATTAAAATTCCATTCAAAATAGCTAATATATAAGTATTTAGTCCAATATTACAGCTGGGAGAAGCGGCTAATTGTAAAAAGATGGGCTCCGGCCTGCAATTATTGCAGTAAAATTAGTTTTTACAAAGTAAATTTCTAAATAAGGTACAAGGCTAATAATTGTATATAGAAAAAGGATAAAATAGGATAGGATTGAACAAAAAAGCCATAATTACACATGTAAACACATTGGATTTTGACAAATGTCACATTTGTAACGATAAATTCAGTTACTTTTGTAACGCATTTAAAAGTTTCTTATTAATCCTTTTGGCTATACCGGGCCCTTCGTAAATAAAGCCTGTATAAACCTGTACCAGACTGGCGCCTGCTTTTAATTTATCAAGCGCATCTTCAGGAGTAAAAACACCTCCTACACCAATAATGGGAAGTTTACCCTGGGTTTTATCGTTTATATATGCTATAAGCTCGGTAGAGCGCTCAGTAAGAGGCTTACCGCTGAGTCCACCATTGGCAATCCGAATAATATCTTCTTCCGGAGTAGTTAAACCTTGTCGCGTTACGCTTGTATTGCTTACCACAACACCATCAACACCAAGTCGTTCAACAACATCCAGGGTTTCATCCAACTGATGCGGGTTTAAATCGGGTGATATTTTTAAAAACACCGGTTTTTTTACCGACTGATTAGTCCGCCAATGCATTAATTCGTTTAATAATAACTCCAATTCTTCCTGATCCTGTAATTTATGCAAATCGCTAATATTGGGACAGCTTACATTAACCACAAGATAATCGACATAGGGATAAAGACCTGTAAAACAAGCCCTGTAGTCGTTTATAGCATCCTGATTTGGTGTCAGGGTATTTTTTCCGATGTTACCTCCAATTATCAGGCTGCTATTCCGCTTTTTAAGTCGTTCAATAGCGCTTTCCAAGCCATTATTATTAAATCCCATCCGGTTTATTAAAGCATTGTCGGCAGGCAGACGGAACAATCGTGGTTTTGGATTTCCCTTTTGCGCAAGCGGGGTAACCGTACCTATTTCGACATGACCAAAACCAAAGCTTTCCAAAACATCATATACTTCGGCATTTTTATCGAAACCAGCTGCAACCCCTATTTTATTTGGAAATTTTATTCCGCACACCTCAGTTTCCATTTGTAAACATTCGCGATTGTATATTTTTGAAACCAACTTTTTAAAATAAAAAAAGCGAATAATCCGAAAGAAAAAGAAAACAATGGCATGGGCTGTTTCAGGATTACATCTGAAAAATAAAGGGCGAATAAGGCGTTTATACATGATTTATGTTGTTATTTTGCTGCAAATATAGCACATTTAGCTATAATCCATAGAACAATTCCTGGACATATCACCAGTGTTATTTATTCGGCTGGTAAGCGCTAAAAGTCCCGTCGGTATAGAAAATAAGTACCTTCTCAATCGTCTTATCCGGTGTTTTATTCTCACTTTGTATTCCATAAGTACCTGGAGTTTCATCACTTGAAATATTGCCTTCCAAAGTATCACTTTTTTCTTCCGGAAGTTGCACCAGCGGTTCCGTCTTCTCCCTGTTTGCAATTTCTTGTGTTAAAGGCACCTGATCGTCAAATAACGAAGATTGTTTAGGCGCTTTATAGACCTGACCTGTTCCCATGACCAACCATTCGGCATTGTATTTAGGATAGGTCCCCAATATCTTCTCCAGAAAGTCTAAACTGGGCTTATTCCGGCCCGAAAGTATATGCGATATACTTGAGCGTTGCACGCCTATTCTATCGGCAAATAATGATGCATTCAAACCCTCTGAAGTCATAATACGTACCAAACGTTCTTTTATACTCATATTACATTTGTTTACAAATACATTGTTACAAATGTAGGCATTTGTTTCAAATATAATTTCACAATTGGAAACCTATTTTTGTTACATTTGTCATCAATGTATCAATCATCCCACCTTATATACTTCAATTGTGAATTAAAGTAACTGTTTTAATACGCTGAATTTTAGACATATATTAATTATAAATAGATTATTTTCTACACGAAATCAAATTTCATCAAAATTTAATTAATTTATTGATATCAATAAACTTTGTATATTGTTGATAATACGACCAATACACTTATAATATTTGAGTGTTTAATAATGTGAAACTGGATATATTTAAAGACTAGTAAGACCTTTTTTTTGTTCCGGAAAGAATATTTTTAGAAATTAAACTTTATAGCGGCATTCGAATAATATCATTCATTTTGAAGAGCTCTCCTACTTTTGAGATTTTATATAATTTTTTTGCGGTTTCCCTTCGGAGCATCGCCTATTTACCATAGCTGGTAAGGAAAACAATAAAATATTCAAATCTCAGCGGGTTAAGATGCTGAAAAATCAAGCATAAATAGCTGGATATTAATGCAAAAACTTTGTATTATGAATGAATGATTTTTAAGGGAACTATAGAAAACTTATAAAAAAGCAGTAAAAAGGAAGGGTTTAAGCCTGTTTTTATGCGGAATTTATTGACGGGAACGAAAAATTACAAGTTAGCTATTGTGCTCCGAATAATTTCTGCCAACATTCGTGCTGCATCTTCCAACCAAAGAGGAGCTTTTAGCAAAGCCTCGTTTTCACTAACAGGTCGTTTGCAAATGGGAATATATGCCGTAAAAAGTGCTCGTTGCGCTTCTGAAATTTTATCGGGAAAATTACCAGCCATTAAAAACACCTGCTTTTTATTTTTCAATGCCAATGCCGCAACTCCCACCGGAGTTTTTCCATAAGCCGATTGGGAATCGAACGATCCTTCTGCAGTAATTACTATATCATGTTCAATGATGTGTTGTTCCAAATCGACCCATTTTGAAATTACATCAAATCCTGATTTAATTGTTGCTCCCAAAAAACAAACCAAACCTGCTCCTAGTCCTCCGGCAGCGCCACCTCCCACCACGTTTGCCGCATCTATGTTCAAATCCTTTTTAATTTGCATCGATAGAATTTCCAGCTGCTTATCCAATTTTTCAATCATAGACCCATCAGCTCCTTTTTGACGCGCGTAAACAAACGAAGCTCCTTGCGGACCAATCAGGGTATTCGTCACATCAGAGGCAACCGTAATTTTAGTAGTGGCAATGCGTTTATCAAGAGTCGATGTATCAATCCGATGCAACTTATCAAAAACTCCGGGACCGTCGCCAATATCTTTTCCCTGATTGTCTAAAAACCTTACCCCAAGAGCTTTAGCCATTCCTACACCTCCATCGTTGGTTGCACTTCCGCCAATTCCAATAATCAGCTCGCTGCAACCCAAATCAAGGGCTTTTTTAATTAACAGTCCGGTTCCGTAAGTTGAAGCAATCCAGGGATTCAATTCTTCGGGTTGATGAATTTCCAAACCATTGGCAGCAGCCATTTCAATAATTGCCGTGGTTTTATCGGGCAAAATCCCCAGAAAAGCTTTATGCGGACGTAAAAATGAATCTAATACTTCTACAGCAACACGCTCACCTCCCTGAGCTGATAATATAGCTTCTTCGGTTCCTTCGCCTCCATCGGCCATGGGGATTACAGTTACCACAGCATCGGGAAAAACCTTTACGATACCTTGTTGAATAGCTGTTGCGGCTTGTTTAGCCGTAAGACAGTTTTTAAAAGAATCGGGAGCTATTAAAAAACGTGGGGTTTTCATGAAAGCTTTGTATGCAATAGTTTATAGGCAAAGTTATATGCACTTGAATCGTTACATGGTTTGGGATTGCGATTCAAAGCAAATTTTACAAATCTGGTTTAACAAGCTTACTTTTCGTTTTCTTTTTTAACCAGCGAAACAAACTCCTCACCAATATCGGGAAGGGTGCTAAAAACCCGTTTCCAACTGGGAAGTCCCGGTACCATGTTTGGATTACTCAAAAAATTGACTCCCGCCTGATAAACATTTCGCGACAACAAATCAACCAGGCGTTCTTCTTTAAACCTATCGAAAGCATACCCGTTCATTACGGCATCGTTATGGTACTGGTCCAGAATTTCAAAAGCAATGGATTGATAAGTAGCCTTTATGCTGCGAAAAAGCCCTTCGTTAAAAACACATCCTTCCGAAGCCAGTTTCGAAAATATAATCCGGGCAATATCGATACTCATTTTTGACAAACCTTTTTCAGGATTATCAAACGATTCGGTATGGTGCTTGTGATCGTAACGATCGGCAATTTCAACCTGGCAAATCCGATTTAAAGTATAATTTTTATAAACTTCGGCCAACATGCCCAGTTCAAGCCCCCAATCGTTTGGAATACGTATGGAATTCAATACATCGGCTTGCATAGCACACTCGCCTGAAAGCGCATAACGAAAACCATCGAGGTATTCGAGATACTCCAAGGGTCCTAAAAGTTTTTTTAAGGCCCGAAGCAGCGGCGTTACCAGCAACCTAACCATGCGTCCGTTGATTTTTGTATCATCGGCTCTGAAATAATATCCCTTACAAAAGCGATAATTAAAACCCGAAGCAGCAACCGGATAAACTAAACGAGCCAAAAATTCCCTGTTGTAAGTAAGAATATCGGCACCATGCATGGCTACAACATCAGCTTTTTGTGAAGCCAGCGCATATCCAAAACAAAACCATAGGTTTTTGCCCAAATTAGAGTTGCCCAACTGAATATTGGCTTCGTTTATCCTGAACTGAAGGTTTTTCATTCCGGGTCCCTCATTCCAGATTATTTGATGGTGTTGCGGAAGTGCTGAAAAAATTTCACGGGCCTGATTAAAATCAGCAGCATTGGCTGCCTCAAGTCCAATCACTACCTGATTCAAATAAGGAATATCCTTAATTACCTGTACCATATTTTTTAATGCCGGACGACTAAGATCGCTACCAGGCATGGGTATAATTAAACTTATTGGATGCAAATTTTTACACTGCACCAGCTCTTGCTCCATATCGGCTATTGGCCGATGCTTAAAATTATGAAAAGTCGTAACACAGGAATTCTGATAAAAATCGCCCATAATACAAAATATTTAAGTTTCACTTAAAATATATGCCTAAAGTTAAGTAAATTCATCTGAATTTTAATCGCATTATAGGTGTGGTTTTTTTCAATTACGAAAAACATTTGTTCATATATAAAAAACAGAACCATGAATAAAATTTTGATATTGCTAATTGTAGGAAGTTTAATGTGTTCATTTATAAGCTGTTCAAATTCAAAGAAAACAAAAATTGAGCATCAAAAAACTGAAAATACTTACCTGGCTTTTAAAGCTCAAACTCCTCCTGAAATCGATGGTTTATTAAATGACGACTGCTGGAAATCAGCTATATGGGATACACTCGATCAAGTCTGGTTGGGAGCAGCTTTTAGTCCCGACGATTTTCAAGGGCGTTACTGCATAGCCTGGGACGATAGTTTGTTGTATCTTTTTTTAGAAATAATTGACGACTCACTGACTAATTTTTACAGCAATCCTTTAGTTCAGTATTGGGACGATGATTGTGTCGAAGTATTTATTGATGAAGACCATTCCGGAGGCAATCACCAATTCAATCATCAGGCTTTTGCTTACCATATAAGTTCCACAATGGACGCTATCGACATTGGGCCTGATAAACAAGCCCATTATTACAATCACCATATTAAAGGAGCCATCAATCAAAATAAAACAAAATATTCATGGGAACTGGCCATCCGGATTTTTGGGAAAGCATATTCCGATTCTACAGACGATAATCGGCCTTTAACCTTAACAAACAATAAAACCATGGGATTCAGTCTGGCCTACTGCGATAACGACAGCTCGGAATTTCGTGAAAATTTTATTGGTTCAGTGAATAGCCCGGGGCATTTTAATAACGATGGCTGGATAGATGCCAGTTGCTTTGGCAAATTAATTTTGGTGGAATAGCTTTATTTATCCAACCAACGACAAAGTAAAGTAAGCCCAAACGGCATAACGAGCGGCCTTTCCTATCAACATTCCGATGCCTACCCGCAATGGCGATACGTGCAATAAGCCCAGTGCAACCGCAATTACGTCGCCTACCAAAGGCAACCAGCAAAAAAATGCAATCCAGGCTTCTTTACCCGCAATAAAAGTTTTAAAACGCTCAAGTTTTGTATTATCAATTCTCAGGTATTTTTCAATCCATACTTCCTTACCCAAATATCCAAGATAAAAAGAAGTTAGTCCTCCCAACCAATTTCCTAAAGTAGCAAGAATAAGACTTGGAATGGCGGCATATCCCGCAGCCAACATTCCCGACAAAATTACTTCAGAACTAAATGGCACTACCGTTGCTGCCAAAAAACTGGCTAAAAAAAGTCCCCAATATCCTAACTCAAACATCTTTTATAGTTATCTGTGGCATTTAATCTGAAAAATATACTGTAGCAATTTATTTTGTTGAATGCGGGCTCAAAAATAAGAAAAGAAAGCAAAGTACAGTAACAATAAGCAAATTGCTACAACACTTCGCATTGATGGCTTTGCTTTAACTTTTAAAACGCAAGCAATACGAATTAAATCATAGGCAAACATGTTTTCAAGCGCTTGCAGTTTTCTTTTATAAAACCTCAATTTTCGTTTCATTTGTGAAAAAATTTGAATATGGCTTTTCTTACCCTGCTCTTAATTGCAGTTGGACTGGCAATGGATAGTGTTACGGTTTCCATTTCGTGTGGATTGATTCTATATAAATTCAATTTCCGAAACAGCCTTCGCATTGCCCTGTTTATGGGTTTTTTTCAAGGTTTGATGCCTGTACTTGGTTGGATGCTAGGAAGTACTTTTAACGAATATGTACTATCGGTAGATCACTGGATTGCTTTTGCTATTCTTCTGTTCCTGGGATTACGCATGATTTATGAGCATTTTACTACCCGCGACGATTTTAAATGCTTCGATCCTACCAGCTATAAAGTATTAACCGGCTTGGCTCTTGCTACCAGCATTGATGCTTTAGCCGTTGGAATTACATTCAGTTTAATCGAGATTTCAATCCTTTATTCAGGGCTCCTGATTGGTTTTACATCATTCGTACTTTCTTTTTTCGCAGTTTATCTGGGGAGTAAATTCAAGCAAAAAATGAAAATCCCCTTTGAACTAATCGGAGGTTTAATTTTAATATTAATTGGTATAAAAATTCTGATTGAACATTTATCGACTCATTAAAATTATACATTTACACCCAAACTTTAAACGAAAACTTTTGTTTAACTAAACTTTATTCAATGAAAAAACTATTGGTTATGATAACATTTGCAGGAATGCTGGCAACAGCTTGTCAGAATACTTCGAAGGAACCTGATAACGAAAACAGTTTCAGCTATTTGGTGGAACAGTTTGCTGATTTAAAAATAATGCGCTATCAGGTGCCCGGATTTGATTCCCTTACACTAAAACAAAAAGAATTGGTTTACTACCTGAGTCAGGCTGCTTTGTGCGGACGTGATATACTGTATGATCAGTTTTATGAGCACAACCTGACGGTGCGAAAAACCAACGAAGCTATTATTGAAAGCTTTACAGGCAACAGAGAAACGGAGGAGTTTATTAATTTTACCACTTATGTTAAACGGGTTTGGTTCAGTAATGGTATTCACCATCATTACAGTACCGATAAGTTTTTCCCGGAAATTGAACCCTCTTATTTTGCTGAATTGATTAAGCAGAGCAATCAGGAATTGTTTCCCTTAAAAAACGGGGAATCGATGGATGAATTCATACAACGTATTACTCCGATTATTTTTGATAAAGAATTGGATGCCAAACGAATTGTTCTCGACAGTTCAAAAGACATTGTTAAGGCATCGGCATCAAATTTTTATAAAAACGTATCGCAGGTCGAAGTAGAAACTTTCAACGCATCGTTTATACAACCTAATCCTGATAAACCACTTTCAGTTGGGCTAAACAGTCAATTGGTAAAAGAAAACGGCGTGGTTAACGAACGGGTTTACAAAGCCGATGGATTGTATGGAGCTGCCATAAAGCAAATCATATTTTGGCTCGAAAAAGCCAAATCGGTTGCAGAAAATCACATACAGGAAAAAACACTGGAACTGCTTATATCTTATTATCAAACCGGCGATTTAAAAACCTGGGACGATTTGAATGTGGTTTGGGTCGAAGATTCTTTATCGAGCATCGATTTTGTTAATGGATTTATCGAAAACTATGGCGATCCGATGGGAATGAAAGCTACCTGGGAAAGTGTAGTGAATTTTAAAGATAAGGAAGCTACCAAACGTACCGAAATTATAAGTTCAAATGCCCAGTGGTTCGAAGACAATGCGCCTATCGATCCCCGCTTTAAAAAGCCTGAAGTAAAAGGCGTTTCGGCTAAAGTAATAACCGTAGCTCAATTGGGCGGCGACTGTTATCCTTCAACACCCATTGGCATTAACCTGCCCAATGCCGACTGGATTCGTCGCGATCACGGTTCCAAATCGGTAACCATGGAAAATATAACTTATGCCTACGACAAAGCTGCCGAAGGAAACGGTTTTCTGGAAGAATTTGCCGCATCGGCCGAAGAAATTTCGCTGGCAAAAACTTTTGGCCCAAAAGCCGGAAACCTGCATACCGATTTGCATGAATGCCTGGGGCATGGTTCAGGTCAATTGTTACCCGGAACCAGTTCCGAAGCATTAAAAAACTACAGCTCAGCACTGGAAGAATCTCGTGCCGATTTATTTGCACTGTATTACCTGGGCGATGAAAAAATGATTGAACTGGGGTTAATTGAATCGTTTAATGTGGCTAAAGCAGAATACAACAGTTATTTACGAAACGGAATAATGACTCAGCTTACCCGTATTCAACCCGGAAAAAACATTGAACAGGCACACATGCGCAACCGCCAGCTTATTTCCAGATGGTGTCTCGAAAAAGGAGCCGACGAAAAAGTGGTTGAACTAATAAAGAAAGAAGGAAAAAGCTATGTGGTAATTAACGACTACCATAAACTTCGTAGTTTATTTGGAGAATTGCTTGCCGAAATGCAGCGCATCAAATCAGAAGGCGATTACGAAGCCGGTAAACATTTGGTTGAAACGTATGGAGTACAAGTCGATCCTGAACTTCATGCCGAAGTATTGGAACGTTATAAAAAACTAAACATTGCTCCCTACGGAGGTTTTGTGAATCCGGTTTTTACTCCGGTTTACGATAACAATCAATTGGTTGATATAAAGGTTGATTACAGCGAAGGATATACCGAACAAATGCTTCGTTACAGTAAAGATTTTTCGTTTTTACCTGCTGAAAATTAAGCTGAGTAAAATAAATTTGTCAGAGAACGGTAAAATGCTGTTAAACAAAAGGAGTTAACTTTTTTTGGGGAACAAAGCATTTTACCGTTGTTTTTTTAAAAAAAATAGTTTCTTTTGAGTTTTTAAACCCACAAAATTAAAAACAATGATTGCGATTGGAATTATTCTGGCATTTATCGGACTGGTAATGCTATTATTGCGTCCGCACCTGTCGGAACAAAACGTTTTTGAAGGAGATAAAAAAGTACGTTCAAAAGCTCCTTCCTATTTGTTAATGTTTACTAAAAGTTCTTCATTAACGCTATTGTTATCCGGACTTTTTGTTGCACTTATTCCTTATCTTTTTTTCTTTGCCGAGCGAGGCTATACCTATCTTTTGGTTTATCCGTCGGGAAAGCTAAATGCTGTAATGGAACAAGGAATTAAATGGCGCGGTTTAGCAAAGATTGACGAATGGCAAAAGTATATCGACGTAAAAGTGGTTGGTGAAGATATTGAATCAGATCGCCGAGAACTTGAAGGAGTAATGAAACCTGTTCCCATTCGTTTTATCGATCAGG
This sequence comes from Salinivirgaceae bacterium, assembly GCA_050179685.1. Taxonomy (GTDB): domain Bacteria; phylum Bacteroidota; class Bacteroidia; order Bacteroidales; family SZUA-534; genus GWE2-40-63. The sequence continues at coordinate 28,612 of JBFXEW010000005.1, forward strand.
TTACAGCTAATGGATACGTTAGCCTTCGTTTTGAATTACCTCACGATAAGGAGTCGTTTATCCATCTGGCCATAAAATTCAGGACCATGAGCAATCTGGTAAATAATACCATTATACCTACCGTTCGCGAACAATTAATCAACACCGGCTATATGTTTGCTGCCCAAAACTATATTTCGGGCGAAGCCCAGAGTTTCAGACAAACATTCGAGGAACAATTAAAAACCGGAACTTATGCCGTTAAAAAAATTGAGCATAAAGACACCATTTATACTGAAATACAAGACGAAAGACAGCGTCGCATCAAGGAAATTCAAACCCGGTACGAAGTAATTAAAATTACAGAAAATGGTGTTCCCAAACGCTTGCCGCATGAGCTTTCAGAAAACAATGTTTTGGTATCACAAGTTATAATTGACAAAATTGATTTAGAACCCACTTTTAAGCAACGACTCGAAGCTCAACGTGACGAATCGGCTAAACGACAATTGGAGCAACAAAAAATTGAAACGGCCAAAGCCGCCCAACAACGTATTGTTGCCGAAGGAGAACGCGACAAAGCTGCCGAGCGTGTTGCTCAGGAAAAAGAACAGGTAAAACAATTAATTGCCATTGAAACCAAACTAAAACAAGAGCGCACCAACAAAGAACTGGCCGCCATAGCTCTTGAGACTGAAAGACTAAATGCACAAAAAAAGAAAGTTGCAGCCGATGCCCAGTTTTATGAAAATGCCAAACTGGTTCAGGCTGGTTTAACTCCCCAGGAACGCGCCGAATGGGATTATAAAACATCAGTAGGCGTTGCAGCGGAGTTGTCAAAATTAAAATTCCCCGAAACAATGATTACAGCATCTGAAAAAGGTGGAACACCGCTTGAATCGCTGATTGGAGCCGCTATGGCTAAACAACTGACTGGAACTAAAAAGTAAAATTTTAAACAAATACCCATAAAAAAGTCCGGATTATCCCGGACTTTTTTGTTTCGTCCCATTTTTGTAATCCCATTTTTACACCATCTCATCTGCAAACAAAAGCACTCAATTTACCAATAAGACCTTTTTATCTTATTTTAATTCAAAAGAATTGCTAATTTTGCGCCAAATTTTAGCAAGCAATGAGCGAAACATATTATCACAACATGCACAAAGTGTTGCAGGTTCAACATTTAACCGAACACACTTTTGTGGTACAGTTCGAACGTAAAGAAATGCCGTTTATACCCGGACAACATTTGGTTGTAGGCAAAAAAGGCGACAAAGAATTCAGGCAATACTCTATTTACAGCGGATTAAACGATCCTTACCTGGAAATTTTGGTACGCGAAGTAGAAACCGGCTTGGTTACGCCAAAGTTAAAAAAACTAAAACCTGGCGATGAGTTGGAAATTAATGGGCCCATGGGTTATTTTACGGTAAGTGAACAACGCCGGCTTACTCATCCGATTGTAATGATAGCCACCGGTACCGGAATTGCTCCTTTTAACAGCTGGGTAAAATCGTATCCCGACATGAACTATAAAATGATTCATGGTGTACGCAAAACCGACGAAGCTTATGGAAATGAAATTTATAAGAAAGATCGCTTTGTACTTTGTACTTCGCAGGAAAAATCGGGAAATTTTAACGGAAGGGTAACCGATTATCTCCAAAAAGCTTATTTTCCGACCGATACTTTATTTTATCTTTGCGGAAACAGCGAAATGATTTTTGATGCCATGGAATTGCTTAAAGATAAAGGCATGAACACCAATCAGATGTTTGCCGAAGTTTATTTTTAATACAAGTAAATAGCATTTAATCAAAAAAAGACGAATAAAGAGTTCTAAAAATCTAATTTTGTGCGTAAGGAATGGTAGATTTTTCCGTTCTAAACGATTGAAATAGTTACTAATTATGAAATATCACCTGGTAGTTTTGGGCTGTCAAATGAATATCTCTGACAGCGAACGGGTTAAAGCAGTTATTGAATCGATGGGATTTACCCATACCGATAATGAAGATGAAGCCACCTTGTTGGGTGTTTTGTCGTGTTCAGTGCGGCAAAAACCTATCGATAAGGTTTACAACAGGATTCATGTGTGGAACAGGCAAAAAAACAAGCGAAATATCATAACCTTTGTTTCAGGATGCGTGCTGCCCGACGACAGGGAAAAATTCATGAAACTTTTCGATTTTGTATTTCCCATGAGCGAATTGGGCGATTTTCCGCAAATGCTTCGTGAATACGGGGTTGCTTCTCCCCTTTCGTTAAGTCAGGATAAAGAAAGTACCCTTAATGTTGAAGAAGCATTAAGTACAGTTGGCACCAAAAGTGAAAACCAAAACCTACTGAATCCTTTAACAAAATATTCGGCTTCAAAACCTGTTTTACCAAATAATAAAGATATTTTCCAGCTTTGGAACGTTAAACCACAATATCAATCGGAGTTTGAAGCCTATGTTCCGATTCAAAACGGATGCGATAAGTTTTGTTCCTACTGCGCGGTTCCCTTTACCCGGGGACGTGAAGTTTCACGCCCATCGGCTGAAATAATTGATGAAGTAACGCAACTAATGAAAAATGGCTACAAATCAATCACACTTTTGGGACAAAATGTAAATTCCTATGGCTTGGATCGAGAAGAAGAAATATCGTTTGCCGAATTGCTGACTGAGATTGGAAAAGTTGGTGAATCGCTGCAGAATCCGGCCTGGATATATTTTACTTCGCCCCATCCGCGCGATATGAGCCGCGATGTAATTGAAGCCATAGCCAAGTATCCGGTGCTGGCCAAACAAATTCACCTGCCCTTGCAAAGTGGCGACGATAAAGTGCTTGTTAAAATGAATCGCAAGCACAATTTGGATCGCTACCGCGAAAGTGTTGCCGATATTCGTGAATTAATTCCTCAGGCCACCTTATTTACTGACATCATTGTTGGTTTTACCGGTGAAACCGAAGAACAATTCATGAACACCATGCATAGTTTCGATGAATTCCAATACAATATGGCCTACATTGCTATGTATTCGCCCCGTCCCGGTGCCCAAAGTTACCGCTGGGAAGATGATATTCCCCAGGAAACAAAAAAAGATCGTTTAAAACGCCTGAGCGAAAAACTGGAAGAAATTTCAGGTGCTTACAATCAACAATTACTTGGAAAAGAAGTGCAGGTATTGGTTCGTTCAACCGAACGTAAAACCGGTTTCCTTTCGGGACATACTGAAGGAAAGCTGGTTACCCGGATAAAAAGTAAGGACCAATCACTAATCGGTAAGTTTGTAAAAGTCCGGATTACTGAAAGCGCCGATTTATCGATTGCCGGTGAATTGGTTACTGTTTTAGAAGACAAAATTATTCCTGTTTCAATAAGTTAAGTAAGCTTTATAGTTTTTTAGCTCGCTTTTATAGTTTATATTAAGATATTCGCATCTTATATAATTTAATATATACAGGAACGGAAGTATAATACACCATTGCAAAAGAAAGAATAAAATGAATGTATCGTTTAAAACCCTGGGTTGCCGCTTAAATCAGCACGAAACCGATGCTTTGGTTTCGGCTTTCGATCGTGCCGGTTATCAAATAGTCGACTTTAAAGAGCAAGCCGATATCACAATTATAAACACCTGTACGGTTACCAGCCAAAGTGACCATAAATCGCGAAACATCATTCAGCAGGCTATACAAACCAATCCCAAAGGCAAAGTTATTGTTACCGGATGTATGGCTGAGCAATATAAAACCGATTTGGAGCAAATACCAGGTGTGGCTATGGTAATTAATAATAAAGACAAAAGTGGAATACTTAATCTGGTACAACAAAAAATTGGTGTCGCTGCTTCAGAACAAACGCATACTGGCGTATTTAATTACGAACCGGTACAAAAAAGCCTGCATACCCGTGCCGCTATAAAAATTCAGGATGGATGCGACAATTATTGCACTTTTTGTATCATTCCCCAGGTACGTGGGCGAGCTATCAGTCGTCCGGTTAACGAAGTAATTCAGGCTGTTAAAGATACGGTTGCCAATGGTTTTAAAGAAATTGTGCTTACCGGAGTAAATATTGGTCGTTATTATCATGAGGGAACCCGCTTTACCGGATTGCTGAAACAAATACTGGAAATTCCCGGCGATTTTCGTATCCGTATTTCATCGCTCGAACCCGATGGTTTTGGTACCGATTTTATTGAATTGTTCCGGCATCCCAAACTAATGCCGCATTTGCATCTTTGCCTGCAATCGGGATCCGACCAAATTCTCTTGAAAATGAGGCGAATGTATACCATAAGCAATTACATGGACTTGATAAATAAAATAAAAGCAAGCTACACCCATTTTAATCTTACTACCGACATAATTGTGGGTTTCCCTGGTGAAACCGATAAACAGTTTAAAGAAACATTAAATATTGTTAAACAAATCGGCTTTAGTCATGTTCATACCTTTAAATATTCGGTACGCCAGGGAACTTATGCCGAACGGATGCCAAATCATGTGGATGAAAAAATAAAAAATAAACGAAGCGAAATGCTCCGAATGCTATCAGATAAAAATAAAAGAAGTTATTATCAGCAGTTTATTGGTAAAACAGAACGTGTGTTGGTAGAAAAAGATTTAGGCAATAATTGGTATTTGGGATATGGCGAACATTATATTCCGGTTATGTTTCAACATCCGCAGTATTTAAAGAACCAATGGATGGATGTAAAAATAACACAACTCACTGGTGGTGAACGCTTGATGGTTCAGGGCAATGCCATTACTAACCGGATAGTAGCAACTAATAAACAAAAGAAAGCTTATGAGCTCCCAAGCTATCAAATCGCAGATTGATATCGATTCAGCGGTGTTTAAAGAAAACTTTGAACACAACCTAAAACTGGCCAACGAGCTAAAAGAAAAGCTGTTAAATGTAATCGATCACGCCAACAAACAAGCCATCGAAAAGCATAAAGAGCGGGGCAAGTTACTGGCACGGCAACGCATAGACATACTCATTGACGAAGGTACCCCATTTCTGGAACTATCGGCTTTAGCTGCCTGCAATCAATGGGAAGACCAATTTCCTTCTGCCGGAGTTGTTGCAGGAATTGGTTTGGTTGAAGGGGTGCAATGCATGATAGTAGCCAACGATGCCACGGTTAAAGGAGGAACTTATATAAAGGAAACCATAAAAAAACACGTACGCGCCCAGGAAATTGCGTTACAAAATAATTTACCCTGTATTTATCTGGTCGATTCGGGTGGCGTTTTTCTGCCCGAGCAGGCTAATGTTTTTCCCGATCGGTTCGATTTTGGGAGGGTTTTTTACAACCAATCCAAATTATCGGCAAAGGGAATTCCGCAGATTTCGGTAGTAATGGGTTCTTGCACAGCCGGCGGAGCTTATGTTCCGGCTATGAGCGATCAAACCATTATTGTGAAAAACCAGGGAACTATTTTTATTGGTGGACCACCATTGGTTAAAGCAGCAACGGGCGAAGAAGTTACAGCCGAGGAACTTGGCGGAGCTTATGTTCACACCGCCATATCGGGGGTTGCCGATTATCTTGCCGAGGACGATTTAGATGCCTTGAGAATCTGTCGAAACCTGATTCAGCAAGCCAATCAGAAAAAAGCACCTGAAATTCATGAAGCTGAAGAACCCATTTATCCTGCATCGGAATTGTATGGATTGATTCCGGCTGCCAACAAAAAAACGGTTCATCCCTACGAAATAATTGCTCGCCTTACCGATGGCAGTTTATTTCATGAATTCAAACAAAACTACGCGGGTAATCTGATTACCGGATTTGCATCCATTGGAGGATTTCAAACCGGAATTATTGCCAACAATGGTTTTTTAAATGCCGAAGCAGCACGCAAAGGCGCCCATTTTATTGAATTGTGCGATCAAAGAGGGATTCCTTTGTTGTTTTTACAGAATATTACCGGTTTTATTGTTGGAAAAACCCATGAACATCAAGGTATTGCGCGCGATGGAGCAAAAATGATACACGCCGTAGCCAATGCCGGAGTTCCTAAAATTACCCTGGTAATTGGTGGTTCGTACGGTGCTGGAAATTATGCAATGGCTGGTCGCGCTTACGATCCTGAATTTTTGTTTTTATGGCCAAATGCAAAAACAGCGGTAATGGGTGGCGAGCAGGCAGCATCGGTTCTGCAAACTATTAAAAACGATACCAATCAAAAGGAGCATCCTTTGATTCAGCAGTTTTTTAATGAGAGTTCGGCTTATTTTTCAACTTCGCGACTATGGGACGATGGTATTATTGATCCGCTTGATACCCGGCAAATATTGGCTTTAGCGCTTTCGGTAGTTACAAACAAAAAAATTAAAAAAGGAACCTACGGAGTTTATCGTATGTAATAGAAACTATGACAAAAACCGGCTTTCATAGAAAATTAATGAGCAACTTTTTAACTGAATTAACTGTTAAATGGATAACTTAGCTACATAATTACTATCAAAATATTACCATTATGACAGATTTGATTCAAATTGAAAAAAATAATAATGTGATGACGGTGCGGCTTAACCGACCTGAAAAACGCAATGCTTTGAATGCAAAAATGATTGGCGATTTGATGAAGCTGACTCAGGAATTGCAGCACGACACCAGCATCGACATTGTTGTACTAAAAGGGAAAGGCGATAATTTTTGTGCCGGAGCCGATTTGTGCTGGTTCAAAAAAGCAATGGAAATGCCTGAAGAAGAACGAATTACTACATTAAAAGCTTTACCCGTTTTTCTGCGTACCTGGAATCGCCTGCCACAAACCACCATTACAGTAGGTCATGGTTTTTTGTACGGTGGAGCTTTGGGATTGCTGGCTGTAAGCGATTTCGTAATTCTTGAACAAAACAGTCACTTACGCCTGAGCGAAGTGTTACTGGGAGTTATTCCGGCTTCCATTGCACCCTATTTAATTCGCCGCATGGGATTTAAGCGCAGCAAAGCGCTGATGCTTTCGGCTGAAGCTATTAACGCCCAACTGGCTCTGGCCTATGGTTTAGCCGATAAAATTGGCCCCTTCGAAAAATTGCTTGAAATTGAACAACGACTGATTGAAAACATACAACGTTCGGCTCCTGAAACGCGCCGAATGCTTAAAAAATACCTGTTTGATATTGTAAACAGAGAAATTAACGAAGAGATGTCGGACATTGCAGCCCGAGGTCTTTCCGATGCTTTAAACACGGAGATTGCTAAGGAGTTTATTCAGTCTTTTTCCGATCAAAACGGAGAAAGCTCATGTAATGACTAATTAAAAAGAATTAAACAATTAATGATAACAAAAATACTAATTGCAAACCGGGGCGAAATAGCCCGCCGAATAATTAAAACAGCCAAAAAACTAGGCATTTTAACGGTGGGTATTTACACCAACGACGAGCCCAATAATGCCTGGGCCAGCGAAGCGGACGAAAAAGTCTTCCTTCCGGGGAACGCTTTATCTGAAACCTGGCTGAATATGGATGAAATTATTGATTTGGCGCTTGAAACCTCATGCAATGCCATTCATCCCGGATACGGTTTTCTCTCTGAAAATGCAGCATTTGCCCGTAAGTGCAGCGAAAAGCAATTGGTATTTATTGGCCCATCAGCCGAAGCCATGGAATTGATGAGCGATAAAATTGTTTCCCGAAGCTTCGCTAAAAAAGCCGGTGTGCCGATTGCTTTTGCTTTGGAAGGAAATCAGGAAGCAATTCTAAACCAAGCCCATACTTTGCCTTACCCGGTAATCATTAAAGCCAGTGCGGGTGGTGGCGGTAAAGGTATGCACATTGTGTATAACACAGCTGAATTGGAAAAAAAGCTCGAAAAAGCCCAACGCGAAGCAAACAATTGGTTTGGCAACGGAACCGTTTATGTAGAACAATATTTTGAAGAAGCCCGCCATATCGAAGTTCAAATAATGGGCGACAGTCATGGGAATGTGATTCACCTTTATGAACGGGAATGCACCCTGCAACGGAACTACCAAAAAATAATTGAGGAAGCACCCTCTCCCACACTAAATAACCAACAACGTGAAGCTATTTGTGCTTCGGCTGTAACGCTGGCTAAAGCAGCAAAATACAACAACGCTGGAACCATCGAGTTTTTATGGGCCAACAATGAATTTTACTTTCTTGAAATGAATACCCGAATCCAGGTGGAACACCCGGTAACTGAAATGATTACCGGACTTGACCTGGTAGAGTTGCAATTATCCGTCAGCAATAATTTACCCCTGCAATTCGGACAAAAAGATGTTAAAATTAACGGAGTAGCTGTTGAAGCGCGTATTTATGCCGAAAAACCCGAAGAAAACTTTAAGCCAACAGCAGGTATGCTGCATCATATAAAAACGGTAAAACATCCCCAATTGCGATTCGATAATACCTACGAATCGGGAAATGAAGTGGTAACCACTTACGATGGAATGATTGGAAAACTTATTGTTCACCAAAACCAGCGTAACCAAGCTTTGCAATGGCTGGCACAATGCATTTCTGAAACTCAAATACATGGAGTTGAAACCAACTTATCGTTTTTATACCGTTTACTTACCCACCAAAAGGTAATTAGCAACAATATATATACCCGGTTTATAAACAATGAATTGGAAGGTATAAACCAGATTGAAAAGCCTGTTAATTTTGATGAAATTATTCTTGCTGCTTATGCTGCTGCTTTGGTAGAAAAGAAAACAGTGCAAAAAAACGCATGGTCGCAACACACCAGCATTTTAGCCACTGCAAAACAAACGGTTTTAATTAATGGAAACCCGGGCAATTTTAAGCTAATTACACAGCCAACGGGCTTTCAATTAGTATTAAACGAAAAAATGTTTAATGTTTTTTATCATTCTTTAAACAACAATACAATAAATCTTGTTATAGACGGAGTTAAACATAAAGTAATTGTGACGAAGGGAAGGGATGCGTTCTGGGTTCAATACAGGAACCTGCTTTCGCTTGTGCGAAGCCAGCATTTATTGAGTCAGGCAAGTTTGCCAAAAAAAGCAGGATTCAATGGAACTGTGGGTGATTTTGAAATCAAATCGCCACTACATGGTAAAATTGCCTCGATAATGGTGAAACAGGGACAAACAGTTGAACAAGGGACTAATATCCTTACCATAGAATCGATGAAAACAGAAAATCATATAGCATCGCCAGCAAGTGGTGTTGTTGATCTGATTTTGATTGAGAAAGATGCATTGGTTAAAGAAGATCAACTATTAATAACGTTTAAAAATTAACAAAATATTTGTTTTACTTATAACACAAAACTCTAACATAATTTTAAAAGATGAACGCATTACTCAAAGATCATCATAATCACTGGAGGCAGAAAATCAGAAAGTTTGCCGAAGAAAAAGTTAAACCGGTTATCGGAGCCTACGATCGCAAAGCACTTTTTCCCCATGAACTTATTGAAACCCTGGGCAAAGAAACCGGTGTTTTTGGTATGTATATTCCCGAGCAATATGGTGGCAAGGGAACCGACACCTTGTCGTATATTATTGCTGTTGAAGAATTGGCCCGAATCGACAGTTCAGTAGCTGCTACCGTGGCTGCACACAATAGCCTCGGTATTGGTCCCATTTTAAATTTTGGAACCGAAGAGCAAAAAATGCAATGGCTACCCCAACTATGCACCGGAAAAGCCTTATGGGCTATGGGACTTACCGAAATAAACGCAGGCAGCGATGCAAAAGCAGTAGAAACAACTGCCGATTTTAAAGACGGTAAATGGATTATTAATGGAACTAAACTTTATATCACCAATGCCGCTTCCGTATTGTCAAAAGGTATCACCGTGGCTGCAAGAACCGGTGAAAACAATGGCAAAGCAGAATTCTCAGCCATTCTCCTTCCCTATCCAACACCCGGATTTGAACGCAAACTGATGGAGGATAAACTGGTTTGGCGTGCCGCTGACAACGGAGAATTGTTCTTCAATAATTGTGAGGTTCCTGAGAATTACCTGTTAGGAAAACGCGGCGATGGATTAAAGATTATTCTGAAAACCATCGATGCCGGACGACTTTCCATTGCAGCCATGGGCGTTGGATTAGCGCAAGGTGCGTTTGAAATGGCGCGTGAGTACGCCATGACTCGTTTTCAATTTGGTAAACCCATCGCACACCTGCAATCCATCGCGTTTAAACTGGCCGATATGGCCGTGAAAATTGAAAACGCACGCAATACCCTGTATAATGCCTGTTGGATGAAAGATCAGGGCTTGCCTTTTGGTACGCAATCGGCCATGGCAAAATTATACGCCAGCGAAATTGCCCGCGAAGTAGCCGACGAAGCCGTTCAGATTTTTGGTGGTGCAGGCTTATTGGAATCGAACCCCATTGCCCGTTTTTACCGCGACCAGCGCTTATTGCAAATTGGTGAGGGAACATCTGAGATTCTGCGCCTGGTAATATCGCGCCATGTACTCGACGAAAATAAATAAGTCACTGAATGGACAAAAAAGAAACTATTGAGGGATTTTACAAGCTCAGCCGGACTGAAAAAATTGCTTTGCTTAAACTGAGCATCGAATCGAAAGAGCTTTTAAATCGTGCACTAATTAGTGATCCCGAGATAGCCGGCATTATTGATGAACTGAGTGAAAATACCATTTCACATTATCCATTCCCCTTGGGAGTAGCTCCCAACGTATGGATAAATAACAAAGTTTATACACTTCCTCTGGTTACCGAAGAAAGTTCAGTAGTGGCAGCCATTGCTAAAGCAGCTAAGTTCTGGTCGCAATACGGCGGATTTCAGTCCACGGTATCCGGAACCGAAAAGAAAGGCCAGGTTCACTTTTTCTGGAAAGGTGATAAAAAACTGCTTTCCGATAAATTTGATGCACTAAAAGACTTTATTCTTTTCCGCATCAGGCCTTATACCCGACGCATGCAAAAACGTGGCGGAGGCATTTCGAATATTGTCTTAGCCGATAAAACCACCTTGCTCGATAATTATTTCCAGCTCGATGTTTCGTTCGAAACCCTCGATGCCATGGGAGCAAATTTCATAAATTCCTGTTTGGAAGACATGGCCAAATCGCTCCGACAATTTGTAAGCTGTGATTTGGAGATGGACGAAAACCTGCTCGAAATTAACATGGCCATTCTTTCGAACTACACACCCAATTGCCGGGTTAAAGCTTCTGCATCTATTCCGGTTGCAGATTTAAACCACTATGGTGAACAGCTTAACGTCAGTAATCTGGCAAAAAAGCTGGAACAAGCCCTTGCCATCGCGTCGGTCGATGTTAACAGGGCGGTAACGCACAACAAAGGAATTTTTAATGGAATTGATGCGATAGCTTTAGCCACTGGTAACGACTGGCGTGCTTTAGAAGCAGGCGCTCATGCCTATGCTTCGCATAAAGGCACGTATGCTTCTTTATCGAAAGCTACAATTAGTGAAGATATTTTCACAATGGAACTTGAAATTCCATTAGCTGTAGGTACAGTTGGAGGAATTACCAATTTACATCCCCTGGCTAGAATCGCTATGGAAATACTTGGGAAACCCAATGCCGAAGAGTTGATGCAAATAATGGCGGTAAGCGGACTGGCTGCCAACTTTTCAGCCCTTTTAGCCTTGACTACTTCGGGAATTCAAAAAGGTCACATGAGTATGCACCTGACAAACATCTTGCGACAATTAGAAGCAACAGAATCGCAAAAAGAAGCTGCCAAAGTGTTTTTTAAAGACAAAACCATCAGCTACACTGAAGTGGCCGATTACCTGAATACAAACCTGTAAATCGCTAAGCATTGCAAATTCAAGAGTTCAGAAGTAACGGAAAACTCTTACTCACCGGTGAATACCTGGTTCTAAAAGGTGCCAAAGCTTTGGCTCTGCCACTAAAGCCAGGCCAAACTTTACAGGTTGAACCCAATAAAACGGATAAACTGAATTGGATAAGCACCGAAAAAGGAACACCATTTTTTTCGGCTAGCTACCGTACCAATAATCTTGAAATAATTGAAAGCAGCGATGAAATCCGTGGAGCTTACATCCAACAGCTGCTCAGGGAAGCAAAACTATTAAATCCCAACTTTTTAAATGCTGGGCAGGCCTATAAAATAAAAGCCAATATTGAATTCAATAAGTTGTGGGGCCTGGGCTCAAGCAGTACGCTCATTAACAACCTGGCGCAATGGGCCGGAGTTGATGCTTTTACGCTAAACCAGCAAATTTCGAAGGGCTCGGGTTACGATATTGCCTGTGCGCAACAAGCAAAACCTTTGGTTTATCAATTACAAAATAATAAACCTCATATTGAAACAGTGCATTTTAATCCTCCCTTTTTAAAGCAGCTTAACCTGGTTTACCTAAACCAAAAAATGCCCACCGAAACCAACATTGGTCGCTTTCTAAAAAACAATACGGTGCCGGAATCGCTAATAAAAAGCATCAACTTACTAACTGAAGCAGTTCTGGTTTGTACTGAAATGAGTAAATTTCAGCGCTTAATGCAGGAACACGAAGATATTTTAGCAAACCTGTTGCAGGTACCCACAGTAAAAGAACAACATTTCAGCGATTTTAAAGGTACACTTAAATCACTTGGGGCCTGGGGTGGCGATTTTATTCTAAGCATCTCCGATGAATCCTTTGAAGAACAACAAAACTATTTTAGCCGTCGCGGATTCAAAACAATTTTGCCCCTTGCGCCGTTATTATGCGTATAAACCTTTCCAACCTAAACATATTTTGCACTTAAATGGCTAAACATGAAAAAAATAAGCTGGCAAAGTCCGTCGAATATAGCATTGATAAAATATTGGGGTAAAACCGGCGACCAAATGCCGACCAATCCTTCCATTAGTTTTACCCTTGAAAAATCGTATACCGAAACATCGCTTGGTTACAAAAAGGACGAATCAATTAATGGTATTAAAGTAGATTTTTTGTTCGAAGGTAAAGCCAATCCCGAGTTTGAGAAACGATTGCTTAAGTACCTGAATCGAATTTCGGAATACATTCCGGTTATGCAGCAACTGCACCTCAGCATCGAAAGCAAAAACAGTTTTCCACATTCGTCAGGAATTGCCAGTTCGGCCAGCAGTTATAGTGCTTTAGCCTTGTGTCTGGTAAGTATGGAGGAAGAACTTACGGGTGTTCCCTTTACCCGCGATGCTTTTTATCAGAAAGCCTCGCTTTTGGCCCGACTGGGTTCCGGAAGTGCTGCCCGCAGTGTATACGGAGGCTGTAATTTATGGGGCAAAACCCCGGGTATTACCGAATCGAGCAATTTGTATTCGGTACCTTTAAACCACCAGGTGCATCCCGATTTTTTAAACTATAAAGATGCCATATTGTTGGTCTCAAAAAGCACAAAAAAAGTTTCCAGTTCGGTGGGACATCAGCTGATGAACAAGCACCCTTTTGCGGAGGCTAAGTTTAAAGAATCGTACAAAAACACCGAAAAAATGTTAGGCATTCTGAAAACCGGCGATGCCATGGAGTTTGCCAATCTGGTAGAAGCTGAAGCGCTTTCGTTGCATGCCATGATGATGACCAGTAATCCGGCTTACCTGCTTATGGAACCGCATACCCTGGCCATTATCCGGAAAATTGGCGCATTCCGTCACGAAACAGGCATTCCTGCCTGCTTTACTTTAGATGCCGGAGCCAATGTCCACATGCTTTATCCTTCGAATGCCACAGAACAAATACAATCGTTCATAAAAAAAACACTGATGCCCTATTGCTTCAACTATCAGTGGATTGACGATACCCTTGGAGCCGGTCCGCTTCAGCTTAATACTTAATAGAAATCCTGATCAAGCAGATGAAAGCATTTTCAGCTAAGATTATTTTATTTGGCGAATACAGCATACTCAGTGGCTCCAAAGCTTTGGCTATTCCCTTTCCTGCATTTTCCGGCAAGCTGCAGGCGCAGCATGCACTTTGCGATAATTCCCTGGCATCGGCACAAATTATCAAAGAACTTTTTGAATACCTGAAGAATCAACACTTTGAAGCCAATCCCAATTTTGAAAAACTACAGCATCAAATAGCACAGGGATTGTATTTTGAAAGCACCATACCGAATGGTTATGGCCTGGGAAGTTCGGGAGCCCTGGTGGCTGCAGTTTATCATCATTTTTTCAAGGGACTTGAAGATCTATCCATTTATCAACATAAAGCCGATTTAGCAAAATTAGAATCCTATTTTCATGGAACCAGTTCCGGCATCGACCCGCTGGTATCTTTTCTGAATGCTCCTGTATTGGTTCAGGAAACTACGGTAGAGACACTTCAACTTAAAACAAGCTCTACCTACCAGCTTATATTAATTGATACCGGACAAAAAGCAACTACGCAAGGCCTGGTCCAATATTATAAAGATTTATTAAGCTCTGCAAAACAAAAGGAAGCTGCAATGCAACTCAATGAAAGCACCAACCGCTGTATAGCTGGTTTTTTGCAAAACAAGCTGCAATTTGACGATTTAAAAACACTTTCCGAGCTTCAACAGCACTTGCTAAAACCCATGTTTGTTTTAAACAAAGTCCTGCTCGAAGCTGTGAATCGTTTTAAGGATGATGCATCATTAAAACTTTGCGGTTCAGGAGGTGGCGGTTTTGTTTCAGCCTGGGTGCGTAAAAGCAAAAGCCCGGAATTCATCGATTATCTTGACCATCATAAGCTTACTTACCATCGGGTATAAAACCGGCTCTATTCCTGCTTTCGAAAAGGTTTTATCATTACCCGCAACGATTGATCGCGCAGTAGATAGCTTTGTGCCCAGTTGATAAAAATGAATACCCGGTTTTTCACCCCAACAATCGACATCAGGTGTACAAACAACCAAAGCAACCAGGCTACAAATCCCGATAAACGCACTGCGGGCAAATCGGCAACGGCCATATTCCTCCCTATTGTAGCCAAACTTCCTTTATCGCGGTAGCTAAAAGCTTTCCATTTTCCTGTTTTTAAGTTTTTAGCCAGGTTCTTTGCCTGCTGAATAGCAACCTGAGCCACCTGCGGATGACCGTCAGTATAGTTTTGCTCTGTTTGAAAAGCCATATCGCCAATGGCAAAAACCCGCGGTGCGTCTTCAACCTGATTAAAAGCATCAACCTTTATTCGGTTGCCACGGGCGTAAATACTTTCGGGTAAGCCCGGTAGTGTGAATCCCCTGACTCCGGCAGTCCACAATAAATTTCGGCAGCTTACCACAGTTCCGGAACCCAGACTTACCGTTTCGCCATCGAAGTTTTCAATCTTTTCATTAAGGAACACTTGTACACCCAGGCGATGAAGGTATTTTAAAGCATCCGCTCCGGCCTTTTCACTCATTCCATTAAGCAAGCGGGGCCCGGCTTCATAAAGCTGAATCTGCATCAACGAAAAGTCCAGTTCGGGATAGTCTTTAAATAGTACATTGTTCTTCATCTCGGCTATGGCTCCCGACAGTTCAACTCCCGTGGGCCCTCCTCCTACAATTACAACCGACATCAGACTTGCCTGTTCGGCATTATCCTGTGTAAGAATTGCCTTTTCAAAACTTTCCAAGATTCGGTTTCTTACATAAATTGCTTCTGCGGTCGACTTCATGGGTAAGCCATGTTTTTCGAGCGATGCCGAACCAAAGTAATTATTTCCTACCCCGGTTGCCAGCACCAGGTAGTCGTAAGGCAACGGTCCATCTGTAGTATCAATTTGTTTTGTTGATACATTTATCTGCTTTAACGCGGTATTGCGAAAATGCAGGTTGGCATGCTTCTGAAATATTTTACGCACGGGAAACGAAATGGAAGCGGGCTCAATACCCGAAGTGGCTACCTGATAAAATAGCGGCTGAAACTGATGAAAATTGTTTTTATCGATAAGAACCACCTGATATTTCGAGCCAGCCAGACTGCGGGCCAGTTTCAGTCCGGCAAAGCCTGCGCCGACAATTACTATACGTTCTTTTCCATTTTCTGGAAGGTTAAATACTTGCATAAAGAACTTTTTAAAGGTGAATTTGAGCTATTAATTAAAGCTTACCCTAATTAAGACTCACGAATCTTTTAATCTTAAAACAATTTGCCAACAAGGTTGTTTTTCCGCTGTAAGCATCTTTTTAGTATTAAAAAACATGGAATTTCAACTCGATAAAACACAACTTAAGGATACTCCCAATTTCCCGCAAAAGGCAAAAGGCCGGCTTCCCCACTGGATGAAAGCGCAAATGCCCAAGGGAAAAACATACAGTCAGGTGTACAACCTGATTAACGAGCACAAGCTGCACACCATTTGTACCAGTGGAAATTGTCCGAATAAAGGCGAATGCTGGAATGCCGGAACCGCCAGCTTTATGATACTGGGCGAGAAATGCACACGAAACTGTCGTTTCTGTTCGGTTATTAACCAGATTCCCGATCCGGTCGACTGGCACGAAGCTGAACGGCTGGCGCGTACCATTCAGACATTGAAATTAAAGCATGCGGTAATTACCTCGGTTACCCGTGACGATTTGGACGATGGCGGCGCAAAATTCTGGGCTTATACCATCTCAAAAGTTAAGGAAATAAATCCGGGCATTACCCAGGAAGCTTTGATCCCCGATTTTAACGGCAACACTTCACTGGTTCAACTGGTGATTGATGCCGCACCTGAAGTTATTTCGCACAACCTGGAGACCGTAAAGCGCCTCACCTCGAAAGTACGCAGTACCGCCCGCTATTCACGCAGCTTAGAGGTGCTCAGATACATTGCCGACTCTGGAATAACTGCTAAATCGGGTATAATGGTTGGCCTGGGTGAAAAACCCGACGAAGTGCTGCAAACCCTCGATGACCTTCGCACAGCTGGGGTTAAAGTGGTTACCATTGGGCAGTACCTGCAGCCCAATTCGCACCTTTTACCTGTAGAAGAATACATAACCCCGGAACAATTTAAGTTTTATGAAAGCGAAGGACTGAAACGGGGTTTTGCCTTTGTGGAAAGCAGTCCGATGGTTCGTTCGAGCTATCACGCCGAGCGACATGCCAGAATCGCCAAATAAGGACATTATATTATTACTCTTATCAGTTAACCTTTTTATTTTGAATTTGTTAATTATTCAAATCAACTTGTCATTTATACCTAATGAAATACCGATCAAAAGTACTATCAAAACGCATCATCAATAAAGACACGCTGGTGTTGGAGCTCGAAAAAGGCGACATCCGCTTTAAAGCCGGACAATACCTGGTGGTATCGTTTCCAAACGAAAAAGAAGCCCGCGAATATTCCGTATACAATGGCGAAAACGCTTCCACCATCGAAATACTGTTAAAAACCTTACCCGAAGGCAGCTTCTCGATGCGTCTGGGTGATTTAAACGTGGGCGATCCCCTGCTGATTGACGGACCCTTTGGTTTTTTTGTGATGAAAGAGCATGAAGTGGAAAGTAAACCCCATTTTTTTATTGCATCAGGAACAGGTATTTCGCCTTTTCGAAGTTACATTCAAACCTATCCCGGTTTGAATTATAAGCTACTGCATGGTATCCGTAAACTCGACGACCGTATTGAGCAGGAAAACTATCCCGATGATAAGCTTACTTATTGCATTAGCCGCGAGGCATCGTCGTATTTTAACGGACGGGTTACCGACTATCTAAAAATAGAGCCCATCGACAAGCAGGCCATTTATCACCTGTGTGGCAATTCAGCCATGATTAACGATGTAAGCGATTTGCTCGAAGCCAACGGCATTTTACCTGAAAACATTCGCACCGAAGTGTTTTTTTAGAAAGAGTCTTTCAAAAAGTCATCGGGAAGTATACTTATACAATGTTAGCATTTTACCTTGGCCCCATAAACCTATCTCCGTTAAAATGAATCATGTGTTCAGGAAACTCCATTATCCAAACTTCGGTATCCCATGCAATCTCAGTAGTATGCTTTTTAAATTCTGAAAAATTGGGAAATGCAGAAACATAAATCTTTCCTGCTATACAATCTTTTAGAAATTCTTCCAATTCAATAATTCTTTTCGGAGTCATTGGGCCATGTGAAGTTACAGCCTCAATTAGATATAGCCAGTTCTTTGATTCGTCATAAATTACAATGTCTGGCAATTTGCTATGTTCTGTAATCGGAATTCCAATCCTTTCAAGAGTTTCTTTGTCTAAGTGTAAATCCTTTTTCTCTGTGTCTCCTACATAAAGCAAAGTAGAACCTTGTGCAAATCGTGAAGCAAACTCTTCCACAACCGCAGCCTGAACCTCATTGTGCTTTCCTGGTGATAGCATTAAAACGCTACCATCTGTAAGTTTTAAAGGAACTCTGGACATCTTACGGTCTTTACTGTACTTCTCCTTCAATCCTCCAATTTTAGAAGCAAAATTTTCTGATGCTTTTTTCCAATTTCTAGTTCTGTAAGTTTTTATCGTCTCAAGTGCTATCTCAGAAATTGCATAATGTGCACGTGGACTATTTACCGGTAAATCAGGAATATCAGGATTATAATCAGCTATACCCGCTTGTACAAATTGGTGCAGAACTTGTCTCCTAAAGGTTTCTCTGGTATTTGGAGCATATTCTTTTTGATAGTTCTCAGAAATAAAATTCATTATTCCTTTGGAAACACCGTGACTTTGCCTGAAAGCTTTCGACCACTTATCATTTTCTTTGATGTTACATAAAGCAAGTAAAGTATAACCAGAAATTTCATTTTGTTGAGCATCAGGCAACCCCAACTCTCGCAAAATCACCTGTGCTTCTTGAATTTTTGACATAAGATTTTTCTAAAAGGACTTCATTAACAATTGTATCAATAAGTTGCTTATCGGGATTTTTATGTTCTTTGATTTTATTTCCAATTAAAACTATATCATCTAACTGCGGTATTTTAATTTGTTTTAATTCAGTTGCACCAACTTGTGTATTGCCATTAAATGTTCTGAAATAATTATCAAACAAATTGCTGCTATAAAGTGCAGAAATTCCCCAGATTTCATTTTCCGTTAAATCTCCGTTTGGACGATGTATATAATTTAAATGATTTTCAAAACCAACCATTTCAATATCAAAATTTGATGAGAAAAATGGACAACAAACCAATCTGCTTTTATCATCTTTTGAACTAAATCGGCGAAGTAAAACATAGTTTTTATTCTTAAGCAGGACTTTTCTTGATTCTAATGAATTAACTATAAAACCTGGCTTATTACCTTTTTGTAGTGGATAAATAAATTCCATTTCTTTAATGTTATGCAACCAGATTAATGGAGATAGTGAGCCATTTATAGTGCCTTCTGTTTTTAGAAATTCAGTACACCGAAACGCAACAACTGGGCCTGTTGATATTTGAATATTGAAATCATTCAGCGTGTTGTGCCAATTCTTGAAAATTTCAATTGTGCTAGCCTCCTTATCATTTGAAGGAATAAACAAAATCTTATCTTTTGATTTTAAATCTATTAACGAATTGGTCTTAAAAACTTTTTCGGTTAAATTACTCAGGCCATTATTGCTTTCAGAAACTGTAATTTTTATTTCCGAATTTACCTTTTTTGTTGCACGAAGAATAATGTTTTCTTGAAGAACATTATCATTCTTGAACATTTTATTTCGGGATTCAAAGATGTGTATGTTTGAGATACTTACATCGTTGAAGAAAGATTGTCTAAAAGCTTTGAAATAATTTCCTGCCGCAAAACTTCTAGGTGTTATAAAAATTAATTCTCCGTCTTGTTTCAATAATTTCGCTGCCACGCCCATAAACAAAGAATAGATATTAGGTTGCCCATATACTAAATCTTTTGCTGCAATTGCTCGTTTGTCGTTTTTAGAGATTTTAAAATATGGGGGATTAGAAATTATATAATCGTACTGGTTTACTTTTTCAAATCCAAATAACGTTGACACATTGAATGCATTTGAGTTTTCAAGGACAAAATCAGTTCGATTGATTTGGTATTTTAAATCGATATTTTTCTCTGCTAGCCAGGAAGCTAAAAAATCAATTACTTTTTGAGTAAGCGTTAAAACATTTTCATCTGTCTCAAATAGCGATAATTCTATTTCCGTTATGTTTGATTTTTGTATCAGCTTTTCGATTAAAGAACATGTTAAAATTCCAGTGCCACAACCGGGGTCAAGAACTGAAATCTTACCTGATTTTGGATCTGCTAAATTCCCCATAAAATCAGCTATCTGTTTTGGAGTAAAGAATTGTCCGTTATCTTTTTTATGTTTGTCAGATGTAGAGCATGCGTATTCAAGTCCGATAAACTCAGCAAATTCAGAAGGTGTTTTATATTTTTCTTTTAACTCTATCATTATACAAAAGTAATCAATCTTAGGTGCGTTGGCAAAAATTGCATTTTTTCTTTCAATTTTCATTTGCACCTTAAAACAATCAAATCTTTAGTTCTTATCTTACAATAATTCCCTTTCACCCCCGTTATATTGCTGACAAATCCCTTAATTTTTTAGCGCATGAAGCAATAATATACCTAAGATTATAACCTAACACAGAGTATTAACAACAAATTGTATGGTGTATGAAAAAAAATGTTGCGCTGCTTCTTATCCTGATCCATTCGGTAGCTTTTGTATGGCTTTTTCACAAGCAAGAGCCGGGACTCAATCTATTTATCTTTGAGCTTTTAAGCTTAGCTTCTTTGTGGTTTATCCTCAAAGAGCGACCACAATCCACTGCATCGAAAATTGTGCTGGCCGGAACTTTGATTTCGGGACTGGCTATGGTGATTTACTTTTCTGATATCGCCCTTTTTATCAATATTTGTGCTTTTTATCTGTATTCCGGCACGCTGGTTTTTCCCCAATCACGTTCATTGCTGAGCTCCGCCTTGTTTGCTGTAAGCAATACCTTTCGTGCACCGGGACGCTTTTTTGCGCTCCTGTTTAGCTTTAAAGGCAGTAACCAATCCGTAACAAAAACCTTTAGGGGACTGAAAATTGCGCTGCTTCCGCTGGTGGTTATTGCTATTTTTATTGCGCTGTACAAGGCTTCGAATCCTTTGTTTGATAAAGGGGTAACAGAATTAACCGCTTTTATCGACCGGTATTGGGATGCCCTAATGCATGACATTGATTTGGCCTGGTTGTTTACCTTTTTATTGGGCTTGTTTTTCAGTTTATTGCTCTTTATTCATGTGCAACACAAACGGGTGCTGGCTTACGAAAGCGGTCAGGATGATGTTTTGAAACGCATCCGTAAGAAACACCTATTCGGTTATAAGCTTACGGCACTCAACGACGAGCTTAAATCGGCACTTTTTCTGTTGATTTCGTTAAACCTGCTATTGCTGACCATCAACAGCATCGATATTTACTGGGTTTGGTTTAATTTTGAGTGGGAAGGCGAATACCTGAAACAGTTTGTGCACGAAGGGACTTACCTGCTGATTATTTCCATTCTGATTTCGATAGCGCTGGTGCTTTTCTTTTTCCGGCGAAACCTGAACTTTTATGCCCGCAACAAAACACTTAAATTGCTCTCCTATGCCTGGCTGGCGCAGAATGCTGTGTTGGCCCTTTCGGTAGCCATGCGGAATTTCTGGTACATCAAGTACTTTGCCCTGGCCTACAAGCGCATTGGCGTATTGGTTTTTCTGGTATTAACGCTTTACGGCATTTATACGGTGTACCAAAAAGTCAGGCATCAAAAATCGGCATATTACCTGTGGCGCACTAACAGTCTGGCCACTTTCGTGATGCTTGTTTTGCTAACCATGGTTAATTGGGATGCAGTAATAGCGCGTTACAATTTTTCGCATTACCGAACGGCTTTTGTCCACCTCAATTTTCTGTCGAATCTTTCAGATAAGACCTTGCCGCTGCTCGACAAGTCGCTTGAAGAGCTCAAAGCCATGGAGGCTGTGCAAAAGGAACTTTTTCCTTTCGAAGAACAGTATATGGATGCTGAGGCCTATCATAAAAAAATACAACTACGAAAGGAATATTTCATGAGCCATTGGAACGAAAAAAACTTACGATCGTGGAACTTTGCCGAAGCACGGGCGTACAAAGCATTGAGTGTTGTTAATAAGTAGTTTTTTTCATAAGAATTAGGTTAGTAAGTTTAAAGCCTCCGGGATACGAGCCCCCGGGGGCTTTTTTACGTATTAGCCCGCTCCGCTTCCAGCACCAATGGTTGTGTGTCTTCGCTCCACTCCTGCTGCTTAAACCCGCCGTAAGCTTTTAGCTTTACAAAACCTGCTGCTGAAATTTGCGTCATCAATTCATCCTTTTTTAATGGCAACAATAGCTGACTGTTTTCAATAACCCGTCCGCTGGCTTTTAGGGTAAGGCGGGTACGGAAATCGATACGATGTTGCTCCTTTAGGTATTCGTACCCGCGCACAAATTCAATGTCGGCATTATCAATAGTGGGCAAACCGTTTATCTGCCGGTTTAAAATACGGTCGTAATTAATTAGTTGAAGGAGTAGTCGCCCTCCCGGTTTCAAAACCTGAAAAGCCTGACGGGCAAACACGCCTACGGCATCCTCATCGGGCAAATGCACCAGGGTATTGCCAAAGCACAGCACCGCATCGAAGCTTTGTGATTGAAAACGGGCGTCGAGCTCCAGCATGTTTTGCACGTAGTAGTTTACCGAGTCAGAGGTATTTCCGGCTACCGCACGGGCTACCATCTCCGGGTTTAAATCGATGCCTGTAACCCGATGCCCCTGCTGAGCCAATGCCTGGGCCAACTGTCCCGTTCCACAGCCCACATCGAGCACATCAAGGTTCCCCGATGCCTGCGTAGCTGTTGCTATAAAATTCACCTGCTCCCGATTAAGCGGAAATATGGCCTCGTAAGCCTCGGCAATGGAAGTATAAAAGTTCATGTTTGTTTAGAGTTTAGATGTTAGAGATTAGATATTTGACTTGAGACTTAAGACTAGAGACTAGAAACCAGAAACCTGTCTCTGCTTACTCACTATTCACTGTTCACTATTCACTATTCACTATTAACTATTCACTATTCATTGTTAATTGTTAATTCAATGTCGTTTAGTTAAGCAGACTTCACCCTCCGCCCTTCGGGCACCTCTCCGCCGCGGCGGAAGGACTAGCTCTGTTCCATCGTTGCAGGTATCCCCTTGAGGGGATTATAGGGGTGAATTTCTTTAACTAAACGACATTAATTGTTAATTGTTAATTGCTAATTGTTCATTGTTAATTGCTAATTGTTAATTGTTCCTGGCCGGCTTTATCAGCAAGGTACTAATCACGGCAGCTGCCAAAGCTACAAAAAAGGTAAGCAAACGCGAGGTAATTTCTTTATCCATACCACTGCTTATCCAGATAATGGTAAAAGCCAGTCCGCTGATTATGGTGATAATAACGGCAATGCCATGGTAACGCTTCCAGAACAGGGTTAACAAAATAACCACCGAAAAGGTGCCCCCGATACCTGCCCATACATAACTCACCAACGAATATATCAGGGTGGTTTTTCCGAAATAGGCTATGCTTAAGGCGATGATAGCAATTAACCCGGTAATGAGGCGCGAAAACAGCAGCGCCCGCTTTTGAAAAAAGGCCTTCCCGAAAAGGGGTTGCAGCAGGTTATCGGTCAGCTCGGTGGCTGAAAGAATTAGCAGGGAATCGGCTGTCGATATCATGGCAGCAATGGCTCCGGTAATCAGAATAGCTGCTATGACCGGAGGAAAAATGGTTAACAGCACCGAAGGCATCACCAGTTCACGATCGGTCAATCCCTCCGGACCGAACAGGGCCAGCCCTATCCATCCAATACTTAGTGCACCCAGGTAAGCCACCAGTGTCCAGACAATGCCTACATTTCGTGCCTTTTTGGCTTGCCGGGCATCCTTAATGGCCATAAAACGCATGCTTAGCTGAGGTTGACCACCCAGGTAACCAAAAAACCAGGAGAATCCGCCCACCAGGGCAACACCTGCGGTAAAGCCCTGCAATCCGCCGCTTAAGGAGGTGTATTCGCTTCCGGCCTGATGCAAGGCCTGCGAAATATTTGTAGCATACAGGTCGGGATGATTGGCCAGGTAAATAAAGCCAACAATGGGACCGGCTACCAGGGTAATAATCATCATCAGGGCTTGAATCACATCGGTATAAACCACACTCATAAAGCCCCCATAAATGGTGTAAGGCACAATAATGGCAGCGGTAATCAGCATGCCCGTTTTGGCATCGATGGCAAACATGGTGTTCAGGGTTTTTCCCCCTCCTAAAAACTGGGCACCCACATAAAAGAAAAAGAAAAACACAATGGTTGCGCTGCCTATCATACGGATGTATTGCTCCACCTCGCCATGTTTGCGGGCAATAAAAGCGGTAAAGGTGCTTACCTGGTATTTTTCGGCTGCATCGCGCAAGCGCCAGGCAATAAGCGCCCAGGCCGTAATAATACCTGTCACACAGCCCAGGGCCGTCCATATTTCGAGCAGTCCGGTGGCATAAGCTGCTCCGGGCAGTCCCAGCAAGGCCCACGACGATTCGCCCGTGGCACGCTCCGATAAGGCTGCCACCCAGCCGGGCAGTTGACGGCCTGCAATGGCGTAATCGGCACTGTTTTTAACTTTTCGTCCCTGGTAAATGCCCCAGGCTATAAGCAGCGAGAGGTAGGTAACCATTACCAGCAGCAGTTGGGTGTTTTGTAGTTCCATACGTTGCTTTGTTTTAGGCAAACTAAGATAAGAAATTTCTGTTTGGTACAAAAAGACTTGCTGGTTGTTGGTTTTTAGAGATTAGACTTTAGACATTAGACTAAAGACTTAAGACCAGAGACTTGAGATTAGAGATTAGAGACTAGAGACTAGAGACCAGAGACTAGAGACTAGAAACCAGAATCTTGTTAACTGCTTACTCACTTTTCACTTTTCATTATTCACTTTTCACTTTTCACTATTCACTATTCACTTTTCACTATTCACTTTTCACTGTTAATTGTTCATTGCTTTTAGGCTGAGGATTTCGAACTGCTGCCTGTGGACTGTGGACATGAAAGACCAACCCTCCGGGTTGAACAATAATAGCCGTAGGTAAAACCTACGGATTGATAACCCACCAAGCCCGAACCCTGCAAGGGTTCAATAAATGCAAGATGTTTTGGAATCTTCGTAGCGTTTTCTGTGGACTGCCGACTATTGGCTACCGGCTGCTGGCGGTGCATGACAGACAGGTATTCCATGGCAAATTATTGCTTGCACCGCTTTTTGATTTGCATTCGCTAATTCTACCGACCTTCAACCCCTCCGGGGTTTTTGTATGTCTTACTACCTATTAATAATTATTAATTAGTTTTGCCGAATACTACCAACCAGGAACTGCTTGAAATCAGTATATAGACATTAGACTAGAGACTTGAGACTAGAGACTAGAAATCAGAATCTTGTTAACTGCTCACTCACTTTTCACTTTTCATTATTCACTATTCACTGTTAATTGTTCATTGCTATTTGGCTGAGGACTTTGAACTATTGCCTTTGGGCTGTGGACATGAAAGACAAACCCGGAGGGTTGAACAATAATAGCCGTAGGTAAAACCTACGGATTGATAACCCACCAAGCCCGAACCCTGCAAGGGTTCAATAAATGCAAGGTGTTTTGGAATCTTCGTAGTGTTTTCTGTGGACTGCCGACTATTGGCTACCGGCTGCTGGCGGTGCATGACAGACAGGTATTCCATGGCAAATTATTGCTTGCACCGCTTTTTGATTTGCATTCGCTAATTCTACCGACCTTCAACCCCTCCGGGGTTTTTGTATGTCTTACTACCTATTAATAATTATTAATTAGTTTTGCCGAATACTACCAACCAGGAACTGCTTGAAATTAGTATATAGACATTAGACTAAAGACTAGAGACTAGAGACTAGAAACCAGAAACCAACTGCGTACTCATTATTCACTTTTCACTATTCACTATTCACTATTCACTGTTAATTGTTCATTGCTTTTAGGCTGAGGATTTCGAACTGCTGCCTGTGGACTGTGGACATGAAATACAAACCCGGAGGGTTGAACAATAATAGCCGTAGGTAAAACCTACGGATTGATAACCCACCAAGCCCGAACCCTGCAAGGGTTCAATAAATGCAAGATGTTTTGGAATCTTCGTAGCATTTTCTGTGGACTGCCGACTATTGGCTACCGGCTGCTGGCGGTGCATGACAGACAGGTATTCCATGGCAAATTATTGCTTGCACCGCTTTTAACCGGATAAAATACATTCCCCGGGTTCACACCCGGGGCTATTATAATGAAACCCCTTCAGGGTTTTCGCCTTATTGTCGTAAGATGATTTGATTGAAGATTAATGATTTTCAATTATAATCCGTGAGAACTTCGTCGTTTTTGATATTCGATATTTGGTATTTGATTTTTGTTCATTGATAATTGCTAATTGCCTGATGCTGGCAGAAGACTCGAATCCTTACAAAAAAAGGGAGCACCTTGCGGCGCTCCCCCAAAATGGAATTCCCTACTGCTTTGTCATTCCAATTTTTCCTTCAATTCTTTTTCCAGTTTATTAACTTGTTGCTGCAACGAACTAAGCTGGTTTTTCAGTTTATCGTTTTCGTCCTGAATTTCGTTTAACTTTTGAGTGTAGATGGCCTTGTAATAAAAATAAGCAGTCAGGTAACCAATAAGTGCAGCTACCAACAGTAGTATCACCATCTCGATAATAGACCCGGTGCGGGTTTGTGCCAAAATTATAGTCAATGTATTCATCATGTCTTTATTTTAAGGTTATTTCTGCTCTTCTATTGTCAGCCCGCCCTTTTTGGGTGGCATTATCAGCTATGGGTTCAGTCTCTCCTTTCGACGAAATCTTGATACGTTCGGGAGCCAGTCCCTGGCCTTCGAACCAGTCTTGTACCGCCTGTGCCCTTTCCAGTCCCAGCTTTTGATTGTAAGCCTGGGTTCCAACGGCATCGGTGTGACCTACAATATCGAGGTAGCGTGTCGCTTCCTCATCCAGGTAGGGCTTTACTTTGTTCAGGTAAAGTTCCAACGCTGCTTTCGATTTGAGTACCGCTTTATCAAAATCGAAATGTGTTAGCTCTGTCCGGGTAATCTCATCGGTTAATGGTAGCTTTTCAGGTACTTGTACCACCAGGGTGTCTTTTACAAGCGGTTCGGCTTGAATGGCAGTGGCTTCAGGAATATCAATTCCTGTCTTTATTTTATTTACATACCACCAGGTGGCCAGCCATGCCCAAAGACAAAACACCAGAAATCCGGTAATTAAAATTCTCATAAGGCAGATAAATTAAATGAATAGTAAAAATCGCCCTAGCAATTTAACAAATTATTGGCAGAATACCAGCTAAATTTTTAATTTTTAATGCCTTGCCAAAGCAAAATCATTACTATTACCGACTGGCAAGTAATAAGTATGGGCCCGGGAATGAACAAGCAAGGCAGAAAATTGTACCTTTAGCACAGCATACCACAAATAAAAATAGTTACTTATGGAACCAACAAAACGCTGTGCCTGGGCCGAAAAACAGCTGGATGCCTACAAAGTTTATCACGATACCGAATGGGGCGTACCGGTGTACGACGATAAAAAACTTTTCGAATTCCTGATTCTGGAAGGTGCACAGGCTGGCTTATCCTGGCTTACCATCTTAAAACGGCGCGATGGCTACCGCAAGGCCTTTGCCGGTTTCGATGTGGAAAAGGTAGCCCGTTTCGATGCCAAGAAAGTGGAAGAGCTGATGCTGGATGCAGGCATCATACGCAATCGCCTGAAGATTGAGGCCGCTATATCGAATGCCAAAATCTTTTTAGCCATTCAAAAAGAATTCGGATCCTTTAGTAAGTACATGTGGAACTTTGTAAATGGCAAGCCCATTCAAAATAAGTTCCAACACATTAGTGAATTACCGGCCACCACCCCGCTGTCGGATGCCATTTCGAAGGATTTAAAAAAGCGGGGTATGAAATTCGTGGGCTCCACCATAATTTACGCTCACATGCAGGCCACAGGCATGGTAAACGATCACACCACCGATTGCTTCAGGCACAAACAATTGGCAATTAACAATTAACAATGAGCAATGAGCAATGAGCAATTAACAATAAACAATGAGGTACCAGGTGACAGTCTTCAGCTTGCAGTTTACAGCCAAGGAACAATTAATAATGAGCAATGGGCAATTAGCAATAGAACACTGAATAGTGAATAGTGAATAGTGAATAGTGAATAATGAATAAAAAAACAATGGATTAGTCGGCAGACTTCAGTTCGCAACCTCAGATTAGCAGTAAACCCCGGAGGGGTCAGAGGTCGGTAGAATAATAGCTTTCTTCGATAATAGCGGTGCAAGCAGAAAGATTGCCATTCAAATCAAAAATACCATGCACCGCAACCAGTAAACAGCAAACAGTGGCCGTTTACAGCCAAAGAACAATTATCAATTAACAATTAACAATTATCAATTAACAATAAACAATGAGGTACCAGGCGACAGTCTTCAGTTTGCAGTTTACAGCCAAGGAACAATTAATAATGAGCAATGGGCAATTAGCAATAGAACACTGAATAGTGAATAGTGAAAAATAAGTAATAAATTAAGTCATGTGTCTTAAGTCTTGTGTCTTAAGTCTTAAGTCTAATGTCTAAAATCTAGCATCTAGAATCCAACAACAATAAAACAACAGCAACTATGCAACGTACATACCTAATTATCCCTCTATTCCTACTAACATTATTCAGTTGTAAAACCAATAGTCCGATGATAAATAATCAAACCATTAAAGAACTTGATGTGGAACGGTACATGGGTACCTGGTACGAGCTGGCACGCTTTAATCACCGCTTCGAAAAAGGCCTTGTAGGTGTAACCGCAACCTATTCGCTGCGCGATAACGGAAAAATTAACGTGGTGAATGCCGGTTATAAAAACATCCTTAACGGTAAATACAGTAAAGCCAAAGCAAAAGCCAGGATTCCCAATCCAGCTGAACCGGGAAAACTGAAAGTCTATTTTGTTCCTTTCTTTGGAGCCGATTATTACATACTCGACATCGACCCCGATTACCAATGGGTATTGGTGGGCAGCTCGTCGCCCAACTACCTGTGGATAATGAGCCGAACCCCAAAGCTACCCGACGAAACCCTTCAAATGATAGTCAAAAGGGCTAAAGCAAGGGGTTACGATACCGATGCCCTAATTTGGGTAACCCATTAAAATACTTATCGGAATTTACCAGCGTTTACCGGCAAATTGTAAGGGTTTACCTATTTTTTATGGTAAAGTTGTAAGGATAAAGCAACTTTTGTAGCAGAAACTCGTCTTTCTGCTGTTGTTAATCCTTAAAACCCTTTTTACCATGTTTGACAGCCCTTATAACCTGGAAACAAAAACCGGAAATCCGGTTCAGTTTTACGACGACCTGAGTTCCTTTACCGATTTGGTGCTACAAAAAGGCAGGCAGCCCATGCAAAACTTTCTGAACGACTTTTCATTGTTCACAAAAGAGAGAAAGCTACGTAGCTACCAGCCCGAGGAACATCTGATGGAAATACTGATGAGCGGCATCTTTTGGAAGAACTATCAAAGTTTCCTGTCAATCGACGCCTTGTTTTACGAACCCCTGTTCAATCGCTTGTATCATTGGCGCAAGAAATATCCCCGGTTCAAAGTCCGTATCGATAGTTTTCGTGGTAAACTGGCTTATCGTTACCTGAGTCAGAAGCGCAACAGCCAAATTCCGCTTTACCGGCGCTTTGAATACCTGAACAGTTGGTTAAACTGCTCCAAAGAGTTTATTCAGGAAACCGAGAGGCTCAATCAGTGGGAACGCTTTCTTGAAGCACAACCTTTAAGTTATCAAAAGGACTTTTGGCAGACAACTGAAGCATTTGCCGACTGGTTTATCCTGCAGGCTGCCATTCACCTGTCGGAATACACCAAAGGCTGGGACGATTTTATGATGGACCATTACGCTGAATACCAAAAACGCGAGGATTTTATTTTCTGTACGCGCAAGCCCTCGGAATATCACCTGAATATGGTGGCAGCCGAAGTAATGAACCGTGCTTTACGAAAAGGTTTTGAAAACTCATCCGACAAAATACTCTTGCTGCCTACCTGCATGGCCAAGTCAAACAACTGCAAAGCCAAAATGGAAGAGGGCAATCTGGTTTGTCAACAGTGTATGGCTGAATGTACTGTAGCAAAACTAAGCCACGAAATGAACAAACAAGGGGTTCGTACTGTTCTTATACCGCATTCAACAGGTTTCTCAAAATACTTAAAACCCTGGGAGAATTCGAGCAACACGGGACTGATTGGTGTGGCTTGTGTTTTGAATCTGCTAACAGGAGGTTATGAGATGCAAAAATTGAATATTCCCTCACAATGTGTATTTTTGGACTCGTGTGGATGCAAAAAACACTGGTTAAGCGGCCAACCAACCCGGCTTAACCTCCAACAATTAAATAAGATAATTATACATGAAGAATCAAAACAACCAGTTAATAGCACTTGTTGATGCAGACGATAAAGTAATTGGGTACGACGAAAAAATGAAAGTGCACGAAGAAGGAACCCTTCATCGTGCATTTTCTGTTTTTGTTTTCAATAAAAAAGGGGAATTGCTGCTACAACAACGGGCACACGAAAAATACCACTCGCCGGGACTCTGGACCAACACCTGTTGCAGCCATTTGCTGCCCGACATGAGCATGGAAGAATGCGTACACGACCGTTTGCAATTCGAAATGGGTTTCGATTGCCCGGTGAATTTCCGTTTTTCGTTTACCTATCACATTCCCTTCGACAATGGTTTAATTGAACACGAAACCGATCATGTGTACTTTGCCACCTGGGAAGGTCAACCCCGGGTAAATCCCGATGAAGTTGCCGGCCACAAATGGATTTCGATTCCGCAACTTAAAAGCGATATGGCAGCGCATCCCGAAAACTATACTTACTGGTTTAAGTACATCATGAAACACCATGAAAAGGAGCTTTTTTCTTAGTTGTGTTAATAAACATGAGCCTTTCAAAAACGTTCCTTAAAGCGAATCGTTAATTTTCAGCAGGCAATAATTGTCGATATTGTCCCAAAATTGGTTCAATTTCGTTTAATTTGCACCAAAATTCATAAAAGTGGATAAAGCAGTACTATTACAAAATATAAACAATCATGTGAAAAACACCATGATTGATTTTCTGGGTATTGAATTTACCGATGCCGGCGACGATTTTTTGGTTGCCACCATGCCCATTGCACAACATACCTACAATCCGGCCCGCATATTACACGGTGGCGCATTGATGGCCCTGGCCGAAACGGTAGGCAGTGCCCTTTCGTACCTGCATATCGATCGCGATTTGCAGGATGTACGCGGACTCGAGATAAACGGGAATCATGTTAAGAGTGCATCCGAAGGTAAAGCCGTAGCCTGCGCAAAACTTATTCACAAAGGACGCAATACCCATGTGAGTGAAATAAAAATATCAGATCAGGAGGGCAAACTGCTTAACATTAGCCGTATGACCAACATGATAGTAACAAAAAACGCATAAACAGGCATGGGTGAGATTTTTGATCAGGTAAAAAAAGCGCTGGAATACGGAATTCCCTTTGCCGTATGGGTAAAACCCGGTGAGCAAAAGGTAAACCATCTGTTTTGTCGCCCCGATGCGGTGATTAAAACCTATACCTTAAGTCAGCTCGATAAACATAAGGGTTTTGTGTTCGCCCCTTTCCAGGTTTGCAAGCACCTGCCCATTTATATTTTACCTTTCGATGCACAAATCGGTATGGCCGATTTTAAAGGAAGCAAACCCCGTAAACGTTTTGATGCCCCCGGCGATACCGAAACTTTTGTAGTTGAAAAATCACGAAAAGAACACATCCGGCAGGTTGAAGTTTTTTTAAAAACTTTTAAAGAAACCGGCATGCAAAAAGCCGTGTTGTCGCGAAATAAATGGTTGCCTGATTATTCTATTGAGCACCTTCCTGAATTGTATAGCGAATTACACCAGAACTATCCGAATGCTTTTGTGTATCAGATTTACCTGCCCCAGGTGGGTTATTGGATTGGTGCTACCCCCGAATTACTCTTTTCGACACAAAATGGAAGTGCCACTACCGTTTCTCTGGCCGGAACCCAGCCTTTAAGAAATACGAATGAAGTTGTCTGGGATCAAAAAGAAGCCCGGGAACAGGAACTGGTAACCGAGCATATTCGTAGCGTATTAAGTTCGTTCCAGATAAACGATTTTAGCGAACAGGGACCCGAAACCGCTGTAGCCGGTAACATGGTCCATCTGAAAACTGTACTTGAATTCAGTAAAGAAAATATTAAAAACCGTATCGGAACATTTATCGAAAAATTACATCCAACACCGGCTGTTTGCGGACTCCCGGTGAAAGAATCGATGGAATTGATTCTGGAAACCGAAGGTTACGACCGCGAATACTATACCGGGTTTCTGGGTCCCTTCGACCCCACCCAAACCATCGATTTGTTTGTGAACCTAAGATGCCTGCAAGCATTCGACAATGGAGTGGTTTTGTATGCAGGGGGCGGCATTACTCCCGAATCGGATCCGGAAAAAGAATGGGAAGAAACCCGTATCAAAATACAAACCTTAGAACGCATATTGGAAAAAATATAAGCATGCAATATACGGGCAGCAATAAACCCATAGTTAAGCTTTTGTTGGAGCAGTGT
This sequence comes from Salinivirgaceae bacterium, assembly GCA_050179685.1. Classification (GTDB taxonomy): domain Bacteria; phylum Bacteroidota; class Bacteroidia; order Bacteroidales; family SZUA-534; genus GWE2-40-63. Next base: position 61,252 of record JBFXEW010000005.1, read on the forward strand.
TTTATTCATGGAATAAAGCATGTGGTAATTGCTCCCGGTTCGCGCAATGCCCCTTTAATTATTTCATTTGCCAATCATCGCGGATTTACGTGTTATTCCATCCCCGACGAACGCAGCGCCGGCTTTTATGCCATGGGAATGGCACGCCAGCTAAATGAGCCGGTGGCCGTGGTCTGTACTTCGGGAACAGCGGTTTTAAATCTGGCTCCGGCCTTAACCGAAGCGTATTATCAGGAAATTCCCGTAATTGCAATAACAGCCGATCGTCCGCCCGAATGGATTGATCAGGAAGATGGCCAAACCATCCGCCAGGAATTTATCTTTCAGAATCACATTCGCTCTTCCGTTTCCCTGCCATCGGGACTTCAGGATTGTGATATCATGAATGCCCGGGCCATGCTCGACCAGGCTTTACTAAAAGCGCACGGACATCCTAAAGGTCCTGTTCATATCAACGTACCTTTTCACGAACCACTCTACGATACGCAAACACTGCCTTTCGATGTTCAGTTGGGAGTTTTTGAGCCGCAAATAAAATCGAATTATGCAGAAGTTAAAAACGAAGTACTGCACCAAGTAAGTTTATTCCAAAAAATACTGATAATAATTGGGGTTAAGCTTCCTAATCAGGAGATGGAGCAACTACTGAACCAACTGGCCGACGATAATAATTTTGTTGTGCTCGCTCCTGCTTCGGCCAACATACGGGGAACAAACATACTAAATCAAGCCGAGGCCCTGGCTTTATCGTTGAACTCAGAACAGAATCTGAATTTTAAACCCGATGTACTTATCAGTTTTGGAGGGCCTGTTGTGTCGAAAGCCGCCAAACAATGGCTGCGCAGCGTAAAACCTTTTATTCATTTCGATGTCGATGAAAATCCAGAGCAGGTAAATACCTACGAAAGTTTAAGTCTTAAAATTACCGAAAATCCCATACAGGTATTGCGCGATTTATTGGCAACACCGGCAAAAAATGAAGATTACCAGCAGCTTTGGCAAGAGCTAAACCATAAAGTTATTGACAAACAAACAGAATTCAATACTACTTGTCCCTGGAGCGATTATTCTATTTACCAAACATTTTTTGATTGGCTAACATTTCCTGTCGATTTGCATCTGGCCAACAGTACTCCGGTGCGCTACGCCGAATTGTTTGACAAACACCCCATGATAAACTATTTCGGAAATCGTGGTACCAGTGGCATTGACGGGTCGACCAGCACCGCAGCCGGAGCAGCACTGGCATCGGGCAAAACTACCTGGTTACTTACCGGCGATATTGCCTTTGTGTACGACAGCAATGCCTTTTGGAACCGTCACCTGCCCAACAACTTAAAAGTAATTGTAATTAATAATCAGGGAGGAAATATTTTCCGCTTAATACCGGGGCCTGATAGTACAGAACAATTGGAATCATTTTTTGAAACCCGCCAAACCACCCAAATTGAAAAGCTTTGTCAGGCTTTTCAGGTGAACTACCTTTCGGCAAACAACAACGATGAATTAATTCAAGGGCTTGAGCAGCTTAAAAACAACACGGCATGTACCGTGCTCGAAGTTTTTACCGATGCAGCTACAAGTGCTGAGCAATTCAGAAAGTTGTATCGGGCTTACCGAAATTTATAACCCGCCCAAAGCAAAGCCCGTCAAGGTAATTTATATTTAATGCTTTTGCTCTTATTAATGAACAAAGTACAATTTTGCCGGTTTTAGAGGCAAAAATGAATGGATTGTTTATTTTTACGCCGCAATATAAATTATTAAAGAATAAAAAACTCAAGATATGAAACGCGAATGGACCAGCATAAAGCAATACGAAGATATTAAATTTGAATATTTTGAAGGCATCGCCAAAATTACCATAAACCGGCCTGAAGTTCGGAATGCATTCCGTCCGGAAACAACCAAGGAGTTAAGCGATGCGTTTTTAATTTGTCGCGAAGATTCCAATATTGGTGTAGTTGTTCTTACCGGTGAAGGCGACAAAGCTTTTTGCAGTGGCGGCGACCAGCGCGTAAAAGGACGTGCAGGATACGTGGGTAAAGACGGCGTTCCCCGCTTAAACATTCTCGATGTTCAAAAACAAATTCGCTCCCTGCCAAAACCAGTGGTTGCTATGGTAAATGGCTATGCCATTGGCGGAGGTCATGTGTTGCACGTTATGTGCGATATTTCCATTGCATCTGAGAATGCCATATTCGGACAAACCGGTCCCAGGGTGGGCAGTTTCGACGGAGGTTTTGGTTCGTCGTATTTAGCCCGTATAGTTGGCCAGAAAAAAGCCCGCGAAATTTGGTTCCTTTGTCGCCAGTATTCTGCTGCCGAAGCTTTGGATATGGGATTGGTAAATAAAGTGGTTCCATTGGAAAAGCTCGAAGACGAAGTGGTTGAATGGTGCCAAACCATGCTACAACACTCACCCATAGCTTTACGGATGATTAAAGCCGGCTTAAATGCCGAACTGGACGGACAAGCCGGAATTCAGGAATTATCGGGCAATGCAACCATGTTGTATTACTATACCGACGAAGCCCAGGAAGGAAAACAAGCTTTTCTGGAAAAGCGCAAACCCGATTTCAGCAAATACACCCGTTTGCCTTAAGAAAAAAGTTTAATGAATTCCCGGTATAGAAATAAAACCGCGAAATAATATTGAACACTTTCTGTATCATTTAAAAAAGCTTTGCACCTAATTATATAATGAATAAAACAAAACTTAAAGCATGGATTCATGCCGCCCGTCTGAGAACACTTCCGCTTTCGGTTGCTGGAATCATCATGGGAAGTTCCATTGCCCTGGCAGAACAGCAGTTTAACGGAACGGTGTTTACCTTGGCTATGCTTACCACGCTTTTACTTCAGATTTTATCGAATTTAGCTAACGATTACGGCGACTACACCCATGGCACCGACAATGCAAACCGGGTTGGTCCCCAACGGGCTGTACAAAGCGGAGTTATTAAACCCCGTGAAATGAAAGTTGCTGTGATTCTTGTTAGCTTATTAACATTGCTGACCGGAACACTTTTAATTGGTGTTGCTTTTAATGAGATGCTCAGCCTAAGGTTTTTTGTATTTCTTATTCTGGGCGTGGCTTCCATTGCGGCTGCCATAAAATACACCGTAGGTAAAAAGAATTTTGGTTACCTCGGTTTTGGCGATCTGATGGTATTTATCTTTTTTGGACTAGTTTCTGTACTGGGCTCCTATTTTTTACACACGTTAACTTTTAATGTTTGGGTTTTGTTGCCTGCCACTACCATTGGTCTGCTAAGCTCCGGCGTGCTGAACATCAACAATATGCGCGATATAGATAACGATCGCCATTTCAATAAAAAAACAATTCCTGTTAGGTTAGGATCTGAAAAAAGCAAAATCTATCATTTGGTTTTATTATTTATAAGTGCGCTGTTAATCGAAGTTTTTTTACTTTTCCGGGGAAACAGTCTTGCAGCCCTCGCTTCAATGGTGCCCTTTGTACTTTTGTTTTTACACGGATTAGCCGTAGCCCGAAACAAAGAACCCCGTTTACTCGATCCCGAATTAAAGAAACTCTCGCTAAGCACTTTGTTTTTGGCCCTTTGGTGCGGAATCTTCTTAACTTTATAAGATGCTAAAAGCCAGCATACATCCCTATACTTTCGTATTTAATTTTCCGGGAGGAACATCAAGGGGTGTGCTGACAGAAAAACCTTCGTGGTTTATAAAACTATGGAACGATACTGAGCCGGAAGTTTATGGTTTAGGCGAAGTGTCAATAATTCCAGACTTATCGCCTGAGAATCCTTTGGCATTGGCAAAAAAACTTGATGAAGTTGCCTTGCAGCCTGAAATTTATATTCAGAAACATAACTTATTAGAAGGATTTCCGGCGCTGCGCTTTGGTTTGGAAACTGCCTGGCTCGATTTACAAAACGGAGGCAATAGAATTCTTTTCCCATCAGATTTTACCCTTGGAAAACAGGGCATCCGGATAAACGGACTGATTTGGATGGCCGACAAAACACAGATGATGCAACGCATTCAGGAAAAGATGGAACAAGGTTTTACCTGCATCAAAATAAAAGTGGGCGCTATTGAATTTAAGCAGGAACTGGAATTACTAAAGTTTATTCGTCAACAATTTGATGCACGCTCACTCGAAATTCGGGTTGATGCCAACGGCGCTTTTACTCCTGAAAACGCTATGGATAAGCTGGAACAACTTTCAAAATTTCAATTGCATTCCATCGAACAACCCATAAAACAAGGCCAATGGGAAAACATGCATCGGCTCTGTCGGAATTCTCCCATCCCCATTGCTTTGGATGAAGAATTAATTGGTATTGAAGACAAACAACAACGCATTCATTTATTGGAAAGCATCTTGCCCCAATACATTATCTTAAAACCCTCGTTAATTGGCGGACTTTACGATGCAAAAGAATGGAGCCAATTGGCTAAAGAAAGAAATATTGCCTGGTGGCTTACTTCGGCATTGGAAGGAAACATTGGACTCAACGCTTTGGCTCAATGGACATTTATTAACGGCTCAGCTATGCCTCAAGGCCTGGGAACCGGACAGGTTTATGCAAACAACATAAACGCACCCCTTGAAATACAAGGCGAAAGATTGTGGTACAATCCTGAAAAAAGCTGGCAGAATTTTGAAACCTTTATAGAAAATTCTAATACGGAACCCAAAGATTCGCTCCCTGCCTGGAAACAAGCAATAAATTGGAGACAACAAAAAATTACGCTCAATTATCAAAACTATTTGCTCCATCAAACCGATTGGCAAAAAGTAAAAAACAGCAATCCGAGCGCATGGTGGCAACGCATTGTTGAGTTTTTAGAAAACTGGGCCGATGATTCTCCAACATTAAAAATCAAAACCTCCGGTTCTACCGGCAAACCAAAAACCATTGACGTTAAAAAAGCGCACCTATGGGTGTCGGCAAAAAAAACCTGTGAGTTTTTCAAATTGCATGCTAACTCAACAGGGCTTTTATGTCTTTCGGCCGATTATATTGCCGGACAAATGATGCTGGTACGCGCCCTTTTTTCGGGAATGAACCTGCTTTGTTTGGAGCCCGCAGGAAATCCGGTTAAAAACCTGGAAACAACCATTGATTTTTGTGCCATGGTACCTCTGCAAGTAAAGCAAAGTCTTGAAACCCCGGAAAAATTCAAACTAATAAAACAACTTATTATTGGCGGTGGCCCGGTAAATTCGTTATTAGTTAACCAATTAAAAACATTTCCTGTTAAGGTTTTCGAGACCTTTGGTATGACAGAAACTTTGTCGCACATTGCCTTAAGGCAGGTTACTCCGCCTACTGAAAAAGCCTTTACATGTCTTTCGGGTATTAGGTTATCTGTTTCTGAAAAAAATTGCCTGCAAGTTTCTTATCCTGAAATGGAAATCAACACCATGGAAACCAACGATGTAGTAGAAATTCATTCTGAGAATTCCTTTACCTGGCTGGGTCGACTCGATTTTGTCATCAATTCGGGAGGGATAAAAATCCATCCAGAAAGTGTCGAAAAATTACTGGAATCCATAGTGCATCATCCCTTTTGCATCGTTGGCAAACCCGATGAAAAACTAGGTGAAAAAACCGTATTGGTAATAGAAAGTGAGAGATTTGACACCGCTAACTTAATGAAGCAAATGAAACAAATGCTTCCATTGTACCAATGTCCAAAAGAAATATTTTTTATTGCAAGTTTTCCAAGAAGCGAATCGGGAAAAATTAAACGGGCAGCGTTAAAAAGCTTACTTAAACAAATTTGTCAATAAACTGCATTCGGCACAATAAACTTGCGTTTTTCCTTTTACCTTTGTCCCCAATTTAAAAAAGCATGAGCATAAAAAAAACACCCAAACGCCGAATTAAAAAATCGGAACGACCTCCCTTGGTTTTTAAGGTTATTGAACCGGTACTTTTAATGGATTTTCTGCTGCAAAACCTTCCCGGCAAAAATCGGAACAATATCAAAACCCTGCTAAACGACGGACAAATATTTGTAAACAGCATCCGCGTATCAGTTTACAATCACCCGCTTGCAGCCGGACAAACCGTTGAAATGCGCTGGCAAAAGAAAACTCAGACTTCAGGTTTTCAGGGGATTAGAATTATTCACGAAGACAAGCATCTGATAGTTATTGAAAAAGATGCCGGAGTACTATCCATTGCCACCGACACAAAAAAACAGGCCACGGCCTACAACATGCTCAGCGATTACGTGAAAAAGCAAGGCGGTAACAATAAGATTTTTGTCGTTCACCGCCTCGACCGCGATACTTCGGGAATTATGATGTACGCCCGTTCGCAAAAAATGCAGGAAGAACTGCAACGCAACTGGCATCGCGTGGTTTTGGAACGAACTTATCTGGCGGTTGTTTCCGGGATTCCGGAAAAACCCGAAGGCACCATAAGCTCGTACCTGAAAGAAAACAAAGCCCTGATAATGTATTCAACCCAGAATGCCGCCGACGGACATTTGGCCATTACCCATTACAAAACGTTAAAGCACAGTCAGTTTTATTCCTTATTAAAAGTTAATCCGGAAACCGGACGAAAAAACCAGATTCGCGTACATTGCACCGACATGGGACATCCCATTGTGGGTGATAAAAAATATGGCTCAAAAGCAAATCCCATCAATAGACTGGGATTGCACGCCTGGGTTTTATCATTTATTCATCCGGTAAGCAAAGAACACCTGCGTTTTGAAAGTCTGGTTCCCAACAAGTTCAGTAAGTTGTTTCCCGAAAAAGAAAAGTCAGAGACAAAGAAATAAGCCGGAAGCACAGAAATCAGTTTCCTTTTGAAGATTAAATTTATCTTCGAGGCTAATCTTCAAAATGTAAAAATACGAACGCAAGGTTTCAATTCGAAATTAAAACTGCTATATTCGGGCGTTAAATTGAATTCTATGAAGAAACCGGCGCTCTATTGGCAAATTTTAATTGCATTTATTCTCGCTATTTTTTTTGGTTTGCTTTTTAAAAACGCTGTTCCCTATGTGGAATGGATGGGTACCATTTTTATAAAAGCACTAAAGATGATAATCATTCCCCTGATACTTAGCTCAATCATCTCGGGAATAACACAGATTGGTGATGCCAAAAACTTAGGACGGCTGGGTTTAAAAACCATGGCTTATTACCTTACCACCAGTATTTTCGCCCTTTTAACCGGATTAATCTTGGTTAACCTTTTCAAACCTGGCGTGGGTGCCGATTTGGGACTTCAAAAAACTGTTGATGAAGTGGCTTTGGCTCAACAATCGTTCGGAAGCACCTTAATGAATATAATTCCTGAAAATATTATTGAAGCCATGGTGCAGAACCAAATGCTTTCCATCATATTTTTTGCCCTCCTCTTTGGATTCTTTATTACGCGTACTTCGGAAAAAACCAACACCATACTTTCTGACTTTTTCAGTGCCTTTTTCGAAGTAATGATGAAAATAACCATGTTTATCATTCAGTTTACTCCCCTGGGAATTTTTGGAATTGTTGCCAAAGTAGTTGCTGAACAAGACAACCTGCTGGAATTGTTTTCGACCATGGGACAATACATGTTGGTAGTTATTTTAGCTTTGGCTGTACACTCCATGATAATTTTGCCCTTACTTATTAAACTAATCGGGAAATCGAATCCCTGGCTGCATTTTAAGGCTATGCGCGAAGCTTTAATTACGGCATTCTCCACTTCCTCGTCGAGTGCCACCCTTCCTTTAACCCTCGATGCCGTAGAAAACCGTAGCGGTGTTTCCAATAAAGTGACCAGTTTTACTCTTCCGCTGGGTGCAACCATTAATATGGATGGAACGGCACTTTATGAATTGGTTGCAGCAATCTTTATAGCTCAGGCCTATGGTATTGAACTTTCCCTGGGTCAGCAAATAATTGTAGTATTAACCGGCTTACTGGCTTCAATTGGTGCTGCCGGAATTCCCATGGCCGGTCTGGTTATGATTTCGGTTGTATTAACCGCAGTTGGATTGCCATTGGAAGGAATCGGATTGATTCTTTCAGTCGACCGGATTCTGGATATGTTCCGAACCACAGTTAACGTTTGGAGCGATAGTTGTGGAGCTGTAATTATTGCAAAATCTGAAGGCGAAACCTTAACTATTTAAGCTAATCCGGCTTATTTTTACTTTTCGGCTAATTCCCTTCTGTTAGTGTCCAGAGTGGCATTTTGTTATTTGTTCAGGCAAAATAGATGTTTTATAATAGCCTCCATTTTTGAATAAATATACATGCAAAACAACATCAGTCATTCCATTGTATGATATTTGTCATGTTTTTGATGTCAAATATTAAATTTGCGCTGTATTTTGCTTTCTGTTTTTTGAACAACCATTTTCTTTACTGTTCAATATAATCCATATTTCTATCTATAAATCTATTTATCAGTGGATTATTTAACTTGCATAATTGTAAGCAATTTAGGTATTGCAAAAGCCTATCTTTTTAACCATATTTAAATTTGAATGAATATCGTATTGGTTGTGTGAGGGTTAATTTTAATGGCAAAAATACAACTTTTATGCCCCAATACTGTTGACAGGATAAACCTGTATGAGTGCTTTTAAATTATAACGAAAACTACAGTAAAATAAAGAGTTTTATGGATACACTAAAATTGACCTTCGAAGAAAATATTGCGCTAATAAGCTTCTCTCGGCCTCAGGCGCTAAATGCATTAAATTCGCAGGTTTTTACTGAATTAAACAAAGTGCTCGATGAGCTGGAATCGAACAAACAGTTGCGGGCAATAATACTTACCGGCGAAGGGAAAGCCTTTGTTGCCGGAGCCGACATTGCCGAAATGAAAGATAAAACACCTGGCGAGGCTCGTATTTTTTCGCAAATTGGGCACGATACGTTTAACCGGATTGAAAACTTCAGCGTTCCGGTTATAGCAGCTGTTAACGGATTTGCCTTAGGTGGCGGGTTGGAGCTGGCCATGGCCTGCGATTTTATTATTGCATCTGATAAGGCAAAATTCAGCGCTCCCGAAGTTAATCTGGGATTAATCCCCGGATTTAATGGAACCCAGCGCCTTCCTCGTGCCGTTGGTATTGGCTTTGCCCGATACATGCTTTATACAGCTCAAATGATTGAAGCCACTGAAGCCTTGCAACGAAACCTGGTACAACTAATAACTACCCCCGAAGAATTATTAAACAAAACCCTGGAAGTAGCCACCACCATTGCCAGCAAAGGCCCACATGCCATTGAATCGGCAAAAAGAACTGTAAATTACGGTCAGTTTAATGGATACAAAGAAGGAAGCCATTATGAGATGAGGGCTTTTTCTGAAAATTTTAACGAACAGGGAAAAGAAGGCATGAGTGCTTTCCTTGAAAAAAGAAAACCAAACTGGGACTAAACCAAATAAAGCTAAAACAATTATGACAAACCTTGACAAAATTCAGCATGTAGCAGTATTGGGAGCTGCCGGAAAAATGGGCAGTGGTATTTTGTACCTAAACACCCTTTATCTGTCGCAATTGGCACTGAAACCTGAAAATTGCAACCGAACCTTTACCATTCATGCTATCGACCAATCGCATGAGCGCTTGCAGGCTTTAATGCTTTATATAAAAGGCCTGCTGCAAAAATGGGCCGAAAAAAATATTGTTGCCCTGCGTGCTATGTTTGCTGAACGAAACGATTTAATTGAAAACAGTGAAATAATACAGGCCTACATTGACACCGCTCTTGCACTGATTGTGCCTTCAACCCGTCTGGAATCAGCCTACGATGCCACACTGATTTTTGAAGCAGTTATTGAAAACGTTGAAGTTAAAACCGAACTTTTCAGTAAAATTAAGGCAAACAATCCGCTAAATCCCTGGTTTTTAACCAACACCAGTTCTATTCCTATCGACGAATTAAACACTAAAGCCAAGCTCGATGGCAATATCATTGGTTGCCATTTTTATAATCCTCCGGCAGTGCAAAAACTCATCGAAGTTATTGAACTAAATGACGGAAATAAACAATTGTCGGAATATGTATATCAGTTTGGTAAAGAATTGGGCAAGGTAATGGTACCCGCCAACGACATTGCCGGTTTTATCGGGAATGGTTTCTTTATGCGCGATTTGCTTTTCGGTATCGAAAAACTTAAGCAGTTCAAGGGCAAGTTTAGTTTTTCCGAATCGGTTCTGTTGGTCGATACCCTGACCCGCGATTTCATGCTTCGGCCCATGGGTATTTTCCAGTTAATGGATTATGTGGGAATCGATGTGTGTTCCTTTATATTAAAGGTAATGAACAATTATTTGTCGGAAAACCTGCATAGCGAACTTTTGATTAGCTTAATGGAGAAGCATGTAATGGGAGGCCAAAATGCCGATGGCTCGCAAAAGCCGGGCTTTTTTACTTATCAAAGAGGACGCATTGAAACGGTTTATAATTTCGATAAATCGATGTATGAACCGGTTGAAGAATTATTACCCAAAGTGCAGGATTTCCTGGGTGAATTGCCCGAAAACCAATCGTGGAGAAGTATTTCGCGCAGTAAAGACAAAGCCGAAGTGCTTTCTGCTTTCTTCAGCAAAATGGCTCAATGTAAATCAACCGGATGCCAACTGGGCATGGAATACATGCAACAAATGAAACGAATTGGCAAAAACCTGGTTGCACAAGGGGTAACCAATTCCGACGAACATGTAAATACCGTAATGATTACCGGATTTCATCATTTATACGGACCCATTAATGAATATTGCTAAAACGAATAACTATGAATAAAAAAGTATATATGGTAGCCGGATACAACACCGTTTCAATGGGAACCGGCCGCAGTGAATTCAATCCAAAAAAAGCCCGTCCGGGATTGGAACATTACATTCAGGAAGCTGGTAAAGCCACCCTGAAGATGATTGGCGGAGCCAAAAATGTTGACGAAAGTGTTATCGGCAACTTTATGGCCGCCCGTTTCAACAATCAGGGACATTTGGCTGCCATGATTCCTTCCATCGATTCCGGATTGCAATACAAACCCTCCATTCGGGTCGAAGGAGCCTGCGCTTCAGGCGGATTGGCGCTAATTTCAGGTATCAAATCGGTCCTGGCCGGAACCGCTGATGTGGTTTTAGCCGTAGGCGTTGAAGTACAAAATACAGTAAAAGCCATGTACGGTGCCGATCATCTGGCTTTAGCCGGATGGCAACAGAACCGTAAAAAAGGACACGCTTATTTCTTTCCCGGAGAATTTAGTGACCGCGCAAAAGCCTATTATCAAAAATATGGCGAAGAATACACCCGCAAAGGATTGGCTACCTGGTACAAAAATGCCATCGAAAATGCCCGCCTCTGTCCTACAGCTCAGGAATTTGAAAACAAAAACACTGATTTATTATCCACCGGAATGACCAAACCTAATGGCAGCATGTTTGTCGATTCACTAAATGTTTTCGACTGTTCCAAGGTTTCTGATGGTGCTTCGGCTATTGCCATAGTTTCTGAAGAAGGACTAAAACGCATTGGCATCAAAAAGAACGAAGCTATTGAAGTAGTTGGTTTTGGTCAGGTGGAAGAAAATCTGTTGGAAGATCCTATCAGTCAAACCGAATTGACCACTACCAAAGTAGCTGTTGAAAAAGCACTGAACATGGCCGGAATCTCCCGCGACAAACTGGCTACCGTTGAAACCCACGATTGTTTTACCATTGCTGGAATTCTTGCCACCGAAGCTCTTGGATTTGCCAAACCGGGTAAAGGTGCAGCTTTTGTTGCCGAGGGAAACACCGCACGTTCCGGAGCCATCCCCTTTAATACCACCGGCGGACTCATTGGCTGGGGTCACCCCACCGGAGCTACCGGCGTGCATCAGGCGGTAACCTTATGGGAACAATTGACCGGAAAAGCAGGAATGGCACAAATTGACATTCCCAAAGAAAAACCTTATGGCTTATCGGTTAATATGGGTGGAAACGACAAAACTTTAGTAGCTGTTGTTTACAAAAAAGCGGAATAAACCTATAAGCAAAAATTGAAAACTAAACCAATTGAATATTTTAACTACCAATTAACTAAATACTAAACCACATGAACTTTGATTTTACCGAAGAACAACAAATGATTCGCCAGGCTGCCCGCGATTACGCCCAGCGCGAACTTATAAAAGATGTTATTGAACGTGACGAAAAAGCCATCTTTCCGACCGAACACATTAAAAACCTGTCTGAATTGGGTTTTATGGGTATGCTGGTCGATCCGAAATACGATGGAGGTGGCATGGACACCGTATCGTATGTTCTAGCCATGGAAGAAATTTCAAAAATTGATTCAGCAGTTGGGGTAATCATTTCCGTAAACAATTCTTTGGTATGTTACGGTATTGAAAAATATGGAACCGAAGAACAAAAAGAAAAATGGTTGAAACCATTGGCACGGGGCGAAAAAATTGGAGCTTTCCTGCTTTCGGAACCCGGAGCCGGTAGCGATGCCACTTCGCAAAAAACCACGGCTATTGATATGGGCGACCATTACCTGGTGAATGGAGTAAAGAACTGGATAACCAGTGGTAATTCTGCTTCTACTTATATTGTAATTGCACAAACCGATAAAGAAAAAGGCCATAAAGGAATAAACGCTCTATTGGTTGATAAAAACAGTCCCGGAATTTCTGTCGGAGTACACGAAAACAAAATGGGCATGCGCAGCAGCGACACCCATTCGGTTCAGTTTACCGATGTAAAAGTTCCCAAAGAAAATCGTTTGGGTGAAGATGGTTTCGGGTTTAAGTTTGCCATGAAAACCCTTGAAGGCGGTCGTATTGGCATTGCATCACAAGCCTTGGGAATTGCCTCGGGCGCTTACGAACTGGCCGTAAAATACGCCAAAGAACGCAAAGCGTTTGGAACAGAAATTATTAACCATCAGGCCATTGCTTTTAAATTAGCCGATATGGCTACTGAAATTGAAGCTGCGCGTTTTCTCTGTTTAAAAGCTGCCTGGCTGAAAGATCAGGGCTTACCCTATGGAAATGCCAGTGCTATGGCCAAACTGTATGCTGCCGAAACTGCCATGAAAGTTACCACCGAAGCAGTACAAATTCATGGAGGCTACGGCTATGTAAAGGAATATCATGTGGAACGCATGATGCGCGATGCCAAGCTTACCCAGATTTATGAAGGCACTTCCGAAATTCAAAAAATAGTAATTTCAAGAGCAATTGCCACCGATAGTTTGTAATTCTTTTTTTAATAAATTCTATTAACATGAAAATATTAGTTTGTATAAGTAATGTTCCCGATACAACCACTAAAGTAAAATTTATCGATAACCAAACCCGCTTCGACAGCTCCGGAGTACAATGGATTATTAATCCCTGGGATGAACTGGCACTTACCCGGGCCGTTGATTTAAAGGAAGATGGCTCGAACCCGGTGAATGAAGTGGTAGTACTCAGTGTGGGCTTGGCCGATACCGAACCCACCTTGCGAAAGTGCTTGGCAATAGGCGCCGACAAGGCTATTCGCATCGATACAGAACCCAAAGATGCCTTTTTTGTATCGCAACAAATTGCTGCTTATGTAAAAGCCAATGCTTTTGATTTTGTGGTATTCGGAATTGAATCGGGCGATTATAATGGGTCTTCGGTGGGTGCTATGGTAGCCGAATGGCTCGATGTTCCATCGGTTTCTTCCGTTTCGGGCATACGCTTCGACGGTTCCCAGGCTCTGATTGAACGCGACACCCCAACAGGAAAAGAACAAATTGAAGTCAGCGAAACAGCCGTACTTATTGTGCAGAAAGGTTTTGCCAAAGAACCCAAAATACCCAACATGCGAGGTATTATGATGGCCCGCCAAAAACCACTGGAACTTTTTCCAGCTGTTGAAGCAGAGGCCCTTACCAACTTTGTGGGTTTTGAACTTCCTCAGGCAAAAGCCAAAGTAAAAATGGTTGACGCCGATAATATGGCCGAACTGGTAAAACTTCTGAGTACCGAAGCCAAAGTATTGTAATTTAATTAGTAAACAAAAAAACAGCGAACATGTCAGTATTGGTATATATCGAGAATTTTAACGGTAAAATAAAGAAACAAAGCTTTGAACTGGCTTCGTATGCCGGTAAAGTAGCCGCAGGTATGGGCACCTTTCCGCTTGCTTTGGTTACAGGTAAAATTGACGAAAGTGAAATTCAAAAACTGGGAACCTACGGAATTAAAAAAACACTAAAAGTTGAAAACGACGCCTTTTCAAGTCAAAACGATAAGCTTATTGCTCAATTGATTAAGCAGGTGGCAGAAAAAGAACAGGCCGAACTGCTGCTTTTTTCCGACAATGCCACAGGAAAAGCGCTGGCTCCCCGTTTATCGGTAAAGCTTAAAGCCGGTCTGGTTTCTGGAGTTGTTGCCGAACCCATCAGCACCAGTCCCTTTGTAATTGCCAAGCGGGTGTTTTCAGGCAAAGCAAGTGCAAAGGTTCAAATAAACTCATCGGTTAAAATAGTAACACTGGCCGTAAACGCTTTTGGTTTGCATGAGCAGGCAGTCTCCAACGAGATTGCTACAATTGAACCTGAGTTTGACCTGAGCGATGCATCGATAAAAATAGTTGATAAAAAAGAGAAGCGTGAAGGCATCTCCTTGTTTGATGCTGACATTGTTGTAAGTGGCGGTCGCGGAATGAAGGGTGCCGAAAACTGGAAACCCCTCGAGGAACTGGCCAGCGCGTTGGGAGCTGCTACGGCTTGCAGTCGGCCGGTGAGTGACGACGGCTGGCGCAGTCATGAGGAGCACGTAGGGCAAACCGGAAAAGTTATCGCTCCAAATCTTTATTTAGCGGTAGGAATTTCAGGAGCTACCCAGCATGTGGCCGGAATAAACCGCTCAAAGTGCATTGTGGCCATTAACAACGATTCCGATGCCCCCATTTTTGAAGTAGCCGATTACGGTGTTTTGGGCGATGCCATGCAGGTACTGCCCAAACTTACCGAAGCGGTTAAAGCATTTAAAGGCGAATAACAAACCCTATACTTATGATAAAACAAGTATTGTTTATCGTTCTGTTGTCGGTTACCTTAGTGGTTTTTGCCTTTACGGTAAACCGGCTTTGGAAGCTATTCCGGCTGACAAAAAAAACCCCTCCGATAAAAGACTGGGGCAAACGGTTTAACCTGACGCTGGCTGTTGCCTTTGGGCAAAGCAAAATTCTTCGCAAACCACTGATTGGCTTCCTCCACGCGCTGGTATTCTGGGGCTTTCTGGTTATCACGGTGGGCAGTATCGAAATGGTTATCGATGGTGTCTTTGGTCTGGAACGAGCCTTTGCCGGCAGTGGCTGGTTTTATAAGGTAATTACCGCTTCGGGCGATGTGTTTGCCTACATCATCGCCTTAGGAATCATTGCTTTTCTGGTTCGCAGGCAGTTTATGCAGATAAAACGCTTCAGCGGCATTGAACTGAAACCCAAGAATAAGCGCGATGCGAACCTGGCGCTGGCTATGATTCTCTTTCTGATGATTTCACTTATCGGAATTAATCTGGCTTACCTGAATCAAAAGCCTGAACCGGTGCTGGGTCTTTATCCGATTTCCGGTTTATTGGCCAACTATTGGCAAATAAATCTGACCCAGGCTCATGTAGTTTTTGAAGTAAGCTGGTGGAGTCACATTCTGTTGATATTTATTTTTGCGAACTACCTGCCCTACTCCAAGCACTTCCATGTGTTTATGTCGATTCCCAATGTCTTTTTCAGTAATCTGGAACCCCTGGGAAAACTTCCTAACATGGAAGCTGTAACCAAAGAAGTTCAGTTGATGCTGGGCGGCAATGCGTTTCAGGATACCGGCGACCAGGCTCCTGCCCGCTTTGGGGTAAAGGATGTGGAAGATGTGAGTTGGAAAAATTATATGGATGCCTTAACCTGCACCCAGTGCGGACGTTGTACCGAGGTTTGTCCGGCCAACCTGACCGGCAAAAAGCTATCGCCGCGAAAAATATTTGTGGATCTGCGGAACCGGATGAACGAGAAAGGCCTGCAACTAATTAAGAACCCGGAATACACCGACCAGAAAGCACTGGTCAGCGACGAATACATCAGCTACGAAGAGCTTTGGGCCTGTACCACCTGCAATGCCTGTGCCCAGGAATGTCCCCTGAATATCAGTCATCCGAACCTGATAATGGATATGCGGCGGTACCTGGTAATGGAAGAAGGACGCGCTCCGTCGGGTATTAATGCCATGTTTGCCAATATCGAAAACAACGGTGCTCCCTGGCAATTCTCACCCGAAGACCGTCTGGAATGGACGAAGGGGGATTGACAATGAGCAATTAACAATGAGCAATTAACAATGAATAATTATCAATGAACAATTATCAAATACCAAAAAATCAAATATCAAAAATTCTCAAGTATTAAGTCTAGAATCTAATTTCTAAAGTCTAAATTCTAGTTTCTAGAAGTCTAGCAACCAGAGACAAGAGACCAGAAACTTAAACAATACAGTACTAAAAGAATAACCTACTAATACAACTATGAATCAAATACACGTACCGGTAATGGCCGAGCTGGCCGCAGCAGGAAAAAGCCCCGATATTCTTTACTGGGTGGGCTGTGCCGGCGCCTTCGACGAGCGTTATAAAAAAGTTTCGCGCTCGTTTGCCAAGCTGCTAAACCATGCAGGGGTTAATTATGCCGTGCTGGGAAAAGAAGAATCGTGCACCGGCGATGCCGCCAAACGTGCCGGAAACGAAATGCTTTTTCAGATGCAGGCCTTAAACAACATTGAGATATTAAATGGCTACGGCATAAAGAAAATTGTTTGCACCTGCCCGCATTGTTTCAATACGCTAAAGAACGAATATCCCGAATTGGGCGGTAACTACGAAGTGCTTCACTATACCACTTATCTGGAAGAACTGATTGATCAGGGCAAACTTAAGATTGACAAATCGCTCTTAAGCGATAAGCGCATCACCTACCACGACCCGTGTTACCTTGGGCGTGCAAATTCCATTTACGATGCCCCCCGAAATGTACTCGGAAAATTGGGAGGAAGTTATTCGGAACTCAAGCGCAATAAAAGCAAAGCCCTTTGTTGCGGAGCCGGCGGAGCGCAAATGTTTAAAGAAGCCGAGAAAGGAAATAAAGAAGTATATGCCGAGCGTACCGACGAAATCATTGAATCGAAAGCTGAAATTGTAGCTACGGCCTGTCCTTTCTGTATGGTGATGCTTACCGATGGAATTAAATTTCGCGACCAGCAACAGCAAATTAAAAATATGGACCTGGCCGAATTGCTGGCTGAAAACCTGGGCATCTGAATCAAGAACTAATTAACATAACTAACTCCCTTAGCGGCGCGTGAATTCATTTATCCCCGGTTTGGGTAAATTGCACTTAAAGCCCGCAAGGCATAATTACTGATAATTACCAACGAACCAACGAACTATGTTAAAAACTGCTACGCCTTACCAAAGTAAAAATAAATTACGAATTGTTACTGCTGCCTCGCTTTTCGACGGGCACGATGCAGCCATTAATATCATGCGACGCATATTGCAGTCGTCAGGTGCTGAGATTATTCACCTGGGCCATAACCGCTCGGTGATGGAAATTGTGGATTGTGCCATTCAGGAAGACGCCCATGCCATTGCCATTACTTCGTACCAGGGTGGACACCTTGAGTTTTTTAAATACATGTACGACCTGTTAAAGGAAAAAGGCTGCGGGCACATAAAAATATTTGGTGGCGGAGGCGGTGTTATCCTGCCCTCTGAAATTGAAGAATTGCATCAGTATGGTATAGCTCGTATTTACTCGCCCGACGATGGCCGCGAACTTTCCTTGCAGGGAATGATAAACGATGTGCTGGAGCAATCGGACTATGCTTTGCCCCTGCCCGAAGTAGTTTTCAAAAAGCTTCCCGGGCACAACGAACCCGATAAAATTGCCCGATGCATCACCGTGCTCGAGAATCAGTTTCCCGAAGCTACTCAAATAAAAACATTGCTTTCGGAACATCAGCTTCCCGAATCGGCGCCGGTTATTGGCATTACCGGAACTGGTGGTGCCGGAAAATCGTCGTTGGTTGATGAACTGGTGCGGCGCTTTTTAATGGATTACAACGATTTAAAGATTGGCATCCTGAGTGTGGACCCAAGCAAACGCAAGTCGGGCGGAGCCTTACTGGGCGACCGCATCCGCATGAATTCCATTCACAACCCGCGCGTGTACATGCGCAGCATGGCCACCCGCCAGGCCAACCTCTCGCTCAGCAAGCACATCGACGATTCCATTCAGGTACTTAAACAGGCAGGCTACGATTTAATTATTCTCGAAACCTCGGGCATCGGGCAATCGGATACTGAGATTGTCGATCATTCCGACCTTTCGATTTATGTGATGACTCCCGAGTTTGGCGCTCCTTCGCAACTGGAAAAAATTGATATGCTCGACTTTGCCGATTTGGTTGCCATCAATAAATCGGATAAAAAAGGGGCGCAGGATGCTTTGCGCGACGTGAGCAAACAGTTCCAGCGTAACAAAGGCCTGTGGCATGCCCAGCCCGATTCCATGCCGGTGTACCTGACCCACGCCTCGCAATTCTTCGATCAGGGGGTGAACCGCTTTTACAAAGCACTGAAGCAAAGCCTGAACGAGAAGTTCCCCAACGCCTTACGCGCCAACAATATTGATTTTATTATTGCCGAACAAAGCCCTGTCATTCCGCCCGAGCGCGTGCGTTACCTTTCGGAGATTAGCGAAACGGTGCGCAAATACAACCGCAAAGCCGAAGAACAATCGGCTATTGCCGGAAAAATTGCTGCGCTGGAAACCAGCATCGCTATGCTAAAAGAAGGTAATCAGGACGTTCACGAACTGGAAGCCCTGCGCGATGTGTGGCAACAAAAACTCAGTCCCGAAAACAAGGAACTGCTGACTTTCTGGAAAGAAAAAAGCACCCAATACCAGCAGGAAGCCTTTAGTTACCAGGTACGCAACAAGACCATCAGCGTACAAACCTATACCGAATCGCTGTCGCAAACGCATATTCCCAAGATTGCCGTGCCGCGCTATCAAAACCCGGGCGATATCCTGCGCTGGTTGTTAAAGGAGAATTTTCCCGGTTACTTCCCTTACGCTGCCGGCGTGTTCCCCTTTAAGCGCGAATACGAAGACCCCACCCGCATGTTTGCCGGCGAGGGCAGTCCCGAGCGAACCAACCGCAGGTTTCATTACCTCTCGATTGGGCAAAAAGCCAAACGCCTTTCAACGGCTTACGACTCGGTAACTTTGTATGGCGAAAACCCCGATTTGCGTCCCGACATCTACGGGAAAGTGGGGAATTCCGGGGTTTCGGTAGCTACGCTGAACGATTCCAAGAAACTGTATTCCGGCTTCGATCTCGCACACAACCTGACTTCGGTAAGCATGACCATTAACGGTCCGGCTCCCGTGCTCATGGCCATGTTTCTGAATACGGCTATTGATCAGGCTTGCGAGAAGTATATCCGTGCTTATAAACTGGAGGCTGAAGTTGAAAAGGCCCTGGTGAAAAAACTTTCGTCCGGGAAACTGAAAAAACCCGCCTACCACGGCAGTTTACCCAAAACCAACGACGGTCTGGGTTTGATGCTGTTGGGACTTTCGGGCGACGAAGTATTGCCTGAAAAAGTTTATCAGCAAATAAAAAAAGAAACCATGGAAGCCGTCCGGGGAACCGTGCAGGCCGATATCCTGAAAGAAGACCAGGCACAAAACACCTGCATCTACAGCATCGACTTTTCGCTGAAGCTGATGGGCGATGTGCAGGAATATTTTATCAAAAACCAGATACAGAATTTTTATTCGGTCTCCATTTCGGGCTATCACATTGCCGAGGCCGGAGCTAATCCCATCTCGCAACTGGCCTTTACGCTGGCCAATGGTTTTACTTATGTGGAGTATTATTTGAGCCGCGGCATGCACATCGACGACTTTGCCCCCAACCTTTCGTTCTTTTTCTCGAACGGCATCGACCCCGAATTTGCGGTTATCGGACGGGTTGCCCGCCTGATATGGGCCAAAGCCATGAAGTACAAATACAAAGCCGGCGAGCGCAGCCAGAAACTTAAGTACCATATTCAAACCTCGGGGCGCTCGCTGCATGCGCAGGAAATCGAGTTCAACGACATCCGCACTACGCTGCAAGCGCTGTATGCTATTTATGACAATTGCAATTCGCTCCATACCAATGCTTACGACGAAGCCATTACCACGCCCACCGAAGAGTCGGTGCGCCGGGCTATGGCCATACAAATGATCATCAACCACGAGTTGGGACTGGCGAAAAACCAGAATCCCTTGCAAGGATCCTTTATTATTGAAGAACTGACCGACCTGGTTGAAGAAGCGGTAATGGCCGAATTCGATCGCCTTAACGAGCGTGGCGGGGTGCTCGGGGCCATGGAAACCAACTACCAGCGCAGCCGAATTCAGGAGGAATCGCTCCTTTACGAGAACCTGAAAAACTCGGGCCAGTTGCCCATTATGGGCGTGAATACCTTTTTGTCGTCGAGTGGCTCGCCCACCGTACTGCCGCAGGAGGTGATACGCAGTACCGACGAAGAAAAGCAAAACCAACTGAATGAGCTCAAACATTTCCATACGGTGAACCACGACAAAGCGCCCCTTTACCTCGAGCGCCTGAAACAGGCCGCACTCGAAAACCGGAACGTGTTCGACGAACTCATGGAAGCCGTTAAATATTGTTCACTGGGGCAGATAACCCATGCCCTGTTTGAGGTGGGTGGCAAATACCGTCGGAACATGTAGCTTGTTATGTGAAATAGAACCCCAATGTCGTATAGTTAAAGAAAATCACCCCTATAATCCCCTCAAGGGGATACTTGCTCCGATGAAAAAGAGCAATTCCTTCCGCTATGGTGGAGCGTGAAAGATGCTTAACTAAACGACATTGAATGGAACACCCGGGGATGCATTTTTTAGTACAAAATGAATACACCCTCAGAAAGTCCCGATGATTTTAAAAATAGTCCCGATCATTTTGAAAAAAGTCCCGATCATTTTAAAAAAGATCGGGACTTTGTAAAATAAAGTCGTGATCTTGTAAAATAAGATCGGGACTTTGTAAAATAAAGTCGTGATCTTGTAAAATAAGATCAGGACTTTGTAAAATAAAATCCCGATCTTTTTGAAAGAAGTCCTGACCTTTTTTAAATGAAGTCCCGATCTTTTTGAAAGAAGGTCCCGATCTTTTTAAGAAAGGTCCTGATCAAAAGAGAAAGGGTGCCAATTTGTTCCCTGGTTGTCTGGTAAACAGCAATACATTTAATCAACTTTTAGTCGATTTCCTCAGGGATTCTTTTGGTTTCGCTGCGCGGCAGCTTTCTATTTTTCCCTGTGATTACCTGCTACAACTATTTTGCTGCTCCGCAGCTTAATGCAAATAAGCGGCAGCACCGCGTTAATATTTGTAGAAAAATACAGCTCAGGATAAATTAGCCCTTTAAGGGCGCAATATAGGTTAATAGCAAAGTTTTGTCTTTTATTGTCGGCAGACTGGTATGTTTAATAATTATATTAATCCGGTTTGTTGCATTTATTTAAACTCTGTTGTTTGGTAATCATCCACACATTTAAACAACTCTTGGTCGACTTCGTCAGGGATTCTTTTGGTTTCGCTGTGCGGCAGCTTTTAATTTTCCCTGTGATAAACTGCTACAAATATTTTGCTGCTCCGCAGCTTAATGCAAATAAGCGGCAGCGCCGCGTAAACATTTGTAGAAAAAAATAGCAAATGTTAAAATTAGCCCTGTAAGGGCGCAATATAGGTTAATAGCAAAGTTTTGTCTTTTATTGTCGGCAGACTGGTATGTTTAATAATTATATTAATCCGGTTTGTTGCATTTATTTAAACTCAGTTGTTTGGTAATCATCCACACATTTAAACAACTCTTGGTCGACTTCGTCAGGGATTCTTTTGGTTTCGCTGTGCGGCAGCTTTCTATTTTTTCCCTGTGATTACCTGCTACAAATATTTTGCTGCTCCGCAGCTTTGTGCAAATAAGCGGCAGCGCCGCGTAAAGATTTGTAGAAAAAAACAGCTCAGGAAAAATTAGCCCTGTAAGGGCGCAACATAGGCTAAAAGTAAAAAAATAAAAAAGACTCTGGTATTTGCTTTTGTTGTCCTTGGTATATGCTTTGTGACTTTGAGACTTTGTGGCAATTATATTAGCCACTAAGACACTAAAACACTAAGATATCACAAAGGTCTTCAAGGATGGAATTATTTCCATCCCGGTCTTAAAAAATAAAAAAACTATGATTTAAACTTTTGTTGTCCTTGGTGTGTGCTTTATGATTTTGAGACTTTGTGGCAACTACATTAGCCACTAAGACACTAAAACACTAAGTTACCACAAAGGTTTTCGCGGTTGGAATTATTTCTACCCCCGGGCTTTAAAAAAATAAAAACGCTGGCGGCTTAACAGGTAATCGGTAAAATAGTAATCGTAATTCAGGCGGTAGCCTAAAGGTATCTGCTGGTAAACAGGATAATTTACGTTATTGACATCGAAATAATACGTGAGTTGGGCGCTTGGATTGTTGCGCGAAAAGTCGTTGTAGTCGAGGCGTTCGGGGCCAAAAAAGGCAGAACCCGTGGCTTCCATCGAGAAAATTCCATCGAAATGCGGCACCAGGCCAAAGCGCAGACGCTCTGAGCTTAGCGGCAGGCCAAAACGCAAATCGAAACTGTAGGCCGATTCCCCCTCATTAAAAACGTTCGCAAGCAAAAAGATGCCTTCATCGACTAACAGGTCGAAGTTATTTGTGAGAAAGGGCAGCGAATCGTTGGTGGTGTAAAGCAGGTACACCAGGGCCGAAAAGTTAAGGGTGGCATTTTCCATCAACAGGGTTTCGCCGGTATTAGCATCGGTCAGCGAATCGGCCAAAGGCACTTCGAACCAAAGCGTATCGCCTGTATCATATACGGTATCGTTATTCGGTAACATTATAGGCCAGAACGAGGCATACCGGGCAGCGTTCTCGTTTTCGGGAACTTCGGTTTTAAGGCAACTTTGCCCCAAAAGTGTTAACATCAGTAAAAGTAAAAGGCTGCCAAAGCCACTCTGTTTCATTGTTCTTAGCTTAGTCCACCACATCGATAAAATAGTATTTGTTTTTATTTGCATCGCCCACCTCGCGAAACGAAGCCTTTTGCTCCGCGGTAAGCGCCTGGTATAAATTGTAATGGGTATCGGTATTGCTGATGCCGGCCGACAAGTGGGCTTCGTGGTAATCCTTGCTCATGTCGTAATAAAAAACCAGTCCCCCGCCAAAAGCTTTGCTTTCGTTTAATTCATCGGCATACAGCAAATCGGTATCGATGGAATAAATGCCCGGACGCTTAAACACCACACCCACCTTAAAATGATACAGGTAGTCGCTGTTCTGGTAAACAAGTCCCAGCATTGTAGCTTTGGGCGTTTGCGACACATAAGCCACGGGAGTTTCATACACAAAGGAATAATTATTGGGCGGATAATCCTGATTCTGCTCCATCCAGGCGCGTACCAGCAGATTCAGGCGAATGTAGGCCTCGCTAAAATACCTGTTTTCGCGGGTGGCCGAATCGACAAAATAAGCCGAAATCCCGCCATTTATCCAAAGGGTATCGCCCGGACTCAGCGTTTCGGCCTCGTGTTCAACACTCACCGTGGTAAGAAAAGTCGGGTAAGTCTGCTCCTCTTCTTTTTCGCAAGCCGTGAAAAGATGCATGGCTACACCTATTATTATATAAGTTAATCGACCTGACAATCGTCGTTTATTGCTGTTCATGGGTTTCCTTCAATAAGAATTTGTCGTAGAGCCAAAGCGCTGCAGCGGCTGTAAGGCCAATGGCGCTTACCACATACCAGATGGACGAGGGATGGTATTTATCCCACAGCATCTGTGTTAAACCGGCGGCATCGAGGTTAAACTCAGTGTAAGCCCGGGTAAACAGTTCCGACTGCGTAAGCCCTTCCACATCGATTCCCCGGTCAAGAAACTCGCGCCGGAGCAACGACACTTTGTCGGACATACGCTGATAAACGGGGCCGGAAACAATCCCGGCCAGGTACGAACCCAAAGCCACCGGCAGGTAAGAGCAGCCCATATAGAGCGCAACCTTGTCTTTAGGGGCGATGCGGCCAATGTACTCGGTAATTTTTGGACTGCCGGCCATTTCGCCAAAGCCAAAAATAAGGAGGCTGAGTATTAGGAAAAAGGGATTGTTGGTCATCAGGGCCATGCCCATCCCGATGGAAGCCACGATAAAGCCGGTAATCATCGAGTTGATGGGCCGTATGCGCATAACCAGCGACGAAACCAATAACTGAAAAGTAATAATAAACAAGGCATCCATATTGGTAAAGTACTCAGCCTGGATGGTTCCGTCGGGGCTTCCAATTTTACTGATAAGCCAGGGAAAAACCACTTCGAGTTTTTGGTAAACCACCGTGGTATCGATCCATTGGGTGATAAATACCGAGAGGGTAAAAAAGAGCTGGTAGTACATGCTCCAGAATCCGGCAACAATAACCAGAAAAACCACCAGCTTTAAATCGCTTAAGGCAATAAAAATATTTTTAAAGATGCGGACAATCGAAGCTTTCAGCGATTCCTGCGTTTGGGTACGTTCAGGTTCCTTAAAAAAGAAAAGCACCAGCAGGTTCACCAGAATAAGGGCTGCCGATACATAAAACACCATCTGAAAGGCCGACTCGCTGAATTGCAAGGCTACAATTGGCCCGACAAAAGCCCCGATATTCACCATCATGTAAAAAATTCCAAAGCCAATCGACGAGGTTTCCTCATCGGTAGTGCGGGCCACGGTGGCCGAAATAATGGGTTTAAACAAGGCGGCACCCAGCGCTAAAAACAAGTAATTGATAAAAACCGTAGCAAAGGAGCGGCAAAAAGGCATGATGACGAAAGATGCAAAATAAATGCTGTAAGCAATCAACAAAGTTTTCTTAAAGCCAATCTTATCGGCAATGGCGCCGGTAATCAGGGGAAGCAAATACAGAATGGCTGTTCCCACGCCCATAATGGTTCCCTTTTCGGCCTGACTCAGTCCCAGTGCGCCCACGTCGGTCGACAGGGTGAGGTAATTGGCAAAAAGCATGAAAAAGCCATAATAGGCCCAGCGTTCAAACAGTTCCATGGTGTTGGCCACCCAAAAGGTGCGCGGAAAACGGGCAAAGATGGATAAGATTCCCGGTGATTTTTGCTTCATTGTTTGTTTAGTTTTGGTAAATGCGCCGGAAGATAGTTATAAACTTAGAAAAGTAAAAACCAGACACGGACAAATACCTTAAACCATATTCAGGGTTTAACCATAATATCAGATAGGTATTTTTTCGAAGAACAAATCCCGAATGGTTCCCTGCAAAAATACTTACAATTCATAATAATCTGTTGCTATGGTTGCAGCCAGTAGGCGACTTAACAGGGCAAACCGCATCAAATACAGGGAATGTCCGATATTGGGTTCCTTCCTGTAAAGTAAATAGGGATTGATCCGGTTTTTTTTGCCCGGTATAATAAAATCGGGTTCAAACTGGAATATAGCCATTGGCTGGTTGTCGAACAACAAGAGCGAACGAAAAGTGTTTCCGTTGGTAACCAGCATAAAGGCCGTACTGTCGTAGTTGCCCTTAACCACAAAGTTATAATTCATATCAAAAGCCTGGTACCGTTTTAATTTTTCTATAATTCCACGGCTCTCGGAATCTAAACGTTCAAGCCATTGGATACCGGTTGAATCCAACTGAAGGTTGGTATTGATGGTAAACCAGCCGAGGGTATCGCCCTCTTCAATGATGAGTCCGCGGGCTTCCTGACTCCAATCAATAAAAATTACTTTTTCCGTTTCGAGCGCATAATTTCCATCCTCATCTTTTACCCGTTCTCTTGAAGTTGATTTAACACCGGTAATAAATATAGGCAGGGTCCATTCAAAGCCTTCGGGCTTTATGGTTAAGGTGTTTTTTATGACCAGGGGCAGGCTTTCCTTATCATTTATATCGATGCCAATAAATAAGGTCAAAGCTCCCCATTTAACATTTTTCCAAAACCTGCCGTTTCCTTTCGATACAGCTTTGGGTGTACCTAAATGCCACAATAATTCGGAATCCTGAGCCTTTTCATTGATTCGATACTTGTTTTTAAGTAAATTGGGCTTCACCATCGGCAGTGAATCATACTCCGACAACAAAGGTTGTGCCCCCAACATTCCCGCAAAAGCGCTTAGAAACAGGGCCACCAGATAAAAAGTAAGGTGTTTTATTTTCATCGCTTAAACTTATTATATGGGTTAACTTATCGGCAGAAACAGAAAAACTGCTACCGCTTATATTTATTTTAATTCAATATTTTTTTATGCACTGACCTACCCTTGTTGTTTTGCATCAAAGGCTCCTGGCCAAAAAAAACGAAACAATCATCAGCTAGCGCACTAAAGATATTCTGGCCTTCGACGGGATGTATCTTTTTCATAAGCTTATCGATTCGTATACGCTGCGCTGTTTTCTTTTAACCGGAAAGCCACCATACGCTGAATTAAATCGAAAGGAATGGGTTTATTCAGCGGAAACTGCACCGAACCTTTGCCCTGTTTGTAATGCGAAAGCTCTTCGGCAAAGGCTTCGTGGCCCGAAGGAGTGGCATAAAAACCCAGATGCTTTTTAAAAGCGGCAAAGTGCACCAGAGCTTTTCCGTGGATTTTAAAGGTTGGGATGCCGTAACCCAAACATTCTTCAGCATCGGGAGCCAGTTCCCTGATCAGGGAGCGCACCTGCTTCAATAAGTCCTGCACTTCGTCGGGAAAGTTTTGAATGTATTGATCCATTGCATTCATCGAAAACCACTTTTAAGATAAAATAGTTAAGGCGCACACTAGCTTACCTGTATTAGAACCATTTCGTTTTTTTTTATTCAACATGAAAAAAAAACAAACTTGCGGGCAAATGGTTTTGTACCGGCAAATTTTTAGCGACTAACCGCCACAAAGAAGAAAGAAAACTGGAGTAGCATTAACAAGACAATGCCCACCGTTAAAACCGAAGTCAGGCGTTTGTACACGCTTTGTTTATGGATGAGTTCCTTAAAGTTTTGTTCGTCGTCGTCCTGAAAATAGGTACCGTTCAGGTAATTAAAGAATACATCGTCGAGTTTTTCGTTTTCAATTTCACTGATTAAATCGTCGGGAACCAAAGCAAACTCGATGCTTAGAAAATCCATCATGCGGATAATGGCCGTAGTCTCCGACCTAAAACGACTGGTGGTCCATTTGTGTAAAAAGCCCGAAGCTATGATGAGCACAAAGACAAAGAACTGGAAAACCACCAGGATGGTGTTCTCAGGAGCTATGTTGTGGTACTGGTTAAAACTGAAGATAAGACCCCCACCTGCCAAACCCACCAGCCAGTTAATGATTCGTCCGTTTTCGGTTGCTTCGTCCATGGCATTTTCGTAGATAGCCCTGCTGTGGTTGTGAAGTTTATCCAGGAAGGCATCAAAATCCATATTTGCTTTTCGGCTTTTACTCATCGATACATATATAATAATAGGTGTATTTACTTTTTTGTTTTAAAGGCAGCATATTAATTTTAAGTGTCCGGAGCATCAATCGTTTTTCAGGAAAGGATTGAAGGCCAGCTCCCATAAAAATCCATCGGGGTCGGCAATGTAGCTGCTGTATCCGCCCCAAAATACTTTTTGCGCTTCCTTTACAGGCTGAACGCCCTTGCTTTTCAGCGATGCAATCAGGGAGTCAACTTCCATCTCGCTCCCGAGGTTATGAGCCAGGGTAAACCCTTTAAATCCGCTTCCGGCAGCATCCACCGTGGCATCTTTAGCCAGTTCCTCACGGGGATACAGGGAAAGCATGAGTCCGTTCAGTTTAAAAAAGATAATATCCCCGGTGCTCAAAGCATCACGCTTCCAGCCCAGTTTGTTCTCATAAAAGTCGATGCTTGCCTGTAAATCGGCAACGCCTAAGGTAATAAAGGTAATTCGTTGTTCCATAGTCAGGGTATTTTGTTTGTATAGACTATTTGGCTGCTAATCATTTTTTGGAATGAATCGGGAAGTCCTACGCAGTAATTTGCCCAAGGGTATTCATTCGTCCGTATAACTCCCCGATTACAGAAGAAAAATTCCAAAACGAAGCTACAAAAAAATAATGATAAATGGTTTTATGGCTCCGTTAAAACAAAAAAAACCGTCTGTAGCTGGCAGACGGTTTAACTAAAACTGTATTTCGGATATACTTAGTTTCGATACAAAAGTTTGGTGACGTAATTCACTTCGTCGGTAATTGCATTTGCAGAAATGGTTGCACCCGACAAGGCGTCGATGTTTTTTCCCACTACCAAAGTGGTTTCCGATTTAAAACCCATGAATTGTTTTAACCAGCCCGTGCTGCAAACCTCATGACCATGAGTGGCCTGGTAATTAAAAACCTTTACTTTTTGAACCCTTTTATCCACATCGTAAATAATAAAGGCATCGAAGTATTCATAGCTTTCGCCCCCGCCCGATGGTCCGCTGCTCAGGTTGCAACTACCCTGACGACAGCTGATAATGCGTCCTACATAGACATAGCCCAGCAGATTATCCTGGTTTTTAATTTCAAAAAGTTTCCCTTCGTGTCCCAATTGTTTCGTCAGCTTTGTGTTTTCGTGCAGACTCGAAAGATCGAGCTGAAAGCTTCGTTCCAATTCCTTTCTCAGGGCACGATTGGTATAATCGGGTCCAGAGGCAAAAACCGTCAGCACATTAAAAAGAAACAGAACCAATAAAGCATTTCTCATGACCATTCAATTATTGATTAAAACATGATGCCCACACCGGCATTAAAAGTTTTAGCATAATCGGCTGCACTTTTCGATTTAAGCCATTGCACATCGGCTTTTAAGATAGCACCCTGAGTGATTTTCCAACCAATACCGGCAACTAGAACATTTACATGTAAGGCATCGTTGGCCACTTCGGCAGCACCCACTTTTTGGTGCATGTTGTATTGTTCAAAGCGTACAAAGGGCAACAATTCACCTTCGAGACCGCTAAATGTGCGAAATACGTTGTAGCTGGCTTCAGCATAGTAACCCATCATGGCACTTCCCAAATCGGTTCCGGCAAACTGGTTGTAGCGTTCGGCATAGGCTACGTTGGCATAGTAAAATTGTCCTTTCATTTGTAAACCTTTGTAGCTGTAACGCGCATCAAGTCCAAGCATGGCCAGGGTAACCACCGACGAATCGGCCTGAGCATTGGCAGCGGCATCTTCTTTATCGAGTCCGTTAAACAAGTAACTTTGTGTGTTCCCATAATAAGCCGAAAGGCCCAGGTTGATGCTTCGTAAGCCGTAGTATTCGGCACGGGCGGTAACATTCGGCGAACTCATATACGATTCGGCTCCTTTTTGTCTTCCACTCCGGAATCCTTTTGAACCCGAGAGCAAAGCTCCTTTGTCGGCATCGTAACCATTAAAACCATTCATCACGTAAGCCTGATATTTAAACGAGGCTGATGGAATGTTCCCGGTGATTCCAAAACCAATCTCGCGCCAGGTGGTGGGCGATATCTTTTCGTCGATTACCGGACGCTCCACACCGTTAAAAGTAGTAGGCTCGTGGTATTCGTTAATAATGCCCATGGGAACCAGCATCAAACCGGCTCTGAAATCCATAAAGCGATTGATTTTATAATTCAGAAAAGCCTGCTCCACATAAACTTCCTTTACGTGTTCAAATTCCAGTTCGGTAATAAACTGGGTGCGTTCGTTAAATTTGTAGCCCACCATAAGTACCATACGGTGCACGTCAAGCTTTCCCAGGCTGTGCTGTCCGGCAGTAAAGGGTTGATTGTAATCTATCTGGGCATATCCGCCAATGGTTAATTTGTTATCGGCAGCCATCAGGGTACCGGCCAGGTTTTGATATATAGTGGTATCGCCGGTTTGTGCGTAAATAGTAAGTGACGTTATTAATAAACTGAAAACAAAAAGTAATTTTCTCATTTTTTTAAACCATTTAAGAGTGAATAATTAATGGTGCAAAAATAAGAGGTGCTTTTCGCTTCCTAAATCCCTATTTGTTGTGATTTTTAAATGAGGCTTGTGGGATCGATGTGCTCGGTATCGATCATTTTATTCAGGATGGCATACACGGTTAACCCCGAAATGGATTTTATGCCCAGCTTTTCAGTAATGTTTTTCCGGTGCGAAATAACAGTATGTATGCTGATGAATAATTTCTCGGCTATTTCCTTGTTACTGTGGCCTAAAGCAACCAGTTGCAGTACATCTTTTTCGCGATCGGACAATTCCGAAAGCTGATTGTTTTGTGGTTTTAACTTGTCGAGCTGACATTTAACGGTGTCGGTTATTATTGTTGCTGCCTGTTCAATGGCAATAGCATCAGCTGTCAGGTTCTCGGCCGAATGATTTATGGTAAGGTACTGCACTTTATTCTCGGTTCCCAATAAGTGGTGAATAAACTTTTCGTTTTCGCTGGTACGCAGGCTCTCGCTTAAAAAGACCAAAAGATGCAATTGCTGCAATCCCGAATAATCTTTCAGGGCTTCAACACCCGGCAACAGTATAAATTCATGATGGAAGGTTTCGCGCAGAATGGCCCAAAGCCCTTTACGAACCACCTCGAATGGATGAATAATAATAAAGCGCTTATCCATGCTGCAATGCTTTTTCAATTTCAAGAACCTGGGTTAATAAAATTTTATCCTCGATGCGTGCATGGTCGAGTAAATCTTTCTCGAACTGAAAAATGGCAAAGAGAAAGGCATTACAGTCGTTGTCGTCGTAAGTGGGTTCCAGGTATTTGATTACAATATTCTTCAGGTCGTAAATTTTCTGATCCACATTGGTATGCTCGGGTTCTGTGCTTTTCATCGAATAGTTGATGTATTTATCGGGCAAAGGCTGTTTGCTTTCGTGGGCATTTAATAAGGCCAGCACGTAGGGAAAAACATTTTGTTCTTCCTCTTCGAGATGCTTTAAAAGTTCCTCTTTGTATTTGTTATAAAACGATTTAATCAATTGCAAATCGTCGCAGGTTCCCTCGCAGGAGTTTAACAGGCGCTCCAGGCGGCGTTCCACTTCGGGAAACAAATAATTGCGGTAGTATTCGTGTGTTTTTATCAAATAATCGACTAGCAGTACCGGCGAAAACGAAACCAGTTCATTTTGGGGAAAATAATCTTCGTCGGTATAGGTATTTACAATGGTTAAAAAGAAATTCAAATCGATGTTTTGCTCCTGACAAACCTGCTCCACTGTTTTATCTTTAAATCCCAAACGCATCCCAAAACGATTAATCACCGGTAACAAAAAGTGATTGGTGTGAATAAGTTTAGCTAGTTTGTCTGTTGGTTTGTAATGGTTCATTGCTTTGAATTTGATGTTAAAAGAGCTTACATGGTTTATCTACTTAATAAAAATACTCCCTGCGAATCGCTATGTATTCTGATTTTCCCTACAAATTAAACGCTTTTGGTTTAATGGTACCATCCCAATTTGTAATGAGTTTGGTTTTAGATTTCTTTCTGGTAGGTTACCACATCCAACAGGCGTCCAAATTTTTCGCCAATGTTTTTCAGGTGTCCTGCTTTTTGATATCCTGCTTTTTCAAACAAGTGAATGCTGGCTTTGTTTTCGAAAGTAATTACACCCAGCAGGTTTTTTATTTCCCGTTTGCGGGCTTCATCTTCTAAAAACATCAGTCCTTGTTTACCGATGCCTTTGCCATGAAAATCTTTATCAATATAAATGGTCACCTCCGCACTTCGATTGTAGGCCTGGCGGGGCTTCCAGTTTCCCAGGTAAGCGTATCCACAGGGTTTATTCCCGTAAGTAATTAAATAACTCTGATACAAAGAATGATTCATGGGTAAGGCTGCAGCAAACGCAGCGGGCGTTAGTGGCTCAGTATGAAAAGTAGCTGTGGAATTTACCACATAATAATTATAGACCGAACTGGCAAAGTCAATATCGGTGGGCTCAAGCGGTTTAAAAGAAATAAGCATAGCTAAAAATTCATAAACAGTTATTTAAAGAATTTGAATTGGGTATCAGTAAATTATTACTTTCCCGGCTCCCCTATTCGAGCAATAAAATCCAAATCCCCAAAAAAGCAGTACAAAAAAATATTATTTAAGGTTTTGTTCCAGCCATTCCACAGCCGAAGCAACAAAGTCTGGACAGCAGTTCTCAAAAACTCCCAGTTTTCGCGCCTCTTCTAGTCCTTCTTCTGTTGATACATCTACACTCAAAAGTTCACGACAAAGCGTGCTGTGGTGTTTACTTTCAAAGTCGCGATTAAATTTTTCAATCAGTTCCCGGGTTCTAGTTTTTACCGCTTCAGGCTCTGAGAGTTCTTTTCCACAATACAAACCCAAAGCCATATAGGCTGCGGCCACTGTACCGCAGGTTCGCCCCTGGTAACACATACCGGCACCAAAACCGGCGGTCAGGTTCTGAAGGCTTACCGCATCCAGTCCCAATTCTTTATTGAAAACGCTCAGTGTTGATTGTGCGCAATTATAATCTCCTTTAAAAAGTTCTTTTGCTTTATTTATTTTTGTTTCCATACTTTTTTTGATTTTAGACATCCATCCACCTTTTTAAAAATCTTATTTCGGAAGTTTATCCATTTCGTTTTCAAAAGCCCTGTAATTAAACCAATGCTGCGAAATGGTTTCGTCCACAATTTTTTCGAGTCGATGTAGGTTGTTCTTAAATAAGCCGTTTTCGTGCATAAAGTTTACTGCATCCTGAAACGATTTTAGCATGCTGGTAAAAAAAGCATCCTGTTTAATTATCCTATCAGCAGCAAAAGCCTGTGCTACCTCAATATTATACAGCATTACTTCTGCAATCAACTCCGGATCGGCTCCCAGGGTAATAAAATGCTTTATGTATTTCTGCGCAACCGAGCGGCGGGCTTTGGGTTTTCGTCCGTTTACCGGAAAGTATTCTTTGGTAATTTTGAATTTGCATTCGTCCAGCATTTTTTGTTCGTTGGGGTTAAAAGCAAAATCATAAAATGCTTTCACCTCTTTAAAACGTTGGTACAAATCCATTAGCTGTTCCTCAAGCTGTGGTTTGGTTAAAGAGGACAGGTATTTTTTTAGTTCGCGTTTACTCATGTTGGTTTTCTTTTTTCGCGTGTTGTATTAATCGAAAGCCAATACTGCGGATGCTTTCAATCTCAAGTTGTGGATCGTGTTTTAAGTATTTACGGATGCGCGAAATAAACACATCGAGACTGCGTCCGTTAAAATAACTATCGTCGCCCCAAATTTGCATTAATATTTCCTGACGCGAAATTAGTTGGTTTTGCCGGGTAAAAAGCAAAGCAATCAATCGGGTTTCTTTAAGTGTTAGTTTTATGGATATCTCATTACAACTAAGCAATTGATTAGGCACATCTAATAAATAATTGCCTGTTTTTAATTGATGCATACCTTCCTTAGTTGAATCACTTACTTTATTCCGACGGATAAAAACCTCAATTTTTAAACGGAGTTCGTCCATGCTAAATGGTTTGGTCAGGTAATCGTCTCCTCCAAGTTTCAGTCCTTCTATCCTATCGTCGATTCCGGTTTTTGCCGATAAAAACAAAATGGGAATTGAATTATTAATTTCGCGGATGCGGCGGGCCAGTTCAAAACCGTCCATTTTTGGCAACATAACATCGAGCAAACACAAATCGAAATGCTGAGCCGTAAAATTTGAAAGTGCTGCTTTGCCATCATCAAAATGAACCACTCTATAACCCATCTCTTCCAGATTATCGCGGGTTACAAACGACAATGCAGAATCATCTTCGACATATAAAATACAGGCTTTAGGCGATTCCGTTTTCATAAGTTTTCATGCTGATAATAAATTCAACTCCTCGTTCTTTTTCGCGTTCAAGTGCAATTTTCCAGTTATGGGCATCACAAACCTGTTTTACATAAAACAAACCCAAGCCAAAACCTTTTACATCGTGCACATTTCCTGTGGGTACGCGAAAAAACTTCGAGAAAACTTTCTTCTGATATTTTGGAGCAATGCCAATACCATTGTCGCTAATGCGCAACTCGATATTTTTTCCGGCATTCCTTGTTTTAATTGTTATTTCGACCACTTCAGAGTCATTGTATTTCATGGAATTATCGGCCAGATTTAAAAGCAAATTGGTAAGGTGTAATTTATCGGCTAAAATAAAGGAACGCGTTGCCTGGTAGTCGGTTTTAACAGCCAAACGGCAATTTTGGCTCAAGAACAATTGAGGTGTAAACACATCGGATAACACAGCATGCAGATCAATGGTTTCGAGCTCCATCAAGGTTTTCCCTTTTTCTATACGAGCAGCACGCAGCACATTCTCAACCTGTTGGTTAAGCCGGCTGTTTTCCTGCTTAATGAGCCGGGCATAGCGATTAAAGCGTTCCGGTAATGAATCCCCCGGATAACTCAATAACACATCGCTGGCAATATTAATTGACGAAATGGGCGTTTTAAATTCATGAGTCATGTTATTGATAAAATCTTTTTGCAATTCGGCCAGCAACTTTTGTTTAAAAAAGGCAAAAATGGTGTAGGTGAAAAAGAAGACGATAATTAAAACAATAAATGAAAGCAGAATCCATAGGCGCATCTGCTTAATTAAGTACACGTTTTTTCCCGAAATATTGATGATGAAATAATACACCAGTTCATTATTGTCGATGGGTTTACAAAAGTCTAAAGTGTCGTTACCCGGCAGTTTTTCGCCCGAAGCAGAAAACTGTCCCAGATACTCCAGGTCAAGAGAATTGCAATTGTATATGGCTACTTCGTATCCGATATGAATATGCTGCTTGTTAAAATTGGCAGCTATCAGGTGTTCCAGGTTTTTGGGGTTGTATTCGCACGACACATCGACCAAATAGCAGGTTTCCGACAATTGCTCCACCGGATTCAAGTCGTTGGAAAGGCATGAATGCAACAAATTCATTTCAGAAGCAATGTTTTTTAAAGCCAGCCAGATAGTATTATCGAGCTTTTCCTGTTGCATCTGCCAGGTGGTTGAAAGCCAGTAAGCCTGAATAATTACAATTCCAACCAGTGCTAAAACACCTAAAATAATGGTATGTCGAATTTGCCTGACTTTCACTTTTATTTACTTATGGTTTCCTGTTGCTATCTTAAATTGGCCGGTTTGGATTTTTTATTTTGTACCAAATCTTCTTGGGAACGCTTCCGCGAAAATTTATTTTAACAATGGCATAAACCAGTAACGCAGCACTTATCCACTGTATTGCTGATAATTGTGTGTCATTTATTAAATAATCGAACACAATAGCCGAAAGTGGAAACAGCAATTCCAAAATTACGGAAACTATGGCTCGTACCTGGCGCAATCCGTAGTAATACAAAAAAATAGCACCACTTCCGGTAGTTATACCAATTATAAGAAAAACAATCCCATTTTCGGGGGTAATTAGTGAGAATTGTCCCATTTTTCGCGTAAGCAATACCCACACAATCATGATTACCGAGGTAAAACCATAGCGATAAAAGGTAACTGTTTGAAAAGGATAGCGATTGAGCACCATTTTGCTTAAAACTGTTGAACTCCCGAAGCAAAGCGCTGCCAAAAGAGCAAACAAAGCTGCCATTATTGAATTCTTATTGCTTGCAATTTTAGGCACTTCAAATTCAAAGGTTAAAAAATATCCTGCAATTACTGCTACTAAAGCCCAAAGCAGGAAACGCCGGGTAATTTTTTCCTTCAATAAAATACCAGCTAACAAAATTGCAAATACAGGCTGAAGTTTTTGCAAAAGCACCACAACACTCAATTGTTGAAAATTAACCAGAAACAAAGCTTTAACAATGGCCAGTGTTCCGAGTGAGCCTCCTGTTGCAGCAATAGCAATTAAAACAGCTGCGTCGTTTCGGTTAAAACGCTTCAGATTGGCGTATTCGCTACGTAAGAAAAAATTCATCAATAAAAATGGCAACACATGCAACACCATTACAACAAAACCCACATTAAGATTATACAAACGCGGGGTTAACACTACCCCGTCGAGTCCCCATAAAACAGCAGCAATGGCAATGGCTGCACCGCCCCCAATGGATTTATTTTTAAACATCTGTATTTATTTAATTTGATATATTATATGTCATTGTCGTCTACAAAAAACTCATCCTTAAAATTAACCAGATACAGGCGCTCCAGCGGACGTGTAAATGCCGTATACAACCATCGCAGATATTCTACATTCAACATATCGTCGGTTAACCAGCCCTGATCCAAAAACACAGCTTTCCATTGACCACCCTGTGCTTTATGGCAGGTTATGGCATAACTGAATTTTATCTGTAGCGCATTAAAGTAAGGATTTTCCTTTACTTGTTTTATTTTGTCGCGTTTGGTTCGCAAATGGGCATAATCTTCCATTACCGCCGAAAACAATTGTTGGTTTTGCTCATATGTTAGCGATGCTGTTTCGGACGATAAAGTATCGAGCATAACCCAGCAATTAATCTCCAGATTTTCGTAATCGAGAAAGCGAACCGACACATCGGCAAAACGGAATCCGTAAATTTCTTTGTATTTACGAATCCGGCTTACTTCAACAATGTCGCCATTGGCAATAAAATCGGTTGCTTCCTGCTCAGCCTGAGCCAGCCAAAAATAATTGTTTTTTACCACCATCAAATAATCGCCAATGCTCAATTCATCTTCGCGCCAAAGAATGGTTCGGCGAATTCCCTCGTTAAAACGATTGGCTCGCTTGTTTGAGCGACAAATCACCATGGTATTATCCATTCCAAATTTGTTGTAACTATTGTCAATTTCTTCAATCAAATCGGCACCACCCACGCGAAGAACATCAGAAAAACCACCCAAAGTAATGCTTGGAAATCCGTTTTCCTGTGCAGCAATCTGATTCCGGATAGTGGTTGCATTCTTTAAAATTCCCGAATGAAGCGATTGCCTGACCACCTGTTTTAATTCACACGATTCTACTGAAAACCCCATGGAATCAATAACTTTTGTGTCGAGTGCCGGACTTACATCGAGTCCTACAGGTGGTAACTGGGCCGTATCGCCCACCAAAATTAATTTGCAAGCCGTTCCACTATAAACGTATTCAAATAAATCGTCGAGCAGACGCCCACTGCCAAAAACCGAATAATCGTTCGACGCATTAGCAATCATCGAGGCTTCGTCGACAATAAATAAGGTATTGCGATGTAGATTTTTATCGAGAGAAAACTCCGCATAACCTTCTTTCAACGATTTTTGTCGGTAAATTTTTTTGTGAATGGTTGATGCAGGTTTATTGGCATAGCCCGATAAGACTTTTGCCGCCCTTCCTGTTGGAGCCAATAGAACAGCTTTTAACTTTAAATCACTTAAACTTTTTACCAGTGCACTAATAACTGTTGTTTTTCCCGTACCGGCATAGCCTTTTACTATAAAGGCTTTGTCGTTCGCAGCTTTCGGATCGGAAAACTCCCAAACAAAATCAGCTAACTTTTCCAACAATTCTTGCTGATCGCTGGTTGGTTCGTGTTTTAAGTTACCCGATAAAAGCTTTATGATATGATTTTTTACCATTACTACAGGAAAATTCCTAAACTAGAATTGCTAAACTAAAATTATTTTTAAATTTGCATCCAAACTTACAAAATTGTTTGGATGTTTTATGGAAATACAATTTTCCGGACTCCTATAGGTTGATTGCCAAAAATGAAATCAATGTAAATGTTTCTCGCTTAAGGGGGATAAAAAATAATTAAAAAAAAACACAATGAAAAAAGGTCTTATTCAGATTGCTCTTGGAATTTTAATTGTTGTAATGTTCTATTTATTGGTTGAAAGTATAGCCAAACCAATTCGTTTTAAGAAAGAACAAACCCATCGTTACAACGTGGTAATTCAAAACCTTAAAGACATACGTACCGCTCAAATGGCCTACAAAGATGTTTATGGTGAATTTACCGGCAGTTTTGATACGTTGGAGCACTTTGTAAAACACGACTCCCTTCCTTTGGTATTTAAGAAAGGTGAAATTCCTGAGGAATTATTGGGACAAATTTCTGAAAGAGAAGCTATTGAAAAGGGAATGATTATCCGTGATACCATTCGAGTTAATGTTATGGATTCTATTTTCCCTGATAATTACCGGATTGATTCTCTCAGATTCATTCCATTTACCGGAGGCAAAGAATTCACCATGAAAGCTGGTGAAGTGGTTACCGGTTCAAAACTCAAAGTTAAAGTTTTTGAAGCCAAAGCACCCAGCAAATATATTTTGCGTGGGCTCGATGAGCAATTGATAATAAACATGAACGATGGTCTGGAATACCCAGGACTTAAAGTCGGTTCACTTACTGAAGCAAATAACGCTGCAGGAAACTGGGAATAACCCTAAAAACTATGTACTTTGATAGAAAATATTAGTTTTACCGACAAATCATTTAGCGTTACTAATATAAGCAATTATCATATGTCCCTTCAGGTCTCCCTGAAGGGATTTTCTTTTTGTGTGCTCGATCGGCAAAAGAATAAATTCATTGCTTTTGGACATTACTCGTACAGTAAAATTACCTCGTATCGAATTTTACTGAACGAAGTAAAATTAGTTATGGAAGGTAATGAAGTCTTAAACCAGAATTACCAGCATGTAAAGCTTTTGTTTGCTTCGCCAAAGTTCTCGCTGATTCCGGGGCCATTATTCGATCCCAATAAACTTGAGTCGCTGTTTAAATTTAATCACACCTTAAATGCCGATGAACGCTTACTCAGTAATTTTATTTTTGCCAATGGTTCGTATGTGGTTTACACCATCCCCAATTTAATTGTCGATTGGTTTAAAGATTATTTTCCAACTATAAAGTTTTATCACCAATCGTGTCCACTAACCGAAGAGCTTTTGCTGAAAAACAAGTTGGGAAACACGCAAACTTTGGTATATATTAATATGTATGCCGATTTTTTCGATTTTGTGTTACTCGAAAAAGGCGTGCTCAAACTTTACAACTCGTTTGCCTACAAAACCGACAGCGATTTTCAATATTTTGTTTTAAATGTTTACGATCAACTGAAACTTTCACCAACTGAAGTTTCGGCTCTAATTTGCGGCGTGATACCAAAAAATGATGCAAAAATTGAGATTGTAAAAAAATACATTAAAAACCTGGAGTATCTTAACAAACCTTATCATTTTGAATATAGTTTTGGTTTCGATGAATTGCCTGGGCATTATTTCACCAACATGATAAATCTTTACCAATGCGGATAATTAGCGGCAAGTTCAGACGAAAAAGCATTTTTCCTCCTAAAAACTTTCGGGCCAGGCCAACCACCGATGTGGCCAAAGAAAGCCTATTTAATATAATTGAAAATATTTTTGATATTGAATCGGTTAAAGTGCTCGATTTGTTTGGCGGTACCGGCAGCATCAGTTTTGAGTTTGCTTCGCGCGAGTGTCCACAAATTACCTGTATTGAGTTAAATTTTCATCATTTTAATTTTATAAAAAACACAGCCAAAGAACTAAAAATAGAACATCAGCTTTCGGTAATAAAAACCAATGTATTTACATTTCTGAATTATATTAACGAACCTTACAACATAATATTTGCCGACCCACCCTACGATTTAAAGGAATTACCCTTGCTTCCCGATTTAATATTTTCGAAAAACATACTACTACCCGACGGTATTTTTATTTTGGAGCACTCAAAAAATAATAACTTTTCAGCGCATAAAAATTTTCGGTATTTAAAAACCTACGGAAGTGTAAATTTCAGTTTCTTTGGTAATATTGACGAATGACTTAGCTTATGGGCTTTTCTGAATATTTTTATCCTGTTTTTAAAGCCGTGTCTGTAATATTATCGGTTGCACTTATCAGCGGAATACTTTTTCGAAAAAAAATTATCAACAATTCACACATCGAGGGTTTATCGCACATATTGGTAATTATTTTACTTCCTTGTTTAACCTTTTCAAAAATTATACAATATTTCAATCCGCAGGAATCGCCCCATTGGTGGATGCTCCCTTTAATTGCTTTTGCCATGATTGGCACCGGAATGCTTTTATCGGGACTTCTTTACATAAAAAAAATAAAGCAAAATAAAAAGTACATTGCGCTGGCCTCACTTATGAACGCCAATTATATGGTTTTGCCCATAGGTCAGTTGGCTTTTGCAGCGCAATTCGACCAATTTGCCACTTTAACCTTTTTATTTGTTTTAGGCGTTAATCCGGCACTCTGGAGTATCGGAAAATATTTGGTAACCGAGAGTAATGAATCGGGATTTAATTGGAAACAGTTAATTACACCACCTTTTGCATCGAGTATAATTTCGGTTTTAATCGTCTTAAGTGGATTACACGCTTATATTCCTAGTGGAATTATTGAACCCATCGATTTTATAGGGCAAGCAGCAGTTCCCTCAGCAACCCTGGTTTTAGGTGCAACTTTAGGTTCTATCTCTTTTCGTAAAATTCCTCCTCTTGCCGATGTATTTAAAGTAACCTCGGTTAAACTTATGTTTTTGCCTTTATTGACAATTGGCGTACTGCATACCTTTCAATTTCAGAACTTAAGTCCGCTTTTGGCCGATTTAATAGTAATACAATCGTCGGTAGCTCCGGCAACCCAATTAATTATTCAGGTAAAAAAATATGGTGGCGATTCACAAAATGT
Source organism: Salinivirgaceae bacterium (assembly GCA_050179685.1). GTDB lineage: Bacteria > Bacteroidota > Bacteroidia > Bacteroidales > SZUA-534 > GWE2-40-63. The sequence goes on from JBFXEW010000005.1 coordinate 102,001, forward strand.
AGGTTATATGATGCTTATTAATTACATAATTTGCCTGTTTACCATTCCGGCGTGGTATACTTTGTGGAAACTACTTTAAAAAACTTAAAAAGTTGGTTTAAAACCAATTAAAAAATCCTTTTTGATTGTCACTTTATTTTAAAAAATATACCTGTTTGCAGATAAATTTATTTTTCAAAAAAAAAGTCTTTAGTGCTTGCAGGTATTGAAATTTAGACTATTTTTGCAACGCAATTTTGAAAAAAGCGGGTTAAAAAAACCTAAGTTCTAAAAGTTTTGGTGCGGTAGTTCAGTTTGGTTAGAATATCGGCCTGTCACGCCGAGGGTCGCGGGTTCGAGTCCCGTCCGCACCGCTTTTTCAAAATACGCGAGTTCTCAATTATTTGGTGCGGTAGTTCAGTTTGGTTAGAATATCGGCCTGTCACGCCGAGGGTCGCGGGTTCGAGTCCCGTCCGCACCGCCACTTTAAGGAGCTTTTTAGCTCCTTTTTTTTTGGACGCAACCTTTTAAATAGTTATGTCATCTATTTTGCTGGTTATTTTGCGAATTATAAAATAGGGAAAGGTTTTGTTAGCACTAAAAAAGGAATATTCTCACACTGCATATCCAGAGTCACACCCAGGAATTTTAACTAATTTTTTGTTTAACAGCAATTCGGGGGCACAATTTAAGCAGCGCCTTTTTTTGTTTTTTGGATTATTGGTTGCGTTCTGGCTCCCTTTGAGTAAGCATTTCATCTCACCAATTATTATTCTTTTTTCATTTACCTGGTTAATGAACCTGAAGCGAGATGAATGGAAATCATTAAAAACGAAAAGCAAAACCAGTACCTGGTTGTTACTTTTGCCAACCATTTATTTTACAATAAATATTTTAAGTGCCATTGTTAGTAATAACAAACATTCTGCTTTATTCGATCTTGAAGTAAAACTTTCCTTATTTGTTTTTCCGCTTATCGTGTTAAGTTCGAGTGAGCTAATTTATCGATTCCGGCTCTATTTTTTGAAAGTGTTTTTACTTGGGAATCTTGTTGCTCTGATTATTAACCTGATAATTGCTTTTATCAACTCCATTCATTTTTATGAAGGAAGCCTACAATTTATGCCGGCAATCAACGAGGTTTATAACAATCAATCGTTTTTTCTATTAATTGGCAACCGTTTGTCCCATTTTTCTTACGTTCAATTTTCAACGTTTCATCATCCGGCCTATTTCTCCATGTTTTTGAATTTAGGCGTAGTTATAGCTTACTATTTTTATAAAACAGCTGTTCATCACAAACATAAAGCGTTTTATATTGGTTTAATTTTGGTTTTCTATTTAGGAATATACTTACTCTCTGCGCGAAGCGGATTAATTGCGTTATTTACCACACTATTAGCGCTAACTATTATAGAATTCACAAAAAAGACCAATTATGTGCTTGTATTTCTTATTTCATTCACATTAAATTTTGGTTTATACAAAGCCATTACGGTATCAAAAATTAAAGACAACGTAAAAGAAATGTCTGAGCTTTCGACCAAAAAAGGTAGTGAACCGGAATCAGGAAAACCGGTAAAATACCGTGATGCCCGTTTAAACATTTGGGATGCCGCACTTAAACAAATTAAGAACAATTTTTGGTTTGGCGTGGGCAATGGCGATGTAAAGCGCTCTTTAATTGATCAATATAAACAAAATAATTTTTTACCGGGAGTACAACATCGTTTTAATACACACAATCAATACCTCGAAACGCAATTGTCGGGTGGCATATTTTCAACCATTATATTACTAATGATGTTGATTTTTGGGTTAATTCATGCCTTTAAAGAGAACTTATTGATATTTGGCTTTTTAATTTGTGTGGTTGGTTTTAACTTTTTATTCGAATCGATGCTAAATACGATGGCGGGTGTAATATTCTTTTCATTTTTCTACAGCTTTCTAATCCGATTCAGTCCACCGAAACTTTCAATGGTTTTAAGCAAGACTTCTAAACAACCTTAATCAGGGTATCAGCAATCATTACTTCATCACCCGATTTTACTTTGGCCCGCTTCCGTAAATCAGTTTTTCCATTGAGTTTTACCAAACCTTCGCTAATTAAACTATTGGCCATTCCCCCATTCTCGACCAACTGCATAACTTTTAACAATTTATTCAATTCAATAAATGCGGGTTCTTCGTTTACCGAAGGTTTCAATTCAAAGCTTAGTGTCATGTTAAAAATTATTGTATGTTATAATTTGATTTAATACTTTACGCTTTTTAGTGGGTATTTCATCTGTAGCCGGATAACCTAATGGCAAAAGTGCTATGGGCTCAAAACCTTCAGGAAAAGCAAACAAGTGCTTTAAGCGGTTTACCTCAAAATTACACACCCAACAAGTGGCCAGATTCATACTGCTTGCAACCAAAGTCAAATGATCGATAAAGATTGAAGTATCGATAACCGCATGATTGGTTCCATCGCTGCGAACCCATCCCTGATTGTGATTGGCAGAAACCAAAAGAATCACTGGTGCGCTGGCAAACCATGGCCTGCTGTACGCTTTTCTGACTTTCTCAAGGGCAGATTCAGTATTTAATATCAAAACATGATACGGTTGTTTGTTTACTGCCGATGGGGCTAAGAGTGCTTTTTCAATAAGCAATTCAAGAAGTTCATTAGTTGGTACTTCCGGCTTATAATCCCGACAGGAATACCGATTTTCGATAACCGCATTAAATTCCATAACGCTAGTTATCTTTGGTATCCTCGTCTTTTGCTGTTTCGTTTTTAAACTCCTTAATTCCTTTACCAATGCCACGCATCAATTCCGGAATTTTACGTCCACCAAAAATTAACAGAATGACAAGTACAATCAATAAAATTTCGGTACCTCCAAGGAATCCTAAAAAAACTGTGTTTTGCATATATCTTTATTTTAGACTTCAAAAATATAAAACAAAAACGATTACGGGACTACAGAATGCTATAAATAAGCTAAAAGTCAATTATTTCTTTTCGAGACGGGCCAATTCCCTGGGATCGAAAAGTGTAGGATAATCGTTATCGAAACTTTGTAGTACCTTGGTAAACAAAGCCTCACGTATTACCTGCGATTTATTGTGGATTTTATATTTTTTGCAGTAGCGATTAAATGCATCAATTTCATAGTCGTTAAGCAATATCTGGTGCTTATGTTTACGACGCAAGGCTCTATATTGCTGTGTATTGAGTGGCATATTCTATTTTTGCTCAAAAATAAACCTTACCACCCTTTAAGCCTAACAATGCCCGGGCAATTAATTAACAGAATGCCACTAATTATTAACAATAGGCTTTCTACTTAATGGCATTGTTCAGATTTTGCATAAAACTGCGTTCCAGGTAATCGGCAAGTTTTTGGTAAGCATTAACTCCGGCTTCTGAATAATTTAATTGAACTCCTGTTATGGGATCCAGGTTTTTAACATAGCGAAGCTGCTGCTGCTTATCGAATATTTTAATAACACCAGATAAATCGGTGTAATACATCCTGCCGTCGCTTTTGCTGGTTTTAGTGATACTGCTGATTTCAAGAATAAAATCGGCAGCTGACTTATTTTCTGTTACCGGATAGCCCGAAATAGCAAGTAATTGCTTTACCCGGTTTTCAATTATTTTAGGTTGAAGTGAACTATTCAGATTTATTTCAGAAGTGACCACATAAAACACCGGGTTTTCAATCCGAATAGTAATTAAACCTGTAGCTTCATCCATTTTTCGAATCATTTTACGAAACATGGGATCGCTGGTCAATTGTGAGCTAAGAACCGTTAAATCGAGACTTGCTTTTAGTTGCTCCGATACCGCTTTCGACTCCATTTTGTCCATACTTCCATAGACTACTTTTCCCCAGGCATCGCTGGTTGCATTCCCATTGCGCAAGGGTTTACGGCCTAAGGTAAATACAACCGGCAAACCTTCGAGCGATTTTCCCAAATTATTCTCTACGGTAAATTGCAGTAAATTACCCGGAATTGATGATCCGTTTTTTACTTTAATTTCAGTAATGCCGGGCAAAATGCGTATATCGTTCACTGTTTTTACCAGGCCGCTTAACAACTCATTGCCTAAATAAATTGTAGTATTATTATAGATAGTTTCGAGCGATTCGGTTAAATAAGCTTTTACAGCTTCAAGTCCCTTTACATAATTTGTAAGTGCTTCGATGTAACGAAGGTTATTTTTTGCCTGTTGCGCTTTAACCAAATAATCGGTTCCCCGGCTAACTGCTTCTGCTTTTCTTTTTTCTTTTAATTCGGCATGAAGGTTTTTCGACAATCGGTAATAAACATAATAATGCGTTGCCGATTCAAAATTATTTACCAATTCGTAACCTTCTAGTTGTTCCTGGGTAGCCATTTTAGTGGCTGCCGAAAAATCTTCGACATAAGAACCCATAGAACTTTCGAACTGATTTAAAACACTGGTACTGCTTATGTTTAGCGATATTTCGCTGGCAAGGTCGGCTAAAGCATCGTTCTTCGCCGCCATTTGGTAAGCAGTACTTCCCGGTGTTTTCTGCGCCACACCAATACCGTTGTAATATTCGGCCGAAACTGGTTTTTGCTGTACCCAGGAGGGTAAAGTTTCAACAACAGTGACATTTTTCTGGCTTCCACAACCAAAAAGCAAAAAAGCTATTAACAAAATACTATTTCTCCGGATCATATAAATTTATTTTTAAAGCTACCATATCAGCAATACTATTGGTTATCTCCTGGCTTAATTCATCCATCGATTTAATTTGTTTGCGTCCATTCAGCAAAGTGGCCAGTTCTTTGTTGTCGTTAGCATTGTCTTTTATCAAATCGGTAGCTGTATCTTTATCTTTATGCGTCCAACTTCCCTTTACCAGATTCTTAATGTCGCCATCGTAGGTTGCATAGTTTATCTGATCGTCTATCGAAAGCGTTATCACGTCGCTTACCATAACTTCGCCGGTTTCGGCCGAGATTAATTTAAACTGAAAAGTACAATAAATGCTGTTCGACTGCAAAAATTCATTGTAATAGGTTTTGTGATAGTTGTAAGTTACTTCTTCGGGTTCACCTTCCTTTTTTTCGACAACTTTTTCTTTCAGATATCCTTTCCTTAGATTTTTCTCAAGCTTTCCCTGATTAAAATCCACCCTGTCGAGCTGGCCGGTAAGCAGCGCTTTAACACCGTACATTTTACCAGCTTTTGCACTTACGTCGCTGTCCACTTTTCCTTCAAGCGTCAGTAATTGCTCGTTTTTAATGTGTTGGGTATTGCTCCGGTCAATCAATTTTATAAAGGGCGATTTACTTCCAATTAAACGTTGCTCAACCTTACTCTGAATAGTTGCCGAAAACCGGGGATCCCTGCTTTTATTGGCAAAATCGACCAAAGCTATGGTAATTAAGGCTTGATTTAAAGCTTTTTCCGAAAGTTCTTTGGTGTCTTTATAATTGGGTAGTTTATCCAGAATTTTTTTAAAAGAATAATACGCACTCCGGTATTTTTGAATCAACATAAACTCTTTGCCCTTGCGATAAATGGGCTCGTAATGCGCTGTTTTCAATAAAACGGCAGCATCCTGATAATAAGGCTCAATAAAAAGTATCTCATTTAAGATAGTTTCGGCTCTTACAAACTCTTCGTCAACCAAAAACAGGTAGGCTTCGTTATAGCGGCTTTCCAGATAAATTTTCTTCACCTCGTCGTAATAATCTTTGTAATGCGAGGGAAAAACCAATTCAACTCCTGTATTTAACACGGTATTATAATAATCCTTACTTTCGATGTATTTATATACGGCTTCTTTCGACTCATCGGCATTGTAATGATTTAAAAAAGCACCCAGCTTTTTATCAAGGGTAAGCTGTGCATTTCTTTTTAAGCCAATGGTTGCTTCAACGTTTTTGGAGTTCTTTATAACTGAAGCCAAATACATTTCGGCGGCCTTTTCGTAATATCCGGATTTTTCAAACTCGGCACCTTTTTTTGCATAGCGTTTCGATGCGCAACCGGCAAGCATCAATAAAGCCAGTATTATGAATCCTGTTTTTTTCATCAAACTTACGTTTTTGAACCTAATAAATGCGATAATTAATTTTTACAACAATGCCTTTTGAGAACATTTAAATTGAGTGTTTAAATTCAATTGCATCAAAGATAAAAATATTATTTTGTTGTGCTAAATTACAGCAAGGCTTGTATCTTTAAGAAAAACAAAAAGGCTTATGAATGTGGTTGACGTTGTGGCTTTCGATTTGGATGGTACTTTACTGAACGATGAGCGTCAGGTTAGTGAAACAGATTATAATTTGCTTGAAACCCTGGGACAAAACGGTGTTTTACGCGTTGCCGCTACCGGTCGCAATTTGTTCTCGCTGAATCGGGTTTTAGCACCCGATTTCCCCATGGATTATGCTATATTTTCATCGGGTGCTGGAATCATGAACTGGAAAACCAAAGAAATTTTACATACAGAACATTTAACCAAAACAGAAATTGACCGAATTATTAAAATACTCGATTCGTTTGAATTGAATTATTCTTTACATCAATGCATTCCCAACAATCACCATTTGTATTTGCATGCGCCCCATCCCCTGGCTCACGATTTGCTGAACTACACCGCTGCGTACCAGCCGTATGTTGAACCCATAAATTTTAACAAACTTCCCGAACAGGCTACTCAGTTTATTGTTTTACTAAACAGTCATGTTTCGCTGTTCGATACCTTAAAATCAAAAATGAACTTTGTGAAAACCATATTAACCACCTCACCTGTCGATAAAAAAACAATGTGGCTCGAGGTTTTTAATCAAGGGGTCTCAAAAGCCAACGGTTTAAAATGGCTGTGTAGTCATATTAATATTAATAATCCCTTAATTATGGCCATTGGTAACGATTATAATGATGAAGAATTACTTCACCATTCGAATTTTAGTTTTGTTGTGGCCAATGCTCCGGCAGATTTAAAAGACAAGTTTACCGTTGTAGCCAATAATAATAACAATGGATTAAGCGAAGCCTGGAATAAAATTTCAAATTGAAACTTCAAGAAGGAAATCTTTTATAATTATCATTGTTTTATATTTTTGCAACATAAAATCATAAGATAACAATGAAGACAAACCTAAGCCATACAGACAGCAGCGATGAGCTATTTCAAAGTTTATTAAACACATGCAATAACTTATTGGATGCTAACGACTGTCCTGAAATTGAAACCGCTTATGAGTTTATTAAATCGTTAACCCAAAACAAGCTTCGGGCATCGGGCGAGCCCTACATCAATCATTCACTTCGGGTTGCCCAGATTATTGTTCAGGAAATAAACCTGGGAACACAAACCATAATTGCAGCCTTGGTTCACGATGTTATTAAAGATGGTTTAACCGATGAAGCTACCATCGCCAAAAAGTTTGGACAAGAGGTTTTAAGTCTGGTAAATGGATTAAATAAAATAAGCAGTTTATATACCGAAAAATTATCACTGAACTCCGAAAACTTTATTGCTCTTTTACTTACTATAAATAAAGATGTGCGAATTATTCTGCTGAAACTGGCCGATCGGCTGGACAATATTCGCAAAATCAAAAATTTTTCGGCCGAAAAACAAGAAAAGATTGCCAACGAAACCCGTCTTTTGTATGCTCCCATTGCCCACCGGCTGGGCTTGTATCATATTAAAAGTGAATTGGAAGACACTTCGTTAAGGCATCTCGACTCCGAGGCATATTTTAACATTGCCCGAATGTTAAAAGACACCAAAAAAGACCGGGAAGTTTATATCGAAAAATTCTCGGAGCCCATAAGAAAACTACTCGACGAAAAAGGAGTCGATTACGAAATAAAAGGTCGTCCAAAAACGGTAAATTCCATTTATGGGAAAATTGTAAAAAAGAAAATCGATATTTCTGAGATTTTCGATTTGTTTGCCATTCGCATCATACTAAATAATATTCCCAAAGAACAGGAAAAAGAAGCCTGCTGGAATATTTACAGTTTGGTAACCAATATTTACACTCCAAATCCCAGCCGCCTGCGCGACTGGATTTCGACCCCCCGCCCCAGTGGATACGAATCGCTGCACACTACCGTAATTGGTCCTGATAAACATTGGGTTGAAATTCAAATCAGAACCCGCCGGATGGACGAAGTTGCCGAAAAGGGTGACGCCGCACACTGGAAATACAAAGAATCGGGAAAAGCCGAATCGGACGAAGAATGGTTGCGTAATATTCGTGAAGTATTGGAAAATAAAGACCCCGATGCCATTGATGAATTTCAGAACAAAAAGCAAACTACAGAGAACGCCGAAATATTTGTTTTTACCCCATTGGGCGATATTAAAAAATTGCGTGAGGGAGCCACAATTCTCGATTTTGCCTATTCGGTTCATAGCAATCTTGGAAACAAATGTACCGGTGCCCGGGTAAATGAAAAAATAGTTCCGTTAAAATACAAACTTAAAAACGGCGATACCGTTGAGATTATTACCTCAAAAAATCAGCGTCCGCGACTTGAATGGCTTAATTTGGTTGAGAGTAACCGAACCAAAGCACGAATCAGAAGAGCCATAAACGAAAGCGAGTTTAAACAGGCCGAGGTTGGAAAAGAAATGCTGGAGCGCAAAGTATCGCAATTGAAACTGGAATTCAACGATCAGATTATACTAAAAATGATCAATCAGTTTAAATACAAGCGCGCGCTCGACTTTTACCAGGATATTGCCGACGACAAAATTGATTTAAGCCTGGTGAAAGAATACCTGAGCAATCTGAAAAAGGAAGATGAACCTAAAATTGCAGAAGCTCCAGAGGCCAGTGCTGTTGAATTTATTCCTCACAAAAACACATCGAACGATTTACTGATTATCGATCAGAATTTACTCAACATCGACTATAAACTGGCCAAATGTTGCCGTCCCATTCCCGGCGACCCCATCTTTGGTTTTGTAACTGTTGACCGGGGAATTCAAATTCACCGTAAAAACTGTCCCAACGCAAAAGACCTGTTTAAACGCTACAATTATCGGATTGTACGCGCCAGTTGGACCGACGAAAGTAAAGACGCTTCGTTTTTGGCTGAGATTATTGTTACCGGTGTCGATAAAATTGGTATCATCAATCACATTTCCGAAGTTATTTCAAAAGATCATCAGGTGAATATGCGTTCGCTGGCCATTAACACCAAAGATGGCATTTTCCAAGGTTTCATAACCGTTTTTGTGAACAGTTTATGGCATTTGGATGCGCTTTTGGTAAACATCAATAAAATTAAAGGCGTGCTAAAAGCCGAACGACTCGATAAAACTACCTGATTAAGGAATTCGCATAAATTTATGCGACTGCAACGAAACCATCCACTCCGGATGGTTTTTTGCGTATTCAACAATTTTACCAATGTTTACCGAATAGCGGCTCCACTCGGGCTGCAAATAACGCAAACAATCCTTACCAATTCGTTCGGCACATTGTTCTGCCCAATCCATATCGGCATCTTCGTAAATAATAACTTTTAATTCGTTGGCCCGGGCATAAATTTCTGGAGTTGGGTGCATGTTTCGCTTGGGCGAAAGACAAATCCAGTCCCAGGTACCCGTTAGCGGATAAGCACCCGAAGTTTCGATAAAAGTTTCGATTTTATGTTCCTTTAGCGCATCGCATAAAGGATCCAGATTATAAAGCGAAGGTTCACCGCCGGTAACCACCACTGCCTTTGCCGGCGTGGCCAGTACACTTTGAACTATTTCTTCAACAGGAACCAATTTATGGATATCGGGACTCCACGACATTTTTGAATCACACCATCGGCAACCAATATCGCATCCGCCAATACGAATAAAATAAGCAGCTTTTCCTGTATGATAACCTTCGCCCTGAAGCGTATAAAATTGTTCAACAAGAGGCAAGAACTTTCCTTCCCCTCTTCCCGGCAACTGATCTCTTTCCAAACAAAATTATTTTAACAAATTCAACTAATCTTCATCATCAATTTTTACATGTCCCCAGTTCTCTCCTTTACGGATGCGGTTTAGCTGGGTATGTGTAATTCCAAATTCCTTTGCAATTTTATAAAGTGGGTTTTTACCGCGCCTAATTTTTTTCTTCAAACGAATCACATCGGTTTCGGTAAGTTTTGCGTGGGTAATATTTCCCCTGCGATTTTCGCGTGCAAACTTAACTTTAGGATTTTGATTGTTATGCTGATTTAATTCAGCCTGCGTGGCCCATTTCAGGTTCTCAAAATAGTTATTCAGTTTGTTGTAATCCTTATGAATAACGTATTTATGCCTTTCGGTGGGGCGTTCGCAATAAATTTTTGCCACCAAACGGTGAATCGACTCAGTTACCCTCTTTACTGATTCTTTTTCGCGCTTAAAGTTATTTACGTACTCAAATCCACTTTTGTCTTTAAATTGGTTTATGGTAGTCAAAAACTGCCAGTCATCCTTTTTTTTGTTAAAATGGCGTACGCGGCCATACGACGAGACTTCATAAATTTCATCTTGTCGAATTCCGGGAAGAGTAAAGCGTCTCCACTCCTCGTTCCAAAATTTCTCTTCTTTCATAATGGTTTAAATAATTGAATCCTTTTAATACATCCCTTGCACAAAAATACACTTTTTATATACAAATACAAATGGTTCAAAAACTAAGCATCATGAAAACCTCTTAAAATCAAAAAATTGACAGCTATACCCACCAACGGCAGGATAAATATTTTTGAGTATTGCAAGAACTTATTTAAAAATATTGGTTAGTTTTGCTCAAAATTTTAAAATTATGGAAACTATATCAACCGTAATATTGGGAATTCTGGGAGGTCAAGAGATTATACTCATTGTTCTGGCTATTTTAATCTTATTCGGAGGCCGTAAAATTCCTGAACTTATGAAAGGTCTTGGAAAAGGTATCAAAGAATTTAAACAGGCAACCAGTGAAAGTGGTGTTGGTGAAGATATTAAAGACATTAAGAAAGAAATAAACTCAGTTAAAAACGACATTAGCGATAGCGCAAAGCTTTAATTGCCGATGGAACAAAAAAGCAGCAATGTTGAGATGACTTTTTGGGACCACGTGGAGGAACTCCGCTGGGTGATTATCCGATCTTTACTGGGAGTCAGTATCATAAGCGTTGTTGCTTTTTTAAATAAGAATATTGTTTTTAATAAAGTTTTCCTGGCCCCAAAAGAGCCCTGGTTTATTACCAACAGGGCGCTGTGCAAATTGGGCGAATTGCTTGATTCTTCGGTTCTTTGTTTAAACCAAACCAGCCTCGAAATTATCAACATTAAACTGGCCGGACAGTTTACTACCCACTTATTTACCTCGTTTGCTGTGGGTATTTTTGTGGCTTCGCCTTACATTATTTTTGAATTCTGGCGCTTTGTACGTCCCGCACTGCGTCCCAATGAGAAAAGACACAGCCGCGGAGCCGTTTTAATCAGTTCCCTGCTTTTTATTACCGGAGTACTTTTTGCCTACTATTTAATTGTTCCCTTAACCATTAATTTTTTAGGGAACTATCAGGTTAGCGACCAGGTTTCAAACACCATAGCACTCAGCTCCTACCTGAGCAATGTGGTTTCGGTAAGTTTATCGGTAGGTATTATCTTCGAAGTTCCCATACTGATTTATTTTTTAACCAAAACGGGTATTGTCACCCCAACTTTTCTGCGTAAAAGCCGGAAAATAATTATTGTAATACTATTGATAATAAGTGCAATTATTACCCCTCCCGATTTAATCAGTCAAATATTGGTTTGTATTCCCCTGTTCTTTTTGTATGAATTAAGTATTCGCATTTCGCAACGCGTTTACCGTAAGAATTTTATGCCCGCTAAATAATCCATCTTTTTTCCTTAACTTTGATTGGCTTTCTTTAATACGATTACCCATGAGGGGTAATTTGACGTTACTATACGAGTGCCGGAGCAATGATACTAACTTGTTCCAAAAGGATTTATGATAAGAACTTGAAGTCGAAAATATGGTTTTACCAAATTCAGAAAAAATTCAAATCATAAGCTATCATGAAAACACAAACCAATCGAAAACCCGCCGTAAGTGGTTTGTTCTATCCCGAGCATCCGGGAGAACTGCGTACGGAATTGGCCTCGTATTTTAGTCGGGCCACAATACCACAGACTTTTAGCGACATACGGGCACTAATTGTACCTCATGCCGGGTACAAATATTCGGGAGAAGTGGCAGCCCAGGCCTACCAACAATTGAATGTAAATCAATCTTTTGAAAATATATTTATTTTGGCCCCCTCGCATCATGTAGCTTTTAATGGGGCTTCGGTTTTTTCAAAAGGAAATTACGAAACTCCATTAGGAACGGTTGAAGTAAATCTGGAGTTGTGCAATCAATTAATTGATAAGCATAAAATTATTAATTTTTTACCCGATGCGCACAGCCAGGAACATGCCATTGAAGTTCAGTTGCCTTTTTTGCAACATCATTTAAAAGAACATTTTAAAATTGTTCCCATCCTTATCGGAACTCACGATTTGGATCAGCTTAAGGAGCTGGCGGCCTCCTTAAAACCCTATTTTACCAATAAAAACCTGTTTGTGGTAAGCAGCGACTTCTCCCACTTTCCAAATTACGAAGATGCCATAATTGCCGATATGAACATGGCCGATGGCATTGAAAAAAACAAGGTAGAAGAAGTGCTTAAATCGGTTAGCCTGAACAAAAAGTTAAAAATTGAAAACCTGGCAACCAGTGCCTGTGGCTTATCAGCCATTTTAACCCTGATGTTTCTTTCGGCCAATGATAAAAACCTGCGTTACACCGGAATAAAATACCAGAATTCGGGTGATGTACCCAAAAGCAATCCAAACCGGGTGGTTGGCTATTGGGCTTTTACCCTGGCAAACCAACCCTTAAGTTACAAACATTTACTTACCGATGACGACAAAAATACCCTGTTATCGATAGCTCGCTTAAGTATTTCAGAATTTTTAAAAAAAGAAGAGGTTTCTGAACTATCGGAGCAGGATTTTAATGATTCGCTAAAACAAACCATGGGAACTTTTGTGAGTTTGCATCACGGTAAAAATCTAAGGGGCTGCATCGGTCGTTTTGAAACCATTGAACCCTTGTATCAACTGGTACAGGAAATGGCCATTGCCGCTGCTACCAACGATAAGCGGTTTAAACCGGTAACTTTAGATGAAATAGACGAACTAAGCATTGAAATATCGGTACTTACTCCTTTAAAAAAGATTCATACAAAAGAAGAAATTGAAATCGGGCGCCATGGTATTTACATAAAACAAGGCATTAATCATGGAACACTGCTGCCTCAGGTAGCCACAGAAAACAAGTGGAGTGTGGACGAATTTCTGGGCTACTGCGCCAAAAATAAAGCTCGTATTGGCTGGGATGGATGGAAAACTGCTGAATTATTTACTTACGAAGCTATTGTTTTTTCGGAGCATAAGTAAGTTTGCGAAGCTGTTTTATTTTAACTAAAATGGCATAAATGGTATAAAAACCAAACAGCACCAAGCCCACAGAAATCAGGGTGTCCCAATCGAAATGGGTATCGCGGGCAATCAGCACCAACTCAACCGTCGATGGCAGCAGCATAAGCATCATGGCTATTATCAACACCAAGGATGCCCAAATTAATCCGATTTTCAAGCGTAGTAAATTACGGACAGCTTTTTCCGACATGGGTTTATTCCGCGTATTCCGGGCACGGGAACCAATAAAAAGAGCCAGCACACAAAGCAATAAAAATATTCCGCCTTCCATAATACCATTTTGTTTAAGGCCCGAAAGTTAGTAAAATTGCAGAAACAGAACTATTTTATGGAAAAAGATGCCTCATATTGGATAAAAGAACTGAAACTCAAACCGCACCCCGAAGGCGGGCATTATATTGAAACTTATAAATCGCAGGTTTACAGCTCTGAAAGCGAGGTTGCCCAATGCAAAAACCGTCGGCAATGTGCTTCGCTTATCTATTATTTGCTCAATAAGGAGGAATGCTCTGCTTTTCATCGCCTGCAATCGGACGAAATATGGCTGTTTCACTCCGGAGCTTCGCTTAGTCTGTATTTAATTGAGCCCAATGGGAACTTGCGCATCGAAAAGCTGGGTGCTCAAGCCGGGCAAGGAGAAAACCTACAGGTTTTTGTTCCGGCAAATACCTGGTTTGCTGCCGAACTAAATCAAAAAGACAGCTACAGTTTAATGAGTTGCCTGGTGTCGCCTAGATTTGAATGGAACGAATTTGAACTGGCCGATAAAGAACAATTGTTGCAGGAATTTCCCAAACATGCGGCACTGATTAACCGACTTTGCAAAGAAAAAACCAAATAAAACTTACCGCCAACTATGGAAAAAATAAATCTCTTTGAAAAACTCTCCTTATTCTACGATGCCTGGAATCCAAGGATTGTGGGTGAGTTAAACGGACAACATGTAAAACTAGCTAAATTTCAGGGCCCCTTTGTGTGGCATAAGCATGAAAACGAAGACGAATTATTTCTGGTTCTTGAGGGAACTTTAATCCTGGAGTTCCGCGACAAAACCCTTACCCTGAAGCCCAATGAATTTGTAATTGTGCCCCGGGGTGTGGAACACCGGCCGGTGGCTGAGGAACCGGTGTCGGTACTACTTTTTGAGCCCATAAACACCTTAAATACCGGCGATAAAAAGAACGACTTAACCCGCAATACGCTCGATAGTATATGATTTCCTGAGTAACAGCAATTCGATTTTGACCGACCTAAGTCTTTGATTTATCCTGTAACTGAATCCGGGTTTTTGGCAGGCTGTCGGGATAATTTTTTTGCATAAACTCAATCAGTTTCTCACGCACATATACCCGTAAATCCCATGCTGTTGGTGAATTGTGTGCACTTACCAGCGCCCGCAGTTCCATGGTGCTTTCTTTGGCATCGGTAACCTGCAACACATTTACCTGTCCGTCCCAAAGACTGGTGGTATTTAAAATACGTGTCAGTTCATCGCGTAAAGCCTGAACCGGAAGGGTATAATCGGCATAAATAAATACGGTGCCCACAATTTCAGCCGAATTTCGGGTCCAGTTCTGAAAAGGTTTCTCAATAAAATACGTCGAGGGAACTATAAGGCGGCGCTTATCCCAGATGCGAACCACGACATAATTCAGATTAATTTCTTCAATCCATCCCCATTCGTTTTCAATTATCACCGCATCGTCGATGCGAAAAGGCTGGGTAAAGGCAATCTGGATACCGGCTATTACGGCTCCAATAACCCGTTGCGCTGCAAAACCCAATACGATACCGGCTATACCTGCCGAGGCAAATAAGCCAATCCCTATTTTGCGAATCGGTTCAAACGATATCAATATAAAACCCAGCGCTATAAGCACAATAAAAAAGGTAATAATGTTGGTGAATATATTTACCTGGGTATGTACCTTCCGCGATTTTAGGTTGTCGGCTTTTGAAATATCAAATTTACTTAAAAGCAAATCCCTAAAAACCTTTAGCAATGCAATGACGCTCCAGGCCAGAGTAATAATAAGTAAAATATGACCTTTCGATTGGGCTATGTCAACAAAGCGGGGCGGAAGAAAATGAAACAAGGTAAGCAGGGACCCCAGTACCAGTAAAACCAGTGTTAGAAAAAGTGGAAGAATCAGTTTTTTAAATTTATACATACCCCAGTAGTTGATTTCTATATATAGCTACAATTGAAGCAGGAAAGTGTTTAAGCCCAAACTAAAAGGGATAAAGACGAATCCAATTATTTGTACAAAACAAGGGGACTTTTATGCCGCGAATTCGCGAATGTCGGAACAGGGGTTTTAAACCTTAAAATTTATCAAAACCATAAGCGGATTCAATCTTTGCAATGCGAACCCTAAACGATTTGTACCAGATTTCGCGTCCCAGGTTTCTTGCCTCAGTATGCTCACTGTGGATTTTCCAATTTCTTATCGATTCCAAATCGGTCCAGTAGGAAACCGTAATTCCGAGTTCTTCCCTTGCCGACTCTACACCCAAAAAACCCTTTTGTTTTTTTGCCAGTTCAAGCATTTTATTGGCCACGGCAGCATAGCCATTATCTCCATCGGTGCGTACTGAGGTAAATATTACCGCATAATATGGGGTTTCGGGTGTTTGGGCTATCATGATTTAGCATTTATCAATTCACGAATTTCATTCATATGTAAGGTTAAATGTTCGGGATAGCCTTCGATCATTTGTCGCAAGCTTACCGCTGTACCTTCGAAATTGTGCCAGCAATTGTCAAGTGCAGTAATATCGACCGATTGAATTACCTGAATGATATGCAGGTTATACATTTTCCAAAGCTGTATGATGGTTTGCCAATCGGCGTTTTGGTAATTCTGCAGGGCTATCCATAAATCGTTATCCTGCTGGTAGTCGGGAAAAACCAGAACTTTGTTGTATTGCAGGCGAGCCATTCGCTGGTGGTTGTTTGCCGCAGAATCGATTAAATGTCCCAGAATTTGCTTGATGCTCCGGTTTTGCCTGTTTCTCCGCCCGGTAATAAGTTCCCGGGGCAATTGATTCAATTCCGGCTCCCAGGTTTCGACAGCACGTAGAATTGCGTTGGTAATACTTGAAAAATCCATTGCATGGTTATTATTAAGTAACAATAGTATCCTGTTAAAATTAATTAAAGTTACACTCATTCCTTTAACTGAATCTAACAAAGATTGATATAACAATTGAGCGCTTATTTTTCGCCTCAAGCCGGCTAGGCTCTTCATTTTTGGCTTGACCCAAAAACGAAGCAAAAAAGTCAAGGCACCAAAAAATAGCATCTATATCTTTACAATCACTAAGTGCGGCCGGGTGATCTTCGAACAAGTTCTCAGCTTCCCGGTCTTACTAAGTGATTGTTTCGATTCCGATTGCCATTTTTTGGAAGCCGGTCATTTTTCTAAACTATTTAGTTTTATAAATGAATTCCTTTAAAATTAGCTTTCTCAACCTATCTAACTTTTTCAACTAAAATTTACTCAAAAATATTAAACAAGTAGTAAACATAAGCTAAAGATATTATTTCTTTTGGCTTACTAATCCATTAATTTCTCTTAATCGCCGCCTTTTCTTCGTACTCCCTTCCCAGTTTATTCGGTTAAGCCTTGCCAGAATCTTTTTAGGCCAGTTTTCGTTCCACCGGCCGGTAATACCACGACAGTATGGTGGCAAGCAAAAGAATCAGCGACGGAAGGGCTTCAATAAATGCTTGTCCTGCCATTAGATGCGAAGCCGCTGCACCCGACATGGCAAAAAAGAAACCCGCATAGGCCCACTCCTTAACCAGCGTTAAACGCGGAAGTAGAATAACCAGTACACCAAATATCTTCCAAAAACCCAGAATAGATAACATATAAACCGGGTATCCCAGATTACTTATAATTTTGACATAGCCACCAATTTGCAAGAGTTGCTGCACTCCGCCGGCCAACATGCCAAGGGAAAGAAAAATGGTAGCAATCCAATAAATAACTTTAGTTCGTTTTTTCATTGTTTTGGGCTTTACAAGTTATTAAATAGAGCTATTTCAGTATCCAAGCCCGGCTGACGCCGGGCTTTCATTTTTTCCATATAAAACCACAAATTGATTTAATTGTTTAGAGCTAAGACAAAAAGTAAACGGGAAACTGGATGCTGGTTGCTTGATTCTGGATGCTGGGATTTGATTTTCGATTTTTGATTACGTTCCGTGAGGACTTCGTCGTTGCAGATTTCAGAGTGAGTTCCGTGAGGACTTCGTCGTTTCAGACTTCAGACTTAAGACTTAAGACTAGAGATTAGAGGTTAGAGACTAGAGATTAGAGATTAGAAACCTATCAACTGCATACTCATTATTCACTTTTAACTATTCACTTTTCACTATTCATTGTTAATTGCTCATTGATAATTGATAATTGATAATTGCAAACTGGTTACTGGATTTTAATTTAGTGTGGTTTAGTTAAGCCTATTTCACATGCAAAAGCGGCGTAAGTACTTGCTCTGTTTCATCGGAGTAAGTATCCCCTTGAGGGGATTATGGGGTGAATTTCTTTACTATACGCTACAGGATTTCAGATTTCAGAGTGAGTTCCGTGAGGACTTCGTCGTTGCAGATTTCAGATTTCAGAGTGAGTTCCGTGAGGACTTCGTCGTTTCAGATTTCAGACTTAAGACTAAAGACCAGAGATTAGAGACTAGAGACTAGAGATTAGAAACCAGAAACCTGTCAATTGCTTTTTCACTTTTCACTATTCACTTTTCACTATTCATTATTCACTGTTAATTGCTAATTACAAACCGGCTGCTGGATTAAGCTGCAATATCATTCCCTTTGCGCCGCTGTCTTCGATCGCTACCCGGCTTGCGGTTTATATTCACCACAGATAATCACCGATAGTCACAGATTGAATCCTAATCAATCAGTTATTTTCGTAAAAATCAGTGTACCATTTATTTTGCGCCTTTGCGCCCTTGCGGTTAAAAAAATAAACCGCGGAGAACGCAGAGCACCGCAGAGCTTATCCTAATCAATCAGTTAAAGATCAGCGTATCATTTTCCGTCTTCCGTGCTCCGTTTTCCTTTACACTTGTGCGGGACCTTAACCAAACTACTGATTGACCTCTTGCACTTGTGCAGGAGCTTGACCGGGACGCTGGGTGAGCTCTTGCACTTGTGTTGGACATTAACCAAACTACTGATTGATCTCTTGCACTTGTGCAGGAGCTTGACCGGGACGCTGGGTGAGTTCTTACACTTGTGCAGGAGCTTAACCGAGCTGCTGAGTGAGCTCTTGCACTTGTGTTGGAGCTTAACCGAGCCGATGAGTAAGCTCTTACACTTGTGCGGGAGCTTAACCAAACTACTGGTTGACCTCTTGCACTTGTGCGGGAGCTTAACCAAACTACTGGTTGACCTCTTGCACTTGTGCAGGAGCTTGACCGAGCTGCTGGGTGAGTTCTTACACTTGTGCGGGAGCTTAACCGAGCCGATGAGTAAGCTCTTACACTTGTGCGGGAGCTTAACCAAACTACTGGTTGACCTCTTGCACTTGTGTTGGAGCTTAACCGAGCTGCTGAGTGAGCTCTTGCACTTGTGTTGGAGCTTAACCGAGCCGATGAGTAAGCTCTTACACTTGTGCGGGAGCTTAACCAAACTGCTGAGTGAGCTCTTGCACTTGTGCGGGAGCTTGACCGGGCTGCTGAGTGAGCTCTTACACTTATGTGGGAGCTTAGGAAAAAGTACACCTTTTAATCAGTCAACCGACCAAAAGGAAAACCACACCACCGGCTAGCTCCTGAAAAAAGTTGCACCCAAGCCTTTAAAAAACAGTGGATTGTCTTGTTTATTTTGAAAATATTTCTTAGTTTAGACCGACGAAATTGAAACCAAATAGCAATTTACCGGCTAATGTATAACAAAAGCCCACACCGGAAGCGCAAAAAAATCATCCTTATATAGGGTAAGGACTTGTTACAGCCCTTACCCGTCTGTTTAAAATGTTAACACTATGGAACAAAATTCGTTTTTGTTTGCTTCGGCCACCATTGCCGAACTTACCGACTTGTCGAACCAGGTTCGGCAGGCCATAGTAAAAGCGGCTTTGGCCGACGATTACCTGAGTGCTGAGACTCAGGCTATCGAGACTACGGTTTCTCAGATGATGAGCGGGATGAACAAACCCAGGAGCAAAGCGCTGACACAGCAGCTGGAACAGGCTGATGGCTCGCGCGACCGCTTATTCAAAGCCCTGGTATTTATACTAAGGGGCCTTATTTTCTGGGAAAATGATCCTCGGAGCGAGGCTGCCGAAAAGTTGTATGATGTAATTAAGGTACACGGCACCTCGCTGACACGCATGAGCTACGAGAAGCAAAATGCCCATATGGATGCCTTAAAACAAGCCATGCAGGCTCCTGAGATGGTTCAGGCTTTTGCCGATGCCGGACTCACCGAGCTTTGGGACGAAACAATGGCAGCTCATGATAATTTTACCAGTATGTACCGCGAATCGGCCTCCCTCGAAGCGGCAAAAGGAGCCATTGCTTCGGCTACAAGCCTGCGTGGTACCTTATATGAGCAACTGAAAAGGCTGATGGAGTACCTTAATGTAATGAACAGGGTAAATGCCGCTGTTTACGGAGCCTTACAGGCCGAAGTAAACGAACTGGCAGGAACCCTGAATACTAAAATTCAGATGCGTCTGGGTCATCGCACAGCAAGTGACAACGGCGACGAAACGTCTGAAACTACGGAGATAATATAACAATTAACCCAACAGATTTTAGGGATGGTTTTTTTAGTACCTCTGGCGCAAGTTGGAGGTTTTTTTGGGGGGTCAGCATGCTCCGTTTTCCGACGCCGAAGGATGGTACAACCATCAAGATTCAGCGTCCCTTGGTGCATCTTTTTATTATAGTTTAGGTTGGTCAAAAATGCCCGATAATTCAAGAAGAAGAATTAGGCTCTTTTTATTTGGTTTTTACCTTAGTTCTTTGTTAGGCTTTCGTGCTTTTATTCATCATCAAATAAATCATCTGCATTTGGATATGTTTCTTCAACTAAAATAGGTTCCTCAGCAGTATTCATTTTTTTCTTAATAATCAAACTTTCCCGATATTCTTTAGCTTCCGCTTTCTTAATAAATTCAATTTCACCATGATTTTCTTTAACTACCTTTTCTATTTCATCAAGAGAAATATCAAAATACTCACGTCTAAGATTTACAAAGTTTAATCTGTTTTTATTAAAGGTTTTATGAAGTTGATTTTCCAAATCAGGTGCATCTTCGGAATATATCATTGCATGAACATCAAATTTAAAAGGTACTGATGCGTCTCCTAACTCGTTTACTCTATCTAATGGTTCTAATCTACGTGTCATTCCGATTTTGTAAATATTTTCTCCAAAAGAGCCTATATTGGATATTACATAAACATGACCGGATTTTGTCTGTTGTGCCATTGAAAGAGCACGTTGATTTTTCTCTTCGGCTTCTCGCAACTTTTCTTGTAATTCTGTCAGTTGTGCTTCATATTTCGCCCTCTCTTCTTCAGACGCTTTGGCAATTTCCTCTTGTGCTTTTTTCATCGCTTGCTGAATTAATTTCTCTTCTTTTTCAGCTTCTTTCTGAGCTTTTTCAAAATCTCTTTGAGCTTTTTCTTCTTCTCTCATTAATTCTCTAATCCTTCTTTGCTCTTCCTTTTCCTCATATTTCTTTAATTCATATTCATGAGTTAACCTTAATTCATCAATTTTTAACTGTAAAAACTCATATTGAATATCAATATTTTGTGAAGAATTAAGTTTATTAATTGCTTCAAAAGTCTTCTTTATTCTTTCTTCAAATTGTTCAATATTATTCCATTTAACCTTTGCAATTAGTGAATCACATTCTCCATTAAAAGCTCTTAATGTTAGCTTAATAGCCTTCCTCTCCATAACTTCGCCTTTTTTGCGACTACCATCAACGGTCCAAGGAGTGCCACATACAGCAGCTATCTCATTTTTAATAAGTTCTTTTTGTTGTTCCTTATTCTGAATTATTTTTTCTTTATATTTTTCGGATGTTTCAAAATCAAAGTGTGGTTCATATACACCGAATTCAGCTATTTCTAAAGTGTCTCTTAATAAGTTATTCTGATGTGTTAAATCCTCATAAACTTCCTTAGCAGTAAGATACTTCTCCTTTAATAATTTTAGCTTTTCTTTTGATTCAATAATCTGGTTCTGGAAATCTTCAGATTGTTGAGTAAATACAATGGTTCGTTTATTAATTTCCTCATCAACATCTATTATGTTCCTATACTTATTTTCGTAATCGGTAATAATAGAGTTTAATTCTTTTTTCTTTTTGCTGCCTTTTACTAATAGAAATATCAGAAGCCCTATTATTAAGAAACTACCAACGATTATCAGAATCAAAATTCCTGTTGTATCCATAATTTAAGTTTTTATTTATTACTAAGGTTTATTTTATGCACTATCGTTTTTGCATGAAGCCTAACGTTTAGTATAAGAAACGTAAGTGATTTCGAAGCACTTACCTGTCAAGTTGCACAGAGCCAAATTTGCGTTTTGACACAAATTTAAAATATTAAACAAACCCGTAAAATCGCAGATTTGGCGGAGCTGATTAAATGCTCTAAAGTTTCGTAAAGCACTGAGCCACTTATGTTTTTTATACATTGTTGTAGGGCGTTATTTCCTGTCAAAATAATCAGATAATTCTTGAAATGAAAACAAGAGTTTTATTTCATCTGAGTCTGAAAAGTGCTTTCTTGTAACTTCATCAGTAATATGATTAATAAATCTACACTCCAGTTGACTTCTTTTTCCAGCATAACTAAAATCAATAATTTTAATTTCACTCCCTACATTTATTTTCACCATATCCCAATGTTTGAAATCTTTTTTACAGACAAAAACGTCGTCAGGTTTAATACCGATTTCCTCTAACTCCATTTTCTTGTCGGAGAAATCACCTATAAAAAATAAGTCTAACTTTTCTATGTTTTCTTGAATCATACTGCAATTAGCTTTGAGTTTAAAGAATGTAGTCCTTATCTCATAAAGATTTTCAATTTCTTTTACATCGTCAATATCTTTAGTCCCATTAAGCAAATCAATGATTTCATCATACTCTCCACCTTTAACAAGTTTTTGAAGTGTCGATGATAGCCATGCTCTTTCTGGAAAGCTTTTAAAAATTTGTTTGTATTCTTCTGTAGTCATATTTTTTATGTTTTATTTAATTGTCCATGTTGTACAGTTTAATAAACCGCCAAAAAGTCCAATTGAATTGAAGTTAATTGTTTCAACTTTTCTATTAGGGAATATTTGTCTGAATATCGCCAGAACTTCATCGTCTTTATTGTTCTCTATTTCAAAAATCGGTAATACAATCAGATTTTGAATTTCTAAATAGTTAACGTAACAACCTATAGCATGGTCAGGATATTTTGGTTCTTTGTATTCAAGAAATGGAATGTCTATATAATCAATACCATGCTTTTTTAGGACTTTGTTAATCCCATTTCTCCAATATTTATACTCCTTTTCTCTATCATTACCAATTATTACATCTCGGTCAACAAAGCGAACAAGTCCATCTGCATGACCTGTCATGTCAGATTTTATTTGTGGAATAACAATAATTTCAACTTCAAGTAATTCTTCAATTTCTGAAATCAATTTGCTTTTACTTGAATATTCGGGATTCTCATCAAATACACGGTCTGTGATAATTGCTCTATCTGACCAATTAACAATATTTCCGCCGTCAAGATTTATTTCAGAAAATCTTGGTTCAAAATCATTCGCTTTACAAACTATTTCAGGGTCAGACTGAAGCTCCAAGTCGTGTTTCAAGTAGGAAGGTTCATATCGGAATTGAACAAATTTATCTTTAGCAATTTGAATTGGCATATAATCCCTGCACCAAATATCTCTTGTCGCTTTTATGAACTTGTATTTAACCGAACTGTTATCAAGCAGGTCGGTAAGTGCATTGCAAGTCTTAGTAAAACGCTTATCAGTATGAAGGTTTTCTGAAAGATAAACAGTATTTGTATCCCTTGCTATTATCATTTAACCAATATTGAGTTGAAATAATTTTTCATTGCTGGAACAAAATTTATTCGCCAGTCTTCTTCTGAAATCAAGTTGCTTTTAGCATTGTTGCAAAACGGACAACATAAAACAGAATTATCATAGGTGTATCCAACGCTTGGATTAAGCTTTTCAATTTCTAATGTTCCCTTAGACCGTTTTGTTTTTTGATTAAGAGTCAAATTGCCATTTCTATTTTTGACAATTTTATGCAGTTCCTTTTGAGTTATCCCACAATAAGCACAGGATTCATTGTGTTTGTTGTACCACTTGATAAGTTTCTCAGGATTCTCAAAGAGTTCTCTTCTTTGTTCATTAAAGTATCTTGAATATAGGACTTGATACTCTTTAAATTCAACTTTTATTTGATTTAACCTGTCACTATTTATTCCAAGTTCATCTTCATAGAAAGCATCCAAAGAAAAGTATTTTTTGCGAGCCAGACCAGAAGTCCATTTTTTGTATTGGTCTATTTTTGCGAATTCATGAATCCGTTTTGTGTAACATAACTCGAAATATTTATCATTTAGATTCATGGTTGTCTCTTTTTTCTAATGCCCTACAACTATATACTGCCCCCCACTTCCTTTTATCCAACTCAAATTTGGGGATATGTTCACCAGGATGCGTTTATAATTAATAGGTGTAGTTGATTTCACTTGTATTTGGTTTTAGCTAACCAAAGCTATAAAATTATTTGGTAAACAGCTACTTTACCTGCCAATATTTTACAATTAATAGCCTTACAGGCCGGCAAAACAAAGGGCTAAAGGAAGGAGGTTTTCCGGGGTTTGGGGAATAAAAAAACCTTTAAGCGTTTTTGCTTAAAGGTTTTTTTTGAAACGGGTAGTATTGCAAGCGGACTTTGTTGATGTCTCGATTTTAGTTGTTCGTTTTTTTATCCTTTAAATTAAGAATTAAGTGACCATATTTTCCTCTGGCTCCATACAAGGCGTTTGTTTTTAGTCCTGAGTCGAACTGATAATCGAGTATATCCGGCATGTTTATTTGTTTCAGTAATTTTTCTTCTACAGGCTTGCCGTTTATAGTAATTATTGGAAGTATCAGGTATTCTCCGTTAAAACTATTTGAGATGTGGTGGCAATAGCTCAGATTTAGTGCCAAATCATAGGCCGTGGCAACTTTTTTCATCTTAAAACTTTCAGCTTTAACTTCTGTCGCTCTAAAAGGCGTTGAAGAATCCTTAATAGCAAAATTTTCAGTTTGAGTCTTTGCTGCCAAAGAGAGCACAAGCAATAAAAAAATAAGTTTAAGTTCTTTCATCTGATGTTCTATTTAAGTTGAAAATATTTTAACGTTCTGCGCTTATGGCTTCGCGCCGCAAATTGTTGCAGAAGGTAATTAAACCAATATAAATGCAATACTTTTTTGTTTAACTGTCGAAAACCGGGTTGTGCCGCAGCGTGAGGCATGAACCGCTGTATTAGGTGTTTTATAGCTTAGCTTACCAGTTGGCATGGTCAATATTTAAAATGGCTGTAGTGGTGTGCAAATTGTCAACTGTATATATTGTACAATACCTTTCATTAGTGAAGGTATAAGCCACACAGACAAAATCATCACCATCCTTAAGGAAAATACTATAATAACCTTCAGGTAAACTTATCTCAAAAATACCATTCTCAGAAGAAGTAATATAGTCAACTAATAATTCGGCATTAAAAAACTCTGAGGGTTCGGTAATAGCAACTGTGGTTGAAATGGGCGTAGGTTCACAAGGAGGAATTCCAGGCCCTGGCATACAATTCCCTACATATAAACCAACTTTGCCCTTTAAAATACCGTTTCGGTGGTCAATAAATGCATCAATAGTAGTGACAGAATCTTGCTTTATGGTAAACTTAGGGCTGTTAAAATCATCATTTGACAGCCAGTAATTATCGATAAATTCATTTCCATCCCGTATGTATAGTCTATAATTGCCCTCGGGCAGACTTATTTCATAGGAACCCTCATCAGAAGTTAACACAGAATCAACATATGTTTCACTATAAAAATCATCCGATAATTGGTTTATCTTCACGGTAGTTTTGAATGAAATAGATTGACAGGAACTTATAGGGATGCAATCGCCTTTATAGAGGCCTACCTTCCCTTTCAATACTCCATATTTTATGTCTTCAGTACCATCAGTTGTAGTATTATTGTTATCCTTTTCACAAGAAAGACAACACAAAACTAACGCTGAAAGAATAATAACAATATACCTTTTCATGCCAGTTATTAATTTAGTTTTCATTGATTTATGATACAAGTAACAAAATTAAATTCTTATCACCAAAAGTTTTCTCTGCTTGGTGCGAGTTGGAGAATACACTGCAACCTTGGCGCTAAGTGCACGCAGTGTCTTGGATAGCTGCGTACGCTTTTGCAATAGATAAATAGTCTGTTAAAACAATCACCATGCTACCTATTTGCATCCAGGGTAATTAGCCCGGTGGCGGTAGTTCTTAGTCTTCAAGATTTAGTTCCCGCTGGAATTCATTAAGATATGTTGCTATATGCAAACCATCAACCAATCCGTGATGAGCTTCAATTGAAACTGGAAGAAACTTTTGGTCTTTCTGCGTAAAGAATTTTCCAAACGTGACTTTAGGAACCGATTCTGTTTTATCAAAATTTGTTGGATGCAACAATGCGGTGAACTTGTGCCATGGAAAAGTTGAATGACGAATCAAATCTTTTTTAATATCATCGTTGTTTAGGCGAAGGCCAGTGGAATTATTTACAGCTGCAATTTCGGATTGCAATTCCTGGTTAAAGCTTGCAAAGTCTTCTGTATAATTTACAAATGCAAAACCAAATGTCCCATCAGATCTTCCAATTGTAGTTCCAGCATTAATTTTGTCGAACAAAACAATATCCTGATCAACTATCCTGAGTTTCAGTTCATCTACTGAATTGATAGCTTTCATAGATTTAAATAAATAATATGCGAAAAACGAATAATCATTTGCCTTACAGTATGCGTAAGCTTTACTACAATCGACTTCGCTTACTATCCCAAAAAATGGACTCGCCATTTTTGAAAAAAACGCGAAATGTTCGCGACGGTTCCAATTTTCGATATCAATTATTCTCATCTTTACTAGTTCAATGCAGTTTAAAATAACCGCCAACCTTGGCGCTAAACGCAGTTGCGTTGTTTGTTTTTTGTATTTATGTTAAAACTAAGACTAAAAGTAAATTGAAATTGTGACTTTTACAAGTGGCGCAAGCAAGACGTTTGAACTCTGCTTAGCCGGCGTAGCTTAAATTCTTAAATCATCAGGATTTTTCCTATTATCGTATATTGTGACCAATGTTATGGTGTCTCCATCAATTCGATAATATATCGAAGTCAGCTTAGCAACAACTGACCGTCTTATTGTTTTAGATTTTGGTGAAAGCGTAAATGATTCAGGATTTTTTTTAATTAATTCAATTTGCCTGTCAAACTTTTCAGCGAATTTCTTAATATCTTTTTCCGGGAATTTCCTTTCCAAATAATCAATTATATCCTTGAGTCCATTTAAAGCTTCGTCCGTCCAAACTAATTTATAAGTATTTCTCATAAATCTTTCTAGCCGTTTCATGGGAATGGACCTTCCCTTCTGAGATATTTTTTAATCCTCTATCAATCGAATCCTTTTCTGCAGTTGAAATATCATCCCACCAATCAGCGGTATTGGTGTAATCGTCATGAATTCGTTTAATTTTTTCAATAACCGATGAATCATTCAGTTTAGCAATCCATTCGATTAATCCGAGTTTTTCCGCTTGTATATTCATTTTAAAACGCTTTGTACAAATATAGAAAAGTATTTTGTTGATATAAATTTAAAGTTATCAATGTTTTATTTGCATAAACCGACAATGCCAACTAACCCTGGCGCTAAACGCCGTTGCATTGTTTGTTTCTTGCATCTATGTTAAAACTAAGACTAAAAGTAAATTGAAATTGCGACTAAGGCAAAAACCGAAAGCAGGATGTAAGAGCGGGGGTTGTTATTGTGCCTTATAACTGTGAAAACTCAACAAATAAGAGGCTTTGCTAAAATATTACAAACAAAAAAAACATAGCTCCTTAATTTATGTTTACCTTTTTTCTTTTGTGACCAAAAGAAACAAAAGAAAGGCACTGCACGCTTTCAATCTCCACACAACCAACTGCTCAGCGACAATGCCTTCCTCCCCACAAAATTAACCTATAGTAAACTTACACAACAATTAATCCGTTTTGTATTAATTGCTTCTATATAACAAGGGGTCAAAAGAAATGTTTTGAGAAGTATTTATTTTTTTAGGGGTTTTGTCCCTGTTCCTGAATTTTAAAGCCCGATTTTTTAAAGGCCTCCAAAATATCCGCTTCGGGAACAATGATGGTTTGATTTTTCCAGAATCCGTTATCGTAGCGTTCCATGGCATCGGAAAAAACCGAAGTGGTTTGAAACATATCTCGTCGGGGGACTTTATTTATTTCCTCCTGGGTGTAATGGGTATAAAACAATTCCATAGCAGTGGTAAAGCTTTTGGTAAAGAGTTCGCGCCGTTTACGCACTTTTACCTGCAACTCGCCCTGAACATGCTGTGGATAGTATTTTCCGTTTACCTGCACATAGCTTACCCTGTAATGGGTTTGGGTGGGTTTTACTTTAATGGCATTGCTTTTACGAACTACAAACAAATTCATCGACCGGTTAAGCTTATTGGGTTCAAAATAAAACTCAGCACCCAAAATGGCGTAATCGCTGCTGCTAATGTAAAGCAAACCTTCGAACTGAGCCTCAGATGCTTCCTTTCGCTGTTTAAACCCGATAACATAAACCAGTTGGTTTTGCCAGGCCACCATATCAATCAACTGATAGTGGTAAAGCCAAAGTCCCTCGTCGCTTAAAAAATCGGGAAACTGGCGAACAATATCCAACTGAAAACAGGCATCCATCCCTCCCCGTAGTTTTACCATAACGGTATCTTCCTGTCTGATGTCGGTAAAATTACGTGTTTTAATCAGTTCAACCCGCTGATTCGAAAACGAACGGCTCTTTTCAGGCATATAACCATTTATTAAAGCCTCGGAATACACCACATAACGTTTATTGGTTTGGATCGATTCGCGGTAAAAAGCTTCAAAAGCATAAGCCTTTTGCTGATGCGTTTGGTCGATTACACTCCGTGCTTTTTTTAATAAAAAAAGCGGATCCTTACTGCGCACCATAACTTCCTGCAAAGGAACCACCGCTTCGTTTAAAGCAATTATTCCCGAATCGGGAAAGTTAGCCAGGGCAACCTGCCGGTTAGTAAAACCCAGATAACTAAATACCAGGGTATCGTTTTTATATTTTGCCGGAATCTTCAGATTAAAGGAACCATTCTCGTTGCTTATGCCTCCCAGATAAGTGTTTTTTAAGGCAATGGAAGCAAAGGGCAACGGTTTTGATGTAAGCTGATGCACAATTTTCCCTTTTAAAATCAGATATTTTTCGTCGGTGTCCGCTGCTTTAGTGCGTGAAGTAGTTATGGGGTGAATCACCACCTGATTGTTAATTATCTCGTAACTAAACACGGGGTTATTGAGCAATGAATCCAAAACTTTTTTAAGCGGCCAGGCATTGCAAGCCATCGTAACTTTGCGGTCGCCATCTATTTGCCGGGCATCGTAGGTAAAATAGCAGTTGTACTGGGTTGAGAGTTTATCGAGCACCTTATCGAGCGACTGACTCGTAATATCGAGCGATACGGGCATCGACAAATAATCAGCTGCTTTTGAAACAGACTGCGCCCTGCCCTGAATGGTAAATAAAACCCAAAGCAATAGAAATACAGATATAGGCAGCTTTTTTTGCAAGCTAGTAGGTTCAATTATTTGGATACCAAAAGGTACGAATTGTTTTGTTTTTCAACTTCCAGATTCAATGCCAAAGCAATGGATTCCAGCACCTCGTCGATGCTATTGTTTTCAAAAGTGGTTGTAATTACCAGGTTTTGAATGTTGCTGTCGCCCAATTCAATACGGGTATGGTAGGCCTGATTGATGTCGCTAATAACCTGGGGCAATGGCATGGCTTTAAACACCAGCTTTTTATCGAGCCAGGCCAGGTAGTTTTCGCGCTCGTTTACCTGTTTAAGCAAACCCGTTTCAGAAGAAAGGCCTCGCTCTCCCGGATTTAATACCAGGGTTTCGCCAGCCTGGTTGCTCTGGTAAACTTCAACCCTTCCGGTTTTCACTATTACTTCAACGCCTTGTTTATCAGACTTAACATTAAACGAAGTTCCCAGCACCTTTACCGATGTTTCCCGGGTATTAACTATAAATGGGAGATTTTTATCGGGTTTAACCTTAAAAAAAGCTTCTCCCTGCAACGAAATGGTCCGGATTGTACTGCCAAAGTTCTTTTGGTAATGCACCTCGGCCCCCTGGTTTAAACTTACTTCGGTTCCATCGGGCAAAAATACGGTAAGTGCGGCCACCTCATTATTTGAGTAACTAAAGCCCGACTTTTGATTCTGCAATAACAGAAAGCCAAACAAACCCACCAGCAAAACCACCGTAGCCGCTACGGCATAGGTCCATCGGAATTTTATGCTCTTTATGTGTTTTTCTTCCCCACGCACCAACTCCTCCTTATTCAATCGTCCAAACAAAGAATTCCAGGCTTTGTCGGTATCAAATTGTTCCATTTCTTGCATTTCATTTAAAATTTTCCAGGTTTCTTTACATGCAGCCAGTTCCTCGGCTCCGGCTTCATCAGCGAGCATTGCATCGTTCTTTTCCGGTGCATTTCCGGAAAGGTACTTTGCCATGGTGTGCCAGGCTATATGTTTATTGCTTTTCATCGGTTTATTTCTTGTAATCGTGCCTTAATTTGGCATTGCTTATAATCTGTTTTATTTGTGTCTCAATTAATCTCAGACATGGTCTGTTTAATTTTAGTCGTTTGCATTGTAGGCGGCCAAACTTTGCCTGAATGCCTTCAGTGCTTTTCCCATATCAGCTTCAACGGTTTTAACCGATATGGAAAGTTTTTCGGCAATTTCGTGGTACTTGTATCCAAAGTTACGGTTCATCTGAAAAATCTGCCGGCAACGTTGGGGCAAGTTTCGTAAGGTATGCTTATAAACCGTGTAAAGCTCCCCGGTATGCATGGCTTCATCAGCATTAAAAGCCTCATTGTTTTGGTATTGCTGATGTTGCGTGTATTTTTCCTTTACCTGCCGGTGTTCAATCAGATGCAGGCATTTGTTGTGTACCGCTTTATACAGATAGGCATTCAAAGAACCTGTAATAGTTAGTTGTGCTTTGTTTTTCCAAAGCAGGTAAAAAACCTCCTGCACCATTTCTTCCGCCCAGTCGGCATCGTTCAGTATTTTATTTGCATAAGCGCAGAGTGCCGGATATAAAGAACGAAAAAGCGTTTCATAAGCTTTTATATTACCTTCTTTTATGGATGCAAACTCGATAGCTACGCTCATTTTAAACTGTTGGGTTTATAAATAGAACCGGCCTAAAAAGACCGGTTCTAAAGTACAAACTATTTAGTTTTTTCAAGATTCTTTTTAATCTTTTTAATGGCCGATTCAATGGATTGTTCGGGTTCAATGGTGTTGTATTCGCCCCAGAAGTCGGCATCGGCAAAACCATTTACGGTTTCAGTCATCACCACGTTCATTCGCATACGATCCGATGCTCTAAAGGGTTTTTCGTCGGCAGGTTTCCAGTCGGTTACTGCCATCTCAACCATGGTATTAAAGGTATTGCTGAACAAACGCTTTTTCCAGTTTACTTTAAACGATACCTCGCCTCGTGAATAACTGTAGTACCATTTTCCGTCTTTTTCGGTATAATTTACCAGGTAAGTTGCCGATGTGGGCACCACATTAACTCCCAAAGGTTTGCGTTTAATAAACATGGCACTGGCTTCCTGTTCGTTTTCGGTATTCAGACTGAATGAAGCGCTGGTGATGGCAAAATTATCAACATCGATGTAAAAACGGCCATAAAATAAGGGTGTAGAAACATACGGGCGTTGTTTAAATTCAATAACATAGTTCAGGCGGCCATCGATACGGGTAATGTTGATATAAGTATAGGTATAATGTTCGAGCACATCGTTTGAAAGAACCAAATAGGGATCTTTAACCACGTCGAGCATCAGGGTTGAATACGGACCTCCCTGTAATTTAAAAAGTAAGGTATCCATTTTCTCTACATCGGTACTTTTCCGCCCTTTGTAAAGTTTTACCAAATCCTGCCGCTCGTTGTTATAAGCCTGCTTGTAAACTTCAACCACAGCCTCAGACAAGGCAATGTAATTCCAGCGTTTTTTAATGGTTTCGCGATAAAATGCTGTCATTATTACCGGATCGCTGGCATAGTTTTTATTGCGCATGGCCAGCACTTTTTCTATTAAAAGGCGCGGATTGTTAGGAAATACTTTTACCTCGGTAAGATTAACCGAAATCATTTGCAATTTAAGCACATTGTTTTTTCCTTCTTTTAAATCAGAAACCGGAAGGCTAAGGTTTTCATAACCAATGTACGAAATCTTAATTTTAGCCGATAAATACTGGTTGGGGACCTTTATTGAGAAACTACCTTCGGTATTCGAAACCGTAGCAATATTAGTTCCTTCAATGGCTACTGCGGCAAAAATTAATGGTTGCGACGATTCTGCATCAATAATTTTTCCCTGAAAAGTTTTAAAAGTCTCATCGCTTTGTTTTTGTTTTTTTCCAAAGAACAAATCCGATGCACTTAGGGTGCTCATCGAAAATGCGGCAATTAGTATCAGAACCAATCCTGCTTTTATTTTTTCTGTTGTTTTCATAATCGTATGTTTTAAAGGTTAAACAATTTTCATTCTTACTACTATGACCGGAACCTTTTAGCATACCCTATAAAAAACATCGCTTTTTTTTCAAAAAAAAATTCCCGGGCTATTAAAAACCCGGGAATGCGTCTAACTAAACATACCACTAAAAATTGGTAATCTCATAAGTCTTTTCTCGTTCTGATGCCTTGGCATCCCATTGTGGAATAACCTGTTCCAAAAAGGTTTTTTTCGATGCATTCAGCTCATCCATGGGCAAGCCAATGTATTTTTGTGCTTTGGCTTTGGTTGAAATGTCGGGATAAGGAATGGCCTCGTTATGACCCAAATCGGCCAGCAAACGGGCCAGTTTTATACGGCCTTCCTGAGCAATGGTAATTCCGGTACTAATAACCCGGCCAATTTCGACCGGTGAATGGAACGAACCTCCATGACTGGCTGCAGCATAATCCCAACGCCATTGCGCATGACGAATATCCATCAGAATATCTTTCATCTGGGCTTCGGTAGCTCCTTTTTTCCAGGCAAACTCTGCTTCAACATGCGCATGCACCAGCAGTTTTTCCAGTTCATCGCGGTTTTCAATTATTTTGGTCTGGCGCTCATAAACATCCTGAATCAACCGTTCGGTTTCTTCACGGTGACAAACCTGGCACGAATTGGCCACATTGTTCAAAGGACTTTGAATGTGATGATCGGTAAATTTCTGTCCACCTTCACTTTTATAAGGCATGTGACAATCGGCACACGATACGCCGCGTTTGGCATGAACACCGGTCATGTAAACCTCATAACCCGGATGCTGAGCTTTCAGCATGGGAGCCTTACTCAGTTGATGCGTCCAATCAGAGAATTCCATGTTGTCGTAATAGGTTTCCATAGCCTCAGCTGAAAAACCGTTATCCCAGGGGAAAGTTAAATAAGGAACACCTTTAACCGGTTTTTCTTTATTGAAATAATATTCCACGTGACATTGTGCACAAACCAGTGTGCGCATTTCCTGATGCGAAACCTTATTGATGTCTTTACCGATGCGGGCAAAAGTTTCGAGCAAAGCCGGACGCGAAATTCGCAGGTTCATATTCTCGGCATCGTGGCAATCGGCACAACCAATGTGATTTACAATTTCGTGGCCTTTTTCGTCCCATGTGCCATTATAAAACTCAGCAACCCCAACTTCGTTCATCAAACGGGGCACATCGGGACTTTTACATGTCCAGCAGGTATTTGGCTGCGGGCTTTTTTCATCGCCCATGGGAGCACCGGTTCTTAAAACATTGCGAATATCTTCGATGGCGTAAGCATGTCCCCGACCCTGGTTGTATTCTTTTGAGAAGCTGTAAC
Organism: Salinivirgaceae bacterium; assembly: GCA_050179685.1. Lineage (GTDB taxonomy): Bacteria > Bacteroidota > Bacteroidia > Bacteroidales > SZUA-534 > GWE2-40-63. Next base: position 135,783 of record JBFXEW010000005.1, read on the forward strand.
CGGCCCAAAGAATCACCAAACGCGGATCGACTTCAAGCATATCAATCATGGCATTTCCGTTATACAAACTTTGAAACGAAGTATCGGAAGTATTTTTATACGACTGGTATTGACGGGGAAAGTTCTTGCCCCAAACCTCGTTGCGCGGTTCAAACTGAGAATGCTCTACCTGCGGAGTATAGGCAAAAACAGCCTCGGCCCGCCGTTCCATAACTACGGATGCCAGCATGCCCAATAAAAATACCACCACAACCGTTCCCAAAAAGAGAACCCAACCCAATATGGGTTTATTTTTTATTTGCTCTGTAATAGGTTTCATATCTGTTAAATTAAATAGTGTTTACCAAGTATTATTTTGTTAAGTTTTTAAGCCAATCGGGAACCGGACTTTCAGGAAGCGGAACACGCGCATCGGGAGTACTCGAAAGGCTGTTAACCCTTCCGTGGGGCACTTCGCGATGACAGTCCCAACAACGGCGATCGGTACGCTGATGGTGAAAATTGTTGTTAACCAGTTTTTGATCAACATCCAATAATTTTGAATGACAACGCACACAATTGTTATGCACCACCTCTTGTCCGGCTTCAAGAATAAATATTACCTGAGGCTCTCTACGCAAAGTAAAAATAGTTGAGTGCCGAAGCCCGTCTTTGGCTTTGAAATAATATTTATTAAAAAAATTATCCTGCGGCACATGACAATCATTGCAGGTAGCCCATTGCCGGTGCGATGAATGGTTCCAGGTTGCATACTGCGGAGCCATAATATGGCAATTAACACAGGTTTGTGGTTCATCGGACAGGTAAGAAGCTGCTTTGCTTATTTTTAATAAATAAAAGCCCAAACCCACAGCAATGCCCAATACAATAATTACAGGCAATTTCCAGCGGTCGGGAGGAATCAGTTTTTTATACCAACTAATAATGTTCATAGGCTTTTGTTTTGTTGTTTGGTTCAAAAATAGAGCAAATAAATATATGAAAATGTAACCAATGTTACACCTATGTGCATTATGTTTATAAAACATATTTTTTAAGATTGATGGTCTTCGATGCCTGGAATGCTTAATTATACCCCAGGAAAACTAAGTAGTGAACCATAGATAAATATTCCCATTTTATATATATTTTTGCCCGTTAAATTTTTGGATTATGCATAATGTTGGAAAAAACGATCGATTGATAAGGCTTTCGCTGGCTGGTATTTTAGTGTTACTATATTTTGCCAAGCTGCTCCCTGAATCGTGGAGCGATGGCTTATTAATTGGTGCGGGAATTCTGGGAGTAACTTCGTTAAAACGCTGCTGCCCCATATATGCTTTGTTAGGCTTTGGAACATGCAGCACCGGAGGTGAGCAAAATGATGAGCCCCGAATAAAGACGGAAAAGCTTAAGCTCGATTAATTCTTTAGTACATTTACCCGGGCGGGTAATGTTTTGCTGCCTATTAATACTAACGATTTATTTGCCATCCTGAAGAAGAAAAGGCAAACTGAAGGGCGTCAAAATTAAAATTTTGCAGATGCACATCGGCTAAAGAAATTTTGTCGATATTCTTTAAGGGAATTTTATTGCCCGAAAGCAGGATAAATTTTCCGGGAATTATAAAATTGCGAATGGCAGCCGATTCACAAACCACAGGCAACGATTCGGGAATTTGCTTTCTTAAAAAATCAATCACAAAAGGCAGCTTATCATCTTTAGTCTGAACGTAGTAAACCTCACTGGCTCCGGCTGCCAGCATCAGGGAACTGTCTTTATTGGTTTGGGTACTTAGCTCTTTGGTAATTTGCAAACCTTCGGCTGCATACAGCAACTGGCACGATGAACAATCGGCATGAAAATGCGGAGTAATTTTTATTGCCACCACCGCCTGAATTAGCGAGATTTGGCGAATAATATTACAAGCCAGGGTTGTTTTACCCACATTACGGTTGGTTCCGGCTAACACCAGCATGTTTTTCCACTCCATCATAACAAATCGCCCGGATGGTTCATATTTCTGAATTGACTTACCTCATAGGTTTCAAAATAGAAGACACGGGCCCGTCGCAAAAGGTTTATAAGTTTGTAATCGCCCCGGGCAATTTGTTCTTCGATTAGCGGTACCAAGCACCGGTTATACAAACCAATTAAAGGTTCAATTTTTCCCTTCGAATGCGTAACAATCACGGCATCGACTGCTGTGGTATGTTGCAACATTTGCTGATACAAAGAATCTGAAAGAAAAGGTGTATCGCAGGGAATAAGCATATTCCACTCGGTGCTAGAAAAATTTAAGCAAGCCTGTAAACCGCCCAAAGGTCCAATGGCTTCAACAGAATCGGCAATTTGCGGGTAAGGGAGTTCAGGAAGAGGCTCATTTGAGCTTATAATAATTTTATTGACCAAAGGCAACAGCGTTTCAACAGAACGGTCGATAAGCCGTTTTCCCTGAAAAGGCAGCAAGGCTTTGTTGGTTCCCATTCGGGAGCTCTTACCGCCAGCCATCACAATTCCTGTAATAGTTGACATGAATTTATTAATAAAAAATGACCTGTAAAATACAAAAATTACAGGTCATTCAATAAATTGTTTATTTGCTAGCAACCACCGGCTGCTCTTTTTTTAGCCGGTTTCTTTTGAATGGGAGGCAAAGCCGGTGCAGTTTCTACCGGAGCTGTTTTTGCTTCCAGGGTTCCACCACCCAAAGCCGCATTCATGGCTTTGCGGAAATCGTATTTGGCAAATTCATCACTGGGGGCTGTTTCAGCCGGTTTTTGCGGATTCAAAATAGTTTCGGCCCAATGGTTTAATCCACCCTGTAATACGTAATTGTTTTTAAATCCACGCTGGGTACAGATTATCCAGGCCTGATTGGCACTTACCGTTCCGTTGGAATAAAACACATTGGTGCGTGCATCCTGATCGAGATAACCCAACCAATCGTCGGAACCGATATCGGCCAAAGGAATGTTAATGGCTCCGGGCAAATGGTAGGTTTCATACTCATCGCTCGAGCGCACATCGATTAACTGAATCGAAGGGTCTTTCTGAACAATGTAATCAGCAATCTGATCGGTAGTAAAATACTGCGCACCTTCGGTTACTTCGCTAAGCAATTCCTCGATGGTTAGTTTAAAAGGTTTGGTTGTATTCTCGGGAACTGCAGCAATAACCAAAGCGAGTGGAATTAATGCAGCTGCCAGAATTATCCGGGGTTTTAAATCTTTTATCTTCTTCATAACTTATAATTGGTTAAATATCAAAGTTCAAAAAACAATACTCAAATAACAATACTCAAAAATCAAAGTTCAAAAAATAAAGTTCTTTCTTCTAAATCATAAAAGTATCTTTCGCTCATAAACTTTTTGTGATTTAGGTTTTTGATAATCGAGTTTTGACGATAAGTATTAATATTCTTCGCGGGGAAATTTTTTCTCGGCCCATTCGCCAACCCAAAACATGGCCAGTGCAACCAACACCATCAGTAAGGCCATTACTCCCTGCGACACACCAACCAATTCGTTAAGTCTGGGGAATCCCTGGAATCCTGCTTTAAAGAATGATTCCCATAAGGGATATCCTTCGGCAAAAATAACGATGCCTAAAATTAATCCTCCCACAAAAACCAAAGCATCAATTTTACCAATGGCTGCACCACAAACACTGGTTCCCGGGCAAAAACCTCCCAGAATAAAACCTGCGCCCATAATCACTCCACCGGCAATAGCCGAAGGAAGAAAAGTTGGATTTACATAAACCAAACTTAAATCGACCCATCCAAAAAGGCTAAAAAACAATAAGCCCAACATGGCTGTGATGGCTGCTGTAAAAAATACTTTTAACACCACGGTATCGTATCCGTAAAATACACCTGCTAATTTGCGGCTCGATGAGAAACCGCTCGATTCAAGCACAAAACCAAATCCGATTCCAATGAGGAATGCAAATAGAAAATTGGTGCTCGATGATATTATTTCGTTTACCACTAATGGTCCCATATCTTTATTTTTAAATTATTTTATTGTTCGATTAACAAATTTCATTGCTGCGAATTATATCCAGTTTTTGCGGACAAAATAAGCCAACGCAAAAGCAGTTCCGAAAATGGCGGCCATGGTTACAAAACCACCCACCGAAAGCACTGCCATTCCACTAAGAGCCGAGCCACTGGTACATCCGCGACCCAATTGCGAACCAAAACCAAATAATACGCCACCGGCCAAAGCAAAAATTAAGCGTCGCTTTGAAGTAATTTTAGGCGAATGCTCCACTTTTAGTTTTAAACGTCCGGCTAATGCCCCTGAAATAAAGGCACCAACCACTACACCCAAAACCTGGAAAACCAACCACGACTTCATGGGCCCTTCCGTATGGGCATCGTTGTATTCCTTATAAAAAGTAGCATTTTCGGCATGTTCAGGAGCAACCACATTGGCCGCCTGCACCACCACACTTTTTAGTGCACCACTGGCTCCCAGGCCACGACCCGAGATGTAATTAGCGGCTAATAAAACCAATCCTAATAAAACACCTCCCAAATAGGGATTCAAATATTTATTCTTCTTCATAGTAAGATTTTTATATTTTCAAGTTAACGAATTCACATCAATACAAATACCTGCTCAATTGTCCGGCATTGGAAATTAACCAACGTAACATAAAGCTGCCGAATAAAATCAGGCTTACCGGAATTACCACCGGAATTTTAAAGTGGCGCAGTTCCATAATTTCAAGAACTGCCGGAACAATCATTCCAAGAAGTACCACAAAAATCCAGAAAGGGGCTGTTAAGGGTCCACCAAGGAAAATCTGAGCGGCATCAATCTGAACCTGCGTGCTGGCCTGAAAGCCCATAAGCATGTGAATAATAAAAAAGAATTCAACCGCAATTACAATCAGGTCGATTTGGGCAAATACCCTGCGCTCTTTATGCTTGTTCGATATTAACATGATTAAAGCCGAGCCTGCCGACAATCCTGAAGCCAGGAACAAAGGTCCCAGAATTGAAGTATTCCATAAAGGACGGGCATTGAACGCCGAAAACAGGATTCCGGTATAGATACCCAGAATTAATCCTAAAATAGTCATTGCCCAGGCCATGTGCTTTTTATAGGCTGAAAAGAACTTTTCCAAATCGCGGAGCCACTGAAATTTCCAGTCCCAATTGGGAAACCATTCACGAATGTGCAAGGCGGCCCAAATCATCGATAAGGGAGTAATTAACATTAAGGTCCAAGCTCCCCAACTCATGGGCGACTGCAACTTTATAGTGGTGTATAAACGCCAGAAATAAGGTTTGTGATGCAAGTCTAAAAACAAGGCAAACAATCCTAAAGCCAGGAAAACAGGAACTAAAACAGGTGCTTTGCGAACCGCTGCGGGATATTTTTTAGCTTTTCCGAGCAGGTAATATAATCCGGCAAAGAAAAGTAAACCAGCGGCTAAACCACCAAGAAATAAATACACCGGTATTTCCCATCCCCAGGCAGTTAAAACCGGGTCAATACCGGGGTTCATGCGTCCACTTATAATAATTTCTTCTCTCATAAAATATAGTTTTTGAGGAATATTTTAGATTAAATAATAAACATTGGGTTTAGTACCAGCTTCGGGAGCCAACACTTTGTATTTCCGTGTTTTCATGATTTTTGAAACCGGACTGTTTGGGTCGTCCAAATCGCCAAAATACATGCATTTGGTAGGACAAACAGCCACACAAGCAGGTTCCATACCTTTTTTAACCCGGTGCATACAAAAAGTACATTTATCGACATACCCGTCGGGATGCGTGTAGCGGGCATCGTAAGGACATGACTGAATACAGGCCCCACAACCAATACACTCGTTTTTGGTTACCAATACAATGCCTCCCTCGGCGTAATGGCTTGCTCCTGTTGGGCAGCAACGCACGCAAGGCGAATTATCGCAATGATTGCATCGCTCGGAACGTATTTCTGTTTCTAATTGCGGATAAGTTCCATCGGTTACTTCCACAATCCAGTCGCGACAATAACCAATGGGTACATCATTTTCGGTTTGACAAGCTACCACACAGTCGCTGCAGCCTACACATTTTTTGGTGTCAATGGCCATTGCATATCTCATAACAATCCTCCTTTCGCTGGTTTTTCAGTATGGAAGGTTACAAAATTACCCCGCATACCGGTTCCTCCCATAATGGGATCGACCATAACATTTGTAATTAATTCTGAATCGCTGGCACCCCGTCCGTGAGCCCGGCTTAATTTTTCGTTTTTATGTCCAAATCCATGAACCATATAAACCGAATCCCAACGGATGCGTTCTGTTACCCGAACTTTTATAGGGAAAGTAGTTACCACACCATCCTGATTTTCGAGCCAAACATACTGGTCGTTTTTCAGTCCCCATACTTTAGCCACTTTAGGATTAACCCAGACGGTGTTCTCATCCATCAAATCGGTAAGGTTCGGATTATTTGCCGTACGGCTGAAGGTATGCATGGGAGCACGTCCATAATTCAGGCGATAATAGCCTTCGGGTGGTTCGGGATGCGCTGTGTAATTTGGCATCGGGTCGAATCCTTCGTTGACAAACGAGGTGGCATACAATTCAATTTTTCCGGTATTGGTAAAGAATTCAATCTCCTCGTTTTCATTAAAATATAAAGGTGCAAAGGCATCTCTGTCGAGTTTTTTTACACCCAAACGTTTCATTTCTTCCAACGACGAACCCACCTGCTTCAGTTGCCAGTCGAGCACTTCTTCAATATCGTTGTAATTAAAATATTCGTCCAATCCCAGTTTATGTCCCAATTGCTTGGCCATCCACCAACCGGGTTTTGAGTTATACTGCGGCTCAACTGCCGGTTCGCGCAAGGCAATGGTTGGGTAACGATGACGCGAAGTTCGTAACTCATCGTAACGTTCCAGATAAGTACATTCGGGTAAAACCACATCGGCATAACCGGTAATTTCCATAGGCATGGTATCAATCACCACCAGTAAATCGAGATTCTCGATGGCCTTTTTGGTATTTTCGATGTTAGGCAAGGTAAATATCAGGTTGGTACCATTAACAATCCATCCTTTAAAGGAGCAATCGCGCGAAGCTGCCGGAATGGTTGCATCGCAAATTCCATTGGCCAATGCTGAATCGGCCAGATTGTATTGACCCGGAAAAGCATCTTTCCAATTGCGTTTGGGTTTTGGATACGGTGGATGTGGAAACTGCGGAATTGAAATGCCGTCGCTTAAATAAAATCCGCCACGGCGTCCCCAACTACCCAATAAAGCATTGATAATTGCCACTGCACGCAGGCGTTGGGTGTCGTCGCCATACCAGGTAACGTGACGCCCCGGATGAACAATTACCGAAGGTGCGGCATTAAACATTTCGCGGGCTGTTTTACGAATCACATCGGGTTTAATGGTTGTTATTCCATAAGCCCATTCGGGGGTATAATCTTTAACATGCGCTTTTAGTTGCTCAAAACCATAGGTATGTTTTTCAACGTAAGCTTTATCGTACCAGCCTTCGTTTATTAACACATGAATCCACGATAAGAGCAAAGCAATATCGGTAGCCGGTTTAATGGGCAACCAGTATTTTGAATGGCTTGCTGCGGTTGAGAAACGCGGATCGACCGTAATGATGGTGGCATCTTTATCAATGGCATCGCTCATTTCCTGAATCTGTCCGTTGTGCATGTTCTCGCCCAGGTGCGAACCTATTAAAACCAGGCATTTGGTATCGCGGATATCGATGGGTTCGGGTGAACCCAGACCTTCGCCAAAAGTTCCCAGCCAGGCCACTTCGCGCGGACCTCGGCACTGGGCATACGAGGGAGCACTTATGTTGTTCGAGCCGTAAGCCTTTAACAAATGGCCCCAGAATTTACCGCCGGAACCATGCGTAAACAAAGCCACACATTCGGGGCCATGCTCTTTCTCAATTTTTTTTAATCCTTTGGCAATTACATCAAGAGCCTCGTCCCACGAAGCTTCCCGAAAGGTTTGCTTGCCATCTTTGTCGGTAACCCGGATAAGCGGCGTTTTTAGCCTGTCCTTATCGCTGTACATTCCAACGCCTCCTGTTCCACGCGGACAAAGTCGTCCATTACAATGGGGATCGTCGGGATGTCCAATAACTTTTTTAATGTTGTCAGCACCATCGGTGTAAGCCCAGGCAGCACACTGCCAGAAACAAACCTCACAATAGGTAGCCGTACGTTTGGTCATAAGCTTATTCAGCTTATCGGTACCAAAAAACGATTTGGTAGCAGCAGTTGCTACTGAACCCCCAATGGTTGCGGCTCCTAATCCCAGTGCTGAAATTTTAATAAAATCTCTTCTGGATGTTTTCATGTGTTTATAATTTATTTTTTTGTCTCATGGAATGCCCATATTAACTTAATATTACTGTTGTTGCTTGACAAGTCCGGGCAGTTCATGCGCAAATAATTATTTTTTAAAGTTGTATACCCGCCTGTTTGGCAGACAGGAAACTCCATGCCTGCTTTTTTAATTTGTTCTTTGTGTTTAGCAAACCTGATTGTTTCATATTTTTCATTTTATAAAGCTGTATTATTTTAGCTATTCTTAAAATTTAACCCCCACAATTAATTAACCCCGTTAACTAGTTCGCAAATATAATGAGCCTTTACGGGAATAATAAATAATCGTTTACGGCTAAAGCTAATTTATTTTGATTCTAAATACACAGGTGGTAGAAAAGAGCAGAACTCATTATCTACTAAGCCGTTAAAATAGAAAAAGCTAAAAAGTATTTTTGAGCAGGTTTTTGCCCTTAGAAAACAGCCTATAAACCGCACAAAAGCCCTATTTAATCAAAATAACGGTATAAAAAATTATAGGCTTCTATAGTAAAGTGCTTCTTTGTCACAGGATTTATTATTTTTGTCAAAATAAACTATCGATTTAACCATTATTACGTTAGAGTACACAAGTACATCAATTCAAAATTTAACATATGACCACTATTTACAAAAGGACAGTGCATAGTATAGTTGCAGAAACATCTATAAAGCAAAATTGTGCAAATAACAAAGCAAAAGAACCATTCCGTATTTTGAAGGGAGCTACTTTGTTTTTAGTATTTATTTTACTTTCAATCAATAGCTGGTCACAAAGTGCCAGTTGGAATTATTTTCCTGAAACCGGAACTATAGGAACACAATACAACTGGATTGACTGTTCAGGTGGTACGGCTATTGTAAGCGGTGATGATGCAGAAGGCAGTTTTAACTGGCCCTTTACCTTTCAGTTTTACGACGATACTTATACCACAACTGATGTAATTAGCGTTAGTACCAATGGTTTTATCCGTTTTGATGGTACTGCAAGTACATCTTATGCAGATGCATCGAACTATGATTTGAATGCAGGTGCTATTTCGCTTGGACAAATAATAGCCTTAGGCGTATATGATGGAAAAGTTGGTGATGCCGGGGGATATGTGAATTACCTGGTTACCGGTTCAGCCCCTAACCGGGTGCTTACTATTGAGTTTAATAATTTGGAAATTGATTATAATGATGGCGACTACGCTGACATTCAGGTAAGTTTATATGAAAGCTCAAATATTATTGTAATTAAAGAAGGAGCCGAAAATGTAGGTAATGTAGCAAACAATGCAGATTTAGGTATTTGCAGCGGGATTGCCACTTATTTCCACTATTGGACCGATGTTAATGGGAATGCAAATTCATGGATAAAGTACACACCGGCGCCTGCAAACGCAGGTTTTTATAGATCAGCTGCTTCTACTAATTGGAACAATAGAATCAATTGGGATCGTTGGGATGGTGATTCTTGGGAAACCCCAACAGTAGGACAAGGATACCCCGGAGAGTTTGAAAACACCATGCAGGTTGAGATTCAAAATAATCACACCATAACCCTGACAGCCGACGTTCCATACCCCATCGGGAGCCTAAAAATTGATGGGGGCGGCTCCGATTCTTACCTTGATTTTAACTCCGGCACTTCCTTAACAGTTTCAGGAGAGACCTATCTTAATTCCAACTCAAATAATGATGAAAAAGCCATTCGTATTGATGAAGGAATTTTTTCGACCGGGTCGTTAATTGCTAATAGTGGCGGAAACTCCCAAGACGCCTACCTTAGAATTTCAACAGGTAGTGCTACCATAAACAGGGACTTGATACTTAATAGTACCGATAGAAGAACTTACATTTTATTTACCGGAAACGGGGCATTAAATGTTGGTGGAAACCTAAGCGGTGGTGGTATAACAAGCACAACCGGAGGTTCCGCCAATGCGCCAACAAGTGGAACCGTTAATTATAACGGCACAACAGCTCAAAATGTGGAAGCTTATACCTACTATAATCTGGAGTTATCGGGCATCGGAACTTTTAACGCCTCTGGAAACATTACGGTGAATAATAATTTCAGCATCAGTGGTGGAGGTATCTTAAACACATCAAGTAACTTAACCTTAAATGGTCCCAGCAGTTGTGGCGGGAGCATAATGGCTTCCGGGGGCACTGTTACCTATAATGCCAACGCCCAGCAAATTATTCCTGGCACCTATAACATTATGGAAAATGCAGGTTCCGATGCATCTTTATGCGGGTCTGTAAACATAACCTCAGATTTACGACTAAACGGAGGAAAAATTAGTCTGGGAGATTATGATTTAACACTGGCCAATGGTGCTACTATAACTCCATCCGTTGCCTTCTCGGCAGGCAATATGATTGAAACCAACGGCAGCGGCTTTTTAGTGAAAGAAAGTACCACCGAAGCCGGTTTTGAAATACTTTACCCAATAGGTTCAGGAGGATACTATAATTCTATGGACTTAAGGAATGGATTAACAGCTACCCTTGTAGGAACAGGTAGCATTAAAGTTAAAGCTGTTACCGGAGCACAGGGCGTTAATTTTTTAAAGAAATACTGGGAAGTAGTTTCCAATAATTTATCGGTAATTTCGAATGTACACCTATTATTTAATTATGATAATGCTGAGGTTGATGGAATTCAGGCCGATTACACGCCTTGGGTAAATCCGGATGGAACCACATGGATTACTCCTGATAACCCAACTGCGGCAGGTGTTAAGCCTTTTGGTTCGACCAATTCGGGAATACTCGATGGGAAATGGACTGCCGGAAGCACACCTCCTGTTCCACCAGTTACATGGTACGCCTATGCTTCAGATGGTAATTGGACTAACCCGGCTCACTGGACCTTAGATGGAGCTGCCAATCCAGACTATGTGAACCCGGAAAATGCTATTCCGGCAAGCTCCGATATTGTGGTAATTCCTTCGGGTAAAAAGATTACAATTCCAATTGGAACCAATAACCTGCGCTTAATTCAAATTGAAGTTATTGGAACTATAGATATTGGTACTACCAATGGACATAATTTTGGCTTAATAAAAGGGAACGGAACTATTGTTTTATCGGGAAGTGCCGGAGTTGATAACTTTCCGACAGGTAATACCACCCTGTTTGCTGATCCCGTTTTGGGGGGAACTGTTAAAATTAATGGGGCTGGTTTATCGTTAAACACCAACCGCACGTACAACAATCTCCTGGTTGATTTAACCAGTGGCTCGGCTACCGTTTTGTCCGATTATGTAATAAATGGAAATTTAACCATCCGTAACGGAGATTTTAAAATAAATAACAACAGCAATACTACTCCGTTGAATATATCTGTACTTCACGATGTTTTTGTCGAAACCAACGGTACTATTTCGGTTGGTGAGGCTAACGCTGTAAGTGGAGTTTCAGCCACCGGATATGGCAATTACCATAAATACTTTCATGTGTTTTCTGTTGGAGGTAATTTTACTAACCAGGGAAGCGTCAGGTTAACCAATCAAAACGCTCCTGATTATAATTCCAGAACAACTAATGGGGCTGTTTCGCTGGTATTTAACGGAACCACCCACACCAATTTTGATTGTCAGGGAATAACCGATTTATATTACTTAGTTATTGATAAAGGAACTGACCAGGCCTACAGCCTGACACTTAATGCCACCGACAAAGCATACTTTGCTCTTTTCGGTGATAACGACGAAGGTTGGAATGATACCGATAACGCAAATCCGGAAAACAGAAAAGCCTTATGGATAAAAGCCGGCACCTTAATTCTTGAAGGTTACGTTTATATTCCTACCCTTACCGAAGATGCATTACCCCAGGCTGATGGCACCTATACCATTGGAGAAAATGCAGCATTGGTATTAAATGGCGAACATGTGTTTGTTAGCCTGACATCATTAACTGGTCCCAGTGGCATCCACAGTGCCATTGACTATACCGGTTTATCCTATAGCACATCCGACGGACTCCAAAATGATCGCACCGATGCCTTATATCTTTATGGCACACTAATAGTCAATGCCGGTACCCTAGAAACTTCGAATTCACAAGGCATTGTATATAGGGCCGAATCAACCGGAAACCGCCTTGAACTGCATGGTGGATTGATACGAACCGGACAATTCCGGGTAAGTGCTTTTGCCGATGCCGGAAATGCTAAAATGGCTTACATACAAAGCGGAGGAGAAATCAAGCTACTGGATAATTTTACCGACGATTATGCTATTTTTGACTTAAGTGCCGTGCTGGGTACTTTTAGTATGAGTGGCGGAACCATTTCTATTGAAGAACTGGCTAACCGTAACATAGGTGCCATTGAAATTGCTTGCAACGAAAGTAACATAAACGTTACCGGTGGTTCAGTTATTATTAACAATAGTGTAGGAACAAATCGAGTGGCTGGTATTTCAACCACTGCTCCTTTCCATAACTTTATTCTCAGACAAAATCGAACCCGGGGAGTTCAACTCTATTCCGCTTTGGTTTTAAACGCTAACCTTCAAATAGAAGCCGAAAATTTCAATGCAAATAGTAACGATCTGACTATTGGAAGCGATTTAATTATTTCTTCAGGAGCCACATACACCACTGGAGCAAATACAACTACTTTTAATGGTTCCAAAGAATCAAATTTGTATTTACCCACTTTGCAAACCTTTAATAACGTAGCTATATCAAAATCGTTAGAAGGCAAAAATCTGGTTATTGCTTCAGGCTTGCCAGTTGCCATGCAGGTAAACGGTACTTTTTATCAGGAAAACGGAATATTTGATTATAAAGAATATACTGCCCGCTTAAATGGTGCAATATACCTGGCCGACACCATTGGAGTTGCTGAAACTACCGGGAAAATTCTAATCAATGGACCCAACCAACAAGTGCTTACATCCAATAATGGATGCATTAGAAATATGGAAATTAATAATGCCAACAATTTGGTTCTGGATGGTGATTTAAATATTATTGGAACCCTGACGTTAACCAATGGCGTTTTTGATATAAACACCAGGAAGTTGACTATGTATGGAGCCGAAGCAGTTTTTGCCGGTTCACATTCCACTACTAGCATGATTCAAACTTCTGGTAATGCTTCCGATGGCGGTTTATTAATGTATCTGGACGAAAATGAAACTTTAATATTTCCAATCGGTACCAACGCGAATGGAATTACCAGGTATACACCAGCAATGGCTATATTTTCAGATTACAGTGACGATGGCTACATTCAGATTCGTCCGGTTGATAATGTATTAGCGACCACAAATAATTCAGGAGGTAATGTATTATCATATTATTGGCGTATAAGTCATTCTGATTTTACAACATTGCCAAGAGTTCAATATATTTTCACGTATAACAACTCTGACGATGATAACAATGCCGATAATACCTTTTATCCGGGTAAAGTACTTGACAATTCACCATTTACCCGCTCCTATGAAAACAACCTGGCTTTAGTTGCCGATACAGATACACCTCCAACCATTGTTTTTAATGGAGGCGGTTCCGGTTATCAACTAGAAAATGCGAATTATACTGCGGGCGTAGCCAACCGTTTTACCGGATCGGTTCGTATTTTTTATACACGTGTTTTAGGAGATGCTGCAGGTACCAACTGGACAAATACAAACAACTGGACCTTCGGTACAAATACAGACTATAGTCCGCATGACAGCAGACAGGCTCCTGCCGGAGCATACCCAACAACAGGTGATATAGCCTATATTGGATGGGTTCCTTTTGGCGATCCAAATTTTACTAATGGAAAACCCCATGGAATAGAAGTAAATACGGGAGTAAATTTTAGTGAACTTCGTTTTACCCAAATGCTGGATACGGACGGAAATCCCACAGCACGGGATTATGCCTATAACTTTCAATTCAGACCCACCATCTGTATTAATCCCGGTGGTTCGCTGAACGGAACCTTAATATCGGGCGAAGGATTATTTTGGTGTCGCTCAAATGGAGGAACTAAAGTGGATCCCAATTTCAATGGTATCGATCTTGGAGGTTTTGTTGAACAGGATTCATCTTATTTTATCTACGAATCAAACAATGATGGTTGGATCTATAATAATATTCCAGTAGAGTTGCCCAACCTGTTAATATCGGGCGATGGTTGGGGAGCTAATGACAGAAACTTTACCATATCGACTGACTTAAACATCAGACAGGATTTTGAATTACTGGGGGATGTAAATTTACAAGTTCGCAGCAATATTTCTGTTGGCAATCACCTGAAAATGATTGAAACTACTTCACCAGCTAGCGGTGGTGGAGCAAGAATTGATTACCCAAATAATGCCAGTTATTCTATTAGTATTTTGGGCGATTTAAAACTTATTAATACAGGGGCCATTATACGTATTAATGCTCCAAACACAACCCAAAACGCAAGTTACTTAAATGTTTATGGAAACATAACCCAGGATAACGCTGCCGGTGGCGGATTGCAGCTTTATACAGCACTTAATCAGGATTACATAAAACTGTCCTTATTGGGTGAAGGTAACAACCAATACGAAATTCTTTCGGGTGCTATAGCTAATTTATACTACCTAACATTGGATAAAGGAACCAGTCAGAATTCCACATTTACTTTTTTGGATGATTTCAATCTGAATGGGCCCACCAATGGAACCACAAAAGCATTGGAGCTACTCAATGGAACACTTATACTGGATGACACGGATATAAGTATTAATTTAACTACAGGAGGCGATGATTTTGCCATCCCCGCTTCAGCAGCCTTAGTTTTAAATGCTGGTACAACAAACACAAACGGTGCTAACTCGGGTATTTTGCTCGATGGTTCGTTAATACTGAATGGAGGTACCTTTACTACAAACGGCACCGAAAATAATTACATTCAGTATGGAGCTTCAGGTAATGCTAAAATTGAAATTAATTCAGGTTTGTTGCACGTTGGAACCCAGATACGACGTTTAACTACCAGCTCAGCTGGTGTGTTAAACTACAAACAAACAGGTGGCGAAGTACTTATCGGTATAAATTCTAATGGAGCAGATTATGTGCAAAGTAGAGGTATACTTGAAGTACTGAATTCAGGCAGTAGCTTTGAACTTATTGGTGGAACTTTAACTTTGGTGCGACAAAATGGAAATAATCCGGAAGTAGCTGCTCTATATCTCGATCCCTCGACATATAATCTAAGTGGTTCTACCATAGTTTTCGGAAATGCAAATACACCTACAGCTCAAAATAGCTTTAATATTAACTCAAGTATACCTTTAAATAATCTAACAATAAACACCGATGCCGTAGTTGCCGATTATCCTAATATTAATCTGGCAACCCGTCCTTTAACCATACTAGGTGATTTAACAATAAATGCGAATGCTACCTTTGATGCAAAAGGATTAAATCTCACGCTATCGGGAAACTTAATTAATGAGGGAACTTATACTGCAAGTAGCAATACCCTTGTTTTTTCATCAAATAATGGACAAAATATTTCTGGTTCTGGAACCTACGACATTTATCGCTTCACAAAAACAGGTTCTGGAACTTTAACACTGGGTACCAATATTTTGGTTAACGATTTATTGGACATTGATGAAGGCACTTTACATACCAACGCTTATGATTTAAGAACAAAAGGTAATGTAACTCTTGATGGCACCCTTACAAGTACATCGGGTAATGGAATTGTTTTTGAGGGAACAACACTTCAGGATTTAAAACGTTCCACTTTAGGAAATAGCACCATGGGTATTGTCACTATCAATAATACTTATGGAATTAAAGTTTCAAATACGGGGCACAGTTTCACTATAAATAATAGTTTAAAACTTCAGAATGGTGTATTTAACATTGGTGGAAGTTTGCTAGAATTTGGTGAAAACGCCATTATTGAAGAGATATCCCCTTTCTCAACTTCGAACATGATTCAAACAAACAGTTCATTTCAGGATCATGGAGTTAAGAAAAACTTTCCTGCAGGATACGTAACTGATTTTATTTTCCCTGTTGGTCAATTAAAATACACTCCGGTTTCTTTCAATTTTTCTTCTGGAGATCATACCACTGGTACTGAAGCAGGATATATTACAGTACGTCCGGCAAACGAACCGCATCCTTCTGTAAATGATGGTGATAACTTTTATACCTCAGGCGATTTAAATAATGTATTACAGTATTATTGGATTTTGCGTGCTGATAATTTAAGCGGGTTTAAATCAGATGTTACCTTTAAATACGAAGATACCGATGCATTGGCAACTGAACCAGGCTTTTCTGAAGGGGATTATTTAGCAGCCAGAATTCTTACTAATAATAATCCGGAAGGACTAATTGGAAAATTCCCTGGAGGAGTTGATCCTGTAGCACATATTATTTCATTCTCATTTGAGGATGTAAACCACACTGAAATAGCCGGTGATTATTTTGCCGGTATTGATGCTGCAATACCAAGTAAAGTAGCAACCTATGAAACAATTGGTCTAGGAGGAAATATCAATGAGCCAACTACTTTTTTAAATACTCCTGCTATTGTTCCTCCTTCGGGAGCAATTCTCATTGTAAAATCAGGTTCAGAGGTAGTTTTCAATGTTTCAAACGTAAGATTATACAAAACAGAAATAGAAGATGGAGCCACTTTAATTATAAATGAAACAAGCGGACACCGACTAGGAACTGTAACAGGAACAGGTAACATTAAAGTAGTTAGTAATACATCGAATATTACATTTCCGGCAGCCGATTTTATTGAGTTTTTTAATTGCTCAGGAGGTGGTCTTGAGTATGGCGGTTCTGGAAATTATAGCATTATGGCTGGTTTACCTTCGGTCAGAAATCTAAAAGTTTCAGGAATTGGTACTAAAGAACTTTCGAATGATATTGAAATTTGTGAAGATCTTTCAATAGATGGTCCTGAGTTGAGTAATCCATCTAATTTTCGTGTTGATGTATATGGTAATATGGAAATTCCTAATGGTACTTTTAACAGTGGAACCAATGTAATTAATGTAACTGGTACAGTTACGGTTAACGGTGGTACTTACAATGGTCAAACCGGAGGAACTGATTCATTTGGAGCTTTATCTATTTCAGCTGGAACATTTAATGTGGGTTCAGCAGGGTCAATACATATAAAAGGAAACTTATCCTTAACCGGAGGAGCATTTATTGGAGGTACTGGTAATGCGCGATTAGTCTTAAGTGGTTCAACTAATCAATCAGTTACAGGTAGCTTTACAGGAACTAACAAAATGCGCAATCTTGAAATTTCGAATAGTAGTGGAGCCACTTTACTGGGTAATGTAACCATAAATAATACATTATTTTTAACCAATGGTGTTGTAACTCCAGGAGCTAATACCTTGTTATTGGAATCAACGGCAACGGTATCACCTGCCACAGGAACTACCGCATCGCATATTAATGGTAAACTTTCCAAAACCATTGGAACAGCAGGTTCCGGTTTTACTTTCCCCACTGGAAAATCAGGTCGCCTGGGATACGCAATAGTAAGTGAAATAAGTGCTGCCGGTGACACCTGGTCGGTAGAGTATTTTACCGGCACAGCAACCAACGAGGCCGGAGTTACCGGATTTGAGCCATCTTCGTCTACAATTGCATCCGTAAGCGAAAAAGAATACTGGAAAATTACCGACGGACAACCTTCGGGAAGCCGAACAGCAAAAGTAGGATTAAGCTGGAATAGTTTTAGCCGGGTTTCTGAAATAGATACGGAACGTGAAAAACTGGAAACCATGGTATGGAATGGTACTACCTGGGACAACTTTGGTGGAACTAATTTTTCCGCTTACCATACGGCATCAGCAGGTTCATTTTTATCAACCTCTGAAGTATCCTTTAGTGAAAAAATTATTACACTGGGAACCTCCGATTCTGACAATCCACTCCCGGTTACCTGGCTTAATTTTTATGCAAAAGCCAACTTAACCAATGTAGTACTGGCCTGGGCCACTGCATCAGAAAAAGATAATGATTATTTTGATGTGGAACGTTCGCTCGATGGTATTGAATTCACAGCAATTGGACGGGTTTATGGTGCCGGAAACAGCCTCACCCAAAAAGCATACAGTTTTACCGACGATTACCCGTTTACGGGAACTGCTTATTACCGACTGAAACAAGTTGACTTTAACGGCGAATACGATTACTCCAAAACCATAGCTGTTAATTTTGAAGGAACTCAGGTTTTCGACGATAATTCAGTTGTTATTTATCCCAATCCATTTAAAGATGGAGATCTGACGCTTGAATTAAAAAGTATTCAAGGCAATACACCGGTAAGTATAAAAGTAAGCAGCTTAACGGGTAATATGGTTTATGTTGTAAATCTAAATGCACCGGAACATCATAAAGTAAATTTAATTCCCATGGCTATGGACAGGCTTCCACAAGGCATTTACTTTATCAGCATAAGTACAGTAAACAAAACTATTACAAAACGCCTGATAGTAAATTAATAAGAAACTAACCTGATAATAAAATAGCTGGATACTTAAAAGTGTTCAGCTATTTTAGTTTAACCTTACATCCAATTGAATTTATTGCAGCCCGGTCAAATTAAAAGCTATCATAAAACAGCATTTTTTCTGAGCCACTGGTTTCTGCCAGACAATCCATTTAAAAAGATGCTCCGTATAAGCAGTTAATTAATGTTAAGTTTATGAAACTGTTTTTACCTACGCTGATATTCTTACTTTTAAGCCAAATGGTTTTGGCGGGCACTACTAAAATTGATGGTGAATGGACCAATCCAGCCATTTGGAATGAAGGGGTTCCACCAAGTCAAACGGTATCATTTGCTACCCATTACGTTCAACACAACGTCACAGTTGATGGAAACCTGGATTTACTGGCCGGAGGCAATTTAATTATTGGTGATGAATCGGGTGAAAAAAACACCTTATCGGTATCAGGTTCCATAAGTTCAGCTTTATTATCAAACATAATTATTCGTTCCGATGGCATACTGGTAATTAATAGCAGTGCCCTTAATTCCCTTTGGGGAAGCATACAGGTAGATGGGGAGTTAATCATCTTAGGTGATTTTGTAAACAGTGGGTCTTCGGGTATTAGTATAAGCGAAGGAGGAAAAATTACGGTGGAAGGAAATTTGACAAACGATGGCACTATTGACAATCAGGGAACTCTAACGGTAGATGGCGAAATAACGGGTAGTGGAACCATTGATGGAAATAATCCGCTTCCGGTGGAACTACTAAGTTTCGATGCCAAACAAACCGAAGAGGGAATAACTATCGTTTGGGTAACTGCCACCGAAGAAAACAATCATTATTTTGAAATTCAACGCAGTGCCGATGCCCTGACTTTTGAAAATATGGCTACCATTTCAGGAGCCGGAAACAGCGACAAGGAACTTTCGTACACCTTTACCGATAAAAATCCTTTGGAGGGAATTGCCTATTACCGATTAAGGCAAGTCGATTTTAATGGCATGTTTGAAATTTTTGACCCGCTTGCAGTAAACTATACCAACAAAGAAATATTTGCAAATGAACCTGAATTAAGTTTATATCCAAATCCCTATACAAATGGTGGGTTAACACTGGAATTGGTTAATTGGAATTCAAATTCTTCCACAACTATTTTAGTAATTGATGTTTCTGGTAAAGTAGTTTTTAACCAGGTTTACAATTCACGAAATGGAAGCCAGATTGAGTTTAACGAAAGTAATCTGAATAATCTACCAAAGGGATATTATCTGCTGGTTGCAAAAAATAACTCCGCGTCACAAAGCACACCCTTGATTATACAATAAACCGAATGGTACAAAATTGAAGAAAAAAGAGGTTGTCCCAAAAGTAAGGTGCATTTACCAAAAACTTACAAAATGGAAGTAATCTTCAAAAAAGGGACGCTCCTGCCTGGCCGGCAGACAGGGATGACGCGGATTTTGACTGATTTTCGCAGATCTAATCAGCGTAAATCAGTTTTTTCAGCGTTATCAGCGTTCTATTCCTTTTAATTTGAAAGAAGATGGTTTAAATCTTTTGCTTTTTAGACAGCCTCTTTATTTTTTATGACAAACGATTTTTGTAATCGATGTAGGTAAACTCACGAACCAATTGTAAGGTATCGTCCGGTTTCCAGATGGCTATTGACGGATGCCCAACCCCATTAAACAAGGTTGTTTTAACCATGGTATAATGTATCATATCTTCAAATACCACCGTATCGCCAATTTTTAATTCCCTGCCAAAATCGTAAACTTCCATAAAATCACCGGCCAAACAGCTTAATCCTCCCAAACGGTATAAAAACCGGCTTTCGCTTGTGGGTTCAGGGGCTCCCACAATTCGCGGGCGGTAGGGCATTTCGAGTGTATCGGGCATGTGGGCTGTAAACGAAACATCGAGAATGGCTGTTTTAACACCCCGGCTTTCAACTACATCCAAAACTTTTGAAACCAAAACTCCGGTATCCCAGGCAAATGCGCTACCGGGTTCTAAAATAATATGTACTTTATATTTTTCTTTAAACCGTTTCAATAACTGAATCAGATGTTCTACATCGTAATTCTGACGCGTCATCAGGTGGCCACCTCCAAAATTAACCCACTTTAATTCATGCAAATAGCTTCCAAATAATTTTTCGAAAGATTCCAGGGTGCGTTCCAGGCTGTACGAATCAGATTCACACAACACATGAAAATGCATCCCATCAATTCCTTCAGGCAGTTTTTCAGGTAAATATTCCTTTAAAATTCCTAAACGCGATTTGGGCGAACTGGGATTGTATAAGTCGGTACTCACATCGCTTTTTTCAGGATTTACCCTAATGCCACACGAAATGGATTTGCCGGATTTTTGTATTTGCGGAAAATAGGTATTGAACTGAGTAAGTGAATTAAAAACCATATGACTGGCCAAAGAACTTAATTCAGGAAATTCATCCGGAATATAGGCCGGTGCATACACATGGGCTTTGGTCTTCATTTCGTCGACACATAACTGAGCTTCGAACAGTGAACTGGCTGTTGCCCCCTGAATGTATTCGCGTACCAACGGAAAGACACTCCACATGGCAAAACCTTTAAAAGCCAGAATAATCTCCACTCCTGCTTTATCCTGCACATAACGAATCAACTCCAGATTTTTTCGGAGTCTGGCTTCGTCCAAAACAAAACAGGGAGAAGGAATTTTTGAATAATCCATTTTTTTTTGAGGTTTGATGCTAGATATTAGAAACTAGACTTTAGAGCTGTTAATCTTCACTTGCAAGTAAAGCTCGTTCGGAAGAAAAAAGGAGCTTCAATTTATGAAAATTTAAATCTCAAACTCCTCTTTAAAAGTTTCCGGATTCTAAAAGTCTATAGTCCAGACTCTAGAATCTAATTTCTCTAATTCTATACTTCCAAATCGCCATTCACTTCTTCGCTCCAGGGCAAACCATATTTGCCAATCAGTCCCATAAAGGGATCGGGATCGAATTCTTCGACATTGAAAACCCCCGGTTTTTTCCATTTTCCGGTAAGCAGCATCATGGCTCCCAACATGGCCGGAACTCCGGTAGTGTAGGAAACTCCCTGTGCACCGGTTTCGTTGTAGGCATCCTGGTGTTTGCAATTATTCCAGATGTAGTAGGTTTTTTCTTTACCCTCTTTAATACCGCGAATACGACAACCAATCGAAGTTTCGCCGGTATAATTTTCACCCAAATCACCCGGATTTGGCAAAGTTTCTTTTAAGAATTGTAAGGGTACAATTTCTACACCTTTATACATAATGGGCTCAATACTGGCCATTCCAATATTCTGAATTACACGCAAATGGGTAAGGTATTCGTCACCAAAAGTCATCCAGAAACGGGCACGTTTTAAGCTGGGAAAATTTTTAACCAGCGATTCCAGTTCTTCGTGGTAAATAACATACGAATTGCGGGCACCAATATTTGGATAGTTCAACGCCTTTTTGATGGCGTGGGGTTCGGTTTCGACCCATTTTCCGTTTTCCCAGAATTTTCCTTTTTGGGTTACCTCACGGATATTAATTTCGGGATTAAAGTTGGTTGCAAAAGCTTTACCATGATCGCCTGCATTGCAATCGACAATATCGAGGTAATGCATTTCATCGAAATGATGTTTGGCCGCAAAAGCGGTATAGATGCTGGTTACTCCGGGATCGAATCCACAACCTAAAATGGCGGTCAAACCTTTCTCCTTAAACCTTTCGTGATAAGCCCATTGCCAACTGTACTCAAAATGAGCTTCGTCTTTCGGTTCGTAATTTGCCGTGTCGAGGTAATGTACTCCGGCTTCAAGACAGGCTTCCATAATGGTTAAATCCTGATAAGGCAAAGCCACATTTATTACCATCGCGGGTTTAAACGAAGAAATTAATGCTACCAGTTCCGGTACATTATCGGCATCGACCTGTGCGGTTTTTACCCGATTACCACCCACACGACTGGCAATGGCATCGCATTTTGATTTGGTACGACTGGCCAGCATAATATCGCTGAACACTTCAGGTAATGAGGCACATTTTTGGGTTACTACGCTCCCCACACCTCCTGCTCCAATAATTAATACTTTCGACATTCCAATTTTTTTTTAATCAAGTTAAGTCCCCGCCTATCATGGGATTTAAATTGTTTAGAAAAACAGATAAGCGCTCAAAAATAAGGAAATCGAAAACAGAAAGCCAATTTTACACTCCAAATATTATTTTTCTGCTTTAAAAACATAAACTTTAAAAAGATAGCTTTAATTTCGCATCGAATTTAAAAATTATGAGCACGATGTCTTTCGACCCAAATGGAATAGGATTGGATAATGGCCATTTTATTGGTCTGCCTTTTACTGAAGATGAAGCAAAAATTGTAATGGTATCTGTTCCCTGGGATGTTACTGTTTCGTATGCCGATGGAACCTCAACCGGACCGGAAAACATTTTGCAGGCCTCACTGCAACTCGATCTTTTTGATCCGGAAGTAGAAAATGCCTGGAAGCTGGGGATTTTTTTACGTCCAGCTGATGAAAAGCAAAAAGCGCTTAACGCTGCTCTGCGTTCTGAAGCAAAAAAATACATCGCATTTTTAGAACAGGGCGGACAAATTGCTGAAAACAAAGCTATGGCCAAACATCTGGCAGATATAAACCGGCATCACGAACAATTGAACCAGGAACTGTATCAAGCAACAAAAGCTTTGATTGAAAAAGGAAAGATACCCGCAGTTGTAGGTGGTGAGCATAGTGTTCCACTTGGATTACTGCAAGCTCTTAGCGAAAAAAACAACGAATTTGGCGTTTTACATATCGATGCCCACATGGATTTACGCGATAGTTTCGAGGGATTTACCTATTCGCATGCATCTATTTTTAATAATGCCATAAAACTTGGATATGTAACTAATATAGTGCAGGTTGGCATTCGCGATTTTTGTGAACAGGAAGTTGAATTTGCCAACGAACATAAAGTACAGGTTTTTTACGATTACCAGATTCAGCAAAACAAATACAAAAACCTGAACTGGCATGAGCAATGCGAGCAAATTCTTGAAAAGCTTCCACAAAAAGTTTACATCAGTTTCGACATCGACGGACTCGATCCGCAACTTTGTCCCAACACAGGAACACCGGTTGCCGGGGGTTTGGATTTTAATGAAGCACTTTATCTGATAAAACGATTGGTTGAAAGTGGCCGCCGGATTATTGGTTTTGATTTATGCGAAGTAGGCGGACTGGGTAATGAGTGGGACGGAAATGTTGGTGCCCGGGTTTTGTATAAACTCTGCAACTGGACCGGAAAATCGAACGGAATGATTTAAACCCGAATCCCAACTATTATTATATCGTCGACCTGTTCAAAATTGCCACGCCATTCGTCGATGGTCTGGTCAAGAAACATTTCCTGTTCAAGCATCGATTGTTTTTGAATACTGAGCAGCAATTCCTTGAATTGTTTCGATTTAAACTTTCGTCCATCGCCTCCACCAAACTGGTCGACATAGCCGTCGGAAAATATATAAATGGTATCGCCTTTTTGAACTTCAATATCGTGATTGGTAAATGAATCCAATTCTTTGATATAAATTCCAATGGGATTTCTATCGGCTTTAAACTCAATTAATTCGCCATTTCGGATTAAATACAGCGGATTATACGCACCGGCATATTGAATTTTATTAACAGACAGATCGAGAACCACCAGAGCTAAATCCATTCCATCTTTGGCTTCGCCCTCTTTACCGGTTTGTTTCATGGTAGTTTTTACATGATAGCGCAGCTGATTTAATATTTCGTTGGCTTTAATATGTTCCATTTTATTAACAATCTCGTTTAAAAACGAAACGCCCAACATGCTTACAAAAGCCCCGGGAACGCCATGTCCGGTACAATCGGCTGCAACAATTACCACTTTCCCGTTTTTCTGGGTCATCCACCAAAAATCGCCACTCACAATATCGCGCGGACGCCATAATACAAAATGCTCAGGTAATAATTCGCTGGCACGTTCATACGATGGAACCACTGCTTTTTGGATACGCTCGGCATATTTTATACTTGCAGTAATTTCTTCGTTTTGTTTTTCAATTTCGTCTTTTTGCTCACGAATTTCGGCTGTTTTCTCTTTAATAACTGCCCGTAAGTATCGGGTGTAGGAAATTACAATAAAATAAACCAGGGATAAACCAAGCAAACCGAACAACAAAAATGCCCAGACAGTCCGATACCATGGAGGTAAAACAGAAAAAACATAGGTAGCTTCAGAACTTTGATGATTGTAAACATTTTTTGCCTTTACCCTAAAAACATATTCCTTTTCAGGCAGGTTGGTGTATTCTTTTTTAGTTTCTGTAGTCCATTCGCTCCATTTTTTGTCGTACCCGTCGAGTTTAAAGCTGTATTTTGTAGCTTGTTCAACATCAATATTCATGGCTGAATAATAGAATACTAATGAATTGTATTGATAATCGAGAACGGGTTGCAAAGCCGGGGCCTGTTTCATACTTACCCAACGGTGTTCATCGTAAAATGCACCATCAAAAATTGTGGAATCCTCGCCTAACATAACCTTTCGGATCTGGCAATAAAAATCGCTCCGATAGTTTTTTTCAATAGTTGCATCGAAGCGATAAAGTCCTTCGCTGCCTCCCAACCAGGTTATTCCGCCTTCATCGTGATAAAGCGCGTTGATTTGACCTTTTATCGTTCCTAAAAAAGGAGTCGGATTCCAAATCATCGATGTATCGCCCCAGCGTTCAAAAAATCCCAGTTCTTCGCGCTCTTCATCCTCAATATAAGTTACCAGCCAAAGTTTATTTTCCGTATCGACCGACATGCGATGAATATAGCGCAAACCGGAACCCATAAGTTGATTGATTTGTTGGTGAGGAACAAACGTATTTGTAGTTTCATCATGCACCATAACACCTTTGCCTGTACCTATTAACAATTCATTGTTAAAGTTGATAAACAAAAAGGGTCCTTCGGTAAGTCCGGTCTCTGAATCGTAAAAAGTAATTTCGTCGGAATCTGCTCTTGAAATATTATAAACTCCGGCATTATCGGCCGAAAGCCATAAATCGCCCGTCTTGTCTTCAACAATATCGGTAATGCGGCTGCTGATAGAAGGAAAAACCCTCTGGTGGTTCCAGTTTACACCATCAAATTCCAGTTTAACCAAACCTTCTTCAACACCAATATAAATTTGTCTGTCGTTCAATTTACTTTGATACAATGCCCAGGGCACACCACTGTAAACCGATTTTGGAATACCATTTACTTTATCGGTAATAAAAATGTCCTGATTTTTTTCAATAAAAAGCATTTCGTTACGCGCCACTTTATAGTTTGTTGTTATCCAGGTGTCGGAGCGGTTCAGGTTTTCCATGGCTGTAAAATAGGGCAAAGCTCCATCTTTCGATGGATTCAGCGCATAAACACCCAACGATGTGGCCACATGAATTTTTCCGGCAAAACGGGTTATCGATTCTACATAGCCCTCGAGTTTGTGGCTTTCGTTAAAAAAAGTAATCGGACTGCTGACCTGAATCTGCCCAATTCCTTTGTGCAAACCCAACCAAAGGTTCTTTTGTTGGTCAAGTGCCTGAAATTTAATATTTTCGTCAATTAACCCCGTTTGTTTATTAATCCAATACTGAAGCATTCCACTGCTATTAACAACTCCGGCACCGTTAAAAGTTCCAATGGAAAAAAGTGAGTCGGAAAGTTTTGCGCCACTGTAAATCTGATTCGTTTTAAGAAACGAATCGATGCTAGTTTTAAGCGCACGTAATTTTAGTTTATTTTCACTTTCTGAAAACTCAATAAGGAATACCCCTGTTTCGTGAATAGCTGCTAAAATGGTACTATCGCGATAAGGCAGCATTACATAAAGTTGCTTGCCAATAAGTTCTTCGCTACCTGAAATCAATTGTAACGAATCGCCAACACAGCAATAAAGCCCGTTCTCAGCATCGGAAACAAATACCTTATTATAAACAAGAAATGAATTGTTAAAATATCCATTGGCCGGAAGAATTTGAATTGAATCGTTGGAATAAATAAATAGTTTCTCCTCCGTTTGAAAACATACCTGTTCATCGATGCAAAAGGTTTTCCAGACTACACCAAAATTTCTTTCGGCTTCTGAAATTTTTGACAAGAGGGAAACAAATTCAAGTTTGCCTGTAGAACTGGGTTGCAAATAACCCAATTCATCGGTAGCGCCCACATAAATCCGACTGTTTTTATCGATTGCCAAAGAGCGCACATCAGAATTTGAATGGGTTAAAATTTTACGCCAGGTTGTTCCATCGAACTCAAGTATGCCCTCGTTATTTGCAACGTAAATATTCCCTCGAAAATCCTGTACAATAGCCCAATTCTGTGGAAGGGCTTTATAATCCTCAGGTGAAAAATTCTTTACAGGAAAAAAACCCAACTCATGAATTGGATCAATTTTGCTCTGTCCACAAACTAGAAATGGGACCATAAATAATACAAGAGCTAAAATATGTAACCGAAACAAGCGGGTCATTCGATCAAATTTTTCATGTTCAAACAAATGTAAAAAAAAACCCTGTAAGAAATTACTTACAGGGTCATAATATCAACCCGGGGTTGATTAATTCACTATAATTCGCTTATAATAAACTTCTTGATCAATACTGATTTGTACAATATAGAATCCTTTTTCTGCTGATTCCAAATGAATTTGATGCGAAACTTCGCCCAATTGGTTTTCAAACACTTCGCTAACCAGCAACATCGATGTGGCATCGTAAACCCTGTATCGAATGGTTCTCGCTTGGTCCAGTTTAAGCGATAAGTTGAACGAGCCATGATTCGGGTTCGGATAAAGCTTAATCATATTTGTCATTTTGTCGACAATTCCCACCGGAGTTAATTCAACATCAATGGTTCTAAAGGTCGAATTCACAGTAAACGATCCAAAGAAATCCTCGAATCCGGTTTTGGTAACACTGTAATCAAGAACGGCATCCATGGTTAAATTATTAAACGTGGTTTCTCCGTCAGCATTGGTTTGTTGCATTACATCGGCAATGGTAACTTCAGCACCTTCAACAGCAACACCTGATGAAGTAACTTTAAACAAGGCTGCAATACCTGTTCCACCTGTATTGGTTATTGAACCAACGTTTGAACGCGATGTATTCCGGTTAACCGCTTTGGTTGCTGTGCAGCCATAAGGATGCACAATTTCAATCATGTATTGTAAATTCTCGAGCGGTGCGTCAAAATCGGTGTACGAAGTTAAATTGCTTGCAATACTGTCGTGTTTTACCCATCCACTTTCCGGAGTATAGCGGTAAATGTAATACGTATTGATTTTAAATCCTTCGTAGTGATCCCAAATCAGGTTAATATTTCCGTTGGTTCCCAGATTTATGGTTAAGTGCATGGTTTTGTGCAATTCACTTAACTCTGATTCTACGCTACAAGTATTTACTGCTGATATTTTGTAGCGGTACGAGCGCTGTTTGGCGTTTGAATTCACATCAACAAATAAACTTTCTTCTGTGTATTGTCGCTCACCAATTTTCTGATAAACTCCACTTTGGGTGCTTTCGCGATAAATATTATAATAATCGATATCGGTGGCAAAAGGTTTTTCCCAAATAATCTCGTTATTGTTGGTGGTTGTATCAACGGTAACAATACAAATAGAAGGTGTTTCGGGTTTTTCGGCTACAATTTCGGCCACAGTTGCTCCGGAACATCCCACAGAATCAGTTACCGTAACGGAATAAGCACCCGGATTTACACCAACTAAATCTTCACTTGTTGAGCCGGTATTCCATAAGTAATCCAACTGAGTTCCTGAACCTCCATATGCAGTGATGTAAATAGCCCCATCGGAATTTCCGCAAGTTCCTTCAATTACCGAATCGACATAAACAACCGGAGCGCCTGACTCACTAATGGCAAACGATTTATTTGCCTGACAGGTATTGGCATCGATAACCGTAACTCCGTAAACACCAAGACCCAAACTACTAATTTCGCTAGCCGTTGAACCGGTACTCCAGGAATAACTGTAGGGAGCCATACCACCACTTACGTTAGTAGTGGCACTACCATTGGCCTGACCACAATTGGCATCAAACTCGCCTAATCCAATTAAAATAGGATCGGGTTGATTTACCTGAATACTTTTTACAGAACTACAACCATCTCCATCGGTCACATTTATTTCGTAGGGGCCGGCTTCCAGATTATTAATATCTTCGGATGTTGCGCCATTACTCCATGTAATGTTGTATGGAGTTACTCCGCCAGCTAAACTTACCGCAATGGACCCATTATTTCCGCCATAGCACGAAACATCATTAACTGCATCAACTGTAATAACTGAACCACCCAAATCGTTTACTGTAGCAATTCCGGTTTTTGTACATCCATCCTGATCGGTAACCGTAACTACATAAATTCCCGAAACCAGACTATCGATAGTGGTTTTTGTATCTCCGGTAGTCCACATGTAAGTGAACGGTTCATTTCCACCTTCAGCAAATACGGTTGCCGAACCATTGTTATCGCCGCAATCGGCATCGTTCGCAATCATGGTTAATTCAATGGGTGTTGGTGCTGTTACTTCATAACTTTGGATTGAAGTACAGCCTAAGATATCGCTTACCGTAACGGTATAATTACCAGCCAGTAGTTTACTCACATCTTCAGTGGTCGATTCGTTTGACCAACGGAAAAAGAAAGGAGCGTTTTCGCTACTCACTGTAAGGTTAATAGAACCATAATTATTGCCCTGGCAATCGATATTTACTACAACTGCCGATAAATCGGGAGTTGGATTAATGGTAATGCTAACCTGGGTTGGTTCACTTTCGTCGGCACCTACTGTTTGGGTAACATAATATATATATTCTCCGGGAGCAGTAACATTGGGTGAATAAGTTCCCGAAGTCCAAATCAGATTTTCCAGCGCCTCGTCGGAATACCATTTTATGTTAATTCCCGATGCTGTTAAATCCGGAGTTTCTTCACCTTCGCAAATAACTTTGCTCTCGGCAACTGGCGGACGGGCATACATTTCGTCGGCACCAATATCGGGTTTTACAGCATCGCGCAGTTCTTTATCAATATCCATGGTAATCTCAGGTAATACCACTGCTTTTTCCATTAAATCGAAACTGATTAAATGCAAATCGCTTTCCGTTAAAAATACCGGTTCTACTTCAAACGAATTGGCATCCATACTGCTTAGAGCTTTTAACTCAGTTAAATTAGTTGCAGTTGCACCATAATAAGCATAGCGGGTTCCAGCGGCATTAATATTATTGTAATCCGATTCTAAAATACTTCCAGAGCCATAGGAATAATAAGCATATCCGTTACTTGTAGTATTAAAAATATTGTTCTTTAATTTAATATTGTTTCCTGAATACACATAAAATGCAGAACCACTGTTATCGCCCGTATGATTTACTGAATTGTGGTAAACATTATGATAATCGGAATAATCAAGATATATCCCATAAGTTCCATTACACTGTACAAAATTATTGGCAATTACACCCGGTGTAACACCGGAACCATCGGTTGAATTTAATTCGATACCTTTTATATTAGTTGCACTTGTGGCAATCTGGTTACCTATAATTTTAACCGCATTGGTACAATAATACAAATTGATAGCTTTGCTTTGTCCCTGTTTAAGAATGTTATACTGAACAACCGGGTTATTAATTCGATACAAATAAATCTGACTGTATTGGTTTAAAAACTCATTTTCTTCAATTATTATTTGTTCATTCTGATAGTTCGAATATCCATTCAGGTTAATTCCATAACTATTGTAATTGAACAGGTTATTCTTAATTAGCAAATAATCAACTATATTATCGCTGGGCAAGTAAACACTTGATAATTCGTTATTCGATGAATTGGTATTCAATCCATTAAACCTATTATTCAATAAATTAATGTGTTGAACATTTCCATCCATAACTAAAAGTGAACCATAGCCAACACCCCCTGAATATAAGGTAAGGTTTTTAATGGTAAGGTATTTTGTACCGTTCAGATAGAAAATGTAATTATTACCTGTGGTCTGCACAAAACCCAAAGACACCTTCGATGAATCCATAGCTTCCGATTGTATAACTACGGTATCGCTTGCCGATGTTCCCGGAATTCCTTTAAAAAACAGATTAACACCGGTATAGCTACCATTTTTTATTGCAAAAGTTACCGGTCCGGCAATACCCAGTTCAAACAAGGCCCGGTACATGGAATCAATGGTTGGCATATCACCTCCGGTTCCAACCGTATAGGTTCCCGATGCCAGGGCCGATGCAGGAGAAAGTATTTCATAAGCTCCAATATCGGGATTGGTTACGTCACGCATAACTCCGTTTAAATCGGTACTTAGTCCTGAATAGGGTTGTGCTGAAGCATTTAAAAATGGTGATAAGGTATTTAGGTTTTTGACATCCTGGTAAGCCGGAAACACAGCAAGCGAATTGGCAAATTGCCCACTGGCGGTTTGCAAATCGGAAAGATTCACATAGGAAATTCCCTGCCAGCGTGCGATATAATTTCCAGGAGTATAAAAATTATTATAATCACCAATAATGTTGGTTCCACTTGATATATCAATGGCATAGCCATAACCTGTTTCTTTGGTTCCCAACTCTCCCCGAATGGCAAAGCTATTATTGTAAATATTCAAATCGCCGCAATACTGAGCATAAAAAGCTTTATCGCCTGTATTGTTCCCGGTAATATTTATACTATTATAATAAACGTTTAATTTTTCACAACTGTATGTATAAATGCCATAACTATTATAAGCTCCTGAAGTACTATTCTGAATTGCATTATTTGCAATAACACCCGGCTGGGTACTTGTACCATCGACGTTATAAAGGTAAATCCCTCCTTCTGAGGTTTTAAAATTGGAATAAATCTTATTATTAATAACTTTTAAGGGACTGCTGGTACCACTTTCACAAGCATTTAGTTTTATTCCGTATGAATTTTCAGCATTACAGGTAATTGTATTTCTGTCAATTACAGGAGCTACAGCATCGCTAATATATATACCCCGGTAATTTGAAACAATTTGATTGTCACGAATAATCAATTGTTCCAATTTTTTACTTCCGGAACCTTTGAAATCAGCAACCCACGAACCGCCATTAAAGGTATTATTTTCAATCAACAACTGATTAAAATAAGGATCGTTTTCCCCAGCATAAATAATGATATCGTTGGTTGACATTGAAGCACTGGATCGACCATTAAAGGTACAGCCTTTAATGGTAATGTTGTTTAAATTTCCATACATGCTGATGCAGCGGGAATACTCAGAGTTACCGGCTGTAAAGGTCAAATTCTCAAATGTAAAACGGTCGGTACCTTCCAGTTTGGCAAGGTAGTTATCATCGGCAATGGTTGCTTCGTAAGTAATTATTACATCGCTGGCAACACCTGTTTTTGAACGGATTATTACCGAATCGGTAGGGTGTACAATAAAAATTTCGGGAATCACAAAATGTTCGTTATAGGTTCCCGATAATACTTCGAAAACCACATTACCCGAAATACCATTTTCGCTGATGGATGTAACCGCTTCGCTAATGGTTTCATAGTCTCCTCCAATTCCTATTTCAAAAGTACCTACCAAAGGACTTAGTGTTGAAATGTATTCATCGGCTCCTATACATGGTGGAGTTTGGCGAACATCACCATCAATATCATCAGTCACTGAAGCCAGGGTTTCACCAGCTCCTTCGAGCCAGTAAGAATTTATATGCAAATCGGTCGCCGATGTATAATTGGGATTTAAACTCAAACTGTTTGCGTCCTGCGATAATGCCGTTTGATAATCACCCAACAAACTGTAGCTTGTTCCTGTCCAATACACCAGATTATTACCGGTGGTATACAAATTATTATGGTCGGAACCTAAGTTGGTTGGAGCCGCATATACATAAATAGCATATCCGCTACCATTATTAGCCAAAATGTTGTTTTTAAGATTCAGGTTACTGTTTCCATCGAGGTACAATGCGGTGCTTCCTGAATTAGCTATAACATTAACAGAATTGTGACTAACATCAATATATTGATTGTAACGCAAATACAGACCACTTATCGAACTGTTGTAATTATGGCTTATAAAATTATTTTTTATGATTCCACCAACTGGCCCCACAGTCGATTCCACCCGAACCGATTGGTAATAACTGGAAGTTGAATTGATTTTATTCTTTTCGATAATCAATGGATTCTCGCAATTATAAATTGAAATTCCATTGTAAGTAAAATCATTTATTTGGTTTCCCGATAGGGAAATATCTTTACAAAACTCTAACAAGATACTCCGCTCCGAAACATTGAAAACATTAGCTGAAATGTTAACATTAGTTACCGGAACATCAACCGTAGCATCAATTCCTTTAATGGCTATGTGACGGCTTCCTCCGGTAAAAACGTTTTTTGTAACCAACAAATCATTGGCCTGATATCCTGAACTAAAAATTACCGCACGATCGCTGGTACCACTACTTGCACCTGCACCAATAAAGGTATTGTTCTCAAAATTAACCTGTTCAGTTCTACCTTTCATATCAACAACCCTACCATACGATAAAGTGGAGGAATTTATCATTTTAAGTTGTTTAAAGGTCAGGTATCCGGCGCCTTGTAAAACTATAGTTCCATTATCGTTGGCATCAACTGTACTGTAATTTAAAGTTGCTTTAGTGGAATCGGCACTGGCCGATTGAAAAGTAATGCGATTGCTTGCTCCGGAACCAGGAATCCGATTAATAATTACCCGTTCAACATAATTTCCATCGGCCACATTTATTTCAACAGGTGCTGATACACCCAAAAGTTCCAAAGAATCAACAGCTTCGTTAAAAGTGGCAAAATCGCCTCCGGCTCCTATAGTTAAAGTTCCTGAGTAGGCCAGGGTGTTTGTTGGTGTAGACTCAAAAGCGCCCACATCGGGATTTGAACCATCGCGTGGATTACCATCCTTATCGTTGGGTACTGTAGCTAAAATACTGGTTGTTGCCGTTCCGTTTAACCAGGGAGTAAGCACTCTTAAATCGGAATTCGACACAAAACTTGGGTAATAATCGGTAGAATTAGCATCTTTCCCTTTTGCTTTAAGTGCAGTTAAATCGGCAATATCTTCTCCCAGATAAGCCAGAAAATTTCCAGCAGTATAGTAATTGTTATTATCGGCTATTGAATACGTGCTTGATGAGGTTGCATATAGTGCATATCCCAAAACGGAGTTGACCAGATTATTATTAAGCAATTCAATATTGGAACCACTGTAAGCATATATCGGAGCCCCGGTATTTTTCGAATTGCTTATGTGTATAGAATTGTGGTATATACGATGTGAAACTGATGCATCGATATAAATACCATAAGCATTGTAACCGGAAGTTCCATTTACATAGATGGAATTATTGGCAATCAGTCCTTTCTCAACCAGGTTACCATTGTTGTTTCCCAACCATATACCATAGGCTGTTCCCGAATAATCGAGCGTGATTGTGTTCCCAACAATTTGTATGTCAAAATCGCAATAGCGCAGGGTAAGAGCTTCACTATTGGTAGCGATTATCGTATTCTGCTCAAGCAGGCAGCGGTCGGCATTTGATAAATAAATTCCTCTTACGGTATTTATGGAGTTACTTGTTAAATTAAGGTTTTCTATAACCTTGCCTGAACCATCCAGATAAATTCCATAACCACCATCCTGAAAAAAACAGTTTTCTACCAGCAAATCGGTAATCACATCATCAAAGCTAAAAAGCAGCGCCTGGCTGTTTGAAGCACTTGAACCGGAAAAGCCAACAAACCTACAGTTTTGAAAGGCATTATTGGTTGCCGTACCATTTAACTCAACCACTCGGGTATAAGATACTGTTGCATAATTATAAAAGGTAAGTTTTTTAAAACTTACATAATCGCAACCATTAAGCTGTACCACATAATTATTGGTGGAGCCTGTTGTTGCAAACATAATAGTTACTTTACTTGAATCGCCTGAGGCTGACTCAAAAGTAACTGTATTTACTGCACTGGAATTGGCTATTTCACCAATTAAAAGCTGGCCGGTGTAGTTTCCTTCAGCAATACTGAATACCACCGGGCCATCGCCGGCAATACCCAAGGTATTCAAATCACTTACCGCATCTACAAGATTAGTGTAATCGGGTGTAATACCACCTACGGTGTATGTTCCCGTTGTCAACTGGGCATTCAGGTTTAGTACTAAACCCACAACCAGGTACATCAAAACCTGGAATTTTTTCATTCGATAGGACTTTTTCATAATACTCTTATTAAGGCTTACTTAATCGGGCAATTAAGGTAAACCAGGGTTACTTCATAATTTGTTACATAAGACTTTCGTCTTGGACTCTTCGAAATCAAAGTTACGAAAATCAAATAATATAAAGCAAATATTTTTTACACATAAAATATTGAAGTATAACGGATTAATGCTAAGTGTCGTTTTCGCAACTTGTAACAAACCATAGCGTTGCAATAAAATAAAGTCACCTTATTTACAATAAAATAAAAATTGCGTTATCATGTTTTTAAATAGCTTAACAAAATTCGAATTCCCCTGTTAATAGCATAAACCTAAACTTTATGCAACTATGACAAGAGAACAATTATTTTCCCAATTATGGGAGCAATACACCAAACAGAATCCTTCAGCCTTAGATGTGTACAATTCGTTTACAGCACTTGGCGAAACCGTTTTAAACGACCATATTGCGTTCAGAACCTTTAACGATCCGCGAATGGATATTAAGGTGCTCGAAAAACCTTTTCTTAGAGCAGGTTACATTGAAAAAGGAAGCTATGTGTTTGAAACAAAAAAGCTGATTGCCAAACATTACGAAATCCCCGATAGCCCAAACGAACCCAAGGTATTTATTAGTCAATTGGTACTGGAAGATTTCAGCAAGGATTTTCAAAATTTAATTGCCGAACGTATCAACAGTGTAGCTAATGAAGTTTACAAAGCCGACGATTTAATTCTAAAAGGAAACATTTGGGGTGCTCCTTCATTTAAAATTTACAATCGCTTACGTGAAGAATCGGAATATGCGGCATGGCTTTATGTTTACGGATTCAGAGCCAATCATTTTACCGTGAGCATCAATTCGCTTAAAAAGCTAAACACCATCGAAAAAGTAAATCAACATTTAAAAGACAAGGGTTTTAAACTCAACGATTCGGGAGGCGAGATAAAAGGAACTCCGCAGGAATTACTGCAACAATCGAGCATTATGGCCGAAAAAATTGAAGTGCGCTTTTCCGACGGAATTCATAGCATTCCGGCTTGTTATTACGAATTTGCTATTCGCTACCCCGATGCCAGCGGACAACTATACAATGGTTTTATCGCAAAAAGTGCCGATAAAATTTTTGAAAGCACCAATTTTTACGATAAAAAGTAAACGCATTTATACGCTTATAAAACGAGCAAACTGCTTTATTACACAGCTTGTAAATCAAAATCAGCTTGCTCTGTCTGAATATCAGTCAGGAAAATTCAACGAAAGATTCTTCGTTTGAGTTTTCCTGGCTTTTTTAGGATTTTAAATTTCACAAATAATTAAAAACTAACTTCTGCTTCCATTTTTAGCTTTTTGCTACTTTTGGAAATCAATATATATTTCATGGAGTTTAAAACGCACCTTAACAATTTATCCGGTTTACTGGAAGGAGAAATATTTGCCGACAAGGCTTCAAAAATTCGCTACGCATCCGATGCATCGGTTTATTTTGAAAAACCCACAGCTGTTGTGGTTCCCAAAAACGAGCACGATATTGAAAAACTGATTAACTATGCAGCAAAGTATAAAATACCTTTAATTCCACGTGCTGCAGGAACATCATTAGCTGGTCAGGTAGTCGGAAACGGTGTGGTTGTCGATATATCGAAACATTTAACCCGAATTATTGATTTCAATCCCAACGAAAAAACAATAACCGTTGAGCCTGGTGTTATTCTTGATGAATTAAACCGTTTTCTTGAACCGCATGCTTTGTTTTTTGGCCCGGAAACATCTACTGCCAACCGCTGCAACCTTGGTGGAATGGTAGGAAACAACGCCTGTGGATTACATGCTGTAGTTTATGGAACCACTCGCGACCACATTATTGAAACTTCAGGCTTTTTAAGCGATGGCTCCAAAGTAACTTTCAAACCAATAACAAAAACTGAATTCGATGAAAAGTGTAAGCTTCAGAACCTCGAGGGAAAAATTTACCGGCAACTAAATCAAATACTTTCCGATAAGGAAAACCAAAAAGCCATAATCGAAAATTATCCCGATCAGCGAATAACAAGGCGTAACCACGGCTATGCCATCGATCAATTGCTTTTTACCAATTTGTTTGAGAATAACGACAAACCTTTTAATGTAGCCAAACTTATTGCCGGCTCCGAAGGCACCTTGCTTTTTATGACTCAAATAAAACTTGGGCTGGTTGATTTACCCCCCAAAGAAAAAGGTTTGGTAGCCGCACATTTTAATTCAGTAAACGATGCACTCAAAGCTAACATAATTGCTTTAAAACACGGAGTTACCGCCGTAGAATTAATGGATGATATTATTCTGAACGCGTCGAAAGATAATCTGGAGCAGCAAAAAAACCGCTTTTTTGTTCAGGGAAATCCCAAAGCACTTTTATTGATTGAATTTGCCAAACACAAACACGACGAGATTGAAAAGGCAGCCCGACCCATGATTGAAGAAATGAAGGAAAACAATCTGGGTTATCACTATCCTGTTCTATTTGGCTCCGACATAAAAAAAGCCTGGAATCTGCGAAAAGCGGGATTGGGAATTATGGCAAATATACCCGGCGACACCAAAAGTGTCACCGTTATTGAGGATACAGCGGTTCATCCGGACGTATTACCGGAATACATCGAAGAATTTTCAAAAATAATGGATGGCTATGGTGAGGAATGCGTTTACCATGCCCACGCAGGAACCGGCGAAATTCATTTGCGTCCACGACTCGATTTGAAAAAAGAGCAGGATATTGAAAAATTTGAAAAACTGGCCTGGGATATTGCCCGTCTGGTAAAAAAATACAAAGGTTCACTCAGCGGCGAACATGGCGATGGCCGCTTACGGGGCGAATTTATCCCGTTTATGCTGGGCGATAAAGTGTATCATTTGCTGAAAGATTTGAAAAACACCTGGGACCCAAACCAAATATTTAATCCGGGAAAAATTATCGATACACCTCCCATGCGCAGTAATCTGCGTGCAAAAAAAGGCGAAACGCGCGAAATAAAAACCTACTTCGATTTTTCAGAGAAGCACGGATTGGTGCGTGCTGCCGAAAGCTGCAACGGCTCGGGTGACTGCCGCAAATTACACACCGCCGGTGGAACCATGTGCCCCAGTTACATGGCCACTCGCGACGAAGCACATGTAACCCGCAGCCGGGCCAATGTTTTGCGTGAGTTTCTGGTAAATTCACCCAAACAAAATCCCTTCGATCATCAGGAAATTTACGATGCTTTAGATTTGTGTTTATCGTGCAAAGCCTGTAAATCGGAATGTCCAAGCAGTGTCGATGTGGCTAAAATGAAGGCTGAATTCCTACAACACTGGTATAACGAACATGGAATTCCGCTACGTACCCTGGCCATTGCCAACTTAAGCCGAATAAACAGTTTGGGAGCATGGGTTCCGGGTATTACCAATTTTGTTTTGCAGCAAAAACAACTATCAAAATTCCTGAAAAAAATATTGGGGATGGCTACAGAACGTTCACTTCCCTTACTTTCGCAAACCACGCTTCGTAAGTGGGCAAATAAAAACCTGCAACAAACTTCGCAAGCAGGTAAAAGTAGTGGCCGGTTGGTTCTGTTTATCGATGAATTTACCAATTACAACGATGCTACACTGGGCATTACCACCATTAAATTATTGACCGAACTGGGATACCAGATTCAAACCGTTCCCCATGTTGAAAGCGGAAGGGCCTATTTATCGAAAGGACTACTGATTAAAGCAAAAAAATTAGCCCTGCAGAATGTTTCTTTATTGAAAGATATAATAAGCGATTCCAACCCCTTGGTAGGCATTGAACCATCGGCTATTTTAACTTTCCGTGACGAGTACCCCGATTTGGTTGGTGCTGAACTGAAAGAAGCTGCAAAAAAACTGGCAAAAAACACGCTGACTATCGAAGAATTCTTGACCCGGGAAATTGAAAAAGGCACTATCGACAAAACCCGTTTCACGACTGAACCCAAGCAAATAAAATTGCACGGACATTGTCAGCAAAAAGCCATTGCATCGACCCAGGCGAGCAAAACTATCCTGGCATTTCCCGAAAATTATACGGTAGATGAAATACCCAGCGGATGTTGTGGTATGGCCGGAAGTTTTGGTTACGAAAAAGAACACTATCAGGTATCGATGCAAATTGGTGAACTGGTGCTTTTCCCAAGCGTTCGCAATACAGCTAAAGAAACCCTGATTGCTGCTCCGGGAACCAGTTGCCGGCATCAGATAAAAGATGGAACCGGACGCCAGGCATTGCATCCGGTAGAAATATTGTACGAGGCTTTAAAAAACTAAGAGGGAATTTACTTACGAATCAAGACCGTTAATTATAAATTCATCGGCATCGAGGTGTACCGGAAACTTTTCCCGAAATTGGTTTAGTTCTTCCAAATTAAGAACAGCTTTTCCGATTCCTGCTTCACCTTCGTTCATCTCGCTAATTACAAATCCTTTGGGATCGATAACCATTGAGTTTCCACTGTACGAAAGGCCCATACCATCGGTTCCAATCCGATTAACGCCAATCACATAACATTGGTTTTCAATGGCTCGGGCTTTTAGCAGGGTTTCCCAGACATGACGCCGGGGTGCT
This sequence comes from Salinivirgaceae bacterium, assembly GCA_050179685.1. Classification (GTDB taxonomy): domain Bacteria; phylum Bacteroidota; class Bacteroidia; order Bacteroidales; family SZUA-534; genus GWE2-40-63. The sequence goes on from JBFXEW010000005.1 coordinate 175,535, forward strand.
GGCCAATTGGCTACATAAATAAGTAAATCGTAATCGTTGCGGTTTCTGCTCCACACGGGGAAACGCAAATCGTAACAAATTAAAGGACGAACTTTCCATCCATAAAAATTAAATACTTCGATTGATTTTCCGGGAGAAAATACTTTATCCTCTTCGCCCATCCTGAACAAATGTCGTTTATCGTACCAAACCGCATCGCCACAAGGATATGCCATAACAAAGCGATTCACATAACGCTCATGCTCTTTAGCCATGATGCTTCCGGCAATGGCAAAATTATTTTCCAGCGCTTTGCTTTTCATCCAGCTTACCACTCTGCCATTTACACTTTGAGCCAGATTTTCAACATTCATCGAAAAACCGGTATTAAACATCTCGGGAAAAACCACCAAATCGGTATCGCTAATCTGATCCAAATAGCCATCAAACATTTTAAGGTTCGCCTCTGAATCTTCCCAGGTCAATGCCGTTTGAATGTAAGCTACTCTTAAATCGTTCATGGTTTTGTGTTTTTATAATGGTTTCTTTATTATGAAAAATCGAAGGTAAACTTCTCAGGATATTTTGCTTGCGGATTATGTCGCTTGTAATACTCCCTAATCAGTGCCATATCTTCTTCAACATTTCCGCTGGGAATAAGTTTATCGCCGATGGTTAAAATCTTGTTTTTATAATCAATAATCCCCAAATAGATGGGAACACCGGTTTTCTGGGCAATAAAATAAAATCCTTTTTTCCACTTACTCTCCAAATCGCGGGTACCTTCGGGGGTTATACAAACCTGAAAGGTATCGCTGGTATTAAAATAATGAATTACCTGATCGACCAAACCAACAGCGCCTCTTCCCCTATTCACCGGTCGGGCTCCCAACCAGCGTAGCAAAATCCCCAAGGGAAAGAAAAACGATTCTCTTTTAATAAAGATTACCGGATTTACTCCCTTACTGCTAAAGGCAAACTTACCCCATACAAAATCCCACATACTGGTATGGGGCACAGCAATAACTACAAATTTTTTATCGCGGGGAGCTTCTCCAATGTATCTCCAACCGCCAAGGCGCATCAACAGGTAACTAATCCTACGTCGCATAGGTAATTTTTTGCATAAAGAAAATAAATTTTGCTAAATAGATTCAGTCAATCTCCAAATTATTGTATAAAAAAAATTTTCCTTTACATTTGTCAGCTGATGTAAATAGGCCAATTACGTTTATTTACATCTCAATTACCTTTTAAACAAGTATAGATACCAACAAAAGCAAGTATGTTTAACCTCGTTTTTGACAAAGTTTTTCTGATTAAATTTATCAAATTTGGAATTGTCGGAGGCTCCGGAGTTGTTGTCGATTTCTTTTTTACCTGGCTTTTTAAAGAAAAATTTAAAGTTCAAAAATATGTAGCCAATGCTTTGGGATTTTCCATTGCAGCCAGCACCAATTGGTTTTTAAATCGTATCTGGACTTTTAACAGTCAAAACCCGGAACTGTTGCTCGAATATACTCAGTTTATTTTTGTATCGCTGATAGGACTTGGAATTAATAGTTTGGTTCTGTGGTTCTTAACCGACAAACTCAAATTTAATTTTTACCTGTCGAAACTTGGCGCTATTGCAGTAACTACCGTATGGAATTTCTTTGCCAATTACCTGTATACCTTTGCCTGATTTATTCTACCATAATTTTTGCAGAAATTCTTTCATTTTCAAGACCAACAAGTACTACGTAAATTCCTTTGCTTAAGCGCGAAACATCAAACCGGGCCCTGTTATTATCAATGCTGACATTTCCGATACTTACCCTACGTCCCAGAGCGTCAATCAGAACTACACTTTTTATTTCTTCCTGAACCGTTTCAATGGTTACCTGCTCAATAGCCGGATTGGGATATACCACCAGTTCTTTTTTTAATTCAACTTTTTCATCGATTGAAGAAAAACGACCAATTTCCAACGCAATAAGATGCGCAAGGCTAATGTCCCACGAAAAATCGGGATTGGAATAAGGGTACCATTTGTTATCGGCATTATATTCCCAGGCAGTATTTACTGATGCTTTTTCTACAGTCATTAAAGCAACTGTATCGCCGGGATTTTGCGGGAGAACTACCGAAAGAAAAACAGAACCAATAACCTCAATGGGTGGTTCGAAACCAAAATACACCCATTCTTTATCGGCTTTTTCTTTTATCTCGCCAAGCGATGCATAAGCCGAGCCCAAATAATTGCCCGGAAAACCAAAGCTTTCGCTGATTACTTTTAGTTCTATCAATTCATTATCGTTTCCCGATGCATAAGCAAAGGCAATCCGGGCTCCGCTAATAACATTCAAAGGCAAAAATTCCTGTTTATTAAAAAACTCAGCTTTTTCTTTATCTCCATAAACATTATTTCCAGCCAGGTAACCACCATCGTTGGCCACATAAAAAGCCAGATTCTGTCCTTGTTCCCAATGCACTACCGAAATTTTGTCGGTAACTGTGCTAACTGCTTGAAGGGGATCAAATCCGTCGAGAAAGGTTACACCTGAATTATCGGGAACCAGCCACTTTTTTAGTTGATTGGTATCGGCAGGGTATTTATTAAAAGCCACAGCAAACATTTGGTAATAATCATTCACGGGGTTGGTACAAGTGGCTTCACCGCCTGTAAGCGATCCAACAATGCGTTGATGCTGATCGAACAAAGGACTTCCTGACGAGCCGCCTTCTGTGGTTCCCAAATCCCATTCAAGTACTTTCCAAAAGGTATCCGGATCGTACCAGGCATCAAAAGAACCCGCTACCGAAGCATCATTGTCGACAGATATTTTCTTTACATCGCCCCAGGGATGATGAATACCTACAACACTTTGTGGAGCCAGATTACGGCTGTCCCAACCGGCAAAATAAGGCTGATACGATAAGGGAACCGCTTGCGAAAGACGTAATAAGGTAAAATCGAGATAACCCTTATCCTGATTCTTGGTGGCCATTAAAGTTGCTCCTGAAATAGATTGTGAAACTGAACCATCTGTTCCTTTACAGGTTGGACTTTCGTAATTAAATACAAAAACAGTATTCTGCGCCCTGAGTTTACTGTCAACACAGTGATTGGCACTTAATACATACGGAGTTTGATCGTTCAGGGTATTGTTTATTAGTGCACCTGTACACAATTCATTGCCATTAACAACCATGCGGCAAACTGCTCTTTTGTGGAGTTGCCACTCAGCTCCTGCTTCACAATTAATATCTATATGACAAGTATCGGAAGTCATAAACCGTCCGTCTTTTTCACGGGCAATTCCTACAAAATCGTGTCCAACCTGAGCAATATGCAGTTCCCCTTCAAAATCGACATCGGCCGGTTCATAATATTCAATGGTAATACTATTTCCGGCAATTGGTTGCACAGCCAGTCCCTGCCAGGGTTTATTATTTGCCGATGTAAATGCTCCCAATACCTGAGTTTTTTCGGCATTGAAAATAAATACACTGGCTCCTTCGGGTAACAGGTAACGACTAAAATTTACCGTAAAGCCCAGAGCTCCTTCCGATTCAAGACTTAGTTGCCAAACCCGGTCACCATTGGGTAAATCGGTCCAAATACCGGCGTTCCAAAGACCTTTATTCACAGGAAAAAGATGCGCAAAAACATTGCTTCCGCTTTTTAAACGACTATCCTGAATAAGAGCAGCGGGTATTGCCTGAATTCCAGGCAAAGTAATTAATTCCATCGGAGCCATATCCTGAGGATTAAGCCATGAATAAGGCGTTCCCTTTTTACTGATTTGGCCGGTAACCGAAGGTAGTAAGTACAATAGGAATCCCAGGACTAATAGGGTGCGTGTCTTCATATTTTTGTGTTATTAAAGTCGTTTATCCCAAAAATTCTTTTGAAGGATGAAACAAAACAATTAAGCTGATTCTTTGATTTATTTTATTTTTATCTACAAAAAATAATGCGTTCAAAGTATTCAGTCTACAAAATTGAAAAATAAAATTGGTTTTTACTGCTTCCCTGCCTATTTATCCCGTCGATTCATCAAAATAAAAATGAAAATTAGCGTTCCTGCAAGCTTAATTCTCAGCACGGTAAACGAACCAAGGCCAATCTAAGATAAAAAGGAATTGAATTAATAGTTTCTAAATTTTGTTGCTGGGCATTAATTGTTAAATTTGTTAAAGGTGGCATTGAGTGCCTTTTACCGTTATTTTTTATGAAACATTTGTTACTTTTCAGCTCCTTACTGTTCTCTTGTATTTTGGGGTTTGCCCAATCACAAGCCATTGATGTTGTATTAACAAAATCGGGCGAACCCTATCATCATCAGGACAACCAACTGGTTCATCATGGATTTACCATCGATTTACTGCAACAAATATATGGCGAAAATCAAGCGCTGGTTTTTCATAATAACCTAAGTGATACGGAGCCCTTAAAGGCGGTAATGGCCCTTATTCCGGAATCACTAACACCCCAGGGCTTTACTTATATTCCTACTCCTCACACCATCGATTATTATGTGTTTACGCGCAAAGGAGCAAATATTCATACCTTAACCGATGTACTTAACAGCAAAACCATTGTATTAAAAAACGATTTGCCCTACCATTCGCTCTACCAGAACAAAGCTTCACACATTCTGGTGGTTGAATCGTACCATAAAGCCATACAACTGCTTGCCTCGGGAGTAAACGACTGTGCCATTATCCCCTTACCTGTTGGAGATTTTTTAATTGACAATTACCAGCTATCAAGCATCGAACGCCTGGCAACCCCCTATATTATGGCTCCGGTGGGGCTGGCTATTCATTCTCACAACACCCGATTAATAAGCCGAACCATTCAGGGCATCAATCAACTAATTAAAAAAGATGATTTTCAAACGCTGGAACAAACCTTTTTTAGTGTTCCCGATGAAACAGATAAACATTCGAACCTTACTTATACTTTGTTGATTCTGCTTGTTCTGATTATAATACTGGTACTGATTATTTGGAACCGAATCCTGCTGGGCGAGATAAAACAATCGACCCGGGAATATGTGAACGAAATTATGCAAAATCAGGTATCGCCGCTGGTAATCGATTTGGAAAATATTTTTATTCGACGTTTGCTCGACCAGAGCAATGCCTGGATTTTTACCAACGACAGTAGCGGAAAAATAGCCTTTACCAATTACAGTTTCAGGGAATATGGGATTGCATCGGACGAAACAGCCAACGATTTTAATTTGAATACCCTGTTTAATCCGGAATTTGTGCAAACGCTTACCCAATTCGACAAACAGCTTGCTACCCAGCAATCGAAAGTGGTATCGCAGTATGTGAGTTTTAGCCTGAACCAGACTCAATACAACAAATGGCTTTACAAGTACCCGGTAAAAATATCCGGTAACGGAAAACTTCAGTTTATCAATGTAATTATCGATCCGCCCATTGAAGGAAGTACCGAACTCAAAACCCTTTCGCAGGAGCATTTATTTAAAGCAGTTGTTGATGCGCTACCCGACATCATCTTCTATAAAAACATTAACGGCCAGTACCTGGGTGGCAACCAGGCATTTTTCCGTTTTATGGGAAGAAACAGCAGCGAGGTTATCGGTAAAGGCGATTTTGAATTGTACGACGAAGAACGTGCCAATAATTATGTAAAAAGCGATGAATTTGTTTTTAAAGCGGGTGTTTTATGGGAAGGAAGTTCCTGGGAAATAATGCCCGACGGCGAAGAGGTTAAATTCGAAATCATTAAAATGCCGATGCGCGATCATAAGAATCAGATTTTTGGGCTGGTGGGCATTTCGCACGACATTACCCGGCATCACCGCTACGAACAGGAACTGGCCCAGGCAAAAGAGCGGGCCGAAGAATCGGATCGCATCAAATCGTCGTTTTTGGCCAACATGAGCCACGAAATTCGCACCCCCATGAATTCCATTATCGGCTTTAGCGATTTACTGGCCGATGCCGATCTTACCCTCGACCAGCGCATCGAGATTATCGACATAATTCAATCGAACGGCTACACCCTGATTGACATTATCGACGACATTATCGATTTCTCAAAGATTGAAGCCGGGCAAATTCACCTGAAGTTTACCGACTTTAACCTGAATACCATAGTAAAGGATGCCTTTTTGTACAGCAACAACAAAAAGAATCAGCTGAATAAAGAAGAACTTAATGTAACCTATCATATTGGTTCCATTGAGGATGAATTCTACATTCATTCCGATCCTTACCGCATGCGGCAGGTGCTTAAAAACCTTATGAACAGTGCCATCCGCTACTCCACTTCCGAAAGCCTGTTTTTGGGATACATCATCCAGGACGAATCGATTTTGTTTTACCTGAAAAACGATACCAACCTGCTGTCTGATGAACTTATTGATAAAATTAACAGCGGCAGTGCCAGCTTGCAGATAAATTTTTCGGAAATTGAAGAATCGGTGGGTATTTCGTTAATCATTGCCAAGAATGTAATTGAAATGATAGGTGGTAACCTTTGGTCCGAAGAATTAATTCCCGGTCGCCCCGATTACTATTTTACCATTCCGCTAAAAACAGTGGCAAGTAAACCTGCTCCCGTAGCTCCGGCTGACATTTATGATATTCCCGACTGGAAAGGTAAAACCATTCTGGTAGCCGAAGACGAAGAAACCAACTTTATTCTGATGCAGGGCATCCTGTCGAAAACAAAAGCCACTATTTTGCGGGCCGAAACCGGAAAAGAAGCCATTCAATTTTACCACGATCATAAAAACATCGACCTGGTACTGATGGATATCCGCATGCCTGAATTAAACGGCTTTGAGGCCACAAAAATTATATTAAAGGACGATCCCCTGGCGATTGTTGTTGCGCAAACGGCTTATGCCATGCCCGAAGATAAAGACCAATACCTCAGCATTGGCATGAAAGGTGTGCTGGCCAAGCCCATTGAGCCCAGCGAACTGTATTTTATGTGTAACAAATACCTGAAACAAGAAAAATAACCTGGCCCAGGACAAACAAACAGGGTCACTATAATGAAGTTATGTTTTTCCGAAGCATCGGTTTTTCACTAGTTCAAATGTAATAACAACTCAAACCTGCTTACGTTTTTCCCTTTTCCTGCTGTGCTTTTGAAATTTTAATGCGCATTAAAATAATTTTTGATGCGCATTAAAAAAAAGTTTAGTGCGCATTAAATTGCGCAAACCTAAGGTCTTTTAAAAGTAAACCTAAGGTAAAAACCAAAGCAATTACAGCAATTCCTGCTATTCTTTACCTAAGAAACCCAGCAAGAGAAAAAAAAAGGGGCCTCCGTAACCGGAAAACCCCTTTCGTCACCATCAGAATTTCTTAGTATTTTATAAATCGCTGCTTTTCTGTTTGCCTGGTTTCAGTTGACACACTGATAAAATAAATTCCGGGAGTTAATGCCTGAACCGGCACCTGCATTTCATAAGACCCCTTACTTTCGAAAGTTTGCTGTAGCTGTCCCGACACATTGTAAATTACCAATGAACCCAGAGCTACTTTGCTTTTAACATACAAAACTTCGCTTACCAGGGTTGGATAAACCTTAAGTGTGTTTGTTGTAAATTGTTCGTCCACTCCTACAGTTAAGCTGAGTTCAACCCGTGTGGTTTCAAAGCCATTAATTACATCGGAGTATTCCACAAAACCGGGTTTCGATGCCGTAAAAGCCATTTGGGTCGAAGGCGAAACCTGCTCAAAAACCACTTCGCCATTTATGTCAGTGGTCAGGGTGGTGCCGGCAAATTCAATGCTTACATCGGCCAGCTTTTCATCGCCATTGCTGACCACAAAGGTAATGTCGGTATAATCGTTCAGGGTAACATTATCGATGCAAAAGAAAGCCGGGGTATTCATACCCAAGTCGTTATTATCTGTTGATGATAGCTCAAAAGTCAGGTAATCTACCTGCTTCAACTCACGTAAATCGACCCATTGCCAGTCGCTTACAATGTAATCAGCCGAATTGTCGCTAAAACGGTAATCGGCCAGGTAATAGTCCACACTGCCCTTCAGCGTTTCGTCGTTGCTCCATCCTTTAATAGTTAGTTTAAACCAGTCGGGGTCATCGCCGGTTTCGCCGCCAAACTTTTTCGAATACTCATCGCCAACTTTTATGGTTCCGGCCGCATAAGTAGCATTGGTAACATACAATCCAAAAAGACTGGTGGTTTTATCGAAGGTAATTTTTGAATTACCAAACAAATAACTCACGGCATAATTAGCGGAACCCTTCGCCCCGCTTCCGTTAATAGCACTGAACTGATTGGTAAAACCCACCGTGGTATTGTCGGTAATATTGGAATACGAAAAACCATTCCAGGCATTCCAATCACTGTTAAAACTGTTTAAAAAAGTCATGGGGCCGCTCACAAAATACCCGGTGCCATCGCTGCCGTTCCAATAACTCTCAGTGTCAAGACTTAAATCGTCGAAATCAGCCACCAGTTGCGCCTGCAATCCGGTCATGTTCACTAACCAGCCTAAAGCCAGCATTAAAATGTAATTCTTTTTCATACTAAAGTTGATAAATTAATGAATAAATAAACCAACCTTAACTCGTGGGATTTTTTTGAAGTACTGAAGGGAATGTTTGTCTTACAGCACCACTTGCTTTTACTCCCGAAAGCTTAGGTTTATAATTTACTATGGCAGGTCTTCTGACTTACTCCCTTTTTACCAGGCCTTCCCGCAGGTGTTAAACCGACAGTGGCAAAGGTGTTGGCAAAAAGTTATTAGAGCATACAGCAGCGGGTACTGTTGCCGATTCTCACGGCATTCCCTTTTCATCCTAAGGAGATAACTCCTGTTGGAAACCATTGCAAGGCAAATGTAAACCAAAATCTTTTTCTGCGACAAACTTTAGTTGTGTTTTTTTCAAACTTTTTTCAATGTACCCTGTCAACAAAGGGACTGAGCGCTTATGCCTTATCATTTTGCTCTTCTTTTTCAAAATCGAAACTGTTAATTACAACCGAAAAGCCTGCTCTTATCTGGTTTCCCTGGTGCATAAACCTTTCTGCCGAAATTGAGAAAAAGGTCTTCCTGAGCATTTTTAAACTTATCAACTTTATTTTTAACTTTGCCCGCAAATTTTACAAAGATGAAACGAGTTGTTGTTGGTCTATCGGGAGGAGTCGATTCAAGCGTTGCCGCGTACCTGCTTAAAGAACAGGGTTACGAAGTTATTGGTATGTTTATGAAAAACTGGCACGATACGGTTGGCGTTCTTCAGGGCGATTGCCCCTACGACGACGACCGGCTTTTTGCTGAAATGGTAGCCCGCAAACTCAATATTCCTTTCGAGTACGTCGACCTGAGCAATGAATACCGCAAGCGGGTAGTCGATTACATGTTTGATGAATACGAAAAAGGAAGAACGCCAAACCCCGATGTGCTTTGCAACCGCGAAATAAAATTCGAGGCTTTTATGAACGCAGCCCTGGCTTTGGGCGCCGATTACGTAGCTACCGGACATTACTGCCGCAAAGACGAAGTTGTTAACGAAGGAAAAACCTACTACCGCTTACTTGCCGGCCTCGATCCCAATAAAGATCAGAGTTATTTTCTTTGCCAGTTGAGCCAAAAACAACTCGAAAAGGCACTTTTCCCCATCGGGCATCTGCAAAAACCCGAAGTACGCCGCATTGCTGCTGAATTAAACCTGGCCAGTGCTGAACGTAAAGATTCTCAGGGTATCTGCTTTGTGGGTAAAGTTGATTTACCGGTTTTTCTGCAACAAAAACTAAAAGCACGCCAGGGCGACATTGTTGAAATTCCGGCAGAATTTTATAAAAACCTGCCGGTTGTTGATTCGGAAAATTTAGAAGCCCTTGCCAAACCCCAGGCTTACCTGCCTACCGACGGAAAAGTGATTGGTCCACATCAGGGAGCCCAGTTTTTTACCATTGGTCAGCGTAAAGGGCTAAATGTGGGCGGAAAAGCCGAACCCATGTTTGTGATTGCCACCGATATTGAAAAAAATGTGGTGTATGCGGGTATGGGACAGCAACATCCCGGCCTGTACCGCAAAGGACTCTTTATTAAAACCGACGAAATACACTGGGTTCGTCCCGATATGAAAATGAATCCGGGTGAGCGTATCGACAGGCTGGTTCGTATTCGTTACCGTCAACCCCTGCAGGAAGCTACGCTGCACTGCCGGCCCGAAGGTTTGTACATTACTTTTGCCGAAGCACAACGAGGACTAACCGCCGGACAATATGCTGCCTGGTATCACAACGAAGAACTCATTGGTTCAGGAGTAATAAACGAATAAAAGAATAAGCGAATAAAACCTGATTTCAGATTAATAGCCGGGAAATGAAATCAGCTACTTTTTACCACAAGTGAACTAATTTTTAGACTAAGAGAATGAGCTTTGCAGCCTCTGGTTCATGCTGGCAGTAAAGGAGTACCGTTTTTTTCGTTATTATCTTTTTTTTGCGCTTTGATACATTCTGTCGAATAAGTATTCCATTCATATTGTTTGCCCCTATAAAAACCATGCATCAGCAGTAAATTTTTATCAAAAGACTCCGCACTTTTGCTTATTTTAGTTGCTTCAAAACAATTGAACCATGACAAATGCAGTAAAGAAAGAAATTGAAGAATTACGCCAGGTTTTAAACCATCATAACCATCAGTATTACGTATTATCGCAACCCGAAATCAGCGATTATGATTACGATCAGTTGATGAACCAACTGATAGCGCTTGAAAAAGCACATCCCGAATTTACCGATGCCCATTCGCCCAGTCAACGCGTAGGAAACGACAGCAATGCCGAGTTTCAGCAACTACAACACACCTACCCCATGCTATCGCTCGGAAATACTTACAACGAACAGGAGTTGCGCGACTTCGACAAAAGGGTAAAAAAAGAACTGAACCAGGATTGCCAATATGCCTGTGAGCTAAAGTACGACGGGGCTTCAATAAGTCTGCGTTTCCAGAATGGTAAACTAATGCATGCGGTTACGCGTGGCGATGGCGAAAAAGGCGACGATGTGAGTCAGAACGTAAAAACCATCCGCTCCATTCCTTTGGTGCTAAAACCAGGTAATTATCCCGAACGTTTTGAAATTAGGGGCGAAATATTCCTGCCTCACAAAGCTTTTGAAAAGCTTAACAAAGAACGCGAAGAAGCGGGTGAGAATCTGTTTGCCAATCCGCGCAATGCAGCATCGGGCTCCTTAAAAATTCAGAATTCGTCGCTGGTAGCCAAACGTCCGCTCGATTGTTTTTTATACAATCTTTTAAGCGATTCCCTGCCTACCGACTCTCACTATCAAAATCTGAATTTTTGTAAATCGTGGGGCTTTAAAATAGCCGACGAACGCAAATTGTGTCAAAACATCGACGAGGTTTGGGAATACATCCGATATTGGGATGTGGAACGCCGAAACCTGCCCTACGATATCGACGGAATTGTAATAAAAGTAGATTCCATTTCGCAGCAAAACCAACTGGGCAACACGGCTAAATCGCCCCGCTGGGCTATCTCGTACAAGTTTAAAGCCGAACAGGCCGAAACCCGGCTGTTATCGGTAAGTTATCAGGTAGGACGTACCGGCGCAGTAACTCCGGTGGCTAATCTGGAACCGGTTTTGCTGGCCGGAACCACAGTTAAACGTGCATCGCTGCACAACGCCGATATTATTAACAACCTCGATTTGCATGTGAACGATGTAGTTCAGGTTGAAAAGGGCGGCGAGATAATCCCAAAGATAGTTGGTGTAAAATCTGAATTACGTGATAATAAAGCTGAAAAAGTTCACTTTATCGAAAACTGTCCCGAATGTGGAAGCCCCCTGGTGCGCAATCCGGGCGAAGCGGCACATTATTGTCTGAACAGCAAAACCTGTCCTCCTCAGATAAAAGGTAAGATAATCCACTTTATCAGCCGCAAGGCTATGAATATTGACAGTTTAGGTGAAGAAACCATTGAATTGTTTTATCAGCAGGGACTGGTAAAATCGGTAGCCGATCTTTACAAGCTCAATCGTGAAAAATTGTTACCGCTGGAACGTATGGCCGATAAATCGGTAACCAATATACTAACCAATCTGGAGACTTCGAAAAACGCACCTTTTGAACGTGTATTGTTTGCACTAGGTATCCGCCACGTGGGTGCTACTGTTGCAAAAAATCTGGCCCGTTCCTTTGGTTCCATGCAAAAGCTTCAGGAAGCCTCGTTGGAAGCATTAACCGAGGTGGAAGAAATTGGAGAAAAAATTGCTGAGAGTGTCCGCGAATATTTCAGCGACCCGGAAAACCTGGAACTAATTGAATTTCTGCAGCAGCAGGGATTAAATTTTGAAGTAGCAACCAAAGCTGCTGAATCGGACCTGTTAAAAGGACTACAAATTATTGCAAGCGGGAAACTACAAAAATACAGCCGCGAAGAAATAAAGCAGGTAATTGAGGCCCATGGCGGGAAAGCGGTAAGTTCCATCTCAAAACAAACCAGTTACCTCCTGGCCGGCGAGAACATTGGCCCCAATAAATTAAAGAAAGCCCTCGATTTAGGCATTCCCGTTATTAGCGAAGAAGATTTCGATAAAATGCTTGCACGTTAACGCATTTTTTTTAAATTTGTTAACAATTGGACTACATACAAAGCAAAGCAAAGTATTATGAAAGAAGTATTCAGAGAAATCGAAGGATTTGATGGTTACTACGTTTCAAACAAGGGAACTGTTAAATTTCTTCGCCGCTTAAAAAGCGGTAAGTTTTCCGAGCGTTTTTTAACCTTGGATCCCGACAAGTACAGTGTCAGACTTAGCCGTCCCGATGGTTCGTACCGTTCGGTGAAAGTGGCTATTTTAGTTGCCGATGCCTTTATTCAGGAACCTTCGAAAGGACGCCGACGGGTTCGTCATAAAGATGGCAACGAAATGAACAATTACGTTACCAACCTGGAATGGGATGGTATTAACCGTGAAGATGTTGTTGAAATCCGTCGAATGCTCGAAGAGGGGTATTCCATGGGCGAGGTTTCCCGAAAATACAACATCAATCGCACGCATGTAAGGCGTATTAAAGACAATGAAGTATGGGTAGATGTAAAATAAGCCCACCTTTTGTCCACAAAAAAACCTGATTTGAATAACAAAATCAGGTTTTTTTATGAAATAAGCTGCAATACCGGTTTTCCTTTACTCCAATCGATAACCCGTAAGTCTACCCTGCTTCCTTTTACCAGCGGTTCTTTATGGCTGCCAATTTTATACATATCGCCCCGCTTATCTTCAACAAACGCAAACCACCCGGTCTTATCGTTCATATTGTCGACCACCGTAAAGGCATAAATTTCGTCCAGTTTATAGTGTGGATGTTCCGGTTCAATATAAACAAAACCTTTGGAGCTGAATGCACTAATTAAGCCCCAAAAACTTGTACCCTGTTCCAAATTGAAGTTTTTATAGGCATCGGCAATCATTACATGGGCATTTCCGGCCGAATCTTCAAGCAACAGACTCTCATTAAAGCGTTCGGTAGAAATGCCTTTAATCACGGTAAAACGGCCCCATAAACGTCCTTTTTTACGCTCAAAATGCCCGCGGGGAATTAAAAACAATTTTCCTTTTTTAATATAAACCACCTCGGCAATAAGTTTATCTTCAGTTAATTGGAGCGAAGCAGCAAAACGAACCCATTGTTCCTGTCCAAACACATCGCTTACCTTAATAACCTGTTCCGATAACCCAAAGTAATTCGAAATTACCTGTCGGCCCTGGTGTTTAAATTCATAACTTTTCCCTTTCTCGTAATAAGGGTTTACCGGCTCAAAAAATATTTCCCCTTTACAATTTATTCGGTCGAGGGTACATTGCAAGGTGTCGCCCGGTTTAAAGCCGAAATGTGCGTAATTAAGTTTAGGAAGTAGAAAACGGGTATGCTGCGGGTCTTCAATTACATAATAGGTAGCTGCATCATTCTCAACTTGCAGTTCTTTTTTTAAGGTGAAGGTAAAGATACTGCCAATTTGCGCTTTGGTATAAACTGATTTACCTCTTGACATAATTATTTGATTGCACTATCCAGGTGCGCCATCGATTAAGTCAGATTTTTATTCAAAAGCTTTATTCGTTCCATCAGGTTTTTACTTACCGGAACCAGGGGTAAACGCAGGCTGTTTTCAATGGCATCGTTCAGCACCATGTAGGCTTTTACTCCTGCCGGATTTCCTTCTTCGAAAAGGGAATGAATAATTTCGATTAAACGGTAATGTTGTGTTCGGGCCTGGTTAAAGTCACCTTTCAGCGCACTGTTTACCATCGACGAAAACTCGTCGGGAAAAGCATTGGCAACTACCGAAATTATGCCATCAAAACCCAGCGAAATAAGAGGCAGTGCCAGGGCATCGTCGCCCGAAAGCACCAGGAAACCTGCTGGTTTGTGTTTAACCAATTCCATAGCCTGCTTAAAATCGCCCGATGCTTCTTTAATAGCTACAATATTTTTATGATTCTTAGCTAGTTTTATGGCTGTTGAAGCGGCAATATTTGAACCGGTACGACCCGGTACATTATACAGAATTATGGGTAGCTGGCAGGCATTGGCCAGCGCTTTAAAATGCTCATACAAACCGGTCTGGTTGGGTTTGTTATAATAAGGCGCCACCGACAGAATTCCATCGACACCGGCTTTGCCGTTGTATTTGCGCAATTGATGCACCAAATCGCGGGTATTGTTTCCTCCGCAACCCACCACCAAAGGAAGCCTGTTTTTGTTTATCTCGATAATAAAATCGACCACAGCTGCTTTTTCATCCGACGAAAGAGTTGGTGCCTCGCTGGTGGTTCCCAAAGCAACCAGAAAATTTACCTTATTGGCAATCTGTTTCTCAACCAATCGTTCCAGGGCGTTAAAGTCGATGCTTTCGTCTTTTCTAAATGGAGTAATAAGTGCCACTCCTGTACCTTTAAATTGATTTGCATTCATCGGGTTGAGTTTCTTAGTTAAATTTATCGAGATAATGAAGTACTTGCGAAATAAACGATTCGCACCCCTCTTCTGGTGACATATTCATCATTAAATCGAAAGGACTGTTTTCCTGGTTGGTAAACCAACCTACCTTAAATTTAGCCTTCGATTTGTATAAAAGATAATGCATGGGCGGATATTCAACCGAACCCAAATCGATTAAAATATCGAAAGGGGTTTGCTGAAATTCGAGTGTAGCTTCGCTATTTGGGCGTAAAAGCCAGTCAAGCTCTTTGTCGTAAAAAAAGTTGATTGTTTTTTCGCTCAGATAAAACTCGTCCGGCTTTTTTGTCGGAATGTAGCCCAGCGCAAAGGTTTTTAGCCCGCGTCCGGCAATTTGCTTAATAACCTTTTTTATCGACTCCAGTTCTTTGGGATTCGACACTACAAAAGTTATCCCCACCGATTGCACCTTATTTAAAGGAGTAATGGTGGCTTCGCGTCCCGTATCTTTAGTGTAGTTCCTTAAAAAAAGCTTATTAAAACGGGCTTTAAATGGATTGTATTTTTTTTGAATACCCATTTAGCTGGCATTTATTCCGTGACAATTCTTATATTTTTTACCACTTCCACAAGGGCAGGGATCGTTTCGTCCCACTTTTTTCTCAACCCGCACAGGTTGAACCCTTTTTTGCTGATCGCCGGTTTCACCGCCTTGCTCAGAGCGGGTGGTGTTGTATTTACTCATATCGAGCTTACGGCGTTGTTCGGCTTGTTTAACCTGCTCAGGTTCCTGAACCGGGATGTTTCCTTTCATAAGAATGGAAACCATATCGCGGCCAACCTTATTAATCATGGTTTTAAACAGCTCAAACGATTCAAATTTATAAATAAGCAAAGGATCTTTTTGTTCGTAGGTGGCATTCTGAACCGATTGTTTTAAATCGTCCATCTCGCGCAAATGCTCTTTCCAGGCTTCGTCGATGGTAATTAAACTGATGGATTTTTCGATTGATTTTACCAGGTCTTTTCCTTCCGACTCGTAAGCCTTTTTCAGATTGGTGATAATGTTATAGGTTTTTTGACCATCGGTAATGGGTATAACAATGTTTTCGTAAACCTGTCCCTGACGCTCGTAAACGTTTTTCACCACCGGGAATACACGCTCCTGAATGGTTTTCGATTTACGTTTGTACGATTCCAATACCGTTTTGTATAGCTTTTCAGTAAGTTCTGTCACATCGTGCTTCATAAATTCCTCTTCGGTAAAAGGAACCTCAGCCGACAGGGAACGGATGGTATCAATTTTCAAGCCTTCGAAATCGCCGGCATCCTGATAATCGGCTACCATGTTTTCACAAACATCGTACATGTTGTTTACAATATCAACCTGTAGCCTGTCGCCAAACAGTGCGTGCTTACGGCGTTTATAAATCACCTCACGCTGGTTGTTCATTACATCGTCGTATTCCAAAAGCCTTTTCCGGATACCAAAGTTATTTTCTTCCACTTTTTTCTGAGCCCTTTCAATACTCTTTGAAATCATGGAATGCTGAATAACTTCGCCTTCTTTTAAGCCCATGCGGTCCATTAAACCGGCAATACGATCGGAACCAAACAAGCGCATTAAGTTATCGTCGAGCGCCACAAAGAATTGTGACGAACCGGGGTCACCCTGACGACCGGCACGACCACGTAACTGCCTGTCAACACGACGCGACTCGTGACGTTCTGTACCTAATATAGCTATACCACCGGCTTCTTTAACTTCAGGTGTAAGCTTAATGTCGGTACCCCTACCGGCCATGTTGGTGGCAATGGTTACAGCTTTGGGTTTACCGGCTTCGGCAACCACTTCAGCTTCGCGTTGATGCAATTTGGCATTCAGCACATTGTGTTTAATGCCTTTCATCTTCAACATACGGCTTAACAATTCCGAAACTTCCACCGAAGTTGTACCCACCAATACCGGTCGTCCTTTATCGACAAGACTTACCACTTCGTCGATTACTGCATTGTATTTTTCGCGGGTGGTTTTAAAAACCAAATCTTCATGATCTTTTCGGGTAATGGGACGGTTGGTTGGAATAACCACCACATCGAGTTTATAGATGTCCCACAATTCACCGGCTTCGGTTTCGGCAGTACCGGTCATACCGGCCAGTTTGTGGTACATTCTGAAATAATTTTGCAAAGTAATGGTAGCAAAAGTCTGGGTAGCTGCTTCAATCTTAACATTTTCTTTTGCTTCAATGGCTTGATGCAAACCATCAGAATAGCGGCGGCCTTCCATAATACGACCGGTTTGCTCATCCACAATTTTTACTTTATTGTCGATGACTACGTATTCCACATCGATTTCGAACATGGCATAAGCTTTTAAAAGCTGATTGATGGTATGCACACGCTCCGATTTTATGGAATAATCCTGTAAAAGCTGATCTTTTAACCTGATTTTCTCTTCAGGATCGGCAATATTCTTTTCCAGTTCAGCAATTTCGGCACCCACATCGGGTAACACAAAAAAGCTGGTATCTTCAGCATCGGACGAAATTAAATCGATACCCTTGTCGGTTAATTCAACCGAATTTAATTTTTCATCGATAACAAAATACAGTTCCTCGGTAACTTTATGCATGTTTTTGCTGTTCTCCTGCATGTAAAAGTTCTCGGTTTTCTGTAACATCACCTTCATTCCCGGCTCGCTCAGGTATTTAATGATGGCTTTATTTTTGGGCAAGCCTTTGTGGGCTCTTAACAAAAGTAATCCGCCCTCTTCTTCCTTGCCTTCGCTGATTAATTTCTTGGCATCAGACAAAATCTGTGTTACCAGGTTACGCTGAACGGTGTATAATTTTGAAACCTTGGGTTTAAGTTCTTCAAATAATTGATTCTCGCCGCGTGGAACCGGTCCTGAGATTATAAGCGGTGTACGGGCATCGTCAATTAAAACCGAGTCCACCTCATCGACAATGGCATAATTGTGTCGCCTTTGAACCAAATCGTCGGGGCTGATAGCCATATTATCGCGCAGGTAATCGAAACCAAATTCATTGTTGGTTCCAAAGGTAATATCGGCCTGATAGGCTTTCCGGCGTTCCTCTGAGTTGGGCTGATGCTTGTCGATACAATCGACCGAAAGTCCGTGAAATTCATAAAGTGTGCCCATCCATTCGGCATCACGTTTGGCCAGGTAATCGTTAACAGTAACAATATGTACCCCGCGATGGGTTAAAGCGTTCAGAAAAACAGGCAGGGTAGCCACCAGGGTTTTTCCTTCACCCGTAGCCATCTCAGCAATTTTACCTTTATGCAAAACCACACCACCAATCAACTGCACATCGTAATGAACCATATCCCAGGTCACCTCGTTTCCTCCGGCCATCCACTGGTTGTACCAAATGGCCCGGTCGCCTTTAATCTCAACGCTGTCGCGTACTGCGGCAATATCTTTATCGAATTGATTCGCAGTAACTTCAATTGACTCCTGTTCTTTAAACCTGCGGGCGGTTTCTTTTACAATAGCAAAAGCCATGGGAAGAATCTCGTCGAGTACGGTTTCAATTTTATCGTCGATTAGAGCTTCAATTTTATCAATTTCGTTATAAATAGCTTCGCGTTCTTCAATTTCCAACTGTTCGCTGTCGAGTTTTTCTTTTAAAGCAGCAATTGAATCATTTTCGGCTTGTATATAATCAGTTATCCTTTGCTGAAGTTCCTGAGATTTCTGGCGTAATTCATCGTTTGACACCTGCATTAAAGTGGCGTAAGCTTCTTTTGCCTTCTCAACAACAGGCATTACTTCTTTAATATCGCGGTCCGACTTATTTCCAAAAAATTTTGTCAAAAATTTATTTACAATATCCATTTTGTATTTTAATTATATTTCTTTAATATCCAGATTTTTAGAAAGTATTTTTCCTATTTTTTTAGGAGTCTGACAAAAATAACTGTTTTTTTAGAAGAATGAGAAGAATCGCTGTTTTTTTCGGTGAATAGTATTCGATTCGTATTTAGTGCTGACATGTATCGGTAAAAACAGTTGTTGAATGTATAGCAGAACTCAATAATGATGATAAAAAATAAGCAAAAAAAATCCCCGCAGGCGCGGGGAAATTAGTTAAACTAAAAATGTAGAATTATTTGAATTAAGCAGGTATAGCCTGTAAGTGTTTATCGACAATCTCGATGGTATTGCCCACAGACACTAATTGTTTTTGTTCTTCGTCGGTAATGGAAATGTCGAACTTGCTTTCGATAAAAAACAAAAAGCAGTTCCAATCTTTGTCATCAAAAAAATAATCGGTGCTAAATTTTGCTTCCGGGTAAATCTCTTCACGATGCACGCCTAATTTTCGTAGTATCCTGTAAACCCCTAATTTTATCTCTTTTTCCATAATATTTAATTCTATTGTTTTAAAGGTATTCTAAAAAACATACACATCAATAACAGGTGGCAAAAAGCAAACCCTACCCCGTAAATGAAATATTTTTGTTTTTTTTCATAAATTAAAAAAAGATGACTTTGATTTAGCCATCTTCTTTTGGAATATTTCCGGTAAGATTATATAACAATTAAGTCTTCGTGCTTTACCCAACCTTTATTTCCATCGGAAAGTTTTATTTCGCGCCAGTCGCCCAATTTATCGGTTACTTTAACTTTTAAACCTTCGTGAATTAAAAAGAGTTCGGTACCGGTTTCGCTGGGTGCGCTTTTTACCACTATCGACGGTGTCATAATTATGGCTTCCGGTTCATTTAAAGCAAACCACTTTTGTTTGCGCGAAAAATTAAACGAGAATATCGAAGCCAGGATTAAAAGTACCGCCATCCAAAACGAAAGTTTGCGTGCTACAACCCTCCCCGACAAAAAGAAAACAAGCAATAAAACCAGACCTGCCACAAACGTTGAAATGCTAAGCAGCGCCCATTGGTTCGACGAAAAGAGTTGAATAAAACGGTTCCACCACGAAGTCAGAAAAAACTCAGGGATAATCTCAATCTTATCTACCACATGGGTATTGGCCAGTTGCAGGTTAAAAAGTATATCTTCGTCGCCGGGTGCTAATTTTAAAGCCCGCTCGTAATTGGTAATGGCCAAAGGAATTTTATTCGATTTGTAATAGGCGTTTCCCAGGTTGTAATACAATTCGGCCGATTCGTACCCATTTTCAATAACCTGCTGATAAGCTGCAATGGCTTTTTCGTATTGCGATGCAGCATAAAAATTAGCTGCCGAATCGACTAATTGCTGTTGCCCGTTGGCAAAAATCAGCAACGAATTCAGCAAAATAATTCCTAAAAATATTGTTTTCAAACGCTTCATAGCTTAATGGATTTTAATCCTTTTTTTATTGATAAAACAAACGGTTAACAAACTATTTGATTTTTTGATCGAGTTTTGAAATCAGTTTCTGTGCTTTCCGGTATATTTCGTCCATTCCGCCCGACACAGCCGATGGTGCAAAACGGGCAAATTCGCATTCGTTGAGCAGGCTCATCAATTGACTGGTCAGCTCTTCGTCAACTTTATGCTTTGTCAGTAATTCCGTAACATTATCCTTCGACAAATTTGAAACCGGAATGGCCAGCTTGTCGCTTAAATAGCCCCAGATAGCCTTTAAAACTTCATCGTAGAATTTTTCTGAATTGTTCTTCTTCATAAACGAAACCGCCACTTTCAAACGCTTACGCGAAATTCGATTGGCTTTCCGGTTGCGCACCTGGGCCTGGTTGGCATTTTGTTTTATTTGTGTGATTCGAACCAGAATTATTACAACAAACAAAACAAAGGGAACCAGATAAAACAGGTAAAAGTTAAGCGTACCAAACCAGATGCCCGTTTTCTTTTTCAATTGCACCTGACTTTTCAGGAAACGAATATCCTGCCCAATAAACTTAACATCTTCTTTACTTAAGGTTTGAACCACACCCGACGTCATTTCCTGATCGCCGGAACCTCTTTCTACATCAATTACAAATTCTTTGGTAATTCGCGATTTATAAGATTTTGATGCGGGATCGAAATAACTAAATTCAATGGGTGCTATCCGGTAAGTTCCCGCATATCGGGGTATAAACAGGTAATCGAAAGTCACACTTCCGGCTTCACCCTGCGATGTAACCTTGCTGTTCAGCGATGTTTTGGGATCATAGACATCCAAATCGGGCGGAAAATCGACCTTAAGCGGTTTAATCAGTTTCAGATTCCCGGTTCCTGAGATTTTAACTTTTAAATTAACTGCTTCGTTGGCTTTTACACTGGTTTTATCGACCGATGCATCCAACGAATACGTTCCCACAGCTCCATCAAAATGATCGGGTTTTCCGGCTGGCAAGGGCAAAACTTTTATGGAAACTGGTTTGCTGGCCACTTTTATAGGAATCCTACGTACTGATCCTCCAAAAAAATCGTCGAAAGGATTGTTGCTTCGCGTACGTTCCTGAACCACAACAGTCAACTCAAACGGATCGATTTGTATTTCGCCCGAACGTTGGGGAAAAAGTAAGACGCGCTTAATCAGGCCCGCTTCATAAATCTGCCCGTTTACATTTTCGCGTTGCAATTGTATTTGCTGGGGCGATTCCAAATCCTGACTCCAAAAACCGGTAAACGGCGGAAATTTAATTTCATCGAATCCGGCTAAACTGCGTTGTGTGTAAAGTTTAATAGTTGCTATTAAATTATCGCCCTGATACAGGCTGGTTTTATTCACCTCAACAGTAACAAACAATTTCTCATTGGTTCCAGATACCTGGGTTCCTCCTGAAGATGTACCACCTGCATTGCCAGTTGCACTTTGTGCTCCTTTTACCACTTCAATGGAAAAACTGTTCGACTGGTAACTTTTTCCTTTTACCGATACTTTGGCTGGTGGCAGCGTGAAATTTCCCTCGCTGATTGCCATAAGTATGAAAGTATAAGTGTAGGAAACGCTTTGCGACATTTTTCCGTTAATTATCTGGACACTTGAACTGCTCGATACATTAGGACCCGAAAGCACTCTGAAATTCTCATAATCGGGCTCTTCAAAATCGCTTCCCTTGGCATTTAAGGTGTATGAAAGACGAAACTGTTCGCCCAGTTCAACCACCCGGGGAGCCGAGGCGTTAAATTCCACCTGAGCCATACTTTCAGGTGAAAAACCTAAAAGGATAATGCCCAGAAACAAAAAAAAGAAATATTTTGCCTTTTTCATTCTATTATTGGTTTTTCGGTTTCAAAGATAAAGCATCATAAACAAATAATTCGGTACTACCAATCTTTTTGTGTTGTGCGCTTTTTTGGCTGCACTTTTTGCTTCTGCACTTTTTCCTGAACCTCTTTTTCATCGTTTTGCAGTGCTTCCAAAATTCGCAGGGCATCTTCTTTTGAAATTTGTTGCTCCTGATCCTGGGCTTGCTGCTGTTGTTCCTGCTGATTTTGTTGCTGTTCCTGCTGTTGTTGTTGCTGTTTTTCCTGCTCTTGTTCCTGCTGATCCTGATTTTGATTCTGGTTTTGCTGTTCGTCTTTGTTTTCCTGCTCGGGATTCTCTTTATCCTGATTCTGATCCTGCTGCTGGTTTTGCTGTTGCTTTAACTTGTCCTGAGCCCAAGCCAGGTTGTACTTGGTTTCATAATCATTGGGATTATTTCGCAGCGAATTTTTAAAAGCCTCAATAGCTTCGTTCAATTGGTTCGATAACAAATGAGCATTTCCTAAATTATGGTAAGCCATGGCCACTTGTTCCTTGTCGGGATTATGCATTCCGGCCGCTGCCATATATTGTTTGGCGGCCTCCTGGTGCTTGCCTTGTTTTAAAAGCGAATTGGCCAGGTTATAGATGGCATTCCAATTGTTGGGTTCCACTTCCAAAGCCTTGCGGTATTCCACTTCGGCATTCTGATATTTTGTAGTATCAACGGTTACCGAATCAATTTTAGCTTTTTCGTACTCGCGGTTTCCATGCCTTATGTATTTGCGCTCCTGCTGGGCAAAAGCCATAACATGACTAAAAACTATAAACGAAATCAGGAAAAATATTCTAATCATATCGCTTCCTCCTATTGCTTTTTAATTTCAAGTAAATTGCTATTAAAGATATTTACCGAACTCAGGCGTTTATTCTTTTTAAATAATATAAAAAACTCAATAAGAAGTATTAATAAAGCAAAGCCAACAAAATACTGAAACTGCTCTTCGTATTCGGCATAAGCTTTTACTTCCATTTCTGCTTTTTCCATTTGGTTCAGCTCGTCGAACAAGGCATTCAATCCGGTTTTGGTGTTGTTGGCCCTGATGTATTTTCCCCCACCCGAAACTGCAATTTTTTTCAACATGTCTTCATCCAGTCTCGAAATTACCACATTGCCCTGATTGTCGGTACGGTAATCTTTTTGGCCATATTGATTGTATTCGGGAATGGGAGCCCCTTTTGACAAACCCATTCCAATGGTATGAACTACAATACCTGCATCGTTGGCTGCTGTAGCCAAATCCACGGCATTTCCCTCATGGTTCTCACCATCGGTAATAATTATTAAAGCCTTATTTTTTTCTTCACTGGGAGTAAAAGCTTTTATTCCCAACTCAATAGCTGCACCAATAGCCGTTCCCTGATTATTAATCAATTTGGGCGTAATGGTACTTAAAAACATTTTGGCTGCTTCATAATCGGTAGTCATGGGCAATTGCACAAAAGCATCGCCGGCAAAAACCACCAGAGCCACTTTGTCGTTGTGCAGGCGGTCGACCAGTTTTGAAATAGCCCGTTTTGCATTTTCCAGACGATTGGGAGCAATATCTTCGGCCATCATACTGTTCGAGATATCGAGTGCAATAACCAATTCAACCCCTTCGCGCTTTATTTCCTTTAACTTGGTTCCAAACTGGGGACCTGCCATGGCAATAATGATAAGCATTAAAGCCGATTCCATTAAAATAAACTTAAGCCAGGGCTTACTTAATGATGCCTCGGGAGTGAGTCCTTTAACCAAATCGGCATTTCCAAAGCTTTTCAGGGCATTTTTTCTGCGATACAGCGCTGTTAAAAAAATCAAACCCAGTATGGGCAGCGCCAGTAATCCGTATAAATATTCTATGTGTGCAAACTGAAACATAATTTCAAAATTTTTAGGGAATATTTCTTAATAAGGTATTCCTCAAAACTACTTCGAAAACCAGAAGAATTCCGGCCAAAACCAAAAATGGCAGGTATTCTTCGTTTTTACGGCTGTATTCTTTTACTTCGATTTTTGATTTCTCAAGTTTATCAATCTCGTTATAAACCTCTTCGAGTCTTTTGTTGTCGACTGCTCTGAAATAGCGACCATCGGTCATGTGAGCAATTTGCGACAGCACTTCCTCATCAATTTCCACTTCCATATCCTGGTACCTTTTTCTTCCAAATACATCGGTAACCGGATAAGGTGCCAGTCCTTGGGAACCCACACCAATGGAATAAACCCGCACACCAAAAGTTTTGGCTATTTCGGCAGCCGTTAATGGAGGAACCTGTCCCTGATTGTTTACCCCATCGGTCATTAAAATAATTACTTTGCTAATGGCTTTGCTCTCACGTAACCTGCTAACAGCATTTGCCAGACCCAAGCCTATGGCGGTCCCGTCTTCAATCATACCGGGTTTTACATCGTTAATCAGGTTTATTAATACGGCATGATCGGTAGTTAAGGGGCATTGCGTAAAGCTTTCGCCCGAAAAAATTACCAGACCAATGAGGTCGTTTGGGCGTCCTGAAATAAAACGAATGGCATCCTGCTTTGCGGCTTCGAGCCGGTTGGGTTTAAAATCTTCGGCCAACATACTGGTCGAAATATCGAGGGCTAAAACAATATCAATACCTTCGGTTGATGTATTGCTCCAATTGTCGGTCGATTGTGGCCGGGCCAAAGCAATTATTAGCAAAGCAATGCCAAGCATGTGCAATACCGGTGGCAGATGCCGTAAATAATATTTGTAGCTGTTGCGTACTTTCGAAAATCCTTTTACCGTTGAAAGCCTGATGGTTGCCTGATACTTGTCGTGTTTAAACACATACCAGGCAATTAAAGGAACCAGTACCAAAAGCAGGTAAAGTAAATTTGGATTTTGAAATGTTATGTTTTCCATAGTTACTGTTGTTTTATTTTGGCCGTATTCGTTTCTTTTGCTGTTTCATCACTTTCTTCTTCATCCCCGTCGCGCAGTACCTCGGTGATTTTGGTTTTATCAACAAAGCTGTAGGCAAAACGAAGGCTTTGCTCGTTCTCGTTGGCCAAAGTAGTTGCCTTGGCAAACTTTACAAAATCGGCGCGGACCAAAAGATCGAATAGGCCATCTTTCAATTCCCTTTCAAGACTTGCTTCTTTTCGAAACGATTCAATTATCTGATCGGTGGTTGATTCCATGGCTGGAATCTCGAATCGATCTTCGATGTAGGTTCGAACCACATCGGTTAGTTGCGAATAATATTCTTTTACCAGGCCTTTTTGCCACAATTTTTCGCTGCTCAATAAATCCAGATTTCGTAAGGCTATTAAATGCGCTGGTTCTTTTGGCTTTTCACTTTTTATCAATACCGGTTTTTTACGTACAAAACGCATAAACAACAGGTAAGCAATAAAAGCCAACAGCAAAATTCCAAAACCAGCACCGGCAAAGGGTAAAACTTCCTGTAAGGTTAGCGGTGCTTCCATAGGTTTTTTTATGTCGGCAATAGATTCCCGGTTCACCGTATCGAGTGGCATGGTCCAGACCTGAAAATATAATGGTAGGGTATGCAGGGTATCAATTAGGCCGGCTTTCGGAAAACCAATAACAAAATCCATGGGTGGAATAATATAAAATCCACTATCGAAACTGGTTACCAAATAGCTTTGCGACAATTTATAACCATTGTCGGCCAAAGTTGTATCAATGGGTGAAATATCAAGAATCTCAAGGTTTTTAATCAGGGTATCGGAAAAAGCCGGAAAACTAACCATCAAACTGTCGGGAAATTGCGCCTCGAGCCAAACCCGGGTTTGATCGCCAATTAACATTACATTGGTATCGATGCGCGCTTCGACGGTTACCTGTGCTTCAGCTTTGCTTACACTGAACAAAATAAGCATCACTGAAATTGCGATTAGAAACAGTTTTTTTATAAAACAGTTATTCATGTTATGCTCCTCTGTGTTTAAATAAATAAATCAAGGGTTTTACATAATCCTGATCGGTAGCTACTGAAGTATAATCAACACCGCTCATTCTAAAAGTCTGCTCAAGGCTGGCGGAATGATTTACCCACCAATCGGTATAAGCATTGCGAACTTTTTTACTGGAAGTATCCACCCATTTCAGCGCTCCAGTTTCGGCATCGACCATTTTAACCAGACCCATTTTGGGCAGGTTGGTTTCACGCTCATCGAAAACGCGTAGCCCAACAATATCGTGTTTGCGATTTGCAATGGTTAATGCATCTTTAAAACCCGAATCGATAAAATCGGAAATTATAAATCCAATGGAGCGTTTTTTTATGGCATTGGTCAAATACTCGAGTGCAGCAGAAACATTAGTCTGCTTGCTTTGCGGTTCAAAATTAAGCAACTCCTGAATAATCCGTAAAATGTGCTTCCTTCCTTTTTGCGGAGGAATAAACTTTTCCACTTTATCACTGAAAAGGATAACTCCGATTTTATCGTTATTCTTAATGGCTGAAAACGACAATACGGCTGCTATTTCAGTCATCAGTTCATGTTTGTATTGGTTTTGTGTTCCAAAATTCTTTGAACCACTCACATCGACCAGCAACATAACCGTTAATTCGCGCTCCTCTTCAAATATTTTAACATACGGATGATTAAACCGGGCGGTAACGTTCCAATCCACATCGCGGATGGCATCGCCGTACTGGTATTCGCGCACCTCGCTAAAGGTCATACCTTTTCCTTTAAAAGCGCTGTGGTACTCACCGGCAAATATCTGGTTCGATAAACCGCGGGTTTTAATTTCGATATGCCGTACTTTTTTTAATAATTCTGAAGTTTCCATTTTGTTTAGATTTTAGATTTTAGACTTTAGATTTTAGACTTGATATCGGTTTTAATGAACCAGTCCAAACTCTAATTTCGCCGGTCTAATATCCGTTAAGGTACTTCAACTGCATTTAGTATTTCATTTATAATGTCTTCAGAAGTCAAGTTTTCGGCTTCGGCCTGATAAGTTAAACCAATCCGGTGACGCAACACATCGTGACAAACAGCGCGTACATCTTCGGGAATTACATAACCACGACGTTTAATAAACGCGTAGGCTTTTGAAGCTTTTGAAAGGTTAATGCTGGCACGTGGCGAACCACCAAAACTTATCATCTCTTTTAAATGAGGCAAACCATATTCGTCGGGATAGCGGGTAGCAAAAACAATATCTACAATGTACTTCTCAATTTTCTCGTCCATGTAAACTTCTTTTACCACATCGCGGGCTTTAAGAATGTCTTCGGTTTTAAGAATGGTAATTGGCTCGGGGAAGTTGCGGGCCATATTTTCACGAACAATCAAAAGTTCTTCTTCGCGTTTTGGGTAATTGATGATGGTTTTTAGCATAAAACGGTCAACCTGGGCTTCGGGCAGCGGATAGGTTCCCTCCTGTTCAATGGGGTTTTGCGTAGCCAAAACTAAAAAAGGTTTGTCCAGTTTAAATGTTTGGTCGCCAATGGTAACCTGTTTTTCCTGCATGGCTTCGAGTAAAGCACTCTGCACTTTTGCCGGGGCCCGGTTAATCTCATCGGCCAAAACAAAATTATTGAAGATGGGACCTTTCTTTACAGTAAACTCTTCTTTTTTCTGACTGTAAATCATGGTACCAATCACATCGGCGGGCAATAAGTCGGGAGTAAACTGGATGCGGCTGAATCCGGCATCTACAATTTTTGCCAGGGTATTTATGGCCAGGGTTTTTGCCAGTCCAGGTAAGCCCTCAAGCAGCACATGGCCGTCGGAAAGCAAACCTATAAGTAAACTTTCAACCAGGTGTTTCTGACCCACAATTACTTTATTCATCTCAATGTTTACCATGTCAACAAAGGCGCTCTCTTTTTGTATGCGCTCATTCAATTCTTTAATATCTACAATTTCGCTCATAATTGTATTTTTAAGGTTCAAATCGGTTTAACAATCTAATGGCTGATGCTTGTTTTATCAACAAGTGTTCCACTTAACAATTAACGTGCTAATATTGTCAATCCTTTCAAATTGACCTAACAATTAACAGAGTTTAACGTACTTTAACATTTTTTTAACGGTAGTGTCCTTAATGCTGATATTTTGACAGGTTAAAAAAAGTGACCGGGTTTTAGTCAGGGTTTCGCCTTTTTTTCAATCTTTGTGCTTATGAATGAAACACTTTATCGCTATTTTATAACGCTCGATTACAACGGCACGCCTTTTCATGGCTGGCAGATTCAACCCAATGCACTTACTGTGCAGGAACTGCTTCAGAATGCATTTACCCATATCCTGCGCGAACCCATCCATCTCACCGGATGTGGAAGAACCGACACCGGAGTTCATGCCATTAATTTTGTTGCACATTTTGACAGTACCCTGCCTAATCTCGAAGAAAATGATAAGCTGATTCACAAGTTAAACCGTTACCTGCCGGCAGAAGTGCTGATTCATTCGCTAAAAAAAATGCATAACGAAGCGCACAGCCGTTTTGATGCCACTTCGCGAACCTATAAATACTATATTACCCAGGAAAAATCACCTTTTTTGAATACTTTAAGGCATTATTATTATGGCAACCTCGATGTGGATGCCATGAATAATGCGGCCTTAAAACTTTTTGATTATATAGATTTTACCAGTTTTAGCAAAGTTGATACCGATGTAAAAACCAATAATTGCCAAATTAAAGAAGCTAAATGGATTGAGGAGAAGCACGAACTGGTTTTTACCATAACTGCCGATCGCTTTCTGAGAAACATGGTACGCGCCATTGTTGGAACCCTGCTCGAAGTGGGAAAAGGAAAATTAAGTGTCGAAGAATTTTGCCAGATTATTGAAGCGAAAGATCGTAGTGCTGCCGGTGCTTCTGTTCCCGGAAAAGCGCTGTTTTTGGTAAATGTAACCTATCCTTATCTGGTTAAAAACTAACTATTCCAGATTTCCCAGGCTTTTTCGGCCTGATTTACCAGCATTTCGTAACCGTTTACAGCCACAGCTCCTTGGTGTGCGCACTTTTTCATAAATTGGGTTTCTTCCGGATTGTATATCAGGTCGAAAGCCAGATGTTCCGAAGAAACGGCTTCGTAAGGAAGTTCCGGAAAAGTGTTTATAAGCGGAAACATACCCAAAGGAGTTGTATTAATTAGTAAAGGAGCATCAACAATGTGCTTACTGCTAAGTTCATGGTAAACAAAATCGCCTTTACTGGCATTTCGCGAAACACTTTTAAAATCGATGCCCAGTTTTTTAAGTACATAAATTACAGCTTTGGCAGCTCCTCCGGTTCCCAGCACCAAAGCCCGTGTATGATTAGGTTTTAAATACCTTTTCAACGAAAGTTCAAAACCATACACATCGCTATTGTAACCACTTAAGCGCGCTTTGTTTTTCTGATAGGTAATTTTTACCACATTAACGGCTCCCACTTTTTGGGCAGTCTCGTCCAGATGATGAATAAATGGAAGTACTTTTTCTTTGTAGGGAATGGTAACGTTTAAACCTTTAATAATTTGATCTTCAAAAATCTCGGGAAATTCACCAATACTTTCTATGGAAAAATTCAGGTATTGTGCCTGAATGTTTTCGTTGGTAAACTTTTGCGTGAAATATTTTTGCGAAAACGACTGGGTTAAAGGGTAACCTACCAAACCATAAATGTCCATGCTCAGGAATCTTTATTTTCTTCTTTTAATGCGCCCAAACTTTCGGTAACCCAAATGGTAGCAACTCCCAAAAGAATTAAAACAACTGCAATCACCAATGAAGCATTCAGCTCAGGTAAAAACCAGTCGTAACCAACAGTCTTTATTTTGTCGCCAAAGGCTTCTTCTATTGAGGTTTTCCATGGCCATAGTATTCCCAGCGAACCAAGAATAAATCCGGTTAACGAAGCCAGTGTCTGGTTATGGAACCGTTTTAACAACCACGATAAAACGTGCGAAAAAGCAATCAAACCCAATCCGGCGCCAATAACTACCGGTATCAAAATATCGAAGCGTAAATCGTTAATGGCTGTAATCATTACCAGTTGGTAATTTCCTAATAATATCAACACAAACGAACCCGACAAGCCGGGGAGTATCATACTGCAAATTGCTACCACACCGCAAATAAGCAGATAGAAAAATGAATCGTTCTCACTTGCTGGAGTCATTAATGAAATACCCATAGCAAGGGCGGTTCCAATAATAAAAGTTACTACAACCGATGCATTCCACTGCCGGATGGTTTTTCCTACAAAATAAACCGAGGCCAGCACCAATCCAAAGAAATAAGCCCAGATGTAAACCGGATAATTGGCGAATAAAAACTCAAACAAACGCGCTAACGAAATAATTGCAATGCCAATTCCTCCAAAAATATATACCAGAAACCAAAAATCGACATAGCGAATAAACTCCTTTATCTTTCCTGAAAAAAGCAATTTAAAAGCTTTAACATCGAACGATTTAATGGCATTGATTAAACGTTCAAAAATTCCGGTAATCAGCGCAAGGGTTCCTCCGGAAACTCCGGGAATTACATTGGCGGCACCCATGGCCATTCCTTTTACTATAAGTGAAACTATTTCCTTCATTGGTTTACAATTTGCACCCCTGATTCATCCAGGGTTTGTTTCAATGTATTGGTATAAAATATTTCTAATTAAAACTACTTTACACGTAAACTTCCGGTAAAATAATCAAATCACAAAAAAAAGGAGTAGCCTGAAACCACTCCTTGTTTTTGTTCCTTAATGTTTATGAATAAATTGAAGCAACTTTACTCCATAAATCTGCCCGAAGCATTTCCCTGTTGAAACGTTGGCAATCATCAACCGAATCGATGTGCTGAGTAGTATAAATCATTTCCTCAACAAAATCAGGAGCTCTGCGTACGCCTTCGCCCACATTTATTAACACCTTGTCACCATTTTTCAAATGACCGTTGTGTAACGATTCAAAAAAGCCACCCACAGCAATTGCTGCAGCCGGTCCAATTCGAATGGTGGTTTCAAAAGCAATTAAACGGGCTATATCAATCAGATATTCTTCGTTAAATTCAATCATTTCGCCATGGCTCTCCTTAACCAATCGGGCCAAAATAGGATATGTGCCTGGTTTACCTGTAGCCAGCGTGGGTACTTTGGTTATCGGATTGTCGTATTTTGGATAATCGGTCAACCAACCATCGGGGAATCCGGCAGCTTTGGCTTTTACCCAGCCGTGTGTCATTGGAGCACAACCACTGGGTTGAACCATAATAAAGCGGGGCATGGTTTCGGCCACACCTATTTCCCTGAGTTCCTTATACGCTTTTTCTATAGCAATTGGGCCGGTTCCACCACTAAGTGCCTGAATGTAAACATTGGGTACTTCGCCAATCTGGCGTAACCATTCAAAAACCATGGTTTTTTTGGCTTCAACACGCATGGGATCAGTATTTCCGCCCGACATAAGAATGCCGTATTTCTCGGAATACTCGGCAGCAATTTTTTTAGCGTAAGCATAATCGCCGTTTACCCGGTAAATTTTTTGTCCGTAACTATTTACCTCGGCTTCGTTTGCTTTTAGTGCATCGTTTGGAATAAACACCGATAAACTAATTCCAGCTTCGGCCAGGTAATGCGCAAAAGCGTTGGCAATATTTCCGGTCGATGCCACGCAGTATTCTTTTACCCCATTTTCTTTTAATACACTGGCAGCCACTGCAGCAGCAACGTCTTTAAACGTTCCGGTTCCCTGATTTAAATCGTTACGGTAAGCATGTACCTCAATATCAAGATTGCAAGCTTCTTTTGCATACTTTTTCAGAAAATCCCATTTTTCCAATGGAATAACCCCTTCGCCGCGTGTAATAATATTCTCTTTTTTATTTAAAGGAAGAAAATCGAAGTAATGGAATACATTTTTCGCCTCTCCATTTGAATTATTTATCAGGCTTTTAAGCTCATTAAAATCTTTGTTGTATTTAACATCGACAATGGTACTTCCACATTTTGGACATTTCTGCATCGAACCAAACCATTCTTTAAAATCGGCCACATGGTATCCGCACTGGGTACATTGTAAATAAAACTTTGAATTATTCATATTGGTAATTTTGAATTGAAGCGCGCAAAAAGCGTTATGTATTAATAATTTGTTGTATTTCGGCTAAATCTTTGGCTTTGGGGTAAATTTCGAAAACCTGAATGTAGTTTTCAGGATCAATTTTGAAAGCATAGGCAAACCATTTCAATCCGGATGCTAAATCGTTACTTGCCATATAGTAAGCTGAAAGTGCGTATAAAAGCTCTGAATAATCGGGCATGTAATCGATGGCCTCATTTATAATGCGAATTGAATCGGCTGCTTTTCCCAGAATAAAATAGGTTTTTGCATAGGCCAACCAGGCTTCAATATCGAACTTATTATGTTTCAGAGTTTGTTCATAGGCTTCAAGAGCATCCAAATCTCTTTCCAGTTTATTGTAAAGGTTTCCCAATGAAAACCAGGCATCGGTATTTTCGCCATCGAGTTCAATGGTTTTTTTATAGCTGGCTATGGCCGCATCGAATTGTTCCAATTCGTCGTAAACCAAAGCTTTACCATAATATGCTTCGGAGAAATCCTTATTTTCCTTTAGAATGGCATCAAAATTCTGCAAAGCAGCCTCGTAATCTTTAAGCTGAATATAGCACTCACCAATGTAATAAAGTGCGGTCAGGCTATTTTCGTAAATGCTTAAATACTCCTTGTAGGTTTCTATAGCTTCGTGATGCTTTTCAGCATTGGCCAGCGAGTTGGCTTTATTAAACAAGGCATCGTAATGCGTTCCATCAAGCGCAATGGCATAATCGTAGGCTTCAACTGCATTATTAAACTGTTCTACTTTATTGTAGATGATGCCTATATTGTACCATACGTTCTCAGAAAACGGATTGATATCGAGGTAACGCTGATAGGCCCCTATGCTTTGATCGAATTCTGCCATGCGATCGTAGCAAAAGCCCAGACGGAATAAAAACTCCTCGTTATTTGGAAAAAGCTGATTTCCTAATTGATAATATTTAATGGCCAAATAAAAATTACCGCTGTTCTCGAGAGCTTCGCCAATGTTGTATAGAGTGTCCTCCTTTTCATCCAAAATTGAAATGGCAAGCGCCCGGTCGAAATGAGCTTCTGCTTTTTCCATGGCCCCCAGCAAAACCATAGCCATTCCTTTGGTCAGATGAAATTCGTGGCTGTGATCGTTTAGTTCGTTTACCTTAGTAAGCCATTGAATGGCTTCGTTTGGGTTGCCTAAAGCCACATGCAGTTGGGCATTTTTTAATTTTAATTCGGATGCAGTAGGGTGAATGGACAAACCTGAAAGGCAGGCACCCTGAGCTTTTTTCAATTGATTATTATCAATATAAAAATTAACAATATTTTCGAATTCTTCCACATCGAAATAGGCAAAAACCCCGGCTTTACGCAACAATTCGTAGCGTTTTACACTGGAAGCCATTTCTCTGTTTTCATAATAATCACCTGCTCGTTCCTGCATAATCTCTTTTATTCAATCGGCGAAGATACTACTATTTAAAGAACAAAAATGGGTATTTTTACTAAAAAGGATTCGTATTCTTCTCCAAAAATTATCATCAGTTATTAACAACCCTGCGCTCCAGGGTTTTTCACTACCATAAAAGGGAAGCATCGATATAAAAAATAAAATGGCTACCAACGGGTGTCGGTAACCATTCTTAAAGGGATGGGAAAGCAGGAAAGAACCGGGAAGGTGGAAACCATAAACGGATTCAATTGTAACAGGTCTCCCCCGGTTCTTATCCGGGATTTTCATATAGGGTAGTATTTTTTTATTTACCAAAACTAAAAATCAAATGTTCCTTTAATAAAATGTAGCGCTTCTTCCCTGTTTCCATAGGTAATGTTTACAAAACAACTGCTGGGTTTTCTAAAACTTGTTTCTTCCTGGTCAAGAAGTTTAATATCGCCTTCAATAAAAAAATCATTAATCCATTCCCGCTTAATCCGGCAATTGCCCGATTCGTTAAAGCGAAAAGTAGAAATGGGTTTATTCAGCGAAGCGTTGGTTAATTTGGGATTCAGCGCTACATCAATCGTTATTTCATTAAAATTAGAACGGTCGGTTCCATTCAGTGTAAAAACAAAAACAGGCTCCAATTGGGTAATTTCAGTAGGCACCTGAAAAACGAACTGCTTCCCTGATTTCTTTTTTAATACTGTTGTTTCCATCGCTCTAAGTTTTATTAATAAGCT
This sequence comes from Salinivirgaceae bacterium, assembly GCA_050179685.1. Lineage (GTDB taxonomy): Bacteria > Bacteroidota > Bacteroidia > Bacteroidales > SZUA-534 > GWE2-40-63. The sequence continues at coordinate 209,899 of JBFXEW010000005.1, forward strand.
GAACGAATATACAGGGCTGCAGGGCCTTTTGCAATTTTTTGTGATGATCTCCCCGAAAACCTGTGATGAAACTCCACAATTCTGTGAAGTTGTAAATCACATCTTAGTTAACTCAAAAAATAACTTTATGAATATTTAATCGGTGTTAAGGAACTTTATTAAATGTAAATTCAATATCTTGTATACCTATTGTTAAATAAATATATTATGAAGAAAAAACAGTTACTTACCCGTTGGCTTTTTATGGTGCTTATTGCATTAAGCATATCAACAACAGCCAAAGAAAAACCTAATACAGATACCTTACTCAACAGCAATGTAGTTTCCGGATTGGCTTTCCGGGGCATTGGACCGGCATTTACTTCAGGCCGCATTGCCGACTTTGCCATTAACCCCAACGATTTTACCGAATACTATGTGGCTGTAGCCAGTGGAAACATCTGGAAAACAAGCAACAACGGCATCACCTTTGAACCGGTTTTCGATAGTTACGGGGCTTATTCCATAGGCTGCCTGGCCATGGACCCAAACAATACGCATGTAATATGGGCAGGTACGGGCGAAAACAACCATCAAAGAGCTCTTGGATATGGCGATGGCGTTTATTTAAGCATTGATGGAGGAAAATCATGGAAAAACATGGGCTTAAAAGAGAGTCGCCATATTGGAATGATTCAGATTGATCCCAGAGATTCAGATGTTGTATACGTTGCTGCCGAAGGTTCAACCTGGGGACCCGGCGGTGACCGGGGTTTGTATAAAACTACCGACCGGGGAAAGACCTGGAATAAAGTTTTAAACATCAGTGAAAACACCGGTATTAACAATGTGATTTTCGACCCGCGAAATCCCGATATTTTGTATGCAACCAGCGAACAGCGTCGCAGGCATGTGCATACCAAAATTGGTGGCGGCCCGGAATCGGCAGTTTACAAATCGGAAGATGCCGGTAAAAACTGGCGTAAAATTATGAACGGACTGCCCAAAGAACATATTGGCGGTATGGGCATTGCTATTTCGCCCATCAATCCCGATGTACTGTATTTAATTGTTGAAGCAGCCAATAAATCGGGAGGTTTTTTCCGCACTACCGATAGGGGTGAATCGTGGACCAAAATGAGCGATCATCACGAAAGTGGACAATATTACAACGAAATTTATTGCGACCCGGTGCAATTCGATAAGGTTTATTCGGTCGAAACTTTCAGCCATTTCACCATTGATGGAGGAAAAACCTGGCAGCGACTGGGCGTAAAAGATCGTCATGTGGATGATCACGCTTTATGGATAAATCCGACCAACAACAAACACCTGATTATAGGTGGCGATGGCGGCGTTTACATTAGCTACGATTCAGGCGAAAACTGGCGGCAGGTATCGAACCTTCCTGTAACTCAGTTTTATCGGGTTACGGTAGATAATGCCAAACCTTTTTACAATGTTTATGGTGGAACGCAGGATAATGCTACCATGGGCGGTCCGTCGCAAAACACCAGTGAATTTGGAGTTACCAGCGGCGAATGGATTGTTACCGTTTTTGGCGACGGATTCTGGTCGCGTGTCGATCCAACCAATCCCGACATTGTATATTCCGAATGGCAATACGGGAATGTGGTTCGCTACGATAAAAAAAGCGGCGAAAAAATTGGAATCAAACCCCAACCCCGAAAAGATGAATTGACTTACCGCTGGAACTGGAATGCTCCCTTAATATTAAGCCACCACGCTCCCACCCGTCTTTATATGGGAGCCAACAAGGTATTTAAAAGCAACGATAGGGGCAATACGTGGGAAGTTATCTCCGACGATTTAACGGCACAAATCGATAGAAACACCTGGCCGGTGATGGGAAAATTCTGGAGCAGCGATGCCGTTGCTAAAGATGTTTCAAGCTCGCAATACGGCACCATTGTTTCGTTAGACGAATCGCCGGTAAAAGCCGGATTACTATTTGTTGGAACCGACGACGGATTGATTCAGCTTAGCGATAATGACGGAAAAAGCTGGACCAAAATATCCAGTTTTCCAGGAGTTCCTGCACATACGTATGTAAGCGATATATATGCCTCGCGTTTCGATGAGAATGTGGTATATGCTTCATTCGATAACCGCAAAAACGACGATTTTAAACCTTACATCCTGAAAAGTACCGATAAAGGCAAGAGCTGGAAATCGGTCAGCAGCAACCTGCCGGCAAATGGTACCGTTCATACCATTGAACAGGATTTTGTAAATCCCGGATTATTGTTTGTAGGAACTGAATTTGGCGCATTCTTTACAGTGGACGACGGTGCTTCGTGGGTTCAGCTTAAAGCGGGTATCCCAACCATATCGGTTAACGATTTGGCCATTCAGAAAGACGCCTGCGATTTGGTGCTGGCAACTTTTGGAAGGGGCTTCTACATTATCGATAATTACGAACCATTGCGCCACTTAAGTGAATCGATGCTGAAGGAACCCAATCATCTATTTAAAGTTAAAGATGCCAATTTATTTGTGCCCACCGACAAAATATATGGTCAGGGAGCTACTTATTTTGGTGCTAAGAATCCTCCTTACGGAGCAGCTGCAAGCTATTATTTAAAAGAAGTTCCCAAAACACTAAAGGAAAAAAGGCACGAGGCAGAAAAAGAACTTTTTGCTGCATCAAAACCTATTCCGCAGGTAATACCCGAAATAGAAAAACAGGAAGCGCTCGAAATTCCTCCTTACCTCTTAATCACGATAAAGGATGAAAACAATCAGGTAATCAGGACCTTTACCGAAAAACCTAAAAAAGGAATCTCACGCGTTTATTGGGATTTAAAATACGACAGCCCGGATTCGAAGCACCGGACCAAAGATTTTGATCCCTTTGCCAAAAACGAAGGAGGAGTTTATGCCATGCCCGGAACCTACGAACTAAGCATGCAATTGGTACACAACAATCAGGCAACAGCCATTGGCACTCCCCAAAAATTCCAGGTACTTACCTTAAACAATCTTACCCTCCCGGCCGAAGATCGTGCTGCCATGGTAGATTTCCAACGCAAAGTTAGCGACTATTCAAAAGCTGTTACCGGAGCGCTGGCACTTACCAACGATTTGAATTCGGAAGTTGCAGCCATGAAACAAACCGCCCTGACTTTACCCGGAGCTCATACCGAACTAATGGCAAAATTTACCCAACTGGAATGGGAATTGAATGCCATTGAGGAAAAACTTAAGGGAACGCCTCCTAAGGCGAGCTGGGAAGAAGTTCCTCCGGCCGAAATGCCATTATTGCGCCGGCTGAACTCCATTATTTATGCACAGATAAATAGTTCATCGGGAATAACCCGTACTTCAGAAATGTCGTTCGATATTTTGAAACAGGATTTTCCGCCCTTGTTGGAAAAACTTAGCAGGATTGCTGAAACTACAATTCCTGAATTACGCAATCAACTCGATAAACTGGGAGCTGCGTACACACCTTACCGCATCCCAAAAGTAGAATAACAGCAGAACCCAAGAATTAAAGGCTGTAGCTTTAGCAAAGGAGTTCTTTCCGGAATTAAACCGGAAAGGGCTTCTTTTTTTTTGCAGCAAATCAATGAATTCGTCTAATGGGTTTAATTCACTGCCGGATTGGCTAACAGATTTGCAGTATTGTTGGAATGGTTTTCCTCATTAGCAAATATATTTATACGGATATCAGAAAGGTTTGCGGGATTAGTAAACAGGTTTGTACGTTGGTTAGACAGGTTTGCGGAAATAGTAAACAGGTTTGTACGTATATCAAACAGGTCTGCAAGATTAACAAACAGGTTTGTACGTATACCAGAAAGGTCTGTACGTTGGTCAGAAAGGTTTGCGGGAATAATTAACAGGCTTGTATGTATATCAGAAAGGTCTGCACGTTGGTCAGAAAGGTTTGCGGGATTAGTAAACAGGTTTGTACGTTGGTTAGACAGGTTTGCGGAAATAGTAAACAGGTTTGTACGTATATCAAACAGGTCTGCAAGATTAACAAACAGGTTCGTACGTATATTAGAAAGGTCTGCACGTTGGTTAGACAGGTTTGCGGGAATAGTAAACAGGTTTGTACGTATATTAGAAAGGTCTGCACGTTGTTCAGACAGGTTTGCTTGAATAGTAAACAGGCTTGTACGTATATCAGAAAGGTCTGCAAGATTAACAAACAGGTTTGTACGTATATCAGAAAGGTTTGTACGTTGGTTAGACAGGTTTGCGGAAATAGCAGAAAGATTTGCTATATGGGTAAACAGGTTTGACTTACCGGTAAAAAGGCTTGTTCTTTGTCCAGGAAGGTATCTATGTTGGGTTTAGGGAATTGCTGGATAGGTTACGGGGCTTAAAAAACAATTACCCGTGTGTGCAACTTACAACAATGTCTGCCGGATGTATACTTTCTTATGTCAAGGTTTTCCAGGGAATTATTTTCGCGTTGTCGAGCTTACGTAAATCCTGGGGAATGTTTTGCTGAATGGCTTTGCTAATGGCCTGAAGCAATTTTCTGCGCAGGAATCCGGCAGGAGTTATCAGGCTGATTTCGCGCTTGGGCGAGGGCTCTTTAAACGGACGCAAGCGGTGCTTTTTGCTTTCGGCCAAATCGAGGGTAGCCAGGTAAGGGAGCAGGGTGTAGCCATAATCCTGCTCCACAAATTTCATTAATACTTCGAGCGAACCGGTTTTGTATCCAAATTTCAGGGTTTTGGGTAATTGTTGTGCATCGCCGCAAAGGTTTATTACATGGTTACGGAAACAATGTCCGTCGGACAATAACCACATTTCGTCGACACTGATATCGCGCGACGATATTTTTTCTTTCTGATAAAGGCAATGATTCTCTGAAACATAGAGCATAAATGGCTCATAATAAACCGGCATTTCATCGACCCCGTCTTCGATCAAAGGGGTAGAAACAATTCCCAAATCGATGCTTCCCTCTTTCATCTTTGAAACCACCTCGTGGGTCATCAACTCTTCGACATAAATTTTAAGATCAGGGTATTTTTCGGCCATTTGAGGAATAAACAATGGAACCAGATACGAGGCAATGGTTGGGATAATCCCCAGTCGCAATTCGCCCGAAATGTCGTCGCGGGTATTCGAAATGGTATCGATAATCCGGTTGCGACCTTTAATTATTTCGCGGGCCTGTGAAATAATAAGTGCACCAACAGGCGTAGGTTCTACGGGCTGTTTGTTGCGATCGAAAATCAGTACATCGAGCTCATCTTCGAGTTTTTTAATCTGCATGCTCAATGTGGGCTGGGTAACGTGGCAATGATCGGCTGCTTTAACAAAATGACGGTAACTATCGACAGCAATTATGTATTCTAATTGAACTAAAGTCATATCTGGAGGAATTTAGGGCCAAAAATAACATAATTTTTGGCTTATAAAAAGGGCAAACATTGCCCTTTTCAATAATTCAATCATCCTCGAAAAAGATCCCAGAAGATTTCTTGCAATTTCCTGAAATCAGCATTTGACAAGCTAGTTTTATACGAGTAAGATTTTGACTAAACCCCATCTATCATGGGTGTCCGATAAAAAAAACAATTCCGTATGTTTGCCTTATTCAAAACTAAACAAGTAATTAAATGATGATATATAATTAGTATTCGCCTCAAGCCGGCTGGGCTCTTCATTTTTGGGTTATTCCCTTCGGTCATGAACTCGCAAGCTCGGTCGACCCAAAAACGAAGCAAAAAAGTCAAGGCGCCAAAAAATAGTATCTACATCTTTACAATCACTAAGTGCGGCCGGGTGATCTTCGAACAAGTTCTCAGCTTCCCGGTCTTACTAAGTGATTGTTTCGATTCCAATAACTATTTTTTGGAAGCCGTTTTGTTCTTTAATCTGATTTTATTTATTCAGTTTTGCTTTCTCCTAATAAAAGGATTCGATCTCTCGTCTAAAAGCAAACAGCTAAAACTCAATTAAAGTGCATTAAAATCGACAATAAAATTAATTCCCAGGTAAGGTTCATTAAGGGTTTGCTTGTGCGCATAGGTTACTGAAAAATGTAAAGGGGCTACAAAACGAAACGCATGAAAGTCGAAACCCAGTGTTGCTCCCAGCGATTCCTGAAATCTTTTTGCACCCTGCCAGGTAAAAGAAGCCAAATCGTGAAATAAGTTTAGTGTTAAGCGTTTTATATAGAGCGCCTCAAAGACATTCAAATCGGGGTACCAAAGTGGTAAATGATAATCCATCCGGTAAGTAAGCAGGGTCTCGAAGTCGTATAATGCGTATCCCCTGGGGTAAGCAAGCCGATTGGGCAAAACAAACACATTTTCTTCCTTTTGTTGCCATCCGCCATAAAGCTGCCAACTGTTGTTTTTTAATAATCCGGGAAAATAGAGCCTTCCCCAGAATGTCCACTGATATTCCGGCTTACTTGTATTTAAAGTCTTTTCGCCCTGCATGTAAAGCACTTGTCCCCATTGGGGAGCTAAATCGCGGTGACTGGTCCGCCGTAATTGGTAAATAAATGCCGAAAGCCGGGCTTTGTGTTGTACTTTATTTGTTAATACCAGCGTAGTATCGGGATTGTAGTTTACCCCAATATAGTTGTATCCCATACCCAAACTTAATCGGCGAAACCACTTCCCCCGGTCGAATAAAAATGGAAACGACCAATTATGATTAAAATAATGCTGAGAACCTGAAATATGGTGAGTTTGCGACTCCTGATCGGTAGCCGTAAAAGCGAAATCGTTCCAACGGTATTCGTTTTCAATTATCGGGTAAAAACCCTTGTAGGTATAATTAACAAAGAACTCGTTAAAGGCTTCGGCCCTATGGTATTGGTATCCGGCACTTAAAAACGATGTGCTCAACACATTTTGCGACATTAACGATGCACCAATGCCCACTTCATTGCTTTCGGTACGGATAGCCAGTGGAGCCCAACTGTGCAGATTAAACAAATGACTGATGCGTCGGTATTTTGAAACAGGAAAATCCCCGAAACTGTTTTTGCTAAAATCGACTACCTGCTCCTGCTTTTCCAGATGCCCAACCAAAGCATCGCGGTAAGCCTGTGGTTTAGCCTCGAATAAAGGAAGCAGTTTTTGAGCGCTGAGCTTATAGCCGTCGGCGGTATATTCACTATAAATTAACTCCCGGTTGGCATAGCTTGCAGTACCCACACCGTAAGCCGTTTGGGTTAACAGGAAATATTTTTTACTGTCGAAAGCGTAGTAAAAAAAGTTGGAAACATTGTTGTAAGTAGCTTTAAAAACCAAACCCCCGGGAACAAAAAAAGGTTGGTTAAGTTCCAGCAATTCATTTTTCAGCAACCAATCGGTTTTTCCTGTTTCCAGATTCAGAATACCCAGTGATTTTCCGGATGAAGAAATTGCAATAAAAGCTACGCGTTTACCGCTTTCGTCCCATTCCGGTTGAACCGGCTGAAGGGTATCGAAAGGAACTTTTTGTATAAGTTCACCGGAATTCAAATTGCGTACCGTAAGCGACCATTGCAGGGATTCGTCAACTTCGGACGAAATAATTTGATTTGCCTGCGAATTAATTTTTGAATAAAAAGCCCGCCCCCTGGTTTGCAGGTAAGTAATATCGTTCTGTTTGAAGTTATAAACCACAATATTGGCATAGTTTTGCTGTTCAAAACGCGTTGCCCGATACTCATTCCAAACCAACAGACTGTCGTTACCGGAAAAAACATTATCGAAAACCAGCCCGGGTTTATAAAGGGACGTTTCGTTGCCTGAAGTATCGATTAAAACAAAGCTTCCAATTTCACCCAGGCTTGTTTTATAAGCAAGCACTCCCCCTTTAACATCCAAAGTATGGTAATAATTTACATAATCCGACTTGCTATGTTTTGAAATGAATCGATACCCGGCTAAATTATCTTCCACTTCCATACTTGCACTTTCGTTACTTTTTATCAGCGCCTGCAACGAGGCCTTATAGAATTTGCGCTCCGGTAGCCCGGTTTGTTTTTTTAGCGAGCCTGAAAAAGGTCTTGGATGCCAGGGATTGCGGGCAACATAGTCGAGGGTCTGGTTCCATAACCCATCACCGAATTGTAAACTGCCATTGGCCGCCAAATGGTAACCCAAAACGTAGCGATTGGGAACAAAATCGGCATACGAACCAAACATAGCTTTGCCATACGAATAGATTCCTTTTTCATTAAGCTGTGCTTTTAAAGGCATCAGAAAATCAGCAATCCGTCCCCGTCCGGCCAAAGAAGAACCTGTTTCAAAGGCCACCGCATCGCCTTCGACAAACCATAAAGGCAGATGCAAACCAAGCACTGCGGCCGCAGCCTGTTCTCCAAACACCCAACCCAAAACCCGGGTAGTTCCTGTGTTTAATTTAGTTAACTGAACATTATGCCGCGATTCATGCAAAACCAGGTGTTGGTTCCAGGGTTGAAAATAATTATCCTGGGGAGCCACCGCAAACAGATTCATCCGGGCAGGCGCCCAACCCACTTCACCATTGGCCATAATTGTTTTATGATGCAACACTACGGACAATTTTTTAGGCTGCGCCAGTATACTTTTGTTGACGCTGGGATAAGTTAACTCCAGATACGAGGCATACACCTGAGCCAGGCTATCGAGTGTTTCCGGGAAAATTAGTTGAAAATTAGGCGTGTTTATCTGATTCCATCGAACAGAAAAGGGAGCCTGACCATTATCGTAATACTGCCCAAAAGATTGAAGTACTTTAAAAAAGAAGAGTACGAACAGAAAAAACCTATTCATCGTGTTCACACTCCCGCCATTGATTCTCAAAATGGATGCAATCTGTTTTTAATCGCACCCGGGGCTTTGTTTCATCGGCATGATAACTTTGAGGAATGCGTTCCAATTCGCCTTTGTAACCCAAAGCGATCATGGTAACCGGCTCGTAACCTGAAGGAATTCCAAGCCATTGGCTGGCCTTTTCTTTTGAAAAACCGCCCATCTGATGCAAATACAAACCCAATGCTGAGGCCTGAAACGTTAAATGAGCTACCGCTTGTCCTAAATCGTAAAGGGCATGTTCATTGTCGCGGTTTTTATAGCTAAACTGTTTTTTTGCCACGGCCAGCATTAAAACCGGAGCTGATTGTGCCCACTGCTGATTCCAGTCGCTTAATATATGCAGCATCTGCTGGTAAGATTCGTTGTTTTCTTTAGATGCAAAAATAAAGCGCCAGGGTTGCTCATTTCGGGCCGAAGGCGACCAACGTGCGGCTTCAAATAGTATTTCCATATCAGTTCGCGAAATAGATTGTTCGCTGAATGCCCTGGGGCTGTATCGTTTTTCTAACAAGGGGTGAATCATGATTTATATTTCATTAATGTCCGATAAATATATATAAAATTGCTAGCATTCCTTATATAGAACATAACTTGAAATGATGCAATAATTAAGGTGATAATTCTCGCCTTAAGCCGGCTGGGCTCTTCATTTTTGGGTTATTCCCTTCGGTCATGAACTCGCAAGCTCGGTCGACCCAAAAACGAAGCAAAAAAGTCAAGGCATCAAAAAATAGCATCTACATCTTTACAATCACTAAGTGCGGCCGGGTGATCTTCTCCCGCAGAGCGGGATCAGCTTCCCGGTCTTACTAAGTGATTGCTTTGATTCCAATTGCTATTTTTTGAAAGCCGTTTTCTTTAAGACCTATCATTTTAATTAATTCAATATCATTCTGATAAAATTTACACTCTTATTCTGTTTAACAATTTTCTCATAATATTTTACTATACTGAGATGCTTCTTTTTTAAAATATATAGGAAAATAACAGGATTCCAAAACAAATGTTTGTCTTTGTTAATACAAAGAGTTTTAAACAGTCTGCTTTGGCTTGCTTAAAACCAACATCGAAAAAAACAACCAAGCTATTTAAAAGGTGAATCCACTTCCTTCGACATGATTCGATATATCATGGCATCGACCTGCTCGGGAAGAATACGCTGCATAAGGGCTATTAACTGTCCGGAAAACGAGATGATTTTATTTCGCTTTTTCTTACGAATGGAACGGATTAAGATCCGGGCTACCTGTTGCGGAGTCATCATTTTTTGCTCGTCGCGTGGGGTCATTCCCTGCGAAGAACCATCGTTGATTAGGGCATTCTTCCGAATTTCAGAAGCGGTAAATCCCGATGCGATAACCAATACATGCAAGCCATCTTTTAAATGTTCAATCCGCACGGTTTCTAAAAAGCCATGTAATGCAAATTTCGAAGCCGAATAGCCGGTTCGTCCGGGTAAACCGTGAAAGCCGGCTACCGACGAAACCCCAACCAGAACACCTTTTGCTTTAAGTAAATGGGGTAAAGCATATTTGGTACAATACACTGCTCCCCAAAAATTAACATCCATTAGGTGTTTGAGCACTTTAAGGTCAACATCCAAAAACAAGGAACGCATGGAGATTCCGGCGTTATTGATTAAGATATCGATGCCCCCAAAAGTTTCGATCGTATGTTCTATAAGATTTCTGCAATCGGCTTCACTGGTCACGTCGGTAGCCTGAACCAAAACCCGGCTACCGGAAGCTTCCAATTCTTTTTCAATTTGTTTTAAAAGGTCTATTCTCCGGGCGGCTAGACTTATCGCTGCTCCAAGTCTGGCAAATTCATAAGCCAAGGCCTTACCAATACCCGATGAAGCACCGGTGATAATAACAACTTTATTTTTAAACTGACGCATATTACCTAAGAGCTAATGATGACCAAATTTAAGCGTTTAAAGCATTTTGAGCAAACAAAAGCCGGATAAGTTAAACAGGGTTACAATAAACTTTTACAATTAATACCTTGGTATTCAAAATGATATTTGCACAGGTCAAAAAAAAGCATAAAAAATATAAGGCGTGGTTTGGAAAATAAAATATAGGTAGTATCTTTGCAACGCCTTTTCAAAAAAGGATTATAAGTTCTGAAAGCTTTGATAGCAAAGGTTTTCAACAAATAAAAACGATTCAGTAGCTCAGCTGGTAGAGCACATCCCTTTTAAGGATGGGGTCCTGGGTTCGAGCCCCAGCTGAATCACCAGGTGAAACAAAAAATGTTTCACTTTTTTTATGAAGTTCTAATACGTTTGATTCAGTAATTCAACAGGCAGCGCACTTCTCCGCCGCGGCGAAATGGGGTCCTGGGTTTGTCTGCAAGATGCAGATAAAAGTCGCAACTGAATCAACAGGTAAAACAGATTATGTTTTACTATTTTTAAAAAGTTCTCTACATATTGATTCAGTAGCTCAGCTGGTAGAGCACATCCCTTTTAAGGATGGGGTCCTGGGTTCGAGCCCCAGCTGAATCACTAAAGACCTTTGGAAGTTTCCTTAGGTCTTTTTTTATTTACTTACTTCAATAAATACAAATTCCAGAAAACTATTTAGGGTCACTTTAAAAAGTTGGTGGAGTAAATAAAAATATAAACTTTGCAGCTTATAAAATTAAATAAGCATGAGTTTAGCAACAGACCACTTTACCACACTAATAAAAGCTTTATTACCAGAGCAAAT
>JBFXEW010000006.1:0-216843 GCA_050179685.1 Salinivirgaceae bacterium
ACTTCAGAGTTAAACACAACGAGTTTTTAAGCAAGCTGCGCGAGTTTAAAGACAATTATAACCATGAGGCTTCCGAAGCATTATTTGTCGATTTGTATAATTACCTGAAGAAATTGTACCCCGAATTCTTATCGCATTATACGCCCTCGTTAATTAAGATTTTAAAGGAGAATGGGATTGAATAGAAATTGACATCTGGAAAATGATGTCTTTTAAAAAATCTAAATACTTTAAGAGCCGCGTTATGCGGCTTCTTTTTTTTAAACCAGGCGGGTAACGGTCGATTCCGCAGTAAGTGTTTGCTTTTTAAAATCGAAAGCTTCAACCAATAATACACCGGGTTTTTTGCCGGATTCAAAACTTCCCAGTTGCTTGTCAAAGCCCAAAGCCCTGGCACCGTTCAGTGTAGCCCAGCTCAGCACATCAATAAACGAAAGTTCCGGAAATTGGAATAGTAGTGTTTTCATTTCTTCCAAAATTGATAGCTGACCATTCGATGCCAGGCTATCGGTTCCCAGACAAATGGGAAAGCCCGACTTAAGGAGCATTTCGACCGGAGGAAGTTTGTTTTCGATAAACCAATTGGAATTTGGACAGAGGGTAAGAATTATTTTTTGTTTTTCTTCTATTGGTAGGTTTTGGAGACCTTGCAGTTCCGCCGATTCAAGGTAAATGTTATGAACCAAAAGCAACTGCTTTATCATGGGGTGTTGCAAAAGTAAGCGTAGTTTTTCGGTCGAATCATAAAGTTTTTCTTTTGGATGTTCTTTATAATGAATACTTAGGTTTTGCGGTACACTTAACTCATCGAGTATTAGGTTTATCAGTTCCGGGGGCGTACCATAGAACGAATGGGGAGCAAGAGATGTGGCCAGGTTTTCTTGTTTAAAGGCATCGCATAGAACCTTGCCTTTATTCAAAACCGATTGATTACTTTGGTCGGCTAACGAAAAAAGCTCTATAAAACTGTGGCTCTTAATTGGTGAGTTTGCTTTAAAGTTTAGGGTGTGCTGCGTATTTACCAAATCGCCCAAACCATTAACTCCCCGGCTCCACATATAACGCAGGGCATGTTGAATTGCGCGATGTATATCTGATTCCTGAGCCTGGCGTAATTGAGGAACTTGTGCTAAAAATGCCGGTAACCCTTTGCCCGGAGCCAGATTTCCTTTCAGATGCGATAATTCCAGATGACAATGTGCATTTACAAATCCGGGAATCAGAATGCCACTGTAATATTCCAGTCCTGAAATTTCGTGCAGTGTTTCACCGCCACCACAAACATCCAGTATTTCGCCCTCATCTGAAAGAACCAGATAAGCGTTCTTTATCGGGGGAGATGAAACCGGGAAGATTAAGTTAGCGGCTATTTTTCTCATTTTTCTTTTGGTATTGATAGCTTATGGGTGTATCGCCTGCTGAGGTGCTGATGTTGCCGGTGTTTTTGTTTTTGGAAGCTTTGTTTAACCAGAGGCCACAATTTACGCATTTTGAACTGTATGAGTTGCGTGGTTCGCCGCAAGCAGGGCAAACCATTGGATTCTTGAGCCAGATCTGTTGCTTTTTCCAAAGCGCAGGTTCTCCCCAGTCCAGGTTGGCACGAGCCAGGTTCAGCAATTTCGTCTTTAAGTTACTCAGTGTTTTGTGAAGGTTTATTATGTAGAAAACAACTCCGGCAAGAAGCATTGTGATAGCTACCGAAACGGCATCGAATTCAAATAAAAACACACCGATTGCCACAAACAGCAATAAGGCGATGGTATTTTCAAAAAGCGAAATTCGGATGGTAATTTTAGGAGCAATGGGATCGGGCTGGTAATGCAACTTTATTTTTACAGGCAGCTTTGAAAGCGATACAGCCGATTCCGCTGTAATATCGTAATCTGTTATCCGGGCCTGAAAATGTTCGACAAGGGTTTTTAAGTAACTGTTTTCATCAAAATCATCGGGAGCATAAAAAACCAACTCATCGGTAAAAACAAATGGAAACTTATTCCAAAACCTTGTTTGCACCTTTGTTGCCTGGTTTTCCATAGAACAAAACGTTCAGCGCTAACTCAAAACTACCAGTTTATCTGATAAGTTATCAGTTCTTTACGGATAATTGCCGAAAGGGTATCATACGGATTATTTATTTCCTGACGAATCAATCCAACCGAATCGGCATAATATTCTTTGGTATTCCATTTATTTATTCCCAGCGACTCCTTATATTCAACCACAACCACAACTTTTTTGTAAAGACTGGAATCGTGCGCCAGATAAAACGTATCGAGCTTGGCAATAGATTTACGTAAGATGTTTTCGCCATTAACATGATTTACCACCCATTCGGTGGTTACCGATTCAGCCAATAGTTTTTTTAATGGAAATTCGGTTGACATTTGAGTTATCGAATATTCATACAGATATGCTCCATCGATATAGGGAACCAGCTTTTCGTCGGTCCAGGCCGATGAGTTGATATCAGGCTGGTAACTGTTGGGCTGGTAGCTTGGATCGACCAATGAGCGCTCTCCGTTGGTGTAAGTCCACCACGAACCGGGGAAAGCCGGGAAATAAGAGCGGGGATAAACTACATCAAGGTCTGTTTCGTCGGAACAGCTAATCAGGAATAAGGCCGCGGTTAAAAAAAGAATCAGTTTATTCATAATGATTACTTACCGGATTTATGCAATTCAATGGGTTTGTGTCGCAAGGCGTTAATCACCAAGGCAAAGCCTGCCAAAACAAGGGGGATGCTTAGAATTTGTCCCATATTCAGCTTCATGGATGCCTCAAACGCCACTTGATCTTCTTTTACAAATTCAATAAAAAAACGGGCGCCGAATAAGAGGATTAAGAAAACGCCAAAGATTAAACCGTGCCGCTCGCTTTTCCAGGTCTTCTGGAAAATTAACGATAACAATCCAAAGATAAATAGGTAGCTCAGTGCTTCGTATATTTGGGTTGGGTGTTTGGGAACCGTTTCTCCGCGCAGTTCAAAAATAAAACCCCAGGGCAGGGTAGTTTCATGTCCGTAGATTTCAGAATTCATCAGATTTCCCATGCGGATAAAGAACCCGGCCAAAGCAACAGCAATTACAACGCGGTCGAATATCCACAGGTAATTTTTTTTGTGCTTGCGGACAAATAAGTAAAGGGCAATTAATATCCCAACAGCCGCACCATGACTGGCCAAACCGCCGTGCCATACAAACAGAATTTCGAGCGGGTTTTTTAAATAGTAGGCCGGTTCGTAAAAAAGGCAATGTCCCAAACGGGCGCCAATAAGTGTTCCAATAAACATATACATAGTCAGGCTGTCGAGCACATCCTGTTTAATGCCTTCGCGTTTAAAATATTTAAGTATGAGGTAATAACCGGCAACAAACGAAAGAGCAAAAAGCAGTCCGTACCAGCGAGGGCCCCATCCTCCGATGGTGAAAATTTCAGGATTTACATTCCAATGAATATATTGAAGCATCATAATTCAATTGTTTTGTGCAAAGTAAGGAATTATAATACAAATTCAGCACAAAAAATATACAGCAGGCGCGATTTTTTGAATCCAAATTCACGGTGACCATCCATTTTTAGTGCGTTTTTTAAGCCAGTTAATTAAAGTTGCTTGTGGGTTTTAAGCGCAAAATAAAAACAGATTTTCAAAAAATAAATATTTGTATTAGTTTTGGTTGTTCAACAAACAAGGGTTTAAAGCAATGCAAAGGGCTTGCTCTAAGGAACTCAAATTAATTTTCGACCAGATTTAACTGAGAAAAACAGGGTTTGATTTGAACTAAACCTTTAAAAATGAGAAAAATACTAGTCACCATACTCTTAACGGCCTTTACTCAACTGGTATTTGCATCGGGCGAAATTGTATTGAAAGGGGTATATCAGGGGAAAAACCTTTATGTGATGAACCCTTTTGCTTTGTCGGGAGTTGGTTTTTGTGTGATTGAAGTAACAGTTAATGGACAGTTGACTACCGACGAAATAAATTCCAGCGCTTTTGAAATCGATTTAACCATTTTTCAGTTTTCGGTTGGCGATAAGTTAATTGTTAGCATCAAGCATAAAGACGGATGTACGCCCAAAGTTATCAACCCCGAAGTTTTAAAACCTCAAAGTACGTATAACGCAAATAATTTAAAGGTTTCCAACGATGGAATCCTTAGCTGGTCGACCAGCGCAGAAAGCGGTTCGCTTCCTTTTATTGTGGAACAATTCCGTTGGAATAAATGGGTAAAAGTGGCCGAGGTTGAAGGAAAAGGAACCGCCGGAACCAATACTTACGCCGTTGCCGTGCAACCGCATAGCGGAAACAATCGCTTTCGCATCAAGCAAATCGATTATACCCGTAAACCCCGTTACAGTAAAGAGGTCAGGTACCGTTCCATGGAAGCTCCTGTAACTTTTTCGCCGCCAAAACCAACTACCGAAATTATCTTTTCGCGCGAAACCATGTACGAGATTTACGATTATTACGGAAATCTGGTTGAAAAAGGTTTTGCAGCCCGCGTTGACATAAGCAAATTGCCTAAAGGCGATTACTTTCTGAATTACGGAATCAACACCGAGACATTCAAGAAAAAATAAGCAGTCTTCAGTTTTTCGGACGCTTTACAAAAAATAATCGTAAAAATTTCCGTTACGCGGAATTACCAAGGTTTCAATTCCTAATGATTCCGCAGCATCAGCATTTTCTCGGGTGTCTTCAATAAACAGCGTTTTTTCGGGGTCTAATTGTTGTTCAATCAAAACCTGGCGGAAAATTTCGGCATGGGGTTTTATAAGGCCCATTTCGTGCGAAAGGTAAGTGTGATGAAATAAATCGGAAAAACTTACGCCATATTCTTTCTCCAGTTTTTTGCTGAAAAAAGCATAGTGTATTTCGTTGGTATTGCTGAGTAAAAACAAGCGATGACTTTTTTTAAGCCACTGAATTCGTTCAATGCGTTTGGGCTTGTAATCAATTAACATGGCATTCCAGGCGCGATCAAAAGTAGCATCGTCAATTTTTTCATCCAGCTTTTGGTTAATAAGCCTGCGGAGTTCAGCAGCACTAATTTTTCCGGTTTCAAATGTTTCAAGTAAACCGCTGTTTATTACCTGCTGAATACGTTCTTTCGGGGCAAATTTGCCAAAAGCATTCCAGGTATGTTCCGGATTAATATCAAGAATCACTCCGCCAAAATCGAATATCAGCGAGTCGTATGCACTTAGGTTTTTCTTCATCGAAAGCTTTGTTTAAGTTGCAAATATAGAGAAAGAATTGATTTTTAAAGCTACTGTTTTGCCTTGCCGCTTATGGCTATGTATAGCTAATTCCTGCTGAATTGATAGTTTTTATTGGAGATGCATTCCCGTTTGATAAACTTATGAATTTCATTAAATTTGCCCCCTGTAATTAAACTTTGTGACGATGATTCAAAAAATCAAAGAACTGCTGGAACAAACCGAGTCGTTTACCATTTCATCACTCGACGAACTGGAGCAGTTCCGTTTAAAATACCTGAGCAAGAAAGGCGAAATTGCGCAATTATTTGCCGACTTTAAAAATGTTCCCGCTGAATTAAAAAAAGAAGTGGGCCTTGAAATTAACCAGCTTAAGCAAAAAGCTCAGGAAAAATACGATCAGCTAAAGGAATCGTTCGAAGAATCGTCGGTAAGTTCTGAAGGAACAGATTTGACCCGTCCCGGCGAACCACTTGAGTTGGGTTCACGTCATCCCATTTCTCTGGTTCGGAACGAGATTATAAGCATATTTAACCGCCTGGGCTTTACGGTAGCCGAAGGTCCTGAAATTGAAGACGACTGGCACGTTTTTACGGCATTGAACTTCCCGCCAGAGCATCCGGCACGCGATATGCAGGATACATTTTTTATCGATAAAGAAAACGAAATTGTTTTGCGTACGCACACGTCAAGCGTACAGGTTCGGGTAATGGAAAATTCCCAGCCTCCCATCCGCAGCATTTTTCCGGGAAGGGTTTTTCGCAACGAGGCTATTTCGGCCCGGGCGCATTGTATCTTTCATCAGGTTGAAGGTCTTTATGTTGCCGAGAATGTATCGTTTGCCGATTTGAAACAAACCCTGCTTTATTTTGCTAAAGAAATGTTTGGCGAGAAAACCCAAATCCGCTTGCGGCCTTCTTATTTTCCGTTTACCGAACCATCGGCCGAACTCGATGTATCGTGTTCTATTTGTGGCGGAAAAGGTTGTAATGTATGTAAATATACCGGTTGGCTCGAGATATTGGGTTGCGGAATGGTCGATCCCAATGTGCTGGAACGTTGCGGCATCGATAAGGAAAAATATACCGGATTTGCCTTTGGAATGGGCATAGAACGTATTGCCATGCTCAAGTATCAGGTGAAAGATTTACGACTTTATTTTGAAAACGATATCCGGTTTTTACAGCAGTTTAAATCGGCCTATTAAAACCAAGAGATAAAAAAAAGACCTGCACTTAATAATTTGGCAGGTCTTTTTTTTGTTGTATAGTTGTTGTTGTTTATTTCGAACTGGCTTTGTAGCGCGCATCAACTTTGTTCCAGTTAACTACCGACCAGAAATTATCAACATAATCGGCGCGTTTGTTCTGGTACTTTAAATAATAAGCGTGCTCCCACACATCGATTCCCAGCAGAGGAGTTCCACTTACCGATGCAACAGGCATCAAAGGGTTATCCTGATTTGGGGTTGAAACGATGCTCAATTTTCCATTGGCCATTACTAACCAGGCCCATCCTGAACCAAATTGTCCCAGTGCAGCTTTTTTAAATTCTGCTTTAAAAGCGTCAAGGCTTCCCCAGGTTGCCACAATAGCTTTTCCTAAGTCTCC
This sequence comes from Salinivirgaceae bacterium, assembly GCA_050179685.1. Classification (GTDB taxonomy): domain Bacteria; phylum Bacteroidota; class Bacteroidia; order Bacteroidales; family SZUA-534; genus GWE2-40-63. Next base: position 6,831 of record JBFXEW010000006.1, read on the forward strand.
GGTAGGCTCACCGCCAGCTTTAGGCGCCATACTTTCCCAGAAAAAGGTGTGGTTCCAGGTTCCTCCGGCGTTATTTCGAACACCAGCCGGAGTGTTGCCATCAATTTTGGTGATTAACTCATCAATACTCATTTTTTCGAATGCGGTTCCTGAGGCTGCATTGTTCAGGTTGGCCACATAGCCTGCGTGATGCTTGCTGTAATGGATTTCCATGGTTGCTGCATCAATATAAGGCTCTAAATCACTATACTTATAAGGTAGTTCCGGTTGTGTAAATTGTGCTAAACTTGTCATACTTAATACGATTAAATAAATACTTACTATTGTTTTCATAATAATTTCAGATAAAAAAGTCGTTTATTATTGTTCTTCTGTGAACCAAAACGAATCAAGTCTGGAATTGTTCGAATAAAATTGTTAATGAAAAGTTAACGGGGTGAACTATTTTTGTTTGAATGCTACTTCACAACTTTTCTGACAAAGGGTGTAACGGATAAAAATTCGGTGCGTCTTTGAGCTGTTATAAACCCTTAAATAAAAAACGTGATGACAAAAGCAGCGACGTTATTGGCATTGGTATGCTTTGTATTTCAATTAAACGCAGCCAGTTTAAAACGGGAATACGTTACCCAAAAAACCGAAAATCAAATACTTGTTGACGGTCAACTGAGCGATGACGCCTGGAAAAATGCCAATTGGAAAGAAGGATTTACCATGTATTATCCTTACGACAACAAAACACCTTCACAAGCCACTCAATTTGCCATTCTTTACGACGACAATTTTATGTACGTAGCCATCAGGGCTTTCGACAGTGAGCCTGAGAAAATTACCCGTCGCATTACCCGCCGCGATAACCTGGATGGTGATTATATGGGTATTCAGCTCGACAGCTATAACGACAAACAAACCGCTTATTGTTTTAATGTAAGTGCCGCCGGAACCAAGCAGGATGTATATATTTCGGGCGATGGCGACAGCAACGACGATTCCTGGGATCCCATCTGGTGGGCCGAAACCCGTGTTGTGGAAGATGGCTGGATTGCTGAAATGAAGATTCCTTTTTCGCAATTGCGTTTTATTAATTCCTACGAGCAAACCTGGGGAATTCAGGTGGAGCGATACATTCACCGGTTCGAAGAACATTCCATGTGGCAGCCAAAAAAGCGGAACGATCCGGGATGGGTTCACCATTTTGGACAAATGTCGGGCTTAAATAATATTCAACCCAAACGTACTTTCGATTTATATCCTTATGTATTGGGAAGCACCTCGAGTTATGAGAAAGAAGAGGGCAATCCCTTTGCCGATGGCAGCGATTGGAAAGGAAATATAGGGCTCGACGGAAAGGTTGGTCTTACCAACAATCTTACCTTAGATTTTACTATTAACCCCGATTTTGGACAGGTTGAAGCCGACCCATCAACAGTAAACCTTAGCGGATTTGAACTCTTTTTTCAGGAAAAACGTCCCTTTTTTATCGAAGGAAGTAACATTATTAATTTCCCCTTAATGATTGGCGATGGTGATCTGGCTTTTGAAAACATGTTTTACAGTCGGCGCATTGGCCGCAGACCTCATCACAATCCCGACACAATAGATAATGATTATGCCCGGATTCCTGATAACACCACCATTCTTGGAGCGGCTAAAATTACCGGACGAACAGAAAACGGACTGAGTATTGGAATTATGGAGAGCTTTACAGCCAAAGAACGTGCTGAAATTCGTTACAACGATACAGAAACCCGCTATGAAACGGTAGAACCCGCCACCAATTATTCAGTAATTAGTCTGCAAAAAGATTTTGGCGGAGGAAACACCTTGCTGGGTGGCATGCTTACGGCTACAAACCGCTTAATTGATGATGAACATCTAAATTACCTTCATACCAATGCTTATTCGGGAGGAATAAACTTTACCAAATACTGGAAAGATAAAACCTGGTATGTCATGGCAAAAGGAGCATTTACCTATGTTGAGGGCAGCGCCGAATCCATTACCGAAACCCAGTTGTCATCCACACATTTATTTCAGCGTCCCGATGCCAAACATGTTACCATGGACTCAACGCTCACCTCACTTTCGGGGTATGGAGGTAATGTGTTTGTCGGAAAAAGCGGAGGGAATCGCTTAAGTTTTATTGCCGGGCTTTATTTTAAAAACCCCGGTCTTGAATTAAATGATATGGGTTATGTGCGTCATGTGGACGATTTAATCTCAATTTTTTGGATGGGATATCGTATCAATGAGCCGTTCTCAATTTTTAAAAACATTAGCATCAACCTGAATCATTGGTCTTCGTTCGATTTTGGAGGAACTTATCTGGGACAGGGTGGAAACATTAATGGAAATGCAACCTTTAAAAATAATTTTTCAATGGGCGGTGGCTTTAATATAGAAGGCGAGCAAATTGCCACCTCTCATTTACGCGGTGGGCCTTCGTATCGCTTGCCTGGGAGTCATAATGCATGGCTTTGGGTGGAATCGGATTCACGAAAAAAATTAATTGCGTCGGTAAACACAACCTTTGTATCAGGAAATGAGGATTATTACAGCCAGGTAAGTCTTTCGGCCGGATTAACCTACAAACCCATGAAAAACATTGAGATTGAAGTAGAACCAAGTTATAGCAACAAGGAAGATCAACAACAATATGTCGAAGCCATTGAACACACTGTTGGTAAGCGCTATGTGCTGGGAACCATCAATCAAAAAATACTGAGTGCTTCGTTGCGCATTAATTATAACCTTACTCCCGACCTGTCGATTCAATACTGGGGGCAACCATTTTTTGCAACCGGAGCTTATACCGACTTTAAGTATGTTAGCGATGCACACAACGATGATTTTGCAAAGCGCTATTACACCTATACTTCAGCAGAAATTAACCGAAACATAAGCGATCCGGATGATATTATTCTCGAAGTTGATGAGGCTGCCAATGGTAGTCTTGATTATACTTTTAAAAATCCGGATTTTAATACCAAAGTGTTTTTGTCGAATCTGGTTGCCCGCTGGGAATATCGTCCGGGATCGGTATTGTTTTTTGTTTGGTCGCAAAACCGCGAACATTTTACCTCTGATCCGACGCAATCGCTGGGAACCAGTATGAATAACCTGTTCGATTTTAAAGCACGAAATACTTTTCTTATAAAGTTATCGTACCGAATAGGCGTGTAATAAGAATAAAAAGGGTTTCTTATAAAAAAGACCTGCAAAATTGTTTGTGCTTTGCAGGTCTTTGTAGTTTATAATAAAGTGCGGTTTAGTAAATGCAGGTCTTCAATTTTTGATATCAGACTTTGTTTTAAGCGGTAGTTTTTTAAAAGTTCCAAATGATTGGCGTGATGCATATCGGTACCCAACCATTCCACCATTTTATTTTCAATAAGCAATTCACCGGCTTTTGCCACTTGTGGTCCATAATTTCCCATTAACGATAGCAGGTTTATCTGGAATAAAACATCGCGATCTTTTAATTCGAAAAGGGGTTTTGGGTTGTTGTGCCAGTACAAATACCTTTCGGGATGCGCTAATATAGGGCGATAGCCGTTGGTTTGCAGCTTAAAAAACACTTCGTTCATATTAACCGGAGGCTCAACAAAAGAGAATTCAACCAGCAGGTAATTGTTACCAAAAGTAAGCAGCGAATTGCTTTCAACCTTTTCCATAAATTCAAAATCGATGTAGTATTCTGCGGCGGCTTCAATGTTTAATGGTATTTCAGTCTGTTGAATTTTCTGCTTAAGTTGAATTAACCCGTTTTGAATGGTTTCCGGCGAATTGCGGTAAAAATCGCTCATTACGTGGGGTGTGGTAATGGCTTTTTGGTAACCCAAATCAACCAGTCCACGAGCCAGTTCCAGCGAATCTTCGAACGATGGAGAGCCATCGTCGATGCCGGGAATCAGGTGCGAGTGAATGTCGCATCCCAATTTCGACAAGTCGAAAGGAACCAGGTGATCTTTTTTTCCAAACAAACGGCCGAAACGTGACATTGTTTTATCGGTTGGTGTACATGTGATCGTAATATGCTTCGTAAGCACCTGAAACTATGCGGTCCATCCAATCCTGATTAGCCAGGTACCAATCAACCGTTTTTTCAAGTCCTGTTTCAAAAGTTAATGAGGGTAACCATCCCAATTCTTTTTCAATCAATGATGCATCAATGGCGTAGCGTAAATCGTGTCCGGCTCGGTCGGTAACATAGGTAATTAATTTTTCCGATTCTCCGGTTTCTCGTCCCAGTTTTTTGTCCATCACAGCGCAAAGCAGCTTTATTAAATCAATGTTTGTCCATTCGTTATGTCCGCCAATATTGTAGGTTTTTCCGTTTTTGGCTTCATGATAAATTAAATCGATGGCGCGTGCATGATCTTCTACATACAACCAATCGCGTATGTTTTCACCTTTTCCGTAAATGGGAATGGGCTTGTTGTTTTTAATATTATTGATGGCCAGGGGTAATAATTTTTCGGGAAACTGGTTTGGGCCGTAGTTATTTGAGCAGTTACTAATTACAATGGGAAGTTTGTAGGTGTTTTTATAAGCCCTTACAAAGTGGTCGCTCGATGCTTTTGAAGCCGAATAGGGACTTTTGGGATCGTAAGCCGTTTCTTCGGTAAAAAATCCGGTATCGCCCAAAGCGCCATATACTTCGTCGGTCGAGATGTGATAAAACCGTTTGCCTTCAAACTGTCCTTTCCATTGTTCTTTGGCTGCATTCAGCAGGTTTACGGTTCCCAGCACATTGGTGTTGATAAAAGCCATGGGGTCGCTTATTGAACGATCAACATGACTTTCGGCAGCCAGGTGAATTACCCCGTCGAAAGGATATTGTTTGAACAGGGAAAAAATAAAATCGGCGTCAACAATATCACCTTTTACAAAAGTGTAATTGGTTTTTTTATCGATGTCGCTCAGGTTTTCAAGGTTTCCGGCGTAAGTAAGTTTATCCAGATTTACAATGTGGTAATCGGGATATTTATTTACAAACAAACGCACTACATGCGAGCCAATAAATCCTGCTCCTCCGGTAATTAGTATGGTTTTGTTCATTTTGTTAGAAATTTCAAATATTTTAGATTCAATTACTTATATTTATGCTGATTTGCAAACATACACAATTTTAAAAAGAGCCATAGTGAATGGCAGCAAGAAAATTGTTAATTTTGCAGCATAAAATACGATTCATGCAAGATATTAACAAATACATCAGCGGTTTACTTTTTATTCACGACTGTGTTATTCTGCCGGGCTTTGGCGGTTTTGTAACAAACTACCATGCCGCCGAACACAACGATAGCAGTCATACTTTTCAGCCGCCAAAAAAAGATGTATTGTTCAATAAAAACCTCACCTATAACGATGGCTTGCTGCTGAATTATCTGGCAAAAAATCAGGGAGTCACTTATCAGGAAGCGAAAAGGCGTATTCAGGACGAAGTTCAACAGGCATGGCTCCGTCTCGATAAAGGAGAAGCGGTAAGCTTTGAAGGAGTGGGCACATTCCGTCTTGACGAAAACAACAACCTGCTTTTTGATCCGGCCGACACCGAGAATTTTTTAACCGATGCCTATGGCATGGCTTCGTTTCGTTTTCCTCCGCTCCATTACCACAAAAACGCACGTGAAGTAGTTCCCATCTATAACGCCGATCAAAACATGAATCAGGGTATCAAACGAACGTTAAAAATTGCAGCCGTGGTGCTTCCCATTGTCGGATTGCTGACTTTAATTCCTTACACCAAAAGTATCAGGCAGCAGCAAACAGCCGGTTACGCTTTTGGCGATTCAAGCAGCGAACCCATTGAGGCAACACACTCGGCCATGCCGGTAAACGACGATATGGAGCAAGTGCTCGATATTGCCACCGATAAAAGACAGGCTTTGTTTTATACGGAGGAGCCCAAACCTCTTATAAAAAAACCGGAGACCATTGAACAGGTATATTATATAATTGGTGCCAGCTATAAAGAAGAAGCCAATGCAAAGCATCATGCTTCTCAATTTAAAAAAAGTGGTTTTAATGCCGAAGTAATTTTTGCCGACGATTTGTACCGCGTATCACTTAATTCGTTCGACAGCAAAGTAAATGCTTTGCACGAACTTCGCCGCATCCGCAGTACCCCAGATAACGAAAAGGTTTGGCTTTACGCAAAACAAAACTCACAGGAATAAGCGATTTACCAACTCAAGGTTTAAAAGAGTTCTCTTGAAACAAAACAAAAAAGAGATTCAACTTACATCGTGGTATTAAGGCTTTTTAAAAGAAGCCCTTTTCTTTTTTCTTATTTTAAATTAAAATTATACCTTTGGGCACTCAATTGTGGAAAGATTTGAACGGATTGCAACCACAGAAAAAAATGCTAAAATGTATTACTTTCTGCGTAACATTCATCGGCTTTCCCTGTTATAGTTTACAATTTTAAATGTATTGTTATGGGATATTTATTTACGTCCGAATCGGTATCAGAAGGCCATCCTGATAAAGTAGCTGACCAAATTTCTGACGCCTTATTAGATAATTTTTTAGCTTTTGATGAACAATCGAAAGTAGCTTGCGAAACCCTGGTTACTACCGGGCAGGTGGTTTTGGCGGGTGAAGTGCGCTCACAAACTTATGTCGATGTGCAGGAAGTAGCACGTAAAGTGATTAACAAAATTGGTTATACCAAAAGTGAATACCGTTTTGAAGGTGAATCGTGCGGGGTGCTTTCGGCTATTCATGAGCAAAGTGCCGATATTAACCGGGGTGTTGACCGCGAAGATCGCATAAATCAGGGAGCCGGTGATCAGGGAATGATGTTCGGATACGCTTGTCGCGAAACGGACGATTACATGCCATTGGCTTTGGAACTGTCGCATCGCTTATTGCTCGATTTGGCAGCTATTCGCCGCGAAGGAAAAGAGATGACTTACTTGCGTCCCGACTCAAAAAGCCAGGTAACCATTGAATATGGCGACGATAACCAACCCAAACGGGTACACACCATTGTTGTATCGACTCAACACGATGAGTTTGATGCTGATGAGCCCATGCTGGCAAAAATTAAAGATGATGTAAGAAGAATCTTGATTCCACGTACCGTTGCCCAATTACCGGAGCGTGTAAAAGCCTTATTCGACGAAGATTATATTTTGCATGTTAATCCAACCGGAAAATTTGTTATCGGTGGTCCCCATGGCGATACCGGATTAACCGGGCGAAAAATTATTGTTGATACCTATGGTGGAAAAGGAGCTCATGGTGGTGGCGCTTTTTCAGGAAAAGATCCATCGAAAGTTGACCGTTCGGCAGCTTATGCCGCCCGCCACATTGCTAAAAACATGGTTGCTGCCGAAATAGCCGATGAGGTTTTGGTACAGTTAGCCTACGCTATTGGTGTAGCCAAACCCGTGGGTGTTTTTGTAAACACTTATGGAACTGCTAAAGTTAATTTAAGTGATGGTGAGATTGCACAAAAAATTGAATCAATTTTTGATTTGCGTCCTGCAGCTATTGAAGACCGATTAAAGCTTCGCAATCCTATTTATCAGGAAACTGCGGCCTACGGACACATGGGCCGGACCCCACGGGTAGTTACAAAAACCTTTGAATCGCCTTATTCGGGTAAAAAAATCATAGAGGTTGAATTATTCACCTGGGAAAAGCTGGATTATGTAGAAGCAATTAAAAAAGCACTTGCTTAACCTCACACTTTAAAAAGATTAAAAGCCGCAAGATAATCCTTGTGGCTTTTTCTTTATATACCCACCTGAAAACAATGCTTATTAAAAAAATTGATTCAATGTTTGAGATTGAGTAATCAGAAATCGTAATAGAAATTTTGAAGCGAGGTACGAATACCAAATGTGATTAACGATTGTTTGTTGCTGATCGAATTGATTTGTTCGTTGCGCCGGGTGTATGCTACATAAACATTTAGATTGGTTCGTGGATTAACCAGATAGGCGAGCATTAACGAAGCGTACGAAAGATTTATGGTTTGTGCCTGCCCCAGATAATTATCGTATTCTTTAGCCCGGGTGTCGTATGAATTATAGATGTCGTTACCATAATTCATCCCGGCGGTATCGCTTCCGTGACGGGCATGTGAAAAACGTCCTTCAACAAAAATTCGATTGTGCTGGTATCGTAAAAAAGTAAGCGATTCCCAAAAATTCGAACCCAAAGGATGAGCCAGAGGCTGGTTGTGATGTCCGTAGTTCTGAAGCGTACTGTAATGCGAGTACATAAAAGGGCGTACATAATTGAACTCAGTTTGCACATCGAAGTGTTGCCAATCGAATAAATCAAAAGTTTTATAACCGGCCTGAAATGCCCACTTATTTGCCCACCAGCCATTGCCGGCTTTAATCTCGCTCAGTTTAAACTCATCAATCATGGCCTGGCCATAAAACACATGGTTTTTAAACAGCGTCAGTTTTCCGCTTACGCCCATCAGCGCATTATCGGGCGAACCGACTGAAAATTCAACCGGTCGCAAAAAGATTACCGGATTGGCATAATTCATATCGAAACCTCGCACTCCGCTGGTATCGGCATGTTGCCAGATGATTGCTTCAAAAAAACCAATATTTAACCAGGGCGTTACACTCCAATCGAGGTAATGCATCGAGGCCCATTTTTTATTATAAGGCGATTCAAATTGAGGTTTATTGCGAATATCCTGTAACTGCATCCACAGGTTTACATATTTTATGTTCCAAAAATCGGTGGTAATGCGCAAAAAGGGATAACTAAATGCATTATCCGACAAAAGTAAAGAACGGTAACCATCGCCAATAAAATTTTTGCCGTGCCCAAATGTAAAGTTGAAATGTGCGTTTGGAGAAAATGAAACCCAGGCTTCGGCAAATCCATAATCGTAGTTGTGTTGGGTGGAATCGCCAAAACTTTTACCCGCTCCTTGTCCGGGAATTACCCGCTGTCCGATATCCTGAATGCGGTCGTGTCGGTAATCGAAAAACGAGGCCTGGTTTTCGTAAAACGATGTGCTGACAGCAACTTTTTTTCCCAATTGCGCATTTACCATGATGCCACGGGTATTTATCCAGCTTTTTTCATCGTAAGTGTTGTCGCGCCCCAGTTCAAACTGAAAAAGCGGATCGATGGTAAAAGAGAAATCGTTTTTTTTATATTGAACCAGGCTGCGGTTAAAAAGAATATCGGCAAACTTTGTGTTTACAGGTTTGGAATAGATGCTGTTGAGCGAAACAATGGAATCGGTTTGTGTTTTTAAGTAGGGTTTTACCGAAGTGTGAAAGCGTTCCGACGATTGATACACATAACGATCGTAATGCCGAAACGAATGATTTTGATACAGGGAATGAGACTCCTGAGCCTGAAGCGAACCGAAAAGCACAAAAATTGAAAAGATAAATGGGATTAGCAGGCGCTGAATTTTATCCGTTTTATTTGTGAGGTGTTTTTTTTTGTTAGCCGAAATTTTGTTTTTATGCTTAAGCCAGGTGTTTATCATATTATCATTATTTAAAAAGTAAAAATAGAAATAAATTTACCATCAATAGAATCATTTCCATGAATGGATGCGAATATTTGGTCTGAAGCCCTTTCTTTTTTAATCTGTCGAAAAAAAGGAGTGTCGACAGGCAAGTATTATTGGCTTGCGTAACCTAAGGTTACCACGCTGATTTTTATCCGGGCCGCTTTATGTAACATCTGGGCACAACCTTCTATGGTGGCTCCGGTTGTTAGTATATCGTCCACCAAAAGAATGTGTTTATCATTCAATTCATCGGCGTGGTTAACACCAAAAACTTCTTCCACGTTTTCCCAGCGCTCGTACCGCCCTTTTCGGGTTTGGGTTTCGGTAAAGGTTTTCCGTATCAGCATATCGGAACGCACTTTGGCCGGAAGGAATGCCGCAAGCCCATCGGCAATGGTTTTGCTTTGATTATATCCCCGTTTGAATTCCTTTTTGGGATGTAAAGGAACCGGCAAGATGTATTCAGGCTCAAGAAAAGCGGGTTCTGAAACCAACTCAGAGCCAAATAATCGACCCAGTTCCACACCAATATCGGGACGATTCTGGTATTTCAACTGATGAATGAGTTTGCGGTATTTGCTTCCTTTTACAAAGAAAAAGAACGAGGTAACCCGTTCCAGGGGAACGCGTCCCCAAAAGATCTGCTCCAGCGGGTTTCCGGAAACTTTGTGATAATTTGTTCGTGGTAATTCATAAAGACATTTGGAACAAAGCACCTTTTCCTGGTTTATCAGGCTCGTTTTACACGCAGCACAAAGTTCGGGATAAAACAGGCTGACAAAATCCCAGAAGTATTGCGAAATCAATGGAACCCTGTTTTTCATAGGCTGATATGATGTTATTATAACAGTTCGTTAGCTTTAAAAGCATCTTCAAGATGTTCCAGTATTCGATAAGGCTCACCTTTTAATACAGAAATAATATCGAAACGGCATTCCAAATCCATATCTTTTTGAATCAGGTACGCATCAGCGGCATATACCAGGTTGCGCATCTTTTTTTTGGTTACGGCTTCCTGGGGTAATTCAAAAGCCAGTGTGGCGCGGGTTTTTACCTCGACAAAAACCACTACATTATTGTGCTGTGCTACAATATCAATCTCTTTGTGGTTAAAAAACCAGTTTACATCGAGAATGCGGTAGCCCTTTTTAATTAAGTAATTACGTGCCACTTCCTCACCAGTTCTGCCGGTAGTGTAGTGTTGAGACATTTTATTTAAAATTCAGCTCAGTTTCACTGGCACTTACTTTTAATACTACTTCACGCCCAAAAATAAGGGGTTGGTTATTTTCGATATGTCCCGACGGGAATCCAAAACAAACCGGATAATCGTAATCTTTCAGCAAATCAAAAACCAGTTCCTCTGCGTTGCGACCAAACGAGGGAATATTGTCTTCCATCGACGACAGCCCGCCAACGATTAGTCCCTTCAGGTTTTTCAAAACTCCCGCCAGTTTGAGTTGATAAAGCATTCTTTCGAATCGGTACAGGTATTCACCCACTTCTTCAATAAACAGAATTTTTCCGCCCAGCGATGGTGCGTAAGGTGTTCCCAATAAACTTACAAGTATGGCTAAATTTCCTCCCATTAATTCACCCGAAGCTTTGCCCGGTTTATTTAATGTGTGGCCTTCAATCTGATAACTTAGGGATTCGCCTTTTAAAACCGAAAAAAGCCTGCGCAAACCTCTGGCTCCCGAATTAAAATGTACGGGCATTTGTCCATGTATCGATTCAACGCCCAGATTATTCAATTGAGCGTGCAAAACCGTGATATCGCTAAAACCAATCAGCCACTTAGGGTGTGCGGTAAATTGTTGAAACTTTAGCTGGTCAATAATCCGGATGGTTCCATAGCCTCCGCGCAAACAAAACAAGGCTTTCAGGTTTGTATTATCTAACATTTGCTGCATATCGTTAAGCCTTGCCTGATCGGTTCCGGCAAAAGGGCCATGTTCCAGATAAGTGGTTTTTCCCCGCACGGGTTCAAAGCCCTGTTGACTTATAAATTCCAGAATTTCAGGATACCGGTCTTGCGGAACAAATTTGGCCGGGGCTACAATGCCAATCTGGTCGCCTTTTTTAAGTGGAGGAGGTGTTTTCATAACCTTAGGTTCAACTCAGTTTGTTCAAAAGTAATTAATTTTAACTGCTTACGATAAAATTTAAAGCAAAATCGCTTGCTTTTTCTGGTCGCAACTTGCGGCTAAATTATATCTTTGCAGCAGTTTTTAACATGCACCACAAAACAAAATAGAACGTGAAAAATTTTAAACGATACACCGTAACTTCAGCCTTGCCGTATGCAAACGGACCGGTTCATATTGGCCACCTGGCGGGTGTTTACATTCCTGCCGACATTTATGCCCGCTACCTGCGATTAAGAGGAAACGATGTGGTATTTATTGGTGGTTCCGACGAACACGGTGTTCCCATTACCATAAAAGCGCGCAACGAGGGAGTTACGCCTCAGGATGTGGTAGATAAGTACCATACAATTATTAAAAAATCGTTCGAAGATTTGGGTATCTCGTTCGATGTTTATTCACGCACCAGTTCAAAAACGCATCATAAAACAGCTTCCGACTTTTTCAGAAAACTTTACAACGAAGGTAAATTCATTGAGAAAACTTCGGAACAGTATTTCGATGTGGAAGCGGGTCAGTTTTTGGCCGATCGCTATATTAAAGGAACCTGTCCCCATTGTGCAAACGAAGAAGCTTACGGCGATCAGTGTGAGAAATGTGGCACTTCGTTAAGTCCGATGGATTTAATAAATCCTAAATCGACCTTAAGCGGAAATAAACCGGTTTTAAAAGAAACCCGCCATTGGTATTTGCCTCTCGATCAGCACGAACCATTTCTAAAAAAATGGATACTGGAAGAACATAAAGAATGGAAAGCTAATGTTTACGGGCAATGTAAGTCGTGGCTCGATGCCGGATTGCAGCCCAGAGCGGTAAGCCGCGATTTGGATTGGGGCGTTCCCGTTCCGGTTGAAGGAGTCGAAGGAAAAGTGCTTTATGTTTGGTTCGATGCCCCCATTGGTTACATATCGAACACCATTGAATGGGCTGAGCAAAATGGCAAAGACTGGAAAAAATACTGGCAGGACGACGATGCCAAACTGGTTCATTTTATCGGAAAAGATAACATTGTGTTCCACTGTATTATTTTTCCGGCTATGTTAAAATCGCATGGCGCTTATATTTTACCCGAAAATGTTCCCGGCAATGAGTTCCTGAACCTCGAAGGCGATAAAATTTCCACCTCACGAAACTGGGCTGTTTGGTTGCATGAGTATCTGGAAGAATTCCCCGGCAAGCAGGATGTGTTGCGCTACGTTTTGGCAGCAAACATGCCTGAAACCAAAGACAACGATTTTACCTGGAAAGATTTTCAGGCACGCAATAACAATGAGTTGGTAGCTATTTTAGGTAATTTTATCAACCGCACAGCGGTTTTAACTCAAAAATATTACGACAGAAAAGTTCCATCGCTCGGAGAACTACAGCCCATTGATCAGGAAACCATTGCCGAAATGGCACAACACAAAGAACGAATTGAATCGTCGCTTGAAAATTACCGCTTTCGCGAAGCTTTAAAGGAAGCAATGAACCTGGCTCGCCTGGGCAACAAATACCTGGCCGATACCGAACCCTGGAAATTAATTAAAACCGATGAATCCCGGGTCAAAACCATTATGAATATCTGTATTCAGCTAACGGCTAACCTGTCCATTATTTTTGAGCCTTTTATGCCTTTTACAGCACAAAAGATTCGACAATTGCTCCACATTGAATCGTTGGGATGGGAAAAACTAGGGCAAATGAATTTGCTTGCTCCGGGACATCTTTTGGACGAGCCGTTTTTATTGTTCGATAAAATTGAAGATGAGGCAATTGAAGCGCAAGTGCAAAAGCTTGAAGCAACCCGTCAATTGAAACTCGACAACACTCCGGCGGTTGAGGCAAAAGAATTAATTACCTACGACGATTTTACAAAGCTTGATATTCGTACGGGAACTATTCTGGAAGCTGAGAAAGTGGCTAAAACAAAAAAACTACTCAAATTGCTTGTCGATACAGGAATTGATAAACGTACGGTGGTTTCAGGAATTGCCGAATATTATAATCCGGAAGAATTAAAAGGAAAAAAGGTGAGTATTTTAGTTAACCTTGCACCTCGCAGCATCAAAGGGATTGAATCGCAGGGAATGATTCTGATGGCTGAAAATGCCGATGGAAGCCTGAGTTTTGTGGCGAGCGAGAAAGAAGTAAACAACGGTTCCGAAATAAAGTAAAACATACTTTCCACACAAAAGCCCCGACTTGTTCGGGGTTTTTTGTTTTATCGGTAATTGACTTTTGATTTTTACCCTTTTACCGTTGCTTACCGAAAAAAAGCATCCGTTTACCGATTCCTTTTTGTTAGGTTCTTTGGTTCAGGTTATTTTTGGCCTAGATTTTAAAACGAAACTAAAACCTATAGCAATGGATTATACAAAAAACGATAAAATGAACCGGAAGCCTCACTGTTCAAAGAATGATGGACTTCCTTTTATGGGGATTTTTCTTATTGTGCTTGGCGTGGTATTTCTGCTCGATAGAATTGGAATTATACCCCATGAATACCGGAAGTATCTTTTTAGCTGGCAATCGTTACTTATTTTTGTTGGTTTAATCAGTCTTTTTAAATCTCACGCCCGCTTCCCCGGTTTGATTCTTATATTGGTTGGTAGCGGTTTTATGATTCCCTCACTTTTCGATTTACCTTTTAATGTTACACGTCTTGTTTTTCCTGTTATTTTAATTTTGGTCGGAATTGCCCTTGTATTTAAAGCCCGAAACCTAAAACACCCGCATGTTTTTTTCTCCGACACCGAAACCCAAAGTAACAGTGAACGAATTGATGAAGTAGCAATCTTTGGTGGTGGAAAACGGGTTGTTTCGAATCAAAACATTAAAGGAGGCCAGATAACCGCCATATTTGGAGGTGTGGAACTCGACATGTCTGATGCCGATTTGAGTGACGAAGGTGCTGTAATTGAAATTGCCTGTATATTTGGCGGAGCTACCATAATTGTGAATCCGGAATGGGATGTTCAGGTACAGGTAACTTCAATTTTAGGCGGTTTTTCTGACCAACGCAAAGTTTACAAACGAACCGAGCCCAACACCGGGAAAAAACTTATTATTAAAGGAGCGGCTATTTTTGGCGGCGGCGAACTAAAATCGTTTTAAAACGCAACGGTTGTAAATGAAACAACATCTGAAGGCTGTTATTAACCCAGCCTGCCGATGGGCCGGCTATAAAACCTTTTTGTTATGAAAAAAAGTATTGTTGTTTTGTTAAGCCTTGTTATTTCTGTCGCATCGTATTCGCAGGATAAAGATGATTTTCAGACCATATTTGGTGATAGTAAAGTTTGCGTTTCCGGAATGGGAGGTTTTGAGATGCACTTTTCATCGCTGGGTGGATATTATGCCTATGGAGCCGGTGGAGGTGGTGGAGCCCTTTTAAACCGGACTTTGCTTATTGGCGGTTACGGCGTAGGATACTCTATCGATCGTACATTAACCATAAATACCGAATCGTATACTAATATCGGAATTGGGCATGGTGGATTTTTGTTTGGATACATTCATAAAGGGAACAAACCCGTTCATCCCGCAGCATTTTTACAGATAGGCTGGGGTGAACTGGAATCTTTTCAGCCGGACACCCGAATTTCTGACAATTTTATGGTTTTAAATCCATCAGTCGAAGTGGAGATTAATGTAACCCGCTATTTTAGGATTTCTGTAGGCGGACATTATCAATTAGTAAGCGGAATTGGGAATTATGACGAACTTAGCAATTCTGACTTTAGCGGCCCCGGCGGAAAGTTAGCCTTTCGCTTTGGTTGGTTTTAATAAAATATAAATGAAGCATCCCATTACACAAAAATTACGGTTTCTTTTAATTTATTCCGCTATTTGGCTGGTGATAATGGGAATACATATAGGCACGTTGACCTTTATGTATAAAATCAGTTTAGGATATGCCCTGGCCGATGCGTTGATTTTTAACACCCTTTATGCCTTTTTGGGAGTTGCTTTGTGGTATCCGGTTTTTTATAACAATCCGGAAAAGCAGAGTTTTTCAAACCTGATTATCAACCACCTGAGCATTATGTCGCTTTCGCTGGCTTTTTGGATTAGCCTGGGAATTTTTATCAGCAAGTTACTATTTAATGAATCAGACACTTATCTTGAATTTGTAGAAGACGGAATAACCTGGCGGATTTTTACCGGTATCTTTTTTTATTTTATCATTGTAATGCTGTATTACCTGTACATTTATGGTCAAAACCTTAAAGAACACATGATGCAGGAATCGCGACTGCGTGAGAAAATTAACGAGGCTGAGTTACAAACGCTGAAGTCGCAGATAAATCCTCATTTTTTATTCAATAGCTTGAACTCGCTCAGCTCGCTTACCATAACCAATCCGGAAAAAGCACATGAAATGATAATTAAACTTTCCGGCTTTTTGCGTTATTCGTTGGCACACGATCCCAATAAACTAATTCCCTTGCGTCAGGAAATTGAAAATGTGGAATCGTATATTGCCGTTGAGAAAATTCGCTTTGGCGAGAAGCTAATATTTGAAAAAGAAATAAACCAGGCGTGTTACGAACATAAAGTTCCGTTTTTAATTTTGCAACCCTTAATTGAGAATGCAATTAAACACGGGGTTTACGAGAGCACCGAACCCATTACCTTAAAAATTAGTTGCAAACCACAATCCGACGCCAGTATTCAGATTACGATCAGCAATAATTTCGATCCCGAGGCGCTTCCACGAAAAGGAACCGGAACCGGAATAAAAAACATTATAGAGCGATTGCGGATAATCTATCAGTTAAATGATTTGTTTACTTATCAAAAAACAGAAAATAGTTTTGAGGTTCAGATAATTGTGCCTTCGAAACCGGCATTCAAAGAATCGATCGACATGTAAAGAAGAAATTACTTTTGTGAATGTGCGATTTTATTGGCAATAAATAATTACTATAAAATATTTGGGTATGAAGGTATTGATTATTGAAGATGAGGCTCCGGCCCGCGAAATAGTGAAAGCTTTTTTGAAAAATTACCCCGAAGCGGAACTGGTGGGTGAGTGCGAAGATGGTTTTTCCGGATTGAAAGCCATAAAGGAAATGCAACCCGATTTGGTTTTTCTCGATGTGCAAATGCCAAAAATTACCGGATTCGAGATGCTTGAACTACTCGACGAACAACCTCAGATTATTTTTACCACAGCCTACGATCAATATGCCATTAAAGCATTTGAAATGAATGCGGTGGATTACCTGCTTAAGCCTTTTTCAAAAGAGCGGTTTAATCAGGCCATGGAGAAAGTACAAACCAAAGAGGCTGCAAGCGACACCGGTGAAAAATTGCAAAAGGTGATTCAAACCCTCGACGAAAAGTCAGAAAAACTATTTCGTATTGCCGTAAAAAAAGGGGGCGACATTCATATGATTCCCGTTGAAGAGCTGCTTTATATTGAAGCCAAAGACGATTATGTAATGCTTTACACCGCAAAGGGTCGCTACCTTAAAGAAAAAACCATGAAGTATTACGAGAATCATTTGGACGAACAGGAATTTGTTCGGGTTCATCGTTCCTATATTGTTCGTGTTGATCAGGTAAAACGACTTGAGCCCTATGGAAAATCGTCGTATCTGGCTATTTTATCGCAAGGACAAAAAATTAATGTAAGCCTTTCAGGTTATCGTAAATTGAAGGAAGTATTGAGTTTTTAGTTTTTGGTTAATTCCTGAAAAACTTCTTCGAGCGATTTTTCCTTTTTTTGCATCGACAGAATGGGAATGTTTTGTTTTGTAGCAAATTGAAATAAATCATAACGAATATCTTTTTCTGATGCCGCTTCAACCATCCAGTAACGGGTATCAGCGTTTACTACGGTCAACACTCCCGGAATTGCCAGTAGTTCTTCCTTGTTTATTTTTTCAGCAAATTCAATAAGAATTACCTGTTTTTCGGCTTCCCAGTTTTCCTGAATTCCCCGGGTCGAATTGTCGGCTACCAGGGTTCCCTGTTTAAGAATAATTATCCGGTCGCAGATGGCTTCTACTTCCTGCATAATGTGGGTCGAAAGCATGATTGTTTTTTCTTTTCCAATTTCTGAAATCAGGTTCCGGATTTCAATAATCTGATTCGGATCCAAACCCGAGGTAGGCTCATCAAGAATTAACACTTTGGGATCGTGTAGTAAAGCCTGGGCAATTCCTACCCGTTGCCGGTATCCTTTCGACAGGGCTCCTATTTTTTTGTGTTGTTCGCGGGTTAAGCCGGTTTTCTCAACCATTTCCTGCACTTTTGACCTCAGGTTTTTGGTTTTGTAGGTTTGCCCCACATATTCAAGGTATTCTTTTACATACATTTCGAGGTAGAGTGGATTATTCTCGGGCAGGTAACCAATTATTTTTTTAACCTCCATGGATTGATTCATCACATTTAATCCCTCTACGGTAACCTCACCTTCGTTTACCGGAATAACGCCGGTAATAATTTTCATCATGGTCGATTTTCCTGCACCATTGGGACCTAAAAATCCAACAATTTCACCGGTGTTTATTTTAAAACTAACCTGGTTTAACGCGCGTTGTTCTCCGTAAAGTTTAGTAACGTTTGAAACTTCAATAGCCATGGTTTCTAATTTTGGCTTAAAAGTACAAATTATGACGAAAAAAAGATAATTAGAATGGTTGCCTGCATTGGGCTAACCTTATGTTGTTAATTAGTGTAGTTCGCATCTGTAAGTTAATGTGTTTTATGCCAGATGTTTAAGTGCTTATTAATAAAGGTTGTATAACATATTCGATAGATAATTAACCGTTTGAAATTCAAATTGTACAATCCTACCTAATAATATAACCACAACATTCCTTTTACTAACTAAAAAACGGAATATTGAAACGGCTACAATCAATAAATTATTAACGTGAGTTCGATGTAAATAAAACAGAATGAAAATTATTTAAAAAGAAATTGAATTCACCCCTAAAGTCTCCGCCGGGGCGGAACACATTTTCCAAATTAATTTTTTTCTGAGATGGGGCTGTCCCCCTTGTGTTACTCACTTCGTTCGTGAACTTTTCTCATGACCGAAGGGAATAAAGCGCTTCGCTAAGTTGAAGGGGGTTAGGGGGATGAATATTCTTATGTCGAACTCACGTTATTTAATAATTCAATGCTTATGGGCTGCGTGTCCGCCACTTTGTTCTGCAATAGCATGAATAGCTTCAATGGTATGGGTATAATCTACATAAGCTTTCACATATTCACGCCCTTTTTCAGGAGAATCGTTTTTCACTTTTTCAAGTGCTGCAACTTTTTCATATTTATCTTTTATCACCTTTCCTAAATGGCTGTTTAATTTAACAAGAAAGTCGTCAATAGTATTACTTTCCAGTGCCTTGTCGCTAAGTTGAATAATCATTTTAGTTGTTCCGGCAGGTTTTAAGCCGGTGAAAGGGGCTCCTTCTGTTTCGCGGTGCAAGCGTACCAGGGTTTCAAAGAAATGTTTTTCAACAATCGTATATATTTCTTTGTCCCCTGTTCTTAATGCATAGGTTTTATTAAATAATGGAATAATTTCTTTTTCCTGTTCCGGGCTAATCCATTTCAATACTAAATTAACGTTGTTTGTTTCAAGCGCTTTCACAGCATCTTTAATTGTAGGCCCATCATAGGAATCGCAGTGTGCTGATACCGATAGTGAACCGAATATCATAAACAGCGATAATAAAGCAATCGGGAAGATTGATTTATAACTTTTACGGTTTTGAAGTGCCTTTGTACTTGTGGTTACCAGTTTTGTTTCTTTTGTTCTCATGATAATTTAATTTTTAATTTGTTATTAATTGAAATATCCTGGAACAAAAGTACATTCAGAATTATCGCTGTGCGACCTACTTTGTAAAGTAGCACTCATTCACTTACAATAATAAGACCTACTTTATAATAATTGTCTTCAGCGAATAACTAAAATACTGGAATTGAGATTAAACTTGTTTCCGATATTCACTTGGAGTAAATCCGGTCATTTTCTTAAAAACCCGGTTAAATGCCGATTTTGTATTGAAACCACAATCAAATGCAATCCCTAAAAGAGATAAGTTTTCATACTCAGGATTGCTTAGTCTTGTTTTCACTTCTTCTATTCTGTATTGGTTGATGAAATCAAAGAAGTTGGTACCAAATTGCTCATTAATTACACGAGACAGATGATGTGATGGAATATCAAGTGTGGTAGCTAACTCAGGAAGCGAAATATTGGCATCTAAATAAGGCTTTTTGGTTACCATATGGTGCTTTAATTTGGTAACATATTGTTCGATATCTGCTTCCTTTATAAACACTCCGGCATATTTCGTTTTTGGTTCAGTCACATATTCCGTGTTCCTATTTGGATATTGAATGAAAATTTCCTTTTGCTTTAGACCATAATAGCCAATAAGGATTATAAAAGCAGACAAAGAAAGCGTTAAGCCGTGCGTACAAAATATCCACGAGAACATATTGAAAACATGATGTATTGTAGTGAAAATCATTAAAACGGTCCAAATTCCACCAAAAGTATACACCAGTTTTCGTAACCAAACAAGGTTAACATTTTCGTACGATGAAAAATTATTGAAAATGTTAACATCCAATTTTTTAAAAAGCCTTATGGATAGAATAAAATAAAAAGGCCCTGATATTACGGTGAAAAGGAGAAATAAATTAAACAGCAAAGGAGATTTGTGCTCACTTTCCAAATGGTCGAGTCTTATTCGTTCTGAAATTTCCGGAAAAAAGGAAGATATAATAATGAATAGGTTGAAAAGAATAAAAGGGATAAAGTGCAGCAGTTTTTCTCTGTTGAATAGAGCCTTGTTGTCAATCAAAGCAGAAATATACAAGTACAAAAATGGCCCGTGAAGCAGGAGTAATGAAATAAAACTTACTGATAGCAGATGAAAACCCGTAAAGAGTTTATCTGAGAACAAACCGTAAATACCCGTATAAAAACCCAGATATATTAGCCAACAAATTAGTATCTTATCATGTAGTGCCTTTTTTTTCTGAAGAATCAAAAATGAAAAAAATAAAGCATTGAATGAAGCTATTAAAAATATGTATTTCATGTCTTATTCAATAAATACCATTTTGTCTATGACTTGCAACATACAGTTGGGCATAAAATCTAACATTGGCGCTAAACGCAGTTGCGTTGTTTGTTTCTTATGTTAAAATTACGACTAAAAGTAAATTGAAATTGTGACATTTCCAATTTGCAATATCAAGACGTTGAGCGCGAGTTAGTGGCTGTTTTATTAAACAAAAAAAGCAATTATTATTTCTGTCCATATGTTTTAATGGGCACTTTTAATTTTTCACTCCATTGTTTCGCAAATTCTTCAGAGTCTGGTCTTATTTTAGAATTGTAAAGTAAAATCCTGTCAGCTGCCCTATTAGAAATTAAATACACTTGGTAGTAAGTATTTACAGTCTTTATTGAGGCATTTGTTCTTCCTCCATATTGCAAAAAACCTCGTCTTGATTTTTTAATTGAAATTGTTTGATATTTATGTAATCCAGTCCATTTACCTATGGTATAGCCATAATACTTTTGAAACTTGCGTACTCTTTTGTTATCAAAATCAAATTCAATCCCTGATTTATAGAAAATAGCTATTGAACTAATCAAAATTAGGAAGTATCCAACAAAATAATCAACGGTCAAAAGTCCAAAAATTAAAAATAGCCCCCCAACTAAAATTTTGAATCCGTTATCCTTGTTACTATTATTAATAACTTCACTTTTCATTTTTATAATCTATATGTTATAATTTTAGTTTATTTGCAGAAAGGTTAAAAGTTGCTAACCCTAATAGCCACTAACGTTGACGCTAAACGCAATTGCGTTGTTTGTTTTTTGTAGTAAGGTTAAAACTAAGACTAAAAGTAAATTGAAATTGTGACTTTTACAAACCAAGTAAACAAGACTTTTAATTGTGGGTTAAGCAAAGTGTACTTTCAATTTGGTTCTTCACGCTTAATAAATGGATTTATATACGGTTTGTCCATAAAAACAAAAACAGCATTCATTACTGAAACTAATCCACCAATTAATAAGCCTCCTAAAAATGGTATTGGTTGATTTACTTTCCAATAAATCCAGAGACCAATAAGACTGATTATTAAAATACATAACTGTAAAGTAATTGCAGCACGAAAATGATTTGACATTTCTTTTGTTTTATCCTTTTTGCGATTCCATAGTATGAGAGTCGGAAAGATTAGGGGTAATAATCCACTTAAATGTGTAATTGCTAACCATTTCTTATTGTCAATTTTGAGTAATTCCTGATTATCCGATGCTTCGTCTGCTAAAAATAAACTAAAATCAACATCTAATGCTTTAGCAATCATTTGAAGCGTATAAGCTCTTGGGTCAACTTCTCCATTTTCGATACGCTGAATAGTTCGGGCACTAAGTTCTGTAAGTTCTGCTAACTCCTCTTGTGTTAGTCCTTTTTTTATTCTTAATTCTTTAATCAGTAAACCGGGTTTCATCGTGTTTCCTCCAATTTTCATAGTAAAAGTTATTCAGCAAATATCCTATTAATGTAGGTAACTAAGCAACTACAAAAACACGACATTTATACGACAAATTACTGGAAAAGCCCAGGTATAATTTGTCTGACTATAGTGCTAAACGCAGTTGTGTTGTTTATTTCTTAGGTTAAAATACCGAATAAATGTAAGTTGAAATAATAAGAAATCCAATCGTTATGAGGTAATGAAAAGGGAAATTGAGACTGCTGGCTGGTTTCTGGTTTCTGGATTTTCGATTTTCGATTTTCGATTTTTGATTGCAGATTTCAGACTTAAGACAAGAGACTAGAGTCTAGAAACCTATTAATTGATTACTCATTATTCACTTTTCACTATTCATTGTTCATTGTTTTTTGGCTGTGAACTGCAAACTGAACACCACCGACTACCCATTGTTAATTGCTCATTGTTAAATGCTAATTACAAACCAGGTACTGACTAAATGCTGTATTAAAATGCGAAGCAATTCCTTTGCGTCGCTGCCTTCGATCGCTATCGGGCTTGCGGTTTATATTCACCACAGATAGTCACAGATTAAATCCTAATCAATCAGTTACTTTCATAAAAATCAATGTGCTATTTATTTTGCGCCTTTGCGCCCTTGCGGTTAAAAAATATAAACCGCGGAGAACGCAGAGCTTATCCTAATCAATCAGTTATTTTCATAATAAACAGTGTACCTTTTTATTTTGCGTCGAGGCCTTCGATCGCAATCGGGCTTGCGCTAAAAAGAAAACCGTAGAGAAAATAATAGCTTATGTATAAAACCCAGGGCTTTTTTAGTGAAAGATAGGGCACAAAGGGTGAATTTTACAGTAAAATTTGCCTGTTTTTAAGCAAATTTGCCCAATTTTAGGCAAATTTCCCTGAATTTAGGCAATTTTGCCTGATTTTAGAGCAATTGGTCTGAATTTAGAGAAAAAGGTACGATTTAGGTACCTTTTGGTCTGATTTTAGGCAATTTTGCCTCTTTTTGGTACCTTTTGGTATGAATTTCATACAAAAAGCTATGAATTTTGCCCTAAAAGGTCTGAATTTAAGCAAATTTGCCTCTTTTTCATACAAAAAGGTATCTTTTTTGTACCAAAAGGTCTCTTTTTTGCCCAAATTGGGCTGATTTTAAACCAAAAGCTATGATTTTCATACAAAAAGCTCACTTTTTCGTACCAAAAGCTATGATTTTTGCCCAAATTGGGCTGAATTTAGACTAAAAGGTATGATTTTTATACAAAAAGCTCACTTTCTTGCCCCTTTTGGGCTGAATATAGAGTAATAGCCATGATTTTATCCCCTTAGCTATGGTTTTTGTACTAAAAGGGCTACTTATTAATTTCTTAGCTATGTTTTTTGCCCCTTTTCTTGCACGGTCTGACCGAAATAGCCAAACTATAGAGCTATTTATTAATAAAAACCTAAATTGAGGGGTCAACATGCTCCGTTTTCAGACGCTGAATGGTGGTTCAAACTGTAACCCTTCTCCTAATTATAATTCAATTGGGACTTTGGATGAACCTTTGGAGAAGTTATTATATAATGCATTAACTACCGAAGACTCGTCCGGGAAGCTCTACAAAAGTGGAAGGGTTACAAAACCAATACTATTGATTATTGGATTTACGGCCACCATCATAGAAATATTGGACCTGTTAAGCTGGGGAAAACCAAAATTCTTACCAATCAATTGGGTTATATTGGTCGTGGTGAAAATAAAGATTTTGATTTGGGGGCATGTTTTGAGATTTAAAAGGACTAATATTTGAAAATGAAGTAAAATATGGGGAACCCATACTAAGAAAGCACAGGTCAAATGCCTGTGCTTTTTCTATTTTCTTGTTCGTTTTATTAAAGTTGCATTATAAACAAGATATAACTAAAAACAGCCATTTATCAGTGTAGTTGACTGTTTTGCAAAGGAAAGGATAATTGTTCAATTAGCTTGTCCAATCTTTATTATCTAACTCCAGGTTAAATTGAAAAAAGCCTGATAATTTGGAGACTACCAGGCTGTCCAAACTTTATTTTCAAGTTCCACAAGTTAGTTAATTATCCATCCCCAATAATGACAATAAATGAAAAAGCCTGATAAAAGATATTTACCAGGCTGTGCAAACTTTATTATTTTGGAGCAAACTTTATTATTTTAGTGCAAACTTTATTATTTTGGAGCAAACTTTATTAGCAAACTCCATTATCAGCTATTAAAAGGGCGGTTTATTCAACCGTAACCGATTTGGCCAGATTTCTGGGTTGATCCACATTACAACCGCGCATCACGGCAATGTGATACGATAAAAGCTGGAGTGGAATTACCGACATCAGCGGTGCCAGGTGTTCGGGAGTTTCAGGCACTTCAATCACATGGTCAGCCATTTTGCGGATGGTATCATCGCCTTCGGTAACTACAGCGATAACCACTCCGTTTCGGGCTTTAACTTCCTGAATGTTCGAAACAATTTTCTCGTAAGAACTGTCTTTGGTTGCAACAACAACTACAGGCATGTTTTTGTCGATAAGCGCAATAGGACCGTGTTTCATCTCTGCTGCAGGGTAACCTTCAGCATGAATGTACGAGATTTCCTTAAGTTTTAATGCGCCTTCCAAAGCTACCGGGAAAAGAAATCCACGTCCCAGATAAATCGCATTGGTGCTGTCTTTGTATAATTCGGCAATTTTTTTGATGTGGTTGTTGGCCAATAGCCCTTTTTCAATTTTGTCGGGTATTAATGTTAACTCATTAATTAAATGATGGTACTGATCAAGGCTTATTTGGTATTTGCGATGTGCCAGTTTTAAGGCCATCATGGTGAGCACGGTAACCTGTGCAGTAAATGCTTTGGTCGATGCTACGCCAATTTCCGGTCCGGCGTGGGTGTAAACTCCGGCATCGGTTTCGCGGGGAATACTGCTACCAACCACATTACAGATACCAAGCACCATAGCTCCGGCTTCTTTGGCAATTTTTATGGCAGCAAGCGTATCGGCCGTTTCACCACTCTGACTTATGGCAATAACAATATCATCAGCATAAATTATTGGTTTACGGTACCTGAATTCCGAACCGTATTCCACTTCAACCGGAACGCGGGCAAATTCTTCAAAAAGGTATTCACCAACCAATCCCGCATGCCACGAGGTTCCACAGGCTACAATAATAATACGGCGGGCTTTTTCAAGATTGGGCCATACGGCATGCAATCCTCCCAAATGTATGTTTGTGTGTTCAGAATCAATTCTACCGCGGAATGTATCGGCAATAGCCCGGGGTTGCTCGTAAATCTCCTTCAGCATGAAGTGATCGTAGCCTCCTTTGTCAATTTCACCAATATCGAGCGAAAGTTCCTGAATGTTAGGGGTTAAAGCTTCGTTGTCGATGGTTTTTAATAGCAGTTCGTTTTTGCTGATAACTGCCACGTCGTTGTCGTTCATGTAGATTACGCTCTTGGTATATTCTACAATGGGTGTTGCATCGGAGGCTAAAAAGTATTCGCCTTGTCCAATACCTATAACCAACGGACTTCCTTTACGGGCGGCTATCAATTTATCGGGTTCGTCTTTACACATAACCACTAATCCGTAGGCTCCAACCACTTTCGAAAGGGCAAGGCGAACAGCCATTTCGGCGGTTACATCACCTTTCATGTAAATAAATTCAATCAGGTTAGCCAATACTTCGGTGTCGGTTTCGCTTTTAAACTCATATCCCCGGTGGATTAGTTTTTCTTTTAAGCGACTGTAGTTTTCGATAATTCCGTTGTGAATCACAATAAATTTATTGTGAAACGATGCATGTGGATGGGCATTTTCATCGTTGGGTTCACCGTGGGTAGCCCAGCGGGTATGTCCCATTCCAATATTTCCAAGTACCGATTTGGTTCCAATAAATTCCTCTAAATCCGAAACTTTTCCTTTGCGTTTGTACAAATAAGTTTCGCCATTGAGCAGGGCAACTCCGGCTGAATCGTATCCGCGGTATTCCAATCGCTTTAAGCCGTTAATTAAAATGGGAAAGGCATCTTTGTCGCCAATGTATCCAACAATTCCGCACATAATCTTTTTTAGTTTAGTGTATTAGTAGTGTAATTCTTTTTCAATGTAAGCAAAGCTAATGATTTAAACACAGTCGTTAACCCCATTCCCCTACTTTTTGATAAAACTTTATCAGGCGTTGATATAAAAAAAGAAAAATGAATCTTTTTTTTGATAAAGAATTCATTTTTCAGTGTAATGTTTTGGTTTTATATCCCAACCTAAGGACTTGTTTTATTGAAGCAACTGGTCGTAAAAATCAGAATATGCGTCAACATATTCGTCCGAATTTTTATAAGCCAGGGTAGGTTTTCCGGCACCATCGACCATTTGCTGTATTTCAGGAGCTAGTTTTTCACTTCCATAAACAAGCGCATCGGCGTGATTAATCGCCAGTTTGGTCAGATTCTCATAATTAGGTGTATTTAAAAGCTCTACATCTTTTTTGGTAATTCCATCGTAAATAAGCTTGGAATTGAATTTTTTATCCAGGTCTTTTTCAAAATGGTCGTTATAAAGCGAATAAATTACTTTCGCATCAGAAAAGAGCGGATTGTCTTTGAACGTCTTTTTAATATATAAAGGCACTAAAGAGGTAAACCATCCATGGCAATGAATAATATCGGGAGCCCAACGCAATTTCTGAACGGTTTCGAGTACACCCCGCGCAAAAAAGATAGCCCGTTCATCATTATCTTTAAACGGAAGGCCACTTTTATCGGTTAACACATATTTACGCTGGAAATAATCTTCGTTGTCGATAAAATATACCTGCATACGCGCGGCCTGAATGGAAGCTACTTTAATAATGAGTGGATGATCTGTATCGTCAATTATCAGGTTCATACCTGATAAACGGATCACTTCATGCAACTGATTTCTTCGCTCGTTCACACAACCAAAACGCGGCATAAACGTCCTGATTTCTTTTCCTCTTTCCTGAATTCCTTGGGGTAGTTCTCGTCCAATTTTTGCAATCTCGCTTTCGGGTAGATAAGGGGTGATTTCCTGAGAAATAAACAAAACCTTCTTCTTTTCCATCTAATATATGATTGTTTTAACGCAACAAAGGTAGTAAAAATATTGCAGAATCTCAACGCACAAAATGTTATCACATGATATTTAGGTGGTTATATAAGGTGCTTTTTTTGCTGTTTTTCTTTGATATAAGGCATTTTTCAATTTCTTTTGCACCCTATTTTGGTTGAATTATTATTAAACCATGCAAGTTTTTAAAACGAAAACCGAACTGGGAGTTTTTATTGCAGATTGCAAGACCCGGTCAAAAACCATCGGATTTGTTCCCACAATGGGAGCCCTGCATCAGGGACACTTATCACTGATAGCTTATGCTAAAAAAGAATCGGATATTACCCTGGCCAGTATCTTTGTAAATCCGACCCAGTTTAACGATCCCAACGATCTTAAAAATTATCCCCGAAACGAAGCCAAAGACTTGGAAATGCTCTTGGCAGCAGGCTGTAATGCGGTTTTTATGCCCAATGAGGCTGAAATGTATCCCGAAAAAGACAGCCGGATTTTTGATTTTGACGGATTGGATCAGCTAATGGAAGGAGCGCATCGCCCCGGACATTTTAACGGTGTGGCGCAAATAGTAAGCAAACTTTTCGATGCCGTTCAACCTCACAAAGCTTTTTTTGGTCAGAAGGATTTTCAGCAGGTAGCTATTATTCGGAAAATGACGCAATCGCTGGGTTTACCCATTGAAATTGTGGCTTGCCCCATTGTGCGCGAAGACGACGGCTTGGCCATGAGTTCACGGAATCAGTTATTAACTCCGGAACACCGAAAAGCCGCACCCCTTATTTATAAAACCCTGCAAAAAGCGAGAACACTTGCTTATGAAAAAACAGTGAGCCAATTGCAAGCCTGGGTTGAAGAAACTATTAACGATTCGGGATTATTTCGTGTTGAATATTTTGAAATTGTTGATGAGCAAACCTTACTCCCCATAAGTACTTTTACAGCGGGTAAAAACAATGTGGGGTGCATAGCTGTTTGGGCAGGTAAGGTGAGGTTAATAGATAATGTCACAATTAATTTGTAATTTTGGAGCGTAAAAAAGATAGTGCAATGAATATAGAAGTTGTAAAATCAAAGATTCACAAAGTCAGGGTAACCGAGGCGAACCTTCAATATGTTGGCAGCATTACCATTGACGAAGATTTAATGGATGCCGCTAATATTATTGAGAACGAAAAAGTGCAGGTGGTGAATATAAATAACGGCGAACGCCTTGAAACTTATGTTATTAAAGGGGAACGCGGCAGCGGCGACATTTGCCTGAATGGTCCTGCAGCCCGTAAAGTTGAGATTGGCGACATTGTAATTATTATATCGTACGCCAGCATGGACTTTGAAGAAGCAAAATCCTTTAAACCCACGTTTATATTTCCGGATACTACTACCAATTCGGTGGTGTAAAAAGAGTTATGGATCATCTTAAACATATTGAGAATAAAATAATAGAGCCGGAACATCTGAACCGGCTTCTTTCGTTGTGGCGGTTTTCTGGTGAAAAGATTGTATTTACCAATGGATGCTTCGACGTTTTACATTTAGGACATTTAAAATACCTGGCTACAGCAGCCGGCCTGGGCACAAAATTAATTATCGGACTTAATACCGATGAGTCGGTTCGCAAATTAAAAGGTGCCGAACGGCCTATTAATCCTCAGGAAGCACGTGCCCTTTTGCTGTCCGGTTTTCAATTTGTTGATGCCATTGTTTATTTTGGTGAAGACACCCCCATTAATCTTATAAAAACCATCGGACCCGATGTTTTGGTAAAAGGGGGCGATTATAAAGCCGAAGATGTGGTGGGTTACCATGAGGTTACCGAAAAAGGAGGACAAGTTGTTATCATCGATTTTGTCGAAGGCTTTTCGTCGACTGCCATCATAAAAAAAAGCGGGTTGGTGTAAAAATTTTTCTATCAATCGCTTAATTGTTAATTTTGTTTCTGGTTAAATGATAAATTTCGTTTAAATCGATGACCAATAACTTACAGTACCTAAAAGTCTAATTAATTCATTTTGAACATGAAAACACGGCGAATTTACAAAGTTCTGATTTTAATTCTGGTTGTTTTTTTTACATCGTGCCGGGGTAGTCAGCAAACTAAGCTGATAAGTATTTGGGAACAAATGACTTTTAGGGAACCAACCGAAAAAAAGACCTATTGGCAATTTTATGCCGGCGACCTGCTTGAAATCTATCAGCTTGACGAGAGCAAAACACCTGCCGACACCTTGAGCATTAAGACATATCAGTACGATATTGATGGAATAAGTTTCAATATTTTTCCACCCGATGGTGAAGATGATAGTAATTATGGTATAGCAACCGGTGATGTTCGCGGCGAGTATTGGGTTGATGAACTTTCATCGGACTATTTTAAGGCTACTCGCATAAAACACCCCGATGGCTCTACCGAAGCGGCTTATTTGAGAATAGAGCTGGTAAAACGCTAAGGCATGGCCAAGGCAAAAACTGTTTATATTTGTCAGAATTGTGGAGCGCAATCGCCTAAATGGACAGGCAAATGCAATTCGTGCGACCAATGGAATACTTTTGTTGAAGAAGTAGTTATTACTTCGGCTAAAAGCCCGGCTTTACTTTCGCAAAATGCAACCGGAAATAAACCCATTCTTTTAAAGGAGGTAAACGAAGAAAATCAGGTGCGGATTTCTACCATGAATCATGAATTTGACAGGGTACTGGGTGGTGGATTGGTTCCGGGTTCTGTTACGTTAATTGGTGGTGAGCCGGGAATTGGAAAATCGACACTTTTGCTTCAAATATCCCAACAGTTTTCTGGTACGGTGCTGTATGTGTCGGGCGAAGAAAGTGCCGACCAAATAAAATTACGGGCAAATCGCCTGGGAAAACTTACCGACTCCTTGTTTTTTCTGGCCGAAGTTAGTACCGAAGCCATTGTAGCCCAATGCAAACAATTGGCTCCCAAATTAGTAATTATTGATTCCATACAAACCCTCCGAACCAGTTACATTGAGTCATCGCCGGGAACAATTACACAAATTCGCGAATGCGCAACCCAATTAATTCAATACGCAAAAGAATTTAGCGTTCCGGTAGTTTTGGTAGGGCATATCACCAAAGATGGAAGTCTGGCCGGGCCAAAAATATTGGAGCATGTGGTTGATACAGTATTGCAGTTCGAAGGCGACAACCATTTTATGTACCGAATACTTCGGGCTCACAAAAACCGCTTTGGTTCAACTTCCGAAATAGGAATTTTTGAAATGAGTGAATCCGGATTACGCGAAGTGACCAATCCTTCCGAATTTTTGTTGTTTGCCAACAGTTATCAGTATTCGGGTATTTCGGCCTGTGCTACGGTTGAGGGAATCAGGCCATTTATAATTGAGGTTCAGGCTTTGGTTAGTTCAGCTGTTTATGGCACACCACAGCGCTCAGCTACCGGATTTGATACCCGAAGATTGAATATGTTGTTGGCGGTGCTCGAAAAAAGGGTCGGGTTCCGCCTTTCCAGTAAAGATGTTTTCTTAAATATTGCCGGTGGTATTAAGGTTACCGATACAGCCATTGATTTAGCTGTGATTTGTGCTATTTTATCGTCCGATGTGGATCGCCCCATTCCCAAAGGCACCTGTTTTAGTGGCGAAGTTGGATTGTCGGGAGAGATTCGTCCGGCTGGGCGCATGGAACAACGTATAGCCGAAGCGGCAAAATTAGGATATCATCGGATTTTTGTTCCAAAAGTTAAAAACAAAACCTCAATAAAATCGGATATCGAAATTATTGAGGTTCAGAAGGTGGAACAGGTTTTTTCAAAACTGTTTTCTTAATACTTATCTTTTAATAAATCTCATCGTCAATTACATGCGAGTTGCTTTCCGATTCGCTGGTGTCCGAAATATCAATACAATCTGATTCACCGGCATAGTCGGCCGGTTTTTCAAACTTATCTTCTTTAGTGATGCCTAAAGTTCCGTCCTCGTAAACTTTATTCATAAATAAGGCCCAGATAGGCAGTGCCATGTTTGCTCCCTGGCCGAGTGAAATCCCGTCGAAATGGGTGGAGCGGTCTTCGGCACCTGTCCAGACACCCGCAACCAGGTTGGGAGTTATTCCCATAAACCAGCCATCCGATTGGTTTTGAGTTGTTCCGGTTTTAGCCGCAATTTCAGCGTATATTTGGTAGGGATAATTTTCAGACCAAAGTCGCACAGCGGTTCCTTTCTTTACTACACCTTGTAACATTTCAAGCATTAGGAAAGCCGTTTTTTCGTTTATGGCTTCATTGCGTTTTGGTGTAAATGTGGCCAGTAAGTTCCCGTTCTTATCTTCGATACGTGAAACAAACAGAGGTTGGGTGTAAACGCCTTTGTTAGCATAGGTTCCATAAGCACCAACCATTTCGTAAAGCGATAAATCGGCAGTTCCCAAAGCAATAGAGAAAACCTCAGGAATTTCGCTTCGAACCCCCATGTTTCGGGCAATTTCAATAACCGCTTTGGGTCGGAATTGATTCATTAGCCAGGCGGTTACATTATTAAGCGACTGGCGCAATCCAAAACGGAGCGACACCATTTTGCGTTCATATTCAGCCCTTCCCCCACCTTTGGGAGTCCAGGTAACTCCGGTTGTTGGGTCCGTAATGGTAACCGGAACATTGGGCACGGGGTAGCAGGGGGAATAACCATCTCGCATGGCCAAAGTGTATAAAAAGGGTTTAAATGTTGAACCAATTTGTCGTTTGGCCTGGGTAACGTGGTCGTATTGAAAATGTTTATAGTCAATACCTCCCACATAAGCCTTAACATTTCCGGTATGTGGATCCATCGCCATAACTCCCGAAAGCAGGAAATGCTTATAATACCTGATGGAATCCATGGGGGTTAATACCGTATCTATTTCACCGTTCCAGCTAAAAACGGTCATTTGCGTAGGCGTATTGAAATTTTCTTCGATAGCTTCCATCGAAAGGTTTTGAAGCCTTAAAACCCGGTAACGCTCGCTGCGTTTCATAGCCAGTGTTAATATCCGATCTACCTGCTCGCTGGTCAGTTCTTCAGAAAAGGGAGCCGTTTTTTGATGGGCTTTTTCATTGTCAAAGGCAACCTGTAAATCGAGCGATAAATGTTCTCTTACAGCTTCTTCGGCATAAATCTGCATTTTCGAATTCAGTGTGGTATAAATCCTAAGGCCATCTTTATAAATATCATAAGGTTCGCCGTTGGGTTTAAAATTTTTGTTACACCAGCCGTAAAGTGGGTTGGTAGCCCATTCAATGGAATCTTCTTTATACGAAGAAAAGAGACTGTATTCTTTACGATTGGGTTTGGTTTTATTCAATGTGGTGCGCAGGTATTCTCTAAAATAAGTAGCAGAGCCTTCGGCGTGATGCACTTTTTGATAATTTAATTCCAAGGGAATATTTTTAAGCGAATCGAAGGCAGCCTGATCAATTTTTTGGTTTCGAAGCATCTGAGCCAGTACCACATTTCTCCTGCCTTCTGTTTCTTCAGGGCGGCGCAGGGGATTAAAAAGCGATGGGTTTTTTGCCATTCCCACCAGCATAGCTGCTTGTTCAATTTTCAATTCATTGGGGTTGCATCCGAAATAAACTTTTGAGGCCGATTTGATTCCAACAGCAAGATTTAAAAAATCGAACTGATTGAAATACATGGCAATAATTTCCTCTTTGGTATAACTACGTTCCAATTTAATGGCAATAACCCATTCGCGGAATTTTCGCAACACAATTTGTACCGGATTGCTGAAACTTTCGCGGGGGAAAAGGTTTTTTGCGAGCTGCTGGGTGATGGTACTGCCACCTCCGGCCTTTTCGTCACCCGATAAGATGGTTTTTATAGCAACCCTTGCCAGGCCTTTAAAATCGATACCTGAATGGCTGTAATACCGCTCGTCTTCAGTCGCTACCAGCGCATCAACCAGGTAGGGCGAAAGCTCTGAGAATTCAGTTCGCGAGCGATTATCTCTGAAATAGGTTCCCAATATTACATTATCTTCGCTATAAACCTCGGTAGCCAGATTAATGTTTGGATTCTCAAGTTCTTCAAACGAAGGCATAAAACCCAGGTGGCCCACTGAAATCTGATAGAAAAGCAGCGACAAAAACAATAAAGGCAAAATAATGATTGCCCAGCTAAGAATCTGTCTTTTAAAATAAACGGTAGTTGTTTTTTCCATCTAATTGTTTTTGCGGTTAAGGTGATAAAAGTACAAATACTCAGCTAATTTACACGAATTCGATAAAAATAATTTATTTTTTAAATAAGCCGCAAGAGGCCAAAATCATTGATTAACAACTTTTATCGGGGGGTGTAAAAATGGGCCTTTTCATGTGACTTTAAAAAAAAAGATTTGAACATCTATACTTAATTGATTTATTTTGCGAAAATTTAAAAGTAACAAACACCCGTTTACACATGCAAGAAAATCTGGTAATAGTTGAGTCGCCGGCAAAAGCAAAAACCATAGAAAAGTTTCTAGGTAAGGGATATATAGTAACGTCAAGTTTCGGTCATATCCGCGACTTGTCGAAAAAAGATTTTGGAATTGACATAGCCAATAATTTTACTCCAAATTATCAAATTGCTGCAGATAAGAAGAAAGTGGTTTCGGAATTAAAAAAACTGGCAAAAGAAGCAAAGACGGTGTGGTTAGCATCGGATGAGGACCGTGAGGGAGAAGCCATAGCCTGGCATTTATTCGAAGTTTTACAACTTAAACCGGAAAATACCAAGCGAATTGTTTTTCATGAAATTACCAAAGAAGCAATTTTAAAAGCAATTGAAAATCCGCGAGACATTGATACCAATCTGGTGAATGCTCAGCAAGCACGAAGGGTTCTTGATCGTTTGGTTGGTTTTGAACTTTCGCCTGTTTTGTGGAAAAAAGTAAAACCATCGCTTTCGGCAGGTCGTGTTCAATCGGTGGCTGTGCGTCTTTTGGTTGAGCGCGAACGCGAAATTATGAATTTTACCCCGCAATCGGCGTTTCGGGTAATTTCGCAATTTACTCAGGCCGACGAACTGGCTGTTGATTTACGGGCCGAATTGAATACCCGATTCGAAAAAGCCAAAGATGCCGAAGCATTTCTGAACCATTGTGCAAAAGCAGCTTTTACGGTTAGCGATATTTCAAAGAAACCTACAAAACGCTCACCGGCTCCGCCATTTACAACGTCAACCCTTCAGCAGGAAGCCAGCCGTAAGTTTGGTTTTTCTGTTTCTCAAACCATGACCATTGCTCAGCGTTTGTACGAGGCCGGAAAAATTACCTACATGAGAACCGACTCGGTTAACTTGTCGGATGCTGCTGTGGGTGCTGCCGCCAGTGAAATTAAATCGCAGTTTGGCGAGAAGTATCTGCAAATCAGGAAATACAAAACAAAGAGTAAAGGAGCACAAGAAGCTCACGAAGCCATTCGCCCCACATATATAAATAAAGACACCGTTTCGGGAAATGCCAATGAGAAAAAACTCTATGAGCTTATTTGGAAACGTACCATTGCATCATTAATGAGTGATGCCGAATTGGAAAAAACTACTATAAATATAGATGTAGAAAACAGTAAACATCGATTCGTTGCTCAGGGTGAGATGATAAAATTCGATGGTTTTCTGAAAGTTTACCTTGAATCGACCGACGATGAAGACGAAGAAAACGGAAAAGTTCTTTTACCAGCAATAAAAGCCGGTCAAAAATTGTTGTCGTCTGAGATTACTGCAACCGAAAGATTTACACTGCAT
Organism: Salinivirgaceae bacterium; assembly: GCA_050179685.1. Taxonomy (GTDB): domain Bacteria; phylum Bacteroidota; class Bacteroidia; order Bacteroidales; family SZUA-534; genus GWE2-40-63. The sequence continues at coordinate 41,834 of JBFXEW010000006.1, forward strand.
CCGCCCCGATATACTGAAGCCAGTCTGGTTCGCAAACTCGAAGAGCTGGGAATTGGTCGGCCTTCAACTTATGCACCAACCATCTCGACCATCCAAAACCGGGGTTACGTTATTAAGGAAGACCGGCCGGGAAAAGAACGCAGTTTTATTTTAATAAAGCTTAAAAACGGAAAGGTTACAACTTCGAATAAAACAGAAACTTTTGGAAGTGAAAAAAGTAAAATGTTTCCTACCGATATTGGGATGGTGGTAAACGATTATTTATTGGAGCAGTTTCCGAGCATCATGGACTTTAATTTTACTGCCGATGTAGAAAAAAAATTCGACGATATTGCCGAAGGAGATATTGAATGGCAGAAAATGATTGCAGGATTTTATCATCCGTTTCACGAAAGGATAGAAGGAGCGCTTGAAATTGTTGGACGGAAAAGCGGCGAACGTATTTTAGGCGACGATCCCAAAACAGGAAAACCGGTGCTTGTAAAAATTGGACGCTATGGACCGATGGCACAGATAGGCGAAAACGACAGCGAAGAAAAGCCGCAATATGCAGCACTCCGTCGCGATCAGCATATTGAAACCATCACACTTGACGAAGCACTGGAACTGTTTAAATTACCCCGCGATTTGGGACTGTACGAAGACAAAAAAGTGGTTGCAGCCATTGGACGCTTTGGCCCCTACGTGCGGCACGATAATAAATTTTATTCCCTTAAAAAAGATGTGGACGATCCCTTTTCTGTTTCGCTCGACAGAGCAATTGAACTGATAGAGGAAAAACGTTTGGCAGATAAAAATAAAACCATCAATATATTTGAAACCGAAGATGGTGAGATTCAGGTGTTAAACGGACGGTATGGACCTTATATAGCTTTTAATAAGCAGAACTATCGCTTACCGAAAGGAAAAGAGGCTAAAGAAGCAAAGGATTTGTCGCTCGAAGATTGTCTTGAAATTATTAAAAAGACACCTGTAAAGCCAACCCGAAAAAAAGGGAAATAGTATGAAAGAGCTAGCTGGATATTTTGAAGCGGTTAATGAAAAAAAATACAAATCGATTGCACAACGCGAAGGTTTTTACGGTTCAGTTTTAAGTAAGCATAGTTTTAAGAATATTTCTGATGCAACAAAGATTGTACTTATCGGACTTAGCGAAACACGAAATGCTTTTGAAATAAACGTTCCCGGCAATAGCGAGATTATTCGTGAATACTTTTATCAGCTGGCAGCTATTAATCGAATCGAAATAGTTGATTTAGGAAACTTAAAATCAGGGAAAAAAGTGCAGGATACGTATGCTGCACTTAAGCATATTATCAGTTATTTTATTGGCCGGAATATTATACCCGTATTTTTTGGGGGTACACAGGATTTAACTTTGCCGATGGTTCAGGGAGTTTTTGATCAACAATCCAATTGTGAACTGGTTGTTGCCGATGCACTTTTTGATTTAAACAACGATGTGGAATTACACTCTAAGAACTTTATAGGCAAATTACACCAATTATATCCTGAAAAACTGGAACAATCGGTGGTGGCTTATCAATCGTACCTTACAAGCAATCAACAACAGCGTTTTTTAAGCGACAATTCGATCAATGTCATGCGGCTTGGTTTGCTTCGCAACGGATGGTCGCAAGTAGAACCTTTATTACGCGATGCTGATTTACTTTCATTCGATTTATCGAGCATTCGTTTTTCCGATTGTCCGGGAGCCATATCAACCGGGCCCAATGGCTTGTATGCTGAAGAGGCTTGTCAATTGGTTCATCTGGCCGGTATAAGCGATAAATTAAAAGCTGTCGGGATTTTCGATTTTCAACCTGAACGCGACATCCACAATCAAACGGCGCAGCTCATTGCCCAGCTAATCTGGCATTTTATTCAGGGCGTAAGTCAACGCAAAGGCGATTGGCCGGCCAAACCCATTAATCAGTATAAAAAGATTTATGTGAAGATTGAAAAAACTGAATCTGATTTGGTTTTTTATCAAAACGCACAAAACAATCGCTACTGGATTGAATTACCCGATGGGCAAGGGAACGAAACACGAATTGTATCTTGTTCTGAGAAGGATTATAAAGATATTTGTAACAACGAAATACCCGAAAGAATTTGGAAAAGTATTAGCCGCTTTTTAAAATAATAGCAGGCTGATATACTTCCTTTAGCGTATAGGCGTTTATTAATTGCAAATTATTTACTAAACTTGCTTCACGATTTAATTTTTATTTATTTTACAAAAAACCACATAAAAAAGAATTGCAATAAGTCAAATGCGGCATAAACACATAGCAATCATACTATTTCTTATTATATCCTTGAATGGATTCGGACAAAATGCGAATTATTCAAGTTTGTATATGTTTAATCAGATGTATTATAATCCGGGTTATGCCGGCGATGGAAATGATATTGAATTTAAAGGTCTAATCCGGAATCAGTGGATGGGATTCCCCGGGGCGCCTAATACCCAAACATTTAATATCGACGCCCCGTTTAAGCTTTTTCATCAGCAACACGGAGCTGCAATTTCAATTATTATTGACGAATTTGGAAATTTCAGAAACACTGGACTAAATATTTCGTATGCATACAGACGTTCATTGATTCAGGGTGATTTAGGTATTGGTGTTGGCCTTAGTATGTTAAACCATGCTATTGACGGAGAGTGGATTAGAAACGAGGGCTCGGTTGATCCATCCATTCCGGAACCCGGAGCCACAGCACCTTTAATAATTGACCTGAACCTTGGATTGTATTATCGATCAGACAATTTATTTATGAGTGTTTCTATGATGAATGCCATGAGTAGTCATGTAAAGTATATAAACGAAGAAGGTGCAAGCAATGTGTCGACCAACAACAGTTCGTTTTTTGGCCGGCAGATTTTTTTTAGCACCGGTTACGATTACCAGTTGGCTAATCCAATGTTTGCTATTCAGCCGGGAGCTTTTGTTGCTACTGATTTCGCGTCCACACAGCTTACCGTTTCGGGAATTGTTACATACAGCCGAAAAGTGTTTGCCGGGTTAAGCTATAAGCAAACCGATGCCGTAACCGTTCTTGCAGGCATTGATTTGCCCAGTGGAATTAATGTAGCGGTTTCCTATGGTTTAAATACTTCAAGGATAATAAGAAGTAGCACCGGTTCGTTTGAATTCATGGTGGGTTATTCGTTCAATTTAGATATTGATAAGGATAACCGGAAGTTTAAAAGCGTGCGTTTTCTTTAATTTGGTTTTTTAATTTATTTTGTTCATTTTTATATTTCTAAAAATACATATCGATAGACTATGAAAAATCTAGCAATTTTGAGTGTCGCCTTACTAATTTTTGCCGGTTGCGCAAATTACGACAATGGAGAACTGGTTGGTGTTCAAGACAGAGCATCATGGTATAATGCTCCTCCACTCGGAATGGTTGTTGTTCCCAAAGGAAGTTTCCGTATGGGTCCTAACGATCAGGATGTTCCCTGGGCAAGCACTTCACAATCAAAAAATGTTTCAATTGCTGCTTTCTATATGGATGAAACCGAAATTACCAATAACGAATACCGACAATTTGTTTTTTGGGTTAGAGATTCGTTAGCATACCGTATGCTTGGTGAGCAAATTGATGAATACCTTATTTCTGAAGATCAATTCGGAGAAGAGATTGACCCTCCCTACATTAACTGGAATCAGGAAATTATTTGGGACGATCAGGAGCAGAATGAAATTCTTGAAGACATGTTCTACCCGGAACACGAACGCTTTTACCGTCAAAAAAACATTGATCCCCGTAAGTTAAACTACGAGTATTTTTGGATTGATTACAAACAGGCAGCTCAAAAATTCACCTTTGAAAACGAAAACCGCCGCCATTACAATTATAAAACCGGTCAGTACGATGGTGAAATTGTAGATTTAGATGGAAAAAGAGTTCCAATTAAAGACAGGAGTTCTTTTATAATGCGCGACATGGTTAATGTTTATCCTGACACCTTGTGTTGGATCAGTGATTTTTCATACAGCTATAATGAACCAATGGCAAACATGTATTTCTGGCATGCTGCTTTCGATAATTATCCGGTAGTGGGTGTTAGTTGGAAGCAGGCTTCAGCCTTTGCTATTTGGAGAACATCTTATATGAATGCTTATTTATCTTCGGTAGGTCAGTTTTTTGTACAGGATTATCGTTTGCCAATGGAATCGGAATGGGAATATGCTTCACGGGGTGGACTTGATTTAGCTGTTTATCCCTGGGGAGGACCTTATACCAGAAACGACAAAGGTTGTTTCCTGGCTAACTTTAAGCCCATGCGTGGTGATTATGTCGACGATGGCGGCTTGCATACTGTTGAGGTTGCAATTTATGAAGCCAACGATTATGGTTTGTACGATATGGCCGGGAATGTTTCAGAATGGACTGCCAACGCTTTCGACGAAAGTGCCTACAGTTTTACCCACGACATGAATCCTTATTATAAATACCATGCTTTATCAGATGATCCTCCAGCAATGAAACGAAAAGTTGTTCGTGGGGGTTCATGGAAAGATATTGGTTACTATTTACAAAATGCAGTACGGACCTACGAATACCAGGATACAGCTAAAGCGTATATTGGATTCCGTTGTGTACGTTCCTATATGGGCCCCGATGAAACCGGAGCCAAGTCGAATGTTTATTAGTGTATCATAAATAGCTTAAGCCATGTTAAGTATAAACGAATTAGTAGAGAGTAAAGGCTATAAAAACTTTATGAAGTATGTGTATGGATGGGGAGCCTCTATCGTTTTAGTTGGAGCGCTTTTTAAAATCCTTCACTTACCCGGTTCTTCACTAATGCTTACCGTAGGTTTGCTGGTTGAGGCCCTTATTTTCTTTTTCTCCGGATTCGAGCCTTTGCACGAGGAATTAGACTGGACCTTAGTTTATCCTGAACTAGCGGGTTTGTCTGATGAGTTTGATGACGACGATGCTCAAGTAAGAAGTTTTGAACGCGTACACGACATTCCTCAGGTAATTGGTGTTCCTGTTGGAGGTGGAGGCGGAGGTTTTGTTGGCGGTACAGCCGAAGGAACTCCGGCCCAAAGTCATGCTGGCGGAGCCGTTTCAGGAGGCGGAGGAGTAAGCTATGTTGGGGGCGGAAGTCCTTCAGCTTTGGCGCGATTCGATGAGTTGTTGGAAAAGGCCGAAATTGGTCCGGAAATATTCGATAAACTTGGGCAAGGCTTAAATAACCTAAGTAAAACAGCCGAAAAATTGGCAGATATTTCAGATGCAGGTGTAGCAGTAAATGCTTTTACTACATCAATGAAATCAGCTTCTGAGTCGGTTGGAAAACTCGACGAGGTTTATCAAAAATCAGGAGAAGCCTTAAAGGAATCGGTGAATAACTTATCGGAATCGTACGTTAACACTGCTCAAACATTTAATGAGTCGAGCAATCAGCTTACTGAAGCTTATGCTAATTTTGCCAATAAATTAACAGCTGAAATAGATAATGTTGGAACCGAAGGATCGAACTATACGCAAAAGCTTGGATCGTTAAATTCAAATTTATCAGCGTTGAATGCAGTTTACGAACTTCAGGTTCAAAATATGAACCAACAAATAAATGCATCGCAGGAGTATTATAATGAGTTGCATAAAGTGGTAGGAAACATCAACCAAACAGTTGAACACACAAATAAATTAAACCAAGGCGTAGTTGAACTTGAGAAGAACATAGCTTCCCTGAACAGTATATATGGGAATATGTTATCTTCAGTAAACCTTAACAAGTAACTAGAATCAGTTGATATATGGGTCACGGTAAGGAAACCCCTAGGCAAAAGATGATAGGTCTTATGTACCTGTTCCTGACAGCTTTGATGGCGTTAAATGTGTCAAAAGATGTTTTGAATTCGTTTATTCTTGTGGGTGAAAGTCTGGAAAAGACAATTGTAAATTACAAATCGAAAAATGACAAACTTTATGAGGAATTTGCCAAACAACATGCAATAAACCCCGATAAAGTTGGACAATGGAAAACCTTATCGGACGAGGTAGAAAAAAATGCAAATGCTTTGTTCGAAATGCTGGAGAGTCATAAAATAGGTTTGGCAAAGTATGCTGAGGGAGAAGAAACACCTGCCGTTGTGAATGGAAAATTCGACATTAACTTATTAGAACAAAAAGATAATATTGATAAGGGAGGTGAATATTTTGGTGAGCTGGGTAAAAAGCATGGAGTAACCATTCGTGAGGCGATAAACGAATACCGTGAAATGTTATTAAGGATTGTTCCACCCACCGAAACAGAATTAATTTCAAACATCGAAAAGACACTGGACACACACGATCATCCCGGAAAGGAAGGAGAAGCTCCGCATAGCTGGGTAAGTGTTACTTTTGAGCATATTCCGCTTATTGCCGATTTTGTAATGCTAACCAAATTGCAAACCGACGTTAAAAACATGGAAACCGATGTGGTTAATTATTTATTTAACCAAATAACCGCCGGTGACTTTAAGGTTAACGCTATGGAAGCCACCGTTATTCCTAACTCAAGTTATGTGATGCGGGGAGGTGAATACAATGCCAAGGTTTTTCTTGCCGCTTACGATTCAACGCAGGCACCAACAATTCTTATTGGCGATTACCGTGAAACCAGCGAGGGAAAATACGAAATGTTAGGAGCCTACGACTCATTGATGGTAGAGCAAGGGAAAGGAATTTATAAAAAAGCGGCAACATCGGTTGGTGATAAAAAATGGGGCGGGCTTATTAAGGTTAAATCGCCTGGTGGTGAAGAAGTCATGTATCCATTCGAGGTTGAATACCAGGTGGCAGAACCAAATCTGGTAGTTTCGCCCACTAAGATGAACGTATTTTACTATGGAATTGAAAATCCGGTAGCAATATCTGTTCCCGGCATACCTTCCGATAAAATTATACCTACTATTCCATCAGGAGCAACCATTCGTAAAGTAAAAGACGGTTACGAAGTTAAACCCACCAAAAGGAACGGAACTGTTGCTGTACAGGTTTTTGCCGAGATCGACGGTGCCCGCAAATCGATGGGTAGTATGGAGTTTCGTATCCGTACCATTCCTTCGCCTGTGGCAAAAGTTATGGGACAGGCAAGTGGTTCTATTTCAAAAGCTATGTTAAGTAATGCACCCGGGGTATATGCTGAACTGGAGGATTTTGTGTTTGACTTAAAATTTGTTATAACTCAGTTTACCCTGGTTTCGCAAGACGGTATTTATACCAAAGAACTTAATGTTAAAGGAAATTCATTCTCGAAAGAACAACAGGATGCAATAAAAGGAGCAAAAACCGGTTCGCGTATTACCATTGAAAATATCGAAGCACGAGGACCAGATGGGCAGGTTAAACCGCTGGCTCCCATTGTATTTAAATTAAAATAAAAAAAATTGATATGAAGAAGTTTATTGTAGTTTCATTTATCGCATTTGCTTTTATTTGTGCTCCTAATCAAGAGAGTCAGGCACAAGTATTGGATGGCATTTATGTAAAAGAACATGTACCTGCCCGAAAGCCGGCACCCTATAAATTTTTACGCGAAAGCGATGTTATGTGGTCGAAACGTGTGTGGCGGGTAATCGATCTTCGTGAGAAAATTAATCATCCTTTGTATTATCCAACTACTCAGATTGGTGACCGGATGAGCCTTATCGATTTAATGATTTGGGGTATCAATAACGAAGGGATTACACCTTACGCCACTGATGACGACCGCTTTACCCAGCCCATTACACGAAGCCAGATAGATGTTGCTTTTGGGGCTGTTCCAAAAACCATTACGTTTACCGACGAGAATGGAAATGAAGTTTCAAAAACCATTACTGAAGAGAAAAACACTTCCGAAGTAAAGCAATTTATTGTAAAGGAAGACTGGTTCTTCGACCGCCAACATTCCATTATGGATGCCCGGATTATAGGATTATGTCCTGTTCGCTGGTATACTGTTGAAAACCAATCGGGTGATGTTGACGAAGATGCCACCATAAGAATTCAGCAGGTGTTTTGGATTTATTTCCCCGAAGCCCGCAGAATTTTTGCCAATCACGAAGTATTCAATCAGTTTAACGATGCGGAACGCAGAACTTTCGACGACATATTTTTCAAAAGAAAATTTAACAGCTTTATAGTTCGCGAATCGAACGTGCACGACGACCGGGGAATCAGCGAATATACGCTGGGTTTGCAAAGCCTGCTCGAAGCGGAACGAATTAAAAAGCGTATTACTGATTACGAACAGGATTTATGGAACTACTAAAAACGATATAAAAAAAGCCTCTTAAAGAGGCTTTTTTTATATGAATTTTTCTCCTTTTTTAACTTTTATATCGTTAACAAAAAGCCGTATTTGCTGTTCGTCTTTTTTATTGCAAATAAGCAGGGCATCCGGAGTATCAATCACAATATAATCGGTTAACCCTTGAACCACCATTAGTTTTCCTTCTGTCGATTTGATAATTGAGTTTGTGGTATTGTAAGTTAAAATATGATTTCCGTTCAGCGCATTGTTTTCATCATTCTTCTCGGCATGATCGAAAAGCGAGGTCCAGGTTCCCAAATCGGACCAGCCAAAACTGGCACCCAATACAAATACATTCGAAGCTTTTTCCATAATTCCATAATCGATGGAAATATTTCTGCATGACGGGTAGATTTCTTCGATAGCCTTTACCTCCTCCTGCGTTCCAAAAACATCTGCTTTTTCGTTAAAGGCATTGTAAACATCTTCGAGGTATTTTGAAAAAGAATCCTGAATTGATTTGAGCGACCAAAGGAATATTCCGCTGTTCCAGAAAAACTCTCCGCTTTCGACAAAGAATTTCGCCAATTCAAGATCAGGTTTTTCGGTAAAGGTTTTTACCTTTTTAATATCGGACCCTATTTCCGATTTTTTGTCTTTGTTAATTTGAATGTATCCGTAACCGGTGTCGGGTCGGGTGGGTTCAATTCCCAATGTTAACAGGGCGTCGTTGTTGCTAACATAATCAAAACCTTTTTGAAGCGTTTCAATAAAAGCGGTTTCATTCATTATTAAATGATCCGATGGAGCCACAACAATTCTGGCATTGGGATTAACGTTCTGGATTCGGAAATTTGCATAAGCAATACAAGGAGCAGTATTTCTTCGTGCGGGTTCCAACAGCACTTGCGAAGCATTAATTTGAGGCAACTGCTCTAAAGTAATTTGCTGATATTCGGCGCTGGTTACAATATAGATATTCTCCCGTGGACAAATCTTCAGAAATCGGTCGAAAGTTTGTTGTAATAAGGTTTTTCCGGTTCCAAGAATATCAATAAACTGTTTTGGAAGCGACGACCGGCTGATGGGCCAAAACCTTGTACCAGCACCTCCGGCCATAATAACACAAAAATTATTTGTATTCATGATATAATAGTTTGAATGTTTTGGGTTTTTCCAATTTTTTTGCTTCTAATGGAGCCGCTAATATAAGCATTTTATTTAGGGTTTCTTTTTTTGATAATTGCTAAGGTTTTTAATACTTTGCATAACATAAAATAATGACTAATGAGAACCATGTTTCATATAGGCCGGTACTTTGTTTTTATGTATCAAGTTTTTTCAAAACCTGAAAAACATAAAATCTGGTTCAGGCAATTTTTCAGAGAAGTTCAAAGTCTTGGATTAAGTTCCACAGGAATAATAATCCTTGTTTCTTTATTTATTGGAGCAGCCATAACCATTCAGATGGCATACAATATTACAAGCCCGTTGGTACCCGATTATGTGATAAGCCTAACCACCCGCGATACCATGTTGCTCGAGTTTTCGTCAACCATTATATCGTTGGTACTGGCAGGAAAAGTGGGTTCAAACATTGCTTCTGAGATTGGTACCATGCGGGTTTCGGAACAGATTGATGCCTTGGAAATTATGGGAATCAATCCGGCTTCATTTCTGGTTTCTCCAAAAATTTTTGCTTTCATGTTTTTTATTCCTTTTTTGGTAATTATTAGCATGTTTGTTGGAATTGCCGGGGGCTGGTTGTCGGCAGTTTTTGTGGGTGTCATTTCGCCACAGGATTACATTACAGGAATCCAGCTATACTTTATCCCCTATTATATAACTTATTCCATCATAAAATCGCTTTTTTATGCTTTTCTGATCGTTTCCATATCATCATATCAGGGATATTATGTTAGCGGTGGAGCTTTGGAAGTTGGGCGGGCCAGCACGCGTGCCGTGGTTTATAGCATTGTTTTAATTCTTACTTTCGATTTAATTTTAACCCAACTCTTGTTGTCATGATTGTAGTTGAAGGGGTAAATAAAACCTTTAATGAGGTTCAGGTATTAAAGAATGTTGAAGCCCAGTTTCATCCAGGAAAAGTAAACATGGTTATTGGAAAGAGTGGATCAGGAAAAACCGTATTGCTAAAATCGCTGGTTGGTTTGCATAAAATTGATTCGGGTTCCATTAATTTCGACGGACGCGATTTTACCAAAATGCGAACCAAAGAAAAGATTGCTATACGTAAGGAGGTGGGAATGCTTTTTCAGGGAGGTGCTTTGTTCGACAGTTCAACCATCGAAGAGAATGTAATTTATCCGCTCGACATGTTCACCAATTTATCGAAGGCAGAAAAACTGCAACGGGCTAACTTTTGCCTTGAACGCGTTAATCTTACCGGAGTTAATAAACAATTTCCTTCGGAATTAAGTGGTGGAATGCAGAAACGTGCGGCTATTGCGCGGGCTATTGCATTAAACCCCAAATACCTTTTTTGCGACGAACCCAATTCCGGGCTCGACCCGCAGACAGCCATAGTTATCGATAAATTGATTCAGGAAATTACCTTGGAGTATGGTATTACTACGGTGGTTAATACTCACGATATGAACTCGGTACTGGCAGGTGCCGACAGTGTGGTATTTATTTTTGAAGGGCATTCGTGGTGGCATGGTTCACGTACCGATTTGCTCGATTCAGGCAACCCCGAACTCGATGATTTTTTGTTTTCGTCGGAACTCATGCGTCGTATCAGGCCAACAAAGTAGCATCGGTAATTTTGATAATAGAAAAAATTATATCAACTTAGCGTTCGAAAAAAATCACGTTAAATCAACCAATTGAGCGATCTAAATATTTTATTTTCAAAACACTTATGGAAAACTTGCGTATGAATGGGTATGTTTTGATAAAATAAATGTTTAATCTATAAATGCAGACATTTAACCAACATATCAGGCGAATTATCAAAAGCAGCGCAGGGCGTACGGTTTTTATGTTATATTTGTATGGCATGTTGATAAAATATGATAATTTCTTTTTTAAGATAACACGACACTTTTTGAATATTCAATAATTATTGTTATGAGGAAGCCGATACTTTTAATTATCCTGTTAAGTATATTTTTTACCCGGTTAGATGCACAAGAAGCTCGTTATTGGGTAAATGGGTCTGGTAGCTGGCACGACACATCGCACTGGTCAACCACCAGTGGTGGAGAGGCCGGAGCCAGTGTTCCAACTGCAGAAAATCCGGTATTTTTTGACGATAATTCAGTTATCGGCAATCAAATACAAGTTACAATAAAGCAGGAGGCATATACCAATCACCTGAATATCAACACCGCAAAACTTGTTTTAAAAGGTAAAGCACCGGTTACTATTTCAGGTTCTGTATCGGTAAATCCCAATGCCGATTTATCAAAATATAAAGGGAATATAGCTTTTAATTCACAACAAACCATAACAATACAGATGGCCAATAAGCTAAACAGCAATTTGGTTTTTGATGGTTCAGGAGTTTTTAATTTCAATGAGAGCATTAATACCCGCAAAGAAATAATTGTTAAACAAGGCGATATAAATGCGAACGGCTTTCAAATATCCAGTAGCTCAATAGTAAAAGAAGGAAACAGTGCATCAAAAATTAACCTCGAAAACACCGAAGTTAATGTAAGGGATTGGGACATGTCCAACCAAAACAATCTGGAACTGCTTACTGCAAACTCAAGAATTTATGTACCCAACATTAAAAAAGATTTTACTCCTGGAAATTATAGTTACAATCTAGTAGGAGCCAGTGCCAGTAAAGCTGTTGGTACAATAACCGTTACCATTACCGATGCCTTATGCTCACCGGGCACCGATCCGGTTGCTGGCGATCCAAAAGAAAAAGGAACCTTAAATGTTCAGGTAGCTCCGGCAGGGGATTATTACATTACCGTTTTAAGTCAAGGCGATGGTTTGGAAAAAGGTCGGGCTTTTGGGAATAACATTGATTTTACGCTTCCCGTCGGAACTTATCTGGTACAGGTAAGTGAAACCGGCTATAATCAGGATTTTGTTACCGCTGGTGATAAAATCATTGGCTATCCTCCGGCTTTTAGCGTTGCTATAAATGTTGAGAACGATGTAAGCTGTTTTGGAGGTGACGATTTACAATTACGTGCCGATGCTACCGGTGGAACCAATCCTATAGTATCTTATGAATGGGAAAACAACACCACCAATGAGGGGGTGATATTTTTTACCGGGCAGATTACCAATGCCGATTTGGGCGAAGGTTATTATATAGTTTACGCCAATGATGCAAACGGCTGTCAGGCATCCAATTACTTTGAGTATTACCCATCGTTCCCCGAACTTGATGATTATACCACAGGTCCGGATCAAATTGTAGTATCGGGAATTATAACTACAGCTTCTTGTGCTTCAGGCGCCACCGGAGTTATTGATGTGGGAACTACCACGGGGGGAACTCCTGATATGGGAATGTATCCTACTACCGGCTATGGTTATTTTGCTTCAACCAATGGAGCCTATAATCCGGTTCCCGGTGATTTTACCGATGGAAATGTTATTACCGGACTTGCTGCCGGAACTTATTATCTTTGGATAATTGATGGAAACGCTTGTATCGAAGAGCATAACTCTACCATCAGTGTGGCATCTGTTCCTGCTCCAACGGCTGATGCAGGAACTGACGCTGAAGTTTGCGACGGCGATTCATTCGATTTAAACGGAGCCAGTGCTACCAATGCAGATACTTATTTATGGACCATTACGGCAGGCGGTACCGGAACCTTTAGTCCAAGTAATACCGCTTTAAATCCTACATTTACTCCAACCGGAGGTGTGGGAACTTATACCTTGCAATTACAAGTATCTCAATCTTCAGGCGCTTGTCCCCCGGCAACCCATAGCATGGATTTGGATGTAATACCCAATCCGGTGGTGAATGCAGGAACCGATTCAGAGATTTGTGGCAGTTCGTATACCATAGCCGACGCTAGTAGCGATGGAACTACGCATTTATGGACTGTTGTGGCAGGAAATGCTGCTAATGTAAGCTTTACGCCAAACAATACGGTAGTAAACCCACAAATTGATGTTAGCGCTTTTGGAACTTATACGCTTCAGTTAGAATCGACTAACGGAACATTGGTATCATGCAGCAATAGTGCAACAGTCGATCTTACTTTTGTCGATAATCCAACGGCTGATGCCGGAACTGACGCTGAAGTTTGCGATGGAAGCACTTTTGCTTTGACCGAAGCAAGTGCTACCAACGCCGACACTTATTTATGGACCATTACAGCAGGCGGCACAGGAACTTTTAGTCCAAGTAATTCAGTTTTAAATCCAACGTTTACTCCAACCGGAGGTGTCGGAACTTATACTCTACAACTACAGACCTCACAATCTTCAGGCACTTGTCCACCGGCTACAAACTCAATGGATTTAAGCGTTCTGGCCATTCCGGTTGTTGATGCCGGAAATGATATGACCACCTGCGGCAATACTTACACCATTGCCGATGCAAGTAGTGATGGAGCTACGCATGTATGGACTGTAGTGGCCGGAAACGCTGCTAATGTAAGCTTCACGCCAAATAATACGGTAGTAAATCCACAAATTGATGTTACTGCATTTGGAACATATACGCTGCAGTTAGAATCGACAAACGGAACCTTGGTATCGTGCAGCAGTAGTGCAACAATCGATCTTACTTTTGTTGATAATCCGACGGCTGATGCCGGAAGCGACGCTGAGGTTTGCGACGGAGATACCTATGATTTATCCGGAGCTGGTGCAACCAATGCCGATACTTACTTATGGACTATTACAGCAGGAGGTACAGGAACCTTTAGCCCAAGTAATACCGCTTTAAATCCTATATTCACTCCAACCGGAGGTGTAGGGACTTATACCCTTCAATTGAGAGCCTCACAATCGGCAGGAACCTGCCCGCCGGTAACCAACAGCATGAATCTCGATGTAATCCCTCTTCCGGTAGTAGATGCTGGAACTGATGCAGATATTTGTGGAACAACTTATACCATTGCCGATGCCAGTAGCGATGGAACTACGCATTTATGGACTGTAGTTACAGGGAATGCAGCCAATGTCACTTTTACCCCAAACAATACGGTTGTAAATCCGCAAATTGATGTTACTGCTTTTGGAACGTATACTTTACAATTAGAATCAAGCAATGGAACTTCAGTTTCATGCAGCAGCAGTGCAACAGTCGATCTTAATTTTGTCGATAATCCAACGGCAGATGCAGGAAGTGATGCTGAAGTTTGCGACGGGGATACCTACGATTTATCCGGAGCTGGTGCAACTAATGCCGACACTTATTTATGGACTATCACAGCAGGAGGTACGGGAACCTTTAGCCCAAACAACACTGTATTAAACCCAACGTTTACTCCGACAGCCGGAGTTGGTACTTATACCTTGCAGTTGCAGTCTTCTCAATCTTCAGCAACCTGTCCGCCTGCTACCAATAGCATGGATTTGGAAGTAATAGCCAATCCGGTGGTGAATGCCGGTGCTGATGCTGATGTTTGCGGAACCACTTACACCATAGCTGATGCCAGTAGTACCGGAGCTTCACATGTTTGGAGTGTAGTAGTTGGAAATGCAGCCAATGTAAGCTTTACACCGAGTAATACCGTGGTAAATCCTCAAATAGATGTTACCGGTTTTGGTACCTATACCCTTCAGTTGGAATCAAGCAACGGAACACTGGTTACATGCAGCAGCAGTGCTACGGTAACAATTGATTTTCATGAATCTCCTTCAGTTAATGCAGGAGTTGACAATACTGTTTGTTACGATGCCATTGACTATGAATTGATTGATGCAACAGCATTCAACTATACCTCAATCTCCTGGAAAAACCTGACAACAGGTGATATTACAGGATTTGATGTTGCCACCGACTTAAATCCTACCTATACATTTTCAGCAGCAGATAAAGTTCAGGGTTATGTCGATTTGGTACTAATCGCCTCCAGTTTATATTGTTCGGATGTTACGGATACCATTCGGGTAAATATTTCTCCTGAGATGGTAGTTTCTATTGGTTCTGTATCACCTTATTTAATTGGAGCCAGTACACAAATAAATGTTGCTTTCTGGGGTGAACACGAAAATATTGGACAATTAGGTTTTTATTTAGTAGCTCCCGATGGAACAACCAAAATTCGACTTTACCAACATAACCTGGATGGATCGGCTTGTATTTTTCCAATAGATCAGCAGTTCGACAGCCTGGCATTTTCAACAGCCAGTGCTACAAATCTGGATTTCTGTTCCTACAATACAGCTCCGGTTATAAGTGGAAGTTTTGATGCCGCCGAAGATTGGAGTAATTTATATACGATGGATCCGGCACAGGGAGGCTGGTCATTGATGATAAAGGATCGTACAACAGGAAAAACCGGAACCCTTAGCCGGGCAATGATATCATTTACCGATTTGAACGTTCAGGGTATTATGCAAACCATTTTTTACGACTCAAAAGTTTTAAGTCCGGCTTCTCCGATTGTCGATAAAGATTCTACCATTTATTATGTCCCCATGGGCTTAAGAACCACATGTAACGGAGCTTGTGATGCCCGGGCTATTGTTTCTGTTATTGGAGGTACTCCTCCTTATGCCAGCTATGAATGGAGCACCGGTGATACTGGTACTGAAGTTGACTTATGTGGCGGCGACCATACCGTTACCGTAACCGATGCCAATGGTTGTAAAGCGGTTGCTCTGGTTGAAGTTCTGGAGCCCGACCCAATTGAATTAGCCGTTGACTCAACAAATATTGCCTGTTTTGGTGGTACAAGCGGAATGGTAAAGGTTACCCCATCGAATGGTGTGCCTCCTTACAATTACCTTTGGGACGATGCCAATAACTCTACTACAGCTCAGGTTAACGTGTTAACCGCTGGAACCTATACAGTAACTGTTACTGACCAGAATTTATGTGCTACCATTCGAAGCATTACCCTAAGCGAACCAACTTCTGCAGTTGATCTTACTTATGTTGTGGATCCCACAGGTTGTAATACTTCAACCGGAACCATAACACTTACACCCAATGGAGGAACCCCATACACGGTGGGAGATGCTTACACCTACACCTGGGCACACGATGGTTTACTTAGCGGAAACATAGCTATCGGCCTTGGTGTGGGTAGTTACAACGTATTAATTCAGGATTCGTTGGGTTGTATCCTCGACACCACCATTACCATGATGGATAACGGCGATATGGAAATTACCGGATTTACTATGGTAAGCAATGTAAGCTGTGCCGGAAGTTGCGATGCAGAAGTTCAGGTCGACTTTATCGGAGGAACCGGTGATTATACGTTCAACTGGAGTGGTGCCGGACTAAGCGGAACCAATATTTCGCTGTCAAATGTTTGTGGCGATAGTACCTATTATGTTACAGTTACCGATGTGAACACGTCATGCAGTACTTCCGATTTCTTTAAAATTCCACAACCCGATTCGCTTAAAGTCAATATCGTTTCGCAAACCGATGTACTTTGTTTTGGCGACAGTACAGGAACTGCTGAAGCTATTGGAATTGGAGGAGCCGGAGCGTATGCTTATGCCTGGTTTACCACAACAAACGACACTTTAAGCCGGGCTTCAACGGCTAATAACCTGCCTTTCGGAAAAATATATATTGAAATCATAGATGCAAATCTTTGCTCAGTTCTTGATAGTATCTTTATAAATCAACCTACAGAATTAACTGCAACTACTGCATCAACAAATACTTCATGTGGAGTAGCAACCGGTACCGTGTCAATTACTCCTGCCGGAGGCACAGCGCCTTACACCTATTTGTGGAACGATGCCTCAAATGCAACCTCAGCACTGGTTGAAGACTTACCGTCGGGAATATATAACGTTACGGTTACCGATTTTAATGGTTGTGAACTGTTCGAGTCGGTTACGGTAATCGACGATTCCGATATGATTATTACTATTGATAATGTGGTGGATGTACTTTGTGCCGGTGATGCAAGTGGTGAAATTAGCATTAGTGTTACCGATGCTGTTGAACCCGTCGATTACAATTGGAGCAATAATGCAACAACCGAAGATATTACCGATTTAGTTGCAGGAACCTACCGGGTTACTGTAACCGATGCAAACCTATGTTCGCGGGTAGCTGAGGTAGAAATTACTGAACCGGCATTTTTATCAGCTTCTGTAACCATAGTAAATCAACCGCTATGTTTTGGAGCGGCAAACGGAGAAGCCATGGTAGTTCCTCAAGGTGGCGTGGCTCCTTATACCTATCTTTGGAGCGATGGCCAAACCACAGCAACAGCATCGAACCTGATGGCGGGAGCTTATGAAGTTATCCTCACCGATTTTAATGGTTGCGAAACTACTGCCACAGTTACTCTGGTCGATCCGGATGCGGTAACTTTCGATTTTGAATTTACCCGCACCACCTGTGGCAACAGTGTTGGAACCATGAATGTGGCTAATCTTGCCGGAGGAACCGGTGCCGGAACTTATACCGTTTCATGGGCATCGCCCGACTGGGCTTTGTACCCGGCTCCCGACTCTCTAAATACCGAAAACATCAGCAAGTTATGGGTAGCATCTTATGTGGCAATAGTTACCGATGCCAATGGTTGCGAGTTCCGCGACTCCATGAACCTGCTCGACATCTCAAACATGACAATTATTGTCGATTCTATGGCTATGGTAAACTGTAATGGAGGCACCAACGGAGCCATTCTGGTAAGTGCCAATAACGGTACCGAACCATACAACTATCTATGGGATACAGGTGACGCTGATTCGTTGCTAAACGATGTTAGCGCCGGAACTTACCGTTTGGTAGTTACCGACGATGAACTTTGCCGTCGCGATACCGCTTTTGTGATTACCGAACCGGATGCATTGGACAACACCTTTGTATTTACACAACCCATTATTTGTCATGGCGATACAGAAGCCAGTTTTAATGCTGAGATTAGTGGCGGTGTAGCTCCTTATACCTATTTATGGGAAAACAGTGCAGGCGACAACCTGGGCCAGACGTCGGCGTTGGAAAATGTGACTGCCGACATGTATTACCTTACAGTGGTTGATGCCAACAATTGTCTTTATGAAGATAGTATTGAAATTATTGTGCCCGTGAACCCACTTTCAATAAGCATTTCAATAAACGAAACCCAGTGTGCCGATTCTACAGGTATTGCAACAGCTACAGTAACGGGTGGTGTAGCTCCTTATACTTACCAATGGAAACAACTTTCGAATCCGGCAACGGCTTTATCCGGCCAGGGAACCAATACCCTTTCAGCCCTTTGGGTCGATGTGTTTGTATTGGAAGTTAGCGATGCTTTAGGTTGCATGGTTAGCGATACTTTTGAGATGAAAGACGTAAGTGGAATAGAATTCACTGTGAGTATTAATAATCATATTCTTTGTAAAGATGCTTGTGATGCATCTGCTGAAGTTTCTGCCATATCGGGAGGAACACCTAACTATAATATATCTTGGGCAAATGGCGAAACGACCTTAATAGCTGCTAACTTATGTATTGGAACACAACAGGTATTTGTTAGTGATGCTAATGGTTGTAAGGCTGTTAAGAGTATTGAAATTACTAATCAGGATTTATTTAAATTACAGATTGCTACCACAAATAATATTACGCAGTCTGATGAATTCTGTTTAGGTAACATTAATATATTACCTAGTGGTGGTGATGTATCACAAACAGATAAATATATTATTGAGTGGTTCGATGATGCCATGACACCATTATTGCCTTCTTCAGATACGATTAGAACGATTGGAGAAAAATCATTCAGAGATGGTTTATGTGATGGTTGGTACTTTATTTCTGCCAAGAATCTGAAATCCGACTTAACAACTTGTGTAATTGATACAAGTATCTATATTTCGCGTGATACATTACGTTATGACACCCTTGAATTACAAAATGTATTGTGCCATGGAGCAAACACTGGTGTTATTGAGATTAATGCACAAGGAGGTTCAGGAAGCTATAGTTATAATTGGCAATACCAAACCTGGGATGAAGACTCCACAACAAATAGAATAGCAAATCTGGTTGCTGGTAAATATTATTTAACTATTACCGATTTAGGAATTTTTGAAAGTATTGAGGATTCAATAGTTATTACTGAACCCTTGCCATTTGTGGTCACCATAAACACAGTTGAAACAGATTGTAATGCACCTACAGGTTCATTTACAATTATTGATTCCTTAGGCGGGACACCACCATTCGAATATCATTGGATACATCCTTCTTGGGTGGATGATACCTTGGGTCTTTCAGTTTCAAATCTAGGGATTGATGATTATTTGTTGCGGGTTACTGATAGTAATTCTTGTGTGGTGGATACTTTATTGCACATGTCTGATAACTCTTTATTTACTATCGAAGCATCTTCATTATCAACTATGTGTTATGGAGAAAGTAATGGTTCAGCAAATGTTGAAATAACCCATGATGGGGTTCCTTCTTATAATTATAGTTGGTTTATTGTAAGTGCCAATGATACTTTATCAAAAGAAAGTAATCTAACTGGTGTTTCAGCTGGAAGCTATATTGTGCATGTAGAAGATCAAAATACTTGTTTAAGAATAGATAGTGTAGAAATTGAACAATATGATAAACTAACCTTTGAAATTACAGATGTTGATTTAAATGATTGTTATTCTGAATGCAATGGCGCTTTTTCGTTTGGGAATTTAACTGGAGGTTCAGGTTCAAACCTTACCTATTGGGTATTAGACTCATTAAAAACAAGCGTTATTTCATCTGGCAGTAATCCTGTGTTTACACAAATGTGTGTTAATAATTACTACTTAAGAGTAAATGATGGCTCGAATTGTTGGAGTGATGATAAACCGTTTGCATTTCTATCTCGTTCACCACAAATAATACCAAATTTCACATTGATTGATTCAGCACAATGTAACCAGCGAAGTGAGAATAACGACGGAGGTGAATTGAGAATAAATATAGATGCAGGTTATTTTAAACAAATTATAGATACCTTGAGTTTTGATTGGATACAATTTATTATGGATGGTGGTTCTCCACAAGGTAGTAATGAATTTAATGATGTCAATCCGGGAAAACGCAGTGTAAGAGTGCGTACACAGTTTAATAATGACTTAGTCTGTGAAGATGTATTTGAATACAACATGCCTGCAAAAAACAATATTATCAGCACTACTATTGTGGAGCAAATGGTTAATGATAAACCTGTAGTCTATTTAGATTCCAACTTTTACTGTCCGGGTGAGCAATTGAGATTATACACTATCTCATCCTTGGTAGAAAACCCGGGTCAACTGCCTGATTCCATTATTTGGGATAGTTACGAGGATATTTTACCTTACTATAAAGGGGATACGCTATTCTTTGCAGGAAGCGAATCAGCCACTTTAATTCCGAGAATCCATTATGATGATTGTAGTTTTGCGGATTCAATTTTCATAGGCCGCTATGAAATTGAACCCTTGGTTGCAGATATTGATGGAGATACGGTAGTTGCTGCCGGCAGCGAAGTGAAGTTATTTGCAAATAGTCCGGAGGTAAGCTATGTTAAAGATGAAGATTTTACCACCACGCACAGTTATACCTGGACCTCAGACTTTGCCAGTGCCATTTGGCTTCCGGCTCCTCCCGATACCATTGCGCCAACACTTATTGCTGGTGAATCGGGAATAATTACGGTTTACGATACCATAAAAATCTTTAACCCATCCTATTCGAACCAGGTTTGTTTGGTTTCCGACACCTTAAATTTAAAAGTATTGTCGAGCGTTGAAGCTTCAAGTGGATTTACGCCCAATGGGGATGGCAATTTTGATACCTGGGATATTTCGGGCATCAATGGATGGGCTGAAGTGGAAGTTCAGATTTTTAACCGCTGGGGCGGATTAATTTGGGAGCACAGCGGAGCCTACGATGGTGATAATAAGTGGGATGGAACCAATGCCAAAGGAAATCCGGTTCCGTCGGGCACTTATTATTATGTAATAACTTATGGAAATAATCAGGGAGTTAACAAAACATTAACCGGACCTGTAACAATATTGAGATAATATGAAGCGTACAATGAAAAAATACATCGGAATAGCATGGGTGCTCCTGCTTGCTGCGCAAGTGGGGCACGCGCAACCCATGTTTCAGTTTTCGCAATACATGTTTAACGATTATGCCATAAATCCGGCCATTGGCGGTACCAACGATTATTGGCAAATTCGTTCCAATTACCGTTTACAGTATGCCGGCTTAAACGATGGGCCGCAAACCTACATGCTGGGAGCTTATGGTC
The DNA here is from genome assembly GCA_050179685.1 of Salinivirgaceae bacterium. Taxonomy (GTDB): domain Bacteria; phylum Bacteroidota; class Bacteroidia; order Bacteroidales; family SZUA-534; genus GWE2-40-63. The sequence continues at coordinate 63,464 of JBFXEW010000006.1, forward strand.
CGCACAAAACCATGCCGATGGGTTATGGAGGTTACATTTTTAACGACATTGTCGGGCCAATTTCCTACCTGGGAATGTACGGTTCTTATGCCTACAACATTCAAATTTCGGGCGACATCCGATTATCGATGGGATTATTGGCCGGTGTAGTTCAGCAAAAAATTGATATGGCTGCCATCTCACCCGAAGATCCGGTGTTTTTAGATGCCACACCCAATAAGTTTATCCCTGATGGAACGCTAGGTGTGTATCTCTACACCTCGCAGTATTTTTTTGGGGTAAGTATGAGCCACATTTTTTTCAATAACATGTCGCTCTTAAGCGAATACGACGAAGGTTACAATACAGCCGATGCCCGCTTAAAACCCTACTTCAATATTCAGGGAGGATATAAATACAATATTGACCGGAATTTTGATTTGGAACCTTCGGTACTAATGAAAGCATCGCCCAATTTCGATTTTATAACCGATATTAACATTCGCACCATCTACCAAAAAATGGTTTGGGGCGGACTGGGAGTGCGTTATAATTTTAAAAACATGGAGTCCATTATTGTGTTCCTGGGTTACAATTACAACGACATGATAAATATTGGATATTCCTACGACATTGGTTTATCGACGTTGGCAAAAACAACTTACGGGTCGCATGAGATTATGATTGGTGTTAAGTTTAACGATATTCGCAAATCAAAATCGAGAAGAAAAATTCGTTAAGAGATTTATCCATACCATTTAATTAAGAATAATTAATGCGTTTTTTAAGAATAAGTGCCTGGTTTTTTTTGTTTGCATTGGCTTTAGCTGCTTGTAATTCAAAAAATCCGGATGAAAAAATAATTGGACGCGACGAATTTGTATTGGTTATTGCCGATTTGCACATGGCCGATGCAACACTTGCCGTTGCCGGCTTAAACGTAAGTAAAGACACCACCGAGATAGAAATGTATTATCAGGCTATTTTTGCTAAGCATGGTGTAACCCAAAAGCAAATCGATAATTCGTTTAAGCATTATGCCAAAAAGCCCCGGATTCTTGAGAAAATTTACGAAGAAGTTTCGGAGACCCTGGCCAAACAGGAAGAAAAATTCGAAGAAGAACGAAAAGAAGCTCCTATGGATGATAAATTATTGAAGCCAAAGCAGAATTAAAAACTGACCTGGATTGCGTATGTTTATTTAGGTACATAATACCATTCTTGAAAAGGGTGCTTCGATAAAATACGATCACAAATTTTAAACAGATAAAACCCCTATTTTTTTGTAATATTGTTTCCCGATAGATATCGGGATTTTTTATGACAGATAATTTTAACATACGCGAAGATGCTGAGTTCCCAAGCGACAAAGAGTTTGAACAAAAGCTCCGCCCACTAACATTTAACGATTTTAGCGGGCAGGAGAAAATTGTTGAAAACCTGAAAGTGTTTGTGGCAGCAGCCAAAATGCGACTCGAAGCCCTCGACCATGTGCTTTTGCACGGTCCTCCCGGATTGGGAAAAACAACTTTGTCGAATATTATTGCCAACGAACTGGGCGTGGGTTTTAAACTAACTTCGGGTCCCGTACTCGATAAGCCAGGCGATTTAGCCGGTTTATTAACCAACCTGGAAGAGAACGATGTACTGTTTATCGACGAAATTCATCGCTTGAATCCGGTGGTCGAAGAGTACCTGTATTCAGCCATGGAAGATTTTCGCATCGACATTATGATTGATAAAGGACCCAGTGCGCGTTCGGTACAATTATCATTAAATCCCTTTACTTTAATTGGTGCAACTACCCGGTCGGGCTTGCTTACCAGTCCTTTGCGGGCACGCTTTGGAATTAATTCACACCTGGAATATTACGATGCTGAAACGCTGAAGAAAATTATTAAACGTTCGGCAAGTATCTTAAAAGTTCCCATTACTGACGATGCGGCTCACGAAATTTCGTCGCGGAGCCGGGGAACACCACGTATTTCGAATGCACTGCTTCGCCGCGTTCGCGATTTTGCTCAGGTTAAAGGCGACGGACAGATTGATTTAAGTATTGCCAGGTATTCGCTCGAGGCTTTAAATATTGATACCTACGGACTGGACCAAATGGATAATAAAATTTTATCGACCATTATCGATAAGTTTAAAGGCGGACCGGTTGGGCTAACTACCATTGCTACCGCAGTAGGCGAGGACAGTGGAACGCTCGAAGAAGTGTACGAACCTTTTCTGATTATGGAAGGTTTTATAAAACGTACACCACGTGGCCGCGAAGCTACCGAAAAGGCCTACCTGCATCTCGGAAAAATTCCATCTGGTAATCAGGGGCGTTTGTTTTAAATAGGAAATGATTTGAGTCTGACAAAAACCGATATCACCCAAAAAATAAAGGAAAAAGCGCTGGAGCTTGGTTTTAATGGGGTGGGTATTGCTAAAGCTGAAAAGCTGAATGGTTTTGCTGATGCCTTAAAAAACTGGTTGGCCAAAGGTTATCACGCTGAAATGGATTACATGGCACGTAATCAGGAAAAACGCAGCGATCCCACCGAGTTGGTGCCCGGCGTGAAATCGGTCATATCACTTATTACTTCTTATTATCCTGAGCAAGTGCAAAATGCTGCACATCCTCAAATTGCCAAATATGCTTACGGAACCGATTATCATTTTGTGTTAAAAGACCGGATGAAAGAACTCTGGAAGTATATTGAAATGCTGGCTCCCGATTTGGAAGGGCGTATTTTTGTCGATTCAGCTCCGGTTTCCGATAAACTGTGGGCTGTAAAAGCAGGTTTGGGCTGGCTCGGGAAAAACAGTTGCCTGATAAATAAAGAAATCGGTTCATTTGTTTTTATCAGCGAATTGCTGGTTACTATTGAGTTGGACTACGATGAACCTTATGCCTCGAATTTTTGCGGAAGTTGTACCTTGTGTATCGATGCCTGTCCCACGCAGGCCATTGTTCAACCCGGAGTTATCGACAGCAGGCGCTGTATTTCGTATCAAACCATCGAAAATAAAGCCGACCAAATTGACGAAGATTTGAAGGGAAAATTCAGGGATCGTATTTTTGGCTGCGACATTTGTCAGGATGTTTGTCCCTGGAATAAAAAACCTTTAATTACAGCAATACCCGAGTTTAAACCTTCCGACGATTTTTATTTACTCGATAAGGATGCCTGGAACACCATGGACGAGGATTCGTTTAAACGCTTGTTTAAAAAATCGGCATTAAAACGCGCTAAATTTATGGGAATGCAGCGTAACTTACGCTTTGTTCAATCAGAATAATACTATCGAAAGCCCCACTTCGTAAGCATTAACAGGATTCAGGCTAACAGCATCGAAAAGATTGGTCAGGGAATAATAGCCGTGTAGCATCAGTTTTCCGTAGCCAATGCGAATTGTCGGCCCGTAACTAAAAGGACTTATTTGCTTAATATGGTATTCTTTAACCTTAATGTCTTCTCCGGTATCCGGACTTTCGCCCACGTATTTGGTGTGTACATTTATCAGGAATCCGGCACGAAATCCGGGATATATTTTAAAACTCCGCCGGTATTGTGGATCGGGATTGGTTCTGATTCGCAGTTCAAAGGGCAAGGTCAGGTAATTGGTGGTGAGCTTGTATTTGCTGTATGATAAGTCTTCAGGAATTTGTGTAAACCATGCATCATCGGTGTTGGTATGTAAAAAATGGTCGAGGTAATAATTTTGTACAGCATAGCCGAAACCTAAAGCCAGCGCTACATTCGAGCGGTTTCCCAGTATCGGATACATCATTTGCAAATTAACACCACGCGAAAAAACAGAAGGCCGGGGAACGGCATCGGCAGCCAGCCATTGTGTGCCGGTTAAGGTAAGCGACAACTGATCTTTTCTAAAATAGCGATTGTATTTGTCGTAGCTTTTTTGGCCAAAAACCGGATTGAACAATAGTATCAGTAAAGAAAACCCTATTAGTATAAAATGTTTCACGGCGCAAATTTAATTAATCTGGCGTAAATCAGGGTTTAATATGCAGAAATTATCTCTTATTCACATTCGTGATGCGGGGTAACATGTGGTTCTACGGCCAAATTGGCTTTGGCTGCTTTTACCGCATCATCAAAGGAATCGAAAATATGTTCGGGACCTACCATTTGAGCAATATTTCCCTTAACCAATTCTTTACGAACTTCGGGATTTACACCCGAAAGATAGATTTTTATGTGTGCTCCCAGCAATAAGCACAAAGTTCCTCTAAAATTATGAACTCCTGTGGCATCGATAAAGGGCACGTGACGCATACGAATAATTAAAATCTTACTCTTAAATCCGGTTTCGCGTATCAGTTCTCCGTAGTGTTTGGCAGAGCCAAAGAAGAACGGACCACTAATTTCGTAAATGCCAATTTCTTTGGGAATCTCGGTGTATTCATTAATAACATCACTGTCGACAGAGAACAAGCCTTTGGTTCCCGAATCGGCCATGCGTTTCATAAATAATAATGCCGAAAGTACAACGCCAATTTCAATGGCAATGGTCAAATCGACCAAAACGGTTAATAAAAAGGTGGTGAGTAATACAATGATATCGAAAACCGAACCTTTAAGTATGGTTAGAAACGAACGCCATTCACTCATGTTGTAGGCAACTACAATTAGAATCCCGGCCAATACCGACATGGGAATCAGTTTGGCCCATTTGCCTACAAAAAGCATGATTAATAAAAGGGTAACGGCGTGCATCATTCCTGAAATGGGTGTACGTCCGCCGTTTTTCACATTGGTAGCTGTTCGGGCAATGGCTCCGGTGGCGGGAATTCCTCCAAAAAAGGGAGTAACTATATTGGCAATTCCCTGGGCTATCAGTTCCGTATTTGAGCGGTGGTTTCCACCAATCATACCATCGGAAACAACTGCCGACAACAGACTTTCAATTCCGCCCAACAAGGCTATGGTTAAAGCAGGAGCCAGATAAACACTCAACTCATTCCATTCAATGGCCGGCCATTCAAGTGAAAATTTATTGGGAATTTCACCAAAAAATGTTTCGATGGTACTTACCGGAATATCGAAAAGCTGAACAGCCAGCGTAATCAGAACGATAGCTACAAACGAACCGGGTATTTTCTGTGTTATCTTTTTAAAATAGATGGTGATAAATATAGTTACTATAGTAATTATTAAAGCTGTGGGATTGAATTCGGAAAGGTGTGAGAAATAAAGGTTCCATTTTTCGATAAATTCTGAGGGAACCTTTTCAATCGGAAGTCCAAAAGCATCTTTTATCTGGGTCGAAAAAATCACCAGTGCAATTCCACTGGTAAAGCCAACAATTAGCGGATGCGGGAAAAATTTCAGCAAATTACCCAGGCGCAGTAAACCAAAAGCAATCAGAATTATACCCGCCATTACGGTCGAAATCATCAATCCGTTTATACCGTATTGTTCAACAATGGCGTAAATAATTACAATAAAAGCGCCGGTAGGTCCGCCAATTTGAACGCGACTGCCCCCTAAAAGTGAAATCAGGAATCCGGCAATTACAGCAGTAATAAGCCCCTTTTCGGGTGAAACTCCCGAGGCTACAGCAAAGGCAATAGCCAGGGGCAATGCCACAATGCCAACCACCACGCCGGAAAGCATATCCTGCGACACTTGTTTTTTGGTAAACCCTTTTTTCAGCAAGCTGAAAAACTTGGGTTTAAATAGATTTGCCATGATAAAAAGCTTTTGATTTGAGGGGGCAAATTTAGATGCAAAAGCAATACGTTATTCTCTAAAGCTCAATTATTTTTTGTTTTATTTATAATAACGGCTAAACACGCTTCAACAGCCGGAGATGCCCGTCTTAAAAATTTTCCTTTCAACAAATCAGCAGGCTTTAATTTGTTAGTCTAATGGCCAATCTAAAAAATCTCTTTGGCAATCTTCCGGATGCTGCTGCCTGCTCCCAGAGTATAAAAATGTAATACGGGGGCTCCGTTTTTCATCAGGTCGCGGGCTTGTTCAATGGTCCAGCGAGTTCCAATTTCCAATGCTTCTTTGTTATCGTGGCATTTACGAATTTCTTTGGTCAATGCTTCCGGAATATCGGTATGGAAGATTTTTGGAAGCACATCAACCTGGTTTATCAAAGCTATGGGTTTTAAACCGGGAATAATTGGGACATTGATGCCTTCAGCCCGACATCTGGCCACAAAATCGTAGTAGTATTTGTTATCGAAAAACATTTGTGTAACAATGTAATCGGCTCCGGCCAGTACTTTTGCCTTCAGGTATTGAATGTCGGAATCGATGCTGGCTGCTGCATAGTGTTTTTCAGGATAGCCGGCAACACCCACACAAAAATTCGATGGATTTCCCTGTTCCAGGTTTTCATCGAGGTATTTTCCCTTGTTCATATTTACAACCTGCTCAAGTAGTTGCACAGCATAGCGGTGACCATCGGGTTCGGGAATAAAAACATCCTGTCCGCGTCCGGCATCGCCCTGCAAAACCAGAAGGTTTTCAATACCCAAAAAGTTAAAGTCAATCAGCGCATTTTCGGCCTGGTCGCGCGTAAAACCGCCACAGGTAAGGTGAGGAACCACTTCAACCTTATATTTATTCATTATCGATGCGGTAAGTGCTACGGTTCCCGGACGTTTTGAAATGGTGCGCTTTACAATTTTCCCGTTCTTTAACTGGGCGTAAGTGGCTTCATCTTTGTGATAGGTAATGTTTATAAACGCCGGTTTAAAATCAATAACCTGATCAATACGTTTGTAAATGCCTTCAATATTGTTTCCCCGCAATGGCGGTACTATCTCGATGGAAAAAAGTGTATTTTTCCGCTGATTAATGATGTCTATTACTTTCACTATTTATTGCATATGGTTGTTAAACTACGAATGTCACGAATTTTCACGAAAGAAAAAAATGGTGAGAGCTTCGAGCCATTCGTAGTGTTCTGAGTTTGTTTAATAATTCAATAAGGTTCCCAGCCATTTCTCAGCCGTGGCTACATCCCAGCCTTTACGTTTGGCATAATCTTCCACCTGGTCGCGGCCAATTTTTCCCACGCCAAAATAGTGCGATTTGGGATGCGCAAAAACCAATCCCGACACCGAAGCATTCGGATACATAGCAAAGTTTTCTGTTAGCGTAATGCCTGCTTTATCGGCCTGAATTAATTGGAACAACATGCCTTTTTCGCTATGTTCGGGACAGGCCGGGTAGCCAATGGCCGGACGAATTCCCCGGTATTTCATGGCTAGCAAATCATCAAAACTTATTTCTTCCTGTGGAACATAAGCCCACCATTCACGACGAATTTTAATGTGTAACAATTCGGTGAATGCTTCGGCTAATCGATCGGCTACATATTTTAACAGAATTGCCTGGTAATCGTCGTTCTTTGCTTTGTATTCTTCCAGTTTTTTCTCAATGTTGATGCCAGCCGTGGCAGCAAAAGCACCCACATAATCTTTAACACCCGAAGCTACCGGAGCAACGTAATCGGCCAGCGCATAACAGTATTCGCTGTTTGGTGCCGGGTTTTGTTGGCGTAAGCTGTGGTAACGCGCAATCTCTTTGGTGTCGTCTTCCGGATCATAAATAATGACGTCGTCGCCCTGACTATTGGCCGGATACAAACCAACCATAGCATTTGCTCGCAGCGATTTTTCGGCAATTATCTCATCAATCATCTGGTTGGCCTCGTTATAAAGTTTCCGTGCTTCTTCTCCTTTTTCAGGATCTTCGAGCAGTTGCGGAAATTTCCCTTTAAAGTCCCACGAGATAAAGAAGAATGTCCAGTCGATGTATTGGCGGATTTCTGATAAATCGAAGTCTTCAATTTGCATCAGGCCCAGTTTATTTGGCTTTACAATAGCCGATTCCATAAGGTTAAACGGCATCTTTTTAGCCCGGGCTTCGGGCAGACTTAACAAGGGTTTGGCAGTTTTTCCGTAATTGCGACGGATTTTTGCATATTCCTCTTTTATCGATTGACAAAAAGCTGCACCCGAGGTTTTATTCATTACTTCGTTCATCATTTTTACCGCTTCCGAAGCATCTTTGGAATGAATTACCGGTCCGCTGTAGTGTGGATCGATTTTAAGTGCGGTATGAATCTTTGATGTGGTTGCACCACCTACAAACAGGGGAATGGTGAAGCCTGCTTTTTCCATTTCTTTAGCCACATGCACCATTTCGTCTAACGAGGGAGTTATTAAACCACTGCACGCAATTATGTCCACTTTGTTTTCGCGGGCACTTTTCAGAATGGTTTCGCAGGGAGTCATTACCCCAAGGTCGATGGTGTCGTAGTTGTTGCAGGCCAAAACCACGTTGACAATATTTTTTCCAATATCGTGTACGTCGCCTTTTACGGTAGCCAATTGTACTTTTCCTACGTAGGTGCGCTCACCGCTGGTTCCACCTTCCTGTTCGGCTTCGATATAAGGTTGCAGAAATGCAACGGCCTGTTTCATTACCCGGGCTGTTTTTACTACCTGTGGCAGGAACATCTTACCTTCGCCAAACAAGTCACCAACCAGGTTCATTCCGTCCATTAGCGGGCCTTCAATTATTTTTAGGGTGGGTGAATATTTTCCCAATGCTTCATTCAAATCCGGATGCAGGTATTCGTTTATCCCTTTCATTAAGGAATAGGAGAGACGTTCTTCAAGAGGTTTCTCGCGCCAGGCTTCTGTTTTTACTACTTCTTTCCCGTCGTTTTTTACTGTTTCGGCAAATTCTATCAGCTTTTCGCCGGCATTGGGTTTGCGGTTCAGCACCACATCTTCGACCAGCGTAAGCAAATCTTTTGGAATATCGTCGTAAATCTGAATCATTCCGGGATTTAGGATGGCCATGTCCATGCCTTCTTTGATGGCGTAATACAAAAACACCGAGTGCATGGCCTCGCGCACGGTATTGTTTCCTCGGAAGCTGAACGAAAGATTGCTTAAGCCACCGCTGATTTTTGCGTGAGGCAGGTTCTTTTTAATCCAGGTAACTGTTTTAATGAATTCCACGGCATAATTATCGTGCTCCTCCATTCCGGTGGCAATGGCCAGAATGTTTGGATCGAAAATAATATCCTCAGGCGGAAATCCCAGTTGATGCACCCAAATATCGTAGGCCCGTTTACAAATGGCATTTTTACGTTCTGAAGTTACTGCCTGACCTTCTTCGTCGAAGGCCATAATTACCACCGCAGCCCCGTATTTACGGACCAGTTTGGCTTTCTTAATAAAATCGGCTTCACCATCTTTTAAGCTGATGGAATTTACAATGGCTTTTCCCTGCAACACTTTTAAACCGGCTTCAAGCGCTTCCCATTTCGATGAATCAATCATGATGGGCAGGCGCGAAATTTCGGGTTCAGAAACAATGTAGTTTAAAAAGGTAGTCATTTCGCTCACAGCGTCTAACAGTCCATCGTCGAGGTTAACGTCAATAATTTGTGCGCCGCCTTCTACCTGATTACGGGCGATGCTAAGCGCTTCGTCGTATTTTTTTTCGCGGATGAGTCGGGCAAATTTGATGGAGCCTGAAACATTGGTGCGTTCGCCAACATTCACAAAATTAATTTCGGGAGTAATGGTCAAAGGCTCCAGTCCGCTTAAGCGGGTAGCAGTTTTTATTACTGTTTTCTGATGGGGTTGGTACCCTTTTGTAATTTCGGCTATCGCTTTAATGTGTTCGGGAGTGGTTCCACAGCAACCCCCAACAATGTTTAGCAAATTGTTGTCGAGGAAATATTGAATCTGATGCGCCATGGTCCGGGGCAACTCGTCGTATTCACCCAACTGATTGGGTAACCCTGCATTGGGATAAACCGAAATGTACCAGGGAGCTTTGGCAGCCAGTTCCTCCAGATAAGAGCGCAAGCCTTCGGCACCAAAGCTGCAGTTCAGCCCGATGCTCAATAAATCCATGTGCGAAAGCGAAATAATGAACGCTTCTACGGTTTGTCCCGAAAGGGTGCGTCCGCTTTTATCGGCAATGGTAACCGACATCATTACCGGAAGTTTGGTATTGAATTTTTCGAAGGCATTCAGCACGCCCACATAGGCGGCTTTGGCATTCAGAATATCAAATACGGTTTCAATTAAAAGTACATCCACACCGCCTTCTATCAGAGCTTCGGCTTGTTCCTGGTAAGCATCCACCAGTTGATCCCAGGTAATGGAACGTTTTGAGGGATCGTTCACGTCGGGCGAGATGGAAGCGGTTTTATTGGTTGGCCCCATGGACCCGGCAACAAACCGGGGTTTGTCGGGATTCATTGCCGTGAATTGGTCGGCCATCTGGCGGGCATTTTGTGCAGCAGCCACATTGATACGGCGCACCAGATGTTCCATGGAGTAGTCGGCTTGCGAAATACTGGTTGAATTGAAGGTATTGGTTTCGATGATATCGGAACCGGCCTCCAAAAACTTTTGGTGAATTTCCTTACAAATATCGGGACGGGTTAACGACAATAAATCGTTATTCCCTTTTAAATCGACGGGGTGGTTTTTAAATTCCTCGCCCCTGAAATCTTCTTCGCTGAGTTTGTAGCGCTGTATCATGGTTCCGGTAGCTCCGTCGAGCACCAAAATGCGCTTTTTAATCAATTCTTCTATCTGAGTTTTCTGATGTGACATGGTGTGTGTTTTTTATTTATTCAAATTTCAATTTTTGAACGCTGATGCCGCGGATTTCGCTATTGCGAAAGCGCTGATTTTCGCGGAGGATTATGAATTTAACTCTGCGCTCATCCGCGCTGCTTGCATCTGCGTTTTATTATTTTTTGTTTATTCTTCTGGCTGTTTCAAATATCTTTCTCTTAAATTCAGGTTTCTTTCCAAAATTAAACAGTAAACCAACTTCAATATCGGTAGCTTTTAAATAGTTTATTAATTGAGCTTCGTTTTCCGGTACCAGATATTCAGCAGCCTTAAGTTCGATAATAATTTTATTATCTACAATTAAGTCGGGATAATACTCACCTACTTCGACATTTTTATAGTATACTTTTAATTGTTTGTGTCCTTCAACAAAATATCCCCGGGATTTTAATTCAACATACATAGTATTTTGATAAACTTTCTCAAGAAATCCATACCCAAGCTCATTGAAAACATCGAAAAAGGTTCTTATTAGCTGTTCTGATAATTCCTTATGTTTTAATGGCATTGTATTTAATTTTTGGATTATTATCTGTAACACTAGAACACGGATACCGCGGATTTCGCAATCGCGAAAGCGCTGATTTTCGCGGAGGATTATGAATTTAACACTGCGCTCATCTGCGCTGCTTGCATTAGCGTCATTCGCGTTCTAATTTTCTTGTTTTTTTAATACGCTATCATTGCCAATTGTTATACTTATTAATTTAAGCTCTTGCATTATATTTTAATAGGTGTTTACCAAATCGCCCAAATAAGCCAGAAACACATCCAGTTTAGGGAGTGTGTTTTTCAGCTTAATCAGCTGGTCGAGTTTAATGGTACCAATAACATAGTTATTTTGTTCCGAGGTATACCTTTCCTGAATTTGTTCAAAATTAAAAAGGTTTAAGTCCGACGGATTAGTATAGCGCAAATATACGCTTAAAGTATGGTTGCTGCTGTATTTTGGCACGGTAAAATACTTCTTCTTCTTGTATTCGTACCGATAATTGTGCAGGCGTGCAGTAATGTCGGACAATACAGCCGAGCCCGTTGGGTGTGCTCCGGCACCTTTTCCAAACATAAATTGCTTGTCGTAGGCTTCGCCCTGAATCACTACCCCGTTAAACTCGTCCTCGACACTGTAAATATATTTGTCTTTTGTTACCAGCCGGGGAAGCACGTATAAGGTAATTTCGTTTTTATTGATTTTAGTAACCTGAGCCACCAGCTTAATCCGATAGCCTTTTTCGCGGGCATACTGAATATCAAAATCCGAAATATTTGAAATGCCGTAGTTCAAAACCTCATCGGGATTTATTACCGTACCAAAACCATGAACAGCAAGAATCACCAGCTTGTATAAACTGTCGAAGCCTTCGACATCGAACAGAGGATTGCTTTCGGCAAAGCCCAAATCCTGAGCCAGCTTTAAGGCTGTGTGGTAATCCATTTTGTCGTTAAAGATACGCGTGAGAATAAAATTCGACGAGCCATTTAAAATACCGGTTATCGATTTTAGCAGATCGTTGTCGTAATATTCTTCAAGATTGCGTATTACCGGAATGCTTCCACAGGCCGAGGCATCGTAAAGCAAAGCGGTTCCGTAAGTTTTTTGCAATTCAATCAGTTCGTTTAGGTGGGTGGCAATCATCTTTTTATTGCCCGAAACCACCGATTTCCCTTTGGCCAGGGCCGAGGTTACCAAATCGTAAGCAGCATCGGCATCGTCAATCAGCTCAACAATCAGATTAAGCGCAGGATCGTTCAGCAAATCATCAGCATTTGTAGTGAAATATTCATGCGGAAGTCCCCGCTGTTTGTCTGCATCTTTAATACAGATTTTTTTAATGGCTACCCGGTCGTTGGGCGACTTTTCAAGCACTTCGTAAAGCCCCCGGCCTACAACGCCAAACCCGATCAAACCAATATTTATTTGTGTACTCATGTTATTTTCTTTGTTTATTCTACATTTAAAAAATCCCGATAAATCCGATGTTGTTTTTCAAATTCCAGCAGAAAACCATCATGTCCGTAAAACGATTCGAGCACTTCGAGTCGGCTGCCCGGAATGTTTTGGTGTATCAGTTGCTGATCGTCGGGCGAAAACAAAAGGTCGGTATCGATGGAAATTACCAGCGTTTTAGCGGTAATTTTACTTAAAGCAGCTTTGTATCCACCACGAGCGCGACCAACGTTGTGCGAGTCGAGCGCTTTGCTTAAGTAATAATACGAATAGGCGTTAAAGCGCTTTACCAGCTTGTCGCCCTGATAAGCCTGATAAGAGCTGGCCCGATAACCATCGGTTTTTTCCATATTGTCTTCGGCCTGTGTTTTATTGTAAGCATTCGGGTTACGATAGCTGATTAGTGCCATACTTCGTGCCGCTTTCATTCCACGCGCACCGCCATCGGGACGGTTTTCAAAAAAAGTAGGGTCGGCTGTAATGGCCAAACGCTGACTTTCGTTAAAGGCTGTTACCCAGGGCGTGTTTATGGCGTTGGTGGCTACATAAATGGCATGTTCGAACAAGTCGGGATTCGAGATGGTCCACTCCAGCGCCTGATGTCCGCCAATGGAACAACCCAGTACCAAATGAATTTTATCAATACCCAAATGTTTGCGCAACAATTCATGCGCTTTCACCTGGTCGCGTACGGTGACTTGCGGAAAATCGAGATAATAGGGCGTTCCCGTTAAAGGGTTTAGGGATAAAGGGCCAGTGCTTCCGTAACAGGAACCCAGAATGTTGGCACATACAATAAAATAGCGTTGGGGATCAAAAAAATGTCCATCGCCCACCATTCCCGGCCACCAATCTACCGGATCGGAATTCGCCGTAAAAGCATGACACATCCACACCACATTGTTTTGTTCCCGATTATGGGTGCCGTAAGTAGTGTAGGCAATTTCCACTTCCGGCAAAACGGCCCCGCTTTCGAGTTTAAATTCCTGTGTGTGTTTCAGGTATTTTACATTTTTCCCTCCATCGTGCGAGAGGTATGCTGGTTTTATCATTGTTAATTGGACATTAGACATTAGAATTTAGATATTAGAGTTTAGAATTTAGACTTAAGACCAGAGACTATAGACTATGGCCATTACTCATTGTTAATTACTCATTGTTAATTACTCATTGTAAACTGTTGGCAATTGCGGTGCATGTAAATCTTGCTTTCCATGGCAGTTAAGAGCTTGCACCGCTTTTTGTTTTGTGCTCCCTATTCCCCGGGTTGCCACCCGGGGCTATTATTATGGTATCCCTACGGGGTTTGCTGCTTACCGAATACCGCCCGCTGAAGACTATTGCTCATTACCCATTGTTAATTGTTAAATATTCACTGGCTGCTAACCACCACTGTGGACTGCTTACTAATTGTTCATTGCTCATTACCAATTGTTAATTGTTCATTACTCATTGTCAATTGAAAAAGCTTGTTTAAAATCGGCAATAATATCGTCGATGTGTTCGATGCCCACCGAAACCCGAATCAGGTTGGGGGTAATCTTAATATCGAGCAATTGCTCTTCGCTTAATTGGCGGTGTGTCATGCTGGCCGGGTGAACCACGCTGGTGCGGATGTCGCCCACATGTACTACCAGTTTGGCCAGTTTTAATCGGTTGATAAACTGTTTGGTTTCGTCAAAACCACCTTTGAAACCAAAAGCCAGCACCCCGCTTGAACCGTCGGGCAGGTAGCGTTGAGCCAGTTTATGATAAGGGCTCGATTTCAGATCAGGATAGCGTACCCAATCCACCTCTTTTTGTTTTTCGAGCCATTGGGCCAGTTGCAGGGTGTTGCTGCTGTGCCGTTCCATGCGCAAAGCCAGGGTTTGGCATCCGTGATAAGTAAGAAAGGCATTAAAAGGTGAAAGACAAGGGCCAAAATCGCGCAGCAACTGGGTACGGGCTTTCACCACAAAGGGGAAGTCTTTAAAATCGAAGGCATAACGTACGCCATGGTAACTCTCGTCGGGTGTGGTAAACTCAGGGAATTTTCCATTATCCCAATTAAAATTTCCGCCGTCAACAATTACACCGCCCACGCTGGTGGCATGGCCGTCGATGAATTTGGTGGTGCTGTGAATAATAATATGGGCTCCGTGCTTAAAAGGCTGGCAAAGCACCGGGGTAGGAAATGTGTTGTCGATAATCAGCGGCAATTGATTGTTTTTGGCCAGTTGACTGAATTTTTCAAAATCGAGCACTTCCATTCCCGGATTGGTTAAGCTTTCGGCAAATATTAAACGGGTGTTATCCTGAATGGCCTGCTGCAATTCACTCAGCGGTGCATCCTGATCCACAAAAGTACAGGTAATACCATAGCGTTTAAGCGTGTTAGAAAACAAGTTGATGGTTCCGCCGTAGAGCGATTTGGCAGCCACAAAATGATGGCCGGCACTACACAGGTTCAGAATGGCCAGTGATACGGCGGCATGTCCCGATGCCAAAGCCAGTGCCCCTGTTCCGCCTTCGAGCGCCGTAATTTTTTCTTCGAGCTGGCTTACCGTTGGGTTGCTGATGCGTGAATAAATGTGAGCCGTATCTTTTAAATCGAACACATCGGCAATTTGCTCGGCGGTATCAAATTTATACGTGGTGCTTTGAATAATTCCGGCTACGCGGGGTTCGGCATTTTTAGGTTCGTAACCACTCTGAACCGCGCGGGTGGCTATATGGATGTTTTTTGTTGTCATGATAAATAAAATTAAAAGTTTGTATGAGTTCAGGCATAGCCACTGGGGCTAAACCAAAAAATGGAGTGCAAACGGTTTTAGGTTCCTTGAACCGAAAGCGTTGCGGCTATAAATAGCTTTTTGGGGTAAATAATTGAGCACCTACAGGTGCATGCAGGCTTTTGAAAAGGCCAGGTGGTACGAAACTACCGCACACAAAGCAAAAGCTTTTTGCTGCTGGTAAAGGTTTCCTGATTTTTGAGTTGCTAATGTTTTCATCTGTCTGTTTCGTTATAATTTCCCAACCGGAATATCCGGCAGGTTAGGTATTAGCACCTTTCCTTTCGGGGGGAAGGTTGCTAGAGCTTCTGCGAGCCTAATCTCTCTGCTCTTCTGTATAACATCAACCGTAAAAAGATCGATAATTGAGCTACAAATATAGGAGCAAAAGTTTTAAATCAAAACAAAACAGCAAAAAAAGTTTCAAATTGTGATTATAAGCCCAACTATTTTACTCAATTGAAAGACCCGTTTTCCAGCTCCCCATTGGATTTTTCTATCCGGTGATACGCTTAAAAAGAAGTTGCAATACGGATTTTAACTATTGGTTGGCTTAAGCGACGATAAAAGTAAGATGCGGGTAATCGTTTTTCACTTGGATCGAAAACCCGGAGCATTTTAACAAAGCTGAAAAGTTAAATCCCGGAGTAATTTGGGTTCAATACGTTTTGCAGCAGCTAATCCGTGACTCCGATTTAGCTTTAGCAACTTTGCAGGGGCTTATCTGAGTTACCGATTGTGTTATTACACGATGTTTTGGTTAATCGGCGTCACCGATTATGCTTTTAAATCGTGTATCAGCAAATACGTGGCTCCGATTTTCCTTTTACACTTTGTTTTAGTAAATCCGCGACCCCGATTAAGCTCTTACAACTTGTTTCGGTAAATCCGCGATCCCGATTTATCTTTACAACCTTGTATCAACAAAACCGTGGCTCAGATTGATCTCTTACAACATGCAGCAGTTTAACTGTGGTTCCGTTTGAACTTCTGCAAATTGCAGCAACATGACCGTGACTCCGGTTGACCTCCTGCATTTTGCAGGAGCATGATCGCAACTCCGTTTGGTCTCCTGCAATTTGCAGCGACTTGACCGTAACTCCGTTTGGTCTCCTGCATTTTGCAGTAGCATGACCGTAACTCCGGTTGAGCTCCTGCAATTTGCAGCGGCTTGACCGAAACTTCGCTTGAACCCCTGCAATTTGCAGCTACTTAACCGAGGCTCCAGTCGAGTTTTTACAAAGTACAGGAACCTGATCGTCGCTTTGTTTAAGCCCAAATAAAAGGCCGCCGCTTAACCGGGTTCCGGAATTATACACGGCAAAACGTTAAATTTAAAAACGGATAGCAGATGATCCGAATCAGCCTTGTTTTGTATGGAATTTTATGCGGATTAACCCAATTGAATCAAACTTTTACAAACAAATATTTTAAATAAGGAGTTGAAGCTGGTAATACTTTTTTGCTTATTTTTAGCCGGCGGTTAGCATAAACCAACTCATTCGTGCACTGCATAAATGGGCTTAACCAACAAGTACCATAATTCAATTAAATTAAAACCGATGAGATTTGCGCTTATTATTTTATTGTTTCTTTTTTCAGGTAGCCTGATGGCTCAGATTGAAAACGAAATACGAAATTTTGTGGATAGTACAGAAATTCTAATCAATAACGGACGCCGTTTGCTGCTAAAAAACCTTGAAGAAGACAACCCGGAAAAAGCCAACCAGGTTTATACCTATCTGATTAATGCTTCGGGTAAAGATATTTGCCGGGCCTTTTCGTACGACGAACAAATGTGCCTGAGCCTGATTTTTGAAAACTACCAGGTTTGGACCGATCATGCCATCAATTTCAGACAGCTTTACGCTACCTACGATAATTCGCGCGACGAAAGTATGTATCCATTTTTACGACAATACCTTATCCGGAATCAACCCGATTTGTTGCAGCGAATAAATTCTGCCGCTATTACCGATGAAGATAAGTCCCTGCTTCAATTGTTTTTGCACATTATTACTATCGACAGAGCCGATGAGACTTACAACCAGATGCTGAAAGACTTTAAAGGCTCTTATCCGCAAACCCGCTATGCCGGGTTTTTATTCGATTATATGCCGGGAGTTAAGATAAAAGCAGGTACAGCTTTTGGTATGGGCGTTTCGGGTATTTATCCTACGGCTAAATTGGCCAATTATTTTAATCAGGGACTGGCGTTTAACATGTCGTATGATTTAAATATTGGCCGCGTTTACACCTCGTTATACCTGCAAGCCGGCGAATTAAAGGTGAGAACCCCTTTTACTTTCACTAACGAAACTGAAATAGTGACCTTTGAAACCGATGAAGGATTTTCGTATATAGATGCAGGATTAAATGTAGGTTACTTTGTATGGCGTACCCATAAGCTGCAAGTGGCCCCCTTTGGGTCGATAATGGGAACTAGCCTCACCAGCAATCTCTACAGCGATCCCGAAGATGAAAAATATGAATTAAAAATATTTAACACAGCAGCTTTTGGTGTGGGCTTAAAAACGGAATTCAGACTTTTCGAATTTGAGCTCGATAATTTTTATGGTTACGGACGTCCGGGTAAGTCCTACCTTAGTTTGAAAACCGAAGCCGGGCTTAATTTTTTGGCCAAACACAATTTCGACGGATTTAAAGGAAACAACGCTTATATCAGGGCAACACTGATGTGGGGATTTGGTAATTTTTAAGCGGCATATTTCTGAAGTAAAAAATCAAAAGAGCAATCCCCAAAAAGGATAAAGGAACAGGTTCCTGTCAGGGAATCCGGCAAGCCGGCGAAATATTTTTTAAATAAATTGGTAAAAGTGTTACTTTTGATAAAAAATATCCCCAATGGTAAAGTACCTGCTTACAATATGGGTTTTGTTGCTTTCGTTTACCGGATTCCCGCAGAGTTCCGAAACGTACCAGGGGGAAACCGTCAATCAGCGCGATGCCAACAACCAGAAACAGGGTGTATGGGTTAGTCTGAGTCCGGCAGGGATGCTCGAGGAAAAAGGACAATATACCAACAACAAAAAAGAAGGCCTGTGGTATGGCTACTATCCTTCGGGTAAGCTGAAGCATGAAATTACTTACAAAAACAACCGTCCCGATGGTCCCGCCAAGTTTTATTATCCCGACGGCAAAGTTTCGGAACAGGGAATATGGAAGATAAACAAATGGGTGGGCGAATACAAATACTATCACGAGAACGGCAGTCTGGCTTACGACTGGAGCTACAACGAAACCGGTCAGCGTACTGGCGAGCAGCGCTATTATTACAGCGACGGTTCCTTAATGATTAAAGGCGACTGGACCGATGGAAAAAAACAGGGCATCCTTACCGAATACCACCCCGACGGCAGTATCAAAGCCGAAATGAATTTCACCGATGGTAAAATTGAGGTAGCTTCCATAAAAGAATTTGAGATTGCCGAAAAACCAGCCAAAAAACAAACTGCACCCAAACTTCAGCAAGTTACCAATGATAAGGCATCGGGAAAGGAACTCGATTTTTTTACCCAAACCGGCTATTACGTAACCTACAACGAATTTAAAAAAGTCGATCGCGAAGGCGACTTTGTCAAAGGTAAATTCATCAATGGCAAGCGCTACCTGTATAACGATCAGGGCGAACTCATCCGCACACTGGTTTATAAAGACGGCAAAGTAATAGAGTCGGTTGAGCATTAAATCGGGCTTGTTGTAGTTCATTTAGAAGGCCGATTTAAATTATTAAAGCGCTATTTGATAATAACACCAAAATGTATCAGCCCGAAATTTCGTATATTTGGAAAAAATACACGTATGATTATTCAAAGAACCACAAAAGAAATCATCTTTAGGTTTCCAAAAGATATGGATTTGGATGATTTGCAAGATTTGACCGACCTGTTTGAGTATAAAGAATTGGCAGGAAAATCAAAAACAACGCAAAAAGAAGTCGACGATCTGGTAAAAGAAATTAAAGCAGGACGTTGGGGAAGGACAAAACAACAACTTGATGAATGAGAATAGTTGTTGACACAAATATTGTCATAAGTGCAATTCTTAATACAAATAGTAAACTTGCCCTTGTTTAATTAGGTACAAATCGCAAGCTCAACTTTTACGCTACTGAACAATTAAAACAAGAGATTGAAGCAAATAAAGAGAAGATTCGTAGGATATCAAATTTCTCCGAAAACGAACTACAAAGACTAATTAGCTTAATTACAAGCAGGATAAGGTTTATAAACCCCAGGCTTAATTCAAAAGAATTGTATAATACGGCTGAATTACTTACTCACGATGTGGATATTGATGACACCGAGTTTGTGGCATTAACTGAGCATATAAAAGGGAAACTTTAGAGTGGTGATAAGGAATTGCAAAAAAGATTGATTAAAAAAGGATGGAATCGGTTTATCTCAACCGATGAACTTCTTAAAATAGGAAAAAGAAGATTGAAATAGCATTCCAATTATTCCTTTTGTAAGCAAGTTTCTCGTCTTTGATAAAAAAGGAATACGAACGATGCACAATCTAAAGCTATAAAACCAATACCGTAGCCTGCTTTTAAATAATAATTTTTAGCTTTGCAGCTACAAAACCAGAATATACAATGCAACACAAAGTTTTCATTTATAATACGCTAACGCGCAAAAAAGAAGAATTTATTCCCTTACACGCCGGTCACCTGGGGCTATACGTTTGTGGGCCCACCGTTTATGGCGAAGCCCACCTGGGGCACGCACGTCCGGCAGTAACCTTCGATTTGCTTACCCGCTATTTTGAGCACCTGGGCTATAAAGTTCGTTACGTCCGCAACATTACCGATGTGGGGCACCTGGCCGATGAGGTGGCTGGCGAGGGCGAAGATAAAATTGCTAAAAAAGCCCGGCTCGAACAGGTGGAACCCATGGAAATTGTGCATCGATACACCGAAAGTTACCACGATAACATGCGGGCACTGAATGTGAAATCGCCTTCCATTGAGCCACGGGCAACCGGCCACATTATTGAGCAGCAACAAATGATTCGGGAGATTCTTGACCAGGGTTTTGCTTACGAAGTTAATGGCTCGGTTTATTTCGATGTGTTTAAATACAATGAAAAATATCCGTACGGAAAACTCTCAGGACGCAAACTCGAAGAGCTTTACGAAAACACCCGTACCCTCGACGGTCAAAGTGAAAAACGCAACAGTGCCGATTTTGCCTTGTGGAAAAAAGCTGCACCCGAACATATTATGCGTTGGCCCAGCGAGTGGAGCGATGGTTTTCCCGGATGGCACATGGAATGCTCGGCCATGAGTACCCGTTACCTGGGCAAGACTTTCGATATTCATGGCGGTGGCATGGATTTGGTTTTCCCGCATCACGAAGCCGAGATTGCCCAATCTACAGCAGCTCACGGTCACGATGCAGCCCGCTACTGGATGCATAACAACATGATTACCATCAACGGACAAAAGATGGGCAAGTCGCTGGGGAATTTCATCACCCTGAACGAATTGTTTACGGGTTCGCACCCTTTGCTTGAAAAAGCCTACAGTCCCATGACCATCCGCTTCTTTATTCTGATGGCACATTACCGGGGAACCGTCGATTTTTCGAACGAAGCCTTACTGGCTGCCGAAAAAGGACTCGACCGTTTAAGGAAAGGGATGGAAGCCACTCAAAAAATTACCGCTTCCGCTAAAAGTACGGTTGATGTGGCCGCTTTACACGACAAATGTTACCAGGCCCTGAACGACGATTTGAACAGTCCCGTTTTGCTGGCTCAACTTTTTGAAGCGGTGAAAATTACCAATAGCCTGCTGGCCGGAAACGAAACCATCGATGCTAAAGGACTGGAATTACTCCGCAAGTTGTACCACGATTTTGTTGTGGATATACTGGGACTGCTGCCCGATGTTCAGTCAGGTGCTGCTAATTCCGATTTAAGCGGACAGCTTATTGAATTGTTGTTGAACTTACGTATTGAAGCCAAAAACAATAAAGATTGGGCTACTGCCGACAGCATCCGAAACCAGCTTACCCAAATGGGCGTGGTAATTAAAGACACCAAAGACGGCTTTGAGTGGGAACTAAAATAAAAGCAAAGCACGAAAATTAATTTCATACCAATAAATTGGGCTGCCAAAAACTTGCAACTTGCAAGTAATTATTATTTTTGCCCTTTATTTTTGAACAGGAAAAACTATGGAATCATTGAGAAGAATAAAAATTGCAGCAGCGCTTAAATCAACTGATTTTGGCAGTAAAGTTTGTGTAAAAGGATGGGTACGTACCAAACGCGGAAGTAAGAATGTGGCATTCATAGCTTTAAACGACGGCTCGACCATTCATAACATTCAGGTGGTTGCCGACCGCGAAAATATCGACGATTCCATATTGGATCGTATCCATACCGGAGCATCGCTGCATGTTATCGGAACCTTGACTGAAAGCCAGGGCTCGGGGCAAAATGTGGAACTAATGGCCGGGAGTATTGAGGTTTATGGTGAGGCCAACCCTGACGAATATCCTTTACAACCGAAGAAACACAGCCTTGAATTTTTGCGCGAAAAAGCCCACCTGCGTTTTCGCACCAATACGTTTAGTGCTGTGTTCCGCATCCGGCATGCCATGGCCTATGCCATCCATAAGTTTTTTAACGATAAAGGGTTTTACTACATGCATTCGCCCATAATTACCGGTTCCGATGCCGAAGGTGCAGGCGAAATGTTTCAGGTAACTACCCTCGATTTAAATAAACTGCCTAAAACCAAAGACGGTGAAGTAGATTATTCTAAAGATTTCTTTGGAAAAATGACCAACCTTACCGTTTCGGGACAGCTCGAAGGCGAATTGGCCGCGCTGGCTCTGGGCGAGATTTATACTTTTGGCCCAACCTTCCGTGCCGAGAATTCAAATACTTCGCGTCACCTGGCCGAATTCTGGATGATTGAACCTGAAATGGCGTTTTACGACATCCACGATAACATGGATTTGGCCGAAGAAATGCTTAAATACCTGATTCAGTATGCGCTCGATAACTGCCGCGATGATCTGGAGTTTTTGCAAAACCGCCTGCTTGACGAAGAGAAGTCGAAACCCCAGAATGAGCGTTCGGAACTTTCGCTGATTGATAAGCTGGAATTTGTGACCAAAAACGAGTTTGTCCGTTTATCGTACACTGAGGCCATTAAAGTACTGGAAGATTCAAAACCAAACAAAAAGGGACAATTTCAGTATCCTGTAAAATGGGGCATCGACTTACAAAGCGAACACGAACGTTTTTTGGTGGAAAAACATTACAAAAAGCCGGTAATCCTTACCGATTATCCCAAAGAAATTAAGGCTTTTTACATGAAGCAAAACGACGATAACAAAACCGTTCGGGCTATGGACGTATTGTTCCCCGGAATTGGTGAGATTATTGGCGGTTCACAGCGCGAAGAGAGTTATGAGAAACTGAAAGTGCGTATCGACGAAATGGGAATTGCCGAAGAAGACATGTGGTGGTTCCTCGAAACCCGTAAGTTTGGTACCGTTCCACACAGTGGTTATGGACTGGGTTTTGAACGCCTCATGCTTTTTGTAAGCGGCATGGGTAACATCCGCGACGTGATTCCTTTTGCCCGTACACCTAAGAATGCCGAATTTTAATAAAAACAAGCCTGTTTTAAAATACCTTAAGACCTGCAACATTTGCAGGTCTTTTTTCGTTTTATTAGCAGTGTTTGCAAAGCTTCAAAAAGCAGGATGCTATCGCAAAAAAACCATATATTTTCATTAAATTGCATCCACTAATTTTAATGAACCATTAGCAGTTAATTGCATGTTAAAACAAAGGTTACAACAAAAGCTTTTACAGAAATTATCGCCACAGCAGATACAAATGATTAAGCTGCTTGAGATTCCTACCATGCAGTTGCATCAACGCATTAAAAAAGAATTGGAAGAAAACCCGGCTTTGGAAGAAGGCGCTGAATACGATAGCGATCAAGCCGACGAGGGAGTTAATGAAGAAAAGGAGTTGGAAGAATTTTCGCTGGAGGATTATTTGGCCGATCAGGATGACACCCCGGCCTATAAATTGCGCACCAACAATTATTCAAAAGACGATGAACGAAAAGAAATTCCCTTTTCCATGGGTTCAACTTTTCACGAGAGCCTGTTAACACAGTTGGGCCTGCGTGTTTTAAGCGATTTTGAAAAGAAACTGGCTGAATATATAATTGGCAACATTGACGACGACGGCTACCTGCGTCGCGATTTGGAAGCCATTGTCGACGATTTGGCTTTTGCACTGAATATTGAGACTAGCCTGGAACAACTTAAAAAAGTATTGGAAGTAATACAGGACTTCGATCCACCAGGTGTTGGAGCCACCAACCTGCAGGAGTGTTTATTGATTCAAATCAGAAAACGCGATCAGGAAAACGAAGCTTTGGTTTTAGCAGAAAAGATTCTTGATGAATTCTTTACCGAATTTACCCGGAAACATTACGACAAAATAATTGCTAAGCTAAACATTACCGAAGAGGATTTAAAAGTTGCACTCGACGAGATTCTGCGTTTAAATCCAAAACCCGGTGGAACCTACTCCGATCCACGCGATCAGAGCAACCGGCCAATAATTCCTGATTTCATTCTCGAAAATCAGGATGGAAATCTTGAAGTTTCGCTTTACGAACGCAATGTGCCTGATTTGAAGGTGAGTCGTACTTATGCCGAGATGTTGGATAGTCTGGCACGAAAAAAGGCAAAGAAGAATCGCCAGGATAAAGAGACCATTACTTTTGTCAGGCAAAAGCTCGATTCGGCTCGTTGGTTTATCGACGCTATTCGGCAGCGGCAAACCACACTGCTCATTACCATGGAGGCCATCCTGGAATATCAGCACGAATATTTTTTAGATGGTGATGAGAAAAAACTCAAACCCATGATTCTTAAAGACATTGCCGATCTTACCGGACTCGACATATCGACCATCTCGCGCGTAGCAAACAGCAAGTACATACAAACCGATTTTGGGATTTTGTCGTTAAAATCGTTCTTTTCTGAAGCCATGCAAACCACAAGCGGCGAAGAAGTTAGTGCCCGCGAAGTAAAGAGTATTTTGGAAGAAGCCATTTCGGGCGAGGATAAAAAGAAACCACTTACCGACGAGCGCTTAACAACGATTCTTCAGGAAAAAGGGTACCAGATTGCCCGGCGTACAGTAGCTAAATATCGCGAACAACTCGACATTCCGGTAGCCCGTTTACGAAAAGAGCTTTAATTTCTAAAGTTAATTCCGATTTCCAGATGATGGTCAACCTTATTTGTTGGCAGGTTTGCATTATTGACGACTTTGTTGCATCTTCACTACGTATAAATTCTTACCTTGCGTAAGCAAAAATAAAACCATGACAAAAAAAGTTGTTTCCTTAATCTCGTTTGTGCTTCATCCGGTATTTATGACCTTGGTGGGAGTACTTATTATTTTAAGCTTTAGCCATTTAGCCCTACTGCCTTCCGAAAGCCGAATAGCCATTATAAAAATTGTGGCGCTAACCAATGTGATTTTTCCTTTGGCTTTGTTGCCCTTGTTTTATTACCACAAGCTCATTACCGGCATAACCATTTCGGACCGGAACGAACGTTTGTTACCCATTTTTATAACGGCCGGATTCTACTATTTTGGATATTACCTGTTGCATAAGTATATGGTTCCCGTTTTTCTTCAGCAATACCTGTTGGCTGCTTTTATTTGCGTTTTAATAGCTGCACTTATCCATTTAAAATGGAAAATTAGTCTGCATACCATGGGAATTGGCGGAGTTATTGGTTTGTTGTCAGTTTTGGGGTATCGCTATCAAATTCAGTTAGATGGTTTACTCATGCTGGCTATTCTTATTGCCGGGCTTATCGCTTCAGCACGCCTATACCTGCGCGAACATACACATTCGCAGGTATACGCCGGTTTCTTATTGGGGTTTTTGGTAACTTTTAGCTTAATGGTTTATATAAATTAAACACGATGTCGAAAAAGAAAAGTAATGAAGGCTGGAAAAAGAAAGGAAAGAAAACATCTTTTAACAAGCCGTCCCTGATAAATAAAATACTAAGTATTTTTAACGAAGATCCGGGTCGTTCGCTAAACTACAAACAGTTGGCCAACTTATTGCATGTTACCGATGCCAACACCCGGAAACTCATAAATACTTGTTTAATTGAAATGGCCGCCAAAGGAGATCTGGTTGAGATTCATCGCGGAAAATTCAAGCTGAAAACCACAGGAAATTACATTACCGGAAAAGTTGATTTGACCGCCAAAGGCTCGGCTTACATAGTTTCCGATGAGATTGACCGCGATGTTTTTGTAGCGGCAAAAAACCTCAATCATGCATTGCACGACGATGTGGTTCGGGTTTATGTGTATGCGCTTAAAAAGCGGAATCATGTGGAGGGCGAAGTGGTTGAAATTTTAAAACGTAAGCGTGAGGTTTTTGTTGGAGTTATCGAGGTTTCGCAGCATTTTGCTTTTTTAATTCCGGAGCGAAACCAAATGCCTTTCGATATTTTTATTCCGCTCGACAAGTTAAAGAAAGCCAAAAGTGGACAAAAAGCCATAGCCAAAATTATTGAATGGCCCGAGAACCAGAAAAACCCCATTGGTGAAGTGGTTGAGGTTTTAGGAATGCCAGGCGAGAACGAAGTGGAAATGCATGCTATTTTAGCTGAGTTTGGCCTGCCTTATGCTTTTCCACAAAAAGTATTGGATGCAGCGGAACGCATCCCGGAAGAAATTACGGAGGAAGAAATTGCTCAACGACGCGACTTTAGAAACATTACTACCTTTACCATCGACCCTTTTGATGCGAAGGATTTTGACGATGCCATTTCGTATCAAAAGCTAAAAAACGGAAACATCGAGGTGGGGATTCATATTGCCGATGTAACCCACTATGTGAGACCAAACACTGTTCTTGAGAAAGAAGCTTATGAACGGGCTACTTCGGTTTACCTGGTCGATCGGGTGGTACCCATGTTGCCCGAGCGTTTGTCGAATTTTATTTGTTCATTGCGTCCGAACGAAGATAAACTTTGTTTCTCAACAGTAGTTGAACTCGATGCCGAAGCGCACGTAATAAACAGTTGGATTGGTCGCACCATTATAAATAGTGACCGGCGTTTTACCTACGAAGAAGCTCAGGAAGTAATTGAAACCGGCGAAGGTGATTTGAAAGAAGAAACGCTGATGTTGCATCAGCTGGCACAAAAGCTTCGGGCTAAAAGATTTCAGATGGGCTCCATCGCTTTTGAGCGCAGCGAGGTTAAATTCCAGCTCGATGATAAAGCCCGACCCATTGGTGTTTACCTGAAAGAAAACAAAGAGAGCAATCAGCTGGTTGAGGAGTTTATGCTGCTGGCTAACCGGCAGGTTGCCGAGTTTATTGGTAAGCCCGATGGAAAGAAAACCATAAAAACCTTTGTTTACCGGGTTCACGACGAGCCAAATAAAGAAAAGTTAAATGCTTTTGCCCATTTTATAAAACGATTCGGTTATCAGGTGCAAACCAAGTCGCCAAAAAAGATTGCAGAATCGATGAATCAATTATTGGTTAATGTTCAGGGACAGAACGAGCAAACAGTGGTTGAAACGTTGGCCATCAGAACCATGGCAAAAGCGGAGTATTCAACCAAAAACCTGGGTCATTACGGGCTTTCGTTCGATTACTACTCGCATTTTACATCGCCCATCCGCCGTTATCCCGATATGATGGTGCATCGGCTGCTGGAACAATACCTTAAAGGCGGAAAATCAGCCGCACAGGAAAAGTACGAAGAAATGTGCAAGCACGCATCCGATATGGAACAATTGGCAGCAACAGCCGAGCGCTCATCTATAAAATACAAGCAGGTGGAATTTATGAAAGACAATGTGGGTAAAGAATACCGCGGAGTTATTTCAGGAGTTACGCAATGGGGTATTTATGTGGAACTTAATGAAACCAAATGTGAGGGCATGATACCGGTTCGCACGCTTACCGACGATTTTTATGAGTACGACGAGGCTGAATTTGCTTTAATTGGTGAACGAAACAAAAAGCGTTTTACCATGGGCGACAGCATTGCCATTCGTGTAGTTTCAGCTAATCTGGCAAAAAAGCAACTCGATTTTGAACTGGCGCCTTTCCCTGAATTGGTGTAAAAATTAAAATACTTATTTGCATTACCATTTTAAGCCAAAAAAAGGGCTTTTAGCTTTTGCTTTAAAGTTTTTCTAAACGTCGATTACATCACTTATCCAAAAAATATGATGAATGCTTTGCATGCTATCAGGTATTTGCTACTTTTGAACAAATCATTCGTTTGTTCAAAAAAGGGAAGCATATAGTTTATGAAAACAGAAAGCAATGATTTGGCTGTTGCCAAAGACACCATGCGCAATCAGGTATTGAAGGTTGCCCGCGATATATTCACCAAATATGGTTTTAAGAAAACAACCATCGACGACATAGCCCGCGAACTGCAAAAGGGGAAAAGTTCACTTTATTATTATTTTACCAGCAAAGAGGAGCTTTACAAAGCGGTTTTGGATCAGGAAGCCGGAGAATTAAAAGATCAGATACTTGGTGAGTTGGCTAAAACCGACAATGCCCGCGAAAAGGTATCGTTGTATATTAAGTCGCGACTTGAAGGAATAAAAAAACTGGGTAATTTGTACGATTTTAGAAAGAGTCAGTATTTATCGCTCGATAATGCAGTTGCTTTGCGCGAAAAATACGACAAGCTGGAGTTGGATATAATACGGAATTTACTTGAATATGGTGTTGCAAAGGGAAGTTTTAGCATTGAAAATATTGAAGCTACTGCAACTACAATGTTGATAATTGTAAAGGGACTCGAAATGCCGGTTCTTAGTCAGAACCGTGAAATTCTAAACCAGCGCGTTGAGGAATTATTACCCGTGCTTTTTTTCGGCATCTGTAAATGTTAAAAAATGATATTAAAAAAAGCCATCCAGGTTGGATAGCTTTTTAAACCAATAAAATATTCTTGTTTACTTGTTTTTCCTAAGTTCTTCCAGCTCTTTTTCCAGCGCATTCAAGCGGGTAACCAATTTGGGGAAATTGCGGAAGTGAACATACGATTTAGCCCATTCGCTATAATCCTGTACAGGTGCACCAATCATGGTTGCTCCTTCTTTTTTAATGCTTGAATTTACACCACTTTTGGCACCCAGTTTTGTTCCTTTTGCAATGCTAATGTGCGGAGCCAGTCCAACCTGTCCGCCAAACATACAGTCGGCACCAATTTTTGTTGAGCCGGCAATGCCGCATTGTGCTGCCATAACGGTGTTTTCGCCAACTTCTACGTTGTGTGCAATGTGTACCATGTTATCGAGTTTAACGCCCTTACGAATAATTGTTGAACCCATGGTAGCCCGGTCGATGGTACTGTTGGCACCAATCTCAACATAATCTTCGAGTATTACGTTTCCAATTTGTGGAATCTTTTTGTAATTGGCGGTATCGGTAGGGGCAAAGCCAAAACCGTCGGCACCAACAACAGTGCCTGCATGCAGTGTAACATGATTACCCAGCATACAGTCGTGATAAATTTTTGCTCCGGCAAATAGCGTAACATCGTTACCAATGGTAACGTTATCGCCAATATATACCTGAGGATAAATTTTTACGTTGTTTCCAATTTTTACATTCTTACCAACATAAGCAAAAGCACCCACATAAATATTATTTCCGTAGCTGGCTGTTTCGTGAATATGGCTGGGTTGTTCAATACCGGTTTTTTCTTCAAACAGGGCCGATGCAACCATCTCAAGTAACGAAGCAAAAGCCTGATAAGCATCTTCAACATAAATTAATGTGGTATTGATGTCTTTTTCGACTTTAAAACTATTGTTAACCAAGACAATTGAAGCCTGAGTTTGGTATATATAATGCGTGTATTTGGGATTGGCTAAAAAGGATAGCGTGCCTTTTGCTCCCTCTTCAATTTTTGAAACATTGCTGACTTTTACATCGCCATCTCCTTCTACACGACCGTTTAAAAATCCTGCTATCTGATTCGCTGAAAATTCCATATTGAATGATTAAAATTTGTGGCAAAGCTAAAAAACAATGGTAAATATTTCATATTTATTGCGGCGAAACATCAAAATATTCCGGCGAACGCTTTAAATCAGACGACAATTTCTTTTGGGTAACATAAAAAGTATTTACTTACTGTTCCCGAAAGCGCCCGGATATTTAACATGTCGGCAACATTTACAATTTCAGTTACGGCTCCATCTTTTTCTTTGATAAGTATTTTATCGGTTTCTTGTTTGTAAGCGCTATTTTCGATAGTGTCTGAAATTACAAAATACGAGGCGTCAGCTAAAGGAATTTTATAGGCCTGGCTAACTTTTTCTTTTAGTCGGGCAACTTTCTCGCTTTCAAATGGCTTATCCTGAATCAGGTTTTTAAATAAGGTGCGATTCACAAAATTGGCACAAAGTCTTGATAGCACCGGGTCCTCATGATTGACCCAAACTTTTATGGAAGCAATTAAATCATCATCATCGAGCAAAGCAAACAGTTCAAGCACATTTTTTCCGTGGGCTTTTATTTCTGGGTTTTTAAAATCGCTGATTGTTAACTTATTATAAAGGAAGAAGCGCATAGCCGGGGTTCCAAATAAATCAATTCCCTGTTGTGCTAAAAATGCAGCTCTTTTTAAGATACTTAGTACCAATTGTTCAGCAGCGTGAACCGTTTTGTGCAGATACACTTGCCAGTACATCAGTCGGCGGGCAATCAGGAACTTTTCAATGGAGTAGATGCCTTTTTTTTCAACCACCAGTTGGTCGTTCACCACATCGAGCATTTTGATAATCCGATCGCTACTTACCACACCTTCCGAAACTCCGGTGAAAAAACTATCGCGGCGCAGGTAATCCAAGCGGTCAACATCTAACTGGCTCGAAACCAATTGATGCAGATATCCTTTTTCGTATTGGTTGGTAAAAATGGCAATGGCGAGTTCGAGGGCTCCATTCATCTCCTTATTTAAGGCCTCCATAAAAAGTAACGACAGTTGCTCATGCCGTACGTTAACCAGTTGGTGTTCCAGCGCATGCGAAAAGGGACCGTGTCCAATATCGTGAAGTAGAATTGCAGCAATAGCCGCCTCGGCTTCTTCAGCTTTAATAAGGTGTCCTTTCGAACGCAATACATCAAGAGCCATAGTCATTAAATAAGTAGCTCCCAAAGCATGGTGAAACCGGGTGTGACGGGCTCCCGGATAAACCAGCTCAGTAAGCCCCAGTTGCCTGATTCGTCGCAAGCGTTGAAACCAGGGATGTTCAACCAAGTTGAAAACCTTGCCGCGGGGCAATTCTATCAAACCATAAACCGGGTCGTTTATTATTTTTCGTGTGTTCATACACGTCGGTGCATTAAGTCAGGTTATTAAATCAAATAAATGCTAAAGTAAAACAAAGCAGCAATCCAACTGAATGTATTGCCCGTATTTTGGCAAAAAACCACTTTGTAGCAAGGCCTTAAAGGTGTAAATTTTTAGCGAAAGCCTTTAATTTTCAGTGTAATATTTTGCACTTCAGATATTTCTTTCTACTTTTGCAGGCAATTATTGTGGGGTTAGCACACATCAGGGGACCTGTAGTCCCCTGTTTTATTGGAGATTTGTTATGATCGACGTAAAGACAGTTGAACATTTAGTGAACGAAAAAATACAGGAGACTGATTTGTTTCTGGTTGATATCAAGGTAGATGCCCGGAATAATATTGGTATTTTTGTTGATTCGCCCCAGGGTGTCAGCATCGATCAGTGTGTTGTCATTAGCAGACATGTGGAGCATTCCATTGATCGCGAAGCAGAAGATTTTGCTTTGGAAGTTTCGTCGCCGGGCATTGGTTATCCCTTTAAAGTAATGGGGCAGTACCAGAAAGCGATTGGCCGAACCATCGAAGTTCTTTTTTTAAACGGAGAGAAATTGCAGGGAAATTTGCTCAGCGTGAATGATGAGAATTTTACCCTGGGTTATTCGGTTAAAGAAAAACCGGAGGGAGCAAAAAGGCCCGTATGGGTTGAAAAAGAAAAAACCATTGGTTTTGTTGAGGCAAAATCGGTTAAAGAGATAATAATATTTTAACGGAAGTTTAGCATAAAAGAAATGGAAAACTTGAATCTTATAGACACCTTTTCGGAGTTTAAAGAACTGAAAAATATCGATCGCCCAACCATGATGCGAGTTCTGGAAGATGTATTCCGGAGTGTTTTGGTTAAACGATATGGGACAGATGAAAATTTTGATGTAATTATTAACATCGATAAAGGTGACTTTGAAATTTGGCGTAATCGCGAAGTGGTTGCCGATGAAGAGCTTGAAGATCCAAACACTCAAATTTCAATTACTGCAGCCAAAAAAATTGATGCAGACTATGAGGTTGGTGAAGATGTGACCGACGAAGTAAAACTGGCCGACTTTGGGCGTAGAGCAATTTTAGCACTTCGGCAAAACCTTACCTCACGAATTCTTGAATTGGAAAAAGATAACATTTACGGAAAATATAAAAACCGCATAGGTGAAATTGTTGCCGGTGAAGTTTATCAGGTTTGGAAAAAAGAAATTATGGTTGTCGACGATGAAGGTAACGAACTTATTCTGCCAAAAACCGAACAGATTCCATCCGATTACTTCCGAAAAGGAGATAGCGTAAGAGCCGTTGTTTTGCGGGTTGAAATGCGCAACAGTACTCCGCTTATTATTCTTTCCAGAACCAGTCCAATCTTTTTGGAGCGTTTGTTCGAAATGGAAGTTCCTGAGATTTTTGATGGTTTAATCACCATTAAAAATATTAAACGCATTCCAGGCGAACGCGCAAAAGTTGCCGTTGAATCATACGACGACCGTGTTGACCCTGTTGGAGCCTGTGTTGGTATGAAAGGTTCGAGAATTCATGGCATTGTGCGGGAACTCAAAAACGAGAATATCGACGTAATTAACTTTACAAATAATACCCAGCTATATATTCAACGAGCATTAAGTCCGGCAAAAGTTTCCTTAATAAAACTGAATGAGGAAGACAAACGTGCCGACGTTTTCTTGATGCCCGATCAGGTTTCACTTGCCATTGGTAAAGGTGGTTCGAACATTAAACTGGCCAGCCAGCTTACCGGTTACGAAATTGACGTGTACCGCGAAACTACCGAAGATGACGAGGACGTTGATTTGAATGAATTCACCGACGAAATTGAAGGTTGGGTACTCGATGTATTAAAAGGTATCGGATGCGATACAGCCAAAAGCGTTCTCGATTTGAGCATGGAGGATTTGGTGAAGCGTACCGATTTGGAAGAAGAAACTATTAATGAAGTAATTAGAGTCCTAAGAGCTGAATTTGACTAAGCTGGTTCAGGGATTTTTAGGTTCATTTTTAACAAAGTAAATTAGTAAAGGTCAAGAAATGACAGACGCCAATCAAGTAAAAAGACTCAGTAAAATTGCTAAAGAGCTTAATGTTGGGATCAATACCATGGTGGAATTCCTGCAAAAGAAGGGAATAGAGCTAGACACCAACCCAAACAGCAAAGTACCCGCAAATGTTTACTCCATGTTACTTAAGGAGTATAGTACCGACATCAGGGTAAAAGAGGAGTCTGAAAAATTAGAACTGGGATTACACCGGGGAAGACAAGAGGCCATATCTGCTGACACAGATTTTGATGAGTCGGACGATGAACCGGAAAATGAACCTGAAGAAGTGATTGTTAAAGATCTTAGCAGTCACAAACCCAAAGAAAAAGAGGCTAAACCTCAGGCAAAAGTTGAACCAAAAGAGGAAGCCAAGCCCATTGAAACCACACCGGTTGACAGTCCTAAAGTAAAGGTTGTGGGTAAAATTGATTTGGAAACCAAAAAGGCTAAAGCGGCGCCACAAGAGCCAAAAAAACCGGAAAAAGAGGAATCTAAACCCGAGCCCAAAGCTGCGGAAAAGAAAAA
This sequence comes from Salinivirgaceae bacterium, assembly GCA_050179685.1. Lineage (GTDB taxonomy): Bacteria > Bacteroidota > Bacteroidia > Bacteroidales > SZUA-534 > GWE2-40-63. The sequence goes on from JBFXEW010000006.1 coordinate 96,813, forward strand.
GGAACCTGTTGCCACTAAAGAACCAGAGGTTGTTGAACCTGAAAAAGCAGCTGTTCCTGAAAAGGCAGTTGAAGAAGCTAATGAAGAAATTAAAACTAAGATAGAGCAACTCGAAGATGTTAAAGTGATTGGCAGGATTGATTTAGAACAACTGAATCAAAAAACCCGCCCGGCACGGAAATCTAAAGAAGAAAAAGCGAAAGAACGCAAAGATCGCGAGAAAGTAAGAAAACCGGGAGATTCATCCGAAAAAGAAGGTTCCGATGAAAAATCAGGGGCCGATGATAATTTTATTCAACGTAAAGTCGACAGGCTTTCTGGTCCAACAGTAGTTGGTAAAATTGAATTGCCCAGCGAACCCCGTCGTCCCGGTCAACTCGGAAGTGCTGCCGACGACGACCGTAAAAAGAAAAAGCGCAAGCGTATTAAAAAAGATAAGGTGGAGGTTTCGAACGAAGTCGACAGCCGTAATCCTAAGACAGCAAAAACTAAAACAGTGCTGCCTAAAAAAGGACAAAAGCGACCACTTAAAAAAGAGGTGAACGAGGAGGATGTGCAAAAACAAATTAAAGACACCCTGGCTCGACTCACAGCAACCAAAGGTAAAAGCAAAGGTTCAAAATACCGTCGCGAAAAGCGCGATAGTGTAAGCCAAAAGCATCAGGATGATTTGGCAAAAATTGAATCAGAAAAAAATATTATAAAAGTAACCGAATTTGTATCGGTTAATGAACTGGCAAACATGATGGATGTGCCGGTAAACCAGGTTATTGGTACTTGCATGAACCTTGGTTTGTTTGTTTCCATAAATCAGCGTCTCGATGCCGAAACAATGGCTCTGGTTGCCGACGAATTTGGATATATTGTAGAATTTGTAAGTGCTGAACTGCTCGAAGCTATTTCGAACGAAGAAGAAGATACGGAAGAAGATTTGATTTCTCGTCCTCCGATTGTTACGGTTATGGGTCACGTTGACCACGGTAAAACATCGTTGCTCGACTACATTCGTAAAACAAATGTTATTTCAGGCGAAGCCGGAGGAATTACCCAGCACATTGGTGCCTATAGTGTTGCTATGGAAGACGGTCGTAAGATTACTTTCCTCGACACGCCCGGTCACGAAGCCTTTACAGCGATGCGTGCGCGTGGTGCTCAGGTAACCGACGTAGCAATTATTATCGTTGCTGCCGACGACAGCATTATGCCTCAAACAGTTGAGGCCATTAATCACGCTCAGGCTGCCAATGTTCCGCTTGTTTTTGCCATCAATAAAATTGATAAACCCGGAGCAAACCCGGATAAAATAAAAGAAGGACTTGCCAACATGAACCTTTTGGTTGAAGAATGGGGCGGAAAATATCAGTCGCAGGACATTTCAGCTAAAAATGGTGTCAATATCTACGAGTTGCTCGATAAAGTGATGCTTGAAGCGGAATTACTCGACTTAAAAGCAAATCCGAAACGTAAGGCTTCGGGTACAGTAATCGAAGCTACTTTGGATAAAGGACGTGGATATGTTACTACCATCCTGGTTCAAACCGGAACGTTAAGAATAGGAGATATTTTATTAGCAGGAAATCATACCGGGCACGTAAAAGCCATGTATAACGAGCGGAACGAAGCGGTTACTGAAGCCGGACCTTCGACACCCGTGCAAATACTGGGATTGAACGGAGCATCGCAAGCCGGTGATAAGTTCAACGTTATGGACAGCGACCGCGAGGCAAAAGAAATTGCCAACCGACGTCAACAATTGGCACGCGAACAGGGCTTACGTACTCAAAAACACATTACACTCGACGAAATTGGTCGTAGGATTGCTATCGGAAACTTCCAGGAATTGAATGTAATTGTTAAGGGTGATGTGGATGGTTCTATTGAAGCACTTACCGATTCGCTCATTAAATTATCGACCGAAGAGATTCAGGTTAATGTGAAACATAAGGCCGTAGGTCAGATTTCGGAATCGGACGTATTGCTTGCTGCAGCTTCTGACGCCATTATTATTGGTTTCCAGGTTCGTCCGTCGATGGCTGCACGTAAATTGGCTGAAAAAGAAGAAATTGATATTCGCCTGTATTCGGTAATTTACGATGCCATTAACGAGGTTAAAGACGCTATGGAAGGCATGCTTTCGCCCGATATTAAAGAAGAAATTACCGCAACGGTTGAAATTCGCGATGTGTTTAAAATCACTAAAGTGGGAACTGTTGCCGGATGTTATGTTCGCGACGGTAAAATTAAACGTTCGTCAAAAATCCGCATCATCCGCGATGGTATTGTGGTTTATAGTGGCGACCTGGGCTCACTCAAACGCTTTAAAGACGACGTGAAAGAAGTAGCAGCAGGTTACGAATGTGGATTGAACATTGAAAAATTCAACGATATAAAAATGGGTGACGTAATTGAAGCTTACGAAGAAGTGGAAGTTAAACGAACCTTGTAAAAAAATAAAGTTATAAACGTTATAAAGGGCTGTTAATTTGTTTTAGCAGCCTTTTTTAGATTAAAGTTTTAACATTGAATCTTGACTTGGTTGAACATATCAGAAACATTCTGTTTAAACTGTTTTTTTTGGTTGCCGGTAACTTGTAAATCGTTCGCAACCTTTTTCATGAATTGAAATCGGTAATAATTTTATATCTTTGCGCACTTATATAAATTTAATATGAGCAAGCAAGAGCAAAAGCTGTCGAGACGAAAACTTCGCAGTTCTTATTTTACAACCATTGTAAGTATTGCCTTGGTCCTTTTTGTGGTAGGATTAATGGGAATGCTGCTTTTGAATGCTCATAAATTGTCGCGTCATGTAAAAGAGAATATCGGATTTTCGGTTATCCTCGAAAACAATATCCGTGAAGTGGATATGATTCGATTACAAAAGAATCTCGATGCCTCGCGATATGTAAAAACCACCGAATACATTACAAAAGAAAGAGCTGCTCAGGAATTGCAGGAAGAATTAGGGGAAGACTTTATTGATTTTTTAGGATACAATCCGCTTTTACCTTCCATCGATGTTCGTCTGTTTGCCGAATATGCCAATCCCGACAGCGTAGTAAAAATTGAACAGGAGATTTTAAAATATGAACAGGTAAAAGAGGTAGCCTATCAAAAGTCACTTATCGATGTGGTAAACAAAAACATTCACCGCATAAGTCTCGTTTTACTGGTTTTTACCGGAGCCTTGTTTATAATCTCTCTTTCATTAATCAACAATACCATTCGTTTAACGGTTTATGCACGCCGATTTTTAATAAAAACGATGCAACTGGTTGGAGCAACCCGGCGCTTTGTACGCGGACCATTTATCTTAAAAAGCCTGGCGCATGCCATTTATAGCATTGCACTAACTTATCTGATGTTGGGAAGCACCGTTTATATGATTGAAGCCCAACTTCCCGAGCTTAGCATGTTAAACGATTTGGATATTCTGGCCTTATTATTTGCCGGAGTGTTTCTTGTGGGAATTGGTATTGTTTATATTTCTACCCGGTTTGCTGTAAACCGGTACCTGAAACTCAGAAGCAGCGATTTGTATTTTTAAACTGAATTAAGATGAGCAATAAAAACAACAACGAAATGGAATTTGCTTTAGGGAAAAGCAATTTTATATTAATGGCGATTGGTCTTGCTGCTATTGTAATAGGTTTTATATTAATGGCCGGTGGAAAATCGACCGACCCCAATGTTTTTAACGAAGAAATGTTTAGTTTCCGGCGAATCACACTTGCTCCAATGCTGGTTTTTGGTGGATTTGTATTTGAGATATACGCCATCATGAAAAAACCCATAGACAAATAAATAGAAAGTTATAATGAATTGGATTGAAGCACTTATTCTTGGAATTGTCCAGGGATTAACTGAGTTTTTGCCCGTTAGCAGCAGTGGCCACTTAGAGATTGGGAAGGCCCTACTAGGCGTGGCGGCAACCGAAAGTCTAAACTTTTCGATAGCCGTTCATGGAGCCACCGTATTGAGTACAATAATTGTTTTCCGAAAAGATATCATCGAAATATTTGGAGGGTTTTTTAAGTTTCAGTGGAACGATGAAACCAAATACGTTTCAAAAATATTGCTTTCGATGGTACCTGTTGCCATTGTAGGAATATTTATAAAAGATTGGGTCAAATCGTTTTATGGCGAAGGTAATGTAATGTTTGTTGGCTTTATGTTGCTGATTACATCTGTATTGTTGGGACTTACTTATTTTGTAAAAGGCAAAGGCCGCGAGATAAAATTTTCTGATGCTTTTGTAATTGGTATAGCGCAGGCTTTCGCTGTTTTGCCGGGTATCAGCCGTTCGGGTTCAACCATTGCAACCGGTTTGTTGTTGGGTAATAAAAAAGAAGCAGTAACCCGGTTTTCTTTTCTTATGGTTTTAATCCCCATTTTAGGCGAAAACCTGCTCGATATGCTAAGCGGAGGCATGACTGAAAACAGTCAGATTGGAATACTTCCGCTGGGCGTTGGCTTTGTGGCGGCATTTATTTCAGGATTATTTGCCTGCAGTTGGATGTTGAAAATAGTTAAGAAAGGCAAGCTGATTTATTTTGCTATTTATTGTTTTGTTGTGGGTATTTTGGCTATAACCTTAGCATAGTTTTATGGTTTTTTCTGAAGATAGTCCAGTCGATTTTAAAGAAGGTTCACTTATCTTAATTGATAAACCCAAAGAGTGGACTTCGTTCGACGTGGTGAACAAAATCAGGTATCTGATTCGCCACAAATTTGGCTATAAAAAACTGAAGGTGGGACACGCCGGAACTTTAGATCCTTTAGCCACCGGATTATTAATAGTTTGTACCGGTAAATTAACCCGGCAAATTGATACCTATCAGGCACAAACCAAAGAATACATTACTACCATAAAACTGGGAGCAACAACACCATCGTTCGACAGGGAAACGCCTGAGGATGCTACTTTTCCAACAGCACATATTACCCGCGAAAAGATAAATGAAGCGATAGAAAGTTTTATCGGTGAGCAGGATCAAATTCCTCCCATGTTTTCAGCAAAAAAAGTAAATGGGAAAAAAGCATATATTTCTGCACGAAATGGGGAAACGCTTGAACTAAAAGCCCGGCGGATTGTAATTTATTCGTTGGAGGTTACCGAGTTTGAAATGCCTTTTGTTACCATAAAAATGACTTGCAGCAAAGGAACTTATGTGCGTTCCTTTGGCCGCGATTTTGGACTTGCTTTAGAATCGGGAGCTTACTTGTGGGAGTTACGCCGAACCCGCATCGGCGAATTTGATGTAGCGCAGGCACTTGAAATCGGCACTTTTGAAAATAGCCTTGGCAACATGCAACCAATTATAGATTAGTACGTATAAAACACCTCGAATTTTAATACATATAATATAGATTATGAAATTATCTCAGTTTAATTTTAAACTACCTGAAAACCTGATAGCCTTGCATCCGTCAACCAACCGCGATGAATCCAGACTCATGGTAGTCGATAGGGCCACGAGAAAAATTGAGCACAAAGTATTTAAAGATGTTATCGATTATTTTTCTGAGCAGGATGTTTTGGTTTTTAACAATACCAAGGTTTTTCCTGCCCGTCTTTACGGAAACAAGGAGAAAACGGGTGCAAAGATCGAAGTTTTCTTATTGCGCGAATTAAACCGGGAACAAAGACTTTGGGATGTGTTGGTTGATCCCGCACGGAAAATTCGGATTGGCAACAAACTGTATTTTGGCGAAGACGATATGATGGTAGCCGAAGTAATCGACAATACAACCAGTAGAGGACGTACACTGCGATTCCTTTACGATGGACCCTACGAAGAATTTAAGAAAAATTTATACGCTTTGGGCGAAACCCCGCTTCCAAAATTTATTAAACGCGAGGTAGTTCCCGAAGATAAAGATCGCTACCAAACCATTTTTGCCAAACACGAAGGTGCTGTGGCAGCTCCTACTGCAGGATTACACTTTAGCCGCGAATTGCTGAAGCGCTTCGAAATTAAAGGAATAAATTTTGCCGAAGTTACCCTTCATGTGGGTTTGGGAAATTTCCGAAGTGTCGATGTTGAGGATTTGACCAAGCACAAAATGGACTCTGAGCAAATAATTATAAGCGACGCTGCCGTTGATATTGTAAATGGGGCCAAAGATAAAAGGAAACACGTGTGTGCGGTAGGAACTACGGTAATGCGAACCCTCGAAAGCAGTGTTTCAACCTATGGTTATTTAAAACCTTACGAAGGATGGACCAATAAATTTATCTTTCCGCCCTACGAGTTTAGTGTTGCCAGTCGTATGGTATCTAATTTTCACCTGCCCTTATCAACCTTGTTTATGATGGTTTCGGCCTTTGCCGGCTACGATTTGCTTTTTGAAGCTTACCAAAAAGCCATTAAAGAAAAATACCGCTTTGGAACCTATGGCGATGCCATGTTAATCCTTTAAGATACAATAAAAAGACCACCGTTTAAGGTGGTTTTTTTTTGCCTTAAACTTTTAACACACATTTAACAAAAAATATTATTTTTTTTAAAAATATTTAGTACATTTGATGTTCTATTAATTACCCTATAAAACCGCAAGTTGTATTTTTTAATTAAAACCTATTATTATGAGAAAAATTACATTGATTTTTTACGTGTTTGCGCTCTTGTTTGCACAGGGAGCCTGGGCACAGGATCTTTTCATCTCAGAGTATGTTGAACCAAGCACTGGGAACACAAAGGTGTTGGAGTTGTACAACCCAACAACTGCAGATATTGATTTAAGTGGTTATACCATTATGCAGGCAAATAATGGTAACGATTGGGGCAATACCTCAACATCAACCGATGATGTTAGATACATTCTAACTTTATCTGGCACTTTGGCTCCAGGCGCTGTTTATGTTATAGCTAATAGCCAATCTGTGCAGGAAGTGCTTGACAAAGCTGATTTGTTGTTAGCTTATAGTAATGATCCTATTGATGGAGCAAATGTACCTTCTTTTAATGGAGATGATGCAATTGGTCTTTTTAAAGGCACAACCTTGATTGATGCTATTGGAATTCCAACTGAAAGGCCATCGAGCGGTTGGGATGTTGCAGCAGTTGCTGCTGCTACAAAAGATCATACCTTGGTTAGAAAATCTACCATTACCCAGGGTAATGCTAATTGGGCAACAGCTGCAGGAACTGATGCTGCTACTTCAGAGTGGGAAGTTTACGATGCAATGGATTTTACACATATCGGATGGCACATAACTCCTCCTTCAAACGAAGCTGAAATTTTAAGTTTTGTTTTGGCCGAAGAAATTAGCACTGCCATTATCAGCACTGAAAATGCCATGGTTACTTCAACCGTTGCCTGGGATGCTGATTTAGGTGCTTTGGAACCAACTATTACTGTTTCAGAAGGCGCTCAGGTTACAGCTACTACATTGCCTGTAGTATTCAACGGAGTTGATCCGGTTGAATATATTGTAACCGCTGCCGACGGCGTAACCACCAAACTTTGGGATGTTTACGTACTTCAGGCTGCTGCTCCTGAAATGTTGACCATTAAAGAGATTCAGGAAACTACCGATGCTTCTGGCGACAGCCCATATCTCGATCAAATTGTTATGACTAAAGGTGTAGTTGTAACTGTTGATGCCCGCGGATTCTACTTGCAGGATGGTGCCGGAGCATGGAATGGTGTTTATGTATACCAGGGTTCTGCTCCTACCGCTGTAGCTGGTGATTCAGTTAAAGTAACTGCTACCGTTGACGAATACAATGGATTAACCGAATTGGTTTCTCCGGAATATACCGTATTAAATCAAGGTAACACCGTAGCTGCAGCTACTGTAGCAACACTTGCTGAAATGAACAGTGAAATGTACGAAGCTGTATTGGTTACTATCGAAGATGTGAAGTGTATTGTTCCTGAAAAGAGCAAAAACTGGACTGTAGCTAATGCTACTGATACCTTAGTGATTCGTAACGGAATCGAAGATGGTTATGCTGCCGTATTGTTCCAGGAATTCACTTCAATTACCGGATTCGGACAACAATACAACGCTACTTACCAATTGTTCCCACGCAGTATTGCTGACATAGTTGAGGTTGATATGGTAACACTTACCTTTAACGTTGACATGACTGCTCCTATTGATGCTGGTACTTTTGTTGCCGGAACCGATGTGCTTTATGTAACTGGTGATTTTGCTGGATGGAATGAGCCCGGAAAAGGTAATTCTGTATTAATGGCTGATGCTGATGCCAATAAAGTTTACTCTGCAACCATTGCTATGGCTGTTAATCATGGAGCTATTCTTTATAAATACTTCAAAAACGCAGGCTGGGATGGTGGTGAATGGGCCGGTGATCCAAATCGGACACTTACCATAGCTGATGTGGATTATGTAATTGATCCTGCTGATGTTTGGGCTGTAACCGGAATTGAAGATAACCTTGACATGAGTGCTATCTCAGTATTCCCGAATCCATTCAACAATGTGATTACAATTAACGGACTGGCTAACGCCAAACAAATCCGCGTAAGCAATATGTTGGGTCAGGAAGTGATGAACGTAACTCTTGCTGGTCAGGAGTCAAAAGAAATCTCTACCGATAATTTGAACCGTGGAGTTTACTTTGTAACCATCACCGATGGAAACAATAACGCTAAAACAGTAAAAGTTGTTAAGCAATAAACACTTTTATCGTATCCTATAGAAAAGGAGCCTTCGGGCTCCTTTTTTTTATGGATATATATGACTTAAGATCCGGAATCTCTCGCAAATGACAAGGAATGCAGCGCAAATCCTTCGGCTGGCAGCGCAGATTGATAGGAATATAGCGCAAACGACACGAGATGCAGCGCAAACAACAATTCGTGTAGCGCAACTGGAAATGAATTCAACGCAAACCACGCTGTATAAAGCGCGAACAACACGTGACTCAACGCAAACCCAAATGAATTCATCGCTAATTGAGATGGTTGAAGCGGGAACCCTGGTTTAAGTAGCGGAATTCACAATATAGGTAGCGGAAACTCCATTGTCAGTAGCGGGAGCCTTGATGAATGTAGCGGAAATGCCAATGTCAGTAGCGGGAATGCCCTTTAATGTTGCGGAAATCACAATGTAAGTAGCGGAATCATCATTTAATGGAGCGGGAACTCCATTTTATATACCGGGAATGCCTGTGTATGGTGCGGAAACCCTGGTGTTATCAACGGGGCTTTAAGTTACCGTATTGGGTTGTCTTTTATTGAACCATTAAGTAGTTAAGGGGAGTTAAGTGTCCTACGCGGAGAGTGTAAATTAAACGGTGTCAATAAATAATAATTATTAAATTGACATAGTATGAAAGAAGAAAATTTGATTTCGAAGCCTTTAAAAGAGAGGCTATTGAAAAAGGGAGTGTACACTGAACTGTGTCAGAGTTAATATGTAAATATATTTAGGGTAAAGGTTTTGTCTTTTATTGAACCATTAAGTAGTTAAGGGAAGTTAAGTGTCCTACGCGAGGAAATTTTCTGATTTCGTAGGGTGAGTTTATCTTCGCTATGAAGTACAGGGGTTCGATTGCGTTCCTTAGGGATTTCGTAGTTGCAATTGTTCGAATTCAAAGCTGCACGTGGGCAAACAGGTTAGAATAAGAGCTGGTGGTTGATGGCCAGGTAATTGAAGAGGCTTTGCACCATAGGGTTGTCGTTGTTGTAGTATTTCTTATGGAAACTCCGGTGAAAGTATTTATCTGTATTGGAAAGTAAAGGTAAGCTGCATCGAAATAAATACAGCAGGCAGCAAAAGAAAATAAACAATGAGTATTGGCTGTAGTTATCAGTAAACAGTTGGTGGCCAGACTTTACATAAACAGCAAGAGGCTTACAGCCATTATGGCCATTCCTGAAACCAGTCCATAAATGGAGATGTGGTGCTCGCCGTATTCTTCGGCGGTGGGTAGCAGTTCATCGAGCGAAATAAAGACCATAATTCCGGCTACGGTTCCAAACATTACTCCCGATATATTGGGGTTCATTCCTCCGGCTATAAAATAAATGAGTACAAAACCCACCAGCGCTCCAACCGGTTCGGCCAGGCCTGAAAGAAAGGAAAGAAGAAAAGCTTTCCGACGGTTTCCGGTAGCATAATACACAGGTACTGAAACGGCAATGCCCTCAGGAATGTTGTGAATGGCTATGGCAAAGGCAATGGGAATAGCCACTTCAGGGTCGGCTAAACCAGCAGCAAAGGTGGCAATTCCTTCGGGAAAATTGTGAATAGCAATGGCCAGTGCTGAGAAAATTCCCATACGGGCCAGTTTTTTGTTTTTTTCAATTTTATATTCGGCTTTATCAATTTCCTCGATGCTTCGTATTTCGTGCGGGTTTTCGTACGAAGGAATTAACATGTCGATTAGGGCAATGAATGCGATGCCCCCAAAAAAGGCCAGCAGGGCAAAACCATAGCTTGCTTTTTGGCTGTATAGTTCAGCAAAGCTTTGAACCGATTTTTGAAAAATCTCGACCAGTGAAACAAAAATCATCACTCCGGCCGAAAAGCCCAGTGAATAAGTTAGGAATCGGGTATTGGTACGTTTGGTGAAAAATGCCAATGCACTGCCAATACCTGTCGATAGGCCTGCAAATAAGGTTAAGGCAAATGCAAAGAGTACGTTCTCGGTATTCATGCCTTTATTGAAGTAATTAATCGGTTACTAAAGAAACCACACAAACGCCGCAGCCTTCCTGGCCATCTTTAAAATACATGGTTAAGTAATAGGGCCCTGTTTTGGTGCACATAAAATCGAAAGCTTTGTATTCTTTATCGGTTTCGGCATTGTAGTTACCGCCAAATTTTGAATAGTCGCTGTTCAGTTCGATGATGGTGCTACCTGGTTTCGAGGGGTCGTTACATACCGAGAAGCGGTAATGATTCCCCTTGCTTAGCATCATTACAAATTTTCCTTCGGAACGATTTTTTGTGCTTTTCGATTCGGCAAAGCGGATGCGGAAATGCTTAATGTATTTTGTATTGCCCGAACCCGATGCACAATTGTCTATTAAGGCCTGATCGCACTGGGCTTCGGCCTGGTTAGTTAAACCAAGCATCAGGAAACTAAAGAATATTAGTGTTAGGTATTTAATCATAGATCAAAAATAGGAATATTTTTGATTAATTGTTTTGTTGTTTTTCTTGTTCCAGTGCTTCCAAATCAAGTTTAATAACAAAGTTTCCATGAACAAAGCTTATTTTACTTTCCAGCTTGCTTATTTCGGTTTGGTTTAGCCTTATTTTAAGAGGTTCTCCTTCGGCTTGAGTAAACGTATCATCTCCGGCATTGGGATCGAAGAAAACGGGAATCCCATCTTTTTCAATTTCATTTCCGGCTTTTAACTGGCGCAGGTCGTTAGGAGTAATCTGGATTACTCCCCCGCTGTTAGGATCGACCATAAGCGCATTTTTTAATCCATAATCGGCCGATGAATTTTCTTCCTCGTCACCTTTGGGGATATACATTTCTTTTTTCACCAGAATCCGAATGTAATTGAGGAATTTTTCGTCGCGATAAATGTAATAATTGTCGCCAATGGTGTAGGCATCAACGCGGTATATTTGCGGTTCAATTTTTCGACATCCTTTGGGAGTGGCTGTGCAATCAACTTCTTTAATTTCGCCGGTTTTTAGGTTAATCTCTTTAAAAAGATTCCGGTAAATGTCGTAATTCACATAAAAATAGTCGCCCGATTCGTCGAAAACGCTATTGTATAGTTCGCAACGGTTGTCGTCGAGTTTAATTTTATATTTCTCTTCCCAGGTGTATAGGTTGTAAACAATTAAGTAAACATATTTTGACTTTTCGCCACGGAACGTTGCCACCAGGTAATTACCATGCTCGTCGACCATAAGCTCAAGAACCTTGCTTTTTTTATGATTGGGACCTTTTATACGTTCCTGAAAACGATAACCCGTAGTTGGTTTGTTTATTGGTTGGGTTTGTGAATACGCAAAAATGCCGGATGCGCCTATAATGATAGCGATTAAGAGAATTTTCTTCATAATTTCGAGCGTTTTTTTGGTATTGTTCTTTAACAAATGTAAAAATAGGAAATTATGCGATTAGCTTCGCAATAAATTCTGGCTAATCGCAATTAATTTATCCTTCAATTTTTTTCAATAAGTTGGTCATGCTTGTTTTTCCTACTACAATTTCTTTTACTTTATCGACAGGTATCCGCTCTTGTTGCATGGTGTCGCGGTCTCGCAGGGTAACTTTATTGTCAGTTAATGTATCGTGATCAACGGTAATGCAATAAGGAGTTCCAATAGCGTCTTGTCGGCGGTAGCGTTTACCAATGGAGTCTTTTTCTTCGTAAATACAATTCACATCGAATTTTAAATCGTTGAGAATCTCACGGGCTTTTTCGGGCAATCCGTCTTTACGAAGCAGCGGAAGCACAGCCAGCTTAACCGGAGCCAATTCGGGCGGAATGCGCAAGACCACACGGGTGTCGGTTTTGCCGTCCTGTTCAATGGTTTCTTCGTCGTATGCGTTCGACAGAATCAAGAGGAACATACGGTCAAGCCCAATTGAGGTTTCTATTACGTAAGGAATGTAGTTCTTATTCAGTTCCGGATCGAAATACTGGATTTTTTTGCCGCTGTATTCCTGATGTTGCGACAAATCGAAGTCGGTACGCGAATGAATTCCTTCCACTTCTTTAAAACCGATGGGGAATTCAAACTCAATATCAGTGGCGGCGTTGGCGTAATGCGCCAGTTTGTCGTGATCGTGGAAGCGGTATTTTTTGGTGTTGAATCCAAGTGCCTGATGCCATTTTAAACGGGTTTCTTTCCACTTGGCAAACCACTCCAATTCTTCGCCCGGACGCACAAAAAACTGCATCTCCATTTGTTCAAATTCGCGCATACGGAAAATAAACTGGCGGGCAACAATTTCGTTACGGAACGCTTTACCAATTTGGGCAATTCCAAAGGGAATTTTCATGCGTCCGCTTTTTTGAACGTTCAGATAATTAACAAAAATTCCCTGTGCGGTTTCGGGACGCAGGTAAATGCTGCTGGCATCTTCGCTAACCGAGCCCAGTTTGGTTTCGAACATCAGGTTAAACTGGCGCACATCGGTCCAGTTTTTTGAACCCGAAATGGGGCAAACAATTTCGCAATCCTCGATAATTTGTTTTACTTCAGTTAAATTTTCGGTTTCAAGAGCTGTTACAAAGCGTTTTTTTATGAGATCGATTTTTTCCTGGTTGGCAATTACCCGTTGATTGGTTGCGCGGAATTGGGCTTCGTCGAATGCATCGCCAAATTTAGCAGCAGCTTTTTCAATTTCTTTTGATATTTTGGCTTCAATTTTTTCAAGGTGTTCTTCAATAAGCACATCGGCACGGTAACGCTTTTTTGAGTCTTTATTGTCGATAAGCGGATCGTTAAAAGCTCCCACGTGTCCCGATGCTTTCCATACGGTAGGATGCATAAAAATAGCGGCATCAATCCCAACAATGTTTTCGTTAAGTTTTACCATGGAGTCCCACCAGTATTTTTTTATGTTGTTTTTGAGCTCCGAGCCGTATTGACCATAATCGTAAACAGCACTTAATCCGTCGTATAATTCACTCGATTGGAAAATAAACCCGTACTCTTTTGAGTGGGCAATAATTTTTTTGAAAACATCTTCTTGAGCCATATAAATATATTTTAATCAACTCGCAAAAATAGCTGAATAGTTGACTTATAAAAAATTTATTTAATTATTGTTGGTGTAAACAGGATTAAGTTAGCTGAACTAATCGGGCTGTAATCAGCGGGTTTTATTTCGATGATTAAAAGCGCTGCTTTTCTCAAAGGTAAGTACTGGCATAAAAGTTTTATATGAAAATATAAGCATTCGGGAAGCTATTTTGCCGTGGGCTCCCTTAATTTTTATATTTTTGATGCACAATTGAACGTTTAAAAAAGCATGAATAAAAAGCCAGGATTTATTATTGTAATTGTAGTTTTTGTAACGGTAATTGTTGGGTTTTATATTTACCTTAAAAAGCAGCAGAGTCCGAAAATTGATGCCTTTGCAGCCATTCCGGTTAATGCGGCTTTAGTAGCTGAAATAAACAATCCCGCACTTTTTCTTCAGGAGGTTTCGCAAAATAACCGTTTGGCCAATCACTTACAGGACTTGCCCGAACTCTCGGTAGTAGCCAATAAAATGCTTGTGATCGATTCGCTTTTAAAATCCAATGAAAAATTACTGACCGACGGACGCGACAAAATACTTAGTTTGTCGTTACACGAAGTGGGCAACAAACAATTTGAGCTGCTTTATTTAATGCACCTTTCGGGACGATTCGAGGCAAATCAGTTTTTTAAGCAATTACATGCTACGGTTTTAAAACCCGAAAATTTGTCGGAAGGAAAGTACAATCAGGTAAAAGTTTATACTTATAAGAACTCGCATTCCAATGTTTTCTACGCTTACCATCGGGGCATATTAATGGCCAGTGAATCGGAACTTTTATTACAGGATGCCTTGCGTCAGGTTGAAGTGGATACTGGTTTGGGAAGTCAAAACGGACTTCAGAACCTGAGAAAAACAGCCGGAAAGCATGCCGATGCAAACATCTACCTGAATTTTAAACGATTTGACACCTTTTACACCAAGCTGATAGCTGATAAATTTTTAAAAGAACGCAATATTAATCAGTTGGGCGAATGGAGTGTGCTCGATTTGAATTTTAAAAACCAAACCTGGCTGGTAAATGGCTTTACGCAAAACGCCCATAATCCGGCACATTTTTATTCCTTACTGGAATCTCAGGAACCGCAAAACCTGAAGTTTACCAAATGGGTTCCTACAGGAGCAGAATCGTTTGCTGCTTTTGGCATCAGCAACCTGGCCCGTTTCGAAGAGCAGTTGCAAAAGCACATGGCGGCCATAAACCAAAGCGAACGGCACGAAATAAACCAAAAACAATTGGTGGCTGTTCTTGGACCAAATTATGAAAAAGATTTACTGGCTATTTTTGATAAAGAACTGGCACAGGTAAATTACGCCAACGGTTCAACTTTGTTTTATATCAGAACCAAAGGTTATCACGATGCCAATGAGTTGATTCAAAAATGGATTACCCATTATGCCAAAGTCGAAGGAATTTCGAAACAAAGCCTTACCCACGAATACAAAATTGACAACGAAACCAAGTTTCCGATTTACCGGTTTCCTACCACGTATTTTCCGGTGCGTATGTTTGGCCCCTGGTTTAAAGCCTGTTCGGCAACTTATGTAAGCGTTTTCGACGATTTTCTGATTTTTGGGGAATCAGTTCACGCCCTATCGCGGGTTATATATAATAATGTGCTTCAAAAAACCATGGCCTTCGACGGAGCTTACAACCAGTATTCCGACTTTTTGTCGAATAAGGTTAATTTTTATGCTTTTGTTTCTTTAACCGGAAGCACCGGTTTTCTGAATGAATTTTTAACACCCGATGCTTTTGCTTATTTTAAACAGCATCAATCCATACTGCGCGATTTTTATGCAGTGTCGTGGCAAATTGCATCGGAAAATAACATGTACTACAATAATTTTTTGTTCCGGCATCAACCTTCGAACAAAATAAAAGCGGCAACTGAATGGGAAACCCGGCTCGACACTACCATAGCTTTTAAGCCACAACTGGTAGTTAATCATTACAACAACGAGAAGGAGATTCTGGTGCAGGACATGAAAAATACCGTTTATTTAATCAATAAAACCGGCCGGATACTTTGGAAAAAGAAATTGGAAGAGCCCATTTTAAGCGAAGTTACCCAGATTGATTATTACAAAAATGGTAAGTTGCAATACCTGTTTAATACCGAAAGCCAGATTCATTTACTCGATCGGAACGGAAATTTTGTTGAGCGCTATCCGATTAACTTGCCTGCCAAAGCGGTAAATGCCTTATCGATTTTTGATTACGATAAGCGAAAAAACTATCGGATTTTTGTGCCCACAGCCGACAAACAGGTTTATTGCTACGATATTGAAGGGCGGATAGTAACCGGGTTCAATTTTAAAGGAGCCGATAATCCAATTATATCGCCCGTGCAATATGTTCGCGATAAGAATAATGATTATATTTTGGTTACTGATGTTTCACGAATTTACATTCTCGATCGCAGAGGAAATCCCCGCTTAAAACTAAACAAACAGTTTAATCCATCGCGTAACAATTTGTTCGAATACCAGGCGGGTACAGCCACCCGCCCGGGGCGTTTAATTCGTACCGACGAAGGTGGAACACTTTATTATATTTATTTTAACGGCGAAGTAGAATCGCAACCCATTGCCGATTTTTCACCCTTACATTATTTTAAGTTCGAAGATGTTACAGGCGACCATATTGCCGACATGGTATTTGTCGATAAAAATAAACTTACCGTTTACTCTGTTGCCGGCAAAAAGCAATATGAACATACTTTTTCCACTGAAATAAAGCACGAACCGGCATTTTATCAATTCTCAGCCAAACAAACAGCCATTGGCATAACCGAGGTCGGATCGCAAAAGATTTATCTTTTTAACACTCGTGGAAAGTTTATGGAAGGCTTTCCGCTACCGGGCAAAACCCGTTTTAGCATTGGTGTTTTGGAGCCGGGATCGGCACGCTTTAATCTTGTAGTGGGCGGCGATGAGCAATACCTGTTTAATTTTAAATTAAACTAATGTCATGATTTTTACTTTTTATATATTTTCTCTTTTTCTCTTGGGCATTGAACTGTTTTTAATGGCTTCAATAACTGCATTTTTTCAAAAGAAAGTGTTTATTGCCGATGGATTTAAGTTGCTGGGAGCCGCAATAATCGCCTCGTTGGTATTAGGTGCCGGGTTATTTTTAGGGAATGTGGTTGGCGATGCCTGGCCGCAATTCAACAACTGGTATGCAGCAAGCTTGTTTTTTATTTTTTCAATAAAAATGCTTTTCGACGGGTTTAAACTAAACAGGCTGAAGCGTGCAGTTAATCCCATCGACAAACAGGGATATCGAATACTTACGGTGCTTATGCTTATTAATAGTTTTTTTGCAGGTCTGGGGTTCGGATTGTTGGAACAAACAGTCATAAATTTGTTATATGGACTGACAATATTTGTCTTTTTTGCATTGGTAGGATATTTGATGGGTTTCCGGATGAAAAAATTAAAACAAGGCCGCTACGAATTGTTTGCCGCTATATTTTACCTGGTCATAGCAATCGCAATTGCCATTAATAATTAGTATTATGTTGAAATTTTTATTGATATTTTTTATAGTTATCTATTTACTCGGATTGTTAGTTAAATGGTTCTTTGCCTCATTAATAAATAAGGCATCATCGGGTGCAGGATTCGATTCCGGTCGCGAAAACCGGCGGAAAGAAGGTGAAGTTTCGGTTGATAAAACACCGGGAAAATCGAAGCTGTTTACCAAAGACGAAGGAGAATATGTTGATTATGAGGAGATAAAAGATTAATCGAAGCTTTTTAACAAAAAAGAAATTTTATTTGCTTGAATTAAACAAATATTCTATATTCGCAGACCTAAATAATTGCCTTGTGGCAGGCCTAATTCCGATAAATCGGGAAAGCTCCCGCCACTGAGCATCAGACGAGAAAAGAGAAATACTTTAATTGTCTGAATGGATTAAATAAGAAAGACCACGCCCAGGTGGCGGAACCGACGAAGGAGCTCCCGCCACTGAGCATCAGACGAGAAAAGAGAAATACTTTAATTGTTTGAATGGATTAAATAAGAAAGACCACGCCCAGGTGGCGGAACCGACGAAGGAGCTCCCGCCACTTAGCGTCAGACGAGAAAAGAAAAAAACTTTAATTGTCTGAATGGATTAAATAAGAAAGACCACGCCCAGGTGGCGGAATTGGTAGACGCGCTGGTCTCAAACACCAGTGGGGTTAAACCCGTGCCGGTTCGAGCCCGGCCCTGGGTACACAAAAACCCTCAATTTTGAGGGTTTTTTTTTAATAGTTACGCGTATGTCTGCTCAAAAATCAAGCCCTACAGAAAAAAAGCAACACCTACTCGATTTGCGCTACATTAAAATGGCCCTGATTTGGGCTGAAAATTCCTATTGTGAGCGTCGAAAAGTAGGAGCTTTGCTGGTAAAAGACCGAATGATAATCTCTGATGGCTACAATGGAACGCCTGCAGGTTTTGAAAATATTTGCGAAGACGAAAACAATAAAACCAAACCGTACGTTCTACATGCCGAGGCCAATGCCATTACTAAAGTGGCGCGGTCGAACAACAGTAGCGAAGGAGCTACCCTCTATGTTACCTCATCACCTTGTCTTGAATGTTCAAAACTGATTATTCAGGCGGGTATAAAGCGGGTAGTTTTTTCTGACAATTACCGTTTACACGATGGAATTAACCTCCTCAAGAAAGCGGGTATCGAAATTATTCAAGTGGAAAAAATTGATGAAAATGAATCAACAAAATAAACTTTCAAAATTTGGCATACCCTTGCTAATTGCTGTTTCAATTGTTTTGGGTATGTATATTCAAAAGCAGTCTGAAAATAAAAAGGAAAGAAGTTACCATACCAAAGGAATGGCAAACAATAAAATCGATGCCGTATTAAACTACATCGATCAGGAATATGTTGATACCGTAAATATTTCTGAAATTATTGAAAATACCATTCCGCAAATTCTCGACGATCTCGATCCCCATTCCATTTATATTCCTGCCATGGATTATGATGCCATGAACGAACCATTGGAAGGAAATTTCGACGGCATTGGAGTGCAGTTTAATATTCAGAACGATACGGTTACCGTTATTAAAACCATTTTGGGAGGCCCTTCTGAAAAAGTAGGGATAAAAGATGGCGACCGCATTGTATCGGTAAACGACTCGCTTATTGCCGGAATTGGTATAACCAACGATTCGGTAATGAAATTGTTACGCGGAAAAAAAGGAACCAAAGTAAACGTAGGAATTTTTAGGCGGGGCGAGAGCGATTTGGTTTATTTTACCATTACACGCGATAAAATTCCGCTGTATAGCATCGATGTTTCGTACATGATTGATGAAAAAACCGGGTATATCAAACTTTCAAAATTTGCGCGGACCACTTATAAAGAATTTCAACAGGCCGTGGTAAAACTAAAAGCTTTAGGGATGAAGCAATTGGTTTTCGATTTGCGCGGTAATTCCGGTGGCTACATGGACGCAGCCATTAATATTGCCGATGAGTTTCTTGAAAACGGTAAACTAATTGTTTACACCGAAGGAAAAGCCCGTCCGCGTTCTGACTACTTTGCTTCGCATCGTTCTTCATGCATCGATTTAGGTTTGGTAATACTAATCGATGATTGGTCGGCTTCAGCCTCAGAAATTGTTGCCGGTGCCATTCAGGATAACGATAGGGGACTAATTGTTGGTCGTCGTTCATTTGGAAAAGGATTGGTGCAGGAACCTGTAATGTTTAACGATGGCTCAAGTTTGCGTTTAACCATAGCAAGATACTACACACCTGCCGGGCGAAGTATTCAAAAACCTTATGACGAAGGGCAGGAAGCCTATTATCACGACATTCACAATCGCTTTGTGAACGGAGAGTTTCAGGAAAAAGACAGCATTCATCAAGCTGATTCTTTAAAATATTATACTTCAAATGGTCGCGTGGTTTACGGTGGAGGCGGAATCATGCCCGACGTATTTATTCCGGTGGACACAAGCGGTGTTTCCGATTATTTAATGAAAATTCGACGCAAAGGATTGGAGTATCTGTTTTCTTTTGAATATACCGATAAAAACAGGCAAAAACTGTCGCAGTTTACCGATGTAAAAGCCTTGACCGAATACCTGAATAAACAAAACATACTTGACAAGTTTGTTGCTTTTGCATCGAAAAAAGGAATAATGAGAGACGCGGAAGGATTGGAGCTGTCAGGAAAAATAATAGAAGTCGAGGTAAAAGCACTGATTGCCCGTAATATTTTCGACAATGAAGGATTTTATCCGGTGATTCAGGAAATAGATAAAACCTTACTCGAAGGAATACGTTTACTAGAAAGCAATAACGAAATAAACAATAAGATAAAATGACAGAGGTACTAACAAAAACTGTCCCTTTTAAAATTGCCGACATTAAACTGGCAGAATGGGGCAGAAAAGAACTTGACCTGGCAGAGATTGAGATGCCCGGTTTAATGGCGTTAAGAGAAGAATACAAGGGAAAGAAGCCCCTGGCCGGAGCTAAAATTATGGGCTCCTTACACATGACGGTGCAAACCGCCATTTTAATTGAAACTTTGGTTGAATTGGGTGCCGATGTACGTTGGGTGTCGTGTAATATATTTTCAACTCAGGATCATGCTGCAGCAGCTGTTGTGGTTGGCAAAGAAGGAACCATCGATAATCCGAAAGGTGTACCCGTTTATGCCTGGAAAGGCGAAACACTCCCTGAATATTGGTGGTGTACCCATCAGGCATTACAATGGCCCGATGGAAGTGGTCCTACCATGATTCTGGACGATGGAGGCGATGCTACTATGCTTGTGGTTAAAGGAGCAGAGTTTGAAGCGGCAGGAAAAGTTCCTGATTTTAATCCCGAAACTGAAGCCGAGGAATGGGGCGTATTTCTAGAATTATGCCGCAAACAATTGGCCGAAGCTCCTACCTATTGGACACGCAAGAGAGAGGGCCTTCGTGGGGTTTCCGAAGAAACTACTACCGGCGTACACCGTTTGTACCAAATGGCTGAAGTTGGTAAACTTCCTTTCCCGGCAATTAATGTAAACGATTCGGTTACCAAATCGAAATTTGACAACCTTTACGGATGTCGTCACTCCCTTACTGATGGTATCATGCGGGCAACCGATGTTATGCTGGCTGGTAAAGTTGCCGTAGTTTGTGGTTATGGCGACGTGGGAAAAGGAAGCGCACAGTCGCTTCGTGGTCAGGGTGCCCGGGTTATTATTACTGAGATAGATCCCATTTGCGCTTTACAAGCAGCAATGGAGGGCTACGAGGTAAAAACCGTTGAAGATGTGGTAGCTACAGCTGATATTTTTGTAACTACAACCGGTAATAAAGACATTATTACCGCTAAACATATGAGCCAGATGAAAGATATGGCTATTGTGGGTAATATTGGCCATTTTGATAATGAGATTCAAATGGCTGAATTGTCACGAACACCCGGAATTAAAAGGACAAATATTAAACCTCAGTTCGATAAATGGACTTTCGCCGATGGACACAGTGTATTGATTCTGGCCGAAGGTCGCCTGTTGAATTTAGGTTGTGCTACCGGACATCCCAGTTTTGTAATGTCAGCTTCATTTACCAATCAGGTATTGGCGCAAATTGAACTTCATACTAACAATAACAAGTATGAGAATCAGGTATATACTTTGCCCAAAGCGCTCGACGAAAAAGTGGCCCGCTTACACCTTGATAAATTAGGAGTTAAGCTTACTAAATTAACGCCAAATCAGGCTGATTATCTGGGAGTACCGATTGATGGTCCTTACAAACCCGATCATTACCGCTATTAATACCTGGAATTTTATCAAAAAGAGGAGGTTCTATGAGCCTCCTCTTTTTATTTGTTATAAATTGTAAGGTAATCCCCGTCGGATACTACACGGTATTCTTTAAGTAAATATTTAGCCGGGCCACTGTTGGGTGTACCAAAGCTTAATTCATAGTTACTTCCGCAACAGGAACAAATGGCACTGTTAATTTGGTTTTCATTGGGACTAACCGAACAGCCGGCTTCAATTTCGTAAGTGCAGGTGGCATCGTAAGCTTTAAATTCATGGTTCCCAACATTGACCAATAAAATGCCATTATTGAGATATCCCTCATTTGGGATTACAATTGCGCCAAAATCGTGTAAAAGTTCGGTATATTCCGGGTCGTAAATGTAAATGGGTTCAATATAAAAGGCGATATCGGGAATGGGATGCTCGTTTTTTTTGCTGCACGAGTGGCTTACAAAAAGAACAGCGATTGCCAGGAGGTAAAAAATGGTTAATTTTGAGCGTTGCTTCATCTTAGCTAAATTTTTGACCGGGAAGTTATAAAAAAATGAGTATTTTGCATGGGTTGTTGTATTTAAGTTTGTTTGTGTTTGTTTCGGTTTCGGTACAGGGACAGCGTAATACGCGCTATTCGGTCGACCTGAACCCACCTGACAAACGCAGGGTGCCCCTGGAATATTTTATTGAGCAAACCAAAACCAATTTTAAAGAGGCATCAGAATTACGAAAAAAGCGGCGCATAAATAAAAAAGTATCGAGAAAGATACAAAAGCATACGTACAACAATCAGACAAGTGCAGTGAAAAAGCGCATGCGTCATTCGGCCAAAAAAGCCGATGAATTTAATGATGGAAAAAGATCTTTTAAAGAAAGAATAATTAAACTATGCAGGCATGGATGATTTAATTCAAATACTTTTCTTTGTTTTAACTTTTGCGCTTTTTGTTTTTTCAGCCATTCGAAAGCAAAAAAAGCCAAACAATAAACCGGCAAGCGCTGTGGATGTTACCCTTGAGTCCTTATTTGGGATTCCAATGGTTGAAGAACGGCAACCAAGCCGGACGGATGAATATTTGGCAGAGGAAGATGAGTATGAATTTGGAGCCGACGAAGGTGTTTCAGCAACTAAACCTGAAATGGTGAATCACTTGGTTGATGAAGAAGTAGAAGAAGAAAAGGAGTGGGAGGAAGAAGAATCGCAAAGCAAAATTGCTCAAGAATTTGATTTAAGAAAAGCAGTTATTTATTCCGAAATCATAAATCGAAAAGTGTATTAATTGGAATTCCAATTACAGCAGTTGAATTTTTGGGAAGCAGATAAAAATCAACATTACAGTTTTTTACGCCCATGCAGATGAGCAAAAGAATTGGCTAATTCTGAAATGATTTTAATGCTTTATCCATTATTCAGTAATTAATTTTATTATATTTGTATTTCATAATGAAAGAGTCCCATGTTTTCATGGGATTCTTTTTTCTTTTAGTTTTAACAGAAATGGAGGTTTATTATGGGTAAGCTGTCGTATATTACCAGCGAGGGCCTTAAAAAGCTTATAACCCAAGTGGAGCGCTTAAAATCGATTGAACGCCCGCAAATTTCACAGGCTATAGCTGAGGCTCGCGATAAAGGTGATTTGTCGGAAAATGCAGAGTACGATGCAGCCAAAGAGGCTCAGGGCTTGCTTGAGCTTAAGATTTCGCAATTGGAGGAAACCATCAGGAATTCACGGGTAATCGATGAATCAAAACTTGATTATTCCTGTGTTCAGATTTTATCGAAAGTAAAAATTAAGAATCTGAAAAACAATGCCATAATGGAGTATGCCATTGTTTCGGAAACGGAAGCTGACCTCAAGCAAGGAAAAATTTCAATAAATACACCGATTGCCTCAGGTTTGTTGGGTAAGAAAATTGGTGATACGGTTGAAGTTCAGGTTCCGTCAGGAATGATGAGTTTTGAGATTCTTGAAATTAATCCAATTTAAATTGTTGAGTTATGGCTTCGATTTTTTCAAAAATTGTTAAAGGTGAAATTCCCAGCTACAAAATAGCAGAGGATGAGCATTATTATGCATTTTTAGACATTAATCCATTGAAGAAAGGCCATACCTTAGTGATTCCTAAA
This sequence comes from Salinivirgaceae bacterium, assembly GCA_050179685.1. Lineage (GTDB taxonomy): Bacteria > Bacteroidota > Bacteroidia > Bacteroidales > SZUA-534 > GWE2-40-63. The sequence continues at coordinate 120,438 of JBFXEW010000006.1, forward strand.
AAGGAAGTGGATTATATTTTCGATTTGGAACCGGAAATACTTTCGGGACTGCATCTTTTTGCACAAAAAATCGCAAAAGCTATCGATAAATCGGTAAGCTGCACGCGGGTTGCAGTAGTTGTGCTTGGGCTTGAAGTTCCGCATGCGCATATTCATCTGATTCCCATGGATTCAGAAAGTGACATTCGCTTTTCAAATCCGAAATTAAAGTTCACGCCGGAGGAGTTTCAGGAAATTGCTTTGCAGATACAAAAAAATTTAGTTTAATAGTAACGGTGCTCACAAGGCACCGTTTTTTGTTTGAGCTTCTTGCGTTTAATGAACAGTATTTAATTTAGCATCCCTAATTAGTTGTTTGTACCATCGTCGTTCAGGTCCGATTCTTAAAAAGGAAAATGAAGCACCGGCTTTGTTAATTTTAATCCTTAAATTTGTAAGCGATTAAAGGAGTAATAATTATGAACTTGGAATCCAGAAAAATAAATTTAATTAATTGGATATCATCACTTCAGGAAGAAGCGGTATTAGCCCAAATGGAAAAAATACAAAGGGAAAAAGCTGATTGGTGGGATACCACAAACTGTGAAGATAAAGAAGCAATTAATGAGGGGCTGGAACAGCTTGATAAGGGAGAATACCTGACCCGTAGCCAGGTTCGTAATAAAATTAATGAAAAGTTTAACTTCTAAAGAATGGCGTTTGAGGTTCGTTATTCAAGCAGAGCCTATGCTGAGTATGAAGCCATTTTAGACTATGTGTCTGAGAAATTTGGTTCTGCGGTTGCTTCAAAAGTTGATAAGCATTTTGAAGCCGTAATTGACCAAATTTCTATAAATCCACTTCTCTATCCATGTACCAGTAAGATTAAGAATCTTCGGCGTTGTGTTATAAGTCCACAAACCACATTGTATTATCGCTTTAATGTTAGTTGTGTTGAGTTGGCAAGTTTTAGGGGCAATTTGTTGAATCCCGATACTCTGGACTTATAGAATACCTAAATTTCAACTTATACAAGAATTGTATAGTTAACAATACTTTTAGGTTGGCAGTAAATTCATGAGAATACAATTGCCTGTGTTGTTAATTTTGAAAATAAAAATTTTAAGCCAATTATTATTTCACCCTTCCGGGATTCTGATTCATAAAATCTTTCCAGCTGTTGTAGCTTTTGCCGTCGTTTTGCGGCTTGTTTTGATAGAAATGACACAGTGCTGCTGCCAGACCATCGGTGGCATCTAAATCGGCCGGAATTTCGTCGAAACGCAGCTCCTGCTTTAACATTTGAGCTACTTGTTCTTTCGATGCATTACCATTTCCGGTAATGGCCATCTTTATTTTACGCGGAGCATATTCAAAAATAGGAATCTGGCGCGACAATGCAGCGGCAATGGCTACGCCCTGAGCCCGTCCCAATTTTAACATCGATTGAACATTTTTTCCAAAGAAAGGGGCTTCAATGGCAAGTTCATCGGGTTGGAACGAATCAATAAGCCCGATTACCCGTTCAAATATTTTGGATAGTTTTAAGTAATGGTCGTCAATCTTTTTTAGGTCGATAACCCCCATGGTAATTAATCGGGGTTTTTTATCAAGCACTTCAATCACACCATAACCCATAAGTGTGGTTCCGGGATCGATACCTAAAATGATTCTTTCTTTCATCCGAATAGCATTAGTTTCCAGGTGTCGGATGTCTGCCTGTTGGCAGACGGGAACATCCGCTTATGTATTTTATCAGTTTTTAAAACGGATGCTTTATAAAAAGCAAAGCCCTGTTTCCAGGGCAGAACTTTTTTATTTAATAAAATCGAATCCACAATAGTCAACCAGTACATCGGGTATTTTAATACCATCGGGTGTTTGGTTGTTTTCGAGCAAGGCAGCCACAATTCGAGGAAGCGCCAAGGCACTGCCGTTTAAGGTGTGAGCCAGTTGTGGCTTCTTCAGTTGTTCGTCTTTGTATCGTAACTTTAATCGGTTTGCCTGATACGATTCAAAATTGGATACCGAACTTACTTCAAGCCATTTTTGCTGAGCCGCTGCATACACCTCAAAATCGTAGGTTAATGCCGAGGTAAAACTCATGTCGCCACCACATAAGCGCAGAATACGGTAAGGCAAGCCCAGTTTTTGAACCAAAGTCTCAACATGTTTTACCATGTATTCAAGCATTTCGTACGATTTATCGGGATGCTCCAGTGCCACAATTTCTACCTTATCGAATTGGTGCAGGCGATTTAATCCGCGCACATCTTTTCCGTAGCTACCGGCTTCGCGGCGGAAACAAGCGCTATAAGCCGTGTTTTTCACCGGAAAATCGTTGCTGTTTAGAATCACGTCGCGGTATAGGTTGGTTACCGGAACCTCAGCAGTAGGAATCAGGTAAAGGTTATCGATACCTACATGATACATTTGTCCTTCTTTATCAGGCAACTGTCCGGTTCCAAAACCAGAAGCTTCGTTTACCACCAGGGGAGGCATAATTTCCTGGAACCCGGCTTTTTGATTTTCGTCTAAAAAGAAGTTTATAAGAGCACGTTGCAGGCGAGAGCCTTTGCCTTTATAAACAGGAAAGCCGGCTCCGGTAATTTTAACGCCCAGTTCAAAGTCGATAATGTCGTAATCTTTGGCCAAATCCCAATGGGGCTTAACATTGGCCGCCATAACAGGAATTTCGCCACCTTCGCGAACAATCACATTATCTTCGGCTCCTTTTCCTTTAGGAACCGATGCGTGTGGTAAATTGGGAATCTGAACCAGAAGTTGATGCAGGGCTTCTTCAATTTCGCTTAAACGGGTACTCAATAATTTAACCTCGTCTTTTAGCGAAGTGCTTTTATCTTTTGCTGCATTAGCTGCGCTGGTGTCACCGCTTTTAAACAGCTGACCTATTTCCTTCGATATCGAGTTTATCTGGGCAAGCAGGTCGTCTTGCTCTTTTTGAGTGCGTTTCCGTTCTTCGTCTTTCGATAGAATTTCTGAAACAAGTTCCTTCGCATCAAAGTTTTTTACCAACAGACGATCAATAACATCCTGGGTGTTTTCTTGAATATATTTTAGCGTAAGCATACGGTAGATTTTTGGTAAAAATAAAAAAATCTCCTGATAAGCTTATCAGGAGACTTTTTAAAATATTGGAAAATAAATATTTCTATGCTTCAGGAAAAACAGAAACATAAGAGCGATCGTCTTTTTTCTTTCTGAATTGTACGGTGCCATCAATTAAGGAAAACAAGGTGTGGTCTTTACCAATACCTACGTTTTCGCCTGGGTGATGTTGTGTACCACGTTGACGTACCAGAATGTTTCCGGCAATTGCTTTTTGTCCTCCGTATATTTTTACCCCTAGTCGTTTACTTTCTGAGTCACGACCGTTACGGGAGCTACCCATTCCTTTTTTATGTGCCATTTCTTAAATTGTTTTTTGGATTAAGCAGTAATTTTTTCAATCTCAATTTGTGTATATTGCTGACGGTGACCGTTCATTTTTTGGTAACCTTTTCTTCTTTTCTTTTTGAAAACAAGCACTTTGTCACCTTTAACGTGGGTCAATACTTTAGCAGATACTTTAGCTCCTTCAACAACTGGTTTTCCAACCGTTACTTTACCTTCGTTGTCAACAAGCAAAACTCTATCAAAATCAACGGTTGAACCTTCTTCAGCATCCATTAAGTTTACATAAACTTTTGCTTTTTCTTCAACCTTAAGTTGTTGTCCTCCTATTTCTACTATTGCGTACATCGCTCCAAATATTATTGTGTTTAAAAACTTTCGGACTGCAAAAGTATAAAAGTTTCATTTATCTACAAATAATTGTCTTAAGAATTTTAGGTTTCTTTAAAAAATTGTTTTCATAATCAGTTTATTAACTGGAAAAGCTGCATAAACGCTAAGTTTATATCCTAATTAGGCCTCCAAAATAATTTGGCATTCTTTTTTAAACCTATGAGATATTCATATATTTGTTAACCATAATTAAACAACAAATGGCGAAAATACGATTAAAGGTACTGGGGCTTTCGTACAGCCAAACCCAAACAGGGGCTTATGCTTTGGTATTGGCTGAAGAAAAAGGGGAACGCCGGATTCCCATAATTATTGGAGGCTTCGAGGCTCAGGCCATTGCAATTGAATTGGAAGCTTTAAAACCACCCCGGCCACTTACTCACGATTTGTTTGTGAATTTTGCCCTGGCTTTTAAAATTGAGATTCTTGAGGTTACCATACACCGTCTTGAGGAAGGAATTTTTTATTCAGAGTTGCTTTGCGATAATGGCGCCAGCCGAATTAAAATAGATGCGCGTACTTCGGATGCTGTAGCGCTTGCCATTCGTTTTGGATGCCCCATTTATACTACCAGCGATATATTGGATAAAGCCGGTATAATTCTACCGGTAGAGGAGCGAATCCGTACCGATAAAGGAGAAAAAGCAGGCAAAACAGAAGTGAATTATGGTAAATATGCCCAATATTCGTTGCAGGAATTAAACGAAATGTTGGAGAAAGCCGTTGCTAACGAAGATTACGAAGAAGCATCTGATATTCGTGACGAAATTAAGCGGCGAAAGTAGCTGGCCGCGCATTAGCAATTATTCCTTTAATATAATAAATACAGGGGACGTATTACCCGAAAAAATAGCAGATACAGAATAAAAATTCCTGTATTTGACAGATTTTATTACCAACCTTATTTTTTTTATTAGTTTTACAGCCTTCTAATTTTTGATGTTTTACTACGATATAATAAAATGATATGGGGATAAAAACTCGATTAATCCTGATGAACTTTTTACAGTTCTTCATTTGGGGAGCATGGTTAATAACCATTGGTAATTACTGGTTTGAAACCAAGCATTGGACTTCTACTGATTTTGGAATTATTTTCTCAACCATGGGAATTGCCTCCTTGTTTATGCCCGCTTTGGCAGGTATGATTGCCGATAAATGGATAAACGCCGAAAAACTTTATGCCATTTTGCACATACTCGGGAGTATTTGTATGTTTCTGATTCCGCAAATTAACGATTCTACGGTATTCTTTTGGGGAATATTAGCCGCCATGGTTTTTTACATGCCCACCATAGCCTTAACCAATTCGGTTGCTTACACCGCGCTAAAAAATTACAACTATGATGTGGTTAAAGCTTTTCCGCCCATCAGGGTTTTTGGTACCATCGGTTTTATTGCTGCCATGTGGGTGGTAAACCTAACCGGAAATAAGAGCTCCGAAAACATGTTTTATATCTCGGCTATTACCTCACTAATACTAGGATTGTATGCGTTTACGCTGCCCAAGTGTCCTCCGTTAGCTCAGGATTCCGGTAAAAAAGATCTGGTTGAAGTATTGGGATTAAATGCCTTTACTCTTTTTAAGGAGAAGAAAATGGCCCTATTTTTCATTTTTTCGATGTTTTTGGGAGCCGCACTTCAACTTACCAATGCATACGGCGATGTGTTTCTGAGTGATTTTGCCAAAATACCTCAGTATATGGATTCTTTTGTGGTAAAATATTCTACCATAATTATGTCCATCTCGCAGATGTCGGAAACCTTGTTTATTTTGGCCATACCATTTTTCCTAAAGCGCTATGGAATTAAAAACGTGATGCTTATCAGTATGGTAGCCTGGGTGTTGCGCTTCGGATTCTTTGGTTTGGGTAATCCCGGCGATGGACTTTGGATGATTATTCTCTCTTGTGTAGTTTACGGAATGGCTTTCGACTTTTTCAATATTTCAGGTTCGTTATTTGTTGAAACGTCAACCAACCCGAAAATGCGCTCAAGTGCTCAGGGTTTGTTTATGATGATGACCAACGGTTTTGGAGCCATATTTGGTTCATGGACCAGCGGTTTAATTATCGACATGTTTTTTATTGCGCCTAATGGACAAAAAGAATGGACTGGAATATGGCTGTCGTTTGCAGCCTACGCAACAATTGTTGCTATACTATTTGCCATCTTCTTTAAACACAAGCACGACCCTAAAGTGGTAGAAAATTTACAACATTAGCAAAGAATACTATATAACATAAAAACAAAACCCGGGGAGCAATCTTCGGGTTTTTTTTGTTACTTTAAAGGGTTCAAAATTAGTTAACTCTTTAAGCATTTTTTATGAAGAAGCGGTTAAACTTTTATGTGTTAGCAGTGGTTTTTATTAGCATTACCGCTACATCAGCATTATTGTTTTTCCACTCAAAAAAACTATTTAGCGAGTTAATGCACGAAGAAAAAATGCAATTAACTGAACGAATTAAAGCCGATTTGAATTATTCACAGGCAATAATGGAATTGGTAGAACACCAGATAGCCAATAACTTTCAGGAGGCAACTATAGAAAGAGCCAAACAACTGGCCAAAGCGTATCCGAACCCGGTTGAGGTTCCCTTTGATACTTTGCAGCTAATAGCTGATGAGATTGGGGTTGAACACTTTTTTTTAATCGATAAAAAGGGTGTTATTAAAAACAGTACCCTGCTCGATGAAATTGGGTATGATTTGAATAACGAGGGCGAAGCATTTATGAGGTACTTTAACGATATGTTTCGCACAAACCAATACCGAATGCAGGGATGGGGTATAAGTTCTGTTGATAAAAGCATTAATGCTTATTCGTATTATGTTGCACCCGGCGCCAATTATGCCGTGGAAACTTCTGTAAATTTGCAGGATTTTTTGAACCGATACAATTCTACCGTTTTATCGCTGGAAGGATTCAACCTGATTTCCACTTATTTTGTGAATGACTATCGCTTTATAAAAAGCGTCGATATTTATAACGTAAATGATGCTGAATGGTATTCCTTAGTGAATTTAAGCAAAGAGCTTTTTTTGGACGAGGAAGGATGGCATCAATTAAGAACCAAAGGAGAATATACGGTAGCTTCTGATTTTGGTGAAAAGTATTACGCGCTTATTAAAACCCAAACAACACAAAAAGGCTTTCCACCCATTTTGGTGCTTGAGGCCGGATTTGACTACACCAAATACTACGAATTGGTTCGTTATAACCTGATATTTAACAGCATTGTTTTACTTATAATTTTAATAGTTGTGCTGCTTGCTTCGCCACAGATAATTGACCGATTGCTGATAAAAAAAATAAACATCATTAACTACAATTTGAATTCGCTCCGCCTGGCCCGCTACGATGAAATGAAAACCTTTAAAGGTAACGATGAACTGTCGGCAATAGCCGACAACATAATGCATGTAAAAAACTCAGTGCTTGAGCGCGAAAAGCAGCTGCAGGCTTCAAAAGTTTTAGCTGAGGCCGCCGATAAATTGAAATCAGCTTTTTTGGCTAACATGTCGCACGAAATTCGCACGCCTTTGAATGCTGTTGTGGGCTTTGCTCAATTGTTGCGCGATACCTATCCTTCACCCGATGATGTGGAACGCTATGTAAATTTAATAAGTGTTAACAGCAACCGCCTGCTACAGTTAATCTCCGATATTATCGACCTGAGTCAGATAGAATCAGGACAGTTAAAGGTTCTTCCCCGTCCGGTGTGTTTAAACGATTTGTATAATGAATTGTTTGCATCAGCCAACTCCATAATTGTGGCTTACAATCAGGTTTCGAATACAAAAGATATTAAAGTATTGATTGAGAAAGAAGATTTTCCGGTTGGAGAATGTATTATAACCGATCCGTACCGCTTAAAGCAAATACTGGAGCAATTGGTCGATAACGCCATTAAGTTTACCTGTAAAGGTTTTGTAAAACTGGGTTATCAGTTGCAGGGCGACAGGGTGTGTTTTTATGTTTCAGATAGCGGAGCAGGAATCTCACCCGAAAACCAAAGCAGAATATTCGGTCGTTTTGTTCAGGCCGAGGAATACCTGACCCGGGAGCATGGTGGAACGGGATTAGGTTTGGCTATTTGCCGCGAATTACTTCATATTCTTGGAGGAACTATTGAAGTAGAAAGCGTGCTGAACCAGGGAAGCACTTTTAAGGTATATTTACCCTATACACCCACGGGTAAAAAATAAAAGCCGGAACTAAGCCGGCTTTTTCAAACTATTTCGATTTTATATTATCAGCGATTCGCTCAAGTTGATCGTTGTAATCGCGGCGGTTCTGATCGAGCAATTCCAAAAATTCAAGCTTAAGTTTTTCAAACTCTTCGCGGTTTATTTTTTTAATGGGTTCAACCGAAGGGGCATCAATTTTTAGCGGATCGACAGCTTCTCCATTTTTAAAGAAGCGGAAATCGAGATGGGGGCCGGTAGCATATCCGGTTCGCCCAACATAGCCAATTAATTGCCCCTGTGCCACATGATCGCCGTTCTTAATCCCTTTGGCAAAATATTTTAAATGGGCGTATTGCGTGGTGTAAACACTGTTGTGTTTAATCTTAATATAATTCCCGGCACCGTTTTTTTGATAGCCTTTTTTTACAACAACTCCATCGCCTACACTATAAACCGGTGTGCCCTCAGGTGCGGCATAATCGATACCACTGTGCGGACGATAAATTTTTAAAACCGGATGATAGCGGTTTTTTGAAAAGCGCGAGCTGATGCGGTTAAACTTTAGCGGCGCTTTAAGAAAAGCTTTGCGAAGACTGTTTCCTTCCTCGTCGAAATAACTGCCCTTATCGTCCTGAACAAAATAAATGGCGTAAAAATCTTTGTTTTGATGGTTGAACAAGGCCGCATGTATTTTTTCAATTCCTACCGACAGGGAGTCGAGAAAGCGTTCTTCGTAAATTACAAAGAATTGATCGCCTTGTTTTAACCCAAAAAAGTCGATACTCCAGGCATAAATCTCCGATAGTTCGATTGACATCAAAGGATTGATGTTGTTATCGACCATGGCATCCCATAAATTGGTATTGATGGTTCCCTGCGCCAGCTTTTTTTCAATAACTGTCGGTTTTTCACCCAGCCAAATATCAACCGAATCGGTAAGTTGAATAACAACATAATCGGTTAGGGTGTGTTCGTAAATAAAATATTTGGGAACCGCCAGGCTGTCTTTGCTCAGGAAAAACTTATAAGGATTGCCTGAACGCATTTGTCTGACATTGAAAACATCGTTACTTTTTGCAATTTGGTCGATGGTTTTTGCCGATATGCCCATGGGCAAAAGCAAGTGCGAAAGGTTTTGATTACGCTTAATGGTTCCTTCAACAATTTGGAACGAATCAACAGGTAATCCATATTTGAGTTCAACGGGAGGCATTTCATAAACTTCGTGAATGGCCTCTTCGTTGCTTGTTGGGATTTTTGTAGTTGGCTGACATTTTATCAGCAATAATAAAGTTGAAATTGTAAGAATAATACTAATAAGTAAATCTTTTCTCATACATTTTGTTTTGGTGAAACAATAGGTATTGGGGAATATATAGTTTTGGGTTTAACCTCTGATTTCGTCGAATCCTTTGCCGTAAACGCCCATCACCTGACCTTGTGAAATAAATGCATCGGGATCGACTTCTTTAACAATACGGTGAACCATGGGAGCTTCGTTTTTACGAACTACGGTAATTAAGATTTTGGTTGGTGTTTTTGTAAAATAACCTTCGCCATTAATTACGGTAACTCCCCGGCTAATTTCGTTTACAATTTTTTCAGCAATACTATTTGAGCTTTTACTGAAAATGGTAATTTGAATGCTTTGCTTGCTACCATTTAATACCAGATCGATAGTATAGGCAACCACACCCATCATTACAAAGCCGTAAACCAGCTTTTCCATACTTTGAAACAGTATATACGATGAACCAATAATGAATACATCGCAGTATAAAATTACTTTTCCAGGACTTATGTTTCGGTACTTGTTAACAATCATGGCAATAACGTCGGTGCCACCCGTGCTGCCTCCCTGCGAAAACACAATTCCCACGCCGGCTCCGGCTAACAAACTTCCCAAAATAGTTGCCATAAAGGCATCCTTAATAATGGGTTCGGTAATTATTTTTTGCAGAACGGTAAGGAAAACAGCCAGAACAATTACACTATAAATGGTTTTTATTCCAAAATTGGCGCCCAGCATTTTTATGGCAACCCCAATGAGTACCACATTTATTAAAAGATAAGGATAACCCGCCGGAATGCCCGTGGCATAAAAGATAAGTGCAGCGACACCGCTGATTCCTCCACCCACAATTTCGCCGGGCATCAGAAATGCAGTCCACCCCAGAGAATTTATAAATAAGCCAAAAGTTACTATGGCTAATCCTCTAATTTGACTTCCTATGTTACTTTTCTTTTTCAAAATCGCTGCAAGTTTAGGGATTAATTCAGACATAAAAAAATTTCTGCTCCTTTAGGGATGCAAACAAACGATTGCGTGATGGGCTGTAAATCAAGATTTAACACGTTTGCGGGCACTTATTAACAAAAGTGTGAAATTGTTAACCACAAAAATGGAAAATGGGCCGGATCTATTGCAGGCAGTAGCTGGAAACAGTTGCAGGATGGGCTATGTTGGGTGTAACCGGGGTATTATTAAGGTAAGAGGCTTGTTTTTAATGGTAGCATGGGTGTTATTGATGGAAAATTGGGCAAATTGAATGGTTTGATGGGCCTATTCGATGGGAAAATGGGCAAATCCATGCGTAGATTTGATTTTTTGAGTGGGAAAATGGATGTTTTGAGTGGGAGGATCGGCAAAATGGCGGGAGAATTGGCAAAACGACCGGGAGGATCGGCAAAATGACCGGGAGAATTGATTAAAACACTGGGAGAATTGATGTTTTTAGTGAGCGGATGGGCGTTTTGTTCGGGAGAATGGACTTAATTACGGTAGGATGGATTGTTTTTAGGAAAAAGGTCTAAATTAGTTTGATTTGCATTGAGGGTGTGAAATGTGAGTCACACCCTCAAAGGTTTTATTGAGGGCGTTCTAAGCAAACCAGTGTGTATTCCGGTCAATAATTGACGGATAAGCCTATTTGGGAAAATCAAAAAAAGAAGAGGTTGTCCCAAAAGTAATGTTCATTTACCAAAAACTTACAAAATGGAAGTAAACATCAAAAAAGGAACGCTCCTGCCTGGCCGGCAGACAGGGATAACGCTGAAAAAACTGATTTATGCTGATTAGATCTGTGAAAATCAGTCAAAATCCGCGTCATCAGCGTTCTATCCCTTTTTAATTTGAAAGCGTTGGTTTAAATCTTTTGCTTTTTAGACACCCTCTTCTTTTTAACCATTTCAGAACAGAGCGTTTAAATTACGATGTTTACTATTTTTCCGGGAACCACTATAACTTTTTTGGGCGTTTTCCCTTCGAGCCACTTGGTGGTTCTTTCGTCGCTCATAACTTCTTTTTCAACCGCATCTTTGTTCATGTCAGCTGGCAAATCAATGGTAAAGCGGACCTTTCCGTTGAATGAAACCGCATAAGTTTTGGTAGCTTCAACTAAAAAGGCTTCGTTGCAGACTGGGAAGCTTGCTTCGGTAACACTGGTTTGATTTCCCAGCAACGACCACAACTCTTCGGCTACGTGGGGCGCAAAAGGTGATAAAAGGAGGGTCAGGTTGCTTAACACTTCGCGCTTGTTGCATTTAAGCTCCGAAAGTTCGTTAACACAAATCATAAAAGCACTTACCGAGGTGTTGAAAGAGAATTTCTCGATATCTTCCTGAATCTTTTTAATGGTTTTATGAATGGTTTTTTGTTCTGCAGGACTGGGCGTTTCATCGGAAATATTTAGTTGGCCGTTGGCATCGAAAAACAAACGCCACAGTTTACGCAGAAAACGATGAACCCCTTCAATACCTGAAGTGTCCCAGGGTTTGCTGTCTTCGAGCGGACCCAAAAACATTTCGTATAAGCGCAGGGTGTCGGCACCGTATTGTTCGATAATGGTGTCGGGGTTTACCACATTATGCATCGATTTCGACATTTTCTCCACGGCGTATCCGCAAATGTATTTGTCCTCTTCCAGAATAAATTCGGCATGGTTGAATTCGGCACGCCAGGCTTTAAACTTTTCGATATCGAGCACATCGTGATGCACCAAATTCACATCGACATGAATTTCGGTAACTTCGTAATCGTTACGTAAGTTGTACGATACAAAGGTATTGCTGTCTTTTATCCGGTAAACAAAGTTCGAGCGGCCCTGAATCATTCCCTGATTTATCAACTTTTTAAACGGTTCGTCTTTACAAACCAAACCCAAATCGAAAAGGAACTTGTTCCAGAACCGGCTGTAAATCAGGTGGCCGGTGGCGTGTTCGGTTCCGCCAATATACAAATCAACATCCTGCCAGTATGCGTTGGCCTCTTTGCTCACCAGTTCCTGGTTGTTAAGAGGATCCATATAACGCAGGTAGTATGCCGAAGAACCGGCAAAACCGGGCATGGTGCTTAATTCGTAAGGATAACCTTCGGCCGTTTGCCAGTTTTGGGCACGTCCCAATGGCGGTTGACCGTCTTCGGTGGGCAGGTATTTATCAATTTCGGGCAACTCAAGGGGCAACTGGGATTCGTTGAGCACATAAGGCAGTCCGTTTTTGTAATAAACCGGAAAAGGCTCGCCCCAGTAGCGTTGGCGACTGAATATTGCATCGCGTAAGCGGAAATTTATTTTTCCATAACCCAGTTTTTCAGCTTCAATATGTTTAATGATGGTGCTTATGGCTGTTTTAACATCCAGGCCATCGATAATTCCTGAGTTTATCATTTGGCCCTCTTTTGAATCGTACGATTCTTCCCATGTTGCAGGGTCTGAAGCTTTATCGTCAGCTTTAACCACCACCTGAATTATAGGCAGTTTAAAATGTTTGGCAAAGGCAAAGTCGCGGCTGTCGTGTCCAGGAACCGCCATAATGGCTCCGGTTCCGTAGCCGGCCAATACATAATCGGCAATCCAAATGGGAACTTCCTGTTGGGTAATGGGATTGATGCCGTAGGCGCCAATAAATTCACCGGTAATTTTATTCACATCGGCCATGCGCTCGCGCTCGGTGCGGCCTTTAACCCAATGAATGTATTTATCAACTTTTTCTTTATACTCAGCGGTTACCAGTTCTGTCACCAGTTCGTGTTCGGGAGCCAGCACCATAAAAGTTGCGCCGTAAAGTGTGTCGGGGCGGGTAGTAAATACTTCAATGGTTTTTTTGCTTCCTTTAACACCAAAATTTACCGATGCGCCTTCGCTGCGGCCAATCCAGTTGCGTTGAACTTCTTTTAGCGAGTCGGTCCAGTCGATGGTGTCCAGTCCGTCGAGCAGGCGTTGAGCGTAAGCTGATACACGCAGGCTCCATTGTTTCATTTTCTTTTGCACTACGGGATATCCGCCACGAACCGATACGCCGTCTTTAACTTCGTCGTTGGCCAGCACGGTTCCCAGTTCAGAACACCAGTTAACCTGTGTTTCGGCCAAAAAGGCAAGCCGGTAGTTTAGCAACATTTCCTGTTGTTGGTTTTCGTTCCAGCTTTTCCATTGGTCGGCACTGAATATTTGGTCGGTTGAACAGGCCGCCTGAACGTTTTGGTTGCCTTCTTTTTCAAAAACAGCCACCAACGATTCGATGCTTTCGGCTTTTTGCGATAGTTTATTAAAATAGTGCTTGAACATTTGGATAAAAGCCCACTGAGTCCAATGATAGTATTTTGGATCAGAAGTTCTCACTTCCCTATCCCAATCGTAGGAGAATCCAATTTTATCGAGTTGTTCGCGGTAACGCTTAATATTGATATCGGTGGTAATGGCCGGATGTTGTCCGGTTTGAATGGCATATTGTTCAGCGGGCAGGCCATAAGCATCGTAACCCATGGGATGCAGCACATTAAAGCCTTTCAGGCGTTTGTAGCGGCTGTAAATATCGGAAGCAATGTAGCCCAGCGGGTGTCCAACGTGCAGCCCGGCTCCCGAAGGATAAGGGAACATATCCAACACGTAAAACTTAGGTTTATTTGTATCAATGTCAATTTTATAGGTTTTATTTTTTTGCCAGTATTCCTGCCATTTTTTTTCGATTGCGCTGAAATTATAATCCATTTTATTGTTGTTTTAAATTCAAAACTTATTGATGCGTGAAGCCGCTGCCAGGTTTAACAATCACCGGAAAGTGGTCTGTTCAGGAGCGCAAAATTAGGAAAAATATTGAGAGGCGGAAACAAATAGTTTCAATATAATGGGCTGATTGACCGTTGAATAATGAAGATGCAAAGAATAAGTTTTTTGCAGGGAAAATTATTTCTATTTTCGTTGCATATAAAGAGCCATGATAAATAAACTAATAAACGGTATTCGGGTTCGTTTGGCCGATCCCTTCTGGAAAAATGTTGTCACGCTGTTTTCGGGTTCAGCCCTGGCGCAGGCCTTGCCGATTTTAATTCTACCTGTAATCACGCGTCTTTATTCGAAAGAAGCTCTGGGTTTTTATTTTGTTTATGCAGCCATCGGGATGCTTACTCAGATAGTAGCTTCGTTGAATTTTGAATTGGCCATTATTATTCCTAAAGAAAAAAAGGAAGCAAATACCGTGACGCAGCTAAGTTATATTACAGTTGGTTTTGTAAGTTTGCTGATGTTGGGGCTAATAGTATTTGTTTATGACTATATTTCGATAAAAATTACCCAAAAAGCATTTGTTTATTTAATATACGCGATTCCTTTAAGTGCTTTTTTGTTGGGGGTATTTAATGTTTCGATTTATTACTTAAACCGGCAAAATAAATACAGGATAATTGCCACTGGAAAAATATTAAAAGCGGTTACTTTTACTTTATCTCAAGTTGTTTTTGGTTTTATAGGTAATATACCCTCAGGATTAATTGTAGGATTGATTATTGGACAATTTATAAGTGCCCTTTACTTAATATATAAAGTTTTTGCTGATAAACACTTCATGTTTTCTTGCCAATCTTCGGATTTATTGAAGATGGTACGGAAGTATCGTGATATGCCTGTTTATAATACCTTGATTTCAGCATTAGGCACGCTATCAAATCAGTTGCCATTTTTCTTTTTATCAAAATATTTTGGAGTAGTTTATTCCGGAGAATATGGATTGGCTAATCGGGTTGTTTCAACACCAATGGGGCTAATAGGGACATCTATTGGACAGGTGTTTTATAAGGAGGCTGCTGATGTAGTAAACAAAAAAGGGAATTTATTTCATTTGGTAAAAACTACTTATTTACGATTATTAAAGATCGCGTTTTTGCCTTTTTTAATTCTTTTTTTTCTTTCACCCTGGTTATTTCCTTTTTTATTTAGCAACGAATACCAGGTTAGCGGACAGATGACCCAGGTGCTTATCCCCTGGTTGTTTATGAGCTTTTTGAATTCCCCGATGAGTTATTTATTTGATGTTTTAAATAAGCAAAGGTTTATGTCTGTTTTTCATGTAACCTATTTAATAGCAAGGATTGGTGGTTTGTTCTTAGGGTATTATTGGACCAAAAATGCACTTATTACGGTAGCTATCTTTAGTGCGATTGGTGTTTTATTCAATATTTACATCATTATTTACTATTTGCGCATCTCAAAACAAGTTAATATTAAAACTTATCAAATTAATTAAAACTTTACAGGAAAATGAACAAGGTAGCCCTATACAACAATCTTGGCTCTTCCTGGAATAGCTCAAATAATGTATGGGTAAAGGGAAGTTTTTTTGACCACACAGAAAAGTTTTATTCCGGTGCAGATACCCTTAAATATTTCGATGGCATTCAGTCGTTTGATGAGTTTTTGATAAAACTGGAACAATGCAATGGATTGTTTTCGGTAGTTATCATTCATAACGATGAAATTTGGGCAGCAGTAGATAGGAACACTTCCTTTCCGCTTTTTTATTTTAGGAGTTCGTTGGGTTGGCATATTACCGACAAAGTAGATTTGCAAGTTGTTAAGGGCAATAATTTTGAAGTGGATGCTTTTCAGGTTCAGTGTTATAAAGCTTTTAGCCACACCATGGGAGATGAAACTTTATTTAAAGGACTCAAACAAATGCAATGTGGGCAAGCCCTTCTTCTTAGAAGGGCTTCGGAAAAACCGGAAATAAAAAACTACCATCAGTTTTCGACAGGCACTTTTCTGGAACTTTCGGAAAGCGATTTATATAAGCAGGCAAATAACATTTTTAATAATACCCTGAAGCGTTTAATCGAAAGTTTGGAAGGCAAAACCGCTGTGGTTCCGCTAAGCGGAGGTTTTGATTCACGCTGGATAGCTGCCGGATTGAAAAGGCAGGGATACGAAAAGGTAATCTGTTTTACTTTTGGGAAAAAAACTCAGAATAAAGAATATGAGTTGAGCAAAAAAGTTGCTGAGCGCTTGCAATATCCCTGGATTTTTGTTGAATATACAGCCGAATTGCTTAATAAAAGGTATTTACAAGCTCAAACTTTTCAGGATTACGTGCAATTTATGGGACATGGAACATCCATGTTTTTTTTACAGGAGTATTTTGCCGTAAGCTATTTAAAGGAGCACAAACTGGTGCCAGACGATGCTGTTTTTATCCCAGGGCATTCGGGCGATTTGATTGGGGGAAGCCAAATTATTAAAACCTTTAATCCGGATATTTCCCGGGAAGAAGTTTTGGATAGGTTTTTTAAAGTGAAGAATATTTACCAAACGGTATCAAAAGAAATGAAAAAAAAACTGGAGGAGCAATTTAAACCCTGGTTCTGGCAACGCGAGAATCATCATCCCGCTTCCGTTTTTGAAGCCCTCGATATTCAGGAAAAAATTGCAAAAGTTATTTTTAACTCCTCCCTGGTCTTCGATTTTTTTGGCTATGAGAAGCGTTTCCCTTTTTGGGATTTAGCGTTGTTGCAATTTTTCTTAAAACTGCCATTTGAACACCGGGTCATGAAAAAATTGTACGATTCGGTATTGATTAACGAATTCTTTAAGCCTTACGACTTGCTTTTTGACAAGGAATTGAATCCTCGAAAAGAAGAACTTTTAAGGCAAAAAGTAAAAAACCGCATCAAGACATATTTTCCGGTTTTTATAAAGGAGTGCTTATTACAAAAAAACGATTGGAAGAATTATAGGCAAGCGGTAAAACCTTTACAGGATGAAATGAAATCAAAAGGTTATAATTTCCAGTTTAAAGGCAAATCGTATAACGAGATTCTAATTCAATACTATTTGTATTTGATTGAAACCAACATGTGATTATTAAGCTCAGTTCGAATTGAACTATAAGTAACCTAAGAGTTAACGCCTTATTTCAACAGGAAGCCATAAAATAATGTGTGAATATCAAGATGATTGTGTAGTAATAGTAGCTTTTTTAAAGCGTTAGCGGTTGCCAATTCGTTGTATTGAAATCGTGTAACTTTTTTAACAGGTAGCTTATTTTCTGTTTTTCCAATTTTGTGGATTTCTGAAAGTATGCAAAATGGCCAAACGTTGGTCCAGTATTAGTTTGTCTTCATTTGAAAGGATTATTTTTTCTTCGTTTTCAGAAAGACTATCCCAAAGAGTTTTAACCATTAGTACCTGTGCAGGGAAAATCAACTTTAATATAGCTTTCATTAATTGTGCTATGGTGTAGATTTAATGTTTTTTCTTTCGCGATTAATGCCTAAAACCATATTTTCGTACTTTCAAAAAAACACACTATGAATTTTAAGGGAAAAACTTTTTGGATTACCGGTGCTGCTTCGGGCATGGGAAAATCGGTGTCCATTGCTTTGTCAAAATACCAAACTACTCTAATACTTTCTGACCGCGATGCCGAAGGCTTGCAGGAAACTGCCCGCGCAGTGGAGCAAAATGGCAGTACAGCGCGCATAGAACCTTTGGACATGAGCAATACTCCGGCCATTTTCGAGACGGCTCAAAAAGTATTGGGCGATGGATTGAAAATTGATGGTTTGTATCAGTTTGCCGGCATCAGTCAGCGCTCGCGGGTTACCGAAACGCCGATGGATAACGACCGGAAAATTATGGAAATCAACTTTTTTGGGGTGGTGGCACTTACCAAGGCTTTATTGCCCCACATGATTGAAAACGGGGGCGGGCAACTGGCCGCAGCATCGAGTCTGGTGGGGAAGTTTGGTTTTCCGTATCGTTCGGCCTATTCGGCATCGAAGCACGCCTTGCACGGTTTTTTTGAAACCATTCTGGCCGAGAACTACAAACACAACATTCGGGTTAGTATGCTCATTGGCGGACGCATACAGACCAATATTTCAAAATTTGCCATCAATAAAGATGGCAGCGAATATGGTAAAATGGATGCCGGACAAGCCAACGGCATTTCGCCCGAAAAAGCAGCGCAACAAATTTTAAAAGGCTTAAAAAAAGAAAAGCGTGAAATACCCGTGGGAGCAGGCGAATTAATTATATTGAAAATAAAACGGTTTTTCCCGGGCTGGCATGCAAAAATTGTCCGCAAATTAAATCCAATGTAGTATCTTCGCCTAGCGGATAAAATACTGAATATTAAGGAATCATAAAGTATATACAGATGGCAAAACGAATTAACGGAATACAACAATTGGGCGTAGGCGTTACCGACGTACAAACCGCGTTTAAATGGTACCGTACCTATTTTGGTATGGATATAAAAATGTTCGAAGAGGCAGCTATGGCCGAACTGATGTTGGCTCACACCGACGGGCAGCCCCGTTCGCGACACGCCATTCTGGCGCTTAACCTCGAAGGGGGTGGTGGTTTCGAAATCTGGCAACACACCGGAAAACAACCTGTAGAGCCGGCTTTTCAACTGCAATTGGGCGATTTGGGCATTGGTATCGGAAAAATTAAATCGGCCGATATTCACCAAACCTACAAAAAATTCAACCAGTGGAACATTGAGGTACTTACTTCAATCGACCGGGATCCGGCCGGCACCGAACATTTTTATGTAAAAGATTTGTACGGAAACATGTGGGATGTGGTAGCCGAAGAGTTCCGTTTTTCGAAACAAAAATCGGTGAATGGAGGAATTTACGGAGCTGTTATTGGCGTTAAAAACATGGACGAAAGCCTGAAAGTTTATCAGGATATTTTGGGTTACGACCAGGTGGTGTACGACCTACAGGATAAATTTACCGATTGGGTAGGCGTTCCCGGATGCGATAACACCTACCGCCGCCTGCTTTTAAAACACAGCAAAAAATACAAGGGCACTTTTAGCCCCATGTTTGGCCCATCGGTAATTGAATTGGTGCAGGTTATCGACCGCGAGCCGCGTGATATTTTTGAAGGACGCATCTGGGGCGATCCGGGTTTTATTCACCTGTGTTTCGACATAAACGGCATGGATGAGCTGCGCGAAGAAGTGAAGCAAAAAGGTTTTCCTTTTACGGTGGACAGTGCCAAAGCCATGGACAGTTTCGATATGGGCGAGGCTGCCGGAAATTTTGCCTATATTCAGGCTCCCGAAGGCACCCTGATTGAGTTTGTTGAAACCCATAAAATACCTTTGTTAAAGAAACTGGGTTGGTACCTCGACCTTCAGAAACGAGGCGAAAAACCCTTACCCCGCTGGATGTTTAAGCTTTTTGGCGTAATGCGGGTGCGCTAAAAAAAGAAGGCTGCCAATTTTCAGGCAGCCTTCTTTTTTTTGATATCATCGGAACTACAATTTCTTTTCTATCCATTCCCGGGCATTCACAAAGGCTTTTAACCAGGGGGTAATTTCATGGTGTTTCGCATCGGCCGGGTAATAAGCGCATTGCCAGGGGAACACAGCTCTTTCGGGATGCGGCATCATGGCCAGGTGGCGTCCGTCTTCGGAACACAGGCCGGCGGTATTGAAAGGTGAACCGTTGGGATTGGCCGGATAATCACTGCGGCTGTATTTAACCGGAATCCGGTACTTGTCTTCGGCATACGGAAGACTAAACTTTCCTTCGCCATGAGCAATCCATACACCCAGTTGCATGCCTTCCATATTTTGGAGCATCACGCTGTGGTTTTTTTCGATGTTTACATTTATGAAACCGCTCTCGAATTTGTGCGAAGCATTATGCAGCATTTTGGGTTTTTGTTCATGATGTGCATTTATCAAACCCAATTCCACCATTAACTGACAACCGTTGCAGATGCCCAGACTTAAGGTATCGGGACGGGCATAAAAATTATCGAGGGCCTGTTTGGCTTTCTCATTGTATAAAAAGGCTCCGGCCCAGCCTTTGGCCGAGCCCAGCACATCGGAGTTTGAAAAGCCACCCACAAAAACAATCATATTCACATCGCTCAGGTCTTCGCGTCCGGCAATCAGATCGGTCATGTGCACGTCTTTTACATCGAATCCGGCAGTATAAAGGGTGTAAGCCATTTCTCGATCGCCATTCACGCCTTTTTCGCGGATAATGGCTGCACGGGTTCCGCTGGCTTTGCGTCGTTTCAGGTCGATGCCCAAATCGGCAGCTTTTCCGGTAAATCCTTTGTAATTCCAGCTTAAGCTGTTGTTTTTGTACGATTCATACCGCTCTTTGGCCAAGGCTTCGCCACTTTGTTTTTTGTCGAGCAGGTACGAAGTTTTAAACCACACATCGCGCAGGTAATGGGTATCGAACGAGTACCACGAATTTCCGGTGCTAATGTTTAATTCGCCTGCTGCACCGGGCTGACCAATGGTCTGGAATGCCACCTGATGTTCGTTTAAAAGCGCACCTGCCTTTTCCATTTGATGCACCTGAAGAATTAAACCGGGATTTTCGGCAAACAAGAGTTTTACGGGATCGGTTTCTTTCAGGGGCGACAAATCCACATCAATACCCAGGGTATTGTCGGCAAAAGTCATTTCCAACAGCGAGGTAACCAAACCACCACTTGAAATATCGTGGCCGGCCAGTACCAGGTCGTTTTCTATTAATTCCTGAACGGCATTAAAAGCTTTCACAAAATAAGCGCTGTCGGTAATATCGGGGCAATCGGTTCCCATGCGGTTTACCACCTGGGAAAAGGCCGAACCACCCAGTTTGCGTTCGTCATTCGATAAATCGATGTAAATAAGTGTTGTGTTTGCTGTTTTTTGCAAAACCGGACTTACCGCCTTGCGTATGTTGGTGACCTCGGCTGCTGCTGAAACAATTACGGTTCCGGGAGCAATAACTTTTTCACCATCAGGGTATTTTTGGGTCATCGACAGCGAATCTTTTCCGGTAGGAACATTAATGCCCAGTTCAATACAAAACTGACTCAGGGCTTCAACGGCTTCGTACAGACGGGCATCTTCACCCGGGTTTTTACAGGGCCACATCCAGTTGGCGCTTAATGAAACGCCTTTCATTTGGTTTTTAATGGGAGCCCAAACCAGGTTACTCAGCGCTTCGGCCACTGCCAACCGTGAACCCTTTGCGGCATTTATCATCGCACTAAGCGGTGCATGGCCAATGCTGGTCGATACCCCGGCTCTTCCCTGGTAATCGAGCGCTACAATGCCACAGTTGTTCAACGGCAGATGCAGGGGGCCGGCATTTTGTTGCAGGGCAATTTTCCCGCTCACCGAGCGATCCACTTTATTGGTCAGCCAGTCTTTACTACCAACCGCTTCCAATTGCAACACCTGTTCCAGGTAATCGTGTACATTATTTTTATGATAGCTGAGTTCGTTAAAGTTTGCGTTCTGTTTTTTGTCTTCCATCAGGGTACGTGGCGGATTACCAAACATATCGAACAGGTTGAGGTCGATGGGTTTGGAACCATCTTTTTCGTCGACAAAGCTGAACTGCATGTCGCCGGTAGTTTCGCCAACCACATACATGGGAGCGCGCTCACGTTCTGCTATTTTTTGCAGGTGTTCCACATCCTGAGGATGCATAACGAGGCCCATGCGTTCCTGCGATTCATTTCCTGCAATCTCTTTTCCCGAAAGGGTAGGGTCGCCAATGGGGAGTTTACGCACATCGATGCGACCTCCGGTTTCTTCCACCAGTTCGCTCAGGCAGTTGAGGTGGCCGCCGGCACCATGGTCATGAATGGAAACAATGGGGTTGTGGTCTTCTTCGCTTAAAGCGCGGATGGCATTGGCCACGCGTTTTTGCATCTCGGGATTCGAACGTTGTACGGCATTCAGCTCAATGGCGTTGGCAAATTCGCCGGTATCGACACTCGAAACCGCGCCTCCTCCCATGCCAATGCGGTAATTGTCGCCGCCCATCACCACCACTTTATCGCCTACAGCGGGTTTTTCTTTCTGGCTGTCGGCTTTTTTTCCGTAGCCCACGCCACCAGCAAGCATGATGACTTTATCGTAACCAAATTTTTTGGAGGCTTCAAAATGTTCAAAGGTGAGCACGCTTCCGCAGATAAGCGGTTGGCCAAATTTGTTTCCAAAGTCGCTGGCACCGTTCGATGCTTTGATTAGTATCTGCGATGGGGTTTGATACAACCAGGGGCGTTCGTTACTTGCTTTTTCCCAGGGGCGATCGTTTTCAAGACGGGAATAGGAAGTCATGTAAACGGCTGTTCCGGCAATGGGCATGCTGCCTTTTCCGCCGGCAATACGGTCGCGGATTTCGCCTCCGGTTCCCGTGGCGGCTCCGTTAAAAGGTTCGACCGTGGTGGGGAAATTATGGGTTTCCGCTTTAAGCGAAAAAACCGATTCGTAATCTTTTATACCAAAATAATCGGGCTTGTCCTGGGTTTTGGGAGCAAACTGTTCCACCACTGGGCCCTGCATAAAGGCGCAATTGTCTTTGTAAGCCGAAACCACCGCATTGCGATGGGTGTTGGTGGTTTTTTTTATGAGTTGAAACAGCGATTCCGGTTTTTCTTCGCCATCGATAACAAAGGTTCCGTTAAATATTTTGTGGCGGCAATGTTCTGAGTTTACCTGCGAAAAACCAAATACCTCGCTATCGGTGAGCTTGCGCTGAAGTTTCTCAGAAAGTTGGTTTAAATAGGCTATTTCATCATCGCTTAAGGCCAGTCCGTGTTGCTGATTGTAAGCGGCAATATCGTCGATGTGTAAAACCGATTCGGCTTCAATATTTACGGTAAATACTTCCTGGTTTAAACCGTGATAAAGCACTTGCAGCATGGGATCGAAAACGGGATTGTTTTCCGGAGCTTTTTCGAATTCTTCTATCCGTTCAATGCCTGCTATTCCCATGTTTTGGGTAATTTCAACGGCGTTGGTGCTCCAGGGGGTAATCATTTCTTTTCGGGGACCAATATAGGTTCCATCCAGGGTTTCTTCGCTAA
The DNA here is from genome assembly GCA_050179685.1 of Salinivirgaceae bacterium. GTDB lineage: Bacteria > Bacteroidota > Bacteroidia > Bacteroidales > SZUA-534 > GWE2-40-63. Next base: position 143,534 of record JBFXEW010000006.1, read on the forward strand.
GATGGGTGGCCTCGCCAAAAAGCCAGATGAGTTTGGCTACGTCGGCCTTGTTAAGCGCTTCTTTGGTTTTTACGGCAAGAACTTTGCCTTCGGGGGTGCGGAAGAATGTTACCATGACAGGAAATAACGTTAAAATTGAGTTTTTAATGCTGTGGCAAATTTAACAAACTTAGCCAATAAATCAGGAAAATTTTTGCCCTTCCTAAGGTTTTGATTACTTGTGTTTTTTGCTTTTTATTGGGCAACTATTTTCATGAAATGGGTCGATTTGAGCAAAAAGGGAGGAAAAATTCCTAAAAAAAGACAATAGCGATACGAGACTAAAGTCAAAGACCGATGTTAGAACTTAGATTTTAGATCTTAGACTTAAGACTTAAGACTTGAGACTCAAGGCGAAAAGATTAAATTATATCATTAAGGATACAGGTCTGAGGCTGCCCACTGCAAACTGAGCCTATTCCAAAGGCAGCTCCTGAAGTTTTACACTTAACTGGTTTTGTTTGGCCTGAACTCCCGATAGCACAAAGCGCATTTTATTTACCGAAATACCGCGGGTCAGGTTTTGGTTGTTTTCGCTGTTGTAGTTTTCCGATAGAAAGCTAATGTTCTCGGGCTTTTCGCGGGCCCGCTCCAGAATTTGCAGCAGGATTGATTTGTAATAATCTTTCCACAAACCATGCGATAAAAAACAGTTGCTTGCCGAGTCGGCCATTGGCAAGCCCGAATATTTGAGCGAATAAATTGGAACCTGATTTTCTTTTTTGGTGCCTCCGCTTACCACATCCGACCGGTCGCCCAGTTCGGTAAGCTGAAAAAATTCCATGGCATCGGCCTCTACCGATTCGGGTTGAACCAGCAACTCGTAAATTGATTCGTACACACCGTAGGTTTTACTGTCAATTTCGTTGCGGTAAAGCTCCAGTCGAATGGTTTGCAGTTGGCTGGCTTTTACTTTTTTTGGTGGCAGGTATTTTATCAAAACCAACGTTTCGTCGAAGCGGTTTCGGTAAGTATCAACTACCTGGTAGTTGCCATTTTGCCGGGGGAGTTTAGCTGTTACCCGGGCAAAGTGCTCAAATACAATACTGTTTGAGCGCTGCATTTCGTTGGTAAAAAAATCGCAGAGCAATTGCGTGGTCGATTTACGAAATACATTGGCTAAAATCTCAGCACGCAAAAGAGCTTGTTCCAACGCTGCTGTGGTGTCCATTCCGGGATTAGAAATACCGATGGCGTAAACCTCGTTACCGTTCGATACGGGCGGGTTGATAAACCAGGCAGGAACCACTTGTGGCGGAACATAGTGGTAGGCACCGGAATGGTTTTCCCGTTTCGAATACTTGCTGTCGGTAGTTTCTTCTTCAAAGATTTCTTCAAATTTAGTCTTGTCAACCTGGCCAAAACACCAGACAGGGAGGAGAATGAAGGTATAAATAAGCAGCTTTTTCATGGATATGCGAATTAACTGTATTAACAGATTGGCTTTGTTTAAAAAAATAGTTCCTGCCGAAGATACTAATTTTTAAAATTTACTCTTATCAAGGATGCAGTATTTTTACCTGGGGTTGCCCAATATTTTACTGTAATTCTGCTAAAGCGCACACAAGCGTTAATATTTTGATTGAGTGGATCTTTTTTTCGCTGATAAAATTTGTATTTTTATCAACACTTAAATTAAAGGTAATGGTTGTACCTGCTAAAATTACATAATTATGAAATGGTTTACATTTACCGAATTACTGCTGATGGTTTCAGTTTTTTTAATGGCCCAGGATGCTAGCGATTGGTATGCCTCGAAAAGCGGAAAAATTAAATACCAGTACGAATATGCCGGCATGCTCACCGAGTATACCATAATTTTTGATGATTATGGAAAAAAGCAAGTGTTCGATTTGGTGGGTAAAACAGGGGGCCTTTCCGATCATTCGCGAACCATTATTACTCCTGAATTGATGTTTATTGTGAACTACGAAGAAAAACAAATCATAAAATTTCCCTTGGAAGCCGACCGTGAATCGGTTGATGAGTTTGGTGGAAATTCGGCCGGAGGCATCGATTTGCAGGAGATGGTTGCCGAAGTAAAACAAGGAAGCTCTGGCAAACAGGGCACCGAAGTAGTAATGGGGAAGCTTTGCGATGTATATGAGTACGCCGAACCTATGGGCGAGTTCAAAGGAAAATACTGGATTTGGGAAGGTTACCTAATGCGTGCCGAGTTTATTGATGCCAGTGGGGAACACACCTTTATGAAAGTGCTCGAAATTACTATCGACACGCCGGTTTCCGCTAAAGAATTCGAAGTTCCTTCTGATTTTGAAGTTACCGACATGACCGAGATGATGGAACAAATGAAACAGTTGCAGGAAATGTATGGCATTCCCGACGAGGAGGAGGAATAAACGATTTGTTTCAGAATTGTTGACTTAATTTGCCGCCGGCTTAAAGCGTTTGATTAGCCCCAGATGTTTAATAATCAGCGTCATTCCCATGCTGTAATCAACATCACCACTGTTTAAATCGATGTAGGTGTCGCCCATAAATCCCAGGTAAATGCTTTTGTGAATCGATTTGGAGTAGAATAAATGAAAACTTAGCAACTCGCGTTGGGACTGGTGAAAACCCTCGCCCTTTTCCGAATAACTTTGATACATGGGATGCCCCATTAGCGATAAAAACTGCGAAGAATGCCAGTATGAGGCCCTGAAAAAATTGTCGTGGTAACCCAGGCTTATTTGGTTCATCCAGCCTGAACCTTTTTCGTAAAGACTTTCAACCGTAGGCGAATTGTCAGAAAAACCCAGGAACTGAGATTCGAAACTCACCTTATCTAAAAACCGGTAATTCAGATTCTTCTGTAGAAAAAAACCCAAACCGTAATTCATGGCGGTTTTCATGTTTGCCGACGAAGTATCAATTTGTCCTCCGCGATGGCCGGTAAGCAACCATAAGGGTGTTCCCATTTCCCAGTTTTCGTTTTTTACCAGCCAGGGCCGTGCCGACAATCCGGCCACCAGCTCTTCCTGCTTATTGTCCATCGGAAAAATAAAGCTTTGCCAGTCGAGCCATAGATCAATTTGCAGCTTTTCTTTATTCAGGAGGTATTGCACCCCATTTTCGAGGTGATTGGTAAAATAGCGCTCACTAAAAAGCATGGGCTCAGGCAGCCTGTGATTAATGGTTCCCTTTATTTTTCCCATTATGAGGGCAAAATCGTTGTGGGTGTATATGGCCGAATAGGTGGGAACTATCAGTGTAAAATCCTTTAGTCCTGTATATTTTAGAAGATGCAGTCCGCCCTGAATTTTAATGTTGGGCGAAATGTGGTATTGAAATTCGGGAGTTAAAAAGTAGCCAATCAGGGTGTATCCGTTCACCACATCGTTAAAAAACTCATTATTCCATAAGAAGTTGGCGTTGTAAAAATTAAAATACAAGGCGTTGGAATCTTTAACATAGGAATTATTCAGCAGGGGGTGATACACCGGAAAAGTAAAAGCCTGCACTTTTACCGACAACAAAATAAACAAAGCTAGGTAAGCAAAACGTTTCGTCATGGCTCAAATGTAATTAAAACCGATTGAAATTTGTAAATGGTGTTGAACAGGGAACGATTTCAATACCCGTATTTTTTCTTCCACCAGCTTACCAGTCTTGTCCTTATGGTTTCTTCCTGCGGGTTTTTCTGGGGCTCATAGAATTTTTGGTTTCTGATTTTTTTGGGTAGAAAATCCTGTTCGGCAAAATTCCCCTCGTAACTGTGGGCGTATTTATAGTCGTTTCCATAGCCCAATTGTTTCATCAGCTTGGTCGGCGCATTACGCAGATGCAGTGGCACGGGCAAATCGCCCAATTCCCTTACCTGCGAAATTGCAGAACCAATGGCTTCGTAAGCCGAATTGCTTTTTGGACTGGTTGCCAGATAAATGCAACATTCCGATAAAATAATACGGGCTTCGGGCATTCCTATTTTATGGATGGCTTCGAAACAGGTATTGGCCATAAGCAGTGCGTTGGGATTTGCCAGACCGATGTCTTCAGCAGCCAGTATGACCAGTCGGCGGGCAATAAATTTAATATCTTCGCCGCCTTCGAGCATGCGGGCCAGCCAGTACACCGCACCGTTGGGGTCGCCTCCGCGAATCGATTTTATAAAGGCCGAAATAATGTCGTAGTGCATTTCGCCCTGTTTGTCGTAAACGGCAATGTTTTCCTGCAGAATTTCTTCAACACGCTTGTTGGTAATAGTAACGCTCGAACTATTGGCGGCGTTCGAAACCAGTTCGATAATATTCAGCAGTTTTCGCGCATCGCCACCCGAATAGCGAAACATCGCCTCGGTTTCCTGCAAGTCGTAGGTTTTTTCTTTGAGTTCTAAATCGGTGCTTATGGCGCGGTTAAGCAATTCTTCCAAATCTTCTTTTTCGAGCGATTTGAGCACATAAACCTGGCAGCGCGAAAGCAAGGGTGAAATAACTTCGAACGAAGGATTTTCGGTAGTGGCACCAATTAAAGTAATAATGCCCTGTTCAACGGCTCCCAATAACGAGTCTTGCTGCGATTTGCTGAAACGGTGAATCTCGTCGATAAACAGAATGGCATTGGGTTGGTCAAAAAAGCGTCCGCGTTTGGCTTTGTCTATAGTTTCGCGAACATCTTTTACCCCGCTGCTGATGGCACTCAGGCTATAAAATGCACGGTTTTGCTGACGCGAAATAATATGTGCCAGGGTAGTTTTTCCCACGCCCGGAGGTCCCCATAATATCATGGAGGGAATACGACCCGATTCAATACTTTGGCGCAGTATGGCGCTTGGGCCAACCAAATGTTTTTGGCCAATGTAATTATCCAGCGAATCGGGACGAAGCCTTTCTGCTAAAGGTTGTAATGCCATTCCTTAAAAAATTTTAACAAAGATATAATAATTGGCCTTAATCTGGGGATGGGGCTAGTTTTACTTATGGTTAAATAAGCTTTTTAACGCACTTGTTTTCAGTAGATATGCCGTATTCGTTGCACTTTAAATTCACGTAAATTTGTTTTTGAATTGTTCAATTAAAACCAATCGTCATGATTTCACCTTTATTTAGTCATTTGTTGATTCCCTATATTATTGCCATGTTTTTGGCTGTAAATATGGGAGGGAGCGGTACGGCTCCATCGTTTTCGGCTGCTTATGGTGCCAATGTGGTTCGTAAAAGCCTGATTCCCGGATTGTTTGGTATTATGGTTTTTCTTGGGGCTATTATTGCCGGTAAAGGCACGGCCACTACCATCGGGAAAGGCTTATTAAGTCCCGATTTAATGTCGTTTGTTTTGGTTTCCATCATCCTGTTTTCGGTTGCCATATCCCTATTTGTGGCCAATATGTTTGGTATTCCCCAATCAACCAGTCAATCAACGGTATTGGCCGTTAGTGCTCCTGCAATTATCTTTGATCAGTTTAACAGCCATAAGCTTTTTGTTGAGATTATTCCTACCTGGTTAATCCTGCCGCTTGTTTCGTTTGTAATTTGTTATTTAATCGGGCGTTTTATATACAAGCCGCTGCGTAGGCGGGGTTACACCATGAGCAGGCAACTGAACGAGAGCAAAATTCTAAAAGGTTTGATATTGTTGATGTCGCTTTATGTGGCTTTTTCAATCGGGTCGAACAATGTAGCCAATGCTGCCGGACCCATTGCCAGTATGACACTTAACGAACTGGCTTTGCCCGATGGGAGTCATTTTGTTTTAATTATGATACTTTCGACCCTGATAATTGCTCCCAGTTTTGGTATTGGAGCGTCGCTTTTCGGCCATAAAATAGTTAAAAACACGGGCAAGGAGATTGTTCTGTTTGGTAAGATTGAAGCGGTAATCATTGCTTTTGTTTCTGCCAGTTTATTGTTGTCGGCTTCGTTGTTAAAAGGAATTCCGACTTCGCTGGTGCAGCTTAATGTGGCAGCTATTCTGGGCATTGGAGTAAGCAAATTGGGATTTAAAAATATATTTAGAAAAACCGAAGTAAATAAGTTTTTTGTGATGTGGTTGGTGGCTCCGGCTATTGCTTTTGGTTTGTCGCTGTTGTTTACTTTTTTGGCAGTAAAAACGGGCTTGCTTTAAAAACCCAGCTGGCGCATCAGGGAATCGAGTTCGCGCCAGCTTTTTCCTTTGCTAAAGCTGGCTGCTTCTTCGGGTTTTAGCTGTTGCATTAAAACCTGGTACATACCCAGGCGCTTGATGCGCTTTTTCAGGATGGCGCCTTCCTTGTTTTCTTCGGCCACCATTCCCGCATAAAGCACCGTAAACCATAAAGCGGTTTTTTCCTGATGATGCGGTAAGTACGAAAGATTTATGGTGTCGATAAGGGCAAGTACCTGTTCGTCGATGGTTGCGGTGGTTTTTTTGTAAATACTTACAAAGTCGTTATACACTTTGTTTTCGGGATAACTTAAGTTGATTTTTTGAAGTTCGGTAAAATAAACAGCGTCTTTTGGAGCGTAACGTTCGCCATTGGGTGCTACCAAATAAACGCACCAGTCATCAATTTTTCCTTTATCGAAAACTACTTTTTGTTGGTTTGGTAGCAGTTTTATCAGGCGTTCCATGCTTAGTAACCGTAATTGGTAATCAACAATTCGTTTAGTTCGCCGCGTTTGCTGGCTACTGAATTTATAGCCCGTCGGGCTTTCACCCGTTCAATGTGGTAACTGGCATATAAGTCATCAAAAAAGGGAGAATCATTTGCTGCTACCTTCACATCAGAGTTGCTTAGCATCCATTTATGGCCATTTGCGTGAACCTTATCGCAAAAATTCCTGAGACGGGTTTGTTCTGCATCGTCAAAATTATTATTTGCATAGGCATTAAAGCTCGATGTGGTATTTATTGGTTTGTATGGCGGGTCGAAATAAAAAAAGGTCTGCTTGCCGGCATAATTAAGAGTTTCCTCAAAATCACCATTCAGTATTTTTACTTTTTCAAGGGCTTTGTTAACCCGTCGTAGGTTGGTCTCGTCGCAAATGGTGGGTTTTTTATAACTGCCCATGGGCACATTAAACTGGTTGTGGCTATTTACCCGATACAATCCATTATAACAGGTGCGGTTTAAAAAAATAAATAAAGCCGCGTGGGTGATGCCATCAGCACTTCGCTCGTTAAAAAAAGCCCTTTTCTCATAATAGTAAGCTTGCTTGGCTGCATGGTCGTTAACAAAACCATGAAATTCGGATTCCCAGTGCTTTAGCACCCCGACCAAATCGTCAATGGCCAGCGCAATAGCTTTATAGGTGTTTATTAAGTCGGTGTTCAGGTCGTTAATTATCACTCGTTCTATAGCAGGAAAATGTTCGAGCACCCAAAACAATACGGCACCGCTACCTACAAAGGGTTCAATAAAGGTAAAAGCCTGATCCTTTTTGTAAGGAAAACACCGGGCAATTTGCGGCAGTAGTTGATTTTTGCCGCCAGCCCATTTTAAAAAAGGTTTGGCCGATTTTTTTTCATGTGTCATTATGCAAAACTAAACGAATTATACATGCGATCAAGTGAGGGTGGTTCATTTTCTTACCATAAAATGTTGCTGAAACGTATGCTTCTTTCAACATAAGCAGGCAAAGGGTTTGAATAAACAGGCAAACCTTTATTTTTCCTGATTTCAAATCCATGTTATATAAATAGTATTTCTTAGCCTTTTTTCATTAATTTTGCGCCAAAATATAAACCTAATTGTGAGATGGAAAATAATCGTTTTGAGCTAAATGCTCAGCTTGCACAGATGTTAAAAGGAGGGGTGATCATGGATGTTACCAATCCGGAGCAAGCAAAAATAGCCGAAGAGGCAGGTGCTGTTGCGGTAATGGCATTGGAACGTGTTCCGGCCGATATCCGTGCCAACGGTGGTGTTGCCCGTATGTCGGACCCTGAAATGATTGCAGAAATTCAAGCAGCGGTTTCAATTCCGGTGATGGCCAAAGCCCGTATCGGGCATTTTGTTGAGGCCCAGATATTAGAAGCGTTAAAAGTGGATTACATCGACGAAAGTGAAGTTTTAACACCAGCCGATGAAGAAAACCATATTGACAAAACAGCATTTAGTGTACCTTTTGTTTGTGGAGCCCGTAATCTTGGCGAAGCTGCCCGTCGTATAGCTGAAGGTGCAGCCATGATTCGTACCAAAGGTGAAGCCGGAACCGGAGATGTGGTTGAGGCAGTGCGTCACATGCGTCAGATGAATAAAGATATTAAAGTACTTTGCGGTTTAGACCAGGCTGAAGTGATGCCTTTCTGTAAAGAAAACGGAATTCCTTTCCACATTGCTCAGCAGGTACGCGAATTAGGTCGCCTTCCGGTGGTGAATTTTGCTGCGGGTGGTATTGCTACTCCTGCCGATGCTGCTTTAATGATGCAATTGGGTTGCGATGGCGTATTTGTGGGTTCCGGTATCTTTAAATCGGGCGATCCTGCATCACGTGCCAGGGCTATTGTAAAAGCCACTGCATATTTCAACGATCCGGTAAAGGTGATGGAAGCCTCTAAAGGATTGGGCGAACCAATGGTTGGAATTGGAATTTCGACCATGAAAGAAGAAGATAAGATCGCCAGTCGCGGCTGGTAACAGAACTTGTATTTGATAATAAAATATAGTTGAACCTGCAAAGGAATAAATTTCTTTGCAGGTTTTTATAATTAAAACAAAATGGCAACACGAAATAAAATAGGTGTTTTGGATTTGCAGGGCGGGGTTCATGAACACGTATATCACTTGCAGGCCTTGGGAATAGAACCAGTCAGGGTAAAAGATGCGGAGCAGTTTAACGATTTGGCCGGTATTATTTTGCCAGGTGGCGAAAGCACCTGTTTAATTCGTTTGTTGAATATTTTTGAATTGGCTCCCCAATTAAAGGCAGCACACGCCGACGGGATGAAAATTTGGGGAACCTGCGCCGGAGCCATACTCATTGCCCACGAAATTACCAACGACAAACCCCAGCTCGATTTAATGGATATTTCTGTGGAACGGAATGCTTTTGGTTATCAGTTAGACAGCTTTAATACCCGGGTCGAAGTACCGAAAGTTTCCAGCGATCCGATTGATTTAACTTTTATTCGTGCCCCAAAAATTATTCGTGTTGGAAAAGGAGTAGAGCCGCTGTTACAAATTGACGATTACGTGGCCGCTGCCGAAAGCGAGCATTGCCTGGCAACGGTTTTTCATCCGGAATTAACGCCATCGCTGGCTTTTCATAAATATTTTGCCGAAAAATGCGGACTAAAAGTTACTACCGAAACTTTGGAACGCCCCGTACGCACCAGTTGGATGAAACTGGCACGGATTATTCAGCCAGTAAAAAAATAACGAGTCCTTGAACCCAGAAACTGCTGGGCAAAATCCACATGTACCGACTACTTGTATAAAGTGCTCCCAAAGTATAATAACATTTATTCATTAAAGGGTTTTATGCTTTGGAATTACTTGTTTTTCTAATGTTGTTTTTCAAGATATTTTAATGCCTACATTATTCAATAACTGAGGTTTATTGTAGTAGGTTTCTTCCTCAAAATATAGTATATACATTTATACTTTATCATAAAAAATGGTGTCAATATTAGACTGATTAATTAAGGTGAAAACTTTATAGGTTATAAATTTACATAGAACGTTAGTTGTATAAGTGTTTTATATTACCGCGCTTTTTGTTAATTGATTTCAATGGCTTACAGGCAATTCAACACCTTGCTTATAGTTACAGATACCATGTTGGCATGAATGGTTATTACCTTTATTGTCCTTTGCTTTAATAAGATAAAGCGTTAAAAGCAACGAATAAATTTTTTTGAAAAAGATTTAGCTGTATAAGTATTTGCCTTACAGAGAGAAACAGATATAATTATACGGTATAAAGGTTACTAATAAACAACACGTTTGGTATCAAGCTCTCTTTTTATTATTATATTTGATACAGTAATGTATAAATTCACTCTTAATTTAAATGACTATGGAAGTTTATAAAACATCAACAGTAACGGTAGCAATAGAAGAAAATACTAAGGTGATGACTCAAAAGTGGAATGGTTATTCATCTTCTCAGGTTTTTCGCGAGGCTATCGACAAATCTTTGGATGCGGTAAAGAAACATGGAGTAAAAGCTATTTTAAATGATACCCTTGATCAGGCAGTAGTAAAACCGGAAGATAGCCAGTATGCCGCATCAGTAATGCCAAAACTTTTTATGAGTGGGTTAAAAGCAATGGCAATTGTACTCCCCAAAAGTGTATTTACCCAAATGTCGATTAAAAAGTTTCAGGAAGACACCAAAGGTGCCAATATAAAACTTTTTACCAGCACCACTGATGCCAGCGAATGGATTGAAAACAATATTTAATATATACCGAATTATTTCTATCATAACAATAAAAACAACACGAAAGAATGCACGCTTTGGTGTTGTTTTTATTTTCTGTTTGCAAACAATAGTTGTGCTAAGCCTGAATGTTTGATTTCTTTTTTACTAATTAAAAATTCATTGTTTTGAAATCATTTGCAATTCCCAGTGTTTACGAGGCATTAAATCTTGTAATGAAGTACTATCCTGATAATTTTAATGAAAAAGCCAGGGTTGAAATAGAAACGCTTTTTGCTCATTGCCTGGAAGGACTCTCTGACGATTCTGAAAAATTCCTATCCTCACTTTTCATAAAATCCTTAAAGAATCACATTTCTTTTACTTCCATAAACGAACACATCTATTTAAAAAAGTACGAAGTTTCTCAAATAGAGCTTTTTGACATGCTTATTAAGAAGTTTCCATTTGTTACCATTAGTCAGCAGATTGTAAACGGTGCCATATTAAATGCCATGCAGGATTGCAGCGAAGTAACCATTATAGATATTGGTATTGGGCAGGGCACTCAAATGGCAAATCTTATTGAACTGGCTTCTGATTTACCAGCTCTTAAAAAGCTTCATATTGTAGGTATTGAACCTTTTGTCGAAGCCCTGACACATGCAGAAAACACATTAAAGAACTTGGGAGAAAAGGCTCCTTTTGTTATTCAGTTTTATGGGGTAAACAATTTTGCCGAAAATTATGATTTTAAAATACCGGTAGCTCAAAGTGATAAATTAATTGTCAACGCATCGTTGGCTTTGCATCACATACAAACATCTGAAAACAGGTTTATTACCTTACAAAAAATAAAAAACCTGAAGCCCGATGCATTCTTTCTTATCGAACCAAACGTAGATCATTTTGAGCCGAATTTTTATCGACGGTTTCAAAACTGCTACCAGCATTTCTACAGCATCTTTCAGGTTATTGATAAGCTGGACTTAAAACCCGATTATAAAAATGCATTCAAACTATTTTATGGTCGTGAAATTGAGGATATTATTGGTAAGCAGGATAGTAGCCGTTTTGAAAAACATGAGCCGGCTTTTCGTTGGATTGAGAAGCTGCATCAGGCTGGTTTTAAGCTCAACACCAATTATTTTGATTTTCCGGTTGAAACGCCAATCGGACTTAAAATAGCGATGCACCCCGAAGGGTTTTTAGGTTTTACTTACGGAACCGAAACGGTTTTAGCCATTATGTATGCAAAATAAAAACCATGAGTAGCCAATTAATACATTCCAAACTTTCGGAGAATAATATTTTTTCGGGTGAATGCTCAAACGATGCAAAGATCTTCCTTAATAAAAACGAACAAGGACAAGACACCTCACCCAAGGTGAAAAAAGCAATTCTTCAAGCACTTGATAATCTTTCCTGGAATCGCTATCCCGAGGCTGAACAGGCAGAGCTTTATGAACTTATAGCAGCTTATGCAGGACTTGCTTCAAACCAGATAGCCCTTGGTGCAGGTGCGGCCAGTTTAATTGGCAACCTGTTGAATTATTTTGCAATAAATGGCTACCAAATTATAATTCCGGAACCCTCGTACGCCTTTTTTAATCATCACTGTAAGACTTATAATATTCCTTATATCCCCTGGGTTTTAAACAATGAGCTGCAATACGATATAAAAAACCTTCCCAGGATAACTGATAAATCGGTGCTTTTTATAGTATCGCCCAATAACCCGGTTGGGAATACTTTTCCGGAAGATAAACTCAGATTGTTGCTTAAGAAGTATCCAAAAACTACAATAGTTTTGGATGCCGTATATCAGGAATATGGAAAATCCATTTTCACACCACTAATTAACGAATATGAAAACTTATTGGTGCTTCGTTCTTTTTCCAAAGCCTTTCCGGCAGCCGGCATTAGACTGGGTTATTTGTGTGGTCAGGCCCAGGTGATAACACTTTATAGAAAACTGGTATTGCCGTATTCCATTAATCTTTTTTCGCTAAGCTATGCAATAAAACTTTTGAGTACGCCCAATTTTCTTGAGGCCGAAATTCTGAACATAGAGAAAACCCTGATTTTAAGAACTCAGTTATACAATAAACTTTTAAAAGAGTTCAATACCTCACAAATTCGTGTATTTCCTTCCGAAGGAAATTTTTTGCTTATACAGTTTGCTACGAAAGAGGACTTTAAAGATGCTACTAATGAATTGGACAAATGTAATATCGAAGTTTTAAATACATCAAATCATAAAAATCTGGAACACTCAATTCGGGTAAGCATTGGTAGCGAAAAAGAAATGGATTTGTTTTACCAATGTATGAAACAAACACTTAAAACTGGAATGAATGATGAACATAAAAAATAATTATGCCGTGAGAAATTCAGAAATTATTTTTCAACACAAAAACATAACCATTAAGTATTTTCCGGTTCAACGTTTAATCGTTCAATCGTGGTTCGATTTTGTTGCTTCCGCCGATTTTAGAAAAGCCATTGATTTTACCAGAAATTTTGCAGAAAACAACGAAGTTCATTTTATAGTTTCTGATGCACTTAAACAAGCAGCCATTAGTCCAACCGATTCGAGCTATGCCGCAGCGGTGATGCCGCAACTGGTGGCCGCGGGTTTAAAAGCATTTGCTTTTGTTATTCCCGAGGATATTTTTACCAAAATTTCGCTTAAAAAATTCAGCGATTTGGAGCAAACCCACCAGGTGCAGTATTTCTACGATTTTGACGAAGCCATAAACTGGATTAAAGAAATTGAGCAAAGATAGGTTCAGCCAATATAGCTGATAGGTATCGATTAATTTTTAGTTTGTTTATTTCCCGAGGTTGTCAGATTTTAAAGTGGATAGAATTAGCTCATAGCACAAAATTCCTCGAAATTAGCATTTGAGTGGGGCGGGTTTAAGTGTTTTGCGATTCCAGAAATAAAACGCCGAACGATTCTGAATTAAGAACTGAACGGCGTTGTTATTTTTTGTTTGACTATTGCTTTTAGGTGTTTTCAGGACGCAGTTTGCGAACCGTTTGTCCGGCCTGCCACATTTCCGATTCGCGCAATTCTTTCAGTTCCGCTTCGAGTTTTACCCGGTAATCGGTTTTGCTGTTCGAATCGATGGAGCGTTGAGCTTCGTTTCCTGCGGCAACTTCTTTATACAATTCTTCGAACACCGGTTTGCTGGCATCGCGGAATTTTTTCCACCAGTCTAAAGCCCCACGTTGAGCGGTGGTTGAGCAGTTGGCATACATCCAGTCCATACCGTTTTCGGCTACCAAAGGCATTAAGCTTTGGGTGAGTTCTTCAACGGTTTCGTTAAACGCTTCCGAAGGTGTGTGACCGTTGGCGCGCAATACATCGTACTGTGCGGCAAAAATTCCCTGAATGGCTCCCATTAGTGTTCCGCGCTCTCCGGTAAGGTCGCTGTAAACTTCGCGTTTAAATGTAGTTTCAAATAAATAACCTGAACCCACACCAATTCCCAGCGCAATTACCCGATCTTTGGCTCGTCCGGTAGCATCCTGAAAAACAGCAAAACTGGAGTTCAGTCCACGACCTTGCAGAAACATTCGGCGTAAGCTGGTGCCGCTTCCTTTGGGAGCTACCAGAATTACATCCACATTGTTTGGAGGAATAATTCCGGTGCGTTCGTGATAGGTTACTCCAAAACCATGTGAGAAATACAATGCTTTACCCGCACTCAGGTGTTTTTTAATGGTGGGCCAAACCGAAATCTGTCCGGCATCCGACAATAAATATTGTATAATGGTAGCTTTCTGACAGGCTTCTTCAATATCGAACAAATTTTTTCCTTCAACCCAGCCGTCGGCTTTGGCTTTTTCCCACGATGCTCCGCCTTTACGCTGGCCAACAATTACGTTAAAGCCATTATCTTTCAGGTTAAGCGACTGGCCTGGACCTTGCACTCCATAACCAATAACCGCTATGGTTTCGTTTTTTAATGTTTCTAAAGCTTTTTTTAAAGGAAACTCTTCGCGGGTAACCACATTTTCGCTTACCCCTCCAAAATTTAATTGCGCCATTTTTTTCTGTTTTAATTTATTTGTGTTGATTTTTGTTTCTATTGATTTTTTGTGTCATTAAGTTAAACTGCCTGCCGGTGTTGTTTTTCAAGATTATTCAGGTAGCTGCTTAGTAATTCTTTTTTTAAGCGGGTTATGGCTACCCTTCCCGAGCGAACAAATTGCAGCACCCCATAGGGTTTTAGCTTTTCAAAAAGTTCCTGGGTGTCGGCTTTGTGTCCCGTTTTTTCGATTACAGTATATTCGCGGGTCATTTCCAGGATGCGGGCATTATGATTTCTGATTATCCCTTCAATTTCGTTGGTCTCGAGCAGGGCCGAGGTTTCAATTTTATACAGGGCAATTTCCTGATGCAGTACTTCGTCCTGAGTCAGGTAAAAAGCCCGGATAACATCAATTTGTTTTTCCAGTTGTTTAATCAGGTTCTCCACTGTACGTTTTGGACAAACCACCACAATGGTAAATTTAAAAACCCCTTTTATAGCCGATTCTGAAACGGTAAGGCTTTCAATATTTAACTTGCGTTTGGTAAAATTAATGGTGATACGGTTCAACAAACCAATGCTGTTTTCTGAGAATATGGTAAGGGTATATTCCTGATTATTTAATTCCAGATTACTCATCTTAGTTATTATTAAAGGTTATTTTAAAGATTGCTCATCGCCAAAAAGCACTTGGTTTACTGCTGCTCCCTGAGGAATCATAGGGAAAACATTCCCTTTGTTAATTACCTTGACTTCGAGCAGGTAAGGGCCTTGTGCATTCCACATGCGTTCGATGGCTGCCGGTAAATCCTCACGATTTTTCACCATTTCGCCGGGAATTCCGTACGAAGCCGCCAGCATGGGAAAATCAGGACTGCTTATGGGCGTGGCGGAATAACGCTCATCGAAAAATAATTCCTGCCATTGCCGAACCATTCCCAGATAATTGTTATTGAGCACTACCATTTTAAGTGGCAGACGATTAAAGGCAATGGTTCCCAATTCCTGCATGGTCATCTGGAAGCCCCCGTCGCCCGATACTGAAACCACTTTCTTGTCGGGGGCAGCAAAGGCAGCTCCCATGGCCGCCGGAAGTCCAAATCCCATGGTTCCCAGTCCGCCTGAAGTTATCCAGCTGCGAGTGTTTTTAAAATCAAAGTATCTTGATGCCATCATCTGGTGTTGGCCTACATCGGCAACCAAAACACCGTCACCTTTATCGTTTTCACTAATAAGGCGGATGACTTCGCCCATGGTTATTTTATTTCCCTGAGGAAAAACTTCGTTGTTAATCACCCGCTCATCTTCCTCATTTCGGATAAGACGAAATTCGTTTAGCCAGCTGTCGTGGTTTTTTTGTTCAATCAGCTCGGTAACCATGGGAAGTGTTTCTTTCACATTCCCATTAACCGGGGCATCAACGTTTATAATTTTATTTATTTCGGCTTTGTCGAGTTCGAAATGGATAATTTTTGCCTGTTTGGCATAGGCTGAAACTTTACCTGTCACCCGGTCGTCGAAACGCATACCAATGCCTATCAACACATCGCAGTCGTTGGTTTTAATGTTGGGAGCTGCATGGCCATGCATGCCCAGCATTCCCACATGCAGTGGGTGGTTGTTGGGAAGAGCTCCCAGGCCAAGTAAAGTGCAGGCTGCCGGAATTCCCGATTTTTCAAGAAAAGCCAGCAATTGTTTTTCGGCACCACCCAAAATAACGCCCTGGCCAATTAATGCCAGCGGTTTTTTTGCCTGATTAATAAGTTCGGCAGCTTTTTTTATCTGCTCGGTTTTTACCAGAGGCATGGGAATATAACTGCGAATATAGGTGCAGGGCTTATAGCTAAAATCGAGTTCCTGAATCATGGCATCTTTAGTAATATCGACCAGCACTGGTCCCGGTCGGCCCGATTTGGCAATATAAAAAGCTTTGGCAATGGCTTCGGGAATTTCTTCAGCACGCGTAACCTGGTAATTCCATTTGGTTACCGGCATCGAAATACCTACCACATCGGTTTCCTGAAATGCGTCGCTGCCAATGAGAGTCGAAAACACCTGTCCGGTGATGCAAACAATAGGGGTTGAATCCATAAATGCATCAGCAATTCCGGTGACCAGATTGGTGGCTCCCGGTCCTGAAGTGGCAAAGCAAACACCCGTTTTACCCGAAACACGGGCAAATCCCTGTGCCGCATGCACTGCTCCCTGTTCATGGCGCGTTAAAATGTGTTTTAACTGCTTTTTATAGTCCATCAGTTTGTCGTAGATGGGCATGATGGCTCCACCGGGATATCCGAAAATTGTAGTTACCTTTTCTTTAATCAGCGACAACAACAGGGCGTCAGAACCTGAAACCCGCTGGGCTTGTTGTTTTTGAATGTTTTCTGCTTCCTTTATTAAGGTTTCCATAATGCTGGTTTTTTAGTTATTATGGGGATTGTTTAATGAATTAATCGATTATTCTTACTGCGCCTTTATCGGCACTGCTAACTAATAGGGCGTAAGCTTTTAATGCTTTTGATACCTGGCGTTCCCGTTTGGGTTTGTAAGCTTCCTTACCTTTGGCATCTTCTGCTTTTCTCCGTTCAGCCAGTTCCGTTTCACTAATAAGCAATTCAATGCGCCTTTCGGGAATATTAATTTCAATGGGGTCACCGTCGTGAATCAGGGAAATGGTTCCTCCGGCCGCGGCTTCGGGCGATACGTGTCCGATGGACAAGCCGGAAGTTCCGCCAGAGAATCGTCCGTCGGTTAATAAGGCACAGGCTTTTCCCAGACCTTTCGATTTCAGGTACGAAGTTGGATACAACATTTCCTGCATGCCCGGACCTC
Source organism: Salinivirgaceae bacterium (assembly GCA_050179685.1). Classification (GTDB taxonomy): domain Bacteria; phylum Bacteroidota; class Bacteroidia; order Bacteroidales; family SZUA-534; genus GWE2-40-63. The sequence continues at coordinate 160,731 of JBFXEW010000006.1, forward strand.
CTTTTGGACCTTCGTAGCGAATAACGACTACATCGTTAGGTTTAATTTTGTTGTTTAAAATTCCGTGTACCGCATCATCCTGCGAATCAAATACTTTGGCTTTTCCGTTAAATTTTAGAATTGATTCATCAACACCCGCTGTTTTTACAATGCAACCATCAGCGGCAATGTTTCCATACAGCACAGCCAAACCGCCATCTTTTGAATAAGCGTGTTCGTAGTCGCGGATACATCCCTGGCTGCGATCAGTATCGAGGGTTTTAAACCGCGCTGTTTGCGAACCCATAACCAGGTTTTGTCCGCTATGTGCCGGAGCCGACGAATACAACTCCAGTGCTTCCGTTTCCGGATTAGTTTTGGTAATATCGTAAAAATCCAGCGCTTCTTTTAAGGTAAATCCGTCGATGCGTTTCACCGTAAGGTCCAGCATATGGGCTTTTCCCAGTTCATTCAGTATGCCTAAAATTCCTCCGGCACGGTTTACATCTTCGATATGATAATCGGAATTCGGCGATACCTTACACAGATTGGGTGTTTTACGCGACAGTTCATCAATGTCTTTCATGGTAAAATCGACTTGGGCTTCGTGGGCAATGGCCAGAATATGCAAAACGGTATTCGACGAACCGCCCATGGCAATATCCAGACGCATGGCATTCATAAAAGCCTGGCGCGAAGCAATATTCCTTGGAAGGACAGAATCGTCACCCTCATGGTAATACCTTTTGGTGATTTCGACCACTTGTTTGGCGGCTTTTTTAAACAAATCGAGGCGTGTGGCGTGCGTGGCTACAATGGTTCCGTTTCCCGGAAGGGCAAGTCCCAAAGCTTCGTTCAGACAGTTCATGGAGTTAGCCGTGAACATGCCGGAGCACGATCCACAGGTTGGACAGGCATTTTTTTCAATCCCATCCAATTCTGCTGCCGGAGTAGTTTCGTCGGCACCTTTTACAATGGCATCGACCAAATCGTATTTTTTATTATTGAAAATCCCTGCCTCCATTGGTCCGCCCGAAACAAAAACTGTGGGAATATTCAATCGCATGGCAGCCATTAGCATGCCGGGCGTAATTTTGTCGCAGTTACTAATGCAAATCATGGCATCGGCTTTATGACCGTTTACCATGTATTCTACGCTGTCGGCAATTATTTCGCGCGAGGGCAGCGAGTACAACATGCCGTCGTGACCCATGGCTATGCCATCGTCAATGGCAATGGTGTTAAATTCGGCAGCAAAACACCCTTCGGCTTCAATCCAATGTTTTACCTGCTGGCCAATGTCTTTTAAATGGGCATGTCCGGGAACAAACTGGGTAAATGAGTTAACAACGGCAATTACCGGAGCTTTAAATTGGTTCTCCTTCATGCCATTGGCGCGCCATAAGGCACGGGCTCCGGCCATTTTTGGTCCTACTTTGGTTATGTTGCTTCGTAATGAATGTGTTTTATTTTCCATAAACTGTTTAAAAAAAGCCCTTCCGTTATAATCAGAAGGGCCAAACGCTACAATTAATTTATATTACGCTTATAGCCCCCGGGTTTTGCTAATGACCACCAGAATTACAACAAGTACTATAAGGCTTTTATATTTCATAAGAATGCTTTGCAATTAAAAAAAATCAAATTGTTATTATAAGGTTATTAAAAACAACAAAGTATAAGTATTTGACGCAACAAACCTAAAAATAAAAATTATTAGAAGCGAATGAAAAATGATTTGTCAATACAACAGTCACAAGAGGCTTCTGTTAATTATTGTATTTGTAAGCCATTGACAATTAAACAAAAAGACAAGCTAGGAACTACAATGCCCAAGTTTAAAATGGAAGATGTTTTTTATTACAGAAGATCGGCGATCCATTGCATTTGCAGCGACAAAGTCCGCTCAAATCGAATATCATAAATCAGTTCTATTTGAGTTTTTAATTATAGATTTTCGATTAACGATTGCTGATTTCAGATTTTTAGTCAACTTTTATAGAAGTGGTGGTTATTAATCGCCGGGCTCCTGTCCGAAAATAGAATTTAAAACCGACAAGCCTGCCCGAAGATAAGTAAGGGCGGTCGGTGATTTGATTTCCTATCTTTCTTAAAAAAACTATTTTAATCTTACATACAATTGCTATTTTTGCAAACTGTTTAATTTACAAGATAAAACAAGGGATGTTCTGTTTAAAGGGTTCTTCAAGTCGATGGCCTTAACGGAAGCTTACCGATAAAATACCGACAAATAAGATGAGTAAACCAGAAATCGCAACCAAGTATAATCCTGCCAGTGCAGAGGACAAGTGGTATAAGTATTGGATGGAACAAGGCTATTTTAAATCGCTGCCCGATGAGCGCGAGCCTTACACCATTGTTATTCCGCCACCAAACGTTACCGGAGTCTTGCACATGGGCCACATGCTCAACAATACCATCCAGGATATTCTGGTGCGCCGTGCCCGGATGCAGGGAAAAAATGCCTGCTGGGTTCCCGGAACCGACCACGCCAGCATAGCTACCGAAGCTAAAGTGGTGGCCAAACTCAAAGCCGAGGGCATCGACAAAGCACAGTTAAGCCGCGACGAGTTTATGACCCACGCCTGGGAATGGAAAGAAAAACACGGTGGAATTATTCTGGAACAGCTTAAAAAACTAGGCGCTTCGTGCGATTGGGATCGTACCCGCTTTACTATGGACGAGGCTTACTACGAAAGTGTGATTGATACTTTTATCGATCTTTATAACAAAGGATTGATTTATCGTGGCGTTCGCATGGTAAACTGGGATCCCGAAGCCATGACAGCCGTTTCGGACGAGGAAGTTATTTATACCGAAGAACAATCGAAACTATATTATTTACAATACAAAATTGAAGGCGAAGAAGGCTATGTAACCATTGCTACTACGCGTCCGGAAACTATTTTGGGCGATACCGCGGTTTGTGTAAATCCAGCCGACGTACGCTTTACCCACCTGAAAGGGAAACGGGTTTTGGTACCTTTAATTAACCGTTCCATTCCCATTATCGAAGACGATTATGTGGACATGGAGTTTGGTACCGGCTGTTTAAAAATTACTCCGGCTCACGACATTAACGACTACGAGATTGGAAATCGGCATAACCTGGAAAGCATCGATATTTTTAACGATAACGGAACTTTAAGCCCCGCAGCTCAACTTTATGTGGGTAAAGATCGCTTCGAGGTACGCAAACTTATTGTTCCCGATCTGGAAAAAGCCGGCAATGTGGTAAAAGTAGAAGATTATACCAATAAAATCGGACGCTCAGAGCGCACCCATGCAGTAATCGAGCCCAAGTTATCGATGCAGTGGTTCCTGCAAATGGAAGGTTTGGCTAAACCCGCGCTCGAAAATGTATTGAATGATACCGTGCAGTTTCATCCGGCAAAATTTAAGAATGTATACAAGCATTGGATGGAGAATATCCAGGATTGGTGCATCAGCCGCCAATTATGGTGGGGACAGCGTATTCCTGCGTATTATATTGGAACTACCAACGATTTTGTGGTTGCTAAAACTGCCAATGAAGCGCTGATATTAGCTCAGGAAAAAACAGGAAACAATAACTTAACCATCGCTGATTTACGTCAGGACGAAGACGTAATGGATACCTGGTTTAGCAGCTGGTTATGGCCAATAGCCGTATTCGACGGAGTTCGCAATCCCAACAATAAGGAAGTAAACTATTACAATCCAACCAACGATTTAGTAACCGGGCACGATATTATTTTCTTCTGGGTAGCCCGTATGGTTATGACCAATTACGAATACCGCAAAACGCCTCCGTTCAAAAATGTATATTTTACCGGAATGGTGCGCGACAAGCAGGGACGTAAAATGAGTAAACAACTTGGTAATTCGCCCGACCCCATTGAATTGATGAAAAAATACGGTGCCGATGGCGTGCGTGTGGGCATGTTACTTTGCTCGCCTGCCGGAGGCGATTTGTTGTTCGACGAATCTTTAACTGAACAAGGACGAAATTTTGCCAATAAAATCTGGAATGCTTTCCGCTTGGTTACCACCTGGGAAGTAGATGCAAATATTTCGCAGCCCGAATCGGCCAAGGTTTCTATCGATTGGTTCAACCATAAAATGAATCAGGCATTGGAGCAAATGGACGATCATTTCAGTAAATTCCGCTTGTCGGATGCCTTGATGACGGTTTATCGGTTGTTCTGGGACGATTTCTCGTCGTGGTACCTTGAGATGATAAAACCGGCTTATCAAATGCCTTGCGATAAAGCTACTTTTGATGCCACTCAGACGATTCTTGAAAAACTATTGAAGATATTGCATCCGTTTATGCCTTTTATTACCGAAGAAATTTGGCATACAATGGCTGAACGAAGCGAAAATGAAAGTATCATGATGGCCCCGTGGCCTGCTTTAACTAGCTACGATGCAGCTTTTGTTGACGCTTTTGAAGATGTTAAAGCGGTAATTACTGAGATTCGAAGCATCCGGAAAGACCGAAATATTTCCTATAAAGAAACCCTGGAGTTGATGGTGAATCCGGGTCAGGATGGTTACCAACCGGGTTTTGATTCGGTAATTATTAAGATGGGAAGTTTAAGTGCAATTACTCCGGTTTCGGGCAAAGTGGAAAATGCGGTGGCTTTTATGGTAAAAACCAGTGAGTTTTTTATTCCGCTGGGCGAAAGCCTCGATGTGGAGGCCGAACTCACAAAACTAGAAGAAGAATTAAAGTATCAGCAGGGGTTTTTAAAATCGGTAAGGGGAAAACTAAGTAACGAGAAATTTGTGAACGGTGCTCCAGAAAAAGTGGTTGAAATAGAGCGCAAGAAACAAGCTGATGCCGAAGCCAAAATAAAAGCCATTGAAGAGCAAATTGCGGCTTTAAAAAAGTAATAAGCGAACGTTTAATTTAGAATAAAGAGGTTGTCCAGAAAATCTCTGTGCAACTCAGTGGTACTCTGAGAAACTCGGTGTAATAACTTTAAAACTATGACACAGCGTTTCACTAAGAAAGCACAGAGAAACGCAGAGACTTTTTGTCTGGACAGCCTCTTTTTTATTGAAACTACTTTACTTTTAATTATTGCCTAAAAGGCAACTTCCTTCGGTTTCTCAGTGCTTTTTGTATGCACGTTTACAGCCCGACCCGAGGGTTCGTTCATGTTTTGGAACGAGGCATCCCAGGCCAGCGCATCGGGCGTGCTGCAAGCAACCGACGGAACCGACGGAACACTTAATGCTGCCGCATCTGAAGGGAAGTGTTCTGAGAAAATACAGCGATAATAGTATTCCTCTTTGGAACCTGGCGTTTGAACCGGGAATTTATAACAGGCGTTGGCCAATTGTTCATCGCTTACCTGTTCTTCAACCATGGTTTTCAGGGTGTCAATCCAGCTGTAACCCACACCATCGGAGAATTGCTCTTTTTGCCTCCAGGCCACCTCGTGCGGAATGTAATCTTCAAATGCTTTGCGCACCAGCCATTTTTCCATGCGTTCAGCCGTAATCATTTTGTCTTTTGGGTTTAGTCTCATGGCCACATCAATAAACTCCTTATCAAGAAAAGGAACCCGTCCTTCGATTCCCCAGGCAGCCAGCGATTTGTTGGCACGCAGGCAATCGTACTGATGCAGTTTGCTTAGTTTGCGAACCGTTTCCTTATGGAATTCTTCGGCATCGGGAGCCTTATGAAAATACAGGTAACCCCCAAACAATTCGTCGGCACCTTCGCCGCTGAGCACCATCTTTATTCCCATGGCTTTTATGGCACGGGCCATTAAATACATGGGTGTAGATGCACGCACCGTAGTAATATCGTAAGTTTCTAATTGGTAAATTACATCGCGCAAAGCGTCGAGGCCTTCCTGAATGGTAAAAACAATTTCGTGATGTACGGTTCCAATGTGTTCGGCCACTTTTTTGGCTGCGGCTAAATCGGGTGAGCCTTTTAGACCTACGGCAAAAGAGTGCAACTGAGGCCACCACGCTGCCGCCTGATCGTCGGTTTCGATGCGTTTTTGGGCATATTTTTTTGCCAATGCCGAAGTTACCGAGGAATCCAGTCCGCCCGAAAGCAATACGCCATAAGGAACATCGGACATGAGTTGTCGCTTAACTGCGGCATCCAATGCGTCGTGTAAATCTTTTATCGATGTGGTGTTGTTTTTAACTGCATCATAGTCGACCCAATCGCGCTGGTACCATTTTACCAGTTTGCCGTCGGCACTCGATAAATAATGACCGGGAGGAAAAAGTTCGATGGTTGTGCATATTCCCTCCAAAGCTTTTAGTTCTGAAGCCACAAAGAAAGTCCCGTTTTCGTCGCGGCCCATATATAAGGGAATTATTCCCATGTGATCGCGGGCAATCAGGTATTCATCTTTAGCCGAATCGTAAAGGGCAAAACCAAATATGCCGTTTAAATCGTCTAAAAAGTCGGTGCCTTTATCGCGGTAGAGCGCAAGAATTACCTCACAATCCGATTCGGTCTTAAAATTATAGCTGCCTTCAAAGTTTTTTCTCAGGGTTCGGTGGTTGTATATTTCGCCATTTACCGCCAAAATTACCTTAGCATCTTCACTGTATAAGGGTTGTTTTCCCGAAGTGGGGTCAACAATAGCCAGGCGCTCGTGGGCTAAGATAGCTTTATCTTCGCAATGAATTCCGCTCCAGTCGGGTCCGCGGTGGCGAACTTTTTTAGCCATTTTTAAAATCCGGGGCCTTAGGTCTTCAGCTTTTTGCTTTAATTCAAACGCACAAACAATTCCGCACATATATTATAATATTATAGATTAAGAATGAGTTTTGCTATTAAATGATATCAGAACACATCTAATAGTTATAAATCGGCACTAAAATAGATATAATAGTTTTCAATTAAAAGCAAAACGGCGAAAAAAATTAACAGATGGTTTAATTGAGCGATTTTTTGTGAAAATAAAAAAGGGTTCAATTAAAATTTCTTTTAAAAGAACCCTTTGATTTAAATGTTTTAGTGCATCTAACTTATATCGCCCAGGCAAGTACCTACATCGCGGGCGCTGTCAATCCACGGATGATTGAGTGGAACCAGTTTGGTTTTTCCGGCCACCTGATCCAGGGGAACGGCTTCAGTTCCATCGCCACGTGCGGCAACCATAACACCAAACTGTTCGTTTTTTATGTAATCGGCACAGGCTGTTCCCAGTCGGGTAGCCAGCAGGCGGTCGGCTGCTGATGGTGTTCCGCCCCGTTGCAAGTGACCTAATATAGTCACCCGTGCTTCGAGTCGTGTTAAGGTTTCGAGCTGTTGGGCCAAATCCATGGTTCTGCGTGTGGCCTGTTTTTTAAAGGCCTTTAATTCTGTTTTTATGGCTTGTTTTTTTTCTTTGTCTTCCTCGCTATTCAGCTTTGCTGCCAACAGTTCAATATTGTCGGCCGATTCACGAGTCATGGCGCCTTCGGCAACAGCCACAATGCTAAAAGGTGAACCATTACGGGCACGGCGCAGGATGGATTCGGCTACCGCTTCAATATGATAGGGAATTTCGGGAATAAGAATTACGTCGGCACCACCGGCTACTCCGGCTCCCAGAGCCAGCCAGCCGGCACGGTTGCCCATAATTTCGACTACAATAATCCGGTGATGGCTGTGTGCTGTACTGTGCAGGCGATCAATGGCATCGACGGCTACACCCAGAGCGGTATCAAAACCAAAAGTCATGTCAGTAAGTACCACATCGTTGTCGATGGTTTTGGGCAGGGTGATAATATTCAGTCCTTTTTTAACCAGTTCGTAGGCATTTTTCTGGGTTCCGCCGCCACCCAGACAAACCAGGCAGTCGAGGTGTTGTTTGTAATAGTTTTCAGCAATTACATCGGTCATGTCCATTATTTGCCCGCCGATAGGCATTTTGTGCGGTTTGTCGCGACTGGTTCCCAGTATGGTTCCACCCAGTGTTAAGATTCCGGAAAGTATTTTTTGGTCGAGACGCATGATACGGTTTTCCATCAATCCGCGAAATCCGTCTTTAAAACCAATTACCTGCATGTCGTATTTTCGGATAGCAGCCTTTCCAATTCCACGCAATGCAGCATTTAATCCCGGTGTATCGCCCCCTGATGTTAATAAGCCAATGTGATTTGCCATGATGTGTTTTTTCAATTTTGGTTTTCTTGCTTAACAATTCAAAAAACCATAGGGTTTAGGAATAATGTTAAAAGGTATATCCAATGGTAAAATATGAGGTAATATTTGTCCGGTCGGGTAGTAATTCGTTTTTATTTAAGTTTGTAGCACCAATCTTTTGTGTGAAACCAATTTGCATGAATTTGATATCCATTCCTAAGCCCCAGTTTATTCCCCATATTTCATTGGCAAAAACGTCGTTAAAATTCCAGAGTTCCGATTCAATTTTTCCTGCAAATATTTTTGAGTAGTATCCACCCAGCAACAGATAAGCTCGTACATCCTGATTTGGTGCTGAATTGGTGGTTATTAAACAATTCAAATCGCCGGTAACAGCCTGACTGTTATAGTCACCATGTGCACTGGGAGCATTTTTATTCTCATAGGTAATTTCGGGTTGTAAGGTAAAACGTTTACTGAACCGCAGTTGACTGTAAAAGCCTACATTAAAAGCAAATGAAGGTTTACTCTGATAGAAATCATCCTGGTAATCATCGTAGTTTGAACCAATGTTTATACGAAATCCGGCTCTATATTTCTTTGCTTTCTTTATTTGCTCAGTTGCTGGTTCCAAATTAGCCAGTAAAGGTTCCGATTGGTTTGCCTGTTTTGTGACAAAATCGGTAAGGAAAGAAGCAATTACCGCCATTCCATCGTAATCGAGCAGGTGGGCATCGTCTTCGGGTTTGTGATAGGGTGAAAGTGTTCCGGTAGTAACATGAACAACCGGAATTCCTATTTGTCCAAAAGGGCGGGTGTCGGTTCGTGAAGGAACCTTGTTGGTAATTTTATTTAGTTTTATTCCATAGAAATCGGCAATTTGACGGGCCGAAGTTTCACTTTCTTTTAAGGTTCCCAGTCCCAGCAGGTCTATTCCTCCGGCTTCACTAAACATGCCCACCATATCGATACTAAAGGCAAGTTTTATTTGCGATGGATTAATCAGGCTGTCGGCTACAAACTGCGTCGAACCTTTTAAGCCACTCTCTTCAGCATCCCAGGCAGCAATAATGATACTGCGTTTTAATAATTTGTTTTGTTTTAATTGTCGGGCAATTTCAATTATTGTTGCTACTCCCGAGGCATTATCGTCGGCACCGTTGAATACAACTTTTTGTTTTTCACTGTGGTTTTCAAAATAGTATCCAATGTGATCGTAATGAGCACCCAGAACAATGTATTCGTATTTTAAAAGCGGATCGTTTCCTTCAATTACACCCAATATATTTTTGGCTTCAATGCTGTTTGCCCCCGTACGAAACATAAAGTGATGAAAAAAATCATCTCCTAAAGGATTGATTCCCAATTTTATAAATTCTTCGGCAATATAATTTGCCGCCATCAGGCAACCTTTTGTGCCCGGACTGCGTCCTTCAAGCGTATCGCTGGCTAAAAAATAAACGTGTTTGCTTAGCGAATCGGCCGAAATTGTTGTTTGTGCTACAGTTGAGGCTGACCAAACAAAAGCTGCGAGAATAATAAGGTGTTTTTTCATAGTTATTAATTATGTGTAACCAAAGGAACAATTTTTTTTTATTTGAAGCTACTTCCGGTGCGATTAATTGAATTCATCGGTGCTTCATTTTTTAATATTTATTTTAACTGTAGATTTTTGAATTGTAAAACCTGTAAAAACTAAAGAATTATGAAACTGAAGATAAAATTAGGAATGTTTGTGTTGGCATCGCTTGTTTTTATGGTGGCTTGTTCCTCATCGGACGAAACAGTAAACTACTGGTATAGTTATGGAACTTATCTGGATTCTGATTTATCGGATGAAGGATTTATCATGAAAATGGATGATGGCGATACCCTGATACCTGTTAGTGTTGACTATATTCAGGAGGGCATTGTTGATGGAAGCCGGGTAATCCCTATTTATAGTATTGTTAGCGAAGAGGGTAATACATTAAATGTTAATGTCAGCAAAATAGAAGCGATTCTTACCAAGCCCATCATTCAACTTACCGAAGAAATTGCCGACAGCATTGGTAACGATCCGGTTACGGTTTGGGACGGTAATGTTTGGTTCTCAGAAAATCACCTGAACGTTATATTTTCTTATTTGGGTTCGAATAAGGTTCATTCAATTAACCTGGTTAAACCTCTTGGAGAACAACTCGACGATGAAGGCCGTCAGATTTTGGAATTCAGACATAACGACAACGGCGATTTCAATAACATTCAATACACAGGAATTGTATCGTTCGATATGTCGAGCCTTTATCAGGATGGAATGGATACATTGAACGTGTTGTTTAAGTGCCAGAATTATTATGCAGAGGAATTTACCTGGGAAGGAACTTTTGTTTTCGACCCTGAAGATTTTACCGGAAGAACTGCTGAGCCCGGCGAACCCATTCAATTTGTTAGAAGTATAAAATAACTAAAGCACACCAGAGGGAATTTCCCTTATTAAAACAAAAGCGGCCTTTGAATTTTTAAAGGCCGCTTTTACTTATTATGGAATATAACAACACGTATTAATAGTTGGCTCCTTCAATCTCAAAATGTGATTGCGGATGTTGACAAGCCGGACAATTTTGAGGGGCGCTCTTGCCTTCGTGAACATAGCCACAATTGCGGCAAACCCAACGTTCTTTTTCTTCGCGTTTAAAAACCTGGTCTTTTTCAATGTTCTCGAGTAATTTGCGGTAGCGTTTTTCGTGCTCGGCTTCAACCTTAGCAATGAGTTTAAATGCTGTTGCAATTTCTTTAAACCCTTCTTCGGCAGCCACTTCGGCAAATTTTGGATATAATTCGGTCCATTCTTCGTTTTCGCCCATAGCAGCTGCTGCCAGATTCTCCATAGTATTCCCAATTTTTCCGGCCGGATAAGTAGCCGTAATTTCTACGTCGCCTCCTTCGAGAAACTCAAAAAAACGTTTGGCATGCGCCTGCTCTTGTTTTGCGGTAGTTAAAAACAAATCGGCAATTTGTTCATAGCCTTCTTTTTTAGCCACTTTTGCAAAAAATTCGTAGCGGTTTTTAGCCTGTGATTCGCCGGCAAACGATTTGAGAAGATTCTTTTCGGTTTGTGTTCCTCTTATGCTCATAATTTCATCGATTTAAATTTATCTCATAAAAATATAAAAAGCCAAAGCTATTGACTAATATAAGAGGCAAAACTCACGGCAAAACCTTCAATTTAGAATGATTCTTTTTTTAAATAAAACATTACCCTTTGTGTAAGAAGACTAAGCAGAAGCATCAGGAAAGGCTGTAATAAAAGCAGCAGCCAGTTGCTGAGCGGGGCGGTGAACATGTTTGTATGACTGAGTAATTTATAAGTAAAAGCCAGATATAGAAGTGAAACGTACCAGTGTTTTCCCAGAACCACAAAGCCAGCAAGTATCTTTTTCCCCCAGTTGAAATTTTCGAGATAGATAAGTGCAAAAACATAAACAAAAGCCAGTAAAATAGTCACAGCCAGCGCATCAATTAAGTAAAACAATTGGCCAAGTTTCCAGTGCATTATCAGTTGGTAGGCGCCAAAAAAGGTGAGTAATACCCACAACACGATTAAAGCGATGCTAAGTTTAAACATCCGTTTGAGTTCGGTATAATAAAACGGATAATGAAGTAAGACCTTTGCCTTGCCGGCACTGTAACCCAAAAACAATATCGAAAAACCATAGAACCAGTTAAACAAATGTTCCGGATTGAAAAACAGGCGAGCGCCATCATTTATTAGGTGTATTGGATTTTGTATGGAAGCCAAAGAATAAAATGCACCTTTTTGAAGTTCCGGAATTCCCCAAAATGCAGCCGTAAAAAGTGCTAAAAGCAGCGATGTGGCAGCAAGGGTAACTAATTGCACACTATGCAAGGGGCTGGTGTACGATAAAAGTACCACCATAAAAAGTAAAGGCAAAGCGCCTAAAAATACCGGTTGAAATATTCCGGCAAGCGCAACTAAGAATAGGGGAAGTATGCTGCGTTGAAACTTATATTTGGGAAGCACCTTGTTTGTTGCACAAAAATAAGCGTGCAATCCGAATAAAAAAGATGCCAGTGTAAAGGCTTTAAACGAAATAAACTGTCGGAATATATAATCAAGAAACAAGTTCGAAGCTGAAAATAATGATTCATCGGAATCGATACTTTGGCGATAAAAAATCCAAAGTATAAATGAAGTCAGCATCAGAATTAAACCAATGATGGATTGGTAAACCGGTAATTTTTCTTGTTTATGCAAGTACGACATCAAGCCCGTTGGAATTTATTGTTCTTTAATAATAACAGTTCCAATAGAACCATTGATATCCAATTCAAGGGTGTGTTTTGTTTTTCCCAGATTCGCATTGGTATAAACCCTGTTTTTTTTCTGGTAACCCGGAGTTTCCACACTACCCAAAAAACCGCTGACAATAAGTTTTACGCCCACATCTTTAGGAACTATAAAAGTTATTTGGCCAATCCCGGCGTTTATTTTTGCCTTAAGATCGTTTTTCCATTTGCCCGAAAGGTTTACGGTGGCCTCTCCAATTCCGGCATCAATTTTCAGGGTAGGAATCGAAGTGTTTGCCAGATTAATAGTAAAGGCTCCTACGCCCAGCCTGAAGAGTGCTTTATCAATAATTAGCCCTTGCAGGTTGAATTCTGACGTGCCCACTCCCATGGCTACACCCAAGGAATAAGTGAGCTTATCGTTTAAAGCTATCTGGCATACATTTTCATCGTCAATGTGTTGTTCTTTGTGATTCGATAAAGCCGTAATGGTAAGCTTTCCTTCTTTTTCGTTTTCGGTGAACGAAACAGTCGGATTCCAGTCGCTTTTGAAATAACTCAGGTTTACTTCAGCCAGTTCTTTCGATTGCCCGGTTACAGTCAGGTTGCCGCCCGACACTTTTATCAGTGTTTTTATATGACTCGATTTTCCGGGCTTAATAATTTGGTTTAACGATGCTTTTGAATCCTGTGCTGTACAAAGGGAGTTAAAAACCGCAAGAATAAGTAAGATGCTGATAATGTTTTTCATACCATTCAAAAGATAAGTTGATTTATATATTAACAATATTCCGAAGATTGAAGTCAAAGCCCCGGTTTATTGGCATTTACTGGTTCTGTTGAAGCGAATGCAAGCTAATAAAAATAGTTTAAGATTGGGTTTTTCTCCAAGCCTTTGTTTAACTTAGATTGTCTTCTTTTTCTTTGAGAATCTGTTTTAAATTCGTTTCAAACACCGGTAATTTAAGCGACGGGTCGAAATTTGGGTTTTTGTAAAACTGATGTTGGCAAGCGTCGATATAGCCTTTTACAAAATGTGGAGCCAGGCAATAAACCAATTCATCTTCGGGACCCATAAAAGGTGGTTTTATTGACAAGACTTCGGAAAAGTGATGATTTTTTTTGCGAATTTTTGCCGCATAATCTTCAATAATGGTTTTACTAATTTGGATAATGACGGTGAAGTTTCCGTAAGCTTGTCGTACAATGGTAAAATACTTAATAGTAACCGGGTCTTTGGCCGAAACCACATCGGTGGTATAATCGAGATGGCTTTGGAACTCAAATCCCCGGGTCATTATTTTTTTTGCAACCGACGCTGAATGGGTATTGTGTAAAAATGTAACCACATCGTCGTCGTTATTTATTACTTTTTCGAGCAGATGTAAATAAGCTTCTTCCATTTTAGCTTTCAGGTAAGAAATTTATTGCTTTACTGATTCAAAAATAACTTTTTTCATTTCGTCGAATTCCTCACGATTAAACAAGCGGGTGAGGTAAATAATTTTGCCTTGCTCGTCGATAATTACATTGCGGGTAATTCCTGCGTTTTTCATGGCGTATTTTTCAAAAATAGCTCCACCAGGGTCCAGTCCCAGTGGGTAGGTAATATTTGTTTGTTTGGCAAACTCATTCACCTTTTCAAGCGGCTCATCGCGATCGACTCCGATTAAAACAAAGTTTTTGTTTTTTAATTCCTGCCATATTTCTGATTCAATAAAAGGCATTTCTTTTCGGCAAACACCGCACCAACTGGCTGTAAATTGAAGCATAACCACTTTTCCCCGGTGGTCCGATAATTTGAATTTCTCACCATTGTTTAGTGTGGTTTTAAAATCGGGAGCTAAATCGCCCACAGCAACCACGTAACCTCTTGAGTTATCTTCGGCTTGAGCCTTAAGATTTCCACAACATATAATTAGAAATACGAAGGTGATAAGAACCGTTTTAAGTAATGATTTCACGAGAATAAATATTAGTTAGACATTAGTTTTCAGTCGCCTTAAATCCTTTAGTAAAGAATTGAAACCTCAGTTTTGTTCATTTTTTTTCCGATGAATGAATCTGCACGTGTTTCATCAGGATTTTTTAAGCGATACAAGATAATCATTTTTGTTTTATCGAACTTATTGCCATAATAATCCCGTAAATAAAAAATGCCTGCAATTATAAAAACTGCAGGCATCCAATTAAAACCCCTCGCTTACTCAATGATAAGCTTTTTCATGGAAACTCCACGATCAGTGCTTACTTTGATAACATAAATACCTGTATTGGCGGCTTTTAAATCAATCGGGATTATGGCTTCGGCAAGATAATTTTCCGATTGTTTTATTACTGTTTTTCCAGCAAGATCCATTACCTCAATGTTCAGGGCGCCCGTATACTCTGTGAGTTTCAGGTAAGCCATTCCATTACTTGGGTTTGGATAAAGTGTGAAAAGGGCATTGTTGACTGATTCGTTAATTCCAACCGGATTAACTGAAATGTAGTCGCTAAAAGTAATGCCATTTTCCTGAGTGCTGGTTGCTGCTACGAGTTTGACTGAAAACGTACCAGGAGTTGTATAAGTGTAAGTTGGGTTTTGTTCGTATGAATCAAAAGTTCCATCATTGTTAAAATCCCAGGCCCATGCTGTTGGATTTCCGGTTGACAGGTCGGTAAATTTAACGGTAAGTGGTGCAGTTCCTTCGGTTACATCGGCGGTAAAGTTAGCAGTAAGGGCATCGGCAGCCGGATAATTATGAGCCTTAGCACCATTTTGGAAGCGTAAGAACGGATAAGTTTCATTGCTTAGTTGATCCCAAATGGTGGTAAAATCCCATCCGGTAAACAATCCGGCAGTTAGCATTTCAGCAGTAGTAAGCCCTGTACCGCCATCCGATTCAGCTTTACCACTGGTTTGAGTGTTCCAATAACAATTGGTAATGTTTGCAGAGTTTGAACCGGCAAAACCTCCTGAAGCGTAGGTGCTTGAGTTTACTTTTCCAATACTGTAACAGTTTTCAATGGAACTGTTGTTATCGCTGTATCCCACGAATCCTCCAAATATTGAAACGCCATTAGAGCTCGTTATTATACCTGTAGCATAACTGTTCGAAATTTCAGATAAAGCATTCCCCCCAATAAAACCGCCAAGTTTTTGTTTTCCACTTACATCAGCTGTGCTGTAACACTGGTCGATTACAGAATTGGTATAACTTCGACCTATCAGTCCGCCACCTTCTTCTGTTGCACAGCTAACGGTACCTGCAGATAGACAATGGGTATAAGTAGATTCGTTGTTATTACCAACCAAACCACCCACATAATATGCTCCACTTACAGTTGCTTCTACTGAACAGTTTGTCATTGTAGTTTGGAAATTATAACCGGCCAAACCTCCAACATTTGCCATATAGTCGCCGCTTGCAGTAACTACCGAACTTACCTGGCAATTTGTTATACTTGCACCAGAACTCCAGCCAACTAGCGCACCGATATAGCTGTTTCCGGTAATTTGAGCTCCGGTTAAAACCAGATTTTTAATCTCGGCATTTTCAATCTCTCCGAATAACCCCTGATTGTTTACTCCCGGGCGATTTGCGTAAAGGCCGCTGATGGTGAATCCGTCTCCGTTATAATGCCCGTGGAAATAGTTTCCATATCCTGAACCAATAGGTTCCCAACCTTCGCCGGTATTCCATGGAGCCACATTTAAATTGATGTTGGCAGTCTGAATAAAATACTTATCGCTGTGGGTATTTCCCAGATATTTTTTCACATTTACCAGATGCTCTACTGTTGCAATCTGCCAGGGGTCGGCTTCAGTTCCGGAGCCTCCCGCAAAATCAGACTCGGTTACAACACTTATCGATACGCCATCGAGGTAAACTTTCCACATATTGGCTTCGCTATAGCATTTCCATCCAAAATGATAACTTCCGGAACTTTCTATAGTCACTTCATACGAAGTACTTATATAATCGGTATTGGTTATTGCTCCCAAATCGTGAACAATATTCATCGATTCATCGGGAGAGGAGCCAAAACCTAAGGCAAGTTTTTCCGGAAAAGTGCTTCCTGCAACGGCATATGAAAAGCTAATGCGGTATTTTTTTCCGGCTTCCATATCAAAACAGGGAGTAAATAACCAGTCGTTTGCAGCGTTGACATCGTTAAAACTATAGCTTGCACAGGTCGTTCCATCGAGACCTTTTTCACTGGCAATTCCCCAAAAATCACCATCATTGTTTGCATCCAGATAACTCCAGGCCGATAAATCTTCACTGGTTTCAAAGTTCATGGTGTAATTGTCAGGACTTAAACAACCGGCTGCTTCATTCACTACTATGTAATCGGTTTTCAGCTCATCATCGGAACCATCGGCATTGTTTACCGTAAGTTTTACTGAATAGGTTCCCGCATTGGTATAAGTGAATGATGGGTTTTGTGTAGCGGCATCTTCAGTACCATCGTTGTTAAAATCCCAGCTCCAGCTGGTCGGATTTCCGCTTGATGCATCGGTAAACTGAACGGTTAAAGGAACTGTACCTGTAGTAAGGTCAGCTGAAAAAGCAGCTACAGGAGGAGTGGCTCCATTGGAAATGCTAATCTCATCCAAACCAATATCATCATCGCCCCAGTCTGAAACAGCTTCAAATTTAATTACACCTTGTGTGCTGGTTAAATCTCCTAAATTAAAGGTTTGTTTTGCCCAGGTTCCGGAAATAACCAAATCAATAAGTTTGGTTTCATAAGTAGCACCTCCATTGGTTGAAACACTTACCTCTAGCCAGTCGGTTCCCGATGGATTAATATAGTAAAAGGAGAGTTCTTTTTCACCCGTTTGAGTTGAGAAATCGACAAAAAGTTCAAGTATTCCTTTTGCTCCGGTACTTGCATTATAGGAATGGAAACGTGCTGAATTAGCGCTGGAATTAGCGCCTGAAGGACTGTATGCGCCGGAGTCAAAGCTCCATCCTCCAGCGGCTGTTCCGTCATCGAATCGACGCCAGGAGTTGTTTCCTGTGGCTGGAGTATTTTTCCAGTAAACAGAAGGAACATCGCGGGTGTCGTCTTTGTCGATCCAAATTCCATCAAAGTTTTCGTTAAACGGAAGTGAGGCGTATTCCTGCGTGCTGGCTTCCGGCAAAGTGGTAAAACTTACTTCATTTCCATAAGCCGTTCCCTCGCTGTTTGTGGCATAAGCCCGCACATAATAAGTGGTATTGGCTGTTAAACCGCTTAAAGTACTGGTAAATTCACTAATTCCGATACCATCACTGGTTTTACTGTTGGCAATGGTGGGGTTGGCAGCAGTATTCCAGCAAACACCGCGGGCAGTTACTTCTGCTCCGCCGTCGCTGCTTACATTACCACCACTGGTTGCCGTGGTTTGTGCAATAGCAGAAATGGCTGTAGTGGTTACCGTGGGAATTGTAGCCGTTACTACTAAATCTTGTTCCAGCACTGAACACCCTGCTGTTGTGGCAAACCAAACATTGGCATTTTTATCGCCATAAATACTTTTTATATAATTACCAACCAGTGAACTATTATCAACGGTATAATTTTCGAATGCGTTTCCGTTTAAACGGGAAGCTCCTGAACCAGTACCTATCCATAAATAGCCATTGGCATCTACACCAAGTGCCTCAACAGATGTTGAAGGTAAGCCGTCGGTATATGTTTTGGTAACAAAAGAGGTTCCATCGAACGAAGTTAATCCACTTGATGAACCAAAATAAACCAAATCGTTAGCAAAGGCTATAGATTCAATATAGTCCGTCGGCAAACCATCAGTGTTTGTATATATAGTAAAGGTTCCATCAAGCATTTTGGTAACCCCACCACCGGCTATCCATACTTCATTTCCATTAATGGCAATATACGTAGGGGTGTTACTGGCCAGTCCGTCGGTTTGTGTATAAACCGTAAAGCTGCTGCCATCGTATTTGGCTACTCCTCCGCCCGAAGTGGCAATCCAGATATTTCCAGCGTCATCTCCTGTAATATAATTGATGTCATTATCGGGCAAACCATCAGTAGTTGTTAAGTTGGTGTAGGTTGTTCCGTCGTATTTTACAATACCCGACGAACTGGTTCCAATCCATACATCATTGTTTGATGCTACAAATACACTATTAATCCAGTTGCCCGGAAGTTTGTTGTTTTGAGTACATGCAGATTCCCAGTTTGTTCCGTTTAAAACCGAAGTTCCAAATTGATAAGTTCCAAAGGCTACGAGGCCATTTTGGTTTCCATGAACCGCTAGCAGATAATTACTTATAAGCCCGTCGGCAGTGTTAATAGAGCTCCAAGCACCACCGTTAAAATTAGAAATACCATATTCTGTACCGAAAACAAGCGAAGTTGCTGACTCTATTAAAATAGTATTTGTTGAATTATTGACGAGTCCGTCGGTGGTTGAATAGTTGGTAAAAGTAGTACCATTAAATTTGCTAACACCATTAAAGGTTGCAATCCAAAGATTTCCTGCTTCATCCAACGCTAAATTTTTTATTCCGTCATCTACCAGATTATCTGATTCGGTATAGCTGGTAAAAGTTGTTCCATCGTATTTAACAAGCCCTGACCAGCCGGTGCCATTCCAGATGTTATCGGATGCATCAACAGCTAACGAGGTAGTATAGTTGTCAGGTAAACCATCGGTAGTGGTAAGGGTTGTAATTGTTGTTCCATCGTATTTTGAAAGGCCGTTGGATCCTGCAATCCAGAGGTTATCACCTGAATCAAAAGCCAGGTCGTATCCTGAACTTGAGGGTAATCCGCTTAAAGAGCTAAACCACGAAGTTCCATCAAAATAGCTGACTCCGCTAATGGTTCCTACCCAAATGGTATTATCGGCAGCCTCAATAATGCTTTTTACAGAATTATTGGCTAACCCCTGTGAGGTAGTATATGTGGTAATAACACCGCCTGATAATTTTGATATGCCACCATATTCAGTTCCTATCCAGATAGTGCCATCAGCAGCTTCGAACAGAGCACTTATAGTATTCCTGCCCAACCCGTCGGCCGTGGTTAAGGTTGTCCATAGGTCACCATCCTTTATACTCAGGCCTTCATCGGTACCATAATAGTATTTATTATCGCTGCTTTTTAAGATTGCATTAATTCTATTATCGATTAAACCGTTGGTACCCGTATTTGTAGTCAAATAGGTAATCCAGCTATTTGCTTTAGTTGAACCGGAATTTTCGGTTACAATGCTCTTGTCTTGACCAAGTACCACAATAGAGCTGGTAATAAGCCAAATTGCCGTTGTAATTTTGAGTAAGCGTGTTTTCATAATATTGCAGTTTTAATTCAACAATTGCCATTTTACTGCAATAAAGGTAGGGATGCGTTAACCAAAAACAGGGGCAAACTATTATATGCCCCTGTTGAATTATTATTTGTTGCAAAGCACTGATTATACTTTTACTTTTTCCGGATTATTCCGTAATAGTTGTGTGTTTAAAGCCCGGCGTAGCGGTGTAGCAACTGGTGTAATTCAAAAAACCGGCTCAAGGGGGTGTTTGCCGGAGTGTCGTTTAGGTTATGGTATTCACGACATTCGGGTCCCCGGGTAAAAACAAACAGTGAGGGAACTTCTGCTTTATGAAAATAGCAATGGTCGCTGTTGCACGATTCTTTACCAATGCGAATATCAGTAAAGTACTTATATTGTTCATTCAGTTTTTCCATTTTAGCTGTTAACTCAGGATTGGCTTCTCCATTTATTAAGGCAATACCTTCGCTTCCTGAACCAACCATATCGAGATTGATAAGTGATTTTATTTGTTTTAAAGGGAACGCCGGGTTCTCAACATACTCCTTGCTGCCAAGCAATCCAGACTCTTCGGCGGCAAAAAGCATAAAGGCAATGCTGTATTTCGGACTGTTTTCGGGTTGGCTGAAATATTTGGCTAAAGCTAATACCATAGCTGTTCCGCTGGCGTTATCGTTCGCACCCCAAAAAATATTACCGGCGCCCATCAATCCCAAATGGTCGTAATGTGCAGTAAAAACCACAAAACTATCGGGTACCTGGGCTCCTTTTATATAGGCCAATACATTCTGGGTTTGGTAATTTTTAATGAATTTGTTTTCAACAACCAGACTTAGTTCTGCGGGTTTGTCTTTTAACAAGGTATCAATTACATGAAAAACCGGAACATCGGCCAGTTCGTGTGCGTTTGATGCCCACCAGTAAACATGTGGTTTTGGGATAAGAATTCCGGCAGCTTTAAAGGGAACTTCGTTTCTGAAATTTGTTTTTTTAAAGGGAGCCACTAGAACTTTACCGGAGAAATCGATATGTTTTAGGCTATCGAGCAGGGCTGGAAAGGTATCAGCTGCTTCGGGTAAATAAACCAGCGGGAACGTACCGTTTATGCTTTTGCTGTTGGGCGAAATTACGTAATCGGCCACAGGCTTTAATTCCTCTTTATCGAGAGCCAAATACATTTTACCCGGATAAGTATTCATGGGAAAGCTAAAGTTTTGATAATAGCCTTTTACCAAGGGTTCAATTCCCAGTTGCTTAAATTCCCGAACAATAAATTGGGCAGCTTTTTTATCACCCTGGTTTACATAGCCTCTCCCGTGCATCTGAGGGCCGGCCAGGGTATTTATAAGTTGTCGGGCGTAGGCGGTATCCTGCGCCAGAGTTGTTGATAGTGTTACAAAAGCAATAAAAACTACAAAGTTAATTCGTATCATTGTATATAATGTTAGTTATGGGAGGTAAAAATAAAAAATCCGCACAAATGATCATTGTGCGGACATGGGTTATTAATCAAGCTGGGCGCTTAACCTTAAAAAAAGTTTATTTCAAACAGTATTTTAGTCCATTCAAAACGCATTACAACACTCGTCAATTTTACGTTTATTTGTATCAGTTAAAGTTGTTATTTAGCTTGCAAATTGAAACAAATGTAAGGAGCCGCTTTTAAATAGTGATGGTTTTTTTGCGATTTTGTTTATTCGCACCTGTTTGAAACGGAAACCATATTTTTTATCGAGAATTCGCAATACAACACGAAATGGAAGACATACAAAAAGCAAAAGAATTGTTAGCGCAGGGTAATTATACCTTTGTAATGGTTAAGGGAAACACCATTCACACCTCGCAACTAAAAGGTATAAAACCCATGTACGATGCCGTAACAGCATTCAGTCAACTGGCTAAAGGCGCTTCTATAGCTGATAAAGTTATCGGAAAAGCAGCAGCACTTTTGGCCGTGTACGGAGGAGTTAAAAGCATTTTTGCCGAGTTAACTACGCCGGGGGCAATTACTGTGTGTAATAAATATAATATCCCAATTAGCTTTAAACAGCAGGTTGAGGCCATACAAAACCGCGATAATACCGGCCTTTGTCCCATGGAAAACCTGGCCCGGCAAACTGATGTTCCTGATGAGTTGCTTAAAAAAGTTGCTCACTTTTTAGCACAAATGGCTGAGAAGAAGTGAACTGAAAAATAATTTGCTCCCGAAATCGTTTTCGGACATGCTACAAAACATAAAAAACCGTATTTGAAGCCAAACCAATGCTTAAGCGGTTGCAAAATTATTACAATTGAAGTAATTTGCTAGGCGAATCGCGCATCAAGCAGGGCTAAAATGGGTCAGAATATGTTAACGGATATTATAACAAGCTGGCACATTCCCGGGTGGCGGTGGCATAAATCTAAAACAACTATGGTGTACTCATCTAAAGCGTTAATTAATGAATAAATTTTTAAATAAACTGGGGGTTCGAACCAAACTCCTCACCAGTTTTGTGTTGCTGGCTTCATTTGTTCTTGTGTTGGGAGTTACAGCGCTGTTTATTCAGAAAAGAATTAAAGAAAATCAAAACGAAACGCTGGCAGGTATTCATTTGTCGGATGCCTTTTTCGAAGCCAAATATTTTATGCGTTCCGACATGCATATTTTTACCGAATTAATTAAAACTCCCAATCAGGAACGACTGGATTATTGGTGGGGAGAACATGAGTTTCAGATACAATTTTTTAACGATCAGCTGAAAAAGATTGAGCAGGAGTTTTATATAAAGGAAAGTTTTGAGAACGACACCCTTCAAAGCCAGGTGCTTGCGGTGGTTAATTCCATTAAGAAACATTACGAGCAAAAAATGCTCCCTGTATTTAACAAATTCCACACCTTAAAAACGCTTGAGTTCGATTTGAATCGTAAAAAGCAACAAGGCAATTTAGATAGCCTTATGCAGGCTCAGCTAAATCGGGAATTGGAATTAATGACACAGAATTATCAACTGATGAGCCAGGAAGTAACCGATTATGGTTTGTCAATTATTACCCAACTCGATGCCGGAAAAGACCAGGTTCGCCAATTAATAAAAGCCAAAGAAATTGATGGCATAAGGATTTTAGGCCGGGTTTTTATAATTTTTCTTGGCATCACGGTGCTGGGCGTTCTTTTTTCAATTTTAATTGCAGCTTATACATCACTACTTATAGCACGTCCGGTACGCCGTATTTTAGAGCATGTTAATAAATTGCGCAGGGGCGAGCATCCCGATTTAATGGAAATTAAAATGGAGGATGAGTTTGGTACCATTCAAAATGCGCTTAACGATTTAACACATTCGCTGGTGCAAACGTCAGTTTTCTCCAACGAAATTGGAAACGGAAATTTTGATGCTGAGTTTAAACCCATGAGCGAAAACGATGTTCTGGGAAATTCGCTGTTGCAGATGCGCGATAGCCTAAAAACTGCCCGCGATGAGGAAAATAAACGTCGCATCGAGGACGAACGCCGCACCTGGGTTGCCAATGGTTTGGCAAAGTTTGGCGATATCATGCGGCAATCGGGCGACGGTTTAAAGGCTTTGGGTTACAACCTGATGTCGAGTCTGACTGATTATCTGGGAGCCGTTCAGGGAGCACTGTTTGTAGTTAACGACGAGAATCCCGATGATATTTATTACGAACTTATTTCGGCCATTGCCTACGGACGCGATAAATTCATGCAAAAAGAAATAAAAGTTGGCGAAGGATTGGTTGGCCGCGTGGCTTACGAAGAGAAAACCATCTACATGAAAGAAATTCCTGAAAACTATGTAAAAATTACTTCAGGACTGGGAACTTCAAATCCGCGAACTATTTTACTGGTGCCGGTTAAGTTGGATGATAAAGTGAACGGAGTTATTGAACTGATTTCGTTCAAAGAAATGGAGCCTTATCAGATTGAGTTTGTTGAAAAGGTTGGAGAAACCATCGCTTCATTTATTGCATCGATAAAAATAAACGAAAAAACGGCACTGCTACTATCGGAGTCGCGAAGTAAATCGGAAGAATTATCGGCTCAGGAAGAGGAAATGCGGCAAAACATGGAAGAACTTCAGGCCACGCAGGAAGAAGCAGCCCGCCGCGAAGAAGAAAGAAACATGCTTTGGGAAGCCTTAGGCAAAATTAATGGTATCATCGAAACCGATTTAAGCGGAACCATTTTGAATGCCAACCAGCACCTGTGTAAATTAATTGATCGTTCGCTTACCGAACTGAGCGGAAAAAACTACCCTGATTTGTTTCTGACAAACCTGGGCGAAAGTGCGGAAAGCATCTGGAATAAAGTTGCTGCGGGCCAGACTGTTAATCTAAATATAAACTATGCGCAGGGAGATGAATTCATTGAAATGAAACATCAGCTTACTCTGGTTAATAATACACAGAGAAAAGGATTAAAAATTTTGATTGTGGTTCAGTCAAACTAAACAGTTGTACAATCAATTTTTGAAAAGTAGTGACCGTTGGGTTACTACTTTTTTTTATTTACCGACCCAGCATCTGCATTCACCGATTTTTGTGTAATTTTTTACCCGAAGCAGTTTATTTTCGCACCGGTTAATAACCATTTGCCCGATAGCTTAGGAACAGTCACAAAAGATATTAGGTCAAAAGGGGTAAAAAACCATGAATCCGATGTAATTAACCGTAACAACGAATGCAGAAATTTATTAAAACCATGAATCGATTGAAACTACTTTATCTTGTTTGCCTGATAGGAGTATCAGGTATTTTTAAAGCCGGAGCGCAACCCGATTCGGTTTACCGCTTTACGCTGGAGCAGGCTCAGGAGTATGCCATCAACCATTTTTTTGTAAGTCAGAATGCAAAACTCGACATCGAGATTGCGCGCAAAAAGATTTGGGAAACCACTGCGCTTGGCTTACCACAGGTTTCCGGAACCTTCAATTACCAACATGTTCCCAATCCGCCCACATTACCTTTTCAGGATGCGGATGGAAACCCGGTAGATATCACAGTGGCGCTTGAAAATAGTGCTACTTATGGAGCCACCGTTTCACAATTGGTGTTTAGTGGCGAATACATTGTGGGTTTGCAGGCTTCAAGAACTTACCGGACATTTGCCGAAGAAAATTATGAGAAAGTTCGCATCGATTTGAAGGAAACCCTTGCCGGAACCTATTATACGGTGTTAATTTTGGAACAAAATCGCGAAATTGTTTCTCAAACGGTCGAAAACCTGAAGCTCAACTTAAATCATGTGGAACGTTTCTTTGAACAGGGTTTGGTCGAAGATACCGATGTGGACCAGCTAAATCTGGTATTAAAACGTACGGAAAATAGTTTGCTCACCATTGAACGGCAAATTGAAAATGTGCGGAAACTGTTAAAAATTCAACTGGGTATTCCGGCTAATACCCAAGTGATTCTGCTTGAACCGCTGGATGCCCTGATAACTAAAAACCTGGTTACGCCAACGAATTATACCTTTAATCTGGAAGAACACATCGATTACCGGTTGTTGCAAACCAATGAGGATTTAATGGATTTAAGCATGAAACGCGAGAAATCAACTTTTCTGCCATCGGTGAGTGCTTTTTACCAGTATTCTGATAAAACCGACAAGCCCGATTTTGATTTTAGCATAAAACATGTGATGGGTGTCAATGTAAACATTCCTATTTTCTCAAGCGGAATGCGTATGGCTAAGGTTAGTCAGGCAAAAATTGAGCTCGATAAAACCCGGAATCTGAAAGAACAACAGTCACAGATGCTTATTTTAGGAGCACAGCAAGCACTGAGCGAGTATAATTCAGCATTCGAAAACTACAGCAACGAAAAAATGAATTTTGAATTGTCGCAAAAAGTCTTCGATAATACTACCCTAAAGTTTAAGCAGGGTATGGTTTCGGCTCTCGATTTAAGCACCGTAAACAATCAGTTATTACAGGCACAACTTAGTTATGCAGCTGCCGTACAGGATTTGCTGACTAAGAAAGTAGCCCTCGACAAAGCATACAGTAAACTTTAACTCATAAAACCTAGGATACATGAAAACACTTTTATTTACGCTTCCTATAGTACTTCTTTTAGCTTCGTGCGGATCGGACGACGATGCCATAAAAAAGAAAATTATAATGAAGAAGCAGCAACTGGTTAAAATTGAACAGCAAATTGCCGCACTCGAAAAACAGTTATCCGATACTACGCCCGAAAACAACAACCTTCCGGTTGAGGTGAAGACTTTGGCTTTTGAGCCCTTCAATCATTACTTTGTGGTTTTCGGAAATGTTGAAGCCGATAAGTACGGAATGATTAGTCCCGAAATGGCCGGACGCATTGCTTCCATTGAAGTTAACGAAGGCCAGCGGGTTTCAAAAGGTCAATTGTTGCTTACTTTAAATACCGAAGCTATAGAGAGTCAGATAAAATCGTTGGAAACCAGTTTGGAACTGGCCACATCTACTTTTGAAAAGCAAAAGGCACTTTGGGATCAGAAAATTGGTTCCGAGATTCAGTACCTCCAGGCCAAATCGGGAAAGGAAAGTCTCGAAGCACAACGGAGTGCCTTAAAAGCCCAGTTAAAAATGGCCCAGCTCAGAGCTCCTTACGACGGGGTAGTGAATAAAATCTATCCGAAAAAAGGTGAAATGGCCGGACCGGGAATGCCTGGGGTTGAATTTGTTAATCTGAAGAAACTTACTGTGCGCGCCCAGGTTTCAGAAAAATACCTTGCTCAGGTGCATCAGGGACAAAAGGTAGAATTGTCGTTTGCATCGATGCCCGACATTAAAATTACCACGCCCATTGTACGGATTTCAAAAGTGCTGAATGCCAAAAGTCGTACGTTCGAGATTGAGTTAAACATCGATAACAGCAACGAAAAACTGGTGCCTAATATGGTTTCAACCATTCGCATTAACGATTATAGTAATCCTAAGGCACTGATAATTCCCTCGTTGGTTGTAAAGAAAGATATTTCGGCTTCCTACGTTTACCTGGCTGTTGCCGATGGTAATAGCTACGTGGTAGAGAAGCGTAAAGTGGAACTGGGACATGCTTATCAGGAACATACCGAAGTTATTTCCGGCCTGAAGGCTGGCGATAAGGTTATCGTTAAGGGCTACAACCTGGTTAGTTCTGGTATTCCGGTGAACCTTAAAAAATAATTTACCGAAGAGCTATTTATTATGAACGATTCTGTAAAAAAACCAAATAAGTTCAGGGAGTTTAAACTAACCTCGCTGGCACTGAATAATAAAAATACCGTTTACCTGTTAACGGTGATACTGATTTATTTTGGATGGACCTCGTACGTGGGTTTGCCCAAAGAATTATTCCCTGAGATTGTGTGGCCGCAAATTGTGGTTAATACAGTGTATCCGGGTAATGCCCCTGAGGATATCGAAAACCTGATTACCCGCCCACTCGAAAAGGAACTCGAGAATGTGCGTGGCATGAAGGAAATAACGTCTATTTCGGCGCAGGATGCCTCCATTATTTTTGTGGAATTCAATACCGATGTGGAAATTGAAGATGCACTCCGGCGGGTAAAAGATGCCGTGGATGTTGCCAAAAGCGAATTGCCTTCGGAAAACGATCTGGTGGGTCCCAATTCGTTCGATATTGACTTTTCAGAGTTTCCCATTCTGAACATCAACCTGTCGGGCGATTACAGCATCGAAGAACTGAAAAAATATGCTGAATACCTTGAAGACGAGATGGAAGGTATTGCTGAGGTTTCAAAAATTGCCATCGAAGGGGTGAACGAACGCGAAATTAAAATCAATGTCGATTTAATCAAGCTCGAAGCTTTCGATTTAAGTTTTAACAGCATAATAGGAGCTATTCAGAGCGAAAACCTGTCGATGTCGGGTGGCGAAATCCTGTTGGGACAAACCCGTCGCAACCTACGGGTGCTGGGTGAGTTTAAGTCGATGAAAGACATTGAAAATATTATTATCTCAAGCGACGATGGTAACATTGTTTACCTGCGCGATGTGGCCGAAGTAATTGACGGCTACCAGGAACCATCGAGTTTTGCCCGTCTCGACAAGAAGTCGGTGGTTTCGGTTCAGGTAATTAAAAAAGGAGGCGAAAACTTGTTATCGACTACCGAAAAGGTTTTCGATGTGCTGAACAGGGCCAAGGCCGATAACATGCTGCCTCAAGATTTGAATATATCGATTACCAACGATCAGAGCGAGTTGGTGAAAATGCAGCTCAGCAACCTCGAGAATTCCATGATTATGGGGGTTATCTTTGTAATTCTGGTGCTCTTTTTCTTTTTAGGTACACGTAACGCTTTGTTCGTGGGTCTTGCCATTCCCCTGTCGATGATGATTTCGTTTGTGATAATTGGAGCCATCGACTTCCGGATTAACATGATAGTGCTCTTTTCACTGATTCTGGCTTTGGGAATGTTGGTTGATAATGCCATTGTGGTGGTCGAAAATATTTACCGCTTTGTCGACAATGGTTATGAGCCCTGGGAAGCGGCAAAAAGAGGAGTAGGCGAGATAGCCATACCCATTATTGCTTCGACCTTAACTACGCTCGCTGCTTTTTTTCCGCTGGTTCTCTGGGAAGGAATTATGGGCGAATTTATGAAGTACATGCCCATAACCCTGATTATTGTGCTGACCTCGTCGTTGTTTGTGGCGCTGGTAATTATTCCGGTATTCTCGGCTACCTTTATTAAAGTAAAGAATGGCGACGAGGAAAATACCCGCCGTAAAAAACGCTTTGGACTTTATGCTGCTTTAGGTATGATTTTGCTTGGTGCCTTATTGCTTATGGGAGGTAAAATGGTGCTGGGTAACCTTCTGGTTCTTTTTGGAGCCATTGGTATAATGAATCTTTTGTTCCTAAGTCGTATGGAATCGTGGTTTCAGCAGATTTTCCTGGTTAAATTGGAAAATATTTATACCCGTTCGCTCCACTTTGCCCTGCGCGGGAAAAACCTCTTGCTGTTTTTCTTTGGCACAATCATGTTGCTGATAATTACCATAATCTTATTCTTTTCCAGGATGCCCGATGTGTTGTTGTTTCCTGATAGCGACCCCAACTACATCAATATAATTTGCGAATTGCCTGTTGGAACCGATATTACCGGCACCAATCAGTTTGTGCTGGATCTCGAAGACGATATCATCAGTCATCTCGAACAACAGGGTGCTTTGGTTCCGGGAAATAAGGATGCGAGCATTGTGGAGTCGGTACTGGCCACTGTGGGTAAAGGCGATCCCAACGATTTTACGGTAAACACCTCACCCAATAAAGCGCTGATAACCATTAGTTTTATCGACTATGAATTCCGCAATGGAAAAAATACGGCTAAAATTATGCAGGAGCTTACCACTTACCTCAAAGGGGCTTATGCCGGTGTTGAGATGTCGTTTGGAAAAGACGAAGGTGGTCCTCCAACCGGAAAACCCATAAACCTTGAGATTATTGGACCGGAATTCGATCGTTTGGTGCATTTGGCCGATACCATTAAAGCACATCTCGATATGGCCGGCATCGATGGAATCGAAGGGTTAAAAATGAATATCAGCACGCAACAACCCGAGTTGCTAATTCACATCGATCGCGATAAAGCCCAGCGTTTTGGCCTTAGCACCGGTTTAATTGCATCAACTCTGCGTAATGCTTTGTTTGGATTCGAAGCTTCTGATTTTAAAGTGGGCGAAGACGAATATCCCATTCAGATACGCTTAAAAGATGAATACCGCTACGACCTGGCCGCATTGGAGAATATGAAAATTACTGTTTTTGGCGATGGACCTCCGGCTCACATACCCTTGTCGAGTGTGGCTGAATTTGAATACAGCACTACCTTTAGTTCGGTGCGGCGTAAAAACATGAATCGGGTAATTACGCTGGCCTCGAATGTTATTGAGGGCTACAATGCAAACACCATCAACCAGCAATTGGCCAACCAGATGGAATCGTTCGCCATGCCTGTGGGCTACACCTACGAATTTACGGGAGAGCAGCAGGAACAAAACGAGTCGTCCGACTTTTTGGGAAATGCCATGTTGATTGCTCTGGCGCTTATTATGCTGATATTGGTAACCCAGTTTAATTCGGTTATCCGTACCATAATTATTATGGCCAGTATTCTGTTCAGTACCATTGGCGTATTTGGAGGGCTGTGGACTTTTGATATGGATTTCATCATCATCATGACCGGAATTGGTATTATTTCGTTGGCCGGAATTGTGGTGAACAATGCCATTGTGCTAATCGATTACACCGAATTGCTGAAAGACCGCAAGCGTCAGGAATTGGGCTTGCCCAAAGATGCCTTTTTGCCGGTTAGCGTGGCTACCGAATGTATTGTCGATGCCGGAAAAACCAGGTTACGTCCGGTACTTTTAACGGCTATTACCACCATTTTGGGTCTGTTGCCTATGGCTGTAGGTATGAACTTCGATTTTCGGGGATTGCTTACCAGCTACGATCCAAACATATATTTTGGCGGCGATATGGCTGCCATGTGGAGCCCCATGAGTTGGACCGTTATCTTTGGTTTAACGTTTTCAACCTTTTTAACACTGGTGATAGTGCCGGTTATGTACCGGATGACCACCATTGCCCAGAAAAAATGGATGCTTTTGGCCGATAAGCTTAAAGACAAACGCAGCGACATACTGGCTGCCGATCAGGAAGTCTAAATTTTTAGTTGGTTAATACATTTAGGCCCGGCAAGTGTTTTTGTCGGGCCTTTTTAGTTTGCAGGCCGGCCGTTTTAGCATTTGGAGAGCACATAGGGTTTGCTGCTTGTTGGCAACAACTGCTTTTGCAGCTGAATTGTTTGTTGTCAGTGTGCAGCAAGCAATTCAGCGGCTTAATTTGGTGCTGCACAGCTGCAGCAAGCAATTAAGAGGCTTAAAATCATGCTGCCCAACTGCAGCACGTAATTCAGGGGCTGAATTTCACGTTGCACGACAGCAGCAAGTAATTTAGGGGTTGAATTCGGTGCTGCTGGTTTGCAACTTCAAATCGAGTAGTTTTTATCATTCACTGCACAGGTGTTGTAGCGGTTTTTGGGGATGAAGCTAACGATGGAAAGGTATTTATAGAAAGTCAGGTTTTCACCCCTTCGCCTGTCGGCATTTCCCCGCCGCGGCGGGGAAGATTTTTAATTGCATAATTAACACTAAACTTTAAAAAGTTACTTCTTCTGTTTATTTAGCGCGTCCTTCCCTTGCAGGGAAGGTGGCGACAGCCGGAAGGGTCAGTTGGTTTAAACTCATTTTTTATGGTTTGTAGTACAATTTGCAAATCGTTTATAACTTCTTCGTTCTTAAATCGGAGTACTTTAATTCCAAGTTCGTTTAAGGTAGCATCGCGCTTAGCATCGTGTTTTTTAGTAAAACGATGAATCTCACCGTCAAGTTCAACAGCCAGTTTTTCACTTTCACAATAAAAATCAGGTACATAAAAGAAATATTCGGTTTGGGTTTTGTCATAAATAATCGCATGTTGTCGCAAAAACTTACGGCCATTGAGTTGTTTCTTTCGCAGATGCCGCCAAAGAATAACTTCGTATTTTGTGGCATTATGCCTCAATGCTCTGGTTATTTCTTTTATTTGGTGGTACTTCATGGTATTCTTATTTTTCACCCCTTCGCCTGTCGGCACTTCCCCGCCGCGGCGGGGAAGATGGGTATTGCAAAATTACTGCTAAACATAAAAAGTTTATGCTTTTGTTTATATAGAACGTCCTTCCCTTTCAGGGAACCGAAGGTCATGAGCGAAGCGAATAAGGTGGCGACAGCCGGAAGGGTGAATGGTGGACTTGATGAATGGTCTTAATTAGATTATTCTTTTTTAATTCTCCATAGATTGTTGCATCTTTGAATCTTGTTTTAAATGCTTTGGAATCGAATCGGGAATTAGTCAATAGAAAGACGGTTATCTTATTCGATTCGGTATTATTTTAACTTTTATCAAATGAAGAAGATTATTCTGTTTTTATTGATTGGCTTTGCCCTTATTGTTCTTGTACAGGATTTTCTGGTAAGCAAAAAGAAGGCTGAATCGCAAAAACCACGTCCTTATCTGGTGGTTTTATCGCTCGACGGTTTTCGCTGGGATTATCAGCAAAAAGCACAAACTCCCTGGCTCGACACCATTACCCGCTATGGGGTAAAGGCCCAGGGACTGCAACCGGCTTTCCCTTCAAAAACCTTTCCCAACCATTATACCATTGCCACGGGATTGTATCCGGGAAATCATGAATTAATTTCGAATAGTTTTTTTGCTCCCGATTTGAATTTGCACTATGCCATCCGCGATCGGAGTAAGGTTGAGGACGGCCGCTTTTATAAAGGAGAACCCATTTGGGTTACTGCCGAGGCGCAAAGTGTAAGAACTGGTTCGTATTTCTGGGTGGGTTCTGAAGCTACCATTAAAGGTTATGCTCCCACTTATACAAAAAAGTACGAGCACAACTTTCCTTACATGCAACGGGTCGATTCGGTAATCGACTGGTTGCAGAAACCTTACCAGGAACGCCCAAAACTGGTGATGTGGTATCTGGCCGAGGCCGATGATGTGGGCCACCGACATGGTCCCGACAGCCCACAAATTGTGGATGCTGTTCAAATGCTCGACAGTGTGATTGGTGCTTTTATGATTAAAGCACAGCAACTCGACATTCGCGATTCCTTAAACTTTGTGATAGTTTCTGATCATGGTATGGGAGCTTTCGATTTGGAACACACCGTGTATTTCAATGAGCATGTTAAACCCCATTGGATTGATACCACTTTTGGAGGCAATCCCTTTATGCTGGTTCAGGCGGTTCCCGAATATATCGATTCGGTTGCGCTGGCTTTCAGTAATGTGGAGGGAGTAAGCATCTGGAAAAAGGAAGATTTGCCTGAGCGTTTTCATTTAAAACAAAGTAAGCGTTTAAGTAACCTGGTAATGGTGGCCGATAGTGGTTGGAGCCTTACCTATAAGCGGGGACGGCGCTTTTATGCCGGGGGAACTCATGGCTACGACAATCAAAACCGCGATATGTACGGAATTTTTTACGCCATAGGCCCTGATTTTAAATCGGATTATGATGCCGGGATTCTCTACAACACCGATATTTATAACCTGATGGCTAAAATACTGGAGATAAAACCGGCACCCAACGATGGAAAACCGGAACAGATAATGCATGTATTAAAGGAAACAAAAATGCCGGAAAATTAATCCGGCATTTTTTATCTTGTTTCTGTGTTTTATTTCTTATTCCAGGGTTCTTCCCGGGTAGGCGTGCAAGGCTTTTTCC
Source organism: Salinivirgaceae bacterium (assembly GCA_050179685.1). Taxonomy (GTDB): domain Bacteria; phylum Bacteroidota; class Bacteroidia; order Bacteroidales; family SZUA-534; genus GWE2-40-63. The sequence continues at coordinate 193,668 of JBFXEW010000006.1, forward strand.
AGAGTCTCCATGGCAAGTTTTAAATCTTCTTTTTTAAGCACATAAGCTATACGTACCTCGTTATGGCCTTTCCCTTTGGTGGTGTAGAAACCACTGGCAGGAGCCATCATCACCGTTTGGTTGTTGTATTCAAAATCTTTTAGAATCCACTCGCAGAATTTCTCGCTGTTGTCCACCGGAAGTTTAACAATGGTGTAAAAAGCTCCTTTGGGCATCGGACAAATCACGCCTTCCATTTTATTCAGAGCTTCAACGGTAAAGTTTCTGCGATCGATGTATTCGTTATAAACTTCGTCGAAATAAGCTTTTGGGGTGTCGAGCGATGCTTCACCGGCAATCTGTCCAAAGCTTGGTGGGCTTAGTCGTGCCTGTGCAAACTTCATGGCAGTGGCTATCACTTCCTTATTTTTCGACACCAGGGCACCAATGCGTGTTCCGCATGAGCTGTAGCGTTTCGACACCGAATCGACCAAAATTACATTTTGCTGAATGTCTTTTAACAACATAGCCGAAAAGTGGGTGTGTCCATCGTAGCAAAATTCGCGGTAAACTTCGTCGGAGTAGATGTATAAATCGTGTTTTTTAGCAATGGCAGCCAGTTTGCGCAATTCATCTTCGCTGTAAAGGTAACCCGTTGGGTTGCTGGGGTTGCAAATAAGTATTCCTTTTGTGTTTTTGTTAATCAGTTCTTCAAACTTCTCGATGGGAGGCAGGGCAAAACCGTTTTCGATGGTGGCGGTAACCGGAACCAGTTTAACCCCTACAGTAATAGCAAAGGCAGTGTAGTTGGCATAAAATGGTTCGGGAATAATTACCTCGTCGCCGGGGTTTAGGGTACTTTGAAAAGCAAATATCAATGCTTCAGAACCACCGGTAGTAATCAGCATTTCGGTATGATCAACTTCAATTCCCAACCCCTGATAGTAACCAGCCAGTTTACGACGGTACGATTCGTTACCTGCCGAGTGACTGTACTCAACCACTTTATCGGCAAAATTGCGAATGGCATCCAAAGCAACTTCGGGCGTTTTAATATCGGGTTGACCAATGTTTAGGTGATATACTTTACGGCCTTTGCGTTTGGCTTCTTCGGCAAAGGGAACCAGCTTGCGGATAGGCGAAGATGGCATTTGAATTCCTTTATCTGATATTTTTGGCATGATAGAACTAGTTTATCTGATGATTATTAAAATTTGTTGCTTTTTTACGGAAGCCTTTTTTTGTTTTAAGCGGAGTTACGGTTCCGGTGATGCTTAGTTTTAATGGTTTGTCTGCAAAATTGGTGTAAACCATTATCGATTTCTCAAAGTATCCGATAGCTGCGGCATCAAAAACGATGCTAAGACTTGCTGTTTGGTTTTGTGGCACCGGGTTTTTGGTCCAGTCGGGCGAAGTGCAACCACATGAAGTGGAAACATGCCAGATTACCAATGGCTTGGTGTTTTTGTTGGTAAGCTCAAAAGTAAATGTGGCTTTTTCGCCTTGAATTAAATCCCCAAAATTGTGGCTGTTTGTGTTAAGCTCAATGTATTGATCGGGTTTGGCCGGAGTGCTGTCATTTAACTGCTGAGCCCAAAGGGCTGTAACAATAAAAGTAAAAACCAGGGTATGTATTAGCTTTGCCATTCCGAACACTTTTTTAAGTGTTCAAAATTACAACTTTAAAAGCAATAGCAAGGCTCAAGGCCACTATTATTTAACATGATTTTTGTAAGCAAATTTGGTGTAATGCAGCAGTAAATGGAAAAAAAGGAATTTGTTTGATTTAAAAAAAGGATGCTACCAAATGATTCATTTGGTAGCAACCCATTCAATAAAGTTGATTAATACAAGCGCTTAATTGGTTTTGTAATCGTATTTTATTGCTTGAATATCCTGATTGGCTTTAACAATTTTTTCTTTCAGACCTTCTTTGTATTGCACGGTGGCATTAAATACGGTAGCATCAGCCACGCCTAAAATCTGAGCGGCAAGAATTCCGGCATTTTGTGCCCCATTAATACCAACAGTAGCCACGGGAATTCCCGGAGGCATCTGAGCTATCGAAAGCAAAGCATCCATTCCCTCAAGTGTAGCATTAATGGGAACCCCAATTACAGGTAGTGGAGTCATGGCGGCAATTACACCAGGCAAATGCGCAGCCATTCCGGCACCGGCAATTATAACTTTTATTCCGCGGTCAGCAGCCTCTTTGGCAAAGGCTTCAACCTGCTCCGGGGTTCGGTGTGCCGACAAGGCATTCATTTCAAAAGGGATTCGCAATTCGTTCAATAATTTGGCCGCTTTTTCCATAATAGGTAAATCAGAAGTGCTGCCCATTATGATACTTACTTTTGGTTCCATTTGCATTCTTTTTTTTAAAAACAGTAATTGGTAAAAGGATAAATGTTTATTTTCGCAACAAATTAAACTAAAAAATAGATAATTTATAAATTAACTTCTGGCAATCCGTTTTCATTTGCTTAATATATGTTATATTAATCAGTTAAATGCTAACAAAATACAAGCGTTTTGGTTTTAAATATGTTTTAGAATCTGTTTATTAACTTTTAAAGATGCTGCAGAATGGTTTTTTCTATGGCCGTATAAATTATCGATAGTCGTATTTTTGTAAAAATTCAATCCAAATAATAATGAAAGAAATTCAGGTACTGGATAAAAAGTTTAAGGTTTCTATTCCTTCCAACGAAATTGAACAAGCTATAAAAAGAATGGCTCAGCAGATAAACGAAGATTTGGCCGGGAAGAACGTGCTTTTTTTAGGCATACTTAACGGTTGTTTTATGTTTGCCGGCGATTTGTTCAAATCAATCGATTTGGAATGCCAGATTACATTTTTAAAGCTGGCCTCGTATCAGGGAACTTCATCGTCGGGCAATGTGAAAAGGCTGATTGGTATTAATGAAGACATGGAAGGTAAGACCGTGGTTATTCTCGAAGACATTATTGATACCGGAAACACCCTTGAGAGTATTATCAAACAATTGAAAGGTTATGAGCCGGCCGAGATTAAAATAGCAACACTGCTCTTTAAACCCGAAGCTTATCAGGGCGACATACCCGTTGATTATGTTGGCTTTGAAATTCCCAACAGTTTTATCATTGGATATGGCCTCGATTATGATGGATATGGACGAAATTTAAGCGATATTTATACTATAGTAGAATAATTATAAACCCACAGCACTTACTATTATGTTTAATATAGTAATTTTTGGGCCTCCGGGTTCCGGAAAAGGAACACAGTCGGAGCGGATTATTGAAAAGTATCAGTTGGTACATCTGTCAACTGGCGATTTGTTACGGGCTGAAAAACGCTCAGGTTCTGAACTGGGAAAAAAAATTCAGGCCCTAATCGATAAAGGGAACCTGGTGCCTGATGAGATGGTACAACAAATGGTTCGGGCCTTTGTGCTTGAACACGCCCATACCAATGGTTTTATTTTCGATGGATTTCCCCGTACGGAAAAACAAGCCGAATGGCTCGAGAAGATGCTTGCCGAATTTGATGCAGAAGTAAATGTTTTGCTGGCACTCGAAGTCGCGGATGAGGAACTCCATAAACGACTGCTCTCGCGGGGAGCAATTTCGGGCAGGGCCGACGATCAGGATGCTAAAATTATCAAAAACCGTATAAAAGTTTACCATTCGCAAACCATGCCTGTAATGGATTTTTACAAAGGCCGCGGACAATATAGGGGAGTAAATGGTGTAGGTACGCTTGATGAAGTTTTTGAACGTATTTGTCAGACTATTGATAATGCAGGCTAAGCCAATTTGCTTGTATAGTTGCAATAATATTTAAAACAAGAAAGGCAGTCGATAAACTGCCTTTCTTGTTTTTATAGTTTAAAATAACTGATAGATTCTTTAAGGTGATTGGCTAATTCCGATAATTCGTCGGCACTGAGGGCCATTTGTTCTGATGCGTGCGCGTTTTGTTGCGTAACCTCGTTAAACTGTTGGGTAGCCTCATTAATCTGTTCGGCTCCGTTCTTTTGCTCCAGGCTCGATGCAGCAATTTCCTGTATCAGCGCAGTGTTTTTATCAATATCGGGAACCAGCATTTTGGCTTTGTTTCCGGCTTCGGTCGAAACATTCAGTCCTTTTTGTACCAGAACCGTAATTTCGTCGGCAGCTACCTTGCTACGTTCGGCCAGTTTCCGTACTTCAGCGGCGACTACCGAAAATCCTTTGCCATGTTCACCTGCCCGGGCCGCTTCAACTGCAGCATTTAATGCTAGGATATTTGTTTGAAAAGCAATCTCGCTGATAAAGCCTATTTTTTCTGTTATTTGTTTCATGGCAGCCACGGCTTGGCTGGACAGCTCGTTGGTTTCATTCACATTTTTCGATGTAGCCAGCGATATTTTTTCGGTTGTAACTGCGTTTTCTGAACTTTGCTCAATGTTTGCCAGCATTTCTTCGACCGAGGCTGAAATTTCTTCCGCTGAGGCAGCCTGATCCGATGAGCCTTTTGAAAGAGTTAATGCATTGCTTTTAACCAAATCGCTACTCTGTACCAATTGGTTTGCATTTTGATTGATGGTATCTACCGTAAGACGAATTTGCGAAGCCATATCGCGCAAAGCATCAGCCAATTGTCCAATTTCATCTTCCTGATGAATATCGACACTGGCATTTAAATCGCCATTGCCAATGCTTTTTGCAAAAGCAATTCCTTTAATTAGCGGTTTTACTATGGCGTTGTATAATACAAATGAAACCAGGGTCGACAAAACCACCAAAATAATGCTGGCAATGCTGATTATCCATAAGTTGCTTCGGGCGTTTTTTTGCATCAGCAATACCATGGTTTGGTTTTCTTCAGTGTATTTGTTTTCAAGGTTTCCCAAAACCTTAAGTATATTATTGGTCAGGGTAATAATTTCGCCACCTTCGTTAACCATAGGTTCCACTTCAAAAAATATCATGGCATCGTTGTACGATTCAAAATCGACCAGCTTTCCCATAATGCTTTTGATGTGTGTTTCGAGCTGCTGCATTTCAGAAAAAACATAAGCAAGGGTGTCGGCATCAGCCTGATTGTTCCACTGTTTCGAGAGCTGAAGCAATTGGTTTTTTACACTCACCAGTTCGGTATCGAATAGGTTTTGGAGCCGAATTTTGTCCGGAGTGTCTTGTTGTTTGTCGATATAAACCCAACCCCTGATTAAGTTTTTCGATTCGGCAACCAGGCCTTTCAGGTTTTGAATGGCGGCAACTGTTGGCGAATTTACTTCGCTAATCTGGGCGTTGTCTTTTTGGCTGATAATTAGTGTTCGTGCCGAAATAAGACTGTTGATAATAATTACCAAAACAATAATTCCGAATCCAAAAACCAGTCGTTGTGCAAGGTTCATTTTTATTTTCATTGTAGTAATTTTTATGTTTGTACTGATGCATTCTGAAACAGTTTTTAGTATAAGTTTCTTGGTTTTTTCCCTCGAAACGCATCAGTAAGTATTATAAAGAAGTCTGAAACCGAAAATTTGAAACCCTTTTTAACTGGCGATTTCAGTATATATTGATTTATTATTGAATGCAAACAACAGGATACCGAATTGTTTTTGCGTGCAGACCAAGGCAATGCTCGGGTTTGTAATTTTTTAACAAAAACAGATTCAGTATGAAACCTAAATTGAAAATTATAAATATTTGTAACTTTTGGTTTTTCGGAGGAGTTAAAAATTCCAGGAAATGATACGGGCTTTTATCAGCCGTTTTATTCACGAGACTATAGGCCGTAAACATAAATAAAACACCTTGAAAAACGAAGTTCCTTTTCATTAATCCACATAAATTAAAACAACTTATAAACGTTATAAACGGGCAAATTGTTTTAAAAATGCTGCGAAATGAACCGTGCTTTTAGCTGATGTTCACCAACTTATAAATATGATGTATTTGGCTTTTCTTTATGATGTGTGTCTATTTAACAATGGCATTTGAAAGTGAAGTTAGCGAACTGCTGAATTTAATACCGAAGGCTTCGGCATTAGCATTGCTAATTTCAAATTTCAATTTGTCGTCGCGTACCACAAAGTTAATCATGGAGCCATTTTTAATAGCCCCTTCGGTTTCGGTTATTACCAAAGAGTTTTTACCTTTTAGCTTTTCCATAACCAATTCAGCGTTTCTTGAGAAGTTTACGCTATTACTGAAGTACAGTAACTGGCAATCGGTAATTTCTTCTACCGATTTGAATTCTTTAATAACGATGGTCTGATAGCCAAATTTTTTGCCTGCGGTTTGTGTTTTTAGGTTTTCGGCAATTATGTTGTCTTTAACAACACCAATTACAAAATCACCTTGTTTGCTGGCCTCGGGCCAACCAATATAGCGGATGAAATTTAGTGTAAACATCGATTTGTATTTGGCTACTTCGGCCGTTTGCCCATAAGTCATAAGACTTGTAAATAGCAGAAATACGAAAAATACCCTTTTCATTGAATATAGAATTTAATTATTACCCTTTTTGCTGTCTGGTTAAACGTAATCTTTACAATTTCGTTACAAACTTAAACAGATTTGAAATTTAGTTCACATAAAATCAGTTACTTGTACATGAAAATTATGTAAATGAATACAACCCTATGGAGCCAAAGTTACTATATTTCGTTAATAATCCATTTTTCGAATATAATTTTTTGATGTAGAGATATAAAGTGCATGGTTGGCAGGTCAAATTTGTATATAAACAAGTGAGCTTTTGTGCAAACGGTTAAAATTTCAAATTTCACCTAGCGGCTTAATAATTAAAAGGATTCATACAGTTTCCATATTATCCGTGTATATTTGTAGCCAAAATTTTTTAATTATGTCTCAGTCCAATTTTGTTGATTACGTAAAGATATTTGCCCGGAGTGGTAGCGGGGGCGAGGGCTCTGCTCATTTTCGACGCGAAAAATACATACCCAAAGGTGGTCCCGATGGTGGCGACGGTGGTCGTGGCGGACACATTATTTTAAAAGGAAATGCGCAGCTTTGGACCCTACTTCACTTAAAATATCGGAAACATATTTTTGCCGGAAACGGAACCTCTGGTTCAGGTGCATTAAAAACCGGAGCCGAGGGTGATGATGTAATTATTGAAGTGCCTTTGGGAACCGTGGTAAAAGATGCCGAAACTTTTGAGGAACTTTTTGAGATTACCGAAGATGGTGAAGAACGTATTCTTATGCCCGGCGGACGAGGCGGATTAGGAAATAATCATTTTAAAACAGCAACCAATCAAACACCCCGTTTTGCACAACCGGGCGAGGATGGCGAAGAAGGCTGGATTGTTCTGGAATTAAAACTTTTGGCTGATGTGGGTTTGGTTGGATTTCCCAATGCCGGAAAATCAACGTTATTGTCGGTGGTTTCGGCAGCTAAACCAAAAATTGCCGATTATGCTTTTACCACCCTGGTTCCTAATTTGGGAATTGTGTCGTACCGCGACGATCGCTCGTTTGTAATGGCCGATATTCCCGGAATTATTGAGGGAGCTCATGAGGGAAAAGGATTAGGACTCCGGTTTTTACGTCATATTGAACGAAATTCGATGTTGTTGTTTTTGGTTCCTGCCGATAGCGATGGCATTCATAACGAATATAAGATACTTGTAAATGAGCTAAAACTCTACAACCCGGAATTATTGGATAAGAAACGAATTTTAGCCATCTCAAAATCCGATATGCTCGACGAAGAGCTTATAAAGGAAATTAAACAGGATTTACCCGATATTCCCCATGTTTTTATTTCGTCGGTGGCTCAGCTCGGATTACAGGATTTGAAAGACTTGATTTGGAATGCTTTGAACCACTAGTAAAGAATGATTGAAGGCCTGGAACAGTTTGATCAACAGCTATTTTTATTTTTAAATGCCATTCATTCTCCTTTTTGGGATAAGGTAATGGTTTTTTTAAGTGGTAAATGGGAGTGGGCTCCCTTGTATGCTGTACTGTTGTTTTTTGTAATCAAACGTGATTTAAAATTCAGTTGGCTTTCGCTCTTAAGTATTGTCTTACTGATTTTAGTAGCCGATCAGACTTCGGTAAAGCTGTTCAAAGAGGTTTTTCAACGCTATCGCCCCTGTCATAACCTGGAATTACAAGCTTTCATTCATCTGGTCGAAAACCATTGTGGCGGTAAATACGGTTTTGTGTCGTCTCATGCCGCCAACAGCTTTGCTTTAGCCGGATTCATAAGCTTGTTCTTTAACAATAAACACCTTTCTGTTGGAATTATTTTATGGGCCGCTCTGGTTTCTTACAGCCGTATCTATTTGGGAGTGCATTACCCGGCCGATGTGTTTGCTGGCGGTTTGTTGGGCCTGTTTCTGGCAGTGCTCGTGTTTTATCTTTATAAAAAAGTACGCTTTTTATTGATTAAATAACAAAGCAAGAAAAGTCAATTTTAGTGCCTTGAAATTTATTGACAAATAACTTGAATAACTTAAATTCCGCATCGTGAAAACAGCTTCATATTGGGATGAATATCCTTCGGCAGTTACCATTTGTGACCACCAGGCCATTATTGTTTATATGAACCAAAAAGCGCAACAAACTTTCGAAAAATGGGGAGGAAAGGCACTGATTGGGAAAAGTTTGATTGATTGTCACAATCCCAAATCGAAAGAAAAAATTACAGCACTATTCGCTACGGGCATCCCGAATACTTATACCATCGAGAAACTCGGAAAAAAGAAATTAATTCATCAATCACCCTGGTTCAACGAGGGAAAAATTGCAGGATTAATTGAAATTAGTATTGAGTTGCCCACAGAAATGCCGCACTTTATTAGATAGCTTACCGAATTTGATTTAAGGATTTATATTGCATTTTAGTTCAAACATTTCGTTTCTATCTCAGTTAAACCAACAGTTTAAGGCAACTTCACGAACCAAATCCCAATAAATATTGCTGTTTATTCCATGTACAGCATTTAATTGTTTTAAATCGCGTTGTATTTGTTTTTTGTACTCTGGTTTTAGGGTGATGCATAATTCCTGCCCCAAATATTTGAACACCATGGTTGGATCGGGATTATCTGTTTCGGCAATATTTATTAATCCGTGCCCCAGAGTGGCTCCCGTACTTACCTGAATTCCATCGTTTATGCAACTTATCGGAGGTTTGGTTCCGGCGTAAGAGATTATTTGCATTTCGTCGGCTCCGGCTCCAAAGTATTCCAACGCCCTGATTCCCATTTTTACGCCAATAATGGCATAAACCCCCACATGACGGTGTAGTTCATTTGTAATTACGCAGGCGGCCCATTCACTAATTCCAAATTTTTGCTGTGTGCTTTGGGCTTGCAGTGCAATATCGCTTATGTAGTTCAAGGTGTCGACCGGGAATTCTTTAAATGCCTGAAATTTTTCCGGATACGAATCCTGGTCGGGGAATAGTTCTATGATGTTTTTTTGAAAGCGAATATCGAGCTTCTTTTCAATAAGTTCGTGGTAAGATTGTGGTACTAAATTATAGTTGTAGGCATTGCTTACAGGTTCTTCAATATTCCATATAATCTCGTTTAACCAATTTTTGGTATCTGTACTCAATGCTAAAAAGAAATTCAGTGTTTGTAAACTTGCCAGGTTAATAAAGTGTAGTGGTTCGCTGTTATACATTATTATTCTTTTTAAAACGGGTTCGGCCGATTGCTCATTAAATACGGGGTATTCTGAGCTGCTCCATTTAAAAGAAACAGCCTCGGCTTGTATGTTTTGATTTGCAGAATGTTTATTGATACCAACCAAAATTCCTTCGTGATGGGAATCGGCCAACATACTTTTTACTTTTTGATACCCTATAGCTGTTGGTGTAGCGCCATTTGAAACGGTAATTGCCAAAACGCGAACTTCAGGATGGTTTAAAAGGGTTTTTATGGTATAAAAATCGTCAATGCTGGCATCGGTATCAATAATTACAAAATACTGAGGTTTCCACGGATGAGCTGATGAAATTAAGGGGCTTATGGCAAGCAGCAGAAATATTAGAAATTTTAACATTGCAGTAGTTTTTTTGCATTGAATTTAGCAAATTAAGTATAGAATAGTAAATAACAAAGCGTTTTGCTGATAGTAATAGCAAAGATCTGATTTTAGCACCAGTGAAATAAATAATTTATGGTTGTTCACAAAAAAGAATGACTATTTTTGCATCTCAATAATTAACAGCGTTAACTATTAATAGATGGAAAACTTTTGCAGGATGAAGGAGTTGTACCGAATTGTACAACAGTTGGAGCAGGCAGTGCAACAGGCACATGGGCTTTCGGTAAGTGAATGCCTGACCATGTGCAACATTAAAAACGGAACTCATTCCGCCAGTGAATTGGCCGAAAACCTGTCCCAATCCAAATCACGCATTTCAAAAATACTGTCGGGGCTTGAAAAGAAAGGGTTGATTCAACGGAAGTTTGATGATAAAGACAAGCGCAAAACGATTTTTGCATTTACTACGTTAGGAAAAGAGAAAGCCACAGAAGTTGAAAAATCGACGGTTGATTTTCCGGATGTTCAGATTGATTGTAAGAGTTGAAACGTGCAAGTGTAAGAATATCAGAGCCTAAGTAAATTAATTTCAAATAAGGATTCAATAAATTTGTTAATACCGAAAGTATCTTTAATTTTGCATCGCTTTAAAAATAAGCATCGGGGTATAGCACAGTCCGGTTAGTGTACCTGCTTTGGGAGCAGGGGGTCGCAGGTTCGAATCCTGCTACCCCGACAAAAAAGAAACAATAAAATTCAATCCCTTTCAAAACCTGCTAATTCGGCAGGTTTTGTTTTTAATTCCTTTCAATTTTCTTTATATTTTTCCTATATTTGTTTCACCTATATTTCACCTTAACTTAAAATTGTTTCACTATGAATGAATCATTTTCTTTTAAGTTCTACTTGAATAAATCAAAAAAGCAGGGAAATAAATATAAAATTTACGGTAGGTTAATTATTGACCGTAAAAAAGCAGAATTTTCAACATCACATTTTATTGAGGAAAATAAATGGGATGAAAATCAAGGAAGAATTGCTAAAAATAATACGATTAATGATGACCTATCAGAAATTGAAAATAAAATCAGGTCAATCAGGCGAAGATTATTAGACAATAACAGGCCAGTTACTTCGAGTGCAGTTGTTCAATACTATAAGAATAAAAAGACATTTGATCATTATCTTATTCCCTATTTTGAAAAATTTATTCAGAATTTGAAGGATAAAAATGAAGTAGTAAAGAAAACCATCCAATCATACAATGCAACACTTAAAAGTATTACCGGGCTTCTCGATAAAAACTATAACAGTAAAAATCTTCTTGTAAGCGAAATTGACTTTGCTTTTATCCAAGAGTATGATCACTACATGAGAGTTCATTATAAAGATAATAATGACAAAAAGATTGTAAGAAATACTATAAATAAACATCATTCGAGATTCAGAACAATATTGCACAATGCGGTAAAAGAAGATTTAATAACAAAAAATCCATATATCAGTTTTCCAATTAAAAATAATAAAACACACAGGGAATACCTTACTATTGAAGAAATAAATAAAATTAAAGATCATGATCTTGGAGGGAATAAATCTCTTCAGAATGTTCGGGATTTCTTTTTGTTTTCAGTTTTTACAGGTTTGAGGTATAATGATGCCTATAATTTGAAAATAGACGATATTAAGACTGACAGTAATGGTAATAAAATTATTCAGATTATAATGGAAAAGACTGATGATAAAATAAATATTCCGTTGTTAGATGAAGCACAAGTAATAATCGAAAGATATGAAAACGACCCGGCAAGGGAAGTTTTTGGATATATTTTACCCAGATATTCTAACCAAAAGTTAAATGCCTATTTAAAAGTTATTTCAGATTTATGCGGTATTCAGAAAAATATTACTCACCATGTGGGAAGGCATAGCTTTGCTACTTTGGCGTTAAACAAGAATATTCCGATGGAAGTAGTACAGAAATTACTTGGGCACGCCGATTTAAAAACAACACAAATTTATGCAAAGATGATGACGCAGACAGTTGTGGATGAAATGCAAAAAATGAATAATGCATTTAAATAAACAGTCTTAATTAATTTTATTTAAAAATGAATGAATTTAATTTGGCGTATTCAAACATTTAATTAATTTTACATCGAATTCATTTGAAATTATATGAAGAAGCCTAAGAAAATAACAGTAAAACCCTTTTTAAACGATAAACTTGATCCTATAGAAGCATCTATTCATGAGAGTGAGGGTAAAGTAACGAAAGAATTGCAATATCCGTTGTATTATATGGTCATTTATAACAGGAATAATACAAAATTTAAAAGTAGGTTAGGCTTTTATTATTCTGGTATTGAAAATGTTCCTGAAACGATTATTGAATTTGAATCAAATACTATAGAGAAAATTCTTCGTTATCAGATTTCAAAATCAGGAGAAGATGTAGATTTACGAGGTTTAGGTAATGCTTTTAATGTATTAAGTGAGAATTTATTTCAATGTGTTGAAAAATATCTTAAGAATAAGCTAAAATTAGCAGCGATGAGTGCGGATAGCTATCTGTCATGTATGATAAACTTTGATGATTGGCGCAATCCTTTTTCAAAATATTATGATGTAGTAACATCACTATTCGGAAAAATCTCGAAATACATAAAAGATGATTTTAAAATAGAAATTGAAGCCTATAATAACTATTATAATATTTATAAAAAATATGAGAAGCAACAATCAGGTTTTTGTCAATCTACTTTAATAGATTGGTTAAATGATGAACATAAAAGCTTAATCTTACAAGAAATGAAAAATGAAAAAGAAATGGAGAATATTGTACATTTAATTGAAAAAGCTGTTGAGAAATCAATAAAATGGATTGATTAATATTTTTTTAATAAAAAAGAATGAATAAAAATTAACATAAACAAACAAAAAAACAAACAACATGAAAACACAACAAGTATTTTTTATGCTACCACAAAAAGATGTTGATGAAATTCGGGATACCTTAAAGGATATTCAAGGGAAATTATCAGGTAAAAACAGTAAAGAAAACATTCTAGGTGATTATGTTTCTGAAAAAGAAGCACAGGAGCTACTTAACAGGAAAACCACATGGTTTTGGCAAAAGCGCAAAACAGGAGAACTGATCGGTAAAAAGGCAGGTAATCAATGGTTTTACAAAATGGCAGATATCCAAGGATTTATCGAAAATGGAAAATCTTAAACAGGGTAATATTTTGTTATCATATAATAAGGAATCCATACGACTTCATAGAAATATAGAAAACAATTCTTTACACACAGAAAGTTTCTGCGAAAAGTAAGGTTCAAGTTAACAGAATGCTTAACCTAAACAGGCATTCTAAAAACCACAAGCGTATTACAATAAAACTATAATCTAACTTAAATTCTACTAAAACAAAAATTGTTATTAAAGTGGAGATATTTAATCCTGACTTGCATGATTGATAAAGTAAAAGAAATTGACATAAAAGAAGTTATAGAAAAAGAAACCAATAAGAAGTTTGACAAACAAAATATTCTTAATGAATGTCCTTTTTGCAGAAGTGGCTCAGGTTCTAACAGATCACCTGCTTTTAGTATTAACAGAAAAGATAATTATTTTAAGTGCTTTTCGTGCGGGGCTAAAGGTACTACTATAGATTTTATGATAAACCTTAAAAAAGGATGGAAAGAAAGTAATGCAATAAAGTACCTAAAAGAAAACTACTTGAATATTACGAATGAACCATTAAATAATCTTCCTGTTCTTGATAAATTTCAAAAGACCATATATGCAATTAAGAATAATCCGATTCAAACAGCAACCGAATATCTATCCAAGAGAAATATTAACACTAAAGCACTACCCAAAGGGAGTTATTATTACGATTCACTTTCCAAATCTGTCGTTTTTTTTGATTCAGAAAGTAAACTGATTAACCGCAGGATTATAAATCCTGTAAACGGATCTCCCAAAGCAAAAAATCAAGGCAAGTTAACAGGAAGTATTTACGATAAACTGTTTAATCTGGAATCCGACACCATTTACATTTTAGAAGGTGTAATAAATGTCCTATCCATGCCTAATTATTCATCTATAGCTATATTTTCAACTGAAAATAAAATAGTTGACAGAAAAAAACTACATAAGTATTTTGACGGTAAACATGTGGTAATAGCATTTGATAACGATAATGCAGGCAATAAATGTTTTGATTATTATAAGACATTCTTGCTTTCAAACCGTTTTGATATTAAATCAGTAAGAAAATTGATGTTTCCTGAAAAGAAAGATGCCAATGATTTGTTATGTGCGGGTGAAATGGACAAATTCATGAAAGATAAAAATAACAATGAGTTGATTTGGGAAGATATTTTATCCAAACCTATAACCAGAGAAAGCAAAAACAAGACGAAAGATAATGATGAGTTTTTCTTTTACAAGGAAGACAGTTGTTATTATTCAAAAGAATATATAAAAGGGAAACCCGTTATAAAAAAGTTATCCAACTTCTTAATGGAGATTCTTTACCATTTAATTGATGGAACAAAAGACAGCCGCAGGATAATCAAATTCCAACGTAATACTGGTGAAATTGTCGTAATGGAATTATACAGTTCTGAACTTAACCTTGAAAAATTTAAGAAGATCATAAGGAGCATATCAGGAAAAGGGCTTTCTTTCTTCGGTTTTACCAGTCAACTCGAACATATATTAGCTTTCCTGCAAGACCATGAACAAAGAGCCGAAGCGATAACGCAATTAGGATTCCAGAAAGAGTTTAAAATATATTCTTTTGCTGATGCTATAATTACAGGAGATAATAAGCTTCTGTTCCCTGACAAGTTAGGGATTGTAAGTAATGGTAATCAGAGTTATTATCTTGCGCCTTTTTCCTATACTAATATCAAAAATGAATCATATAACGGACAAAGAAAGTTCACTTACAAAGAAGGAACATTGAATTTTAAAGAATGGAGCGAATTAATATACAAAGCTTACGGTATTAACGGAGCTATCGGGATTACATTTCTTGTTTTAGCTTTGTTTCGTGACTATATACTAAATTTAACAGGCTTTTTTCCGTTCCTTTTCCTGTTTGGAGATCAGGGTGCAGGAAAGTCTAATTATATAAACTTCTTCCTACATTTATTTGGTGAACCTAATAATGGAATATCTTTACTTAACTCGACTGATAAAGGATTCTCACGCTCATTAACCCAACGAACAAACGCATTGTACTATTTAAAGGAATATACTAATGCGATTGATAAAAAGACTGTTGATGTTTTTAAGACAGGTTACGACGGTGAGTTATACACAATGGCTCAAAAATCCAATGATAACAAAACCATTACCTTAGAAATTACTTCGGCATGTATGGTTGATGGAAACGAGTTGCCAACTTCCGAAGCGGCTTTATTTGCAAGAATGATTGTTTTGAATTTTGAAGATAATAAGTTCTCAAAAGAATCTACCGAAGCGTATAGAACCTTGCTTGAACACAGGGATAAAGGTTTTTGCCAGATAACAAGAGAACTGTTAAAGTACCGCCCTTTTATTGAAGAAAAGTTTAAAAAGGTTTTTGATGATACGTTTTACGAAGTCAAATCATCACTTACAAAAGAAAAAGAAATTTCAGACAGGCAGTTAAGACATATTGCCCTTTTATTAGCTCCTGTTAAATTATTGCAAGACAAACTTGATTTTCCTTTTCAGTATGATGATTATGCTAATGCAGTTATTGAGAATGCAAAATCTCAGGATGAGTTATCCAACGAAATTAAAGATGTTACGGTGTTCTGGACTGCTATAGCTTTTAAAATCAATGAAACCTATAGTGAAATAAAAGAGAATGTACATTATCAAAAAGACCCTGTTAAGGAAATAATCTTTATAAAGTTAAAAGCCCTATATCCTTATTATGTAGATTATGCCAAGAAAAACAATATGAAAGTAATAGATCAACATTCCTTAAAAGAATTATTAACATCGAAGGGAAACAAAACTTTTATTCCCAATAGTACCCAACAAACCAGAAGTAGTAAAGCCTATACAAAGAAAAACTTTGGGAGCTGTTACATGTTCAGGTATGAAACTGCTGAAGAGCAAACGGGAATTATTATTAATGGTGTTGAGCTGAACCTATAATTTTTTTTGACTGAATTTTCTTCCCAAACCTTTTTGTGAAAAACAATGTAATCTTTGTAAACTATGTAAACCATACGGGTAAATTATTAATTAATAACTTTTTAAAGGTTTACATTGGGTTTACAAGGATTACATAGAATTTTAAGAATTGACTATAATTAGAAATCTCTAATAAGGTGTCCGTTTAAAATTGCCGCTGACTATTAGTTGTTTAATTTTGATGCACTTTTTTTTCAAGTGTTCATAAACCACTCAAAATATACTCTTCAAAAAAGGGTATATTTAAAAAAGCGCTTAACATTTACTTCAGAAGTACTCAAAAGCAGTTTAAATATTCAAAAAAGTTATTAAAAGCAACCAAAAGCACTTAAAAAGTACTCTTTAAACTTGCTTTTTCCAATGCTAACAGTGCTTTTCTGGGCTTTTATCAATGAAGTTATAGTGCCATTGACGCAATTTCATAATATTATCAAATCAAATATTTAATTATGGCATTCAGAAAGACAATATTAAAACAAGAGTTGGCAGGAAAACAATTTCCGGATAGCCTTAACAAAAAATCGGCTGTGCAGTTTCTATGCAAAGAGATAAGGAAAACGCCAAAACTCAAACAACTTTTGCTTGAAAACTGAAAACGTAAGTTTACATAGAATGTAAACCTTTAACAGTTAGATATACAGTTTATTATAAGCGTGGTTTACATGGTTTACAAGGATTACATAAAATTTTGTGTGTTTTGTTGGGGTAGAAAATTGTCAAAGTTGATTTTGAGTTCACTTGGAGTTCATGTCAAGTTAGCAATGAGTTAGCTAACAGTTTAGTTAAACAGAACAACAGTGAACTATTTTACAATACTCTTCACTTGAGCTAAACTCTGAGAGAAATTTTAGAATCCTAAAAGTAGATTAAGAAAGATTCTCTTTTTAAAAATACAAAGAAATCGAATAAAACCTTATGAGACTTATTAGTCCACCCGAGCTATTTCATTTTTTAATCTGAAATTAAAAACACAAATATTAAACCTATAATTAATTATCAGGTGTTAAAGTTTAAAAGTACGATTTCAGCCTTTCTGAATTATACAAAAAAATATAATGAAGAAAAACTTTTGCAAGATCAATTAAAACCACGTTATGTAAAATGTTTGCCAGAATTAAATGTGAATTAAAAGTAGGGTAAATAAATATCAAAACGGTGTACAAATAAACAGGTCTTAATAATATGCTAGTATAGTTTACAACAGCATTATATGATATTAAAATATGATTCTGAAGAGATAACACTAAACTATAAAAGTGAAATTTTGTTGTATTAAATTATAAGACTGAAATTCTAATTTATAAAATAGAGATACATTGACAGAAAAAGATTTTAAGGGTTTTTTTATTAAAAACTTCGACAATATTAGGAGTTATTTATATTACCGTTCTGGAGATAAAGATTTATCAACGGATCTAGCACAAGACGTCTTTACCAAGCTTTGGGAAAAAGATTTTAAAGATGAAGGTAAGAAAACAATTGGGCTAGCATATAAAATAGCAAGTGATCTATTTATTGATAATTATAGAAAGAGAAATAAAGAGCTGGGCTATATTGATTCCTTGGAATTTAGTTTTTATGATGTAACACCAGAAAAAGAATTGCAATTCAAAGAACTTAAAGAAAAATATGAAAGTACCCTTGCAGAATTAAACGAAAATCAGAGAGTTGTTTTTCTAATGAGTCGCATAGAAGGTCTTAAATATTCAGAAATTGCCGAAAGACTAGGAATTGGAATTAAAGCAGTTGAAAAAAGAATGAGTGGAGCTTTAAGTACATTTAAAAGAGTATTGCTCATAATTCTATATCTTCTATTTATCCCAATAACCAGGGAGTATATGATAACATTACTTTGTAACATTAAACGAATTTAATATGAATTTAGAGAGTGATAATCAGGATATATTCGATAACGATTCAGAAGAGTTATTTTCTTTGCTTAAGGTAACTTGGAATAAACCAAAGGAAGAGATTTGGGAAACTTGGTCAAAGGAAAGGAAGAAAACTTCTGTAATTACGATGAAGCCAAAAACAAATCAATGGATTCTAGCTGTGGCAGCAAGCGTAGTGCTATTAATAAGTATTGGAGTATTTATGAGTACATATACTACGTCTTATGAAACTTTAGCAGGCGAACACTTTAGTGCAAACTTACCTGATGGTTCTAAAGTTTATTTAAATGCAGAAAGTGTAATAAAGTATAAACCATTTTTATGGTGGGCTAAAAGGCAGGTAGAACTCAAAGGTGAAGCTTTTTTTGAGGTTGAAAAGGGAAAAGTTTTTAAAGTAAAATCGGTTTCTGGTATTACTGAGGTTCTAGGAACAAGCTTTAACATATATTCAAGAAATGAAAAATACGAAGTTACCTGTGTTAGCGGCAAAGTAAAGGTTAAAGCAGTTAGCACACAACATAGTATAATATTACATCCAAATGAGAAAGCTAGTCTTCAAAAATCAGGTCAACTAATTGTTGATGAAAAAGTTAACGCAGACAGTGATATTGCATGGATTTCAAACAAATTTGTGTTTACATCTGTATTTCTTGAAGAAGCTTTTAGCGAAATTGAAAGACAATATGATATTACAATTGAAGTCCCCAAAGATTTGAGTCTGGTTTATACCGGCAGTTTTGAAAAAGTTGATTCGGTAGAGAAAATTTTAAGCTTAGTGTGTCGTCCGTTTGGACTTAAATATGAAAAGCTTAATGAAGAGCATTTTGCTATTTCATTCAAGTAATTAAAGGTTTCATGTAAAAAAATTGATTTGAAAAAGTATCATTTATTTGTATTCTTTTTTTTTATTTATACAATTTCGTTTTCACAAGAAATCAAAGTTAGTGTTGAAAATGTTACTTTAAATACTTTGTTGATTGATATTAGAGACAATTATAATATCGATATTTCTTTTGACGATACAGAATTGGCAAAATACACAATAAGCCTTAAGAAAAGTTTTAAATCTCCGGAAAAAACTTTTGATTACATTCTAAAGGATCTACCTATTAATTATGAGAAAATTAATGATGTTTATTTATTTTTTTATAAAACTCAGAATATTTCAAGAGCAATTAAATATACTTTGTCCGGAGTAATTACAGATGCTTTTAACTCCGAAAGTTTACCATATACAAACATTATTGTTAATGGATTTGGTATAATTAGTGATGAGTTTGGGAACTTTAATTTTGTATCAACTTCAGATAGTATTTTCAAACTTAGGATTTCTTATTTGGGTTATCGACAAATTGACACAATTATTTCGCCAGGTGTAAATCATAAAATTAAAATGACACCTGCTAATCTGAATATTGAAGAGGTAGTCGTAACAGCAGATTCCACTTTTGGAGCTGACCAAACAGGTAGTAAAGCAGGATTATTGCGATTAAATCAAAAAGTGGCATTTCTTGTACCAGGTAATGGAGATAATTCAATATTTAATATTTTAAGATTGCAACCTGGTATTTTAGCTGCAGGTGAACAATCAAGTGAATTATTAATTTGGGGAAGTTATGCAGGTCAGAACCAAATAAATTTTGATGGAATAACTCTTTTTGGACTCAAAAATTTTAATGATAATATAAGTGCGGTAAATCCTTATTTAGCTAAAGATATTAGAATATATAAGGGTGGATTTGATGCCACTTTTGGTGAGCGGGTTGGTGGTATTATTGATATTACCGGAATTGATGGCAATAAAAATAAAACAAGTTTAAATGCTAATATAAGCAATACAACAATGAACCTCCTTGGAGAAATTCCAATTGGAAAGAAGCTATCAATTATTGCGGCATACCGTCAAACCTATTATAATTTATATTCGGATAGCGATTTTCAAATTAATAATAATTCTCAAACACATTTTTTAGAGAGCGGAATATTAGTAAGCCCTGACTATGGTTTTAGAGATGGAAATCTAAAAATATCTGGAAATACAAATAGTGGAGATACATATCAGTTAAGTTCTTTTTGGGGTCAAGATAAATTTTCATATGATGTTGAACAGGAACACCAGAGTTCATTAATAACTCAAAAGCTTAATGAATCTAACACGCAATATGGCTTTCATACACGTTACAACAAATTATGGAAAGGAAAAGGAAGTACTGAAATTAATATCAATTATTCCTTTTTACAAAAAGAAACCAGAGATACTCAAAGTAGCACAGAAATGGGTATGAATCATAATATGCATAATTTAAACGAGCAATATCTGAATAGTGTTTCTGAGTTAAAAGCAATTTTAAAGGGAGATTTTAATTTGTGGCAATTCCATAAAATAAAAATTGGTACTGGTTTAATCAGTAATGAAACTATTGTAAGGGAGACAAGCTTTGATGTACAAAATAAAAATGAACTCGATAAAACTTCACAGATTATAATATATATTCAGGATAAAATATTTGTTCATGATAAATTGAAAGTAACCTTAGGAGTAAGAGCAGATTATTCGCTTAATCTTAAGAAAAGTTACCTTCAACCACGTTTGAATCTTCAGTTTAGACCTATTACAAATCTTCAATTTAATGCTTCTTGGGGTATATATAATCAATTTATTTCTCAAAGTACCGTTGTTGATCAATATGGAAATTACAGGTATTTATGGATTGTAAGTGATGATATTGAAATACCTGTTTTAAATGCTCAACACTTGGTAGTGGGTAGCAAATTTAAAACAAATGGATTTAGTATTAATGTTGAAGGATTTTATAAAATCACTGATGGTATCACTCGCCAGTTAGACGAATTTGAAGCTAATTTTTATGAAGGACAAAACAAAACTAAAGGAATTGATTTCTTGATGAAGCAAGAATTAAGAGGTCATTCATTCTGGATATCATACACACTTTCTGAATCTTTAGAAAGGTTTTCATATTTTCAAGACAATATTTATAGAAGTGCTATACATGATCAAAGACACGAAATTAAGTTCGCATCAATTATTAATCTTGCACCATTTCATATTTCTGTTAATTATGTTTATGGTTCGGGGTTTTTACAAAATACGGAGCTATTAAGCGAAAAAGAAAACTATCCATATAAGAGGTTAGATATTTCTGGAACTTATAAGTTTTCTTTAAACAGAATTAAATTTGAAACAGGTTTGTCTATTTTAAATCTGTTTAATTATGACAATATAAAACTCTCGGATATAACACAAATACCAGACTCGCAAGGCAGCTCGGTTAGCATATACTCAGAAACAGTTCCTTTTACTCCTACATTATTTTTAAACTTATCCTTCTAAAAATCCAGAATACTTATTGATTAATAGGCATCTACATTGTTTTTCAAAAAAAACAAATTTTCAGGTAGGGAAGATTCTTAATTATTCGGTTCACTATAGTAATTATATAATTAAATGAACTTTTTAATGAATATTAAAATTAGGAATATGGAAACAACAAACAATTTAAAAATAGTTAATACAAGATTTGTTCTAAATCAGAAACAAATATCTTATTATAAGAATGAACTGAAAAAGCTGAAAAATGATGCAGGAATTGTTAGCTTATGTCTTGATGAAAAGAGCCTTTTTATTGAATACTCGAAGAAAGAAATCTCATCAGAATCAATTATTAATAGTCTGGTGGAATTAAACTTTCCAATGCAAGAAAAATTATCACAAATTGAAAATGTAGCCTTAGTCAGCTAATTTTTGACTTTTACAGGTCATTATTTAATAGAAATCAATAAAAAAAGTAAAATATTATGAAGAAAATTAGTTTGAAAATATTCATTTTATCAGGTATAATTTTTTTACTTTCATCTTGCATGATGATGGGGCCAAGTCATCATTTGACAGCGGGTTACGAACATCATAACGGCTATTTTGATCCAGTATGTGGACACCAGATTGAAACTATATCACAAGACCTTTCATGGCAATATGATGGAGCAGTATACTATTTTCACACAAGTAGTTGTATGGATAGTTTTAAGGAGAATCCAAAGAACTATTTAACTCCTAAAAAACAAAATGCTAATAATTATTTTTTATGGGGATTGGGAAGTGTTGGTATGGCAGCAATGATGATATTAATGGTATTATAAAGAACATATCAATTATAAAATTAAGTAGGGTAAATGAATAGTTGTTCGGTACATTATCAAACAAAGAAATTTATCAAATAAGATTAAAATTTAAGTAAAACAAATAAAATTTAAAAAGATGAAAAAAGTAAGATTATTTTTAATTATGAGTGTAGCGGTATTACTAGGATTTACTGCATGTGAAGAATCAGAAAACTTATCAGTTGAATCTGTTGAAGGAATTTATGAAGGTACGTTAACTTATGAAAACAATCTGAAAAGTTCAGTAGACTTTTCTGGTGATATTCAAAATGCTACTGCAGAAGTAACTGATATGGGTAATGGACAAATCGAAGTACATTGCTATAGCGAAGAAATGGATACAACGTTTATGTTAAATCATTATGAGCATAACGATAGTGTAATGGTTTGCTTAAACGGAGAAGCTTTCGAAGAAATGTATGGACATATGATGGGACATGGAGGAAACATGGGTAATGGAAATTCTGGTGGAATGATGGGTGGAATGAATAATGGAAACTCAGAATGGATGAACCACATGAACGATGAGCATGAAGAAGGTGATGAACATTTTGGTGGCTTTGACATGACAAACAGAACGTTTGGTTTAACAATTAAAAGTGAAAAAGGTGACTATCATTTCCAAGGAACAAAAACAGAAATGGGTATGTAATTTATATACATGTTTTGACGCGCATTAACTTAAGAACAAATTTGACAATTTGGAAAACCAATATTTTATTGGTTTTCCATTTATTATTCCATTCAAACAATAACAAATAAATATTGTTTTTAAATTAAATCATTTAATAATTAATGATTAGTCATTATTATACCAGTAATTATCAGACATAGCAATTGCAAGTCTGTCGAATAGCCTATCACCAAAGTACCTGCGGTTTAATTTGTAGCAAAATTCATCCAAATAGGATTGAAGA
>JBFXEW010000007.1:0-157184 GCA_050179685.1 Salinivirgaceae bacterium
ATCTGCAAGCTTTTTTATGTAAATTACGATAAACCTTGCAAATCCAGACATACTAAATCAATAAGTTTTCAACTTTATGCTGTTAATATTCAGTATGTTGATTTTATATTAAGGAGCGACTAATTAAACCAATATTGTACGTTAAATTTTTATAAGGAAATAAACATAAAAAATGAGTAGCTAATTTTGTAAAACCAATTATGAATTAACAATAAATGTTAGATCAAAAAACAAAGCGGCTTCCAAAAAATAGCTATCGGAATCGAAACAATCACTTAGTAAGACCGGGAAGCTGAGAACTTGTTCGAAGATCACCCGGCCGCACTTAGTGATTGATTAGATGTAGATG
Organism: Salinivirgaceae bacterium; assembly: GCA_050179685.1. GTDB lineage: Bacteria > Bacteroidota > Bacteroidia > Bacteroidales > SZUA-534 > GWE2-40-63. The sequence goes on from JBFXEW010000007.1 coordinate 350, forward strand.
CTATTTTTTGGCGCCTTGACTTTTTTGCTTCGTTTTTGGGTCGACCGAGCTTGCGAGTTCATGACCGAAGGGAATAACCCAAAAATGAAGAGCCTTGCCGGCTTGAGGCGAAAAATAAACTCTGTATCGCCAATTCATTACCAGATTCGTTCTATATATGGAGTGAAACAATTTTATTTATTTTTATCAGACACCAATGAATTTTAACCATAATCTAAACTATTTTTATCGCAAAATGACGATTTGTTTGAATTTCTGCAAAAACTAAACTAATTTCGGGAATACAATTATTATGGGAATGATACAGACAACTTTAAACACGCCTTTTTCAGATAACACCCTGGCATTAGCGCTTAGTTTTCCGACCTCCTTTAAACGCTACGTCGATTTAAGCGTGGGGCGGGGTTTGCAGTTTTTTGTCCACAATCCCGATACCCCTTGTCTGTTAAACGATACCAACCCCGATGTAATTGACTTTTACAACAACTCCACCAATCCGGAACTCTGGGAACAGTTGGAAATATGTGCCACAAACTGGAAGCTTATAAAGGAATTCAGCGATTTGTCGGCCAACGAAATTTACATCTCGTTTATCGATTACCTGAACGGGATAATTACCCAGGAAGATATTCAACACATGGTTCGGGCCATTGTGCTTATGAATACCGATATCGAAAAGTTTCAACCCTTATTCGATAACGCATTCGTAATAAGCCACGACATGTTTGTAAATGCGCTGATAAAAGCCGTGGTAAACGAATTAACCATACTAAAAAGTGTTCCCGGAACTTATAAAGATGCAGAAGTTCCATCATCTTTCACCAGGTCCATCGAAACAGCTTTCCGTACGGGCTTTTTCAATCACATGCAAAACCTGATTAACTGGCAAAACACCAATTTTATCGACTGCATCGATAAAAGCCGGCATCTGGCCATTTGGTATTTTATTAGTCGCACCGCCAAAGGCAGCAAGGTACTTTACGACGAAAATCAGAACTTAAAGAATCAATACGGGGGAATTACCTGCAACTCCATCGACTTATTCGATGCCCTGGCCTTTATTAAATCGGACGAAGTGAAGCAGCTAATGTCGCGATGCCATTGCTACAACAATAATTTCACCGATTTTCTAAAAGAGCACACCCCCAAAAAAGACGATTTTATTTTTGCCGATTTGCGATTGGCTAACCAATTCTCCGGTTCATCGTCCGATTTAAAACTAAAAAGTTACAACATACAGCTAATCGAGGTGCTTTCGAAAATAGATGCCCCCTGGATGGTTCTTACCGACATTCCGGCTCACGACTTACAAGCGCATCCTGCCATTCATTTCGAACAAACACGGCTAAACAATCACGAACTAACCATTGTAAAAAACTACAAATCACGGGTAGAAAACTCCTAAAAACCCCGTAACCAATCGGGATTGGAAACAAATTCGTGCCAGACTTGCCCGCCGGCCAAAAGGGGTTTTGGGTAACTGGAACATGGCGATGATTGGCGAAGCAAATTATACCCTCCGCCTTCAGCGGGATTGTTCAACTAACAAATTTCGAAGACAGAAGTCTTGAAATTTGAGTTTCACTGATAAAAAAAACCCGCTTAAAGGCGGGTTTTTTAATATTAGTAAGGTTTACCTATTTCTTGTATCCATAAATGGCTAAGTCGCCTAATTCCTCCTCAATACGAAGCAATTGGTTGTATTTGGCCATACGGTCGGAACGACTCATGGAACCGGTCTTAATCTGACCTGAATTGGTAGCTACAGCAATATCGGCAATGGTAGCATCTTCAGTTTCACCCGAACGGTGGCTGGTAACTGAAGTATATCCGGCACGGTGAGCCATTTCAATGGCATTCAGCGTTTCGGTTAAGGTACCAATCTGGTTTACTTTAATCAGTATAGAGTTGGCTGCTTTTAATTCAATTCCTTTTTTCAGGTATTCCACATTGGTTACAAATAAATCGTCGCCAACCAACTGAATTTTATCGCCAATTTTAGCATTCAGGGTTACCCAACCATCCCAGTCGCCTTCGTCCATGCCATCCTCGATTGAATCGATGGGGTATTTTTCGCTTAACGAAGCCAGGTAGTCAGCTTGTTCCTTGCTGTTGCGTTTTGCGCCATTTGGGCCTTCAAACTTGCTGTAATCGTACACACCGTCTTTGTAGAATTCCGAAGCAGCACAGTCGAGAGCAATGGTAATATCTTTACCTGCTTTGTAACCGGCATTTTCAATGGCTTTAATAATCGATTCCAGGGCATCTTCGGTTCCGTTTAAGGCAGGGGCAAAACCACCCTCGTCGCCAACAGCGGTACTTAAGTTACGATCGTGCAGTACTTTTTTAAGGCTGTGGAAAACCTCAGCACCCATGCGTAAGCCTTCGCGGAAACTAGGAGCTCCAATGGGGCGAATCATGAATTCCTGGAAAGCAATGGGCGCATCGGAGTGCGAACCTCCGTTAATAATGTTCATCATAGGAACCGGAAGGGTTACCGCGTTGGTTCCGCCAATATAGCGGTACAAGGGTAAACCGGTATACTGAGCAGCTGCTTTTGCCACAGCCAACGATACCCCTAAAATAGCATTAGCACCCAGGTTGCTTTTGGTTTTTGTTCCGTCCAATTCAAGCATGCGTTTGTCGATGCCCACCTGATCGGTAGCCGGGAAACCAATGATTTCAGGAGCAATTTTCTCGTTAACATTAGCAACGGCTTTTAACACTCCTTTACCCAGAAAACGGCCTTTGTCACCATCTCTAAGTTCTAAAGCTTCGTTCTCGCCGGTTGATGCTCCTGATGGAACGGCAGCACGGCCAACAATACCACAATCTAAGGTAACTTCAACTTCGATGGTTGGGTTACCGCGTGAATCCATAATTTCACGTGCGTGAACATTTGCAATTAATCCCATAATTATTGTTTTTTAGATTTTTGAGTAATCTGTTTTTTCTAAATAAAAAGAGGGGTAAATATACAAAATTTACCCCTCTTTTAAAGTCTTGAAATATGATTTTTATTCCTCTTTTTTGGCTTCGTCCGATGTATTTTCTTCAACGGGTTTAACGGTTTCGTCAACCACTGTTTCGTTTACTTCGGGAGCTTCTTCAACGGGAGTTTCTACAGTCTCAACTGCTGCCTGAGCAGGAGCTTCTGCAGTTACTGTATCAGCAGTTTTCTTTTTGCTGCTGCTTCTTCTGCGTTTTGAAGAGGTTTGTTTTGCTGATTCTTTTTGTTGTGTATAGTTTTCGTTGTAGTCAACCAATTCAATAATACACATTTCAGCGTTGTCGCCCACACGGTTACCGGTTTTTAAAATACGGGTATAACCTCCTGGGCGGTTTGCTACTTTTACAGCAATGTCGCGGAATAGTTCGTTCACACCATCTTTATTCTGAAGGTAACTGAACACCACCCGGCGAGAGTGTGTAGAATCTACTTTAGATTTAGTAATTAGCGGCTCAACATAAGTCTTTAAGGCTTTTGCTTTTGCCACGGTAGTACTAATTCTTTTGTGTAGAATAAGAGAAGTAGCCATATTTGAAAGCATCGCGCTTCTGTGAGCGGCTTTCCTACCTAAATGATTAAAACTTTTATTGTGTCTCATCTCCGTTATTCTTTCTCAAGTTTATACTTACTGATGTCCATACCAAATGTAAGACTCATTGAATCTAACAGATCCTCCAACTCAGTAAGTGACTTTTTACCAAAGTTTCTGAATTTTAACAGATCGTTTTTGTTGTATGTACATAAGTCACCTAATGTATCCACATCGGCAGCTTTTAAACAGTTTAGTGCACGCACCGACAAGTCCATATCAACCAATTTGGTTTTAAGTAACTGACGCATGTGCAATACTTCTTCGTCAAATTCTTCCGCTTGATATTTTTCGTCTGAATCGAGGGTGATTTTCTCGTCAGAGAATAACATAAAGTGGTAAATAAGAATCTTTGCTGCTTCTTTCAATGCTTCTTTTGGATGGATTGAACCATCTGTCTGGATATCTAAAATAAGCTTTTCGTAATCGGTTTTTTGTTCCACCCGATAGTTTTCAACAGCATACTTTACATTGCGGATTGGGGTATGAATAGCGTCGATAGCAATAACACCAAACTCAGCATCAACAGGCATGTTTTCCTCTGCAGGAACGTAACCACGTCCTTTGTTAATAGTGATTTCCATCTGGAGTTTTACCGACGATTCAAGCTTGCAAATTACCAAATCAGGATTCAAAACCTCAAAACCGGTAATAAAGCGAGAAATATCGCCCGCAGTAAATACTTCCTGGTCGCTGATGGTAATTGATACCTTCTCGTGATCCATGTCTTCTATTTGCTGCTTAAACCGTATCTGTTTCAGGCTTAATACTATTTCAGTAACGTCTTCCATTACTCCTGGAATGGTTGAGAACTCATGTTCCACACCTTCAATTTTAACAGTAGTAATAGCGAATCCCTCTAACGATGAGAGGAGAATTCGGCGTAACGCGTTACCTACAGTATTCCCGTAACCAGGTTCCAGAGGTCTGAACTCGAATTTCCCTGAATGGTCATCCGCTTCCAGCATTATAACTTTATCGGGCTTCTGAAAAGCTAAAATTGCCATAATATAAAAATTACTTAGAGTATAATTCTACGATTAATTGTTCCTTAATATTTTCAGGAATTTCTGTTCGTTCAGGAACATTAAGGTATTTACCAGTGCGTGTGTCGCTATCCCACTCTAACCATGGATACTTGCTGTGATTTGTTCCGGCTATTGCGTTTGTAATAACTTCAAGAGATTTTGATTTCTCCCGAACACTAATAACCTGACCGGGTTTTACTGTGTACGAAGGAATGTTTACAAGGTCTCCGTCAACAAGGATATGTTTGTGGCCCACTAACTGACGTGCAGCTGCACGGGTAGGAGCTATTCCCAAACGATAAACCAGGTTGTCGAGCCTTGACTCCAACAACTGCAATAATACTTCACCGGTAATACCTTTGCTACGGGAAGCTTTGTGGAACATGTTTGCGAATTGCTTTTCTAAAATACCATAGGTATATTTAGCTTTTTGCTTTTCTTGCAACTGAATTCCGTATTCTGAAGTTTTTTTCCGCTTTTTACTTAACCCATGTTGTCCGGGAGGGAAATTTTTACGTTCAAAATATTTATCAGGTCCGTAGATTGGGTCACCAAATTTTCTGGCGATTTTTGTTTTTGGTCCAATATATCTAGCCATCTGCTATTTTTTTAATCTATACAAAACTAATTAAACTCTTCTCCTTTTTGGAGGTCTGCAACCATTATGTGGTAATGGAGTAACATCTACAATCTCTACAACTTCAATACCTTGATTGTGTATGGTTCTGATAGCAGATTCCCGACCAGTGCCAGGGCCTTTTACAAATACTTTTGCTTTACGCATTCCGCCTTCGTACGCCACTTTAGCACAATCCTCAGCAGATACCTGTGCAGCATAAGGGGTATTTTTCTTAGAGCCCCTGAAACCGTTCTTGCCTGAAGAGGACCATGAAATTACCTGCCCATCGTTATTCGTAATCGAAATAATAATGTTATTAAACGACGAATGGATGTGCACTTGTCCGGTCGCTTCAACCTTAACAATTCTCTTTTTTGTAGTTTTAGACTTCTGTGCCATAATAACTTATCCCTTATTTAGTAGCTTTCTTTTTATTCGCAACGGTTTTCTTTCTTCCTTTGCGTGTACGTGCGTTATTACGGGTATGTTGTCCGCGTACCGGTAATCCAATACGGTGACGTACCCCACGATAACAACCAATATCCATTAAACGTTTAATGTTTAACTGGATCTCTGAGCGAAGTTCACCTTCTAGTTTATATTGTTCGTTAAGAATTTTACGAAGAGAAGCAATGTCTGCATCCGTCCAATCTTTAACTTTTGTGTCGTAGCTAATATTAGCTTTCTCGAGTATAGTACGTGACGCACTACGTCCGATGCCGAAAATATAGGTAAGGCCTATCTCGCCTCTTTTATTTTTCGGTAAATCAACACCTACAAGTCGTGCCATAAATTAATGTTTAAATTTTCGGTTTGCAAAGTTAATTAAAATTATCCTTGACGTTGTTTAAATTTTGGATTTTTTTTGTTAATCACATACAAACGTCCTTTTCTTCGTACGATTTTACAATCAGAACTACGCTTTTTTACTGATGCTCTTACTTTCATCTCTTTAAGTTCTATTATTTGTATCTAAATGATATTCGTCCCTTAGTTAAGTCATAAGGCGACATTTCAACTTTTACTTTATCTCCGGGCAAAATCTTAATATAGTGCATACGCATCTTGCCTGAGATATGAGCAGTAATAACATGCCCATTTTCTAATTCTACTCGAAACATTGCATTACTTAATGCTTCGACAATGGTACCATCTTGTTCAATTGAAGGCTGTTTCGCCATAATAATTTCCTACTTATTTATTTTTCTATTAATTTGAAATTGGATAAAACCTCGCTATGTGCTTCTCCTATACTAAGGGTATGTTCAAAGTGAGCTGAGATTTTCCCATCTCTTGTTTTTAAAGTCCAGCCATCGTCCATCAGTTTTACCCGACGACTCCCAAAATTAATCATGGGTTCCACAGCTAAAACCATCCCTTTTCGCAATAACATTCCTGTTCGTGCTTTCCCGTAATTGGGAACATCGGGTGATTCGTGCAAGTTTCTACCGATTCCGTGTCCAACCATTTCGCGAACAACGCTGTAGTGTTGTTGTTCAACAAAAGTTTGAATTGCGTTACCGATATCGCCTATCCGGTTTCCTGGTTTTGCCGCTTCAATTCCCTTATACAATGCCTGTTTTACCGTGTTAACAAAGGTACACACTTCTTTGGAAACGGGTTCAACCACAAAAGTATAACACGAATCGCCAAAAAACCCGTCTTTCTCTACACCACAATCAATTGATACTACATCGCCTTCCTGCAACTCATAATCAGAAGGTATGCCGTGTACTATGGTGTCGTTAACTGAAATACATAAGGTATTCGGAAATCCATGGTAATTAAGAAAAGCTGGCTTAGCCTTATGGTCACAAATAAATTCGTAAGCCAGTTGGTCTAATTTAATGGTTTTTACTCCCGGCTTAAGCTGAGTTTTCAGCAGGGCATGGGTTTTTGAAACCAACAGACAGCTTTCCTTAATCCGATCTATTTCTTCGGCTGTCTTATAAAATAACATCAAAGAACGTAAAAGTACGCAATGGTTAAATTACCGAGCGACCACCTTTAATACGGCCACTTTTCATCAAACCGTCGTAATGTCTCATTAACAAGTGGCTTTCAATTTGCTGTAGGGTATCCAACACAACACCTACCATAATTAAAAGCGATGTACCTCCATAGAAATATGCAAAGCCAGTCTCAACACCTGCTATCATGGCAAATGCTGGTAAAATGGCAACTATTGCAAGGAAAATGGAACCAGGAAGAGTAATTCTTGACATTACCGTGTCGAGAAACTCTATTGTTTTTCTTCCGGGTTTAACACCGGGAATAAATCCACCATTCTTTTTCATATCCTCGGCCATCTGTGTAGGATTAATAATGATGGCTGTATAGAAATATGTAAACAGAACGATGAGTAAAGCGGTAATAAAATTATACCAAAATCCGGTATTATCGCCTAAAGCTGCAGCAATACCAGTAGCTGCATCGCTTTCAGAGAAACCAACCAAAATGATAGGCAAAAACATAATTGCCTGAGCAAAAATAATTGGCATTACTCCGGATGCATTTACTTTTAAAGGAATGTACTGACGCACTCCACCGTATTGTTTGTTTCCTACAATGCGTTTTGCGTACTGTACCGGAATTTTACGGGTTCCCTGAATTAATAATATGGTTAAGGCTACAACAACTGCCAGGGCAATCATTTCGACCAGGAACATAACCAAACCCCCACCCGATTCGTTTACACGTGAAACAAGTTCCACCCATAAAGCACTGGGAAGGTTGGCAATAATTCCAATCATTATTATTAATGAGATACCGTTTCCAATACCTTTGTCGGTAATACGCTCACCGAGCCACATAACAAACATGGTTCCGGCGGTTAGTATAACGATAGACGAAATCGTAAAGAAGGCTCCGGATAAAGCAAAGGCCGATGCAGGTAATTGGGCATGCAGGTTAGCCAGATAACTGGGACCTTGCAGCAATAAAATTATTACAGTTAAATAACGAGTAATCTGATTGATTTTACGTCGTCCACTTTCCCCCTCACGTTGCAACCTTTGAAAATATGGAACGGCCATACCCAGAAGTTGAATTACGATTGAAGCAGAGATGTAAGGCATAATTCCCAAGGCAAAAATTGATGCGTTTGAGAAAGCACCTCCTGAAAACATATCGAGCAAGCCCAATACACCACCCGAAGTTTGGTCCTTTAAAGCGGCCAACTGCGAGGGGTCAATTCCAGGTAAAACAACTCTCGATCCCAGACGGTAAATTAAAATAAGTCCCAGGGTATTAATAAGCCGGGCTTTTAAGTCTTCAATCTTCCAGATATTCTTTAAGGTTTCAATAAATCGCTTCATTAATCTATTTTTACAAAGTTACTACTGTACCTTCGAGCTTTTCAATGGCAGCCAGGGCTGATTTAGAAAAAGCATGAGCTTTAACTTCTAGCTTTAAGGTTAATTTTCCGTTACCAAGAATTTTAATGCGATCGCCTTTTGAGCACAAACCATTATCAAGCAGAATTTGCTCGTCGATGGCCGTTAAATTCTTAGCTTCTGCTAATTTTTGTAAATCTCCAATGTTGATGGCTTTGAACTCTTTGCGGTTAATATTTTTAAAACCGAATTTAGGAACCCTGCGCTGTAAGGGCATTTGTCCTCCTTCAAAACCTACTTTTTTCGAATAACCTGAGCGTGATTTAGCTCCTTTATGACCACGGGTTGATGTACCGCCTTTTCCAGATCCCTGGCCACGACCAATACGCTTACGTGATTTAACTGAACCTTCAGCTGGTTTCAAATTACTTAATTCCATATCTGAATTTATTATTTAATCTCCTCGAGAGAAACTAAGTGTTTAACTTTATTTATCATTCCCATAATCTCGGGAGTACCGTCTTTTTCGATGGTTTGGTTTAATTTACGTAAACCTAGCGCTTCAAGCGTGTTTTTAACACGCTGGGTACTACCAATTTTGCTTTTTACTTGTGTAATGCGAATCTTAGCCATGTCGTAAATTTTTTAACCTTTAAAAACTTTTTCTAAAGAAACTCCACGCTCATTGGCAACACTATAAGCATCGCGTAATTCGAGCAGTGCGTTCATGGTAGCTTTAACCACGTTGTGAGGGTTTGACGATCCTTTTGATTTAGCCAAACAGTCTTTAACGCCTACACTCTCGAGTACGGCACGCATGGCACCTCCGGCTTTTACTCCGGTACCACTCGATGCGGGAGAGATAAATACATCGGCTCCACCAAAACGGGCAATTTGCTCATGTGGAATAGTTCCGTTAATTACTGGAACTTTAATGAGGTTCTTTTTTGCATCCTCAATACCTTTACTAATGGCTGTAGTTACTTCGCTGGCTTTTCCCAGACCGTGTCCCACGATTCCGTTTTCGTTGCCAACAACTACAATGGCTGAGAAGCTGAAAGTACGACCCCCTTTGGTTACTTTGGTAACCCGGTTAATTGCAACCAGGCGATCTTTTAACTCTAAGTCGGTTGTTTTGATTTTTCTGATACTTGACATAAGTTCTAAAATTTAAGTCCTCCTTTTCTGGCAGCCTCAGCCAAGGCTTTAACTCTACCATGATATAAATATCCGTTGCGGTCGAAAACCACTTGGGTAATTCCTTTCTCTAACGCCAGCCTGGCAACTAATTCGCCTACTTTATCAGCCTGCTGTGTTTTGTTACCTTTAAATTCGGCAATCTCTTTGTTTAATGATGAAGCTGCAGCCAAAGTAGTTTGGGCCACATCATCGATAATTTGCACAGAAATTTGCTTGTTACTGCGGTAAACACTCATGCGAGGCATCTCAGAAGTGCCGCCTATTTTTTTGCGGATATTCTCCTTAATTTTTTGACGTCTAATTTTTTTATCGAAAGCCATAATTAAATCTTTTAAAAATTATTTACCTGCCGATTTACCAGCTTTTCTGCGAATATCTTCACCTATAAAGCGAATACCTTTTCCTTTGTATGGTTCGGGTTTTCTGAAGGCACGAATTTTAGCAGCTACTTGACCAATAAGTTGTTTGTCGCAACTTTCAAGTTTCACTTTCGGGTTAGCACGTCGATCGGTAACAGCCTCAACTTTTACCTCTGTAGGCAATTCAAAAATGATGTTGTGTGAATAACCCAAACTCATTTCGAGCATCTGGCCTTTAGCTTCGGCCCGGTAACCCACACCTACAAATTCCATGTTAATGGTATAACCTTCTGAAACACCTACAACCATATTATTGAGTAACGAACGGTAAAGTCCGTGCATCGATTTATGGTTAATGGCATCCGACGGACGAACCAGGGTAACTTCACCCTCTTCGATTTTAAGTGTAATGTCGGGATGCATTTTTTGCTGCAGTTGTCCTTTAGGCCCTTTTACTACTACCACATTATCTTTTTCAACAGTAACTGTTACTCCACTTGGTATAGCTACAGGTAATTTTCCTATACGTGACATTTCAAATAGTTTTTAATATACGTAACACAATACTTCGCCACCTACATTTTTGGTGCGGGCTTCTTTGTCGGTAAGCACCCCAACTGATGTAGAAATAATAGCTATACCTAAACCGTTTAATACGCGGGGTAACTCCGTTGCATTTTTGTAAATGCGCAAACCGGGAGTACTAACGCGTTGTAATTTTTTAATTACCGGCTGTTTGGTTTCGCTATTGTATTTAAGCGCAATTTTAATAATTCCCTGAGTGTCGTTGTCTTCAAATTTGTAATTCAGGATGTATCCTTTTTCGAAAAGGATTTTGGTCATGTTCTTTTTCAAGTTTGAAGCAGGGATCTCAACAACTTTATGCTTTGCCATTTGGGCATTGCGTATTCTAGTTAAAAAATCTGCAATTGGATCTGTCATTTTCTTTAGCTTTAAATATTACCAACTTGCTTTTTTTACTCCGGGGATTAATCCATTAAGAGCCATCTCGCGGAATGTAATCCTGCTGATACCGAATTGACGCATATACCCTTTTGGGCGGCCGGTAAGGCTGCAACGGTTGTGCATGCGCACGGGTGATGCATTGCGGGGCAATTTCTGAAGGCCTTCAAAATCTCCTTCTTCTTTAAGCCTGGCACGCTTTTCAGCGTACTTCTCAACAGTTTTTTTGCGCTTTACTTCGCGGGCTTTCATTGATTCTTTTGCCATAATCTAGTTCTTTTTTAGATTTTTGAATGGTAAACCAAATTCTCTGAGCAAAGCATAGCCTTCTTCATCGGTTTTGGCACTAGTTACAAAAGTAATATCCATACCTAAAATGGTATTGATTTTATCGATGTCGATTTCAGGAAAGATAATTTGCTCGGTAATTCCCAAGGTGTAATTTCCTTTTCCGTCGAGTTTGCTGTTAACACCCCTAAAATCGCGAATACGAGGCAAAGAAACAACAACAAGCCTTTCAAGGAATTCATACATCCGCTCTTTACGCAAGGTTACTTTAACACCGATAGGCATTTTTTTCCTTAACTTAAAGTTCGAGATGTCTTTCTTCGATAAGGTTTTGATTGCTTTTTGACCTGTAATTGCACCTAATTCGTCGGCAGCTATGTCAATCAATTTTTTGTCGGCAATAGCTTTACCCACTCCCTGATTCACTACAATTTTTTCCAGTTTTGGAACTTGCATGGGAGTTTTGTAATTAAATTCCTTAGTTAAAGCAGGAATAATTTCTTCCTCATACTTTTTCCTAAGTTGTGGTTTATAATTCATTACTTAATCTCCTCTCCAGATTTTTTAGAATACCTTACTAATTTACCTTTATCATTTAACCTTCTTCCGATACGCGATGGTTTTCCTGAAGAAGGATCCACAAGCATCAGGTTCGAGATGTGGATTTGGGCCTCTTGCTTAACTATTCCACCCTGTGGATTATCAGCGTTTGGTTTGGTATGTTTCGATACCATGTTGACCCCTTCTACGATAGCGCGTTGCTTTTCGGCTAATACTTCAAGGACTTTTCCTTTTTGTCCTTTGGATTCACCTGAAATCACAACTACGATATCACCTTTTTTAATATGCAATTTTTTACGCATTTCTGTTCTCCTTTACAGATTATAATACTTCAGGTGCTAATGACACGATTTTCATATAACTGTCACGCAGTTCACGGGCAACCGGGCCAAAAATACGGGTACCACGGATTTCACCAGCAGCGTTCAATAAAACACAGGCATTGTCGTCGAAGCGGATGTAAGAACCATCGCTGCGGCGTACCTCTTTTTTTACACGAACAACCACGGCTTTACTAACCGTACCCTTTTTCATGTCTCCTCCAGGGATAGCACTTTTTACTGTAACCACAATTTTGTCGCCTATTGAAGCGTACCGTTTGTTTGTGCCCCCTAGCACGTTAATAACCAAAACAGTTTTAGCACCACTGTTGTCAGCTACGTTTAATCTGGATTCTTGTTGTATCATGGCTACTTAACTTTCTCTATAATTTCAACTAATCTCCAACTTTTCGTTTTACTGATAGGTCTTGTTTCCATAACTCTAACAGTATCACCAATGCTGCATGTGTTGTTTTCATCGTGTGCATGCAGTTTGGTAGTCTTATTGACGAATTTTCCGTAAATTGGGTGTTTTACTTTACGTTTAACAGCAATTACAATGGATTTGTCCATCTTGTTGCTGACAACAACCCCTATACGTTCTTTTCTAAGATTTCTTTTATTTTCCATCGCCAAAATTATTTGTTCTCGTTAATATCTCTAGCCCGTAGCTCGGTTTTTAGTCTTGCAATGTCCTTTTTGGTAGCACCCAGTTTGTTTGGGTTATCCAAAGGAGATACTGCGTGGTTTAGACGCATACGGGTTAAGACTTTTTTATAATCATCAATCCGCTCAATTAATTCTTGAGTTGATAACTCTTTAATTTCTGAAGCTTTCATTGCTCATTAATTTGAAGTTTCCACATAGTCTCTTCTCACCACAAATTTGGTCTTAATCGGGAGTTTTTGAGCGGCCAAACGGAGTGCTTCTTTAGCAACTTCGAATGATACGCCTTCGGCCTCAATTAAGATGCGTCCTGGTGTAACAGGAGCAACAAACCCCTCAGGGGCACCCTTACCTTTACCCATACGAACCTCTGCAGGTTTTTTGGTTATTGGTTTATCGGGAAATATTCTTATCCAAATCTGTCCTTCACGTTTCATGTAACGCGTCACAGCTTGACGGGCTGCTTCAATCTGCCGTCCGGTTATCCAGGTCTCTTCAAGAGCTTTGATTCCAAAAGAACCAAAAGCGAGTTGGGCCCCGCGCTGAGCATTTCCTTTCATCCGCCCTTTTTGCATCCGGCGGAATTTTGTTTTCTTTGGCTGTAACATCCTTAATCCAATTTAACGATTAATTCCTACGTTGTTTTTTAAATCCTTTTTTAGGGCCTGATGCATTCGTATTGCTGTTGCCACCAACGTTTGGAGTAAGGTCTTGTTTTCCATAAACCTCGCCTTTACAAATCCAAACTTTAATGCCTATCAAACCTACTTTAGTTAAAGCCTCTACTGCAGTATAGTCAATGTCGGCTCTTAGGGTGTGCAATGGAATACGTCCTTCTTTATAAATTTCAGCGCGGGCCATTTCGGCACCACCTAAACGACCTGAAATTTGAACTTTTATTCCTTCGGCACCCATGCGCATGGTTGAGGCGATAGCCATTTTTACAGCCCTACGGTATGAAATACGTCCCTCAAGCTGACGAGCAATGTTGTTACCAACCAGGTAGGCATCAAGTTCCGGTCTTTTAATCTCGAAAATATTGATTTGCACTTCTTTTTTGGTAATTTTCTTTAACTCTTCCTTGAGTTTGTCTACCTCTTGTCCGCCTTTACCAATAATGATACCCGGACGTGCGGTATTAACCGTAATTGTAATAAGTTTAAGTGTACGCTCAATAACAATTTTTGAAACGCTTGCTTTAGCTAAACGGGCATAAAGATATTTGCGTATCTTATCGTCCTCTACTATTTTTTCAGAATAGTTGTTACCACCAAACCAGTTGGAATCCCAACCTTTGATGATTCCTAATCTATTTCCTATTGGATTACATTTTTGTCCCATTGAATCTTAATTTTCGTTTGTTTCACTATTACGGCTATCAACAACTATGGTAACGTGGTTCGACCGTTTCCGGATACGATAACCTCTACCTTGCGGAGCAGGGCGTAAACGCTTTAATACGCGCGCTGAATCAACAAATATCTCTTTTACAAAAAGATTTGATTCCTCGATACGCACTCCTTCGTTTTTTTGTTGCCAGTTTGCAATAGCCGAAAGTAATAATTTCTCCAACCTTCCGGCGGCTTCTTTAGGACTGTAACGGAGTATATCCAATGCTTTGTTTACCTCTTCACCTCGAACTAAATCGGCCATCAGGCGCATTTTTCGTGGCGAAGTGGGGCAATTGCGCAATTGGGCAAAGCTTTTGCTTTTCTTCTCCTCTTTTAACTGATTGGCTTTATTTCTTTTTCTTGCACCCATTTTACATCAGATTAAATAATTATTTTTTCTTTCCTCCATGACCCCTGAATTGACGGGTTGGTGCAAATTCACCAAGTTTATGACCAACCATATTCTCAGTAACATATACTGGAATAAAACGGTTTCCATTATGTACAGCGATAGTGTGCCCAACAAAGTCTGGAGATATCATCGAAGCCCGTGACCAGGTTTTGACTACATTTTTTTTACCTGATTCATTCAAGTCGAGAATCCGCTTCTCTAATTTATAGTGAATAAATGGGCCTTTTTTTAATGAACGACTCATATCTACTTAATTTACTTTTTCCTTCTTTCAACAATAAACTTATTCGATTGCTTCTTAGGAGCACGGGTTTTATACCCTTTTGCAGGTATTCCCTTGCGTGAGCGTGGGTGTCCTCCTGAAGAACGTCCTTCACCACCACCCATTGGGTGATCAACCGGGTTCATGGCAACTCCACGAACTCTTGGGCGACGACCAATCCAGCGGCTTCTACCGGCTTTACCAGATCTTTCCAGGCCATGATCGGAGTTTCCGACTGAACCTATAGTGGCTCTGCAGGTAACCAATACCATACGGGTTTCGCCTGAAGGTAGCTTAACGGTAGCGTATTTTCCTTCGCGTGAGGTGAGCTGAGCGTATGTTCCGGCGCTACGTGCTAAAACACCTCCACTGTTTGGGCGTAACTCAATGTTATGGATTACGGTTCCTAATGGAATTTCGGACAAATATAAAGTGTTACCAATTTCGGGTGCAACTCCAGTACCTGAATTGATAACTTGTCCGACTTGAAGACCGTTTGGTGCCAAGATGTATCTCTTTTCACCATCGGCATAATAAACCAGTGCAATACGTGCACTGCGGTTAGGATCGTACTCAACGGATTTAACGGTTCCTTGAATACCATCTTTTTCCCTTTTGAAATCGATAACGCGATAGCGTTTCTTGTGTCCACCACCTATATATCTCATTGTCATTTTTCCAACGTTATTTCTACCGCCGGATTTCTTTAAAGGACTTAACAATGATTTTTCAGGTGTGCTTGAGGTAACTGCTTCAAAATTGCTGGTTACCTTGTGTCTTTGTCCCGGTGTTACGGGATTAATTTTTTTTGCAGCCATTGTATATAATCTGTCTTCTATATATTGCTATAAAAATCGATAACTTCTCCTTCGGCTAAGGTGATAATTGCTTTTTTGTAAGCATTGGTCTTACCCTGGATGAAGCCAGCTTTGGTATATCTCGACTTCAGTTTACCTCCGTACCGCATGGTGTTTACTGAATCAACCTTAACACTGTAAAGTTCTTCAATTGCACGGGCAATCTGAATTTTATCGGCTCTGCGATCGACCATAAAACCGTAGCGGTGAAGCTTTTCGGTTTGTGCGGTCATCTTCTCTGTAATTATTGGTTTTATTATAATATCCATGTCTCCTCCTGTTCTTATGCTAAGATAGATTCAATTAAACCAACTGATTTTTCGGTAATTACAAGCGATGAGGCTTTCATAATCTGGTAGGTGTTTAAGCCTTCAGCTGATACCACCTCGGTACCCTGTATATTTCGCGACGACAAATATATGTTTTTATTCTGTTCTGCTAATACTATCAGCGACTTTTTGCCGTTTAGATTCAGTTTTTCAAGTAAAGTAGTGTATAATTTTGTTTTTGGTGTTTCAAAATTAAAATCTTCAACTACTATTATCTGGTTTGCTTTTGCTTTATAAGCCAGGGCCGATTTGCGTGCTAATTGTTTTACTTTTTTGTTAAGTTTAAACGAATAGTCACGAACCCGAGGTCCGAATACTCTACCTCCTCCTTTAAAAATAGGAGATTTTATGCTTCCTGCGCGAGCAGTACCGGTTCCTTTTTGTTTTTTCAGTTTCCGCGTGCTTCCTGCAATTTCACCACGTTCTTTCGATTTATGCGTACCATGACGTTGATTAGCTAAATATTGCTTTACATCAAGATAGATTGCATGATCGCTTGGCTCAATTGCGTAGATGGAATCGTTCAACGCTACTTTTTTTCCGGTATCCTCGCCTGCTTGATTTAAGACTACTAATTCCATTATCTTTCAATTATTAAATATCCACCTTTAGGACCAGGTACTGATCCCTTCACTAATAATAAATTGCTCTCGGGAATAACTTTTACGACACGCAAACTAAGTGCTTTCACTTTGTCGCCACCTGTACGGCCGGCCATGCGCATGCCTTTAAATACTCGCGATGGATACGATGAAGCACCCAACGAACCCGGAGCTCTGCCGCGATTATGCTGCCCGTGTGTTGCATCGTTAACACCGGCAAATCCGTGACGCTTTACAACGCCCTGGAAACCTTTTCCTTTTGAAATACCGCTAACATCTAACCAGAGGTCGTCGGCAAACAAATCTACTGTAAGAACATCACCCAATTGGTAATCTTCCTGAAAGTCTAAAAACTCAGCTACCTTAATTTTTGGTGAGGTGCCAGCTTTTTTAAAGTGTCCCAATTCAGGTTTAATCGACTTCTTTTCTTTCTTGTCGTCATAACCTAATTGGATAGCATTGTAACCATCTGTCTCGACGGTTTTCACTTGTGTAACAACACAAGGTCCAGCTTCGATAACCGTGCATGGAATATTTTTTCCCTCGGCACTGAAAATCGATGTCATTCCAATTTTTTTTCCTATTAATCCAGCCATCTGTATTAATTATAAATTTATCAAACTTTAATTTCAACTTCTACTCCACTAGGAAGCTCAAGTTTCATTAAGGCATCTATAGTTTTAGCTGTTGAGCTATAGATGTCTAACAATCTTTTGTATGAAGACAATTCGAATTGCTCTCTTGACTTCTTGTTAACAAAAGTAGAACGCAGCACAGTAAAAACTCTGCGGTGGGTGGGCAATGGTATGGGCCCACTTACAACGGCACCGGTGGTTTTTACAGTCTTAACTATCTTTTCGGCCGATTTATCAACCAAATTGTGATCGTAAGACTTAAGTTTAATTCTTATTTTTTGGCTCATTTTAAATTATATATTATTTACAATAATTCTTTACGACCTTTAAACTCTTCTAACACTTCCATGGCAATTCCCTTAGGTGTTTCCTGGTAGTGCGAGAACTCCATGGTTGAAGTTGCACGTCCTGAGGATAAACTACGTAACACGGTTACATAGCCAAACATTTCAGAAAGAGGAACTTTTGCTTTGATAACACGGGCTCCCATGCGGGCTTCCATACCTTCAACCTGTCCACGACGACGGTTAAAGTCACCAATAACATCGCCCATGTATTCTTCCGGTGTAACCACCTCGATAGCCATGATGGGTTCCAATAGAATGGGTTTTGCTTTGCTACAGGCAGCTTTGTAAGCCTGGCGGGCAGCAATCTCGAACGACAACTGGTCAGAGTCCACTGCGTGGAACGAACCGTCGAACAGTTCAACTTTGATGCTCTCCATGGCAAATCCTGCCAATGGACCGTTTTTAAGGGCTTCTTTAAATCCTTTTTCAACGGAAGGTATGTATTCACGAGGAATAGTTCCACCTTTGATTTGATCCACAAACTGAACACCGGTAACTCCGGCATCGGCTGGTGAAACACGAACATAAATGTCGGCAAATTTACCACGACCACCCGATTGTTTCTTAAATACCTCGCGGTGTTCAACAAGCGCTGTAATAGCTTCTTTGTAAGCAACCTGTGGTTTACCCTGGTTAACTTCCACTTTAAATTCACGGTTCAAACGGTCAACCAGAATCTCAAGGTGTAATTCACCCATTCCGCTGATGATGGTTTGTCCTGAATCGTGGTCGGTTCTTAATTGGAAGGTTGGATCTTCTTCGGCAAGTTTTGCCAAAGCCATATCCATTTTATCCATATCTTTTTGCGTTTTAGGCTCAATGGCAACGCTAATTACCGGCTCAGGAAAAGTCATGCTTTCAAGAACAATAGGTTTGGTCTCGAGGCACAAGGTATCTCCTGTACGGATATCTTTAAATCCAACAGCTGCACAAATGTCACCTGCTTCAATTTCGTCTTTCGGATTTTGTTTGTTGGCGTGCATTTGGTAAAGACGCGAGATGCGTTCTTTTTTACCGGTACGCATGTTTAATACGCTTGAACCGGCTTCCAGTTTTCCGCTATAAACACGGATAAATGCCAAACGACCCACATATGGATCGGTTGCAATCTTAAAGGCTAATCCGGCAAAAGGCTCGCTAACGCTGGGTTTACGAACTTCTTCCTTATCGTTGTTTGGGTTCATTCCGGTAACGGCATCAATGTCGACCGGGCTGGGTAAGTAAGCTACCACTGCATCCAATAAACGTTGAACGCCTTTGTTTTTAAAGGCAGAACCACACAATACGGGAACAATAATCTGATCGACCGTAGCCTGACGAATTACGGCTTTTATTTCGTCTGCTGTAATTGAATCGGGATCTTCAAAGAAACGTTCCAATAAAGTATCATCCAATTCGGCTACTGATTCAATCAATTTGGCACGCCATTCGGCTACTGAATCTTTTAAATCATCAGGAATCTCGATGTACTCGTAGCGGGTAATTTTTTCGTCGTCGTCGAACCAAACAATCGCTTTGTTCTCGATAAGATCAACAACTCCTCTAAAGTCTGCTTCAGAACCAATAGGAATCTGAAGTGGAATTGGATTTGCGCTTAAGCGCTCACGAATTTGTGTAACCACTGAAAAGAAATCGGCACCTACACGGTCCATTTTATTTACAAAGGCAATCCGTGGAACTTTATATTTGTCGGCCTGACGCCAAACAGTTTCTGATTGGGGTTGAACTCCACCTACAGCGCAATATACAGCAACTGCACCATCCAATACACGCAATGAACGCTCTACTTCAACGGTAAAGTCAACGTGTCCCGGGGTGTCAATAATATTAATTTTATGTTCAACATCCTGATATTTCCAAAAACAAGTGGTTGCAGCAGAAGTAATGGTGATACCCCTTTCCTGCTCCTGAACCATCCAGTCCATGGTGGCTGCTCCATCGTGTACTTCGCCAAGACGATGAGTCAGACCGGTGTAATAAAGGATACGCTCCGTTGTTGTGGTTTTACCCGCATCAATGTGAGCCATAATCCCAATATTCCTGGTTAATTTTAAATCTCTTGCCATATTATAATTATATATCTATATACGTTTACAGCACTTATTAGAATCGGAAATGCGAAAACGCTTTATTTGCATCCGCCATGCGGTGTGTATCTTCTTTTTTCTTAAATGCACCACCTTCTTCGTTGTAGGCAGCCATAATTTCGGCAGAAAGTTTTTCAGCCATGCTACGTCCGCTACGTTTACGAGAAAATGATATCATGTTTTTTATACTGATAGAAACTTTACGAGAGTCCCTGATTTCCTGAGGAATCTGGAAAGTGGCACCACCCACCCTACGGCTACGAACCTCAACTTGAGGAGTGATGTTCTGTAAGGCTTTTTTCCATACCTCCAAAGGAGCAACTTCGCTGTCTTTCATCTTTTTACCTATCATGTCTAATGCATCATAGAAGATATCATAAGCCACGTTTTTCTTTCCATCTACCATTAAATCGTTAACAAAACGGGTAACCAGTACGTCGTTAAATTTTGGATCTGGTAATATAATCCGCTTTTTAGGTTTTGATTTTCTCATTGTTATTCAGTATAAATTCGATTATTTTTTTGGTTTTTTAGTACCATACTTCGAACGGCGTTGGGTACGACCCTCAACACCTGATGTATCCAAGGCACCTCTTACAATGTGATAACGCACTCCCGGAAGGTCTTTTACCCTACCCCCACGTATCAAAACAATAGAGTGTTCCTGCAGGTTGTGGCCTTCACCCGGAATGTAAGAGTTAACCTCTTTTCCATTGGTTAAACGAACCCTGGCAACCTTACGCATGGCCGAGTTTGGCTTTTTAGGCGTAGTGGTATACACACGGGTACAAACACCACGACGCTGTGGACATGAGTCCAATGCAGGAGCTTTACTTTTCTTATTAATTTCTGTTCTCCCTTTTCTAACTAACTGTTGTATCGTTGGCATATCTAAATAATTATATTACATTTTATCCTACAAAATCGGTTCGCAAAGGTAAAAAAGTTTTTTTTTAATTCAATAGGTGCATGTAAATATTTTGATTTTTAGGCAAAAAAGGATTTTCAAGCGCTAAATCAAGCCTTAACCAGCTTAAAAATATGCCTTGTTAAAAAAAAATTACGGCTACAAAACGACCAGACAAAACCATCAGGCAAAATAAACGCGAATTCAAGATTCTCTTTTTGAAAAATGACCCTTAAAAAATGATCGTACACATATTATTATATGTATGCATTTGCCGGAGTAATTTTTCCTTTAAAGGTGGCTACACTTGCATCTTATTAAAATATTACTAATTTTGAGCACCCTTGTCATTTTAGGATAAAATACGCAAACGATTGTTTAATTCAAATTATAAAACGAATGAAAGTTTATCAACCGAACGAAATTAAGAATATTACCCTAATGGGTAGCGCCGGTTCGGGTAAAACTACCCTAGCCGAAGCCATGATGTTCGAAGGAGGTTTAATTAACCGCAGAGGCGATATTGAAAGTAAAAACACCGTTTCAGATTACCATCGAATCGAACATGAGCAGCAACGTTCACTTTATTCAACGGTGCTCCATGTGGAATTCAATAATAAAAAGCTAAATATTATTGATACTCCGGGACTTGATGATTTTGTTGGCGGGGTCATTTCGTCGCTGGCGGTTACCGATTCGGCTATCATGAATATTAACGCCACACAAGGTGTTGAAGTAGGTACCCAAATTTTGGCCCGCCATACAAAACGTTTGAATGTAGCCATGCTGGTTGCCATAAACCAACTGGATCAGGAAAAAGCAAACTTTGAAAAAGCCATAGAGGATTTAAAAGGTTTGTTTGGCTCCAAGCTGGTATTGATTCAATATCCGGTAAATGCAGGATCAGGGTTTAATGCCGTGGTAGATGTGTTAAAGATGAAAATGTATAAATGGGGTCCCGATGGTGGAGTACCTGAGGTGTTGGAAATTCCGGCCGATGAAAAAGAAAAAGCTGATGAATTACACAATACACTGGTGGAATCGGCTGCTGAAAACGACGACAGTTTGATGGAACTTTTCTTTGAAGAAGGTTCACTATCCGAAGACCAAATGCGCGAAGGTATTCGCTGTGGAATTAAAAAACGCACCCTGTTCCCCGTATTTTGTGTGTCAGGTAAAAAAGACATGGGCGTTCGCCGCATGATGGAATTTGTGGGCAATGTTGCTCCGGCTCCCAACGAAATGACCGGAATGAAAAACAGCAAAGACCAGGAAATTATTTGCGATCCTTCAGGTAAAACTGCTTTGTTTGTATTTAAAACATCGGTAGAGGAACACCTGGGCGAAGTGCTTTTCTTTAAAGTAATGTCGGGTAAGGTTACCGAAGCCATGGACCTTATCAACTCTAAAAAAGGAGCCAAAGAACGGATTTCGCAACTGTTTGCTGTAGCCGGTAAAAACCGAATAAAACTATCTGAGATGGTTGCCGGTGATATTGGTGCTACCGTAAAACTTAAAGAAACCAAAACCAATCATACCTTAAGCGAAAAAGATTTTGGAGCCGCTTTTCCGGCCATCTCTTTCCCCGATCCAAAATTCCGTACGGCCATTAAAGCGGTCAGCGAATCGGACGATGAAAAACTGGGTGAATTGTTAAACCGGATGCACGAAGAAGATCCTACCATTATTGTAGAATATTCAAAAGAGTTAAAACAAATTATTGTACATGGACAGGGAGAATTCCATTTGAATACCATGCGTTGGCAATTAACCAACCTGCATAAAATTGAAACGGAATTCCTAAATCCAAAAATCCCTTACCGCGAAACCATTACCAAACCTGCTCAGGCCGATTATCGTCACAAAAAACAATCGGGTGGTGCCGGTCAGTTTGGTGAAGTTCATATGATTATTGAACCTTATCTGCAGGATGTTCCACCTCCAACCTCGTTTAGAATCGACAATAAAGAATATACGCTTTCTATTCGCGGTACCGATGAACAACAGTTGTCGTGGGGTGGTAAACTGGTATTCCATAACTGTATTGTAGGGGGTTCTATCGATGCCCGTTTCCATCCGGCTATTTTGAAGGGAATTATGGAGAAAATGGAAGAAGGTCCGCTTACCGGTTCCTATGCCCGCGACATCAGGGTATTTATTTATGATGGTAAGATGCACCCGGTCGATTCAAACGAAATTTCGTTTAAACTGGCTGGTCGTAATGCCTTTAGTCAGGCCTTTAAAAAAGCTGCCCCAAAAATTATGGAACCCATATATGATGTTGAAGTATTGGTTCCTGCCGACTATATGGGTGATGTGATGAGCGATTTGCAGGGTCGTCGTGCTATGATAGCCGGTATGAGCAGCGAATCGGGCTACGAAAAACTATCGGCCCGCGTTCCTTTGGCTGAACTGAATAAATACTCGACTACTTTAAGCTCGTTAACCTCGGGTAGTGCTACGTATACCATGAAGTTTTCGGAATATGCTCCGGTACCGGGCGATGTTCAGGAAAAACTACTGAAAGCTTACGAAGAAGAATCAAAAGAAGAATAAAACCTTCACATACAATAATAAAAAAACCCTCGCTAATGCTGAGGGTTTTTTTTATTGCTTTACTTTTGTTTATTTCTGTAACTCACTAACCAGTAATTGTACCGATTCCTTGGCATCGCCATAAAGCATGTCGGTGTTTTCTTTGTAGAACAGTGGATTCTCAATTCCCGCATAGCCGGCAGCCATAGAACGCTTCATAACAATTACCTTTTTCGCATTCCAAACTTCAATTACCGGCATTCCATAAATCGGACTTCCTTCGTCTTCAAGCGCTGCCGGATTCACAATATCATTGGCTCCAATTACCATCACCACATCGGTTTGAGGCATATCGGGGTTTATTTCGTCCATCTCAAGTACAATGTCGTAGGGAACACTGGCTTCGGCCAACAACACATTCATGTGTCCCGGTAAACGACCGGCAACCGGGTGAATTCCAAAACGAACTTCTTTTCCCTCGGCCTTAAGCATCTGAACCATTTCGTAAATGGGATACTGTGCTTTGGCAACAGCCATTCCGTAACCGGGAACAATTACAACCGATTTGGCTTCCTGTAACATCTGGGCAACTTCAGCATGATTGGCCGAAGTTACTTCGCCTTCCATGGCTTTTGAGCTTGAGTTTGTGTTGCCAAAACCGCCAAAAATAACCGATAAGAACGAGCGATTCATGGCCTCGCACATAATAATGGAAAGAATAGCTCCTGAGCTACCCACCAAAGCACCGGTAATAATCAGCAAATCGTTTCCTAACATAAAACCAGCCGCTGCCGCTGCCCAACCCGAATACGAGTTCAGCATCGAAACTACCACAGGCATATCGGCACCACCAATAGCCATAACCAGCATTACACCAATAAATGATGCAATAGCAGTCATTACAATCAGTTCAATCAAAGCATCGGTACCCGGAGCCATGCCAAAACGGATTCCCAGGTAAATGGAGATAAGTACCAGAATAATATTTACGGCATGTCGTCCTCGGTAGGCCAATGCCTTGCTGGTAATTTTTCCTTCGAGCTTTCCCCAGGCAATTATGGAACCGGTAAACGTTATGGCTCCGATAAAGACCCCAATAAACACCTCAACCAGGTGAATGGTATGTTCCGAACCTGGTAAACCATGAGTTTGTGGATCGAGGTACGAACCAAAACCAACCAATACGGCGGCTAAGCCCACAAAACTATGTAGTATAGCCACCAGCTGGGGCATCGAAGTCATTTCAACTTTACGGGCTACAATAATTCCAATTACTGATGCCAGGGCTAAAGCTATAATTATATATGTGTGTCCCTGAACTTTTGCTCCCAGTACCGTAGATAAAATGGCAATGGCCATTCCCACAATTCCAAATATAACGCCTCGTTTTGCCGACGCTTGCGATGACAAGCCTCCCAAACTTAAAATAAAAAGTATGCTGGCAAATAAATAGGCTGCTGTTTGTATTCCTGTAGATATCATCTTTTATTTTCTAAACATTTTTAACATCCGGTGGGTAACAAAAAAGCCGCCCACAATATTTATACTCGCTACAAAAACGGCAACAAAGGCCAAAATGGTCATTGGGTTCGACCAATCGGTTTGCATCTGTAATAAACCGCCAATTATAATGATTCCGCTAATGGCATTGGTTACTGCCATTAAAGGGGTGTGCAAGGCATGAGTAACATTCCAGATAACCTGCCAGCCTACAAAAACAGCCAACACAAACACGCTAAAATGGCCCATAAAATCGGGAGGTGCTACCTGCCCCATGCCTACCAGAAGCAAACCTACCACTACCAGTCCTATGGCCGATGAGCGGGCTTTCTTCTTAGCTTTTTGTTCGGCTTTGGCTTTTTTAAGAACCTGAGCATCTTCGGTAGTTGCTTTGGGCTTTGCCGGACTTACCGGAAGTGGTTCAGGTGGCCAGTTAATGGTTCCGTTATAGGTTACCATGGCGCGTTTTACCACATCGTCGTCCATATCAATTTTAAAGTTTTCGGCTTTGCCCATATCGTCCAACAGGTGACACAGGTTGTTTCCATACAATTGACTGGCCTGGCTGGGCAATTGACTCACTTTACCCACAAGGGTAACCCCGTTATCGGTCGTATATATTTCGTTGGGTTTGGTAAGTACGCAGTTTCCTCCGGTTGACGCAGCTAAATCGACAATCACCGAGCCGGGTTTCATGGCGGCTACATGATAGTCGAGCAATAGTTTTGGAGCTTCTCTTCCGGGAATCTGTGCCGTAGTAATAATAATATCAACTTCTTGGGCTTGTTTTTTAAACAGGGCCATCTCGGCATCGATAAAAGCCTGGCTCATAACCTTGGAGTAACCTGAATCGGTTGAACCGTCTTCTTCAATCTCAACGGTAAGAAATTCGGCACCCATGCTGGCAATTTGTTCCGCTACTTCTTTACGCGTATCAAAAGCCCTGACAATGGCTCCCAGGGAGTGTGCCGCACCAATGGCCGCCAAACCGGCAACACCGGCTCCAATTACCAATACTTTTGCAGGTTCTACTTTTCCGGCTGCGGTAATCTGACCATTTAAAAAGCGGCCAAAGTGATTGGCGCCTTCAATAACCGCCCTATATCCGGCGATATTTGCCATCGACGAAAGCACATCCATTTTTTGTGCCCGCGAGATACGGGGGATGGCATCCATAGCAATGGCATTGATTTTTTTTGCTGCCAGTTTTTTCAGTAAATCCTCGTTTTGAGCAGGCCACAAATAACTCAAAGTTACCGTTCCTTCGTTCATCAAATCGATTTCTTCCGGCGTAGGAGCCTGAACTTTTAAGATAATGTTTGCACTTTGATAAAGCTCGTTGGCTGAACCGGCCAACTTTGCACCCACTTCGGTGAAAGTAGCATCGGCATAGTTTGAGCGTTCTCCGGCTCCTTTTTCAATAAGCACTTCGAACCCCTGCTTGATAAGTCGTGTTACCGTTTTTGGAGTAGCAGCCACCCGCAACTCCTCATGCATCAACTCTTTTGGAATCCCTACTATCATATATGTATCTATTTTGATATTCTGGTGCAATAAAGCAAAACTATATGTATTACTTTAGGTTTTTGTTGCTATTTTTCAACATAAAGGTTTATCATCAGCCTTCCATCCCAATTGTTGGGATTCGATTCAAAGACCTACAAAAAAAAGAACTTAATAACTGCCAGTATCGAAAGAAAAACAATGATAACGCCACTGGCCCGGTTTAATATAAAGATATTGCGTAAACGGAATTTTTTTCTGAAAATATTCACAATATAGGTAAGCGCAAACCACCATAGCGATGCCCCGGCAAAAATTCCGGCTACTAACAAGAGGTTGTTTCGCTGGCCTTCAATCTGGGTTAGCAGTCCCAACATGGTAAAGGCTGCTCCAAAAAAGATGATGGTGAGTGGGTTTGAGATGGTTAAAAAGAAAACGGAAATGTAGTCGCGCACGGCACTCATTTTTTTGCTGCTGGTGCGGTGGTAACGGTATTGCTTTACCGGATTGTTAAATATCATGCGAAAGCCCAGAAAAATAAGTACCATAATACCTATCACCTGAAAAAGCTCCTGGTTTTTACTTAAAAAATTGGTGATGAATGTAACTCCAAAGGCAGCCAGGACCGCATAAACGGTATCGGCAGTTGCTGCTCCCAGACCTGATAAAAAACCTATCGCCCGACCCTTATTTACGGTTTTTTGCACACACAAAACACCGATAGGCCCCATGGGAGCCGACACAATGATACCAACCAATAAACCTTTTAGGAAAAATTCAATATTCATTCCAAGCGACGAATCCAGTATTACTTTAACACAAAGGCCAAAAGTATAAATTTTTCTTAAAAAAATGACGCTATTATGTCTTAATCAATGGTAAGAACTAAAAAATATGTGTTCAGGCAATAATATTGAGAGGCTTGATTGATTTATAGTTAGTAAAACAAGGGTGCTTCTTTATTCAAGTGGAATGCTACAGGCTTTTATAAGCTTATTCCCGGTTTACTTTTCCGCGATTGTACGAGAAATAAATGCCGACACTGCTAATTAGTGCGAAACTAACAAAACCCCACTTAACAGCTTTTAAAAACTGACCGGCCGGAACAGATTCTATAGCGTTTGAGCCCATAAACCCCGCAAAGAAAAGGGTGGCAATGGTCATGCTGGTAATTTGACCCACTACACGCATGGTAGCCGCAGTACCCGACGCCAAACCATACTGGGTTTTATTTACCGAACTCATTATGGTGTTCATATTGGGCGACGAGAATAGCGCAAAGCCCAGCCCCACCCAGAGCAATAACATTACAATTAGCCAGATGGGTGTGGTAAGCGAAAGCAGCGAAAAAGCCGCAAGTCCCAGGGTACACATGGTCATCCCGATGGTGGTCAGATAGCGCGGTTGCAGGTGATCGGAAAGTCGTCCGGCGAGGGGCGAAAAAATAGCCATCATCGCCGGTTGAGCTATCAGCACAATTCCCGCATAGCGCGGCGACAAACCCTGAATCTTCTGTAAATAAAGACTCATTAAAAAAACTATGGCAAAGGTTGCACTATAGTTAATTAAAGCAGCCAGATTGGAAAAGGCAAACAAGCGGTTGTGGGTAAACAGGCGGGTATCGATAACCGGAAAGGCCGATTTACTTTCGAACAACCAGAAAATTACCAAAGCCAGGGTTCCTCCGCCCATTAAGAGCCACCCCGAAAAATGCGGGATGCGCGAAGAACCATAAACCAAGGCAACCAAACCGAGCATGTAAAATAAGGTTCCTTTTAAATCAATCTTTTTGGTTTGTTGTTGGCTTGCTTCATCTTTCCCTAAAAACAAAAAAGCAATTAGCGTAGTAAGCAAACCCAAGGCTGCTGCAACAAAAAATATGGAACGCCAGCCCAGATACTGGGTCAGAAAACCGCCGGCAAAAGGGCCAAAAGCCAATCCCAGATATACGGCCGATACGGATATTCCCAAAACCTGTCCCCGGTATTTCGGCAAAAAAGCCGAAACCAAAATAGCCGGACCGGTAGTGCTGGTAAAGGCGGCACCAAAACCCTGAATGTAGCGAAAAACAATTAGCCATAATCCATCCTGAACAAATCCGCAGGCTAACGACGAAAGAGTAAATATTACCACGCCCACTTTAAATAAGCGGCGTATTCCCGACATATCGCCCCAGCGGCCTACCGGTAACAAAAACATAGCCGTTGCCAGTAAAAACGAGGTAATTACCCAACTTAAGGTTACTGCATTCAGCGAAAAACTCTTTTCAATAGCCGGTAAAGCAATGTTTACCGACGATATTAAAAAAGTTCCCATAAACGAGGTTACTGCAACTATTGCCAGGATAGAAAACTGCTTCTTTGTCCACTCCATAAACGCCGGTTTATATTTTGAAAGGGGCAAAGATACTATTTATTCCCTACCCGCTTTTCAACCGGTATTGATTTATAACAGATCTTACCGGCTTTCTAAACAATTATCCCGGCAGTTTTACAAAGCGATGCGTTCAATTTTAAAACCGCTTTCCTGTACTTTCTGTACAATCTGGTCTTCAGTAAGCTCATCGGTTTGTACCGAAAGAATTTTATCGGGATTGTTGGTATCTACTTCCCAACGGACAATACCTTTAAGGCTTTCCATAGCGGGTGTTACCCGGGCGACACAACCGCCACAATTGATGCTGGTTTTAAATGTTAAAGTTTTCATAAATCGAATATTTAGTTAGTATTTATTTTTTCCATTTTAAGCGCAGGCTGTTACTCACCACGCTCACACTGCTTAAAGCCATAGCCGCACCGGCAATCATGGGGTTAAGCAAAAAGCCTGTAAAAGGATATAAAATACCGGCTGCCACCGGAATACCTATCACATTGTAGATAAAAGCCCAAAACAGGTTTTGCCGGATGGTTTTTACGGTTTGTTTCGACAACTGTATGGCATCGACAATTTTTGTCAAATCGGACGAAATGATGGTCATTTTAGCCACATCCATGGCAATGTCGCTCCCTTTTCCCATGGCAATACCCACATCGGCTTGCGCCAGAGCTGCACTGTCGTTAATACCATCGCCCACCATGGCTACAATTTTTCCCGAAGTTTGCAGATGCTTTATAAAAGCCGCTTTTTGGTCGGGCAATACTTCGGCCTGGTAATGCTTAAGGTTCAGTTTTTCGGCAAGGGCTTTGGCTGTTGTCTTATTGTCGCCGGTAAGCATATACAATTCAATCCCTGCATCGTGCAGTTGCTTAATGGCAGCAGGTGTGGTAGCTTTCACCGGATCGCTTATGGCCAGCACAGCCAGGGCCTCAACTTTATTGGCAAACCAGATGACCGTTTTTGCCTGGGCACTCCAGGTTTCATAGTGTTGCAGCAGGCTGTCATCAATTGCAATGGCATGCTCAGCCAGTAAACTTTTATTTCCGGCCAGGTAATCGGTTTGCCCGATGCTTGCTTTAACCCCTTTTCCGGTAAGGCTTTCAAAGTTTTCCATGGGCAAAAGCCGGGCATCTTCCAAATGGCGGGTAATGGCTTCGGCCAAAGGATGCTCCGATTGTTTTTCCAGACTAAGCAGTACCGATTTCAGATTTTCGTCCTTAGTTAACCACAGGCTATCGCTTACAACAGGTCGGCCCTCGGTCAGCGTTCCGGTTTTATCGAGCACCACGGCAGTAATTTTTTTTGCCAGCTCCAGACTCTCGGCATCTTTAATAAGAATTCCCCGGGCAGCTCCTTTGCCAACGCCCACCATAATGGCTGTGGGTGTAGCCAGTCCCAAAGCACACGGACAGGCAATAACCAAAACGGTAACCAGCGCCATCAAACCGTGGGTAAAGCCCTGCTCGCCACCAAAAATAAGCCAGGTAACAAAGGCCGCCAACGCAATAAGCAGCACCACCGGAACAAATATTCCGGCAATTTTATCAACCAGTTTCTGCACCGGGGCCTTGCTGCCCTGTGCATCCTCAACCATTTTAATAATCTGCGCCAGCAGGGTTTCGGAACCTACTTTTTCGGCTGTAAACAGAAAACTTCCTTTTTGATTGATGGTACCGGCAAAAACCGTTGCCCCTTTTTCCTTAAAAACAGGAACCGGTTCGCCGCTTAGCATACTCTCGTCGACATACGAACTGCCACTCAGCACTCGCCCATCGACAGCAATTTTCTCACCGGGTTTTACTACAAGCACATCGTCGAGACTTACCTGATCAACGGGCAACTCGGTATGATTGCCATCGGACTTTACCAGCGTTACGGTTTTGGGCTGCAAGCCCATGAGTTTCTTTATGGCTGTTGCTGTATTGGCTTTGGCTTTCTCTTCTAAAAGTTTACCCAACAAAATAAAGGCAATTACCACAGCTGCGGCTTCGAAATACACATGCGCATGTAGGCCTTTCTGCTCCCAAAACTGCGGAAACAAGGTGTTGAATACGCTAAATAGATAAGCCACTCCGGTGCTAAGCGCCACCAATGTATCCATATTGGCCGTACGGTGTTTGGCCTGTTTCCAGGCATTCAGGTAGAAGCCCTTGCCAAACCAGAGAATTACCGGAGTGCTCAATGCCCACATCAGATAATTGGCATAGGGCATATCCATAAAAAACATCCCGATAATAACCACCGGAAGTGAAAGCACTACCGCGCCCAGGGTTCGCTTTTTCAACTGGTCCTGTCGCTTTTGACGGGCTGTTTCCACTGCTTCGGCAGCCTGAGCGCTTTCATCAATTTCGAGATCGAAGCCGATGGATTGCAATACCTTTTTCATGGCTGCAGGACTGGTACTACCCGGCAGGTATTCGACCTGAACACTGGCCGAAGCAAAATTCACCGCAGCCGAAACCACGCCGGGCGATGCATTCAACATGCTGTCGACACTTGCTGCACACGAGGCACAGCTCATGTTCAGCACCGGAAAAGTTTTTTTCTCGGTAAGCACATCGTAACCCAGCTTACGTATGTTTTTCAAGGTATCGGGCAAACTGAAGGAACCGTTTCCGGGTTCAATTACTGCACGATGGTTGTTAAGCTCAACTTTATGAGAGGAAATACCCTCAAGTTTATTCAGTTCGTTATCGACAATCAGCGCGCAATGCTCACTGTCGAGCCCAATGATGGGAATATGCAAGGTGTTTTTTTCTGTAGTCATACGTTTTGAATTAAGTACGCTACAAAAATCAGGATAATAAAAGAACCGTGTGTTGTGGTTTTTTTTGAAAGTGTTGTAAGATTTACACCCATTAGTGTCTGGTAAAAACAAATAGCACTGGGGTATGCACTTAAAACATATAATTATAAAGAAGTTACACTATGCCTGCCTGTTCAGCAGGTATCACAGAGTTCGCACAGAGTATCACTGTGAAACACTGTGAATAACACCGAGAGACTCTGTGAACCCAAAAAAAAGGAATTTTAACTAATGAAAGTTATTCTTGTAACTTCTGATTATAAATCAATTAAGTGTTTGTTATGTGCATACCCCAGCAAATAGAATAGCTTGCGCTCCTGATTTTCTATAGCAAGCAATAAGCTGACGAGGTTTGTCAAAAGAAATAATAAATAGGAAGACACCAGGGTACGGGTAAGCGAGGACGAAGGACTTCCAACCCCGGAGGGGTTAAAGGTCGGTAGAATCAAAATCCCCTCCGAAATAAAGCGGGGCTAGTTCCAAAGCCTAATTGATGCAGTTAGTTTAACAAGCCACGCAAGGTAGTTCGGTGGATAATCTGCGATTAACAATTGCAGATTTCAGATTAACGATTACGTTCTTTAAGGGCTGCGTTGTTGCAAATTTTTTCACCTAAGACATAAGACTGCGAACTCTGGGTTGGTTGCTGGTTCTACAGTCATCTTTCGCCTCAAGCCGGCTGGGCTCTTCATTTTTGGGTTATTCCCTTCGGTCATGAACTCGCAAGCTCGGTCGACCCAAAACGAAGCAAACCCGCCTGCCATTATGAGCCGTAGAGGCTGTCTAAAAAGCAAAAGATTTAAACCATCTGCTTTCAAATTAAAAGGGATAGAACGCGGATAACGCTGAAAAAATGATTTACGCTGATAAGATCTGTGAAAATCAGTCAAAATCCGCGTCATCCCTGTCTGCCGGCC
This sequence comes from Salinivirgaceae bacterium, assembly GCA_050179685.1. Lineage (GTDB taxonomy): Bacteria > Bacteroidota > Bacteroidia > Bacteroidales > SZUA-534 > GWE2-40-63. The sequence goes on from JBFXEW010000007.1 coordinate 32,754, forward strand.
AGGCAGGAGCGTTCCATTTTTGAAGATTATTTCCATTTTGTAAGTTTTTGGTAAATGCATATTACTTTTGGGACACCCTCAGTTCGACTTAGTAATTTCAGTTCACTATCATTCCTGAAATCACAGTCTCACTGATTTACAACTTATCTAAGGGTTTGCGCTGGTGTTCCCTGCTGCTTTTGAATTGCGAGGGAGTGAATCCGGTAACTTTTTTAAACTGGTTGCTTAAATAGGCCACGCTGGAGTAATTCAACTGATGGGCAATCTGACTGAGCGAAAGCTCGTCGTACTCGAGCAATTCCTTTACTTTTTCAATTTTTTGCGCAATGTAGTATTTTTCGATGGTGCTGCCTTCCACTTCGGAATACAAGGTGCTGAGGTAGTTGTAATCGATGTTCAGGCGAGTGCTCAGGTATTCTGAAAGGTTGGTTTTCAGTCCCTCCTGCTGGTGATGCACCAAAGCTACTATCAGTGTTTTGATCTGCTCAATCAGGCGGCTCTTTTTATCGTCGATAAGGGCGAAACCCAGGCCTTGCAAAACAGCTCCCAACGCTTGTTTTTGCTGCCCGTTGATTTCCTGCTTTAAGACCACCTCGCCCAGCGTTACCGAAACCGGTTCGATACCCAGTTTAAGCAGTTGCTCGCTTACCACCATAATACAGCGGTCGCATACCATGTTTTTTATGTAGAGTTTCACTTGCTTATTTATTGCGTTTGCACTTTTTGAGCCTTAGCTAATTTTTTACTTTAAGTTCTAACAAACGATCCAGGTAATTGGTTTCATACCCTGGCCAAACGCCTAAATTCAGATGGTTTTGGTACCAGCGAATCACCTGTTCTATTTTAGCTGATTCTCCGGTTTCTTTATAATGGGCTGCCAATGCTATTAAACCTGAAGCATAAGTATACAAAACTACCGCCGAAACCCGGGGCTGATTCTTTTCCAGAATCGAACGGTAATTTAGCGGAGGATTCTTTTCCCATAGATCGGCTACGGCTTTTGGATCAAAGGCATAGCTTGTTTCCTGCGTTTTAATAGGTACTAATTTCGATACCAGTCCTTTGTCGCATCCGTAAGCTTCGAGACCACCCAAATAGTATGCATCCATCCCTTTAGCCCAATAAACCGAGCGCTTCCATCGATTGGCTTCAATAATATCGAGTAAAAGTGTGCGTTCGGTGCTCAGGTAACTGCGCTTTCCCTGTAAATCAGGGGCTACCTCCCAGGTCATTTCATAAGTAGGAGGCAAAGCATAAACTGTTTTCAGGGAATCGGGTACCGGAATACTCAGGCTCAGCGTATCCCACTTGGCGGGATGCATATTCATTACCTGAAATTCCGATGCATTAAATTGCACCGCCTGGAACAGGGTCCCATGCATCAACTCCAAAACAAAAAACGGGCGATTCAGCATCACCAAAGGGATTACTGAAACATCGGTGCGGTAGTTTTCGCAAAGTTGCAGGTACCAGCATACATTCAGCATAAAATCGCCGTGGGTAAACAAAATACTGCCGGGTGCTACCTGCGAGAACAGCAACTTACCATACTCCAGTGCCCATTCCGGAAAACCGCCAACGGAAGCGGCTTTCTGATACAGCTGTTTTACCCGCGCATAGTCTTTATGCTGTAACGCATAAAAAGCCTGTGCACCACATTCGGCAACATAAAAATAGGTTGCATCGCCGTACGCGGGATCGAGCTCCAATGCCTTTTCGAGGTAATAAAAAACGGTGTCGGAATAATCCAGATCGTATCCCGCTAAAGGGCGACTATCATACGCATTGTAATGATAAAAATAACCCAGGTAGTAATAAATTTCTTTATCGTTGGGATTTTGTTCCAAGGCCTGATGCAAAAAGGCGATGGCTTGGGGATAATTTTCCTTTTCAAACTCCTGTAAAGCCTCGGCTTTAAAATCGTTGGTCTGACCAAAAATAAGCGGACTGACCGAAAAGCTTATCAGTACTGTCAGTAAGACTAATGTAATTTGTTTTCTCATCGATGGTATTTGTTGATTAATAAGTTAAACAAGGCATGGATTACCGCATTTATTCCGGCACAAATAAGTGGCACGCTTAGCACTTACCGTGTTTTTACTTCGCGATACAAATGCCAGGCCACCAGGGCATACCAGCCAAATACCACCAGCCCGAACAGGCGCTGGGTCAATCCGCGGTAAGCAGCCGGATCAAAACCGGTAATCATCAGCCATAAATACAAAAACATAAGCAGTCCGGCTGCGATGGAAAGACGGTGCAGCATTTTATGGGAACTCAGTTGTTGCAATTCGTAAAGAAACATAAAGGGAACCATCATGATAAAGAGTCCAAAGGCAAAAAAGCCATGCCAGGGCGAGGTAATGGGAAAGATGGCACCAAAAATAAAGGTCACTCCAAACAAAAAGGTAAAGAGGGCAAACAGCGTAAATTGTTTTTTATAATTCAACACAAGTCCCAGGCTTAACCCAAAGAGGGAAACGCTGGTTAATACAATGCCCGCCTGAAACAAAGTTTTGGCTGCGGCAGCCTCATTAATACCCAGCATACTGGCATGCATCTGCAGGTGACTGTAATTGTCGGCAAAAAAGCCGGCCAGAAAAATAAAGCCAAAATAAACCAGGGGTACATACATGGCTTGCCGGATTAAAAATTGCTTCATAATTATTCGTGTTTTGGTTTAATTTATTCGATTCCTTTAGCCAGGATGGTATCGCAATGCGCTCCCTTTAGCCGGTATTTAAGCAAGTCCTGATAGGCTTCGGACTGATACCAGGCATCAAACGCCTCGCGCGAAGGGAATTGTATCAGTACCGTTCGGGTATAGTCCCAACTGCCTTCCAAAATCAGTGGATTATCGTCGACCGAGAGGTAAGTGCCCTGGTATTTTTCAAACACGGCATCCACTCCGGCCAGGTATTGTTGATAGCTGGCTTCATCAGTAATTTTTATCTGCGCAATAAAATAATGGTCCATGACCGCTGTTGGTTTTTTTGTAAATTTTAGTTTACATAATCAAAACTACAAAAAAATATTTCAGGAAGCTTGCTTTTACACCAAATTAATTGGCCGGAAAACGCAGCGCTGCTGCGTTGACTCCCCACACCTGGTAGGTACAGGCGTTTGATTGGTTTATAAAAGCCAGGGAATAGCCTCTATTTGATCTACCTGAGATACAGGGAGAGCTACTGGAGTAGAATTTATTGAAATTTAGCTATACGTCCAAAATTTATACCTCCATTAAAACCTCTTATTCCGCAATTCGAAACCAAAAAGACCCCCCATGACGTTCCACTCCCTTAAGGTTAGGATGTTCCCAAACCGAATTCAATATGCTTGATAGTTCAGGGTCTTCAGAAATAAAGAAATTGGGAAGTAAGGGTTGGTATTTTGAGGGATTAGCCAGCAAATACATGGCTAATCCATATTGCTCGGAATAATAACGGTCGCACATAAACTGTGGATAATCGTAGGGCAGGTAAACATCATGGATATGTATAATAACTCCTTTCTTGATACGGGGCAACACCTCAAGATAAAAGACCATAGAATCAGAATTGGGTAAAATCCGGTGTGAGTTATCCACAAAAAGTATATCGTTGGCCTGCAGCGTATCAAACCGGGTAAAATCGACTGTTTCAAACGGAGCCCTTACTATTAGGTGGGCCAATTGATCAATCTCAGCCCGGGGTTGAGGGTCGATGGAAATTATTTGAGTGCTCAACTTTTGCTCCTGTATAGCTTTAAAAGCCACTTTGGTTGAATTACCCGAACCTATCTCCAGATACTTTTCCGGTTTATACCTACTTATAAGCGTATAGAGGGTAATGATATCCAAACCGGGAAAATAACCATTATTCCATACAGGTTTTGTCAGATTCTTTTCGTTTGTTTCCGTTTGTATTTCCCAAAAACGCTCCTTAAACTGAAGCAAGAACTCGAGCACATTACGGTATTGTTCCCGCTGTGCATTAATAATCCGGTATAGTTCTGGGTGCGGTGGCAAACCACTTCCATAGCGTGGTTTACTTGTTACCGGATAATCTAAAAATACATTTTGATAATTTGGACTCAAAAAACGATACAATTGTTTTACTAATGGGCTTTTCATCGAACAGGGTGTTGGTTTAACTGTGGGGCAAATATAATTAATTCAAAGTTATCTGTTAAAGGTCTGTGGAGCTTTTTATAAGATTACATGGTTGTACTGCGGAATAGTATATGTTTAACTGCCTCTTCCATAAAAATCAAACCATTTGAACATTGGTTTGAATCATACTGCGCAAGGGCTTAAGGCTAAGACCATTGGTTTAAGCGCTGTTACCGGGGGGGACAGAACTTTTTCAATTGGTTTGAGCTCTGTTCCACGGGGGACAGAACTTTTTCAATTGGTTTGAGCTCTGTTCCCGAGGGAAGAATTCCTATTGCAGTTGGTTTGAGTTCTGTTCCCTGGGGAACATTTGCTTCTGCAGTTGGTTTGAGCTCTGTTCCCTGGGGAACATTTGCTTCTGCAGTTGGTTTGAGCTCTGTTCCCTGGGGAACAAAGCTAAGGCAATTGGTTTGAGTTCTGTTACCAGAAAGACAGACCTAAGGCAATGGGTTTGAGTCATACAACAAAATGTATTTTAGGTTTAAACCTTGTTTCAATTTTAAACCTATAGCAAATAATCAGTTGAATGGGCGATACGACACTATTTATTAACCAGACAGCTACAAAGCAGATTCTGAAAACCCGTAATCCCAAAGCGGCTACTTCTACCAAACCCTATCATGCCCTAAAATCTGGCGATCAGCTGCTTGCACAAAAATAATTCGCATTTTTCGAGCTAATAATTTGTTTTTTAAGAAAGAATAGTTGTAACTTGAATGCTCAAAATACTTATTCCATGCCTGCAAACCTTTTATCATACACGAAGCGCGCAGCAAAACAAACCGCGAATTCACACCGGAGCATGGAGACCAACCCTACGATTGGCCCCCCTCCAGTCTTAATCATATAATCGTATGAGAAAAATTCCATACCTGGTAAAATCAGCCACAGTGGCTGAAATAACCGATGTAAGCGGGGTGGTAGCTTCGGCCGTTGGCGAAGCAGCCCTCGGGGATACGCACCTTGACAACCGGGTTCAGGATTTAAACCAACTGAACACCGACATGCTCAAGGGTATGGCAAAGGGAAGGACCAAAGAGCTCAGTGCACCGCTCAATATCGCCGATTCCCTTCGCGACAACCTATTTCGTGCACTCATACACTTCCTTAAAGCGCTTATTTATTGGAATAAGCCCGAAACAGCCCCGGCAGCCGAACTGCTGATGGCCGAAATTAAAAAACAGGGCACAGGACTAAGCCGGCTTAGTCAGGAGAAAGAAAGTGCCCATATCGATGCCCTCTTACAGGCCTTTCAAAGTCCTGCACTGGCCCAGGCGCTGGTTAGTACCAACCTGGTTTCGCTGAATAACGATTTAAGCCAGGCACAACAGGGCTATAAAAACCTGTACCAGGAGTCGGCAGCCGTTGAATCCCAAAAGGGAGAAATTGCCACTGCCAGTTCCTTACGCAATCAGGTTCGTGAAAGCCTTAGGAAGGTTATCGATTACCTGAATGTGATGCAAGAGGTGGATGCAGCCACTTATAGCACTTTGGCCCTGCATTTGGCCGAAGTTATTGAAGGTTTGAACGAGAAAATCCGTGCCCGTCTGAGCTCAGGCACAGCGGAAGCGGACGAACCTGCCGAACCGGTATAAATTAACCCGCTGGGGCGCTTCGGTGTGAATTACCTTTAGCCTGCCCTACCAGCTATCGCTCCGGAAAGGGGCCACCGGCAATCCGTTTTGTCCGTACAAATTTGCCCCCTGGGGATTATCGGCCCAGGCATAACGCACCGCCACCGGCTCGGCTACCTCAGGGCTCCAAACCACCACCCGCTGACCTTCCAGACGAGCCTTGGCCCAAACAAACTTTTTATCGGCACCGGCAAGGGCAAAATGTCCGGGTGAAGCAGCCGTTCCCTTGCAAACCAGTCCGCCACCTTCGTTGCTAAATGTTAGCACCAATCGGTTTCCTTCGCGCTGCACCGCTTGAAAACGGGGAGCCGAAGCCTGCTCCTGTGCCTCGTTATAAACCAAAGCTTTAGCGGCTAAAGCCAGGCGTTCGCCCACTTCTTTTTTTCGAAGGGGATGAATATCGTTCCACTCACCCAAATCGATGGTCACCGCCAGGGCAGTACGGGGTAAATCGAGTACCGAAGCCTGGGCCTCGCGCAATAAAGCCCAGTTGCTTTCCGAAGGTTGCGGCCGATGCTCCATAAAATTGGGCAACTGAACCACCAGAAAAGGCAGCGAATCGTTTTGCCACAGGTCGCGCCAACTATTTATGAGTGTTTTTAATAAGGATGCATATTCCTGTGGCCGGCTCTCGTTCGACTCGCCCTGATACCAAAGCACTCCCTTTAGCGCAAAATGCTTTAGGGGATGAATCATGGCCGGATACAAAGCACCGGGCTTGCTGTTAAAAAAAGTCTGCGACTCCAAAGCCGGCATAGCTGTTCCCAGCTTGTAATGCCATACACCTTTCAAGTCAAGCGTATCGACTGAACTTTCAATCCGATAATCCTTGCCGGGAACAAAGCCTCCGCGTCCGCTTTGATTAATAAGGCGTACGGTAAGCTGGTTCTCTCCCGCATGGAGAGCCCCGGCCGGAAGCGCATATCGTCTGGGAGGGTATTGATAAGCGGTAGTTCCCACCAGTTGGCCATTCAGGTACACCGAGTCGGCATCGACCATACAGCCCAACACCAGCAAAGCCGGTTTCCCTGCCATGGATTCGGGCACCATTACCGTTTTCCGATACCAGACTACCCCATTCCTATGGCCCACAGTACCTGGATTCCAATAACCTGGAACCGTGGTGGTGTCCCAGCCGTCATGATTCAACGAAGGAGCTGACCAGGGTTCATCGGGATTACGGTAACCCTGATCGTTTTGATAAAGCTTTTGATGCCAAAGGTCGATGCGCTGCCTGTCTTCGGTTTTTATCTGCATCACCAGGGCGGTATCTTTTAACTGTTGAAATGCTTCGTAATGTGCCGGAAACTCTTTTAATGCCTCCTCGCTCAGCCAGGCCTCGATGGGTGAACCACCCCAGGCGCTGTTGATTAAACCAATGGGAACCTGGTAGTGCCGGTACAGGTCGCGGGCAAAAAAGTAAGCTACCGCCGAAAAGTCGGGCAGGTTTTCCCGGATGGCCTCGTTCCAGCTACCGGCTTTTAAGTCGTCGGGCAGTTTGTTAAACTCATAAACCCGGGGTACATAAAACTGTCGTATGGCCGGGAAACTATCGCGGGCCAGCACTTCGGGGTACACCCAGCTCACCCGCCGCAGGGGCAGTTCCATATTCGACTGGCCCGAACACAGGTACACATCGCCCACCATAATATTTTGCAGGGTGAGCTGATTGCTGGCATCCAGCTGCATGGTATAGGGACCGCCGGCTTTTAATCCGCTGAGTTTTAGCTGCCATTCACCCTGAGCCGTAGCCCGGGTATGGTAAGTGCTGTCGATAAAGCGGATGCTCAGGGCTTCGTTGGGAGCAGCCCAGCCCCACAGGGTGATTTCGGCATTGCGCTGCAATACCATGCCATCGCTGATTAAACGGGGTAAGCTGACCCGGGCCTGCGAAAAACTCGCAGCCATAAGCAGCACCAGAAAAAATATTGTTTTTAAACGCATCACAAATTCACTAAGGTTCTACAGGCAAAATCCCCTGATACTACATCAATTTATCAGGATGTTGCCATCAAAAATACATAAAGAATCAATAGTCTTCGTAAAAAAATAAGTGAAATTGCTTGCATTCTTTACATGAAACTAACCGATAATGATTTGACAGTTTTGAACTTTTTTGCCTCAAGCCGGCTGGGCCCTTCATTTTTAGGTTATTCCCAAGACTTATTGCGAAATGGCTTCACAGGAGCAAAAGTTTTCTCTGTGTTCTCAAGCAACGCAGTTGCGGGTGGTGTAGATTTTTCACCACTGAACTGCCGGAAAAACAGGGAAGTCAGGACACAAAAAATCGTCCCTATAAAATTTTGAACCAGGTACGGCCGGAGAAAAAACCGCTTATTCTGTTAACTTTGTCCACACAAAGAACCTAAGCATGTACGAACACCAGGAAATAAAAGCCTTTTTAGATGAAAAAGTAAGGCAGTACAACACCATCGATTTTATTACGCTCGATCCGGTGGCGGTACCCCATGCTTTTACCCGGAAAGAAGATATTGAAATAGCCGGTTTGCTTACGGCAAGCATTGCCTGGGGAAACCGCAAGGCCATACTAAAAAGCGCCCGGCAACTAATGGCCTGGATGGATAACGAACCCTACGATTTTGTAATGCACGCTACGCCCAATGAATGGTCTACCATCGGGAACTTTATTTACCGAACCTTTAACGGTACCGATGCCCGTTTCTTTTTGGAAGCCTTAAAGAACATCTACACAAAACACGGCGGATTGGAAACTGTTTTTACCCGGGGCTATCAGCAGGATTCTACCATAAAAAGTTCCCTACAGTATTTTCGACAGGTATTTCTTTCGGCCCCGCACCAAATACGCAGCGAAAAGCATGTAGCCAGTCCGGCGAAAGGCTCATCGGCCAAAAGGCTCAACATGTACCTCCGCTGGATGGTGCGACACGATGCGCAGGGCGTCGATTTTGGCCTGTGGAAACACATTCCTGCCAGTGCTTTGATGATTCCCCTCGATGTACACAGCGGAACCCAGGCCCGTAACTTAGGACTATTGCTCCGCAAACAAAACGACTGGAAGGCTGTGGAATCCCTTACGGAAACCTTACGGGGATATGATCCTACCGATCCGGTAAAATACGATTTTGCCTTGTTTGGGATGGGGGTGAACAATGAACAATGAACAATGAGCAATGAGTAATGAGTAATGAGCAATAACCAGTCTTCAGGAGGCAGTTGGCAGTCTTCAGCCAATGAACAATGTACAATGAGTAATGAACAATTATCAATGAGCAATGAACAATTATCAATTATCAATGGACAATGAGCAATGGACAATGAGCAATTATCAAAGACCAAAGCAGACAATCAATGGGAAACCCTGAAAGGGTTAAATTATAATAGCCCCGGGTGTGAACCCGGGGAAAAAGATGCACCAAACCAATTGCGGTGCAATTAGAACAGTTCACCTGAAAATCGAAACTATCATGCACCGCAAACAAATTGAGTCCACAAAAGGTAATGAACAATTAACAATGAACAATGAGCAATTATCAATTAGTAATGAACAAAGATCTGAAATCATAAACGACGAAGTCCTCACGGAACGTAATCGAACATCGTTAATCATCAATGAAGTTAGATGTTAGACTTTAGACCTGAGACTTTAGACCTGAGACTTTAGACATAAACAATTTAACAATTATCAATGAACAATTATCAATGAGCAATTATCAATGAGCAATTATCAAAATTCAAATCTAATGTCTAATGTCTAGATTCTAATATCTGGCATCCGGTAACCCGAATCCTTATTAAAATGCCCAACAACTATTTTCAATTTAAACAGTTTACCATCCATCAGGAACATTCGGCCATGAAAGTGGGCACCGATGGTGTATTGCTGGGAGCCTGGGCTCATGGGGAACAGGCCAAACGTATGCTGGACATTGGAACAGGAACCGGATTAATAGCCCTGATGCTGGCCCAACGTTTCACCGCACAAATCGATGCACTCGAAATTGACCCGACTGCTTGTAAGGAGGCTCAGCAAAACGTTGAAGCCAGTCGCTGGAGTGAACGCATTACCATTATAAACCGTGCAGTTCAGGAATATGCAGTTACCGGCGCCCATCACTACGATTTAATTGTATCGAACCCACCGTTTTTTCAACAATCCTTAAAAGCAGCCACAGCCGAACGCACCCAGGCTCGGCACACTGACAACTTACCCGTTGAAGAACTTTTTGCCAGTGTGGTTAAATTGCTAGCTCCCAAGGGTTCTTTCGAAGTAATAATTCCTGCCGAATCACTTGCTCAATACAAGCAGCTAGCGGCTCAATACCAATTGCATAACAATCGGTTGCTTTGGGTTAAACCCACCCCCAAAAAAGCACCCAAAAGAGTACTGTGCCGCTTTTCATTTACTCAAAGCAGCCTGCACGAAGATATTTTGATTATTGAATCGGGTGGGCGGCATATATATTCAGAGGAATACCTAAAGCTGACCCGGGATTTTTATCTGGGGTTTTAAAATGAAGTGAATCCAAAAATAATCGATGCATCCTTTTTAATACCAAAGTCAATTAATATATTTAGGCAACAATTCCCTGCACCTTATCAGGCGGGGAGACTAAAACAACAAACATTTGACCGACTGGCTGCTATATAACGCGCAAAAGCCCCTGCTGTTTACCAGGCCCGCCTTCTGGATATATTTCCTGTTGGTGTTTGCCGTATTTAGCCTTATCTATAAAAAAACATTCTGGCGTAACACCTGGCTCTTTGTGGTAAGCGTGTTTTTCTACTACAAAAGCAGCGGCCTGTTTTTCTTTCTGATTATCGCCTCGGTTATTATCAATTTTTTACTGGGTAAACGTATTTATAAATCGCCAACGCTAATCGGCAGGAAAAGCTGGGTGGCGCTGGCCATAGTCTATAACCTGAGCTGGTTGCTATATTTTAAATACACCTATTTCTTCAGCGGATTGATGAACCAATGGTTCGGAACCCAAATTGAAGTGCACGATTGGTTATCGCTTGGCATAAACAGTGCTCTGGGAAGCTCGTTCGATGCAGCAAAGATAATTCTTCCGGTGGGTATTTCGTTTTACACCTTTCAGATAATCAGCTACATTCTCGATTTGTACCGAAAACAGGTAGCGCCCATAAAGAACATCATGGATTTTGGCTTTTATGTCACCTTCTTTCCCCAGTTGGTGGCTGGCCCCATAGTTCGGGCTTCTTCGTTTGTACCCCAAATGTATGCGGGTTACAAGGTACATAAAGACGAGGCCGCACAAGCCCTCTTTCTTATCCTTAACGGATTGGTGAAAAAAGTGATTATTGCAGACTATATTTCCGTGAACTTTGTCGACCGCGTTTTCGACAATCCGCTGAGTTATTCAGGTTTCGAAAACCTGATGGCAGTTTACGGTTACTCCATACAAATTTATTGCGACTTTTCGGGTTACACCGACATAGCCATCGGACTGGCTCTTTGGATGGGTTTTCGTTTGCCGCTAAACTTTAATTCGCCATACAAGGCAGCCAATATTACCGATTTCTGGCGGCGCTGGCACATTTCGCTGTCGAGCTGGCTTAAAGATTACCTTTACATTCCGCTGGGGGGAAACCGCAAAGGAAAAATCAGAACCTACCTGAATTTATTTCTGACCATGCTGCTGGGTGGTTTATGGCATGGCGCCAACCTGCGTTTTGTAATCTGGGGCGCTTTGCACGGATTCTATCTGGCAGCCCACAAGCTTTGGCTTACGCTGTTTCCAAAACCAAAGCATCGCTTGCGACCGCTGCGTGTTTTTATAACCTTCCACCTGGTAACTTTTACCTGGATGGCTTTCCGCGCCCGTAGCATGGAAGCTGTGCAACATATGTTCAACCAGATGTTCCATAATTTTAAAGCAGCGTTTATTCCTGAAATGCTGCTGGCCTACCGTTTGGTTTTTGTACTCATGTTGTTAGCCTTTGCCATTCACTGGTTGCCCGAGAAATGGAAAAACTGGTACCGGGGAGTTTTTGTATTGATGCCGGTTTATCTTAAAATTTTACTTACCCTGCTTGCCGTATTTGTACTGGCTCAGTTTAGTGCTGCCGATTTACAACCTTTTATCTATTTTCAGTTTTAACCCAGGAAAACGAACGGCCTCGTTCGTTTAAAACCCTCTCACAGAGCAGGTGTTCAGGGATACTATTTCAGAAATAACATAACAAAAATGACCAAGCTATTTTTCAGGCGGCAGCACCTGGTTTTCGGAGCCCTTGGTTTCCAAAAAATCTTTAATATTCTTAAATGTAGTGTCCGAAATGTTTTGGATGGCCTCTTTGGTAAAGAAAGCCTGATGGGCGGTAATCAAAACATTGGGAAAGGTTTCGAGCCGCACAAACTGATCGTCGTGAATTACTTTCTCCGACAAATCCTCAAAAAACAGAGCTTCCTCTTCTTCGTAAACATCGAGCGCCAGGTAGCCTACCTTTCCTTTCTTCAAACCCTCGATTACCGCATTGGTATCAATAAGGGGGCCACGACTGGTATTTACAATCATTACGCCGGGTTTCATGCTGGCAATGGCGTAATCGTTAATCATATGGTACGTTTCGTAGGTAAGCGGGCAGTGTAGCGAAATAATATCGCTTTGCTGATACAGCGTTTGCAAATCGACATACTCCACTCCCATATCCTGCATCTCCTGATTGGGAAACTTATCGAAAGCCAAAATACGGGTTCCAAAACCATGCATCAGCTTACAAAATATCTGACCAATTTTTCCGGTTCCAACCACGCCAATGGTTTTGTTATGGATATCGAAACCCAGCAAGCCATCGAGCGCAAAATTTCCATCGCGAACGCGCGAATACGCTTTGTGCAGTTTCCGGTTCAGTGCAAGAATCAATCCCAGAGTATGTTCGGCAACTGCATAGGGTGAATAAGCCGGAACACGAACCACGCCAATACCAAGTGCCTTAGCCTTTTCAATATCGACATTGTTAAAACCCGCACAACGCAGGGCAACAAGCTTTACATCCTGTTCTTTAAGTATCTCGAGTGCCGGGGCATCGACTTTATCATTAACAAAAACACAAATGGCATCGGCCCCAGCCGCTAACAGCGCGGTTTTGTGATCGAAACGGGCTTCGAAATAAGCTATTTCAAAATTGAACTGTTTGTTTACGGTATCGAACGAAGTGGTAACCCAGTTCTTTGAGCTGAATACAGCCAGTTTAATGGTACTGGAAGAAGTATTTAAGTTTGTCATTAGCTAATACGATTTGTGATATCGGATAATAAACACACCGAAGCGTTACTTGTTCCCTCAGCTTTTAATTAAACAGCGTTGCTGATACTAATTAATTGCTTAATTTAGCTGCTGCAAAATAAAAAACACACGTGTATGAACCTGGTTGACCAAATTAATGCCGACATAAAAAGTGCTATGCTGGCAAAAGATAAAGAAACACTGGAAGCCCTACGGGCAATTAAAGCTGCTTTTATGGTAGCACTTACCGAAAAAGGTGCTGCGCACGAACTGAACGACGATGCAGCCCTTAAGATTATTCAAAAACTGGTTAAGCAACGTAAAGATTCCGCAGCCATTTATGAACAGAACGGTCGGATGGAATTATTCGAGAAAGAAATGAGTGAAGCGGCAGTAATTGAAAAGTATTTACCGGCTCAACTCTCTAAGGAAGAAATTGAAGCCCAGGTAAAAGTACTGATTGCCCAACTGGGAGCAAGCGGTCCCCAGGATATGGGTAAAGTGATGGGAGCAGCCAGCAAACAACTGGCCGGCAAAGCTGAGGGAAAGGTTATTTCTCTGGTAGTGAAAGAACTTTTAGCTGCGTTGTAGCAACCTTTATTTAAAAGTATCCATCTGCTTAAAACGCATGCCGGCATGCGTTTTATTTTGTATGTTCCCTTGTTACGCACAAACTAAAAAAAATGCACCAATTATCATTAACCACACCGGCGCTAATTTTCTCGGCTGTTTCGCTTATACTGCTGGCCTATACCAACCGCTTTTTAGCCTATACCCAGGTGGTACGGAACCTGTATTCGGAGTTTAAACAGAATAAAGACAATGTGCTGATAGACCAGATTAAAAACCTGCGAAAACGCTTGTACCTTATTCGTTCCATGCAGATACTCGGGGTATTGAGTCTGTTTTTTAGTATGGTATCGATGTTGACGCTTTACCTGAATCTGGAGCTTATTGGTGCTTTATCGTTTGCTTTAAGCCTGTTGCTAATGATTGGTTCCCTGGTATTGTCAATCCGTGAAATACAAATCTCGGTAGTTTCGCTCGAACTGCACTTAAATGATATGGAAGACTAATTAACTGACTTGTCATGGAAACCATTACCTTACTTGGACTCTTAGCTGCTGTTTTTACCACCTCGTCGTTTATTCCCCAGGCTATAAAAACCATTCGTACAAAAAACACCAAAGATTTGTCGCTTACCATGTATGCCGTATTTTCGACCGGCGTACTGCTCTGGCTAATTTATGGTTTATTTATTAAAGATGCACCCGTAATTATTGCCAATGCCATCACCCTGGTGTTTGCTTTAATAATACTAAGCTATAAAATCAGATACAAATGATGGGGTTTAAAAACGAAGACACGGGTCAAATAAGGAAAACGGAGACCTTGCAGGCCTTTACTGTAAAGACCTTAACCATTTTTAACAGATTTAACTTAACATTAACTAGCTGAATCTTAACATTTTTCTATTTTTGCAATCACAAAACTGTAAGAGTACGTATATGAACCGACTTAAAATAACTGCAACCATAATGGCCACTACCGCTTTAATGCTGGCTGTTTACTGCATTTATAAAGAGTTTCAGTACGAAAAATATTCCCCTGAATCGGCCATTGAATCAGTTACAAAACCCTACGATTCCTTACCTGCCGACACCTTACCGCTTATTCCCAATTAACACCAATAAAAAAGCCCGTCAAATGCTCCATTTGGAGTTATTTAACGAGCCTTTTCTTTTATAACTAAATTTACTTGCGTCTTCGCTGATTGGTATGGCCGGCGCCCCTTTTGGGTTGTGGTTTCTTGGCGTGACTTGCAGGTGCCCTTTGTATCAGGTCTTTCACCTCTTTCAATTTGATTCCTTCAGGAATGGTAATCTGGTTCCTCGACAGGAAACGCAAATCGTCCATTATCATATCATCGCTTACCGATTCCCGGTTCCAGTTAAGGTAACTCTTTTTCATCTGATTCAGGATAACCTCAATCAAATACGTCTTCTCTTCGCCTTCGGGGTAAGTGATTGCCCTTTGAATCATCTGTTCAAGCACCCTTCCGTAATGCTTAAAGCGGATATCATCGCTTTTATGGTAATCGAGCCGTTCGGGTTTTTGGTTAAGTACCTCTTTGGTAGGTATTGGATAAGGTGAATCGACATCGAGCTCAAAATTGGAGATAATAGCCAGGTGATCCCATAGTTTATGGGTAAAGTCGGCTACATCGCGCAAATGCGGATTCATGCTTCCCATTATCTGAATAAGGGCTTTTGCCAGTCGGTTCCGTTCTTCGCGGTCTTCAACCGACTTAATATGATCAACCATTTTCTGGATGTTACGTCCATACTCCGGCAAATGCAGATGCTTACGTGAGGTATTGTATTCCATCGATTATTAAATTTTTACAAAAATAGTTTAATATAATTGCTAAACAAACAAATAAAAAGTATTAAACAAGTTTAGCGTAGCGGATTAAACAAGCGCTTCCCTTCGGCAAACTACGAACGCCAGGAAGGGTAAATCAGTTAATGATCCGCAAACGGGCAAATTTGAGCAGGAGTTTTTTCTCGCCAAAGCTGTTAAAAAAAACCAGTGCCTTTTTATTGGTTCCCTCGCCTTCGATTTGTATAACACGCCCTGAGCCAAATTGTTGATGCTCTACCTGCATTCCGCTTTTAATCTGTTCGGGTGCATCGGGTGTAAAGTTTGAATCGACCGGTTTAGCCATTTGCTGAAGTTTTCGGCTGGCGGCCAGATTCATGCCGGCACGAACCGGTTTCTTAAAAGCACTTCCCCGCTCAATAAAGCTGGTTTCACCGGCTGAGTCATCCGATTCAAAGTTTTGGTTCCGCCCCTTAAACATCGATTTACTCTTAACAAAACTGGTATCAATCTCCCGGATAAAGCGACTGGGCGATGCCGTTACCGGCGTGCCGTATTTATACCGGCTTTTGCAATACGATAAGGTCACCCGCTTTTCGGCCCGGGTAAGCGCCACATAAAACAGCCGGCGCTCTTCTTCCAGTTCACTTTGCGAGTGCACACTCATGGCCGAGGGAAAAAGCTCTTCTTCGAGGCCAACAATATAAACATGGGGAAATTCGAGTCCTTTGGCTGCGTGTATGGTCATTAAGGTAACCTTGTTTTTATCGTCGCCCTTTTCGGTATCCTGATCGGTAAGCAAGGCCACATTTTCCAAGAAATTTTCAAGCCGTGCCGGGTTTCCTTCCTGATAATTCCCGGCCACAAAATCGCGGATACCGTTTAAAAGCTCTTCCACGTTCTCGTATTTGGTGCGCTCTTCGAGGGTGTTTCCGTTGTAAAGTTCTTTCATCACCCCGGTATCGGAGGCTACCAAACGAGCCAGATCGTAGGCGTCGTTGCTTTCCTGCAAGGCCTGAAACTTCTCAATCAGTTCTTTAAAGCCCTGTAATTTGTTTTGGGTTCCCTTATTCACATCGAGCGAAAAAGCACCGGGATTCACCACAATACTCCACATACTCAGATTAAACCGGGCAGCAGCTTCCTCAATTTTGCCCACTGTGGTGGCTCCGATTCCCCGTGCCGGATAATTTATAACCCGTTTCAGGGCCTCCGAATCGTTGGGATTTACCACCAAACGAAAGTAAGCAATCAAATCTTTCACTTCTTTCCGTTGATAAAACGACAGGCCACCATAAATCTTGTAAGGCATGTTACGTTTACGCAGGGCTTCTTCAAAAATACGACTCTGGGCATTGGTCCGGTAAAGAATGGCAAAATCGTCGAAGCGTAATTGCTTGTTGGCTATCTGATCGAAAATACTGTTAACCACCAGGTAACCTTCTTCGTTATCGGTGTAAGCGTCCAGAATCTGTATCAGTTCCCCTTCGTCGTTTTCGGAATACACCTCTTTGGGAATCTGCTTTTCGTTCTTTTTTATCAGACTGTTGGCAGCATTCACAATGGTTTGGGTCGACCGGTAATTCTGTTCCAGTTTAAACAGGTGGTGGTTTTGGTAATCGTTTTTAAAATTGAGTATGTTTTCAATCTTAGCGCCCCGGAACGAATAAATGCTTTGCGCATCGTCGCCCACCACACAAATATTGTTGTGTTGCTGTCCCAGCCGTTTTATGATCAGGTATTGCGACACGTTGGTATCCTGGTACTCATCGACCAAAATGTATTTAAACTTCTGCTGATACTTTTCGAGCACGGCCGGATGATCGCGAAACAACACGTTGGTATAAAGCAGCAAATCGTCGAAATCCATAGCTCCAGACTGCTTACAGCGGGCCGAATACAGTTCGTAAATACGGAAAATTTCGGGCCGCTTGCTCATGCGGTCGGCTTCAATGGC
Organism: Salinivirgaceae bacterium; assembly: GCA_050179685.1. Taxonomy (GTDB): domain Bacteria; phylum Bacteroidota; class Bacteroidia; order Bacteroidales; family SZUA-534; genus GWE2-40-63. Next base: position 50,109 of record JBFXEW010000007.1, read on the forward strand.
CGGGGCACTGGCTTTATAAGCCGCAGCAGTAATCAGGCTGTTCTTGGCCATGGAAATACGTGCCAGCACTCCGGCCGGTTTGTACGCGCTGTCGTCGAGTTTCAGTTCTTTGATTATCGACTTGATAAGGCTTCTTGAATCGGTAGTATCGTATATGGTAAAAGCCGAGGGAAAACCAAGCAGTTCGGCTTCGGTTCGTAAGATGCGACTGAAAATGGAGTGAAAGGTTCCCATCCACAGACTAACGGCCAGTTCATCGCCAACCACCCGGCCAATACGCTCCTTCATTTCGCGCGCTGCTTTATTGGTAAAAGTAAGCGCCAGAATATGCCAGGGAGCCACACCCGATGCCAGCAAATGGGCAATGCGGTAAGTCAGCACCCGGGTTTTGCCCGAACCGGCCCCGGCCACCACAAGCGATGGCCCGTCTTTGGCCAGAACTGCTTCGCGCTGCGCCTCATTTAAATCATCCAAGTAATTTTGCATGCCGTGAATTTTAGCTTACAAAAGTAGCTAATTACCCCAGCTAATAAAAGTACAATCTGCCCCTGTGAATAAAATTATCGGGCTTTTCCGGCCTGAACGAAATAAACCGGCATTCAGAATCGTTAAAACAAATGCACCACAAAAGCCCTTAAACCGCGAATATTTTATAATATTGTAGCTTTTTAAAAGTTATAGTAAGTAATGAATTTATTATACATCAAAAATAAACCTTCGATGCCGGCAAAAGTAATTGTATTTGTGCTTGCGCTGATGCTGATCTCGGGCTTTGGTATGCACAAAGGCCACGCCCAGTTGGTCGTCAGCAATTATAATTCGCTTACCCCAACCAACTATGTTAACACAGAAACATTGGGTACAGATACCATTTATATTATTTACTCGCCCGATAACAACGGCTTTGAGATTGAAGCCCAGTTGAAAGCCTCACTCCCCGGAAAACCGACAGTGGATGTTACCTGGTACTACCTGAACGAAAACACCCTGCAATTCGATTCCCTTTCCCGGGAAACGGCGGTGGCTGCATCAACATACAAAACAAATATTCAGGGTGGATACAAGGTTCGACTGAACAACGACGCCCTTACCATTGATACCACTTTTGTTGCCTGGTTATTTATCGAAGATTTTAAAATTACCGACATCAGGGTAACCCAATCCTCATGTGAAGAATTGGAACTGCGGGCCGACACCCTTTTTGAAAACACCTTTCGTTATTTCGATCTGGTGGACTTTAGCCCGCTAACTTTTACCAACAGCGCCAGCCTGAAATGGACGACAGATTCGGATTATTATTCCTACATTCCCTCTATAGCAGCGCCCCGGGTTAAGGCTCCGGTTGAATCGGTTACTTTCACTGCCACCATTACCGATGCGCTAAACTATTCCCGTTCGTTCTCGAACACCATTGACGAATACAAAACCGATCGCGACGGTTATCCCATTATCCGCGCAGTAAAACCTAATTTTAAAGGCATCGCCTTAAGCGGTTCCGAAGGCTCAAGCACTGCCAGAGACACGGTAAGACCCGAAGCTCCGCACGGTGTATGGTTTGTTAACGATACCAGAAACGGGGAATTGTTCCGCTGGCACTTTTACAACCATCCGTTGTGGCAGCGCGACGAGGCCGATACCCTGCTGGCTGTATCGGAAAGCTACGAACCCATCGATTCCATCTATTACATTCACCCGGCACCGGTTTACAACCCCGAGTCGGATGTGGAATACAAAGAGGGCTACGATGTGAAACTTTTTGCCTGGGGACCCATTTACAATGCCAACAACGACCGTTGCATGGACACCATCCGCAAAATTGATTTTGTGATTGTTGATACCACACAGTTTCCCTCCAGGCGTGAGATGCTGCCCAATGTATTTAATCCCATGAGCACCGCAGGAAACAGCCCCACTTTCTACTTTCTCGATAAAGCACTTCCGGTTTCCGTAAAGTATTTCTCCATAAAAATTTACAACCGCTGGGGAAATAAGGTTTACGAGTACGAAGACGAAGATGGAAGCTGGACCGAAGATGGCGTGCAGGGCTGGGACGGCAATACCCGACTTGGCGGAATGGCCAAACCCGGAGTCTATTATTATGTGATTCTGGCTCAGGGCTGGGACGGACGCGAGTTTAAAGTGCCCGGATACGTTCACCTGTTCTATTAAAAAACCAACAATAAAACACCCTTTTACAAAGTCAGGACTTTTTTTAAAAAGATCGTGATCTTTTTAAAAAAGGTAAGTACCTATTTTGAATTGGGTAAGTACCTATATGAAAACAGGTACGTACCAAATTGAAAACACATAAGAACCAAAATGAAAACAGGTACGTACCTGAATCAAAACAGGTACTTGCTTAAATTAAATCAGGTACGTACCTGAATTAAAACAGGCACGTGCTTAAATTAAAACAGGTACGTACCTGTTTTAGAAATCTTCGTGAGTACCAAAGCATATACCCGGATAAAGCCATTTGTTCTTCCGGTTAAAATAGTAAAGCGCTACCTGAATACCAAGCGGTTTATGAGTTCAGAATCTTTCCGTCCTGCATGGTTACGGTGCGGTCGCTCATTTTGGCCAGAGCCATATCGTGGGTAACAATTATAAAGGTTTGATGAAAAGTGTCGCGCAGGGTAAAGAACAACTGATGCAACTCTTCCTTATTCTGGGTGTCGAGGTTGCCTGAGGGTTCGTCGGCAAGAATAACCTCGGGGTCGTTTATTAAAGCCCGTGCTACGGCCACACGCTGCTGTTCGCCACCCGAAAGCTCTTTGGGTTTGTGCTCCATGCGGTGCCCCAGACTTAAAAACTCCAATACTTCTTTGGCTTTTTGCTCCAGGCTTTTACGCGAATGCTGGGCTATAAGGCCGGGAATCATCACATTTTCGAGCGCAGTAAACTCGGGTAACAGCTGATGGTTCTGAAAAACAAACCCCAGGTTGCGGTTACGGAATTTCGAGAGCGCCTTTTCCTTCAGCCGGCTCACTTCGGTACCATTAATGGTAACCAGGCCTGAGTCCGCTTTTAAAAGAGTTCCTATAATTTGCAGGAGCGTGGTTTTACCAGCGCCACTCTTGCCCACTATCGAAACAATCTCGGCTTTTTCAATCTGTAAGTCAATTCCTTTTAGCACCTCAACGGCACCAAACGATTTATGGATATTCTCAATACGAATCATTGCATGCGGTTTAAATAAAAAGTAAATATATAAACTATTGGTCAGATTCCATGGCTGGTAAAAGCATCGGTCTGTTTTTTCTGTAAATCAATATTTCAATTGCACCGATAGGGAGCGGCATGGCGCTTATACCAAAAGAAAATAGCCCGGACAAGCCGGGCTATTCTATAAGTTAAAGCAAACAGGCAAACCTGTTTGTCGCTTTTAACGTTTTTTCTTTTCGCTGCGACGCATGGTGTCGTAAACCACCGGGGTTGCCACAAACAGTGACGAATAAGTACCTACAACAATACCTACCAGTATGGCAAATACAAATCCGCGGATTACTTCACCACCAAAGATAAAGATGGCAAGCAATACCAGGAAGGTAGTTAACGAGGTCATAAAGGTACGACTCAAAGTACTATTTAACGACACATTCAGAATCTCTTTCCGATCGCGTTTTGAGTACAGCAGCAGGTATTCCCTGATACGGTCGAACACCACCACGGTATCGTTAATGGAGTAACCCACCACCGTAAGAATGGCCGCTATAAAGGCCTGGTCGACCGACATGGAGAAAGGCATAATGCTGTAAGTTAACGAATACAGACCCAGAATTATGGTAACGTCGTGAATCAGGGCAACTACCGCACCCATACCATATTGCCAGTTACGGAAACGGAACAGGATGTAAAGGAAGATGGCAATAAGCGCAAATACCACAGAATACACAGCAGAACGCTTAATGTCGCCGGCAATGGTTGGCCCTACTTTCTCAGAACTCATCCGGTATTCCGAAATAAATTCTTTAAAGCTTAATTCTTCAGAAAGGAACAGGCCTTTTTTAAGTGCTGTAAATAATTTTACTTCCACCACATCGTCCACATCGGGTTGGTCGCCGGTAAGGTGTTCAGCAGCCATAGTCACATCGGCTTCGGGAGCCACTTCGGCATCGACCAGATATTTGGTGGTAATCTTTACCTGATTAGCTTCACCATAGGTTTTTACCTCAGGGGTTGTTCCCAGTTCGGCCATTAAGGCGCTTTGCACATCCACTGTATTCACAGCTTCGTCGAAACGGATAACATAGGTTCTACCTCCGGTAAAGTCGATACTTTGGTTTAATCCGCGGGTAGCTAAGGAACCAATGCTTATTAAAATCAAAACAGATGAGATAACATAAAATACTTTACGCTTACCCAGGAAGTCGATTTTGGTATTTTTAAGGAAGCCCTCAGAAATTTTGGTGGCAAACTTAGGTTCTTTATTTTTAGCTAAAGTGCGTTCAAAAACAAAACGGGTAATAAAGATAGCCGAGAATAACGATGATAAGATACCGATTCCTAAAGTAATGGCGAATCCGTGGATAGGACCTTTTCCAAAATAACCCAGGATAAAGGCGGTAATTAAGGTTGTTAAGTTCGAGTCGATAATGGCCGAGTACGCGTTTCCATAACCGTCTTTAATGGCCAGCTTAATGCCTTTTCCGGCAGCAAGCTCTTCGCGGATACGCTCAAAGATAAGAACGTTCGCATCAACAGCCATACCAATGGTAAGCACAATACCGGCAATACCGGGCAGGGTAAGTACAGCCCCCAACGATGCCAGCACGCCCATAATAAAGAACACGTTGGTTATCAGGGCCAGGTTAGCAGCAAAACCAGCCGATGAGTAATAGAATATCATAAACAGCAACACAATCACAAAGGCAATCACAAACGACCACATACCTTTTTCGATGGCTTCTTTACCCAACGAAGGTCCTACAATGGTTTCCTGTTCAATCTTTGCCGGAGCAGGCATTTTACCTGACTTCAGAATGTTTGCCAAATCTTCAGCTTCAGTTACGGTAAATCCACCGGTGATGGAAGAACGTCCGCCTTTAATTTCCTGATTCACATTGGGAGCAGAATATACGTAGTTATCGAGCACAATAGCAATGGCGCGTCCTACGTTATTTCCGGTTAAACGGGCCCATACTTTGGCACCCTCGGCATTCATACTCATCGATACTTCAGCATCACCACGGCCCTGAGCGTACTCTTTACGGGCATTGGTAATTACATCGCCTTCCAAAGCAGCACGGCCGTCGCGGCTGGTTACTTTAATAGCGTACAATTCGTAAAACTGTTCTTCAGTATCGATGGCTTTAACGCCCCATAACAATTTCAGGTTACGTGGGAATAAAGCTTTTACCTGAGGCAAAGCCAGGTAATCGTTTACCTTATTGGTGTCTTTAAAGTGAGCAATACCAATAGCGGCACCAGGCAAGGGCTGGTTGTCGCGCGAGAAACGCGGCTGTAATACCGAGAAAAGCGGGAAATCCTGAGCCATATTGGCACCCATGGTAGTATCCACAGCGGTTGAATCGCTTTCCAACTGATCGATTAACGAAAGGGCTTCGTCGGCTTCGTCCTGTGGAGTAAGCTCGGGAGCTGCTTCAGTTTGAGCAGTTTCAACTACGGTTTCTTCTTTGGTTTCGAGGGCTTTTTTAGCCTCGTTAATTTCTTTTATCTTGTCGTTGGCCGCATACAATTGCTGAACCAATTCGGTGTTGTCGTAAGTTTCCCAGAACTCAAGGTTAGCTGTTCCCTGAAGCAGTTTACGTACCCGCTCGGGATCTTTAACCCCGGGAAGTTCAACCAGAATACGGCCTGAGTTACCCAGTCGCTGAATATTTGGCTGGGTTACCCCAAACTTATCGATACGGTTACGAAGAATGTTAAACGAATTGCTGATAGCCGACTCGGCTTCCATACGAATCACATCCAAAACTTCTTCGTTGGTCGATGAGAAGTTAACTTTATCTTTTAATTCGATGGTATTAAAGATAGCAGCCAGCTGGGCATTGGGATCCAATTCCTGAAAAGCCTGACCAAACAAGCTTACAAAATTAGCCTGTCCGTCGCTTACCTGCCTTTGGCGGGCAATTTCAATGGCTTTATTAAAAGTAGCATCGTCACTATAGTTCGACAACGAACGAACCACGTCAACTACCGAAACTTCAAGAATCACGTTCATACCGCCTTTAAGGTCAAGACCCAGGTTTATTTCGCGCTCTTTACACTCACGGTAAGTGAACTCTTTAATCCAAAAAAAGTTGTAAACCGGTTTGGTTGCAATCGAGTCAAGATACATAACTTCTTTCAGTTTGTCACCTTGAGCGTATTCTCTTGCATCCTTCTCTACTTGTGCTGTTTTAACAGTAAAAAAAAGCTGGTACGCAGATACCAGCGCAAACATAATAGCAACAAGTCTAATAGCTCCTTTATTCTGCATTTGTCTGTATTTTATTTGATTTGTCTTATTTACACCTTATCTTAATCGATAATCGCGCAAATATATTGTTTTTTTTTAAAAGAGGAAGGATTTTAGCGGGCAGATTACAAAATATAAAAGCCCATAGGTAATGGTCCTAAAATAAGCTCATCGGGCTTTTTTATAATAACTTAAGTAAGGGTGGCCAAATGCCTGTATTTCTTTAGGCAACGATACGAAGTAAAAATTGCTGCCCTTATTTGTATTGTTTTTCTGTAACCTTTAATAAATTAGCCGACTAATTACCATTAATTGAAACACGCCGCATCTATGGATATTTTTAAAACAGAAGAAGTTACCAAACAGTTTGCCAATCACCTGGCATTAAACAAAGTAAGCATTCAGGTTCCCCAGGGCCAGATATTCGGTTTGCTGGGTCCCAATGGTGCCGGAAAAACCACCCTTATCCGAATCATTAACCAGATAACTGCACCCGATAGTGGTTCGGTATGGTTTAAAGGGCGGCCCCTGAAAGCAAACGATGTATATAATATTGGATACCTGCCCGAAGAACGTGGCCTGTATAAAAAGATGAAGGTAGGCGACCAGGCCATTTATCTGGCGCAGTTAAAAGGCTTGTCGCGCCCCGATGCCATTAAAAAACTAAAGCTTTGGTTCGACAAGTTCGACATTCTGCCCTGGTGGAATAAAAAAGTGGAAGAACTATCGAAGGGGATGCAACAGAAGATACAATTTATTGTAACCATTCTGCACGAGCCCGAATTACTAATCTTCGACGAGCCGTTCAGCGGCTTCGACCCCATCAATGCCAATCTGTTGAAACAGGAGATTCTAAACCTTAAAAGCAAGGGCGCTACCGTTATTTTCTCAACCCACAACATGGCTTCGGTCGAGGCAATATGCGACAACATTGCCCTGATAAACAAATCGCAGAAAATTCTCGGTGGCTCAGTGGCGCAAATTAAGCAGGACTTTAAACTGCACCAGTTCGAATGCGCATACCAGGGCGAATTTGCCGATATCGATCGCTTGGCTTCCGACAATTTCAGCATACTCGAACATGTTGAGAACCCGGAGCGCAAATACCTTAAAGTAGAGCTCCATAACAATTACTCCAATAACGAATTCCTTTCGCTGCTGATGAAAAAAGTTACCATACGCTCGTTTAACGAGGTAATCCCCAGCATGGACGACATCTTTATCCGTGTGGTGCAAAACGACGCCACCAACCCAAGAGAAACTGTTTAATACTTACTGCAAAAAAAGAATACTATGAACAAAATAGCCATCATCATATCACGTGAATACCTGACCCGGGTCCGCAAAAAATCGTTCCTTATTATGAGCATCCTGGGGCCCCTGTTCTTTGCCGGATTAATGATTACCCCGGCCTGGATTGCCCAAATGGAAGACAAAGAAGAAAAGATTATTGCCGTTGCCGACAGCTCGCACATTATGCTGGGCGAATTCCCCGAAACCGAATACATTAAGTTTGAATACCTGCCCAACGCCGATATTCAATACCACAAGGATCACTTTCTCGAAAGCAAGTATTACGCATTGCTCTACATAAGCCATGTGGTGGCCAATTCGCCCAATGCGGTGCATCTGTATTCCGACAAATCGCCCAGCCTGGGTGTGCAAATGCATATATCGAACGCTATTGAAAAGCGGCTTGAGCGCGACAAGCTGAAAGCCTTTGGCATTGAAGAAGGCGTGCTGGCTGCAGTAAAAACAAATATATCCATCCGCTCGGTAAAACTCTCGAAAACCGGTGAGGAAAAAGTAAACAACTTTAACCTGGCCATGATAATGGGCTACCTGATGGGTTTTCTGGTTTACTTTACCATCTTTTTCAGCGGCTCGCAGGTAATGCGAGGGGTTATCGAGGAAAAAACCAACCGCATTATCGAGGTAATTATCTCCTCGGTTAAGCCTTTCCAACTGATGATGGGGAAAATTCTCGGCGTAGGTTTGGTTGCACTTACCCAGTTTCTGCTTTGGGGCGTGCTCACCATGGCTATTTACGCTACGGTTATTCCATTGGTAATGCCCGACGTAAAAGAACTCAGCAAAAATGCCCCTGTTGAGAATTTTATGGAAACCGGCAGTTCAATGCAAGCCCAGGTTCCCGCTTCGGACGACCTGAACACCGAACTCTCGAACATGTTGGGCGCTTTAGACGATATTAACTTCGGGATAATTCTGTTTACTTTCCTTATTTTTTATTTTGGCGGATACTTTTTGTACGCCTCCCTGTTTGCAGCCATTGGTTCGGCAGTCGACAGCGAAGCCGACACCCAGCAGTTTATGCTGCCCATAACCCTGCCCATGATTATTGCCATAATAGCAATGGTAAACGTAATTCAGAACCCGGAAAGCCCCCTGGCCTTCTGGTTCAGCATGATTCCCTTTACCTCGCCCGTGGTAATGATGGCCCGTATTCCCTTTGGCGTGCCTTATGAACAAATAATCTTGTCGGCTTTATTGTTAATTAGTACCTTTGTGTTCTTTACCTGGATGGCCGCTAAGGTTTACCACACCGGTATTCTTATGTACGGTAAAAAAACCAGTTGGAAAGAGCTTTGGAAATGGCTTACGTACAAAAACTAATAACATGAGGACCGCAATCATCGATTTGGGAACCAATACGTTTAACTTATTAATAGTAAATGCAGCAGCAAAACAGGATCTTCAGGTATTATTGAATACCAAATCGGCAGTAATGCTTGGGCAGGAAGGCATTAACGACGGATACATCTCCGACAAGGCTTTTGCCCGGGCTTACGGCGTATTGCGCGACTTTAGCGATCTGGTGCGTCAGTTCAAATGCGAAAAGCTGATAGCCTTTGGCACCTCGGCCATTCGTTCGGCCAGTAATTCTGATGCTTTTATCACAAAGATTGCCAAAGACCTCAACATTTGTATTGAACCCATTTCGGGAGCGCAGGAAGCTGAATATATATATTATGGTGTAAGTCAGGCGATACCTTTTACCGACGAAAACTACCTGATACTCGATATTGGCGGAGGAAGCAACGAGCTCATCATAGCCAATAAAGACGGCATCAGTTGGAAAGAAAGTTTTGCCTTAGGCGGGGCGCGGCTGCTCGAACGTTTCAAACCTTCGGACCCCATTACCCCGGAGCAGATTGCCCAAATAAACAGCTACCTCGAAAAGGAACTCGAACCCCTGTTCGGGGCTGTTAACACCCACGGGGTAAGCAAACTGGTGGGTTCATCGGGAGCCTTCGATACCTTTGCCGACATGCTCCATTACGAGCTTACCGGACTGCCGCTCGACAAAACCCGACTTAGTAACGAGATTAGCCTGAAACAGTTTCAGCGCATTTACCGGCTTATTACAGCCAGCAAGCGCAGCGACCGGCTAATGATTCCCGGCATGGAAGCCCTGCGGGTCGACACCATTGTAATGGCCTCCATTTTTACCCGGCTGGTGCTCGAACGCACCGGGGTAAATCAAATTATTCAATCGGCTTATTCGCTTAAAGAAGGCGTGGCCCGGCAACTTTTAATCCAATAATTATGGCGAAAATACTGGTAATCGACGACGAAAAAAGCATCCGCAATACCCTGAAAGACATTCTGGAATACGAAAAGCACGAGGTGGTGCTGGCAGCTAATGGTATGGAGGGACTCGAACAGCTCCAAAACCAAAGTTTCGATGCCGTATTGCTCGATATTAAGATGCCCGAAATGGACGGCATCGAGGTACTTGAAAAGATTAACGCCAGCTACCCCGAAGTGCAGGTGGTGATGATATCGGGACACGGAACCGTTGATGTGGCTGTTAAAGCCGTAAAGATGGGAGCTTACGATTTTATTGAGAAACCCCTCGACCTGAACCGCCTGCTGGTTACCCTGCGCAACGCCACCGACAAAACCAGCCTGATTACCGAAACCAAAACCCTGCGCCGCAAAATAAGCAAGGCCTACGCCATGGTCGGCGAGTCGAAAGCCCTGCAACAGATACGCGACCTGATAGACCGGGTGGCTCCCACCGATGCCCGCGTGCTGATTACCGGTAAAAACGGCACCGGAAAAGAAGTGGTGGCCCGGCTTATCCACGATAAGAGCCAGCGGGCCAGTGGTCCCTTTATTGAGGTGAACTGTGCCGCCATCCCGTCGGAACTCATCGAAAGCGAACTATTTGGCCACGAGAAAGGCGCTTTTACCTCGGCCATCAAGCAGCGCAAAGGAAAGTTTGAGCAGGCCGAGGGCGGAACCCTCTTCCTCGACGAAATTGGCGACATGAGCCTCCCGGCCCAGGCCAAAGTATTGCGGGCCTTGCAGGAAAACAAGATTACCCGCGTGGGCGCCGATAAAGACCTTAATGTTGATGTGCGGATAATTGCTGCTACCAACAAAAATCTGGAGGAAGAAATAAAGAACAAACGCTTTCGCGAAGACCTGTACCACCGGCTCAGTGTTATCCTGATTCCGGTTCCCACCCTGAACGAACGTTTGGAAGATATTCCCCTGCTGGCCGAACATTTTATTGAGCAAATATGCAGCGAATACGGAAGCGCTAAGGTTCCCATTGAACCGGCTGCACTGGAGGAACTACAGCAAATTAACTGGACGGGAAACATCAGGGAGTTCCGCAACGTAATGGAACGGCTGCTGATTCTCTGCGACAAAAAAATTACCCGCGACGACGTGCTGCGCTTTGCGCACCCGCTGGGAGGCAACCACAAGGGCTAAAGCGGTGTACTCAGGCAACGCTCTTGCGGGTGGTGGAAACACTTCACCACAGATGGACACAGATTTACACAGACCAGGCCCGGAACAACCGCACCCATGTAAACCGACTACAGGAATGATTCACCGAAGCGCTTAAAGTCAAACATAAGCATGTTCCTATAAAAACAACAAGCTACGCTTTACGATATTAAAGGGCTCCGGATATTGTTTAAGCCGGGTAAACAGCTTCAGTACGAAGTAAGTAAGGCACAATTCAGCCGAAGCTTATAATAATCACAAAAAATAAGGGCTGTTAAAACCAACGGGCAAAAGCACAAAAAAAAACCCTCCGGATGGCGATTCCGAAAGGTTTTTTATAAATTGGCAAGAGATCTTCTGTATAATTTCTTATGATTGAAAAACCAATGTTAGCGAATAAAATTTAAATTCAGAAACTTTTTCTGAAAAAAAATTTCATTTTTGTTACAAACCCCGGTTCCGCAGAAGTAGCTATTACGCCAAATACCACTATTTACCACCGACTTACACAATGGTTTCGCTTAGCGGCAGGCCGTATTCCTCAACCATTTCGATGCCCAAATTCTCCAATTCGAGCATGATGGGATTGTATATCTCGGGAATTACGGGAATGTGCACTCCGGTAACTTCAATCTCGTTGTCGAGAATCATGCGCACCGCGCAAGCCGCAGGCAGCGCCACCGTTCGGGCAATGGAGGTGTCTTTTCCGGGAATTCCGTAATCCAATAGCTTCGACTTAATAACCTCTTTCCGGCCATCGGGATATTCGGCCACAAACACGTGGAGCATCACGCCCATATCGCGCTCGTTGGCAGGCAGCATCATGCGTTCAATCATAAGGTCGGAAACAATCTCGTAGGCAGAGTCCATTTTCCGGTTCATGGGCGCATCGGCAAACAAACCAAGAAAATCCATGGCCTCAATAGCCACGCTGTCTTCAGCCACATCCAAAAAGGCAGCCACCTGCTTTTTAATATCTTTGGTGTTTTTGGCATTTATTTGCCTGGCTATCATTTGCGCGTAGCTCATTCCGGTAAAGTCCTGCGGTTCGGGCAGGGTGAGTTTTAAACGCTTCAATGCATTCAGCGCTTCGCACCAGCCTTTGTAGCGGAAAGTTCCCCGGTACATGGTTTCGGTTTCGGGAATGCCGTACAGGTCGATGTAAGGCAGGGAGTCGCGGTTGGGATACACTTGCAGTTCTTCAACACCGGGTACTTTCACAGTAAAAGTATCGGTAAAAAGTTTTTCGGTAGGAATCTGCACTTTCTTTCCGTGCCGCAGGTACGATGCGTTGTTGTTACCGGCCAGCACAACGCCTTTGGGGCTCCACGAGAATTTGTACCTGAAGGGGTTGTCGTGCGAACTTTCGGGTGCGGGCAGTGCGCCGCAGATGCTGTAAAATTCCTTTATTCGTCCGCCAAAGCCATGCACGGTGTCGATAATGCGCTTAGCCGACATGTGATCGATTCCGGGGTCGAGACCGCATTCGTTCAATATAAGGATGCCGGCTTTTTTAGCCTGTTCGTCGAGGGCATACATCTCGGGTTTTACGTATGAGGTAGTCACCATATTTTTTTTGTGGGCAATGCATTTTTTGGCCACCATCACGTGGAAACCAAAGGGCAACAGGCTAACCACCAAATCGGCCTCGGCAATAAAACCATCGAGCTTTTCGGGTTCGTCGGCACTCCAGCTAACGGCATTGCCCCGGGGCGCGTTGTTTATCAGTTCACGTGCCCGGTCGGGTGTGTTCGAGGCTACGGTTACAAAATAGTTCCGGTTTAATAAATAATGAATGATGGGACCGGCTACCATTCCCGAGCCTAATATCAATACTTTCTTCATCTTATTGCTTTTTTAATGTTTTCAATTTATTGTTAATTTCTTATACTTACTGCTGTTGTTGGTTCTACAGTGAATTTTACCAGTAAAGGCTTATGGTTTTATGGTCTGCTCCCTGATTCAAAATTCCGCCAAGCTAAATTACGGTTTAGCACAAATTATGAAACGATTTTCCCGATAAAATGCCATGTTGTTGAACAGTGCTGCACATTGTTTTTTCGGACTATGCAGTACTAAATAAGGGCTGCTAAGCAAAACCAGCGGCTAATGTTTTACAACAAGCCGATGCCAACAGGTAAAAACACGGTTAAAAAGATGCCGGCCGGCAGTCAGCCCGATAAATTCAGAGCGCCTTAGTGTACTGCCTTAACAAAAGCCTCATGTATATCAAATATTAATATGAGCCATGCCGTAATTAAAAGCGGGGCTTTACTTGTTACAAAAAGCGGATTTTTGTTTCTTCGCAGTCGATTTAAATACAAGATACTTTGGATACAACTGCAGAAAACTTTCGGTTTGTTGCTAAGACATTTCTAGGTTTAGAGGATGTTTTGGCTGAAGAATTAGAGCAAATTGGCGCACAAAATGTTGAAAAACAAAACCGCGCCGTACTCTTCGATGGCGATAAAGCCATGATGTACCGTGCCAACTACCATTTGCGCACGGCCATTGCCATATTAAAACCCATAGCCCGGTTTCGCGCCGCCAATGAGGATGCGCTTTACAAAGAGGTGGGACGTATAAACTGGAGCCAGTACATGAGCGTTGACGAAACCCTCTCGGTTACGGCCGTTACCTTTTCAAAAACCTTTAAGCACTCACGCTATGTTTCGCTTAAAGTTAAAGATGCCATTGTCGATCAGTTCCGCCGCAGGCAGGACAAACGTCCCGATGTGAACACCCAGGAACCCGATTTAAAGATACATATTCACATTACCGAAAACCAGTGCGATTTGCTGCTCGACAGCTCGGGCGACCCGCTGTTTAAAAGGGGTTACCGTTTAGCCACTACCAAAGCGCCCATTAACGAAGTGCTGGCTGCCGGAATGATAAAACTGTCGGGATGGAACAGGGATTGTGACTTTTACGATCCCATGTGCGGATCGGGAACCATTCTTATCGAGGCCGCCATGTTAGCCCATGGCATTGCGCCCGGAACCTACCGCCAGAAATTTGGTTTCGAAAGCTGGAAAGATTTCGATGCCGACCTTTTCGAAGCTATTACCGAAGAGCAGTTCGAAACGCCGGAATTTAAACACCAGATTCTGGGTTCCGACATCTCACCGGCAGCCATTAAAATTGCCGAGCAAAACATAAAAGAAGCTTTCCTGAGCAAAAAAATAAGCATCAAACCCATGAACTTTTTCGATTTAAAACCGCAATCAGACACTGGGTTCCTGATTACCAATCCTCCCTACGGTGAGCGTCTGCAACCCGACGACTTACAAATGTTTTACCAGAAGATTGGCGATAAACTCAAGCTCGAGTTTACCGGATTTACCTCGTGGATAATTGGCAGCAACGCCGACGTAATGAAGTTTGTTGGTTTAAAACCTGAAAAAAAGATTAAACTTTTTAATGGTCCCCTGGAATGCACCTTTCGTAAATATTCCATTTTCGAAGGAAGTTTAAAAGACAAAAAGACTCCGGAGACCGAATTGTAGTTTTTTGTTAACAGGGTAAATAATAGATTACAAATGGGATGGCTCATTTGAAACTTCGGTTTTTTTTAGCATATTGGCAGGCTAAAAATAAGGACTCGGTAATTTCTAATATTTTTCATTAAATTGCACCTGATTTTTAGCAAACACCACAAACAGTTAAGTTTCTAAATTTCAATAGGGTATATTATTAGAATCGGGTTTTTGAAACATATAAAACATAAATACATATGGCTAAAGTTATTGCATTGGCAAACCAAAAAGGAGGAGTAGGAAAAACTACTTCAGCTATTAATCTTGCCGCCAGTCTGGCAGTACTTGAGTATAAAGTCTTATTGGTAGATGCCGATCCACAGGGTAATGCCTCATCGGGTTTTGGATTCGATGTAAATAACATTAAGGTTGGCTTGTATGAGTGTTTAGTTGACGATGCAGACCCAACCAACAACCTGCTTCAAACTGAAATTGAAGGATTGGAGATTCTCCCCTCGAACATCAACCTGGTAGGTGCTGAAATTGAAATGCTGGAACAACCCAATCGCGAGAAGATGATGCGCGGAGTTCTCGATAAGGTTCGCGACAAGTACGATTTTGTTTTAATCGACTGTTCTCCTTCGTTGGGTTTAATTACCGTAAACGCGCTTACCGCAGCCGACTCGGTTATAATTCCGGTACAATGTGAATATTTTGCCCTTGAGGGATTAGGAAAACTATTGAATACCATTAAAATTATTCAAAACCGTTTGAATCCGGAACTCCAGATTGAAGGCTTCCTTTGCACCATGTACGATTCGCGTTTAAGGTTATCGAATCAGGTGGTTGAAGAAGTACGTCGCCATTTCGAAGACATGGTGTTCGAAACCCTGGTAGCCCGAAATGTTAAGCTGAGCGAGGCCCCAAGTTACGGAAAACCCATTGTGCTTTACGATGCCACTTCGAACGGATCGACCAATTACCTGAACCTGGCACGCGAAGTATTGCAAAAAAACAACCTGACCACAATCGACAACGAATCAAAAACAATTGAATAACATACCATGTCAGCAGTAAAACGAAATGCTTTAGGAAAAGGCCTTGGCGCCTTGATTGAGGATGCCGGAAATGTGAGGAACGATGGCTCCAGAAATTCGTCGATCGACGAGATTTCAATACAATACATCGAAACCAATCCTTTTCAGCCCCGAACCGAATTTGATGAAGAAGCATTAAACGAGCTGGCCGAATCAATAAAACAGATAGGTATCATTCAACCCATCACTGTTCGTAAAGTAGGCGACAACAAATACCAGCTTATTTCCGGCGAACGCCGGTTCCGGGCTTCACAAATAGCAGGGCTTAAGGCAATTCCAGCCTATGTGCGTACCGCCGACGATCAGGGAATGCTTGAAATGGCTTTGGTAGAAAACATTCAACGCGAAGATTTGGATGCTATCGAAATCGCCATCAGTTACCAACGCCTTATCGACGAATGTAAACTTACCCAGGAAAGCATGAGCGACCGGGTGGGTAAAAAACGTTCGACCATAACCAACTACCTGCGTCTGTTAAAACTTCCGGCCGAAATACAGTTGGGCATCCGTAAAAAAATGCTTTCGATGGGCCACGCCCGGGCTTTAATTAATGTGGACGATGCCAACGACCAATTGTATCTTTTTGAGCAAATAATTAACGATGGGCTTTCGGTGCGTAAAGTGGAAGAGCTGGTTCGCAATATAAAAGAAGAACCCGAAGAAACAACACCCGATGTAGCCGAACAAAAAACCAGGAAAGAACCTGCAACCACAGCTTACAACGATTTAGAAAAGCATTTGGCCAGCTTCTTTAATACAAAGATTGAATTTAAAAGAGGCGACAAAGGCAATGGAAAAATAATTATACCGTTTAAATCAGACGAAGATTTGGAACGAATTATTGCTATCCTTGACAAAACAAATTCCTAATACCGAAAACAAGCTATCGAAAAATCACAGGATTAGCCGGCAAGCGCTAATCCTGTGGTCTTTTTTGCTGCTTTTGGGTGTTGCTCAAAACACTCAGGCACAATTTGCTGCCGAATACCAGACTCCCGACAGTACTTTTCTCGGGACTCATTCACCGCATAAAGCCACATTTCTTTCGGCACTGGTGCCCGGTTTAGGCCAGATTTACAATCAAAAATACTGGAAAGTACCTATAATATATGCCGGATTTGGCGGCCTGCTTTATTACGCCAACTACAACAATTATGTGTATCAGAAATATAAAGACGCTTACAACATTAAAATTCGGATTAAAGACGGAGAAACCGGACTGGTTGACCCTTTCCCCAGGTATCAGGAGGCCAATATTCAACGACAAAAAGAAGTTTGGAGGCGTTACCGCGATTTAATGTATATAAGTATAGGTATTTTATATGTCATTCAAATTCTTGATGCCGATGTGGATGCACACCTGTTCGATTTTGATATGAGCGAAGATTTATCGCTGCGTGTAGAACCTGCAATTGCTCCGGTAATGCCGGTAGTTCCCGGCGCTACGCCAACAACATCGTTAGGTGTGAACTTTGCCATTCGTTTTTAATTTCATTTAAAAGTTAAACTTTTACCCGACATGATGCTTAAACCACTTCTTATATTCTCTCTTTTTGCTTTGCTAAACTTAACCAGTAAGGCTGAAGTATTGCCCACCGATTCAGTTCTGTCGGACAAAACACTGACTACAAACAATCTCGACAGTTTGGTAAGTTTGTGGTTTAACAAACAACTCTCGCCCGGCGATGACACCTCGTTTGTGGTTGAAGATTTTCCCGATTCACTGGTTATACCGGCTTTTACCGATTCGGTTTACAAAGCCCGGCTGGCGGCCATGCCTATGATTATAGAATTATCGTACAACAACATTGTGCGTAACTATATTCATATGTATACCAACAAACGCCGCGACCTTGTTGAAAACATGCTGGGACTTTCCGATTATTACTTTCCCATTTTTGAAGAGATACTCGATGCCAAAGGAATGCCGCTCGAATTAAAATATTTGCCGGTAATTGAATCGGCATTAAACCCCAACGCGGTTTCAAGAGTGGGTGCTACAGGTATGTGGCAGTTCATGTATTATACCGGAAAAATGTACAAGCTCGAAATAAACAGTATGGTCGACGAACGTCGCGATCCCATAAAGGCGAGTTATGCTGCGGTAGAATTCATGCTCGACTTATACGATATTTATCACGACTGGGTGTTGGTAATTGCCGCCTATAATTGCGGACCGGGAAATGTAAACAAAGCCATCCGCCGCAGCGGGGGCAAAAGAGATTACTGGGATATTTATTACCGGCTTCCGCGCGAAACCCGTGGTTATGTTCCTGCTTTTATTGCAGCGGCTTACGTAATGAACCATTATGAAGAGCATAATTTAAGACCGAAACAAAGCGCCTTACCCATTCGCTGCGACACCCTGATGATAAATGAAAAAATTCACCTGGAGCAAATAAGCCAGGTAATGAATATTCCGATTGATGAATTGCGCAGTCTGAACCCACAATACCGCCGCGACATTATTCCCGGCAACACCAAACCTTATGCCTTGCGACTTCCGTTTACCGAAACCACACGTTTTATCGACTTGCAGGATTCGATTGTTGCCTATAACGACTCCATTTATTTTAATCCCGAGGCTTTATCCAAATCGCCACAATACAGCACAGGAGCTCCGGGAGCCGTTCCGGCCAACCATGAAAAACTGGTTTACACGGTAAAATCGGGCGATAACCTGGGCTTTATTGCCCAATGGTACGGCGTGGGCGTTTCGGACCTCAGGTATTGGAACTACCTGCACGGTAACACCATACGCAGTGGACAAAAGCTTGCGGTTTACATCGCCAAAAGCAAAGCATCCAAATACCGCGACATCAATACCATGAGTTTTGCCCAAAAGCAGGCAAGCATTGGTAAAACGGTAAAAGAAACAAAACCGGTTCCGGTTGAAGAACTAAAACCCGGTGAGTACGAACTTTACACGGTTAAACGTGGCGATACCCTGTGGGACATTGCCCGCTTGTATCCCGGAATTACCGATACCGACATTATGCGATGGAATGGTATCGACAATGCCCGCAATATTTCGGTAGGTCAAAAGCTGAAAATTAAAACCAAAAGTTAGCAGTAAAGCTACTCCGCTTATTCCGGGTAAATTATTATCTTGGACCTCATGAAACCGGTCAAAATACTTCTCTTTTTAGTTGGCTGCCTGCTGTTGCTGCTGAGTTTGGCTTTTGTTTTTCCGGAAGATGGTATTCCTCTGGGTTCAAACTTCACGCTGCGTTTCCATTTTAACCTGGATAAGCTTCAAAGCAAAACCATTCACTATGCCAATATTGAAACCATTATTCAGGAAAACCAAACCATTATAAAAGCCGACACCTTAAGTCTGCCCGAGACTGAAACAGAAGAAGCTGTTGATACCATCAGGGCTAAAGCATCGAGCCTGCGACAGAAAATACAACCCATTGAGTATCCCAATAAGAACCTTACTTACCTCCATCCTTTTTTTAAGAAACTTGATAACAGCGCAAAAAAGCGGGTGCGGATTCTGCATTATGGCGACAGTCAGATTGAAGGTGACCGCATTACCGGATACTTAAGGAACCGCTTTCAAAAACAATTTGGCGGAAGCGGCCCGGGCTTGTTACCTGCAATTCCGGGACATGCCGAATCTTCATCGATTATTCATCAGGCATCGGCCAACTGGATAAAACATGCTGTTTATTACCAGCGCGACACCCTGCTACCCCATCGGCAATTTGGTTTATTGGGAAGTCTGGCCCGCTACACCACTTACCAACAAGACAGTTCACCGGATAATCAAATTTATAAGGCTTCGTTAAACTTTAGCAAATCGGGCATGGCTTACCGGTCGGTAAACAATTTTACCCGCTGCCGTATTTTTTACAAGCATACCCATGCTTCGGTAATTGTAAAAGGTTTTGTAAACGACAGCCTAATCTGGTTTCAGGAAATTGATTCGTTCCCAAAAACACAAACTATTCAATGGGAATTCGATAATCCACCCAATAACTTTACCGTGGAATTTGAAGGAAACACCAGTCCCGACGTTTACGGCATTGCTCTGGATGCTCCTTCCGGCGTATCGGTCGACAACCTACCCTTCCGCGGAAGTTCAGGTACTGAATTTACACGGCTCGATTATTCCCAGCTTAAGGAAATGACTGCCCAGCTAAATCCGGGTCTGTTACTCGTACAATTTGGAGTTAATATTGTGCCGCACCGGGTAAAAAGCTACGATTATTACGAACGCATCATGACCCGCCAATTAAAATATTTAAAAGCCTTAATGCCACACACCCCCATTCTTGTAATCGGTTTAAGCGACATGTCGCAGCGAAAAGGAAACTATTACGAAACCTACCCAAACCTGGAATTGGTTAAACAGGCTCAATACAATGCAGCAAAAAATGCCGAATGCGCATTCTGGGATATGTACAAAGCTATGGGCGGACGAAACTCAATGCCCAGCTGGGTTTTTGCCGAACCTCCTTTGGCCAGCTCCGACTTTATTCACTTTAACCGAAAAGGCGGACACATAATTGCTCAAATGCTTTATAATGCCCTGATGAATGAATATCAGCTTTATAAGCAATCAGTAAACTCACTGGCCGATTCAAAACCGCAGGAAACAATAACTAAATAAAAACGAAGCTCACTAAAACGGCTTTTGTATATTTGTGTTCACAAAAAATTGCATCATGAATTACCATTTTATAGCTATTGGCGGAAGCGCCATGCACAATTTAGCCATTGCGCTTCATAAAAAAGGCGATGTGATTACCGGCTCCGACGATGAAATATTCGAGCCTTCGCGAACGCGACTGGCAAACTATGGCTTACTGCCGGAGCAAATTGGCTGGTTTCCCGAAAAAATTCATTCCGGTATCGACGCAATTGTATTAGGAATGCACGCAAAAGCCGACAATCCCGAATTGCTTAAGGCCGAAACATTAAAGATTCCTATTTTTTCGTATCCCGAATTTTTATACCAGCAAAGCCAAAACAAAACCCGGGTAGTAATTGGTGGAAGCCATGGAAAAACAAGCACTACCGCTATGATAATGCATGTGCTCAAACAAACCAACCGAAAATTCGACTACATGGTTGGCGCTCAATTGGAAGGATTTGAAACCATGGTCGATTTTAACGATGATGCTGAAATTGCTGTTTTTGAAGGCGATGAATACTTAACCTCACCCATTGACCCACGACCCAAATTTCATCTTTACAAACCCCACATTGCACTGATTACCGGAATTGCCTGGGACCACATCAATGTTTTTCCAACCTTTGATATGTATGTGGAACAATTCCGAAAATTTATCGATTTAATTGAAGACAATGGCTCACTGATTTATTTTAAAGACGATGAACAGTTGCAGCACCTAGTTAATCAGAGCAAAAAAAATATTCGGATGCTTCCCTACCAAACCCATGAGCATCGCATCGACGAAAGTAAAACCTTGCTAAAAACCAAGGATGGTGAATGGCCTATTTCAATTTTTGGTGAACACAACCTGCAAAATATCAGCGGGGCTCTAGCGGTTTGCAAACTTCTTGGTATTACTGAAAAAGAATTTTATGGAGCCATCGGTTCTTTTAAAGGAGCTGCAAAAAGATTGCAATTTTTAAGTAAGAGCAAAAGTCTGACTATATATCAGGATTTTGCCCATTCGCCGTCAAAATTGAAAGCAACCATTGAAGCTGTTAGAAATCAATTCCCCAAACAAAAAATAGTTGCCTGCATGGAGTTGCACACTTTTAGCAGTCTTAAAAAGGAATTTTTAATTCAATACCAGGGAACCATGCAGGCTGCGGATACCGCCCTGGTTTATTACAGTCATCATGCGCTGGCTTTAAAAAAATTAGAGCCTCTAACTGACGAAATTATCCTGGAGTCGTTTGGCTACGAAGGACTTAAAGTTTATTCAGATTCGAATGAATTAAAAAAAGAACTTTTTTTTATGGATTTTTCGGATTCCGTTCTCTTATTGCTGAGTTCTGGAAATTTTGATGGGATAAATCTTAAGGAATTGGCCGAAGCATTAAGTAATAAATGACAATAAAACCTGAAATTTATCAGCAGTTTGAATAGCGACAGCTTACTAATGTTTTGATAAGCTGTTGTTTATGAATAACAAATTTCTGTTGGATTCTAAAACACAGAAAAAAACATGGAATGAGTAAAATTTTATTTTGAAAATACATTTAATAATCAGTACTTTTAGGCACTGAAAAAAATAGGTAATTACTATATATTATGGAAGTTAAAAAGAACCCGAAATTAGACTTACGCCAATACAGCGGACTTTTTCTGCAGATTGGTTTCGTTGTATCGCTGGGAGTTATGCTGTTGGCATTTAACATGACTCAACATGAAAAATCAACCAGCAATCTTGGTGAATTGGAGGATGTGCTTGCTGAAGAGGAAATTATTCCAATCACGCGTCAACAAGAGATTAAACCACCGCCACCACCAGAACCTCCCAAAGTTACCGAAGTTTTAAACATTGTTGAAGACGATGTGGAAATTGAAGACGAATTAGAGATTGAAGACACCGAAGCGGATCAGGAAACTGCCGTTGAAATTGTTGAGATTGAAGAGGAAGAAGTAGAAGAAGAGGCTCAGGTATTCTTTATTGTAGAAAACATGCCTGAATTCCCCGGTGGAGACCTCGAATTGCGTAAGCACATTGCACAAAATATTCAGTATCCTGAGATAGCTAAAGAAAATGGTATTCAGGGACGTGTTTTTGTTCAGTTTGTAGTAAACCAAAAAGGCGAAGTAGAACAGGTTAAAGTGGTTCGTGGCGTTGACCCCTCACTTGACAAAGAAGCTGTTCGGGTGATTCAAAACCTGCCCAAATGGGCTCCGGGTTCACAACGTGGAAAACCGGTAAGGGTTTCCTTTACTGTTCCAATCAACTTCCAGTTGAATTAAAAATATTGACTTACTATTTAAGAAACCGCCACCAAAATGGCGGTTTTTTTATGTGTTCAAGAATAACTTTAATTGCATTTTGAATACAAAAAAACCAGCTTGCCAATCTTTCGATTAATAAGCTGGTTAAGTGACCCCATCGGGATTCGAACCCAAATCGTCAGAACCGGAATCTGAAATTCTATCCATTGAACTATGGGGCCATAAGCCAGCGCAAAAGTAACTATTTTTTTGAAAAATAAAAGGACAATCAAAGCGATGTTACATCCCGGTTTTTTTAGTTGAGTTTTACCGATTCCCGATTTCCAATATTTTTCCCTAATTCGTCCCTGTAAACAATCAGTACACGTTTCAGAATAAGGTAAATCCCAGGTTCAATACGCTTTGGTCGATTCATTTTGCCCACTGTTGTGTTCTTTTATCCGACGTCTTAAACTTGTAGTCATACCAACATAAATGCGCCCAATAACCTGGCTTTTTAAGGCATAAACAATTACTTCTTTTTCCATAGTTACCTGAGTTTTTAAACCGGAATCTGAAATGTGAACACATTTCCACTATTTTGTTAAATTTGTTGAAACAAACTTTTATGATTCCAATAATACCAAGCAACACCACCAATTCAGCCATATTGGCTACGGGTAAGCAATTGGCCAACGCTATTAAAGAAACCGGAAAAGAATATCTGTTGCTAAATCGGGGCGTTAATTCAGTGGTAAATATCCGGCTCGATGAGGTAATTCAGCAAATCGATTTTAATTCGAACGATATTCAGGTCTATCCCGGAAGTAACGGAAAAGCAGAATTACGAAATGCTATCAATCTGGAGTATTTTAACAATCGGGCCAATAGTTATCAAATACTGATTACCGGAGGAGGAATTTCGGGACTTGATATTTGTTTTCAGAATTTAGCCGTTGGCGAAGTGGTTTTACCAAAATTCTTTTGGGGAACCTATGCCCAACTCAGTCGCTTGCGGAAACTCCCTTTTTCCTGTTATCCTGACTACGATTATTTAATGTCTCAAGCAAAGAATCTAAAAGGAAAAGCAGTAATAATTTGCGATCCGGGAAACCCGCTGGGCGAAAAATACGACGACGCCAAATTGCTTCAGGTAATCGATAATTTGAACAGCAACGGCGTGGTGGTACTATTCGACAGCCCTTACCGACGTTTGTTTTACGACCAAAGCGATACGTTTTATCAACAATTAATGAAGCTGGAACATGTTATCATTATTGAAAGTTTCAGCAAATCGCTTGGTTTGAGTGGGCAGCGTATCGGCTTTTTGTATAGCAATTCCGATGCTTTTAATGCCGAAGCCCAACTCCGCTTAACCTATGCAACCAATGGAGTTAACAGCTTTGCGCAGGTTCTGGTAACAAATTTACTATCCACGGCATCAGGAAAAAAAGCAGTTGCCGAATTCAAAAAAACTACCACAACACACATTGCCAAAAACATACAATTTTTAACCGAAAACGGATTGCTGGCCAATGAGTATTACCGCAACTCGGTTCCATTAGGCATATTTGCGGTAGTGAACCGTTCTCCCGAAGAACTTTTCAAACAGCGCATCGGTAGTGTGGAATTAGATTATTTTGTGAAAGATTCCTTTGCCGGAATTGAAAAATTATCGCGGGTGCTGGTATCGTATCCCCACGAAAAGTTCGTATCTTTCTTCGAAACTTTATTATAACCAATTTACATGTGTGGAATAACGGGTGTTTATGCTTTTAACGAAAAAGGGCAATGTTTTTTTAATCGGGTCGAGGCATCGGTAAAAACAATCTTGCAACGCGGACCCGACAGCCATGCTGTTTACCAGGGGACTCATGCTTGTTTGGGACATGCCCGACTTTCAATTATCGATTTAAGCGATGCGGCTTCACAACCTTTTCAGGATGTAACCAAACGCTATACCATTGTTTTTAATGGAGAAATATATAACTATCAGGAACTGCGAACTTATCTGGTAAAAAAAGGACTTCCGTTAAAAACGCAGTCTGACACCGAAGTTTTGCTTTACCTGTACATCATTGAAGGCCCAAAATGTCTCGATAAAATACGGGGATTTTTTGCTTTTGCAGTTTACGATAACCGCGACAACACTTTCTTTATGGCCCGCGATCGCATCGGCATAAAGCCTTTGCTGTATTATCGCGATCGCAATAAACTGCTGTTTGCGTCGGAGATGAAAGCGCTGATGGCGCTCGGTGTTCCCAAACAGCTCGACAAAACTTCAGCCAGTCAATATTTCCAGTTCAATTACATTCCCTCTCCTTACACCATTTTTGAGCAGGTTAATAAGCTGGAACCCGGTCATTATGTTTTCATCGAAAACAAACAGGTACGCCACGAGAAATACTTTGCAATAAATTACAACCGGAGCAAATTTTTACCCATAACTTACGATGATGCCAAGGTACAATTGCAAAAATACATGGAACAATCGGTACAGGAACGCATGATTGCCGATGTTCCGCTGGGAGCTTTTCTAAGTGGTGGAATCGACTCATCGGTAATTGTTTCTGAAGCCGTAAAATTTACCGATCAACTAAACACTTTTTCGATTGGGTACAAAGATCAACCTTTTTTTGACGAAACCCATTATGCTGAATTGGTGGCAAAAAAATTTAACACAAATCATCAAACATTTAGTTTAAGTACCGACGATTTGTACGCCAACCTGCATCAGGTACTCGATTATATCGATGAGCCTTTTGCCGATTCGTCAGCTTTACCACTACATATTTTAAGTATGCACACCCGAAAACATGCCACAGTGGCCTTGTCGGGTGATGGAGCCGATGAATTGTTTTCGGGTTACAACAAACACAAAGCGCATTATCACGCCATGCATCAGGGTGCAAAATCGATACTCATAAAAATGGGCTTACCCCTGTGGAAAAATTTACCCAAATCGCGCAACGGAAAATTTGCCAATACCATTCGCCAACTTCATCGCTACGGACAGGGATTGGCATTGGATTCGCCAAACCGCTACTGGCTTTGGGCATCACTAATGTCTCAGGACGATGCCAATGAGCTGTTCCGGTTTCAGGTGTTGCTAAACGAATTAAAAGTAAGAAAGCACGAAATACTGAAACATTTTCCCAAAACCGAAACCTTCAGCGATATACTTTTTACCGACATGCAACTGGTTTTGGTAAGCGACATGCTGCACAAAGTCGATTCCATGAGCATGGCCAACAGCCTGGAGGTGCGGGTTCCATTTCTAGATCATCGGCTGGTAAATTTTGTTTTTTCGCTACCCGATAGTTTTAAAATTAACCCCAACATGCGTAAACGCCTGCTACAGGATACGTATCGCGATATATTACCAGCTGAATTATACCAACGTCCCAAGCATGGTTTTGAAGTACCTTTAATGAACTGGTTCCGAACCGAACTTAAAGATGAATTGCTGAATAAATACCTGAACCGTGACTTTATTGAAGCCCAACAAATTTTTAATCCGCAAATTATTGAACATTACAAAAAACAACTGTTCTCAAAAAATCCCGGCGATATTCAGGCGCATCTGTGGGCATTATTGGTTTTTCAGCATTGGTGGATAAAAAATATGGATTAGTCAATTGTTGGTAAACGCTTCGCTGTAATATTCGTTAGAATTACTTAATTTGCTTAACGATAGCAGCAATTTAGGGAAATTTTGTTATGCCAAAAGTTTTACGAATTATAAATCGGTTTAATATTGGTGGCCCCACTTACAATGCGGCGTACCTTACCAAATATCTTTCATCAGACTTTGAAACCCTGCTGGTTGGCGGTGTAAAGGAAGATGCCGAGGCTAGTTCGGAATACGTATTACGCAATTTAGGAATTGAACCACATATTATTCCCGAAATGCGTCGCTCGGTAAATCCTACCAACGATTTGGTAACTTACCGCAAGCTTAAAAAATTAATCAAGCATTTTAAACCCGACATTGTTCACACCCATGCATCAAAAGCAGGAACCGTGGGTCGTCTGGCAGCTATCAGGGCAAAAGTCCCGATAATAATCCACACTTTTCACGGACATGTTTTTCATTCGTATTTTAATTCCGCCAAGTCGAATTTCTTTATAAACATTGAACAAGGATTGGCCGATCATTGTGCACGCATAATTGCCATTAGCGATAAACAAAAAGAAGAACTGGCCGACATTTATAAAATTGCAGCTCCTGAAAAATTCGAAGTAATTCCCTTGGGATTCGATTTGCAGCGCTTTCAGGATGATACTGAGAAACGCCGCAAACAATTCAGATCACAATACCTGCTCAACGATGACGAAGTAGCCATTGGTATTGTTGGTCGACTGGCCGCGATTAAAAATCACGATCTTTTTTTAAAAGCCTTAAAAAAAGTTAAAGAACAAACCCGGGTTCCCATACGTGCCTTTATTATTGGCGATGGGGAACTTCGCGAAGAACTGATGGCTACCTGCAATTCATTGGGTATTGATTATTTTCAGACCAACTACGGAGCCTTGCGCAAAGCCAGCGTTACCTTTACCAGTTGGATAAAAGATATTGAATCGGCTTATCCGGGATTGGATATTGTGGCCATGACTTCGCTAAACGAAGGAACCCCCGTAAGTTTAATTGAAGCACAGGCTGCCAATAAAGCCATTATAACAACCAATGTTGGCGGCATCGAAAACATTGTTATTCCCAATGGCACGGCTATACTGTCAAAGAACAATTGCGTTGACGATTTTGCCGAAAAACTATTAACGCTGGTTAATAATCAAAACCTGCGAAATAATCTGGCAATAAACGGCTGGGAACATGTAAAAAATAAATTCCATTATACCCGTTTGGTATCCGATATGGAACAACTGTATTACAAACTGTTGAACGGCCATAAATAAAAGGTTTTTACCGGTTTGGTAAACAAAAAATTTATATTTTTGGGACAATTAAAAACAACCATGACAAAAACCAGCATTACAAAATATCTGCTAATAGTTTTACTAAGCTCGCTTACCCTGTCGGGATGCAAGGTGATGAACCCGAGCGTAATGTTCGAAACACAGGATGGCTTTGAGTTTGCCGGGTTCGAAAAAGAAAAAGATGAATATGTAATCAAACCTTTCGATAAACTCGATGTGCGTATCTATACCAATAATGGAATTCAGCTTATTGATATGGAAAGCAATGCTGCTTCACTTAACAGCAGCCGGAACATAAGCCCTTATTTGGTTGAGTACGATGGCGTGGTTAAAGTTCCCACCCTGGGACGCATAAATATTGCCGGGTTAACCATTAAGGAAGCCGAAACCATGTTCGAAGAAAAATACAGTCAATATTATCAAAACCCGTTTGTGTTGGTTAATGTTACCAATCGCAGGGTAATTGTATTTAACTCCGGGAGTAACAACGGTACGGTACTAACCATTACCAACGAAAAATTTACTTTGATTGAAGCGCTGGCCGAAGCTGGCGGAATTGACGATTTTAGCAAAGCTTATCGGGTAAAACTTATTCGTGGCGAATTGCAAAACCCGCAGGTTTATCTTTTTGACATTAGCAGTATCGAACAAATGCAAAAAGCAAACATGGTGCTTCAGGCCAACGATATTATTTATGTCGAAAAAAGAGCCCGCTATGCATCGCGTACCTTACAGGAACTTACTCCAATTATAACTTTGTTCAATACCGTTTTATTAGTAGTTTTTACCATTCAGGCACTTTAAACATTTACTATGTATCAAGGAAAAATCCCATTAATAAACGACAAATTCGACTTTGCCATTTTTATGCAAATTCTGAAAAAGAGTTTATGGGTTTCCATTGTTTTAATTTTACTGTCGTTTTTTGCCGCATTTTTATATTTGCGTTACACCCAACCTTTGTATAGTACCCAAACCATAATTCAGATAAACGAAAACGATAGAACTACCCGCCTGTTAAACATTGAAGATGTTTATCAAAACGACGATATCTCAAAAGTAATAGAATTGCTGCGGTCGAAAGAATTTTTAAAACGAGCCTTTTCAAATCTGCCCTTGCAGGTGTCGTATTTTAGCGAAGGAACCTTTTTATCGACCGAACTTTACAAACGCTCTCCCTTTAAAGTGGAATGGAAAGCAATAAATCCAGCCATTTTTAATTCCCCCATTTATATCGACTTTACAAATGAACAAAGCGGAATTATAACCACTTATGTAAAAAAAGAAGGTTACGATCAAAAAATTGCATTGAACCAATGGACTGCTGTTCAGGGCGGAGAAATAAAGGTTAGCATTTTAAACTTTGACGATATAAAGTCGCAGCAGGAAAACTACAAAAGCAACCGCTATTACTTTATAATCAACAATCCGCAAACACTGGTCGATCAGCATTTACAAACCCTTCAGGTTTTCTTACAAAACCGTTCGGCCCAAACCATTCAGGTGGCTTACTCCGGTTATAATCCTGAAAAAGCAGCCGACATTGTAAATACCATTGCCGAAGAGTATCTGAAATACGATGTTGAAAGTAAAAAAGAAAGTGCCGAGAGCATCCTGGCTTTTATCGAAGAACGTTTAAAACTGGTGTATCAGAACCTGGACGAAACCGAAAAACAACTTCACGATTTTAAAAAAGAAAATAAACTAAATCTTGATAAGTATCCGACGAATGGTTCGCCCTTCCCGATTTTTACGGCTAAAATATCAGAATTCGAAGACGAGTTAATTAATATTGAATTTGAACTGGTAACCCTGCAACGAATCAGCACGCAGGTTGAAACCGATAACGCATTGAATATTTACGAGCTTATAGCGCTACTGTCGGGAACCAAATCGGAAGCAATTTTAGTAAGTGTATTAAACAATCTGCAACTGCTAATTTCAGAAAAAGAGCAACTGCTCAACGATGTAACTCCCAACAACCTGAAAATTAAACAACTCGAAAAGCAAATTGACAACCAAAAAAACCTGCTCATCGATTTTATAAATTCAACCGTTCAACGATTAGAAAGTAGAAAGAACGATTACAAAACAAAAATTGCCGAATACGAAGAACGCTTGTTCAGCGACCGGAATTTCGACGAACTGGAATACTCAAAACTCGACAGGCTTTACACCATTAACGAAGGGTTTTATCACAAACTGATTGAGAAAAAAGCAGAATACCTGATTTCGCAAGCCGGTTACGTTTCGCAAAATACCATTCTCGAAAAAGCCAATGTACCGGCGCATCCCATTTCTCCCTTGAGCAAAAAAACCTATCCGGTATTTCTTTTATTGGGATTGTTTTTAGGTGGCGGTTTTATTTTGGTACGCTACCTGCTCTACGACGAGGTAACTTCAATCAATACCATTCAGAGTTACACCAATGCGCCCATTTTGGGTACTGTGCCGGTTTACAAAAAAGACATCCCGGTATCGCAACTGTTGGTAAACCGGCATCCAAATTCCTTGTTTTCAGAAGCTTTCAGAACCATACGATCGAACCTCCAGTTTATCTCGCATGGAGCCGAAACAAAAATTATTACCGTTTCGAGTACCATTTCAGGCGAAGGAAAAACCTTTGTAGCCATTAACCTTGCCGGGATTCTGGCCATCTCAGGCAAAAAAGTGGTTATTCTCGACCTCGACTTACGTAAACCGCGTATTCATCTGGGATTCAACACCAGTAACAACAAAGGAATAAGTACCTTGCTTATCGGAAAACACAAATTGGATGAATGTATTGAGAAATCGGACTTACCCAATTTCGATTACATCACCGCCGGGCCGGTGCCTCCCAACCCTGCTGAGTTGGCCGCCGGAAAACAAATGGAAAACCTGCTGGTTGAACTCGAAGAACGATACGACATTATTATAATTGATACTCCGCCGGTTGGCATTGTAACCGACGCACTGGCAAATCTTCAGCGAGCCAACTATCCCATTTATGTAATGAAGGCCAATGTGTCGAAAAGGCATTTTATCGACAACATCAACAACCTGATTCATGTTAAAAACATGGATAATCTATCAGTTATTCTGAATGGCGTTGATGTGAACCAAAGGCGCTATGGTAATTATGGCTACGGTTACGGCTACGGTTATGGCTACGGATATTATGCTGAAGATGAAGAAACAACCATTGGCCGCAGGCTTACCGAAAAATTACAAAAACTCAAGAAATGACTTATACGCTTGCTTTGATTCTCTATTTTATTGTTGCGCTCACCCTTAGTTTGCTCATGCACCGCTTTTTTGTAATCCGCGCCGAGCGATATAAAATAAAAAAAGCCAACACATCAGCCGAACGATGGAGCAGTCAAACCAAGCCAATTTTGGGCGGGCTTACATTTTACGCCTTGTTTTTAATGGGGGTTCTCACCTATTTCATTTTTTTCGATGCACAAAATTTATTGCATCCTGAGGTGCTTGCTACAATTCTGGTTGTAACTATAGGTTTCTTAATGGGCCTTGCCGACGATATGCTGAATACACCTCCCGGATTTAAATTTGTTTTTCAGGTACTAAGTGCTTTAATTTTAATCTACTCCGGATTATACATTCAGGTTTTCGAAAACTTTTGGCTGAATTATGGCTTAACCCTGTTTTGGGTGGTTGGTATCATGAATTCACTGAACATGCTCGATAATATGGATGCAGTAACCACTTCGGTAACCTCAACCATTTTAGCGGGTTCATTGCTTGTACTTGCATTTACTGATTCCTCGGCTGGTGTTTTCTTTATTATTGCTCTGGCAGTTTTTGCTTCATTACTTAGTTTTTTATACTACAACTGGAATCCGGCAAAAATGTATATGGGCGACAATGGCTCACAATTCCTGGGTGCATTTATGGCCATTATCAGTATTAAGGTTTTTTGGAATGCTCCCTCGGTGAACGATTTTTCAAATTGGTTTCCTTTCCTGTTTGCTTTTTTAGCATTTGTTGTTCCGATATCCGACACCAGTTCGGTTACTATAAACCGCTTGCTGCGGGGACAATCGCCTTTTATTGGGGGCCGCGATCATACCACTCACCATTTATCGTACCTTGGCCTTTCTGACCGGGGCGTAGCCTTGGTTTTGCTTACATTAAACGCAATTTTTACCGGTCTGGCTGTTTTTATGATTCTCGATCCAAACCAAACAATTATAAATCATTGGTTGGTAGGAATAATAGCCTTGTTGGTGGGTATAACCCTTTATGCAATTACCAAAATTTCGAAGCCAAAAAAGTAAACCTTTTCGCTCTTTAGCGGTATACAAGTCAAACAATTTTATCTCAATACTATGTTAAAACAATTCGTTGTAATTGGAAGTTTCTCGTTTTTTATTGTGGCAGCCATAATTATTTTAACTGCATCATCGACAAATGAACAAGCCGACCATCAAAATTCACCTTCGTTTAATCCACATTACGCCATAACACCCGTTCCAATACCCGACAAAATTGCATTTGCCGGTGAAGAAGTTCCCGTTGGAAATTTCGATGTATTTGAAAGTCTCGACCGCGAGATGCTGGTAAATACTTACTGGCAATCGCAAACGCTGCTATTAATAAAAAAAGCTCATCGCTATTTTCCGCTCATTGAGCCCATTCTTAAAGAAGCAGGCGTCCCCGACGATTTAAAGTACCTGGCTGTTGCCGAAAGTGGTTTGGCAAATGTAGTATCACCGGCTCGTGCCGAGGGTTTTTGGCAGTTTCTTGATGGCACCGCACGCGATTATAAACTGGAAGTAAACAGCGAAGTGGACGAGCGCTATCATGTTGAAAAAGCAACATTTGCCGCGGCTCAGTTTTTAAAAGAATCGTACCAAAAATACGGAACCTGGACCATGGCAGCGGCATCGTATAATATGGGCCGTCGAAATATAAGTCGCCAAATCGACCGACAAAAATCAAGTAATTATTTCGATTTGGTTCTGGGTGAAGAAACCGGACGTTATGTTTATCGGCTGGTAGCCTTAAAACTAATTATGGAAAATCCCGACAAATACGGTTTTTACATTAACGACAAGCAAAAATACCAAAGCATAAAATATACACTGGTCGAAGTAGATACTACAGTAACAAATCTGGCCGATTTTGCTCACCAGATGGGAATTAATTACAAAGTACTGAAAGAATTAAACCCGTGGTTACGCGACGATAAACTAACCAACAAAACAGGAAAAAAATATCAGATAAAAATTGCGGATACCACTTTACGAACCGTGGTTCCGGATACTTTATTTTACAAAAAATAATAGGGCCCGGAATCAAAATCACAAACCTGTTGAAACAAAAGCTTTGCTGAATTTGTATCTCAGTCCGGAGTTGTTATTCATATATTTATTGAGGTAACTTAAATTATCCAAAACTCTCAATATCTTTGCCCATATTTTAAAAATGCCTGAAATGGAAAGTCACATCGAAAACGATGAAGAAATAAAAGTATACGGAGCCAAAGTACACAACTTAAAAAACATCGATGTTACCATTCCCCGAAATAAACTCACGGTTATTACCGGTTTAAGCGGAAGCGGAAAATCGTCGTTGGCTTTTGATACCATTTATGCCGAAGGGCAGCGCCGCTACATGGAAACCTTTTCGGCTTACGCCCGTCAGTTTTTGGGCAATATGGAGCGCCCCGATGTGGATAAGATTACCGGCTTAAGTCCGGTAATTTCAATTGAGCAAAAAACCACAAACAAAAACCCACGCTCAACGGTGGGTACCATCACTGAAATTTACGATTTTCTGCGCCTGCTTTTTGCCCGGGCTGCCGATGCCTATTCGTTTAATACCGGCGAAAAAATGGTGAAATACACCGACGAACAAATAACCCAGCTGCTGATTGAAAAACTCAACGGTAAAAAAATATATATTCTCGCCCCGCTGGTTCAAGGACGTAAAGGTCACTATAAAGAACTTTTTGAACAGCTTATAAAAAAAGGCTTTATTTATGCCCGCATCAACGGAAAAGTGCTGGATTTAAAACCCGGATTGCGGCTCGACCGATACAAAACGCACAACATCGAAGTGGTTATCGACCGCTTATTGATTGATGATAAAGATGTAAAACGCATTCGGGAATCGCTGCAAATAGCCATGAAACAAGGCGAAGGCGTTACTTTGGTTTTAGATGCAGAATCGAACGAGTTGCATTATTTCAGCCGTCACCTGATGTGCCCAACCACGGGCATTTCGTACAACGAACCCGCACCTCACACCTTTTCTTTTAATTCGCCGGTAGGAGCCTGTCCCAAATGTAAAGGACTGGGCATCATTAACCAAATAGATTTAGATAAAGTAATTCCCGATCCCAAACTCAGCATAAAAAAAGGAGGCATTGCCCCGCTGGGAAAACACAAAAGCAACCTAATTTTCTGGCAAATTGAAGCCATTGCCGATAAATTCAAATTTAAACTCGATACGCCCATAAAAGATATTCCTGAAGATGCACTCGATGCAATTTTAAATGGTTCCGACGAACCTTTTAAATTACAAAACACGCCTTTAGGAAATGCATCGAATTATTTTTTAAGCTTTCCGGGAGTATTAAGTTACCTTCAGGCTGAACAAGGCGACGAAGCTATCAGCGAATCGAGAAACGGGCGTTTTCAAAACTACATCAGCGAATCAACATGCCCCGAATGTCAGGGAACCCGCCTAAGAAAAGAAACCTTGTTTTTTAAGATTGCGAAAAAAAACATTGCCGAACTTTCACAAATGGATATTGGAGCCTTGGCTGAATGGCTGAATGGCGTTGAAGATAGAATGAGCTCAAAACAAAAACAAATTGCTACGGAAATTCTGAAAGAAATCCGTTCCCGATTGGGCTTTTTGTTGCAGGTTGGTTTAAATTACCTGTCGTTAAACCGTTCGTCTAAATCTCTATCGGGTGGCGAGAGTCAGCGCATCAGGCTGGCAACGCAAATTGGTTCGCAACTGGTTAATGTTTTGTACATTCTCGATGAACCCAGCATTGGCTTGCATCAGCGCGATAATCACCGCCTGATAAATTCATTGAAGGAATTGCGCGATTCCGGTAATTCGGTAATTGTTGTGGAGCACGATAAAGACATGATTCTATCGGCCGATCATGTGGTTGATATTGGCCCTATGGCCGGACGAAACGGAGGGAAAATTGTTGCCCAGGGAACACCAGCCGACATTCAGGCTTC
Source organism: Salinivirgaceae bacterium (assembly GCA_050179685.1). GTDB lineage: Bacteria > Bacteroidota > Bacteroidia > Bacteroidales > SZUA-534 > GWE2-40-63. The sequence continues at coordinate 84,890 of JBFXEW010000007.1, forward strand.
CTGCTCGCTTACTGCCGAATACCTGAACGGCCATAAAAAAATTACAATTCCCGAAAAACGACGCGAAGGAAACGGAAAAAGCATTACAATAAAAGGAGCCAGCGGGCATAACCTGAAAAATGTATCGGTAAGCATTCCTTTAGGGAAATTTATTTGTGTTACCGGAGTTTCGGGAAGTGGCAAATCGAGTTTGATAAACGAAACCCTGCATCCCATATTAAACAAGCATTTTTACAACGCTTTAAAACAAGCGCTTCCCTACAAATCGATTCAGGGAATTGAGCATATCGACAAAGTTATTGAAGTAAATCAATCGCCTCTGGGAAGAACCCCACGGAGCAATCCGGCTACTTACACCGGTGTTTTTTCCGATATACGCGATATTTTTGCCCGCCTACCCGAAGCCCAGATTCGCGGTTATAAACCCGGGCGCTTTTCGTTTAACGTAAAGGGCGGACGCTGTGAAACCTGCAAAGGTGCGGGAGTTCAAACTATTGAAATGAATTTTTTACCCGATGTTTATGTGCATTGCAACGAATGTCAGGGACGCCGTTACAACCGCGAAACCCTTGAGGTTCGTTACAAAGGAAAATCGATTTCCGATGTGCTCGACATGACCATAAACCGCGGGGTTGAATTCTTTGAAAATGTTCCCAAAATTTTACAGAAATTAAATGCGCTCCAGTCGGTTGGATTAGGTTACATAACACTGGGCCAGGCCTCAACAACGCTAAGCGGAGGAGAATCGCAGCGCGTAAAACTGGCCACCGAACTGTCGAAAAAAGATACCGGACGAACCCTGTATATTCTCGACGAACCCACAACCGGCCTGCATTTCGAAGATATCAGGGTACTGCTTAAAGTTCTTAACAAACTGGTAAATAAAGGCAATACAGTAATTGTAATTGAACACAACCTCGATGTAATTAAAGTAGCCGACCACCTTATCGACATTGGGCCCGAAGGAGGCGACGCCGGAGGAAAAATTCTTTTTGAAGGAACACCCGAAGCATTGGTTAAATCGGGAAAGGGCTATACTTCGCAATTTTTAAAAGACGAAATGTAAGTTTTTGTTGAGCAGTTTCAAGAAATAAATTATCTTTAATCGGAGCCAAAATTTCAATCTTTAGTATCATGATAGAGATAATTTGTGTAAACAATAAACAAACTAAAAAGTATCCTTTGGGTACTACTTTGGCCGAGATTGCCAAAAAAACGAATATTCAGTTAAAACATCCGGTTTTAGGAGCCTTTGTAAACAACAAACTCAAGGAACTCTCTTACAATATTTACAAACCAAAAACGGTTGAATTCATCGATATTTCGCATCCCGACGGTATGCGTATGTACGTGCGTTCCCTGTCGTTTGTGCTGCAGAAAGCAGTTAGCGAAGTGGTTCCCGGCAAGCGGATAAAAATTGAACATTCTATATCGAAAGGCTACTATTGCGAATTTGATGGCGATAAAAACTCCATCGACATTGATACCGTATTTGCCATCGGGAATCGCATGCGTGAGATTATTGAAGCGGACATGCCTTTTTCGCGCGATGAAATTTTATCGACCGAAGCAATAAAACTCTTTGAAGACCATGGCCTGGTGGAAAAGGCCCTGTTGTTTAAATCAAGACCACAACTTTATTCATCGGTTTACCGGCTCGATAATTCCATCGATTACTTTTATGGTTTTTTGGTACCTTCTACCGGTTATCTTAAGGTGTTCGATTTGGTAAAATATTACGACGGAATGCTGTTAATTGTACCAAAAACGGAAAACCCCGACGAATGTGAAGAAATTATTATTCAGGATAAATTATTCGAAGTTTTTCAGGAATACCAGGATTGGGGCGAGATACTGAAAGTTGCCTACATCGGGAATATCAATCAGGTTGTTAAAGACAAGCAGATTAGCGAATTAATTAAAATATCGGAAGCACTGCACGAGAAAAAAGTAGCCAATATTGCCGACATGATTGCCCACCGTCCCGAACATCCGAAACTAATACTGATTTCCGGACCTTCATCGAGCGGAAAAACTACTTTTGCCAACCGGCTGGCAGTTCAATTAAAAGTAGCCGGACTTACGCCAGTAACCCTGTCGCTCGATAATTATTTTGTTAACCGCGAATTAACCCCGCGCGACGAAAACGGAGAATACGACTTTGAAGCCATTGAAGCGCTTGATTTACATTTGCTAAACGACAACCTGATACGTCTTTTTGCCGGCGAAACAGTCGATTTACCCAAGTTCTCGTTCCATACCGGACAGCGCTTTTACGAAAACGATTTGCTAAGCATCGACGATAAAACCATAATTATTGCCGAAGGAATTCATGCGCTGAATCCGAGGCTTACTTCAGAAATTGACGAGGCTACCAAATTTAAAATTTATGTATCGGCCCTAACTACTGTTTCGCTCGATAATCACAACCGTATTCCCACGACCGATACTCGTTTGGTGCGTCGAATTATCCGCGACTACAAATACCGGAATTACAGTGCGGTTGAAACCATTAACCGTTGGGCCAGTGTGCGTAAGGGCGAAGAAAAGTACATATTTCCTTATCAGGAGAACGCCGACGTAATGTTTAATACGGCGGTTCATTATGAAACCGGAGTGCTAAAACGCTATGCCGAACCTATTTTACACGAGGTCCCCTCGAACAACAAAGCCTATCGCGAAGCCACGCGATTGCTTAAATTCTTTAGCTATGTGGTTCCCATTGCCGACGAAGAAATTCCTCCCACATCAATCTTACGTGAATTTTTAGGAGGAAGTAGTTTTAAGTATTAAACATAAAAACTTTGTGGTGAATGGGAAATAATTGGGTTCAGAACCATAAATTATTAACATTTTATCAACTTTAATAGGCTGTAACCACTGTAAAATTTGATTGTAAAGGGTTTTTAAGTATTTTAGCATTCAATTATTCAGGCAAATTGTTTAATAATTTCCTATGTTACGAATCGTATTAATACCTATTGTTGCCGGTTTTTTATCCCTGCTTGGTTTTTTAAACAGTCCGGTATCGCTCGATATCAACCTGCCAGCCAGTGCAAATGCGGGCGATGAGTTTTTGGTAGAAGTAACCATAAACAAGGGCGACATCGAAGGATTTGCCCGTTTTCAACAGGATTTGCCCGTAGGTTTTACGGCAGTAGCCCGGCAAACGGCAAACGGCGAATTTCGGTTCGAAGATCAAAAAATTAAAATCCAGTGGATGCGTGTTCCCTTCGACAGGGAGTTTACCATAAGTTATGCCATACAAGTTGCACCCACCGTTTCGGGTGAGTTTTCGCTCGAAGGAAAATTCTCATACATCGAAAATAATGGAGTACAAACTGCCAGCATTCCGGCAAAATCGATAACTATTGTGGGCGACGAAACACTTGCCGGAACCGCCGAAACCTCACAAACTACCTATTCATATCAGAATGTGAGCTTAAAAAACATCGACTGTGTACGGCAAAAACCTTTCTTAAACGAGAATAACGAAATAATTGTAAACCTGCTTATTAACAAGGGCGATTTGCGCGATTTTGGTAAAGTTCAGGAAGAAATTCCCAGAGGCTACCGTGCAGAAAGCATAAAAAGCAAGAACTCAATTTTTACGTATAAAAATTCCATTATTAAATTCCTGTGGATGAATATGCCCCCAGAATCGCAGTTTGTGGTTTCGTACAAACTGATTCCCGAAGGCGAAATTCCCGATCAGGCATTTTTAATCTCTGGAACTTTCTCATACGCTGAAAATGAGCGGACAAAAACCATCAACATTGCTGAACGTGCCGTTGATTTAACTGTGTTTGATACCGAAGAACTGGTGGCTCAAACCACGAGTCCTGAAGTTACCCAGCAGCCCGTTGAAGAAACACAAACGCAAACTCCGGTAGAAGAAACCTACACCCCTACTCCGGTGCAAACTGAACCCGTTGTAACACAACCCGATTTGGCTTATACAGAACCGGTACAAACCCAACCTGAAATAAGCGAAAGTGAGCAGATGGACAACAACCAGAATTACATGGATAATCTGGCTGGAGTAACCAATATTCCCTTACCCGATAATGGGGTTACTTATCGCGTGCAAATAGCTGCCGGCCATAATTTAGTGGGCAAACAATATTTTAAAAAATTAAATATTGTAGACGAAGTTCAGGTCGAAATTCACGACGGCTGGCATAAATACACTGTTGGTAATTTTATGATTTACCGCGATGCCCGCGATTACCGCATGTACATCTGGAACAACACACCTATTCACGATGCTTTTGTTGCGGCATACAATAGTGGACTTCGAATTACTGTACAAGAAGCGCTGATGATAGCTAATCAAAAATGGTATAAATAATCTGAAGCTTTTTATTAAATTCGCAACATATGTAATTTAACTTAATGAGAATTGCGAATTACCTGATACCGATTTTTCTTTGCTTCGCCTCCACTGTTTTGGCACAACAATTAGATTACGATTACGAAACCTTGCTTTTGCAGGAAGAAGAATCGACTGAAGGGTTGGCCTTTAAGCCTATTTTAGGTGCAGGAATGGGAACGTTCTCGTTTTTTGGCGACGTGAACAACTACCTGCGCAGCCCGCTCTACGGTTTAACTTCGTACAGGGTGTCCATATCGAGAAACTTAAGCAAAAATTTCGATTTTGAATTCCACGGTTCCTTTGGCGAGGTTTCAGGTAACGAGTATAACGGTAATGTTGACGCCGTTCAGAATTTTAAAACCAGTCTTTTTTTAGGCGGCGTTTCATTGGTTTATAACTTTAATCACCTGCTTAAAAGACAGCGGCCCATTCACCCCTTTATTGCCATAGGTGCCGAAATACTGCAATTTACCCCCAAAGGCGATTACCTCGACAGCAATGGAAATCCGTACCATTACTGGAACGATGGAACCATTCGCGATGTGGAACAAGGCCTGGGCGTGGGAAATATTATCAGCCGCGATTACAAATACGAAACCGACCTGCGCGATTTGGATTTATACAATTACGGCTATTATCCCAAAACCAGTTTTGCCATTCCTGTTGATATAGGTGTTCACGTCACTGTTTCTGATCGGGTTAAATGCCGCATTGGCACTGCACTGCATCTGGCCATGTCTGATTACATCGATAATTACAAGGGTGGTGGTGCCTGGAAAAACGATATCGTATTAAATACCTACATATCACTTTCGTTCGATATGTTCTCGCCTGCCGACGAAATTGCATCAGTTGAGAACTTTAAAAACCTGAAATTTACCATTACCGATAACGAAGATTCCGATGGTGATGGTGTGGACGACTTTAACGATGAATGCCCAAATACGCCTCCAAATGTTAAGGTAAACTTTAAAGGTTGTCCGCTCGATACCGACAACGACGGAGTTCCTGATTATATGGATAAACAAAACGACACCCAATCGGGAACCTTTGCTGTAGGTGCCAACGGGGTTAAAATTATGGAAAACCATTTAATTGTAATGCTTTACGACCCCGATGCAGTGAAACGCAGCGAAGTAAAACTTTATAAACGCACTTCTGACGCCAAACAAGATGATAAAGAAGTTAAAGGGATTCCTGAAAAGTTTAAGCAGGTAGATGTTAACGGCGACAACTACATCTCGCACGAAGAACTACAGGAAGCTATTGATGCTATTTTTGAGATGAACTCTACCCTTACTCCAGGTGACATCTACGAATTGCAGGAGTTCTTCTTCAATCAATAAAACAAAATAAAACTGAAAGCTATTCTATAACTACCTAATAGTTAGAACAAAAAGCTGAAGAAAACTTCTAACGAATTTTATTCATCCGATCCATCTCTCGCTTATTGTCCTTGGCTTTAATGCCTTCCCGTTTATCGTATTGTTTTTTACCCCGGGTAAGAGCAATGTCAATTTTTACAAGCCCTGCAGCATTGGTAAACAAGGTGAGTGGGATTATACTGAAACCACGCTCTTTAATTTTTTTGTGCAACTTGTTTAATTCCTGTCGGTTTAAAAGCAACTTGCGATCGCGACGGGGTTCATGATTCACATAACCTCCCATTTCGTATTCGGCAATGTAGAGGTTTTTAATATAAAGTTCGTTATTAATAAATGTGCAGTAAGTTTCGGTCAAACTGGCTTTCCCGTTACGTATCGACTTAATTTCAGTTCCCAGCAATTGAATACCAGCCGTAAATTTTTCAAGAATTTCATATTCAAAACTTGCTTTTTTATTCCTTAATCGTATGGTATTGGTTCGCGTCATTTTGTTCATGGTTTAAATCAAAGGGCAAATATAGCTCCTAATATTAGTTTGGCCGCCAAATAAAGGAGAATAATAATTATCAGGCTAATGGGAACAAACCACTGGCGACGATCAACAGGCATCTCAATCAGGCGTTCGCTGCCAATCCAAAAAAGTATGATGCTGTAAAGTCCAATAAGGTTCAGAAGCGCATCAAGTCGGGGCAACAGCCCTGATAATATCATGGCAATATAAACCGGAGTAGAGGCGTATGCCATCAGGGTAAAGGCTTTAGTTCCGTTTCGCGGAATTTGAAAAATCGAAAATAGCTTATTCAAAATAAAGGCCGAACCATACAAGGTAACCAAAACAACCAGAATAAGATGAAATATACTTCGCAATACTACCCCGGAACCCTGACGAAAAGTAGTTGGCCCAAAAATTACACTTCCCAAAAAAGTGGCCACTAAAAACAACGCTAAAAACGGAATTATATATTGTGATAAAACCGCACCTCGACTTTTGTTTTCATTTAAAACACTGACAAATTCCCGTTTGGGTTCCATTAGTAAACCCCGAACGCGGTTTATAATAAGTTTAAGCAACATACCGATTTAATTTGCAGCAAAAATAATGTATTTTTACAAGCAATTATCATAATTACATGGAGGGAATCGCAAAAAAGACCATCGATTTAATAACTGTTCTTGGACCTACAGCTACCGGAAAAACAAGTTTTGCCGTTCATTTGGCGCACTTGCTCAATGCTCAGATTATAAGTGCCGATTCGCGCCAGGTTTACCGCGGAATGGATTTGGGAACCGGTAAAGATCTGTCAGAATACACCCTCCACGGACAACAAATTCCCTATCATCTTATCGATATTGTTGAGGCAGGAACCAAATACAACGTATTTGAGTATCAGAATGACTTTTTAAAAGCCTACGAACAAATTGTTGCTGAAAACAGTTTTCCAATTTTGTGCGGTGGCTCGGGTATGTATATCGAAGCGGTGCTAAAAGGTTACCGCTTAGCCAATGTGCCTGAAAACGCTCAACTGCGCAAAAGTCTGGAAACCTACACCCTCGATGAGCTGAGTATCAGACTGGCAGAAATGAAACGCCTGCACAACACCAGCGATGTGGACACAAAAAAAAGAGCCATTCGGGCTATCGAAATTGAAAGTTATTACCAGGAACACCCCGAAACAGATTTATCCTATCCTGAATTCAATGCTTTAATATTGGGAATAAAACTTCACCGACAAGAAGTTAAACAACGAATTACCGAACGCTTAAAACAACGCCTGCGTGATGGCATGATTGACGAGGTGGAACAACTTATTAAACAGGGAGTGGCGCCTGAAGCATTGGTTTATTATGGGCTCGAGTACAAATTTATTGTGCAATACCTACAGCATGAGTTTAGCTACAACACCATGGTCGAAAAATTAAACATTGCCATTCATCAGTTTGCAAAACGCCAAATGACCTGGTTCCGCCGGATGGAACGTGGAGGATTTAAAATTCACTGGATCGATGGATTGGCCAGTATGGAAGAAAAAGTTCACGTTGCCATGAGTCTGATTCAGCGCTATTCCTAAAAAATTCCACAAATTATTGCAATAAGTTTACTGAAAAAAAATAGCTGATACGATAACTATTTGTAAAGACCGATTGCAAGAATATATTCGACGATTGCTTTTTCCACTTACTATTATTGAACAAATTAAGCTATTTTTGTGTCGTTACTGAATTACATTTAAAAGATATTATATACATGGGTCAACCCTATTACAGTACTGAAAAAGAAATAGAACAAGCCGTTTTGATTGGAGTAATTAATCAGGAGCAGGACGAACAACAGGTAGAAGAATACCTGGACGAGTTGGCGTTTTTAACCGAAACTGCCGGTGCGGTTCCCGTAAAGCGGTTCACACAAAAACTCGATAAACCCCACCCCAAAACCTTTGTAGGAACGGGTAAAATAAATGAGATTGCTGCTTACGTTGAAGAACACGAAATTAAACTGATTATTTTCGACGATGAATTAACTCCCTCGCAGTTACGAAATATCGAAAGGGTATTTAATTCGCGGGTTTTGGATCGTACCAATTTAATTCTCGACATATTTGCCCAAAGAGCACAAACAGCTCACGCCAAAGTGCAGGTTGAACTGGCCCAGTATCAATATTTACTACCACGGCTTACCCGCATGTGGACACACCTGGAACGACAACGTGGAGGTATTGGTCTGCGTGGTCCCGGTGAAACCGAGATTGAAACCGACCGCCGGATTATCCGCGATAAGATTTCGCGTCTAAAAGAACAGCTCGAAAAAATCGACAGGCAAATGTCGACCCAGCGTAAAAACCGGGGCGAAATGGTACGTGTTGCTTTAGTAGGTTACACCAACGTAGGCAAATCAACCATAATGAACCTGCTAAGCAAATCGGAAGTTTTTGCCGAAAATAAACTCTTTGCCACACTCGACACCACCGTACGAAAAGTGGTAATTGGCAATCTGCCTTTCCTGCTTTCCGACACTGTCGGATTTATTCGCAAACTGCCCCATGACCTGGTTGAATCGTTTAAATCGACCCTCGACGAAGTTCGCGAAGCTGATATTTTATTGCATGTTGTCGACATTTCGCATCCCAACTTCGAAGAACAAATTGAAGTGGTAAAACAAACGCTGTACGAAATTGACAAAACCGAAAAACCCACCTTCATTGTTTTTAATAAAATAGATGCTTATGAGTTTATTGAAAAAGATGAAGACGATTTAACACCCAAAACCATCGATAATTATTCGCTCGAAGAGTTAAAAAAATCGTGGATGGCCAAAAACAACCTGCCCTGCATTTTTATTTCGGCCAAAGAAAAAAACAATATCGATGAGTTTAGGAACCTTATTTACGATAAAGTTCGTGAGATTCACGCCAAACGCTATCCCTACAACAATTTCCTTTTCGACGATTCGTGGAAAAACGAAGTTGAAGAATAATAAAATGTTGCTGGCATGAGTCGTTTCAGGTTTTTTATACTTGTTTTTTTTCTGTTCCAAATAAGTCTGGCCCAAAATCTGGTTCCAAACGGAAGTTTTGAACTCTACCAGCGATGTCCGGCCGATTACGTTTCCATTCAACGCTACAGCGATGTTTTTAGCTGGGAATCGCCCAACAGCGGAACTCCCGACTATTTTCATGCCTGTTCACAAAAATGTGGGGTCCCTCACAACTGGATAGGTTCAGCTGAAGCCTTCGATGGGAAAGGCTACATGGGAATTATTGGCTGCATGCAACAAATAGATCCCAACCAAATTGCTTATCGCGAATACATCAGGGTTCGATTACGCCGACCGCTGGAAGCCGGAAAAACCTATTTTGCATCGATGCAGGTTCGGCTCGGACAAAGTTGCATTATTGCCTGCAATGGTTTGGGCATGTTTTTTTCCGATAACCCGCTCAATTCGGTTCATTCCATCAATTATCCGGTTCAAGCCGATATTGTGTTCCAACAAGATGAAATTATTCATGATAAAAATAGTTGGACTAAAGTCTGTGGTACTTTTCAGGCCGAGGGTGGCGAGGATTATTTAATTATCGGGAATTTTTTGTCGAACCAGCAAATGGAATATCGAAACTTTGACGAAAACCTGCTGCAAACGCAAAATACAAGCCCCATGGCTTATTATTACATCGATTTTGTTGAAGTTTACGAATACCTGCCTGAGCTTAACCTTAGCTGCGAGGCTATGGAACCAGAACCCCTGATAGCTTTCGACGGTGTTTTGCTGCGGAATCAAAAAATGGTTCTCGAAAACCTGTATTTTGAATTCGATAAAGCAATAATTTTGCCCGAGTCGCACTTTGAACTCGACAAACTGGCAGCGCTTCTGCTCCAAAAAACACAATTAAAATTACACATCTATGGCCATACCGATAAGGTAGGAACTGATGAATACAATCAACAACTTTCGGAAGAAAGGGCACTTGCCGTTCGCAATTACCTGCTGGCAAAAGGGGTGTCGCGCTTTCGCATAGTAACGCAGGGCTTTGGAAGTTCAAAACCTGTATCGAACGAAAATAACGAAGAAGGAGACCGTTTAAACCGCAGGGTTGAGATTGAAGTTAAATAAAACCCGAAGTATCAACTTAAGGTTTTAGCTGCAACTCGCGAAGCATGTGTGCATCGTAAGCTTTTAAAAAAGCCACAAAAAACAATTGAGCCTGATACTCGTAACCTTTTTGGGTAAAATGCAGGTAATCGGAATGAGCCAGACCAAAAGCCCGCCATGCATCCATGGAACCGGCTCCTCCCATTAAAGAATAAAAATCCCAATAAGCCAGTTGATTTTGCTCCGCTTGACTTTTAATAATTTCTGAAGCACGAGCCGCAGCTGCATTTACCTGAATCCTTTTAATGCGGTGATCGCCCGGCGTAGTTAATAAAACAGCTGCTTCAGGTGCCGCCTGCTTAATATAATGCAGCAAACTATCAACTTTTTTCCTAAAATCTGCGGTATCAAAAACATTGGTATAACTATCGTTGGTGCCCAGCGATACAATTATCCAATCGGGATTTAAAGCATTCAGATGAGGAACAAAATAGTCACATCTCAGATAAGATTCGTACTGTGCCCCGTTAACTCCCACCGTGTGATAAATAATTCCCGGATCGTTGCTGTCGAAATTCATTCCATATAAGGTAAATTCCTTTTGCGCTTCGTTTTGCTTTTGCAGTTCCAGCGTAACTTGTTCCAAATCGCGATGGAATTCAAAAAGGGTAAATCCCTTTTCGGGAAAAGCCTGAACCGATTTTACCATGTCGTTTGGCTTTATCTTCAAAGCATAATTTTCAGGACCAAAGGCATGAAAAACCATCAAACGATCGAAATCGTATCCGGCTAAAGCCTGATCGGTAATTCTGATATGTATGGAAGCATTGGCATCTAAAGTTTTTATTGATATGCCCGAAAGTCCTAACTCACAATTCCTTTCTTTTTCCACATTCCGGCAACTTTCCCAAACTCCGGTTGACGATACCGAGTAATTTAATGGATTATTTGTTCCGGCAACTTTGTAGGGGAAAATAAATCCACGCCCGCCCATAGCCCCTAAAAAGAAAGTTTGTAAACGCTTGCGAAAATGACCCGAAAAAAAATCGGCTTGCAAATGTGAATCACCAATGTGCACAATGCGAACCTTGCCTGAACCTTTTAGCCCGACTTCGGTAAATTTTTCGAATAATTGCCGGTAAGCCAGCGATGAATCGGGAATTACCAGCTTATTCACGCCCTGATTAACAAAGGGATAGGACTCCAGTTCAAAAGGATTGTCCTGCGCTATACTTTCTGTTGTGGTAAAAGCTAAAAAAACCAATCCAAAAAAGACCGCTAAAAAATAATGCCTTTTAATTAATTTTATTGATGCAGTTTTATTCATAAGTAAGTGAGCGAATAAAACGAAAGCTCCAATGGTGGAGCTTTCTGAATTATCGTTAGGCCAACCATTGCTCCACATCGGGCAATTGCAAGGCATTTATTTCCAATTTATTTTTTTTGCGGTAAGCATTCAGTTTTTGATGGATCTGAGTGGCTTTTTCTTCTTTCATTTTAACTACCGAAGTATAACCTGCTTTAATTACATGTTCAGCCCAAACTTCGGGCACACCTATCTTAACAAAATCTTCGGGCCCATCGGTTTTTACCTTTTTCTCAGGACGCATTTGCGGGAAAAACAACACATCCTGAATACTGTCCTGGCCGGTCATAAACATGGTAAGTCGGTCGATACCAATTCCCATTCCCGAGGTAGGAGGCATTCCGTATTCCAAAGCGCGTACAAAATCATGATCGATAAACATGGCCTCGTCGTCGCCTTTTTCCGACAGCTTTAATTGCTCCTGAAAACGTTCCAGCTGATCAATCGGATCGTTCAACTCGGTATAAGCGTTGCAAAGTTCTTTTCCGTTTACCATTAATTCAAAGCGCTCGGTAAGTTCCGGATTGTCGCGGTGCTTTTTACACAAAGGCGACATTTCAACCGGATAATCGATGATAAATGTAGGTTGAATCATGTGATGCTCACACTTCTCCCCAAAAATTTCATCAATAATTTTACCTTTTCCAAACGATTCATCAATCTCAATATGCAAGTCTTTACAAACCTGACGTAACTGCTCCTCATTCATTCCGGTAATATCAATGCCTGTATGTTCTTTTATAGCATCAAGCATAGTTAACCGACGGTAAGGCGCTTTAAAATCGACTTCTTTATCGCCAATCTTTACTTTTGTAGTTCCGTGTAGCGCAAGAGCAACGCGTTCAAGCATTTCCTCGGTAAATTCCATCATCCAGTGATAGTCTTTATAAGCTACATAAATTTCCATTACCGTAAACTCCGGATTATGGGTACGATCCATTCCCTCGTTGCGGAAATCTTTGGCAAATTCATAAACCCCGTCGAAACCACCAACAATAAGCCGCTTAAGGTACAATTCGTTGGCAATTCGTAAATACAAGGGCATGTTCAATGCATTGTGATGCGTAATAAACGGACGGGCAGCAGCTCCTCCCGGAATGGGTTGCAAAATGGGTGTTTCCACCTCAAGATAACCCAGTTCGTTAAACATCTGGCGCATGGTATTAATAATTTTTGCGCGCTTAATAAACACATCTTTCACGTTAGGATTAACTACCAAATCGACATAACGCTGGCGATACCTTTGTTCGGGATCGGTAAAAGCATCGTAGGTTTTGCCGTCTTTCTCTTTTACTATAGGCAATACACGTAACGATTTACTCAAAACCGTAAACTCCTTTACATACACACTTTTCTCTCCCACCTGGGTTACAAATGCATGTCCTTTTACTCCAATAAAATCACCAATATCGAGCAGGCGCTTAAAAACGGTATTGTAAAGAGTTTTATCTTCGCCCGGACAAATTTCATCGCGGTTAAAATAAACCTGGATGCGTCCTTTTTCGTCCATCAACTCAATAAACGAAGCCTTCCCCATGATGCGGCGACTCATAATTCTACCCGCCAAACTTACTTCCTGATAATTATTCTTCTCAGGATCGTAGTTCTCACGGATATCCTGAGTGGTGGTATCTACATGGTACATGGCCTGTGGATAAGGCTCTATACCCAAACTTCGCAACTCTTCTAACGATTGGCGACGGATAATTTCCTGCTCGCTCAATTCCGATATACTCATAATTTGTTTGGTTTAAGCGTTAGTCTGCTTTAAATTAGTTATTTGAAAATTGATGCAAAGATATAATTTTAACGCAAAGTTATCATTGTACAGCCCGATAAAGCCTTTCAAAAAAAAGTTGCAAAAAATTATCCTAATTTTAAAATGCCCGCAATAAATCACAACTTATTACGTATGATACAAATATTTTACTTCGCGCTGAGACAAAAATTGTGACGCATATCATTTTTTTTGCCCTGCCATTTAAGCTAAATAAGTATAACCCAAAAACGAAAAAGTCGTTTAATTTACCGTGTGTTGATTAGTAATAGTTTATGAAAAGAAACCTTCTCAAATTCCGGATTCAGTTTAGAAAGAAAAACCTGATGCGGTTATTTTTAAACCCCAACGAAACGCCGCTGCGCAAATCGGTTGCCATGGCTTTAGGTGTATTTATTGGGGTTATACCAATTTGGGGAGGTCAAATTATAGGAGGTTTGGCATCGGCACAATACTTTAAGCTGAACAAACCACTTGTGGTTATTGGCACTTACATCAATTTAACGCCTTTGTTTCCCTTAATTGCATTTCTGAGTTTAAAACTGGGCTTTTTGTTAGCTAACCAATCGGTAAGCTTACCCGCTTTAAGCCAAATAAATTTTGATTTGCTTCAAACCTATTTCTGGTATTTTTTAATTGGCAGTATTCCGGTAGCTGCAATTACCGCAGCTTTTTTTGGATTAGCCACTTATGCCGGCATTTACCTGTTTCGCTTTTTAAAATTCCAAACCAAACAAAGGGTAAATGCGTTAAAAATTCCAGTTCAAAACATGGTACAAACACCGCCTTTTTTCGAAAACAAGGTTTCATTATAAAGGTATTGTAAATACTGCCTATAAACATTTTGCTATTCCTAAAAATGTAAGTCTTCAAAAGTTTATTTTTGCTACTTTTGTGCCTTCAAATCCAAGGTAAAATGAACAAAAATAATACACCCATTCCGCGTAAACCGGAATGGCTCAAAATTAAAATTCCCAAAGCTCAGGTCAACAAAAACATCAATGGCCTGGTAATATCGCAAAAACTACACACCATTTGCGAAAGTGGTAATTGCCCCAATGCCGGCGATTGCTGGGGACGAGGAACAGCAACTTTTATGATTCTGGGCGATATTTGTACCCGTGCCTGTAAATTCTGCAACGTAAAAACCGGCAAACCTTTGCCTGTTGATATCGAAGAACCACAAAAAGTTGCTGAAAGTATTCAGGCTCTAAAGCTAAAACATGCTGTAATTACTTCAGTCGATCGCGACGATTTGCCCGATGGTGGCGCCTCAGTGTGGGTTGAGACCATTCAAAAAATTAAAGCATTAAACCCAAACACAACCATTGAAGTGCTAATTCCTGATTTTGATGGAAAACCCGAATTGATTCAACAGATTATTGATGCCAAACCCGAAGTAATTTCTCACAATCTGGAAACGGTTAAACGCTTAACACCCCAGGTTCGTAGCAAAGCAAAATACACCACCAGCCTTAAGGTGCTAAAGCAAATTGCCGATTCAGGAATTGTTGCCAAAAGTGGCATTATGCTGGGCTTAGGCGAACTGCCCGATGAAATTCTTGAAACCATGGACGATCTGCGCCATGTAAATTGCAAAGTAATGACCATTGGCCAATACCTGCAACCTACACGCAACCACCATCCGGTTATGGAATACGTGCATCCCGACATTTTTGCAAACTACGAAAAAGCCGGACTCGAAAAAGGATTCTCATTTGTTGAAAGCAGCCCCTTAGTGCGTTCGTCGTATAAAGCCGATCGCCATGTGAATGCCTGATTTTTATTATCAGAAAATTAAAAACTACTATGAAAGACGTTCGATTTAAAGATTTAGGATCTATAGAATACAAAAACGCCTGGAATTATCAGGAAGCGCGTTTTGATGAAGTAATGCAAGGCAAACTAAGTAAAAATCCGCACCCGAGTTACCTGCTTTTTTGCGAACATCCTCATGTTTTTACCTTGGGTAAAAGCGGCGACGAACACAATTTTCTGATTCACGAAGATTTTTTAAAAAAAATAAACGCCACTTACTACCAAACCAATCGTGGTGGCGACATTACCTATCATGGCCCCGGACAATTGGTGGGTTATCCTATTTTAGATTTAGAAGTTTTTAACGTAGCTCTTAAGGACTATATTTTTAAACTGGAAGAAGCTATTATTAAAACCATTGCCGATTATGGAATTGTGGGACATCATTATAAAGGAGCAACCGGTGTCTGGCTCGATGTGGATATTCCTGAAAAAACGCGTAAAATTTGTGCCATTGGGGTAAAAGCCAGCCGCTTTGTAACCATGCATGGATTTGCTTTAAATGTAAATACGAACCTGAACTATTTTACCTACATCAATCCTTGCGGTTTTACCGACAAAGGCGTAACCTCAATGGAAAAAGAACTGGGTAGAACCGTCGATTTTGATGAGGTAAAAGAAAAAGCAAAAAAATACCTGATAGAAGTATTTGGCATGAAGCTAGTTGACTAGAACCAGCCTGTTCCCCTGCTAAAACTTACCCTTTAAAACACCTTTCTTAGGCCAAGTTTTAGTAATTTCGTGCGTTCAATCATACAACATTTACGAATCGGAACGACTGCTTTAGGGCAGCACTAAATATATCATCATGCAAAAACAATGGATTATCAAGCCTGAGGCTTCCCATGAGCTTATTGACGAACTTTCGACAGCTATTAATGTAAGTAAACCAGTTGCCAACCTGCTTATTCAGCGGGGAATTACAACATTCGATGCCGCAAAAAAATTCTTCCGTCCCAACCTTCACGAACTATACGATCCTTTTTTAATGAAAGATATGCACTTGGCGGTAAGCCGCCTCGAAATGGCTATCAATAATCAGGAAGGAGTTATGGTTTATGGCGATTACGATGTAGATGGAACTACCTCGGTTTCGATGATGTATTCTTTTTTAAGAAATAAATTAAAAAACCTGCATTACTACATTCCCGACCGCTACCACGAAGGCTATGGCATTTCGTTTAAGGGAATCGATACCGCACAAGAAAAAGGTTGCTCGCTGATAATTGCATTGGACTGTGGCATAAAAGCCATTCAAAAAGTAGATTATGCCAACGAAAAGGGAATCGATTTTATAATATGCGACCATCATGAACCGGGCGATGAAATTCCAGCTGCTGTTGCTGTACTCGATCCCAAACGACCCGATTGCAATTATCCGTTTAAAGAATTATCGGCTTGTGGCGTTGGTTTCAAATTTATTCAGGCAATTGCTGCGCAAACCAACATCCCATTTTATAAAATTGAACATTACCTCGATCTGGTTGTGGTAAGCATTGCATCCGATATTGTTCCCATAGTTGATGAGAACCGAATAATGGCTTATTTCGGTTTGAAACGCTTAAACTCAAAACCCCGCATCGGATTAAAAGCCATTTTAGATGTGGCTGAAATTCAACCGGGAAATTTAAAAATTAACGATTTGGTTTTTAAAGTCGGGCCACGCATCAACGCCGCCGGGCGCATGGAACAAGGGCGGTATTCGGTCGATTTATTGGTTTGCAAAGAAAAAGAGCACGCTGCGGCTATGGCCGGAAAAATTGATGAAGATAACAAAGAACGCAAATGGTTCGACGGAAACATTACCAAAGAAGCGCTGGCCATGATTGAAGAAAATCCGGCACTTCAAGCCCGCAAATCGACCGTATTATACAACCCCGAGTGGCACAAAGGAGTTATTGGCATTGTGGCGTCACGAATTATTGACTATTACTACAAACCTACCATAATATTAACCCGCTCGAACGGATTTGTAACCGGTTCGGCCCGCTCAGTCAGCGGATTCAATTTATACCAGGCCATTGAACAATGTCAGGACTTACTTGAAAATTTTGGCGGGCACATGTATGCTGCCGGATTAACTTTAAAAGAGGAAAATGTAGAACCTTTTATTCAATGTTTCGAAAAAGCGGTTCAGAAAATGATAACTCCGGAAAGCGAAATTCAGAAAATTGAAGTTGACGAAGTGATTCAACTCAACCAGATTAACCAAAAGTTTTTTAAAGTACTGGAACAGTTTGAACCTTTTGGACCGGGTAACATGACCCCGATATTTGTGGCAAAAAATGTAATAGATACCGGATATGCACAATGCGTTGGTTCAGAAAACGAACACCTGAAACTAACCTTGTCTGATGAGGACAGTAGAAGCAGTTATCCCGCCATTGCTTTTCGTCAGTCGGTTCATTTCGATGCCATTGTTAACAGCCAACCGTTCGATGTATGTTTTAATTTGGAAGAAAACAATTTCAGAGGAAAAACATCCATCCAAATAAAAGTACGCGACATTGTGCCATCAAAGAAGGTAAATTAATAAACAAAAAAGGTTGAACTTTAAGCTCAACCTTTTTTGTTTTATCGGAATTCCCTATCTATTCTTCTTCAGCCACAGCGGCTTCAGCTACTTCCTTCAGATTTACAATTTCTTCTGATGAAAAAACATTGTCCACATCGAGCAGCATAATAAACTTATTTTCCTGCTCAACCATTCCACTGATAAAATCGCTGTTAACCTCAACACCTAATGCTGGTGGGTTTTTAATATCTTCTTTCTGAATGTCGATTACGCTTTGAACCGCATCTACAATTATTCCAGTCTCAACAACTTTCCCACCTTTTCGAATCTCTAACACTACAATGCAGGTATTGTTGTCGGGTTCCTTTTCGGGCAAACCCATTTTAAGTCGGGCATCAATTACCGGAAGAACTTTTCCCATTAAATTAATAACTCCCTTCATATAGTTTTGAGCTTTAGGAATTGAAGTTATGGGTTGTAGCTCAAGAATACGCTGAACCTTACTGGCATTAGCTGCAAAATCTTCTTCTCCAATCTTAAAAATCAGATGCGCGTTAATTTCTTCTTTCTTATCTTTTTCCATGGCATGTATTATTAAATAAACCTTTGCTCAAAAGCCAAATTAGTAAAAATTATCTAATTACAATTGTATGCTACGCTCAAAACAATAAAAAGTTGCTGAACTTTAACCGGAATATTTTATAAACAAGAAACCCCCTGGCTTTGTTTGAAAAACAACTAATTTTACGAAATAAAACAAACGCAATTTTTTTAACTGTTGTAGTTTCAATCTTTAAATCAATTCGGTTTATTTAAAGAAAATTGATTTTTTTATCTGGCAAACCAGATAATCGATTAAGTTAACTATTTTTGCATCTGTTGAAAAAAAATAAAAAATGGAAGTATTAAAAACAACAATAGAACATGCCTGGGAAAACAGAGACCAGCTAAAAGAATCGCGGGTACAGGAAACCATTAAACAAGTAATTGATTTACTGGACAAAGGCTTGTTACGTGTTGCCGAACCACTCGATAATGGCGAATGGAAAGTAAATGAATGGGTAAAAAAAGCGGTGATTTTGTTTTTCCCCATCAGCAAAATGGAAACTATTGAACTGGGCCCTTTTGAATTTCACGATAAGATTGCTTTAAAGAAAAATTACGCAGCACAGCAGGTACGAGTAGTTCCTCATGGCTTAGCCCGCGAAGGAGCTTACCTGGCTCCCGGTGTAATTATGATGCCCTCGTATGTTAATATTGGCGCTTATGTTGACAGCGGCACCATGGTCGACACCTGGGCAACTGTAGGCTCGTGCGCACAAATAGGTAAAAATGTTCATTTAAGCGGTGGTGTGGGAATTGGTGGTGTGCTTGAACCTGTTCAGGCAGCTCCGGTAATTATCGAAGACAATTGCTTTATTGGTTCACGCTGCATTATTGTCGAAGGGGCACACATTGGAAAAGAAGCCGTTTTGGGAGCCAATGTGGTAATTACCAATTCAACCAAAATTATTGATGTAACTACTGCTGACGCTAAAGAATACAAAGGTTATGTTCCGCCACGTTCGGTAGTAATTCCGGGTTCTTATACCAAAAAATTTTCGGCGGGTGAATTTCAGGTGCCTTGCGCTTTAATTATTGGAACACGTAAAGAAAGTACCGATAAAAAAACATCGCTAAACAATGCTCTGCGCGAATACGATGTAGCTGTTTAAACAAAATACATTCAATAAAAAAACCGGAAACTACATCAGCCAAACGTTGAATCTGCCTTTTATACAACAACTTTAATAGCACTGTTTTCAGATGACCGATTTTAAAAACGATATCGCTAAAGCGCTCGAAGTGCTCCGCATCGGCGGAGTAATTCTTTATCCCACCGATACTATCTGGGGTTTGGGTTGCGATGCAACCAATCAGGAAGCTGTAAAAAAAATATACGCCTTAAAAAAACGCGCCGACAATAAATCGATGATTATTTTGGTTGATACACCCAACCGAATCAACAGTTATATTGAAGAGGTGCCCGATATTGCTTTCGATTTGATGGAACTGGCCGACAAACCCCTGACCCTGATTCTGGAAGGCGCTAAAAATCTGGCTGAAAATGTAGTCAACCAGGAAGATAAAAGTGTAGGGATTCGTGTGGTAAACGAAGCTTTTTGCAGGCAACTTATCAGGCAATTTAAAAAACCCATTGTATCTACATCGGCAAATTATAGCGGAGAACCATCGCCTGCTATTTTCGACGAGATTAACGAAACCCTGATTTCGAAGGTAGATTACGTGGTTGAATACCGCCAGGATGATATAAAAAAAGCAGCTCCATCGGGCATAATAAAAGTTGAAACCAACGGAGGAATTAAAATTATACGGGCCTGACAAATTACTTTTGAATAAAAGCGGTCTTTACCTTATATTTGATAGCAAATCGAATAACAATGAGGATTGCTTTTTCTGTTTTCTTTTTAAGTACCTGGCTTTTTAGCGCATCGCAAAATATCGCTGCTTTTTCTGATTACCAAAACCGTTTTTTTGTTTTCGACGATGGGAAAATAAGGCAACTGGAGCATCTTCCGGTTTTATCGTTCGAAACAGGCGACGATTGCATTGCTTACCTGACCAACAGCAGCAATTTTAAAATTTACCACAATCACATTGCCTATGAGGTGGCGCCGCTGGTAAGTTCGTACCAGGTTACCAATCATTTGGTTTCATACGCCAATGGTTCCCAGCTTTATGTTTTCGATGGCGGAAATAAAGTACTTCTTTCAAAATATACCGGTGAATTCCGCACCAACGATAGTTTAATTGCTTTTTTCGACACCTTTAATCACTATTTTCAGGTTTATTATAAGGGTGAAATAATTACCCTCGAAGACGGATTGCTGCATGAATCCATCACACTGTTTAAAACCGGTCCCAACATGCTGGCTTACATTGATGCTTATGAAAATTTTAAAGTATTTTACCAAAATCAGGTTTTCGATTTAATGAAAACCAACGTGGTTCCGTCTATTGAAGTAGGCAGAAATATCCTGGCTTTTATTGATCCTTTAACCGATTACCTGCAGGTTTTTTATAATAATGAGTTACAAACCATTGAAGCATTTAAACCCGAATCGTTTCAGGTGGCTTACGATAAAGTTGCTTTTATAAGCAATACGGGCGATTTTAAACTTTTTGATAAGGGGGAGCTATACACCATTACCCCTTACAGCCCCGATTACTACGAATTAAAATACAACATGCTGGTTTATCATCAGCAGAATCAACTGTTTGCTTTTTTTGAGGGTCAGAATTATTTGATTGAAAATTACATTCCCGACTCGTATAAAATTAACGATAACTCCATTGCCTACATCGATCAAAACGGAAATTTACAGCTGTTTACCAAAGGCGAACATGTAACCCTGTCGTACGAACAAATAAACAGTTTTCAGGTGCTGCGGAATGTGGTTATTTTTAACGAAGGAATGAATACCACCAAAATATTCTACAACAATAAAACCTATACACCATAAAAAACCCCTCAACCAAAAGGAAAAGGGGTGTAAAAATACTTTTAAAAGGTTTTAAGCTACCTTTAATTTACTCAAATTAGCTTTGCTTAATTTCTGTTTGGCGTATTCCAGAGTAACTTTAAACTCATGCACTTCTTCCGAGGGAAGTTCAAACATGGCATCGTTAATTATTACTTCGCAAATTGAACGCAAACCACGTGCTCCCAACTTGTATTCCACTGCTTTTTCAACAATATAATCGAAGCATTCTTCATCGAACGAAAGTTTAATATGGTCAATCTCAAATAGTTTTTCGTACTGTTTGATGATGGCGTTTTTAGGTTCGGTAAGAATCAGGCGCAAGGTTTCTTTATCAAGCGGATTCAGGTAGGTCAAAACCGGCAAACGACCAATAATTTCGGGAATTAAACCAAAACTTTTTAAATCCTGGGGAGCAATGTATTGCAATACGTTTTTACGGTCAACCCTGTCGCGTTGATCGGAACCGCCAAAACCAACTACCTGTGTATTTAAGCGTTGTGATATTTTCTTCTCAATGCCATCGAAAGCACCACCGCAGATAAACAGTACATTTTTTGTGTTTACCGGAATCATTTTTTGTTCCGGATGCTTGCGTCCGCCTTGTGGCGGTACATTGATTACAGAACCTTCGAGCAATTTCAATAAGCCCTGTTGCACTCCTTCGCCCGAAACGTCGCGCGTAATGGAAGGATTATCGCCTTTACGGGCAATTTTATCAATCTCGTCGATAAAAACAATTCCTCGTTCAGCAGCACTCACATCGTAATCGGCAGCTTGTAAAAGCCGGGTTAAAATGCTTTCAATATCCTCGCCCACATAACCGGCTTCAGTTAAAACCGTGGCATCGACAATGGTAAACGGAACGTGCAACATTTTAGCAATGGTGCGGGCTAGTAAGGTTTTTCCGGTTCCGGTTTCACCAACCAAAACAATGTTCGATTTTTCAATCTCTACATCGTCTTTTTTGCTTTTTACCTGAGCCAGACGTTTGTAATGATTGTAAACGGCCACCGAAAGGTATTTTTTTGCATCGTCCTGACCAACTACGTATTGATCGAGAAAGGCTTTAATCTCTTTAGGTTTTAATAATTTAACGCTGTTAAAATCGAAATCACTGGTGGTTTTTAATTCCTCCTCAATAATTTCATAAGCCTGGTTTATACAGCTATCGCATATGTGACCCGAGATACCGGCAATCAGCAAATTGACATCTTTTTTCTCTCTTCCGCAAAACGAACATTTCTCCATAACAACTTTTTCTCTTCAGATGTGATTTACCTATAAAAGGTTGGATAAAAATAAAAAAATAGATTCCTTTTGCAAAGCTAGGAATCTATTTTCAATTATACTTTATAATCAATCAATTATGTAATTAATCTTTCTTACGCTCCAGAATTTCGTCAATCATACCGTATTCCTTAGCTTCAATGGCTGTCATCCAGTAATCTCGATCCGAGTCTTTTTCAATTCGTTCAAAAGGATTTCCCGAATGTTTTGAAATAATCTGGTACAACTCATTCTTCAGTTTAATAATCTCACGAGCAGTAATTTCAATATCTGAAACCTGTCCTTGCGCACCTCCCATGGGTTGATGAATCATCACCCGCGAGTGTGGTAAAGCCGAACGTTTTCCTTTGGTTCCGGCAGTTAACAATACAGCACCCATTGAAGCAGCCATTCCGGTGCAGATGGTGTTAATTTCAGGATTGATGTACTGCATGGTATCGTAAATTCCCAGGCCGGCATAAACCGAACCTCCAGGAGTATTAAAATATATTGAAATATCCTTATCGGGATCGGTCGACTCCAGGAAAAGCAATTGTGCCTGAATAATGTTGGCTACATCGTCGTCGATGGGAACACCCAGAAAAATAATGCGATCCATCATTAATCGTGAGAAAACATCCATCGAAGCAATGTTTAATTGACGCTCTTCAATAATATTGGGCGTAATGTAACTGCTGTTTACCCGGGCAAACCTGTCGTATGCTGAGCTACTGATGCCCGCATGTTTGGTTGCATATTTTCTAAATTCGTCGTGTGGAATCATAAGAGTTATTTTTAAAATTAAGGTTACAATTTAGCATTTTTTGGGTCAAATATGTCAACACCAATAAAATTAACGCGTGAACTTAACCTTTATTATTTAAACAATTCTTCAAATTCTTTCATTGAAACCGCTTTGTTTTCAACTTTAATGGTTTCTTTCAGGTATTCCACAATTTTTTGTTCAAAGATGCGATCCACCATTTTGCGTCGCTCGTCTTCGTTGGTAAGTGTTTGTTTGGCATAAGCCTCTAATTGCTCGTCAGGAATATGCATTAAGCCGTATTGCTGAAACTGCATTAAAACCGACTGCTTGGCATAATCGAGTAATTCATTTTCTTCCATTTTGAATGCCTGCTCTGCGGTAATCTTATTTTTAATCAGCTGCCAGGCCAAATCGGCTTGCATCAGCGGATAATCTTTTTCAACCGACTCTGTGGTTAATTCTTTATTGGCAGCAACTAACCAACGTTTCAGGAAAGCATCGGGTAGTTTCAAATCCGCTTTGCTAACCAATTTTTCTTTAGCATCGATAAGGAATTTATAGTCGCTCGATGAAACAAAACTGGCTTTAATTTCCTCAACAATTTTGTTTTTATATTCTTTTTCTGAAGCAACGGTTCCTTCGCCATAAACTTTATCAAAAAGCTCCTGATTAACTTCGTCCGGTTGGTGACGGCTGATGCTTTGAACCGTAAAGCGGAAGTTTCCATCCAATTGTTCAGCAACTTCTTTGTCAACTCGTAACATCGAAGCCAAATCGGCGGTGTTTGCAAAAGCTTTTTTCAATTCAAAATCAATAATGTCGTCTTTTTTTGCACCAATTACCAAAGCCCGAATATTCTCTTCTTCGATGCGGTCAACGGCAAACAAACTGTCTTCAGTAACAATTCCGTCTTCGAGCAGATTTCCATCGGCTCCCAGTTGTTCAAATTTTCCCTTAACCAAATCTTTGGCCTCTACCACGTCGGCTTCAATGGTTTCGCCAAAACGCGATTTGTGGTTTTCAATCGATTCCTGAATCATGGTTTCGTCCACATCAATCTCGTAGTAAGTAACTTTATCGCGTTTCGACAGTTTCAACTCAAAAGCCGGTTGAAAAGCAATATCAAAAGCAAATTCAAAATCTTCTTTTGCATCGAAATCAAGGTCCGATTCAGCGTTAATGCTTGGAAGGGGTTCTCCCAAAATATCTAATTTCTCGTCAACCAGGTGTTTGGTCAGGTTCTCCGAAACGATTTTGTTTACCTCGTCGAGTAAAACCGATTTACCGTACAATTTTTTAACCATACCCATAGGTGCCATCCCCGGACGGAAACCTTTGATGCTGGCTTTTTTGCGATAATCGCGTAAAACTTTTTCTACGGATTCTGCATAGTCGTTTTTTTCAACCTTCACTTTAATGATGGCATTCAATTCGTCAATGTTCTCTCTTGTAATGTTCATTAGACCTGACTTTAAATTAATATCAATTTAAAAAACCGCCAAACAGATTACCCGAATGGCGGTTTACTTTTTCATTTTTGTGCGGATGAAGGGACTCGAACCCCCACGCCTTGCGGCACTAGATCCTAAGTCTAGCTCGGCTACCAATTACGACACATCCGCCTGAATTTGGTGGTGCAAATATACGGTTCTTTTTTATTTTGACAAATTCGTGAATTACTTTTTTGGCATTTATTTAAGACACCATATTTTTAATTGATTTCTAGAACGATATGCATCGATATATTGCAAGAAAAATGTAAATTTGATTGTCTTTTAAACCAAATTGATGAAAACAAGAACAACAAAAACTGATTCCTGTAAGTTTTGGTCTGCATTTAATGTTTCTGGCAGAAACTAACTCTGGGTTCGGCTTTTAACCAATTTTAAATTTTAAAGCAAATTAACATGTCGTTGCGAAATAAACTTTTGTTACTGGTAGTTTTACCTGTGGTATTATCAACTACCATTGCCGTAATTTCATCGTCGGTAAAAATACACAATCAGGGAATTCAGGGTCTTGTTGATAAAAGCAATGCCATATTAACCAATAACATACTTGAATTTGTACATAACCATGTGGAGGGAAATTCCATTCTCGATATTGACAGTAATGAAGCTTTGAAAGGGGTAACCTCAGCTATCGATGCCGGTTCAATGAACTACCAGTTTCGCATTTCATCGCCCGAACCAATAAACGACAAGTACAAAGCACAAGTTGCCGATATGGAATTTATTTCGCGCTTTGAGCAGGAAAATGTTGATTACATTATAAATATTAATGATGAAACAAATCAATTATGTGTAATGCGGCCTGTTTACATGGACGAAAGCCGGGGCTGCCTCGAATGTCATGAAAGCTCAGTGGCAGAAACTACTGCCAATCATGGTAGTTTAAGAGGGATATTCTCCGTTCAGTCCGATATGACTGCCATCCAAAAACAGGTAAATAAAGCCATATTGCAAAATATAAGCTTTGGCTTATTACTAATGCTTCTGGCTGTAGTGCTTGGCGTTTTTATTGTGAGTCGCCTGCTCAAAGCCATCATGCAAATAATTTCCGTAAGCGAAAAAATATCGGAAGGAAAGCTCACCGAGTCGGTGCAAATTAATACTGGTGATGAACTGGAAACCCTGGGCAACTATATTAATCAGATGGTCGCATCGCTTAATAAAGTTCTTGGCGGGGTAAAAAATGCAGCCCATGAATTAAACCTCACAACCAACGAAATGGCCAACGCTTCGGCAGGTATTGCCAGCGGAGCCCAGGATCAGATTACCCGTTTTCAGGAACTCACTCATTCGGCTCAACATACTACCAACAACACCAGTAATGCAAGCGACTTTATAAAAAGAACCGAAACCAATGCAGGAATAGCCCAACAAGGCATGAACCAAACCTTACAGGCGATTAATAAAATTGAAGAAAGCTCGAAAAAAATTTATCAGGAAGTACAAACCATCAATACCATTGCTTTTCAAACAAAAATTCTGGCGCTTAATGCGTCTATTGAAGCTGCACGAGCTGGTGAGCACGGCAAAGGGTTTGCGGTGGTTGCAGCCGAAGTTCAAAAATTGTCGGAAATTACCACCAATTCGTCAAAAGAAATTAATGAAATTACCGGCACCAGCTTAAAACAGGTAAATCAGGGAGTAAAAATTGCACAGGATGCAGGCAATAAAATAAGCGAGATTCTGAAAATGGTATCAGAAATCTCGACAAGCCTTCAGAAAATTTCGGATAGTGCAATTGAACAAGCCGGCATTGTAAGCAAAAACACCGAGATTACCCATTCCAATGCCCATGCTGCCGAAGAACTGGATGCCAACGCTACTTCACTTAAAAGTCAGGCCGACACTTTGTTGAAAATTGTAAGCTATTTTGAACTAAAAGAATAATGTCTTAGCTTGGCTCTTGTTGCGAAGTATTCAATTGGTTCTTAATTCCTTTAATATCCTCCTGAATGTTTTTTATTCGTCGCAATAATTCAACCTGCGTGGCGGAACCTTCCGGCAACTGGTGGCTTATGAAATTGGTAAATTTCCATATTTCACTCACCTGATGCACATGAACCGTATAAGATTTGTAGTCTGCATTTAAAGAATGCAAAACCATTGTGCCATCTTCGCTTAAGCGATTCTCAATTATTTTAAACACCAGCCCCTCGTCCAGGGTACAAACTATACAGGCCAGACCATCGGATAGGGTGCTCCAGTCCACAACAAATTCACCGGTAACCCATGCGCCATCAGGAATGGGCAGCATACTGTCGCCCTTTAGCTGAAAGGTGCGGAATTTTTTATTTTCTGGTAAAAAAGGCATCTGAAATACCGGGAGCTTCTCAATAAACTCAGGATCGGCAAAACCACGCGTATAACCCGCTTTGGCTTTTTCGGTAACCAGTTCAATATTCTCGCGGTTTACTGCATTTACCGTAGTGGCAAGTACCCTAATCTGACCTCCCCGAATATACACATCCTGGCCCCGCTCAATCTGCGAAAGCATACTTTCCGACAAACTACTTAAATCGACACGCACCAAGGTGTCGAGCGAAACTCCATAATAATCGGCAAACTGCAACAGGGCATCAATACCGGGCTTGGCTACCTGATTTTCGTATCCACTCAGTGTCGGCCTTTTCATCTGTAAAGCAAAAGCCACATCGTCCTGAGTACGGCCTTTACGTTTACGCAACAACTTAATATTCTGACTAAAAAACATTGCTTCCGTTTATTTAATACATAAGTTAAAACATTCCATGCTCGTTCACAGAGTTGGCAGGAATTTCCTGTACCAAATCCCATAACTCCACAATCTTATCGGCACTAAAGCGAAAGATATGAACCACAGCAAACCCCCTATCCTCAGCATTTTGTTGAATGTGCGCGTGTACTGCTACCCAATCGCCATCGTGCAAAACATGCTGAATGGTAAATACTTTGTTTGGAAACGCTGCCGCGTCGGCTTCCATAGCCTTACACAGCGATTCGGCATCGCCTTTAAAACCGGTATTATGGTGCTTAAATCCCTCGCCAACATATTTATGAAAAGCCTGGCGGGGATTCCCTTTTACAATAAGTTCAAGAAACGCTTTTGCTGATTCTTTAATGCTTTGTGTGTTCATAGTACTTATTTTTATTGCTTTACTTCCAGCTTAGCCAACTCCTCAGGTCTGATTTTTAAGAATCCCATCCAAAAAACTGCAAAAATAACTGATCAAACTATTTTAAATATTCGCTCTATTGATTATATTGTAATCTGTATTTTGATTAATAACTAATCAAAGGTAGGGAAAAATAACAAGTAAACAAATAGTAACGCTTTATAATTATGCAGATTGCGAACAAACAGATTGTTCACCTGGACTTAGACACCTTTTTTGTATCGGTAGAACGCCTTGTTAACAGCCGGCTGGTTGGGAAACCGGTTATTATTGGTGGCTTGTCGGACCGGGGCGTGGTAGCAGGCTGTAGTTACGAGGCCCGCCGATACGGTGTGCATTCTGCCATGCCCATGAAAATGGCCCGGAAACTTTGCAGCCAGGCGATAATTATCCGTGGCGATATGGATCGTTACTCAAGATACTCACATTTGGTAACCGATATTATAGCAGAACGGGCTCCGTTGTACGAAAAAGCATCGATTGATGAACACTACCTGGACATTACCGGAATGGACCGCTTTTTTGGCTGCCTTAAATGGACTCAGGAGCTCCGCCAGACTATTATCCGCGAAAGCGGACTGCCCATTTCGTTTGGCTTATCGGTAAACAAAACGGTTTCAAAAATTGCTACCGGCGAGGCCAAACCCAACGGCGAACTAATGATAAACGTTCCGGATATTCCTCCCTTTCTGGGGCCCTTGTCGATACGCAAAATACCGATGATTGGTCCTAAAACTTACCAACTCCTTCGTTCAATGGGGGTTCTTACCATAAAATCGTTGCGTGAGATTCCTCCGGGAATGGTAGAAAAAGTGCTCGGAAAAAACGGAAGAATCCTTTGGAAAAAAGCCAACGGTATCGACCCGACTCCCATACAACCGTACACCGAACAAAAGTCAATGAGTGCCGAACGTACTTTTGAGCAAGACACCATCGACATGGTTATACTAAACCATACCCTGGCAGCTATGGTAGAAAAATTATCGTTTCAATTGCGAAAAGAACAAAAACTTGCATCGGTAATTACCCTTAAAATACGATACGCCAATTACGACACCCATACCCTACAAAAAAAAATGGCGTACACCGCATTCGACCACGTACTGCTCGAAACAGCCAAGGAATTGTTTACCCGACTGTACGACCGACGCATGTTGATACGCCTGATTGGAGTAAAGCTTGGCGGCCTGGTTCACGGTGCCCAACAGCTAAACCTGTTTGAAGATACCCCGGAAATGGTTAACTTGTACCTGGCTATGGACAACATTCGTAAACGTTACGGTGTTAAAGCAGTACGCAAAGCGGTTGGTTTTTATTGATTGAGAAGGTGAAAATGACAAGTATAAAAACATTGAGATAAATAATAAGTATGTGTGGAAGATATATTCAGGTAAAAAACGTACAGGTTATTGAAGAACGCTTCAATGTAAAAGTACCCGATGGCCTGGAGCTTACTCCAAACTTTAATGTAGCTCCCGGCGATTTTGCTCCCGTAATAACCAGCGATAAACCCAACGAAGTACAATTGTTTCAATTTGGGCTTACTCCTTTTTGGGCGAAAAAGCCCATGTATTTATTCAATGCCCGCGCTGAAGGCGACCATAACAAAGAAAACGCCATCCACTACAAGGGAGGTAAAGATATTATCAACAAGCCGGCATTTCGAAAACCCATCCGTAGTCAGCGCTGCCTGGTAATTGCCGATGCTTTTTACGAAGGAACAAGCACCGACAAGCTAAACAAACCTTATGTGGTTTATCTAAAAGGCAAACAAGGCCCCTTTGCTTTTGCAGGCATCTGGGACACCTGGGTAAACAAAGAAAGCGGCGAAGAAATCAATTCGTTCGCCATTATTACCACTATGGCCAACAGCCTGATGCAAAAAATTCCACACCACCGCTCTCCCATTATTCTACCCCGCAAGCGCGAACAAACCTGGCTCAACAGCAATGCTCCCCTTACCGATATTACCCGTATGCTGGAACCTTTTCCCGGTGAGTTAATGAATGCCTATCCGGTAGCAAGTCGGGTAAAAGATTCCAGGATTAAAGGCAAAGAACTGATTACCCCTATTGGTCAACCGCTCTTTTCTGATGAAACATTTAAGGAAAATATTACGCTGGAATTACACGGAATGGGGCATTATAAAAACAAGTAAGCACTTGCCGTTTAAAAGCACAAAAAAAGCCACCCCATAACAGGATGGCTTTAACTTATATCAACTGAAGTAATTTTATTCGATGGTTTTCAGTAGAATCTCCAGTATCTGAACTGCGGCTTTCGACACTGAAGTTCCCGGTCCAAAAATACCTACTACGCCAGCATCGTAAAGGAATTTATAGTCCTGTGCGGGGATTACTCCTCCGGCAATAACCATAATATCTTCACGTCCCAGTTTTTTCAATTCGGCCATTACAGCAGGAACCAGGGTTTTATGTCCGGCAGCCAGCGACGATACGCCCAGCACGTGCACATCGTTTTCAACGGCATCTTTGGCAGCTTCCTCGGGGGTTTGGAACAAGGGTCCCATATCCACATCGAAACCTATATCGGCATAACCTGTGGCAACTACTTTGGCCCCACGGTCGTGTCCGTCCTGGCCCATTTTGGCTATCATAATCCGGGGCTGGCGACCTTCTTTTTTAGCGAAGGCAGCACAAAGCTCCTGTGCTTTTATAAAATTCGAATCGCTTTGCGATTCGCTGGAATATACTCCTGAAATTGATCGTATCACTGCTTTATACCTCCCTACAACTTTTTCGCATGCATAAGAAATCTCACCTAAGGTAGCCCGTTGTTTAGCTGCTTCAACAGCCAGCTCCAACAAGTTCCCTTTGCCGGTTTCAACGCAGCGGGTTATGGCATTTAATGCCTGCTGAACTTCCTGCTCGTTACGATTGGCTTTTAATTCGGCAATTCGCTTGATTTGTGATTCGCGAACCGCGGTATTGTCTACTTCAAGAATCTCCAAAGGATCTTCTTTCTCCAGACGGTATTTGTTTACACCAACAATAACCTGGGCTCCGGAGTCAATTTTTGCCTGAGCACGAGCAGCTGCTTCTTCAATACGCATTTTTGGAATGCCGGTTTCAATGGCTTTCGACATGCCTCCTAATTCTTCAACTTCTTCAATCAGTTTCCAGGCGCGTTGTGCTATTTCGTGAGTCAGGCTTTCCACGTAATACGAGCCAGCCCAGGGATCGATGGAACGGCAAATCTGAGTTTCTTCCTGTAAGTAAATTTGTGTGTTACGGGCAATCCGTGCCGAAAAATCGGTAGGCAGCGCAATGGCTTCATCCAGGGCGTTGGTGTGCAAACTTTGGGTATGACCCAGTGCAGCACCCATGGCTTCGATACAGGTACGACCCACATTGTTGAAGGGGTCCTGCTCGGTTAAGCTCCAGCCCGATGTTTGCGAGTGGGTACGCAGAGCCAGCGACTTGGGATTTTTCGGGTTGAACTGAGCTACCAGTTTGGCCCAAATCATCCGGGCAGCACGCATCTTGGCAATCTCCATAAAATGATTCATTCCCACTGCCCAGAAGAACGACAAACGTGGGGCAAAAGCATCGATGTCGATTCCGGCTTTAATACCTGTACGCAGGTAATCGAGCCCGTCGGCCAGGGTGTAGGCCATTTCAATATCGTTGGTAGCACCCGCCTCCTGCATATGGTATCCCGAAATGGATATGGAATTAAATTTAGGCATGTACTTCGAAGTGTATTCAAAGATATCGGCAATGGTTTTCATTGAGAATTCCGGCGGAAAAATGTAGGTGTTCCGCACCATAAATTCCTTTAGAATGTCGTTTTGAATGGTTCCGGCCAGTTCTTCCAATTTAGCTCCCTGTTCCAGGGCTGCCACTATGTAAAAGGCCATAATGGGCAACACAGCACCATTCATGGTCATGGAAACCGACATTTTATTCAGCGGAATCTGATCGAACAGAATTTTCATATCCAAAACCGAATCGATAGCCACACCGGCTTTACCCACATCGCCAATCACCCGGGGATGATCGGAATCGTAACCACGGTGCGTGGCCAGATCGAAAGCTACCGACAAACCTTTTTGTCCGGCAGCCAGGTTACGGCGATAAAAAGCATTCGATTCCTCGGCTGTTGAAAAACCGGCATACTGGCGCACGGTCCAGGGACGCATGGCGTACATCATAGAGTAAGGGCCCCGCAGGAAAGGAGCAATTCCGGCAGCATAATTTAAATGCTCCATGCCTTCCAAATCTTCTTTCGTGTAAACGGGTTTTACAGGAATCTGCTCCGGGGTTAACCAGGTTTTTTGAGCGTTCCCCCCTTTTGTATTTTGTTTTTCAGTGACTCCTTCATTCTGAAGGCTTCTGAAATCTATTGTCTTAAAGTTTGGTCTCATTTTTATTCTTTTTTGAGATAATTGGCCTTGCTGGTTAAGAACCAGGTGATTTTAATCACAAAGCCGGCATCTGTTTAAATTCCCAACATTTTTTGAAATCCACTCAAAGTTTCCAGCACATTGCTCTTCATGTGTATGAAATGCTCCAGGTGGGCTGCTTTCAGTTCATCGATGATTTCGACCGGATAGCCGGCTACCACCACGGGAATTGAACCAGCCTGGCTTTTAACCTGAGGGGCAAAAACGGCGTACTCTTCGTCGGAGCTACAAGCTACAATTATATCGGCTTTTGCAGCAAGAGCTTCGTTCATACCCTCAGAAACTTCGCAATAACCTTTGCCTTCGAGCACTTCGAATCCGGCTGCGGCAAAAAATCCGGCAGCAAACTGGGCCCGGGCTTTGCGCATCACCAAATGACCAATGGTAAGCAAAAATACCAACGGACGTTTGTGAGTCAGGGCAAAGGTGTCGGTTTTGTAGCGCAAGGCTTCAAAAGCCATGGCTCCCCGATAAGCGGTAAGGGGTTCAATTTCAAAAGTTGTAATCTGAGTTTGCTCAAGTAATTGACTGGCCAGTTCCTTGTCGATATGTTCGTTGATGTTGGGATACTGATTCACTCCCAGGATTATTTCCTTGCGGGTAGCAATATCAGCATCGCGTTTTGATGCGGTTTCTTTAATTTGCTTCTGTACAAAGCCTTTTTCTATGGCCGCAGTAAAACCACCCAGATTTTCGACCTCAACAAAAAGATTCCAGGCCTGCTCAGCTATATTGTCGGTAAGTGTTTCAATGTAATACGAACCGGCTGCGGGATCTACTGTCTTGTCGAAATGCGCTTCTTCCTTTAACAGGATTTGTTGATTGCGGGCAATCCGCTCGCTGAATTCAGTGGGTTTTTCGTAGGCACTGTTAAACGGATTTACCGTAATGGAATCGGCACCGCCCAATACACCCGACATGGCCTCGGTTTGGGTGCGAAGCAGGTTCACATAGGGGTCGTAAATGGTTTTGTTCCATTGGCTGGTTACCGCATGAATGGTAGCCACACCTTTTTTTGAATCGGCGGGCTGATATTGTTTTACCACTTGCGCCCATAAAAAACGGGTGGCTCTGAATTTGGCAATCTCCATAAAGTAATTGGAACCTATTCCCATTTCAAATTTAAGCGCTTGTGCAGCCTGGTCGGGTGAAATGCCTTTATCGGTAAGGCCTGCCAGGTATTCATTGGCAGCAGCCAGGGTAAAGCCGAGCTCCTGAACCAGCGACGAACCGGCATTCTCGAATATATCGCCCCGAACTACCAGTGCTTTAAAGTTAGGCAGTTCATTTAAAGCTTTTACCAGTTGGGTAGCATCTTCCAATGCATCGGTCTGATTCTTTTTACCACTTTTTAAGGGACAGGTTAGCGGGTCGAACGACAAGGAGCCGTAAACCTTAGCCTTGTCGATGCCCAGTTTTGAAACATAGCCTGTAAAAGCCGGGGCAACGCTTAGGGCCGCATATCCGGCCACAAAGTTAATTTCTACCTGAGTAAGCGGAATGTTATTTAAAAGTACCTCCATATCGGAGCTTGTATACTTTTTTTCGTTGTCGAGCACAAAGCCAAGGGAGTTTACTCCTTTGCTAAGAATTTCGCGTGCTTTGGTGTTGGCTTTACTCAGGTCGAATTCTTTGATTTCCTGACGGATAAACCAACTTGCTTCGGTTTTGTTTCCACGAACAAAAGGAAACTGACCGGGTGTCCCATTAAGGTGACCCAGCTTTTCGAGGTGCTCGCTCCGATAGTATGGCTGCACCTTAAAGCCTTCGTTTGTGCGCCAAACCAGCTTTCGCTCGTAATCGGCGCCTTTCAGATCAGCAACGATCTTTTCTTCCCACTCCCGGGTTGTAACAGGCGGAAACTGAGTGAATAATTTCTTGCCTTTATCCAATTCTGACATAGTGACTGTTTTAGAAATTAAAGTGCAAAATTACGAACCTTTATCAAATGCCGATCGGTAAAAAAATGTTTTTTGTCAGGGTTCGCTATTGCTTTTCGGGGTATTATGCCTGCTGGTTCGTCTGAGCGGCGGAAAGCAATGAAATAAGCTGTTTTAAAACTGCTTAAAACAGGCAAGTTTTATCCTTAGTTTATTCACCCGGTACAATTCATTTGGCCTTTCCGTAGTGCTCCGGAAGCATCTCCCGTAACCAGGAGGTGTTTCCGTACTACTACGGAAGCGTCTCCCGTAACCAGGTGGTGCTTTCGTACAGCTACGAAAACGTCTCCAGTAAATTTTTAATCATACCGTACTGCTACGAAAGTAGCAAATGGAAAATAGCCTGCCATATTATTACCGAAAACTAACTTGCAAAAATAAGCTGTTTTAAAACCTCTGTTTTAACCCACTCCGAAGTTTCAATGAGGGGGCTCACGCAACAGATTAAGTTAAACCAAAGTGTTGAAGCAGGTCTTTCCTTGTAGATTGAGCCTCGTTGATAATTGTTAAATTAATGTCGTTTAGTTAAAGAAATTCACCCCTATAATCCCCTCAAGGGGATACCTGCAACGATGGAACAGAGCTAGTCCTTCCGCCGCGGCGGAGAGGTGCCCGCCTTGGCGGGCGGAGGGTGAAGTCTGCTTAACTAAACGACATTGATTGTTAAATTGATAAACTGCTAATGTCTTAAGTCTTAGGTCTAATATCTAAGGTCTAAAGTCTATCATCCAAGGTCATTGATGATTAACGATGTTCAATTTTTGATGTCAGATCTTTGTTCATTGTCAACTGCACATTATTCATTGCTGTATGGCTGAAGACTGCCAACTGAGGGCTGAAAACTGACTATTGAAAACCGAAAACCTTACAAGGGCTTGGATCCCTCGTAAGATTTTCGGATATGCTTTTACAAGCGGGCTTTAATGGCTTTGGTTTCGTTTTCGAAACCCGGTTTTTCGAGTAAAGCAAACATGTTCTTTTTGTAAGCTTCTACTCCAGGCTGATCGAAAGGGTTAACACCCAGCAGGTAGCCGGAAATACCACAGGCAATCTCGTAAAAATAAATGAGTTGTCCCAGGTAATACTCGTTTAACATGGGCAGTTCGATTCGCAGGTTAGGAACCCCGCCATCGACATGGGCAATAATGGTTCCCAGCTCGGCCATTTTGTTTACCTCGTCCATGCGTTTGCCGGCTAAAAAGTTCAAACCGTCGAGATTGGACGCGTCGGTATCAATTACCATTTTACTGTTGGGTTGCGCAATGGAAAGAACGGTCTCGAACAAGGCGCGCCGGCCTTCCTGGATGTATTGTCCCATGCTGTGAAGATCGGAAGTGAAATCGACACTTGCCGGGAAGATTCCCTTGCCGTCTTTACCTTCACTTTCGCCATACAATTGCTTCCACCATTCGGCAAAATAATGCAGTTTGGGGTTGTAATTCACCATAATCTCGATGTCTTTTCCCGAGCGTAGCAATGCATTTCGGGTAGCGGCATAACGCGCAGCCAGGTTTTGTTCAAAAGGCACCTCGGGTGCAGTCAGTTTCTCCATATCGGCGGCACCTTTCACCAAAGCACCAAGGTCGAATCCCGCGATGGCAATGGGTAAAAGTCCCACGGGTGTAAGCACACTGTAGCGGCCTCCCACATCATCGGGAATTACATAGGTTTTGTATCCTTCGCGGGTGGCCAGGGTGCGCAAAGCTCCTTTGCTGGCATCGGTAATAGCCACAATACGCTGTGCAGCGCCTTCTTTGCTGTATTTTTTTTCGAGATCGGTTTTAAGGATGCGAAAAGCAATGGCGGGCTCAGTGGTGGTTCCCGATTTTGAGATAACCACTATTCCCCAGCTGCGCCCATGGAGCATGCTGCGTAACTCAGTCATGTAATCTTCGCTGATGTTTTGTCCGGCAAATACCACCAGGGGATTTTTGCGTTCATTTAACTGGACAAAGTTATCGGAAAGGGCATCAATAACGGCCTTAGCTCCCAGGTAAGATCCTCCGATGCCAATTACCACCACTATTTCGCAGTCTTTTTTAAAGCGATCGGCGGTTTGCTGAATGTCTTTCAGTTCTTCAAAAGTAATGGAAGTGGGCAGTTTAACCCATCCCAAAAAGTCGTTTCCTTTACCGGTTTTTTGGTAAAGTGCCTCCAGATGTGCCTTGGTTTCATCGGCATAAGCCAGAACCTCGTCATTACGGACAAAGTCGAGGGTTTTAGAGGTGTCGAGCAAAATATTTCCCAATTTACTGTTCATATATGTTGTTTTTGAGTTTCTAAGTAAGTTTTTCGGTCAGCTCTTTAATCACACGGCGTGGCGATTGTTTTTCGTAAAGGATACGGTAAATGCTGTTGGCAATAGGCATGTCGACCTGGAATTTTTTATTGATTTCCCAAATGCCTTTCGAAGCAAAATAGCCCTCGGCCACCATATTCATTTCACTTTGGATGTATTTTACCGAATAGCCTTTACCCACCATGGTTCCAAAGTGCCGGTTTCGGCTAAACTGCGAGTAGGCAGTAACCAACAGGTCGCCCAGGTAGGCACTGTCTTTAATGTCGCGTTGAATGGGATACACGGCGTCGGTAAAGCGTTTCATTTCACGAATGGCATTACTGATGAGCACAGCCTGAAAGTTGTCGCCAAAACCCTGGCCCTGACATACGCCGGCAGCCAGCGCGTAAATGTTTTTAAGTACCGCAGCATATTCGGTTCCCAGTATATCGTCCGACAAGTTGGTACGGATGTATCGGTTGTTGTAAACTTCGGTTAGCGCTTTGGCTTTTTCCTGATTGGTAAAAGCTATGGTCAGGTACGACAAACGCTCCAGGGCAACCTCTTCGGCATGACAGGGACCCGATATTACCCCAATCGATTCGTAAGGCACGGCATAGTTTTGATGTATAAACTCTCCTACCAGCAGGTTATCGTCGGGGATAATCCCCTTGATGGCTGTAACAATGGTTTTATCGTTAAGCGGAAGGGTAAGCCCCTGCAAAGCAAACTTCAGGTAAGCCGACGGAATAATAAACATAATGGTATCCGATTCGGCCACCAGTTGATTGATGTCGCTGGTGAGGTTCAACAACGAGGTGTCGAAATCCACATCGCTTAAATATTTTGGATTGTTTCCGAACTCTTTTATGTGTTCTACCACATCGGTTTCGTGAATAAACCAGTTGATGGACTGTTTTTTTTCGAGGATAATTTTTGCATTGGCTGTAGCCCAGCTTCCTCCTCCAACTATCCCAATTTTTCCTAAATTAAACATGAAGTTGTTCTGTTTTTAGTTTGCGCAAATATAAGCATTTTGCTGAGTGCATCGAAAAGCAAACATAAAAACAAAACCGGCATGCAGCCGGTTGGTGTTATTCCCGGTATATCTCGAACGAAAACGACTCCAGATGCCTCTCATCGGGCGGAATGGACATGATCCAATCGGTAATATCTTTGTAATTCACCTTTCCGGTATAATACAAATCTTCTTTCAGTAATACCACTACCAGTCGGTTTAACTCCCGTTGCAAACCCTTATTTTCGATAATCATTTCATACGAATCAACCAGATTGGGGTCAGGAAACTGATAGGTGGTTTGCTGCAACAGTTGGTTTGAATGTTCGTATTCGTTTGGCAGCAAAACGTACGATTGATTGGTAAACATAAAAGCCCTTACAAAGCAGGCCTGGGTTGGCTTAATGGTAAACGATAATCCGTCGCCTTCCTTATAAACAGGCTTTACACCCTCAATCCAGGCATTGAAAGTCCTGTCGATTTTGCTTTCGTACTTTATAACTGTGCATTTTATGGTTACATCAAATTTCAATTGACCTTCGGGGGTAAACGACGGATTACTTGAAAGTACCTCAACATTCTTAACCGTGCCGTTTATTTGTGAAAGAATATCGGAGGTAAAAAGCTCCTCCATACTATTTTCAGTTTCGGCCCTGAAAAAATCAGTATAACTATTGATGTTTTCTTCAATTCCGGCTTCTTTCAGCGCTTTTACTTTAGCATCATTAATTGCTCTTTGTTTAACCTGTTCGGGCGACAAGGTTTCTCCGCCAAAAGCCACCCCCGAAACGGCTTTAACCTTGTGTTCGGTTATTTTTTTTTGTGCCGATGCGCTTAGCGCGATGCCTGTTATTAATATTATTGCCAGAAGCTTTTCCATTTTTTAAAAAAGTTGATTGGTTTCAATAAACTGACCTTCACTGATTCGGAATACCGACCACTTGTTTCCGGGTTCACCCCGGGGAATCTGGAACACGTAAAGTAAGCGGCCTTCGGCATAAACTTTTACTGTTGCTTTGGAATCAGATAATTCTCTTGAGCTTCCATTTTGCCGGTTGGTAAAGTCGTGTACAAAAAAATCGTAAGTGGCCAGGTCGTCAAGGTTATTAATGGTTATGGTTTCGGGACCGTATCCGTCCATGTCGTCGCGGTCGAGCCGTCCACTACCGTCGCTAAGTACTTTGGTGTGATGGTACGACAGGTGATAGCCATTCTTTTTCATAAAATGGGCATCCAAATCTACCGGCTCTCTGTCCCAATCGAGTACCATGCGTACTTTTTTTAAATCGAGAACCGGCGACACAGATATGCGGTTAAAGAATAAGGTGCCGGCAATGACTTCCACTTTAAAAATACTGCTAATGTATTTGGGACATTCAAACTGCACCTGTAAAAAGCCATCCTCGTCGGGAACCGGAAAGCGTACTTTCCCTTCCGCATCGGAAGTGAGTTCGTATTCGTTGTCAACAGTTACTGAAGCTCCGTCGACCGGATCGCCGGTAAGGGCATTGAAAAAGCGCAGGGTTAGGTTACCTGCTTCATCTTCTTCCATTACATCGTCGAATTTATTACGAAACTTTTCGCGGTTATCCTGGGCAAATACTCCCTGAAAAAGAAACCCTAAAAGGAGGATGGTACTTACAATTTTCATACAAGTCTGTTTTAATGGTGGTAAATTTATTGTTTTCTCTATTACAAATCAAATGGTTTACTTACAAATATTATGTAGCATTCCCGATTGCTTCTTTGGAAGTCCTTTGTCAGGAATTCCATATCATCAAGTGAACGTTTGACATTATAGAGCAGAAAGCACCTTTAAAAGTTGCTTGCGGGACTTAAAAAAGTATGGGTGCTTAATTCCAAATCAAATAGGTACATGTAGTCGCAAATTAATCAGGATTTTGTACCTTTAGGTTTCCTAAACCAAAAACTAAGCTTATGAAAACAGCTAAGAAATTTGCTCTTGTGCTTTCAGGGTGCGGAGTTTACGACGGCGCAGAGATTCATGAAGCCACGCTTTCGATGCTGGCCATTGATAAAGCCGGATGTACTTACCAGTGTTTTGCACCTGACATTCAGCAGCATCATGTTATAAATCACCTTAGCGGTGAAGAGATGAAAGAAAAGCGAAATGTGCTGGTTGAATCGGCACGAATTGCCCGTGGAAACATAAAGCCTTTATCGGAATATAAAGCTTACGACTTTGACGGGATACTTTTCCCCGGAGGTTTTGGCGCAGCAAAAAATCTTTCCGATCTGGCTTTTAAAGGAGCTGATTGTACGGTAATTGATGAGGTTGAACAGGCTGCTATGAGCACTTATCTGGCCGGTAAACCCATTGGTGCTTTATGTATTGCTCCGGCTGTAATGGCCAGGATTTTTCAAGGGGCTTCGGTAACTATTGGAAACGAGCTCAGCACCATTGAAACCATCGAAAAAATGGGAAGCAAACACGAGCATAAAAGCTATGGCGAAGTGGCTATCGATAAGCAGTACAAACTGGTTACCACTCCCTGCTATATGCTAAAATCGACCATTAGTCAGATTGAAGCCGGTGCCACCCGCGTGGTTCAATCAATGTTGGATTTAATGTAAGCTAAACGATTTAATCCATGAAAACCCTGATGTTGATGCGGCATGCCAAATCGAGCTGGAAAGAGCCCCTTCCCGAGGATAGGGAACGGCCAATTTTGAATAAGGGAATTAAGCGTACGCGACGTACCGCACGTTTTATAACAGAAAAAGGACTTATTCCGGAACTAATTCTCAGCAGCCCGGCTGTCAGAGCCTGGCAAACTGCTGATTTATTGCTTGAAGAACTGGGAACCAACATAAAGATTAAGCAGGTTGATGCTTTGTACCCGGGTAGTTCAGCCGCTCTGTTAAAAGCTACCTGGCAGGTAAACGATAAATACAACAGCTTATTAATTATTGGGCACAATCCCGGATTGAGCGACCTGGCCTGTTATCTTTTGGGAACTCAGGAAGCCTCCTGGATTCCCACATCGGGCCTGGTAGTTATTTCATTTCTTTACGACCGCTGGCAGGAAATTAAGCCGGGCGAAGGGAGCATGCTGCATTACATTCAACCCAAAGCCTTACCCGATTGAGCAAAATTCAGGCTTTTTAACAAATACCGTTTAATCTTGTTGCTATACATAACCCGAATATCGCGGGTATGATTTCAACAAATCGATTAAAATCTGGAAAGTTTACATCAAATAAATTAATACTTTTGGGCATGAGTAATTTCAGTCTAAAATATTTCGACCGTGAGCTAAGCTGGTTGTGTTTTAACGCAAGGGTGTTGCAGGAAGCTGCCGATAAATCGACCCCATTGAACGAACGCATCAAGTTTTTAGGGATTTATTCAAACAATCAGGATGAGTTTTTTAGGGTTCGTGTGGCATCGTTGTATCGCCTGATTGAACTGGAACGAAAAAATTTCGGGAAAGAACTACAATCGTTTAAAGGGATACTTAACGATGTGCTGGCTGAAGTGCGCAGGCAACAGCTTACTTTTAATGGCATTTACGAGGAACTGATTGAAGACTTAAAACAACACAATATTTTTTTAATTAACGAACAGCAACTCGATGAGGAACAGGGTGTTTTTGTGCGACAGTATTTTCGCGACGAGGTACGGCACCATCTATTCCCCATCATGCTGAAAAATTTTACATCGGCAACGTATTTAACCGATCAGTCGATTTATTTGGCCACCATACTGCAGCGTAGCGATAAGCCTGAAAAAAACACTTATGCCATCATCGAGATTCCGACCAATGTAATTAACCGCTTTTTGGTTCTTCCTGAAAAAGAGGGAAAAAAGTTTATTATTATTCTCGACGACATTATTCGCTTTTGTCTCGACGAAATATTTACCCGCTTTAAGTACGACGGGTTTAAGGCTTATACCTTTAAGTTTAACCGCGATGCCGAGTTAGACATTGATAACGATGTGTCGAAAAGTTTTGTGGAACTGATGGCTGAGAGTCTGGAACAGCGCAAGCGGGGTTCTGCCTTGCGTTTTGTTTACGATCGCGAGATGCCTGCTGAACTGCTCGAAGCGGTAACTCAAAAATTACGATTTACCGCCAAGGACCATTTGGTGCAGGGAGGTCCTTACCATAACTTTAAAGATTACATGAGTTTTCCGAATATCGGTGGCCCCGGGTTGGAAAACCAGAAAGTAAAACCGCTCCCGCATAAAGACATTCCCGATGGCTCGAGCATTATTCGCGTGATACGGCAAAAGGATTTAATGTTGCATTATCCGTTTCAGAACTTCCAGTATATTGTCGATCTGCTGCGCGAGGCCAGCATCGACCCCAAAGTACGTTCCATTAAAATGACTATTTACCGGCTGGCAAACCCTTCGAACATTATCAATGCTTTGATAAATGCCGCACGAAACGGTAAGCGGGTTACGGTATTTATGGAACTTCAGGCACGGTTCGACGAGGAAGCCAATATTTATTGGTCGGAACGCTTGCAGGAAGCCGGAGTAAAAGTACTGCAAAGTATTCCGGGATTAAAGGTACACAGCAAGCTAATTTTAATTAAACGCCGCGAGAACAATGGTTACCGGCATTATGCCAATATTGGAACCGGAAATTTTCATGAAAAAACGGCCCGTTTATACATCGACAGTTCACTTTTAACAGCCAACCCGCAAATTACCAACGAGGTTGATAAGGTTTTCGATTTATTCGAAGCTTCGTATCGTCCCATGCGTTTTAATAATATTGTGGTAAGTCCGTTCGGTACCCGCAACTTCTTTTTAAAACTGCTGAATATTGAAATGCGGAATGCAAGATTGGGAAAGGAAGCCTGGGCTATCATTAAATTAAACAGCCTGTCGGATGTTACGCTAATAAATAAGTTGTATGCAGCCAGTCAGGCCGGAGTAAAACTTAAGCTCATAATAAGGGGTATTTGCAAACTGATTCCGGGAATTCCCGAGCTCAGCGAAAATATTGAAGCACGGAGTATTGTAGACAAATACCTTGAACATACGCGCGCCATGATTTTCTGCAACGGGGGCGACGAAAAGTATTATATTTCATCGGCCGACTGGATGGTTCGTAACCTTGACAACCGAATTGAAGTAACAGTACCTGTTTTTGATAAGGAAATTCAAAAGGAATTGAAAGACATGATGAACATACAACTCAGTGACAATACCAAAGCACGTGTAATCGATAAAGAAATGTCGAACAAATATTATCGCGACGGTAAAGAAACAGTTCGTTCGCAGGAAGCTATTTATAATTATCTTAAGAATATTCACTTAACAGCTAAATAAGC
The DNA here is from genome assembly GCA_050179685.1 of Salinivirgaceae bacterium. Lineage (GTDB taxonomy): Bacteria > Bacteroidota > Bacteroidia > Bacteroidales > SZUA-534 > GWE2-40-63. Next base: position 127,923 of record JBFXEW010000007.1, read on the forward strand.
GCATACATGATTTTTGCATCTATTGATATTGGCTCCAATGCCGGAAGGCTACTGGTAGCTACAGTTCATGAATTTAACAAGAAGCCGATAAGCGAAAAAATTACCCTGGTACGCGTTCCTTTACGTCTGGGTATCGATGTGTTTGAAAAAGGCTATATTACTCCGGAGCGACAGGATTTGTTAATCCGCACTTTTGAGGCTTACCATCAGTTGTTGAATGTTTACAAGCCCATCGATTTTTATGCCGTAGCCACCAGCGCCATGCGCGAGGCTTCGAACCGGGTTGAAGTGATGAACCGGATAAAAAATGAAACCGGCTTTACATTGCATCTGATTGAAGGACGAAGAGAAGCTGAGATAATCAGCAATTCGGGCAATACCAACCTGATAAAAGAACATCCACATTCTTTATTTATCGATGTGGGAGGAGGAAGCACCGAACTCTCGTGGTATGCAAACGATGAATTAATCAGCACCAAATCGTTCGATGTGGGAACTATTCGTCTGCTTTTCGACAAAGTGGAACGCTCAGAATGGGAATCGTTAAAACATTGGTTAACAGACATAAAACTGGAACAACAGCCGTTTAACTGTATCTGTTCCGGGGGAAATATCAACAAACTAACCAAACTGTTTGGAAACCGCAATAAGAACACGCTTTCGTACTCGCAACTGACTGAAGGGCATGAATTGCTCGAAGGATATTCGGTTGAAGACCGCGTGGAAAAGATGGGCCTGCGGATTGACCGTGCCGATGTAATAGTGCCTGCGGCCATTATTTTCAAAAAAATTATGAGCTGGGGTAAAATTCAGGAATTGCAGGCTCCAAAGATTGGATTGGCCGACGGAGTTATTGTTGAACTTTATAAGCGACACAAAGGACTGCCGTCAATTTTAAGCGAATAGCATTTTATTTATATCAAAAAAGCTGCGTACCTCTCCGGGTGCACAGCTTTTTTTGTTTTACATTCGTTGCAGGGTTTTATTCACTTTGCTGATTTGTACCCTGATCTGGTTTTTTGGATGGCCTCCGTTTGTTGTAATACCTTCTTTTTTGAGGTTTCTTTTTTGGCTGACCATTTTCGTCTGTTTCACCTTCTGTTGTTGCCTCAACGGGCTTTTTGTGGGGTGCATTTTCGGGACGATTGGGGCGCTGCTCATTGCGCTGTTCCTGTTTTTGTTGCGGTTTGGTTTTGGTAAGTTCACGCTTCACGTTTTTAAGCTCGCGCGATAGGTTTCCCTTTAAGCCATTCATGGTTAACACCATGTCATCTTTATAATTCATCAAAGCCACATCCTGTACTTTCTTTACTTTAAGAATCCAGAAAATGGTAATTACAGCAATAATTAACGCAAGTAGCGCAATGGCCAGTGTAATGTAAACCAGCATGTTTATCTGGTTATTTACTTCGGCACTCAAAGGGCGGGCTAAAGCTGGTACTGCCATTAACATCAAGCTAACCAGCACATATGTTATTCTTTTCATTTGTTATAATATTTTTATTGCAGATGGAACCCACACATTCGGCTAACGCATCACAGATTTAAATGATTGGCGCTAAGCATCTGCTGTTAATCCTAATCTTGTTTACTTGTGGGAGTAAGATGCATGAATTAAAAATGTTAAATAAATTGTAAATAAAAAAAGCGGGTAATTAAAAAATAAATAAATAAACCAATCACATCGTTAATTGTGGTGATAAAAGGTCCGGTAGCCACAGCCGGATCAATTTTAAAACGATGCAGGGTTAAAGGAACAAAGGTACCAAAGAGCGCGGCAAACACAATTACTGTAATTAAAGCCAGACTGACTGAAATAGTAAGTGCCATGGATTGGTGCACCAGCATATTGTAGGCAAAGAGCAGGGTTGCCAGAATAATACCGTTTAACAAAGCTATGGAGATTTCTTTCAACAGTTTGCGCGATGTTGATTCAAGTCCAAGCGATTTATTAGCCAGCCCTTGCACAATAATCGATGAGGATTGAATGCCCACATTTCCGCCCATAGCAGTTATTAGCGTAATAAAGAAAGCAACTTCAGGGAAAAGTTTAATTTCTTCTTCGAAACCTCCAATAACCAGAGCACCAAAAACTCCCCCAACAAGCCCTATAAACAACCAGGGAATACGAGCTTTGGTCAATTGAAAAATACTGTCCGAAGCTTCCACATCACCACTGATACCCGAAATCATCTGGTAATCTTTTTCAGCTTCTTCCTTAATTACATCCACCACGTCGTCGATGGTAATTCTACCTTTAAGTCGGCCAATACTATCGACTACCGGCATGGCAACCAGGTCGTATTTTTCCATAATACTGGCAACTTCTTCCGAATCGGTGTCTGTTTTTACTGAAATAACACTGGTATCGTAAATGTCTTTTACCTGTGTTTTAACATTAGCAAGCAGAATCTTTTTTAGTGGAAGGGTTCCTTTAAGAACGCCCGAAGCATCTACCACATAAACAAAGAAAATTTCATCTACTTCTTCGGCTTGTTTTCTTATTTCGTCGAGACAGGTGCTTACGGTCCAATCGTCTTGAACAGCAATAAGCTCCGTGGCCATTAAACCCCCGGCTGTATCTTCGTCGTAGCTCAGCAGATCAACAATATCGCCAGCCTGTTCCACATCGCGAATGTGGGCCAAAACCTCATCCTGTTTAGCTTCGGGTAATTCGGCAATAACGTCGGCAGCATCATCCGAATCCATATTGTCGATAAAAACCGAAGCAATCTCAGCACTGGTTAAAAAACTCAAAAAGCGCTCCCTGACATCTTCTTCAAGTTCAATAAGCAGATCGGCTCCCTTGTCGGGATCGAGGTGGAGGTATACAAAACGGGCTTCTTCAATATCGAGCTCATCAAAAATCTCGGCAATGTCGGCAGGGTGCAACTCATTGGTAAGCTGCTTTACCAACATTTCATCCTGGTTTTGAATGCCGGTTTTTAAGTTGTCAAGATATTCTCTGGTTAATTCGAATCGGTTTGTGGCCATGTACACTAAATTTTTTCCTCTAACAGTTTTTCTACCTTTAAGGTAAGTTCAATAAATTCCTGAACACTAAGCTGCTCCGGACGTTTTCGGAATATCTCATCTTCGGGCTTCAAATTTAGTAAAATACTTTTTAAACTGTTCGATAAAGTTTTACGACGTTGGTTGAAACCGGTTTTAACTATCCTGAAAAAAAGTGCCTCGTTGCAAGGCAAATGGCTTGTGCTGTTTCGGGTAATCCGGATAACCCCCGATTTTACTTTGGGTGGCGGGTCGAAAACATTTTCGTGTACGGTAAATAAATACTCAATAGTATAAAAAGCTTGCAGCAAAACACTTAAAATGCCGTAGGTTTTGTTTCCATGTTTCGACGCCACCCGCTCGGCAACTTCTTTTTGAAACATGCCCACCATTTCAGGCACCTTGTCGCGGTGCTCAATAATTTTAAAAAGTATCTGGCTCGAAATATTGTATGGGAAATTTCCGATAATGGCAAAAGGCTTGTCAAACAAGTTGGCCAAATTCATTTTTAAAAAATCGCCGGTTAAAATTCTACCATCCAGCTGAGGAAAATGCTTTTGCAGGTAAACTACCGATTCCGTGTCAATCTCAACCACCGAAGTTTCGAAACGCTGATCCTGCAACAGAAACTGAGTCAACACGCCCATACCCGGGCCAATCTCGAGTACCGTGTTGGGCACATTTGAAGTAAAACTTTCAGCAATTTTTTTAGCAATCTGCTGATCTTTTAAAAAGTGTTGCCCCAAATGTTTCTTCGCACGGACGTTATTCATATACCGGATAATTTTAGGCTTGCAAGTTACATTTTTGGAGGAATAATCCAGCCAAATGCATCAGTTTTAAATATAGCCAATGCATGATGCATTAAAAATTCCACTTTCGATTCACCTAAAATAGTAACTTTACCCGCTTACTATGGTGGTTTTATAATATGTCTAAAAATATCCTCATCGTTTTAAAATGGCTGGCTATAATACTCAGTTGTGCTTACATTGCCTATAAACTTTGGAAGGATTACCAGGCTGGGTGGTTATCGTTTAATTCCGATTCCTTTACCTATAATCAATGGATTCTTTTTTTAGCCTCACTGACATTGGTTTTTGTAAACTGGGGACTCGAATCGGTAAAATGGAAACTTCTGATGAACTCCATTGCTCCCATAAGTTGGAATAAAGCTATCGGTAGTGTATTGGCCGGAGTTTCGGTTTCAATTTTCACTCCAAACAGGGTGGGAGAATTTGGCGGACGGATATTTTTTCTGGAGAAAGAAACCCGGGTGCAAGGGGTTGGTGCCACTTTGGTTGGCAATCTGGCACAACTGTTAACCACACTGATTATTGGGTTCATCGGCTTAATTCCCTTTTGGAGTTTACTGGATACCACAAGTTCATTTCCACTTTCAGGAACCACGCTTTTTTTTATTTCGCTTGTAGTAATTGTCCTGGGTTTAATCGTCTATTTTAGCGTGCATCGGCTAGAGCCTTTGTTCATCAAGCTAAAGTGGACTCAGCAAAAGATGCATTATTTTAAGTTCTTAGCTGCTTATAAAAAGCAATTGTTACTGACTGTGTTCGGGTTAAGTGCTTTGCGCTACCTGGTTTTTTCAATTCAGTTTTTTTTATTGTTAAAACTCAATGGAATTAACCTGACACCAACTGTTACTGCTCTTGCAATAAGCCAGATTTATTTAATTTTAACTTTGGTTCCAACCTTTGCTTTAAGCGAAGTTGGTGTGCGTAGTTCAGTAGCGGTGCTGGTTTTGGGAGTTTTTACTCCGCTTTCGGGAGCTGTAATAGTAGCTTCGGTAAGTTTGTGGATTATTAATCTTGCTTTTCCGGCTTTAATGGGAACGCTATTTTTAACAAAACAAAGAATAAGCTAAACGTATGATTGATATTATTTTACTTGCTGTTGGCATATCGTTGATTCTGGTTGGGCTCATTGGTTGTATTGTACCCGTTTTGCCTGGCCCTCCTTTAAGTTTTTTAGGCATGTTGGCTTTGCACTATACCCATTGGGGCGGATTCGATCCCGATTTATTATGGACCATGGGGTCGTTGGCTGTAATTGTTACCGTGTTGGATTATATTGTGCCCATTTGGGGTACTAAAAAATTTGGTGGCAGTAAGTCCGGAATCTGGGGAGCATCGATTGGATTGTTGATAGGACTTTTTTTAGGTCCGCTGGGAATAATTTTTGGCCCTTTTGTTGGCGCTTTGGTAGGTGAGCTAACTCAGCATAACGATTCCGGAAAAGCGTTTGTAGCTGCATTGGGTTCACTGGTGGGTTTGCTCATGGGAATTGGTCTTAAGTTAATTGCCTCAGGATTTATTACCTATTATTTTATAAAAGAATTGTTTATATAAAACACAAAAGCTGTGAACACCTTAATTCTTTATGCAAGCAAGCACGGTAGCAGCGAGAAAGCTGTTCAAATGCTAAAAGAAAAACTCAAGGGACAGACTACCCTATTGAACTTATCAAAAGAAAAAAAGACAACAGACTTAAAACCCTTCGATAATTTGGTTATTGGCGGTTCCATACATGCCGGACAAATACAATCGGTAGTCAAAAACTTTTGTACGCTGCATCAGACTCAAATTCTTGAAAAACCCTTTGGCTTATTTTTATGTTGTATGGATGCCGAAAAAGCTTCCCTGCAATTTGAACAGGTTTACCCCGAAATATTACGGAACGCTTCGTTGGCAAACGGTTTGTTTGGCGGTGAATTTTTGCTGGATAGAATGAATTTTATGGAGCGGTTTTTAGTAAAAAAGATAGCAAAAGTAACCCAATCGGTTTCACAAATTAACGATGCTGCCATCCATCAATTTGCACAAAAATTTAACAGCCTGTCTTAATAACATAGTTTATCTACGAACATTTTGTATTTGCTGGGGTTGTAGTGGTTGCACAAAAAAAATTAGTGTAGAGAAATATTATTAACCATCTTTGCAAAAAAATAAGCATATGCAGATTGGCGGAAAATTGATGGATCCCATTGGCAGACTCATGGGATTGCGGTATAAATCGCATCCCTGGCATGGGATAGATTTGGGTAGCGAAGCACCCCGAAAAGTAAATGCCTTTATTGAAATGGTACCAACCGACACCGTTAAATACGAGGTGGATAAATCGAGCGGTTATTTACGGATTGACCGGCCTCAAAAGTATTCCAATGTTATTCCGGCGCTTTATGGCTTTTTACCGCAAACCTACTGTGGAAAACTGGTGGGCGATTTTTGTATGGAAAAATCGGGTCGGCAAAACATTATTGGCGACGGCGACCCACTGGATATCTGTATTTTAACAGAAAAAGCCATCAGTCACGGCGATATTCTGGTAAAAGCCATTCCAATTGGCGGTTTCCGGATGATTGACGGTAATGAAGCTGACGATAAAATTATTGCCGTTTTAAAAGACGATGCAACCTACGGTCATATTAACGACATGGCCGACCTGCCAACCCTGGTTATCGACCGGCTGAAACATTACTTCTTAACTTACAAAGATATTCCCGGCGAAGAATCGAACACGGAGATACCTAATATTTACGGACAAGACGAAGCCCTTGAAGTAATTCAAGCCGCCATGACTGATTATATGGACTGGCTGGACAACATACAGGTGGCTCTTTCAAAGGTTTAAGATTTGCTTTTTTTTAAGGACAATAAAACCCTGGTGACCTGGTGGTTGGTTGCATCAGTAATTGCCTTTGCAGCATTTAACAAAAGCAATTGCGATGAAGTAGTTGCAGAACCTGCTGTAAGCGACACCCTGATATATTTTTCCTATTCAGCAAATCAGCAACAAAAGCTTCAGCATCTGTTTGCCGATTTGCATCACAAATATGGTTTTAATGGGGTAGTGTTGATTGGGCAAAAAGACTCGGTTTTTTATTCGGAAAGTTTTGGTTATAGTAATTACAGGAACAAAGACACCCTTACTGAAAACACGGCTTTTCAACTGGCATCTGTATCAAAGCAATTTACTGCTGTAGCCATATTGCAGCTCTATCAGCAGAAAAAGTTGAACTTAAGCGATTCCATTGAGCATTTTTATCCCGATTTTCCTTTAAAAGGAATTACCATTCATCAAATGCTCACACACCGATCGGGTTTGCCAAATTACCATTACTTTTTACAGCATATCCCCACTACTTACGACACCTTAATTTCGAATCAGCAGGTAGTACAGGAAATTATAAGTAAAAATATTCCCATTTACTTTTCGCCCAACCGGCGTTATCTGTATAGCAATACGGGCTATGCCGTTTTAGCCGCCATAGTTGAAAAAGTGAGTGGATTGCGTTTCGACAAATATGTTGAAACAAATATTTTTAAGCCTTTAAAAATGGATCAATCATTTATTTACAAAGGCATTGAAAATGAAAAACCTACCACAGCAGCAACAGGATACCTGTATTGGTGGCGCGAAGCCGAGGACAATTACCTCGACGGAGTTATGGGCGATAAAGGCATTTATACCAGTGCTGCCGATTTATTTAAGTGGGATCAGGGTTTGTATCACAATCAAATAATCCATCGCGATACTTTGGAACTGGCTTTTCAGCCCTGGGGTAAACCATTGCATTTTAAATCGAATTACGGTTATGGCTGGCGAATGTTTTACTGGGGTCAGGATTCAGTTAAAGTGTTGTTTCATGGCGGATGGTGGCACGGTTTTAAAACCTTATTATTGCGTATTCCACAGGATTCTACAACACTTATTGTTTTAAAAAACCGAAGCAAAGGCGCCAATATAAGCACGCGGCGCTTACTTCATATTTTATATCCCGACTCCCTGCCCCCTTCTGACAGTCTGGAAATACATGTTATTGAGGAAACGCAGGAAAACGAAGAATAAAACAAAAAAGGGACTACCAAACCGGCAGTCCCCAATATCTTGCGTTTTAAACGGAACTTAACTTAGCGATGCCGTATACATCCAAACCAGTTTTTCCTGTTCACGAATATAATCGCTCATTAAAGCATTCGTTCCCTCATCGTCAGCTTCGCCTGCCAACTCAAGAATGGCCCGTTGTTTTACCAAAAGAATCTTAAAAGAATCCAAAACCGATTTAACCGTTTCGTTGGCTCCGGTAAGGTTTGGTGTTTCTTTAATTTCTGAGTTTTTTAAATACTCCGAAAAGTTATGTGTTGGAGTTCCTCCCAGCGTTAAAATACGCTCTGCAATTTCATCCACTTTTAATACCAGGTCGTTATACAATTCTTCAAATTTCATGTGAAGCTCAAAAAACTTCTCACCCTTAATATTCCAATGGAACCCACGGGTATTCATGTAAAAAACCTGATAATTAGCCAATAAGTCGTTTAACTGTAACGCCAGTTCGTTGCTTTTTTCTGTATTTAATCCTATTCTGTTCATAATATTATATTTTAATGTTTAAACTTTTGTTGATTTTCGATGAACAAATATACGAACAAAGGAAAGGCGCGTCAAATCGATTTGTGTTATGCAGCTATAGTTAAAACCTATACTTTCAAGGAAAAAATATAAACAAATTGATGGTGGAAATGTGTAACGTTTCACTTATTTTGTCGTTGTTTAACTGTAGTATATCGTTTATAAGTATTAAATTTATAATTTAAACAGAAAATCATGGAAAATAAAACGTATCGACAAAATAATGGACAAGGTTTTGCCATTGCAGGACTGATAATTGGAATTTTTTCTTTGCTGTTTGCTATCATACCTTGTGTAGGAGCTATCGGAATATTTATGGGTAGTCTGGCTGTTGTTTTTGGTTCGCTGGCAGTTTCAAAAGCAAATGCTCAAAATGAACCCAAAGGTATGGGTATTGCCGGAATCGCACTTGGTGGTGCTGCAATTTTTATTGCCATTTTAATGATGGTTTTACTGTTTAACTCAAAAAACATTTTTAAAGATACCTTTAAAGATAAATTTGAATGGGTTAAAGAATTTGAAGATTTGGATGAAAATTTTGAGGAAATTCATTCGCTTGACGAACTCGAAAGAGCCCTTGACGATTTAGAAGGGGTTGTAGATAGTATTGAAATAGAAGTTGACAGCGCTTCAAATGCAATTAAGAAAGAAGTAAAAGCTGCACTCGACGAGGCAAAAATTGAAATTAAAAATGCCAAAAAGCACAAAGTGGAATTGGAATAGCCAAAGCCAAAAGGCCTACCTTAAAATTAATGGAATAATTGCCGGAGTAATTGTACTAATGCTGCTTTACTCCGGCATTTTTAGTGCCGGCGGACGGGTCCATCCCATACCATCGATGTACAACGTGCCTGTTGTCAGCACCGGTTTGTCGCGGGCTTTTTCTGAAATTGTGCGGGGTAACTGGCAACAAGCTCTCTCCTATAATGCATACTCGTTGCAAATATTCATATTTTTCGTTGCCCAGCTTTTTTTACGTCTTCTTTTTTCCTTTTTGCTGTTTAGAAAAATGTTTTCCCAAAACACCCTCCTGTTTTCCGATATTTTGATATCAGTTTTATTATTTTTGTGGGCATTTGCAGCATTTATAGTTGCACAATTTAAAATGATAGGAATTTAATTGTACATGTTCACAGCTTTTTATCAGCTATTACCAATAAACGCTTGTGCATCAAAATTGAAATTCAAGAAATGAAAACGTTTTTTCTCAGATATTCAGGATTATTGCCGGTGCTTTTGCTGCATCTTATTGTAGGTTGTCAATCGTCAACTATTAAAGAGGTAGTTGACAGTTACGAAAATGGACAAGCCAAATTAGAACGATTCCATCAAAATAACGATGGTGAACAGGTTCTTATAAAGGAAATTCATTATTATGAGAATGGGAATAAGCGCATCGAAGGAGCTATTAGCAAAGGGAAACGAGAGGGAGTCTGGACATTTTGGTTTGAACACGGTTCGCTGTGGCGCGAAGTGAATTACTCCAAAGGAAGCCCCGATGGTTCGACCAAGGCATATCATGAAAATGGAATGTTATTCTATCAGGGAAACTTTTTAAACGGTGAAAAACATGGTGAATGGAGCTTTTTTGATATTGAGGGAAAGCTGGTTAATCAAATTATCTTTGAAAATGGAGTACTCAAAAGCCAAACCAACAGCAAATAACAATAAACAGTAAAACAGCTAATTATTTAAATATATGGAAAATATTCAGGTTCAGGTTTCGTCTGAAATTGGTGAATTAGAGGCGGTGATTTTACATACACCCGGCCAGGAGGTCGAAAACATGACCCCGAAAAATGCTGAACGTGCGCTGTATAGCGATATCCTGAATTTAGCAGTTGCCCAAAAGGAATACTGTCAATTTAAAGGCGTGGTGCAAAAACACGCTAAAGTTCTTGAACTGCGCGATTTACTTCACGAAATTCTTAAGATTGACGAAGTTAAAAAGCAACTGGTTGATGAGATATTTTATTATGAAAATATTCAGGACAGTAAAGATTACCTGCTTTCGCTCGACACCAACGATTTAACCCGCGTGTTAATCGAAGGGGTGATTATGAAAAAAGACAATCTTACCCGCTTTTTTAATAAAGACCGGTATTCCATGCGTCCCCTGCATAACTTTTTCTTTATGCGCGATGCTTCTATGGCAGTTAATCAAAATGTGCTTATTGGAAAAATGGCCAGCCCGGTACGCGATCGGGAAACACGAATTATGGAAGCTATTTTCAAGCATCATCCAACGTTTACCACCCAAACCATCAATCCGGTACGTTTTAATGGAGCCGGACCTGAAATTTCAATTGAAGGAGGCGATTTTTTGGTTGCCCGCGAAGATGTTTTGGTTATCGGAACGGGTATGAGAACCACCTCACAGGGCATCGATTTTATTTTGGAGCAGGCGCAACAGCGCGGAATTATTAAGCACATTATTGTACAGGAATTACCCGAATCGCCCGAATCGTTTATTCATCTTGATATGGTGTTTACTTTTCTGGATACCAACAAATGCATGGTGTTTGAACCGGTAATTTTGCAGCCAAATAAATACCAAACCGTACATATTCAGCTGCTTGGCGACCGGGTAAAAATAAATACCGTTTCAAATTTATTGGTTTGCTTAAAAAGTTTAGGCATCGATGTGGAGCCGGTTTATTGCGGCGGGCAAGCCGATCCGTGGACCCAGGAACGCGAGCAATGGCACAGCGGTGCTAACTTTTTTGCACTTGGGCCAGGCAAAGTAATTGGTTACGAACGGAATGTTTACACCATGGATGAAATGAATAAGCATGGTTTCGAGATTATCCGCGCACGCGATGTGATAAACAAAAAAGTGAATCTTGAAAGCTACGATAAATACGTGCTAACCATTGATGGATCGGAATTGGCCCGTGGCGGTGGCGGGGCCCGTTGTATGTCGATGCCGGTGCGCCGGAAAAAAGTTAACTGGTAAATCTATTCTTTTTAAGGCATGAGAAAACGTTTAAACGAAGAGCTTGGACGCATTTCTGTTGATGAATTTAAACAAGCCGAAAAAGCACCCATTGTGGTTGTGCTCGATAATGTGAGAAGCTTAAACAATATTGGCTCGGTTTTTAGAACCGGCGATGGATTTTGTATCGAAGCCGTTTATTTATGTGGAATTACTGCTACGCCGCCCAATAAAGACATTCATAAAACTGCTTTGGGCGCAACGGAATCGGTTCATTGGGAATATTTTGAACATACCAGCGATGCGGTTGAGAAGTTAAAAAACGCAAATTATACCGTATTTGCCATTGAGCAGGTTGAAGGTAGCATAAGTCTGGAACAGTTTTCTCCAAAAAGTGATGAAAAGTACGCACTTGTTTTTGGTCACGAGGTAAAAGGAGTATCGCAGAAAGTTGTAAACCTGTGCCATGGTAGCATTGAGATTCCTCAGTTCGGCACAAAACATTCGTTTAATATTTCAGTAAGTGCCGGCATTGTATTGTGGGACTTTTTCCGAAAACTCCGTTTATAACTATAAAGTATTCACATAAAAAGAGAGGCTCACCAATTGGTGAGCCCCTCTTTTTATAATTTATTTTATCTTTTACTTATTCAACAATGCTTTTGAAAGTACCATCGTTGGCATATTGAGCAAATTCAATGTCTTTTGCTGCATAAGCTTTAAACGATGCATCTTTTTCAATTGCAGTTCTTAAGTTGTTAAACAGAAGATCAGTGTCTTGTTTGCGTGCACCAATAATTGCTTTTAAGTACGAAACATTAGCAGCATCCTGATTCTCAACTTTTGAAAGAATACCCAATGCAGCATCGTAAGTATCAGCATTTTTAGTAACAGAGTAGTTCAACATTTTAACCAATGCAAAGTTAAAGGTGTTGTACTTGCTGCTTACAAATAAGTTAAGGGCGTTTTCATAAGCTCCGTGTTTAGAAGCAACCAAAGCCTGATTGTAGCTTACCTGATTTCCAGCACCAGCTGCAGCATCATAATATTCTTTAGCGGCTTTAATATCACCTTCCATATGAGCTACTACACCCAGGTTGTTAAGAACTTTTGTGTTCGAAGCATCCAATTTTTTGGCTTCTTCTAATGCAGCTTTGGCTTCGGCAACTTTACCCTGTTTTAGGTAGATGTAACCTACGTTGTTGTGACCTCTCCAGTCGTCAGCAAAGTTGCTGGCTACTTTCTTGTAGATACTTAGTTTTGTATTTAGGTCGCTTACCAACGAAGCAGCGTACATCAATTCTTCTACTTTTAAAGTATCAGGATTTGAAACGGCCAGTTCTTTTAACTCTTCGTCAGAATAACCTACAATGGCAATATTTACAATAAGTTTCGAACGACGTAACTGAGGAAGAATATCTTCGGCAATTACTTCGTAAGCTGCTGCAATATTTTTAATTTCTTTCTCACGAACTACAGGGTCAGAATACATTGAAAGAACACGAAGAATGAGTTCTTTATCCTGAATGTCAGATTCCTGCATTAATTTTTTGAAACCTTCCCAGTCCTCTGGAGTTGCTTTTGAAAGCATGAAAGATTCTTCTTCCAATCCGGCAACTTTTGATTTCTTCAATTCGCGGGCAAAATAGCTTTCTGAATTTTTCATACGGTTTTCAGAAAGTTTGGTATTCAATGTTTCTGGTCCGTCAGGAGAAGCGTAAGCTGAAATTTCAACGCCTTTAAATTCTACATTTTCTTTTGAAGCTGAAGCAGCAACAAAATCCTGTAAAGCTTTAATTTCTTCTTTTTTAAGTTCCTGACCACGGATGGTAGCCTGATTAATCACAAAGTGAATGGTAGCTTCTTTTGATTCAGTAGTTACACGAACAAATTTGTCGTCGGCAGCAATAGGCATGGCATCAGCTTCGAGTAATAATGCTGTAGCCATAGTTCCATCGGCCAGTTTAACTTCAGGTAATTCACCTGAATCTTTTCCAACGGTAGCTTTTACGCGGCCAACCAAAGTTGCCTGACGCATTCCTTCAACAAAGGCTATTTTTGAAGTAACCGAATAAGTTCCACCGCTGGTGAACGATACAACCTGATTATTAGCCTGAGCTTCTTCACCTTGTAGTACAAGGCTCTTAAAAGCTTGTTCTCCACCATCGTATTTTAATACTGGAGTAATTTCAAGGATGGCATCCTTTTGAAAATACTTTACCGGAAAGGTAACTTTAAGTGTAGCTTCAACGCTGTCGCCATGCATTTCAAGTACTTTAGGGGTAACCTCGTACTTTACTTCAGCGGCCATTTTTACCATTTTATTCAACCCTCCACAACTTGATAAAAGGAGCGCTGCAAATGCAAAAGATGCTAAAATTTTAACATTTAAATTTTTCATAATTGCCTAATTAGTTGATTTATCGTTAATAATTTACTTTTTTTACGATTTTACAAAGCTAAAATGTTTTTGTTAAAAAAAAAACAATAAGTGCTTATTTGTTGAATCTGTCAGGTCTGAATGCCAAAATTTGATGCAATCACCGTTTGGTCAGAATCTATATTTAGAGTACTGTTTAAAGTGTAAAACACATTTTTAAATTCATTGTTTAAATGCGTGTAGTCTTTTTTGAGAACCTCCATAGCAAAAGGCACCTGATTGGGAACTGAAGTTCTGCGGGCCATACCCATTAGTACCCGTTCAATACCTTCTGTGGTTTTATAGAGTTCCAACCAATTGTTTTGAATCATAAAACCAGCCATTTCCCTAAGTTCTTTGGGTAAAATGAACGCATTTTCTTTTATGTAAGTATAAACCTTTTGTGCAAAGTCATGGAGCGGTTCGTGATGAAAGGATTCCCATTGCCGGGCTAAAAAATGGTCGTAAATTATATCGACCACAATACCGGAATGTAATCGGTACTTTTCGCGAAAGCGATCCCTACTTTGTTTATGACTGTCGTGTCTATCGGTAATGGTATCAATCTGACGATGCAAAATAATTCCCTGTCTGATGGTTTCAGGATAAAGATTTAACTGGTTCCCTTTAACAAAATCGCCCATAAAATTTCCCAACATCGACTCATCAATGCTTCGCGACAGATACAAATGAGCTAAAATATTCATGTACTAAATACAATAAAACTGAAAACTTGTTCTGAAACGCTCCCTATTAACTGAATTATAACAGGTAAATATATTTTGCTTAACATATTTTCTGCTCATTAAAGATGACGGTAAAAAAACTAAATTTGTTAGTAACAATCACTTTATTAACAACAAAAATATAAAACGGAGGACTTATGTCGAAAAAGAATGTCATTATTATTGGTGCGGCTGGCCGCGATTTTCACAATTTTAACACCTATTACCGCGATAACGAATCGTACAACGTAGTTGCATTTACCGCAGCTCAAATTCCCGATATTGATGGTCGTAAATACCCGACTGAATTAGCCGGAAAATTATATCCCGCCGGAATTCCTATCTATGCTGAGCACGATTTACCCCGTCTCATTAAAGAACTCAATGTTCATACCTGCATTTTTTCATACAGCGATGTTCCTTACCAAAGGGTAATGGAAATTAGTTCCATAGTTAATGCTGCAGGAGCTAATTTTGGATTACTCGGTCCTGGTCAAACTCAGGTAAAAAGCACCAAACCGGTAATTGCTGTTGTGGCTACCCGTACCGGTTGCGGAAAAAGTCAAACTTCGCGCAAGGTTATTGAATACCTTATGGCTAAAGGCCTAAAAGTTGTTGCCATTCGTCACCCTATGCCTTACGGCGATTTGAACGCACAAAAAGTGCAACGTTTTGCCAAGGTCGAAGATTTAGCCAAACACAAATGTACCGTGGAAGAAATGGAAGAATACGAACCACATGTGGTACGCGGAAATGTTATTTATGCCGGGGTTGATTACGAAGCTATTGTTCGTGCAGCTGAAAAAGATCCCGATGGATGTGATGTTATTTTGTGGGATGGTGGAAATAACGATTTCCCCTTTTATGTTTCTGATTTAACCATTACTGTAGCTGATCCGCATCGTGCAGGCCATGAATTGGCTTATTATCCCGGCGAAGTAAACATGAGAATAGCCGATGCTATTGTTATCAATAAAATGGATTCGGCATCACCCGAAGGAATACAGATAGTTCGCGAAAGCATCGCTAAGGTAAATCCCACTGCAATTGTAATCGACGGAGCTTCGCCCATAAAGGTTGATAACCCGGAACTCATTAAAGGAAAACGTGTTTTAGTGGTCGAAGATGGACCAACTTTAACCCACGGCGAGATGAAACTGGGCGCAGGAATTATTGCTGCACGAAAATTTGGTGCTGCTGAATTAATCGACCCACGACCTTTTGCCGTTGGAAAACTGGCCGAAACTTTCCGAATTTATCCAAACATCGGAACGCTGCTTCCTGCCATGGGTTATGGCGACGAGCAATTACGCGACCTGGAAAAAACCATCAACAATACCGATTGCGACTCAGTAATTATTGGAACCCCCATCGATTTGAACCGCATTGTTAAAATTAATAAACCCAATACACGCGTTTATTACGATTTACAAGAGATTGGCGAACCTAATCTCGACGGCTTGTTGACCGGTTTTTTGGCAAAACATAAATTAAAATAGTATAAAGCCGCATTTTATTTAATAAGCCGTCTGAAAACCTCAGGCGGCTTTTTTTGAATTTCCCTGTTTAAACCAATTAAAATTTTGGGATGCAAATGCATGTTTGTACCTTTAATCCATTCATTTTTAAAAACTCACTAAATGGAAAACAATCACGCTAAATAAAAAACTATGAAAAGCTTAGGAATAATTAGTGCATTAATCGTTTTACTGGCAGCATGTCAGTTTGAACAACCCATGAAACTCGATGCTCCGTTGATAAAAAAAGCATCGGTAACCCTTACATCCGATATAATGAGTCCTGAGGTGCTTTGGTCGTTTGGTCGCCTAAGCGATGTTCAGGTTTCGCCCGATGAAGAAAAAATTTTGTATGGTGTTACTTACCTCAGTGTAGAACAAAACAAAAGCAACCGGGAACTATTTGTAATGAATGCCGATGGTACAAACAAAAAGCAAATAACGAGAACTCCTTACGGAGAATACAACGCTGTTTGGCATCCCAAAGGAGAACAAATCTGGTACTTATCAGCTGCCTCAGGAAGCATGCAGATATGGTCGATGCAAATGGATGGAAGCAATAAGCATCAAATTTCAGATGTTCCCGGCGACATTTCCAATTTTATTATTTCACCGCTGGGTAAAAAGGTATTGTTTACACAGGATGTTAAAATTGACAAGACCACTGTTGATATTTATCCCGATTTACCTAAGGCCGACGGACGGATTATTGACGACTTAATGTATCGCCATTGGGATGTCTGGGAAGATGGCTCTTACAGTCATATTTTTGTAGCTTCGTACGATGGGACTAAGTTGCTTTCTCCAGTCGATATTATGCCAGGCGAACCTTTTGACACACCCTTAATGCCTTTTGGCGGAATCGAAGAAATAAGCTGGACTCCCGATGGACAAGCCATTGCCTACACTTGCAAAAAATTAAAAGGAAAAGCATATACCTTAAGCACCAACTCCGACATTTATCTTTACCATTTGGCAACAAAAGAAACGCAAAACCTTACCGATGGAATGCCGGGTTACGATCGTTCCCCCTTCTTTTCGCCCGATGGTAAAAAAATGTTTTGGCTTAGCATGGAACGAGCCGGATTTGAAGCCGACAAAGACCGATTATTTATGCTTAATCTGGAAACAAACGAAAAACAATACTTAACGGAAAACTTTGATTACAGTCCGTCGGGACTTACCTGGGCCGATGAAGGTGAAAATCTTTACTTTATTGCAGGTGTTCAGGCAACATTTCAAATTTACAAAATGAATGTGGCAAGCGGGAAAATTCAAGCCATAACCCAAGGCGATCACGATTACCATTCTGTAGCTGTTTCAGGCGACCAACTAATTGCAGAGCGCGTAAGCATGACTAAACCTGCTGAAATTTATTCAGTAAATGCGGCATCAGGTGAGGCTACAGAACTCTCGTTTGAGAACAAACACTTGTTGGAGCAGCTAACCATGCCAACGGTTGAAAAACGATGGATAAAAACCACCGACAATAAAGATATGCTGGTATGGGTAATTTTACCGCCAAATTTTGATGCTTCGAAAAAATATCCGGCTATACTTTATTGTGAGGGAGGACCCCAGTCGCCATTAAGCCAGTTTTGGAGCTATCGCTGGAATTTTAGTCAAATGGCATCGAATGGCTATGTGGTAATTGCACCAAACCGCAGGGGTGTTTTAACCATGGGCCAGGAATGGACCGACCAAATTAGTAAAGACAACAGCGGACAAGCCATGAACGATTTGCTTAGTGCTGTAGATGCATTAAAAACAGAACCTTTCATCGATGAAAATCGGATAGGCGCAATTGGAGCCAGTTTTGGAGGTTTCTCGGTAAACTGGCTGGCTGGCAATCATCAGGGGCGTTTTAAAGCATTTATTTCACATTGCGGGGTTTTTAATTCCGAAATGGAATACATGACAACCGACGAAATGTTTTTCGATAATTGGGAAAAAGGCGGCGCCCCCTGGGAAACTGAAAATAAAGTTGCAATGAAATCGTATGCCGGTTCGCCCCATAATTTTGTTAAAAACTGGGACACTCCCATTATGATTGTTCACGGTGAACACGATTACCGGATTCCCTACACACAGGGCATGGCTGCTTTTAATACGGCGCAACTGCTTGGTATTCCGAGTAAGCTCCTGTTTTTTCCATCGGAGAACCATTGGGTACTAAAACCTCAAAATGGAATCTTGTGGCAACGCGAGTTTAAGTCGTGGCTCGACACCTGGCTAATGGAATAAACCTGACAAATGAGATATAAAAACAAAAACCGGATAGCTATTACCCGGTTTTTGTTTTATGTTGTTTTTTATTTGCTACCAATTGGTTTCACCATCAGCATTGTTTTCATCCGGCTTATTCTTTTCTTTTAAATCGTTCAGGTAGTTTTTAATGCGTTTTTCTACCGGATCGTTAAACAGGTTTATAAATCGCGTAATGGGATTTTTTTCGTAAGTTTCTTCCGAGATGCGAATGGCTGTTTTTCCCTTATAATCGGCAAGGGTAATAACGCGCATCAGTTGTGGAGTATTTTCCTTAAAAATTATCCGAATATAATCAGTTTCTGTAATTTTTTGGGTTATCAACATAATGCTATCCCCGTTGGTATAATATTCCATCCAGGCATCTTGTCCATCCACCACCCGTTGCTGTATAATCGTATCCAAATCGTGGCGCCAGGCAGGTTCTTCCCAGTGATTGGTAACATCGGCCATAATAAAGAAATACAACTTGTCAATCATCGAAGTAGCAGTTACCATCCGCTCTACAGGTTGAATAAAACCAATAACAACAGGTGTTGCAAGTAGAATAATTATAGGTACTATAAATTTAATACTGGCCTTCATTGCGTAAGAATTTCTTTAAAGATAGAATTTTTTTTAATATGAGCATGTACGCACAGGCTCATATTATGTTTCCTAAACATAAGCAAAATATGACCAAAGGAGCCAAAGGTTACATTAATCTACAGTAAACCTTGGCTCCTGATTTATAGTTTGTTATTCCGAAACAAAATGAAAATGCGGCCCAAATCGCTCAAAAGCAGCTTTATCAAGAGCTTCCTGATGATTGGGATGAGCAATACGAATAATTAATCGGGCCCGTTCCTGTAGCGGTTTTCCGTAAAGGTTTACCGATCCGTATTCGGTTACCAGCCAGTGCATATTTGAGCGGGTGGTTACTACTCCTGCTCCTAAATGCAAAGTGGGTGCAATTTTACTGTCGCCTTTTTGAGTTACCGACGGCATGGCAATAATTGGTTTTCCACCGGGACTCATGGAAGCGCCACGGATAAAATCAATTTGTCCGCCAACGCCTGAATAGTGTTTGGTACCTATGGAATCGGAACAAACCTGTCCGGTAAGGTCGACCTGAATGGCTGAATTAATTGCAGTTACTTTTGGGTTACGCCCAATCATGGTAATGTCGTTGGTGTAACCCACATCTTTCATCACCACTCCCGGATTATCATCAACAAAATCATACAATTTTTTGCTCCCCATTAAAAAGGTAGAAACCATTTTTCCACGATCAATCCCTTTCATAGCGCCGTTTACCACGCCTTTTTCAACCAAAGGCAAAATTCCGTCGGCAAACATTTCAGTATGGATACCCAGGTTTTTATGGTTTGTTAATTGCGATAATACGGCATTTGGAATAGCTCCAATTCCCATCTGGAGCGTTGCGCCATCGTCAATTAGTTCGGCAACATTGCGGCCTATGGCAGCTTCAATTTCGGTAGGTTCAGTAAAATGGGCTTCAATTAAAGGCGTTTCGTCGTAACAGAAAATATCGATACATGAGGCTTTTATCATGGCATCGCCAAAAGCACGGGGCATATTTGGATTAATTACACCAATTACCGTATTCGCTGTTTGAACTGCCGCCAGCGTGGCATCGACCGAGGTGCCCAGCGAAACATAACCGTGTTTATCGGGCGGTGAAACCTGTACCATGGCAACATCTACTTTGGTATATCCCTCGCGAATTAAACGTTGCGTTTCGTGTAAAAATACCGGAATGTAGTCGGCATATCCGGCCTGGGTTTCTTTGCGCACATTGTGCCCCACAAAAAAACTTTCCAACTGAAAAACACCTTCAAATTCTGCCGATGCATAGGGCGCCGGACCTTCGGTATGTAAATGCTGGATTCTTACGTTTTTGAATTCTTTATTCCGGCCACGTTCACACATGGCATCAATAAGTTTTTGTGGCGCGCAGGCTACGCTGTGGATGTGGATTCTGTCGTGCGATTTAATAATTTTGACAGCCTCCTGAGGAGTGACAAATTTTAAACTTTGCTGCATAGTTGGTTTATTTTGAGTAAAAACGATGCCAAAGATAAAATTTATCGAATCGCGGAAATACTATTGTCAGATGATTAAAATCAGGGTTCGATTTTTTGTTAGGATGTATTAAGCCAGGGATTCTTATTTTCCGCTTGCTTCCATAATGGTTTTAATGGTATAAATCATAATTTTTAAATCGATATAAATCGACATGTTCTCAAGGTAGATGATATCGTAATTAAGGCGTTCAATCATTTCTTCTACATTTTCAGCATAGCCGAATTTTACCTGCCCCCAGGATGTAATTCCGGGACGTACTTTAAAAAGCAATAAATAATAAGGTGCTTTATCTACAATTTGTTCAATGTAGAACTGGCGCTCGGGACGTGGCCCAACAATCGACATATCTCCTTTCAATACATTAAAAAACTGTGGTAATTCGTCGAAACGCATTTTACGCATCATACGGCCAAAGGGAGTTACCCGTGGATCGTTTTTGCTGCTAAGTGCGGGTCCATTTTTTTCAGCATCGGTATACATCGACCTGAATTTATATATCTTGAAGGGCTTGCCAAAACGCCCAACGCGCTCATGAGAATAAATAACCGGACCTTTAGAACTAAGCTTTACACCAATAGCCAAAGCTAAAAGAAAGGGACTTAATACTATCAAAGCAATTGATGATAATACAACATCCATAACTCGTTTAACATTCTCCTGCCAGGCTGGCATCAATTCGTGAGAAAGTTCAATTAAAGGAACACCAAAAAGTGACGACATTTTAACCGATCCCGATAGAATATTGAGTAAGTCGGGGATTGCTTTAATCATCACGTTGGTAGCTTTGGTTTTGGATAAAATCTGTTGGATTTTTTCCCGTTCCGAAGGTTCGATGGCTATAATCACTTCTTCAATTTTTTGATTGTTAATGGTCTCTATCAAGTTGTTGAGATTTCCAAGATGTGGAATGTGATTGCTTAGCGGCGTTTTGGGCCCACCATTTATGGTAACAAAGCCAACAATTTGGTTGCCTGCTGATTTGGGTTTCTTTTGAAGATCGTTGTATAATTGCAACGCCTGGTCATCGCTGCCAATAATCAGTGTAGGAAATCCAATAATGTGATTGTGAAGCTTGTGTATGGTTCGGGTTGTAAAAATTAGCCGGGGAAGGTAGGTAAGGGAAAAATGTACAGCCCAAAGAAACAGGAACGACTGGTAATAGTTTTTGTATGATATTATGGTATCGTCGAGTATCAATATAAAGAAGATGATGATTACACCCAGCGTTGTAATAAAAATAGTACGTCCGAGTTCCTGAAGACGCGATTTTTTGTAAATGTTATGATATTCGCCTGAAAGGTAGTAAATAAGTAGCCAAAA
This sequence comes from Salinivirgaceae bacterium, assembly GCA_050179685.1. Taxonomy (GTDB): domain Bacteria; phylum Bacteroidota; class Bacteroidia; order Bacteroidales; family SZUA-534; genus GWE2-40-63. The sequence continues at coordinate 149,631 of JBFXEW010000007.1, forward strand.
TAAGGGAATAATAATAATACCCATAATTAAAGTAGGATCGTTCAAATCCTGACCCATACTATTATATAAGGGAGCAACAATTATTTTTTTCCGAAAGGTATAAAACAAAATCCACGACACCATTGCCGAAAAATAATCGGCAGTAACGTACTTGGCTATTTGTAAGCGAGGGTATTTTTTTTCCATACCTAAGTGATGAATTCAACTCGTGTTTTAAGATTCTGTTTGTATTTACCTGGTCAAGAAGTCTGGTAACCGGTTACTTCTTGAATTATAACCTTAGCCTGTTTAGGAACAAACAGACAAAACAACTCAGTTTTAACAAAGCAAAATCTAAATATTAAACGCCGGCAATTTTGGAATATTGCTATGAAACGACAAAAAAAAGAAAGCCGTTAGAAGATGTTGATGGAAACACGCATTTTTTCTTTTACCTTCTCCATTACCTTACAGGTATTGTATTCATTTTCAAGGCTGTTCTGAGGCAGCAGGTGGTGCATTATATTGTGGTAAAAATCGTACGATTGCTTTTGTAGCATAGAATCAGCCGTATTGTTTTTTTTGCTCAATAAAGTTTTAAAATCATTGGCTGAATCGGAACAAACCAGTTGATTTTGAGTCAAATCGATGGCGTAGTACGAATTGTATTCAAAAAACTTCACCGTATGACGCATTTCTTTCTCAATGGAGTTAACCATTATATTTACAATGCTTCCATTATTAAAATCGAGTCTCAATGTAATAATATCAGGGACTTCGGAAAACGACGAAATAATATTTGCAGTTACCCGCTTTACATTGCTTGAGTACCTGGTTAATATTGCGTTTACCTGGTTTCTGACTGAAGGTATTAAATCTTTTCTTTCAATTCCCGACTCGGAACTCTCGACCAGAAGAGGAGTTTTACTCAGTTTTCCATATTCTATAAATGCATCGTGCCAAAGGTAGGGGTGATAAACTTCGACCAGGCCACTGGCTTCTTCTTTTAACTTAATCAGATGCGACAGTTCATCCAAACTCAAATAATAGGTACTATGAAGAAAAACAGGTTTACCCTGTTTAACAGCCAGTTCTATTAAAGGATAATAGGTGTTTTCGGCCGATGCAAATATCAACACATCCGATTGGTTCAAAAGCTCACCAAAACTTGAAAAGATTAAATTTTTGGGGAAAGTTGACGGAGTTTCGAACTGAAAACTTGGGTCGAAAATACCCACCACTTTGAAACTGGCCTGTGACGAAAAATTCTTGTAATAAAATTGACTGTTTTGATGTCCTACAATTCCTGTTTTTAGCATGAATCCAATTGTTTTATGCAAAACTAATGGAATTATAAAACCAAAAACTACCAAACGAAATTTGTTATTAACCCAATATTGTTAATAACCAAAAAAGCCACCTACGTTAAACGATGCCTTCTTTTAAGATGTCGTGAACATGAATCATACCAACATAGCCGTTGTTGTCAACTACAATAAGTTGGGTAATGCTACACTGTTCCATTAACTGAAATGCTTTTACAGCCAACTCATCTTTATGGATGGTGCGTGGTGTATGTCCCATAATGTCTCTGGCCCTAAGTTCATTAACCGGTTTCTTTGAGACCAACATACGGCGCAGGTCACCATCGGTAATTATTCCACAAAGCATCTGGTTTGCATCCATTACAGCGGTAGCTCCCAGCCTTTTGGTAGTCATTTCCAATATCACCTCATCAATACTTGCATCTTCGTTTATCATGGGTTTTTCGTTTGCCACGTACAAATCGCTAACACGCAGGTAAAGTTTTTTACCTAAAGTACCTCCCGGATGGTAGCGTGCAAAATCGTCCGACGAAAATTCACGATATTCCAATAAAGCAATGGCCAAAGCATCGCCCATAACCAATTGAGCTGTAGTGCTCGATGTAGGAGCCAGATTGTTCGGGCAGGCTTCTTTTTCAATATGGGCATATAAAATATGATCGGCTTGTTGCGCCAAAATAGAATTTCGGTTCGACACCATGGCAATCAGTTTGTTTCCCATGGTTTTGAGCAGGGGTATTAAAACTTTAATTTCAGGTGTATCGCCACTGCGCGAAATACAAATAACCACATCGTTTTTCTGAACAATCCCCAAATCGCCATGAATGGCATCGGCAGCATGCATAAAAACAGCCGGCGTACCAGTGCTGTTTAAGGTAGCCACAATTTTTTGCGAAATATTAGCACTTTTGCCAATTCCTGTAATAATTACCCTTCCTTTGCTTTCGTAAATTAGCGAAACACAGCGGGCAAAATCATCGTCAATGTATTGAACCATGTTTTTTATGGCTTCAGCTTCGTGAAGTACAACTTTTTTTCCATTTTCGATGATGGTTTGTGGGGATTTCATGATATAATTAATTATTTATTGGATTAAAACCAGTTATGTTTTTATTAAAAGATAAAATGCCGCCCGTTTTTAAAGCTTGTATTGCAAGGCTTTCGATAAAAATATGAAGCTAAAATAACAAAACGGGGCAAAGTTACGTACTAATTTCATCACACAAAAAAAAGAAGCATGTTCGAAAGTGCTTTTTTTTTATTATTTTTAGAGGAAGCAAACTAACCTTGTGTTAAATTTGCGTTCCAATTTTTTTTATGGACGGAAAGTGTTGAAAAATGGAATTGACTGGATATTTAAAGAAACATTTCGGGTTTGATACCTTTAAAGGCAATCAGGAAGAAATAATCAAAAATTTGTTGGCCGACCGCGATACGTTTGTATTGATGCCAACCGGCGGAGGAAAATCGCTGTGTTACCAATTGCCGGCTCTAATTAAAGAAGGAACGGCTATTATTGTTTCGCCCCTGATTGCATTAATGAAAAACCAGGTAGATGCCATGCGCGGCTTTAGTGAGGAAGATGGCGTAGCACACTTCCTGAATTCATCGCTATCAAAAGGCGAAATTCAACGGGTTAAAACCGATATTTTAGACGGAAAAACCAAAATGCTGTATGTGGCTCCCGAATCGCTTACCAAAGAAGAAAACACGCGTTTCCTGCAGCAAATAAACGTTTCGTTTTATGCCATTGATGAGGCGCATTGTATTTCGGAATGGGGACACGATTTCAGGCCGGAATATCGACGCATTCGCCCTATTGTTGAGGAAATTGGAAAGGCTCCCATTATTGCTCTTACCGCTACAGCTACACCCAAAGTTCAGCACGACATTCAGAAAAACCTGGGCATGTTACAAGCCGATGTTTTTAAATCGTCGTTCAACCGGGCCAACTTATATTACGAGGTAAGGCCAAAAGCAAATGCTACCAAAGAAATTATTAAAATAGTTAAAAACAATACCGGAAAATCAGGAATTATCTATTGTTTAAGCCGGAAAAAGGTTGAAGAACTGGCCGAAACTTTGCAGGTTAATGGAATTAAAGCATTGGCTTATCATGCCGGAATGGATTCTTCGACCCGCTCAGGAAATCAGGATAAATTCTTGATGGAAGATGTAGATGTTATTGTGGCTACCATTGCTTTTGGAATGGGAATCGATAAGCCCGATGTGCGCTACGTAATCCATTACGATGTACCTAAAAGTCTGGAAGGTTACTATCAGGAAACCGGGCGTGCCGGCCGAGATGGTGGCGAAGGGCGCTGTATTTCTTTTTACTCGTATAAAGACATTCAAAAACTTGAAAAGTTTATGCAGGGTAAACCGGTGGCCGAACAGGAGATTGGTCGCCATCTGTTGCTTGAAACCGTTTCGTATGCCGAATCGGCACTTTGTCGCCGAAAACACCTCCTGCATTATTTTGGCGAGGAGTATACGGTTCATAATTGTGAAAACTGCGACAACTGTCTGAATCCGAAAGAACAATTTGAAGGCAAAAATGATATTTTAAAAGTACTGAAAGTGGTTTTGGCTGTTAAAGAGTATTTTAAAGCCGACCATGTGGCAAGTATTCTTAGCGGAATTGCCAGTTACGGTGTAAAATCATACAAACACCACCATATCGATGTGTTTGGAATTGGTAAAGACAAAGATGTGAAATTTTGGAATGGTGCTATACGGCAAGCCCTGATAGCTCGTTTGCTAACCAAAGACATTGAAAACTATGGATTGCTTAAAGTTTCAGAAAAAGGTCATGAGTTTATAAAAAATCCGAAGTCATTCCTTTTGGTTCAGGATCACGATTACGATAAGGAAGAAGAAGAATTAACCAAACCTCAGGGTGGAGGAGGTTCAGCTGATCCAACCTTGTTTAGCATGTTAAAGGATTTACGTAAACGCATTGCTAAAGAAAAAGGACTACCGCCTTTTGTTATTTTTCAGGATCCTTCGCTTGAGGATATGGCTATTCATTATCCCATAACCATCGAAGAAATGCAAAACATGACTGGTGTTGGTGCCGGAAAAGCGCATCGTTATGGAAAAGAGTTCTGTAAGCTCATTAAATCGTATGTTGATGAGAATGAAATAGAACGGCCAATCGACATGGTGGTAAAATCGGTTGTGAATAAATCGGGGCTTAAAGTTTACATCATTCAGAGTATCGATAGAAAAGTACCACTCGACACCATCGCCAATTCAAAAGGCATTGAGATGAACGAATTGCTTAAAGAGATTGAAGCCATAGTTTTCTCAGGAACCAAAATAAATATTGATTATTACATTAACGAAGTGCTTGACGAGGATCATCAGGACGAAATTTATGAATATTTTAAAGAGGAAGCTGAAAGCGAATCGATTGAAGAAGCTTTGAAAGAGCTTGGTGAAGAGGATTACTCTGAAGAAGATATACGCTTGATCCGAATCCGGTTTCTTTGCAACGAAGGAAATTAAGATTCAAATCGAAGCACAAAAAAAACCGCCCTGAACTCAGGAGCGGTTTTTTTTACTCAAAAATCAACATTATGCACGTGAAATACAACTGTGGGAATCAGTCGTATTTATTATTGGTCTAAAATTGTGCCTGAACTTAGTTTTTTATCAATTCTTACTGTGTCAAAAGTAATGTTCTGTTTAATTTTTGAAAACGTTTGCACTATGTTGTAGAATAGCTTTACTAAATGTTAAGTAGCATAGGACAACCATGAGGTTAAACAAAAAAAATAAAGTACAGGAATCGGAATAAAAAGCAATTGATTAAACTTAATCGTTGGCTGTGCCCTTAAGTAAGGGAACAAAACAAAAAGTTCCAAATTGCTCTTCGTTATAATCACTTTCCGATGTTTTGGTAATGCGCAACATGGTTTGCTCGGTTTTACCAAAAGGTATTACCATGTATCCTCCAATTGTCAATTGTTCCAGTAAAACCGGCGGAACTTCAGGTGCGCCTGCTGTTATAAGAATTTTATCGAAAGGGCCATACGTGGGTTTTCCCAAATAGCCATCGCCATAAAAAAATTGAGGATTATAGCCAAGTTTGGGTAAAAAACGTTGCGCTTTTAAAAACAACTCGCGTTGACGTTCTATGGTAAACACTTTGGCTCCAAGTTCCATTAATACAGCCGTTTGATAGCCCGACCCGGTTCCAATTTCCAAAACCTTGTCGCCTTTTTTTATATCGAGTAATTCAGTTTGAAAAGCTACAGTATAGGGTTGAGAAATGGTTTGTCCGCTACCTATCGGAAACGCTTTATCAACATAGGCAAAGTTTACAAAGGCGCTATCCATAAACAAATGACGTGGAATTTTACCAATGGCATCAATTATCCGCGAATCGCTAATTCCTTTCTTAATAATTTCATTTACCAGTTGCTGGCGTAATCCTTTCTCTCTGTAGCCGTCGTTTAGCATGCTTTAGCGCTTATTAATAGGTGCACAATATATATAAATAAATTTAGCGTCGGAGCTATTTGCAACAATCAATTCCATTGTTTTATTAACAATTAAAAAGCTAGTTTAAATATTGCATCAGCCAATAATTTTGAGTCATAATATTTTTGACGTTAGAATTTGTACATTTGTTTTCTGAAAAACAGACCATCTTGAATGCAGAACTATTTATAGCGAAAAAAATTACAGAAACCGGCAAGGCAAAAAAGCAGGTTTCAGGTCCTATTGTAAACATTGCCGTCTTTGGCATCTCATTAGGGCTGGCAGTAATGATATTAAGTGTAGCCATAGTTACCGGATTTAAACATGAGGTGCGAAGTAAAGTAATTGGCTTTGGAGCGCACATTCAGATAACAAATTTTGATTCAAACAATTCCTTCGAAACCGCTCCCATAAACCGGAACCAGGTGTCGAATGCGCTGCTTAAACAAATTAATGGCATTACCCATACCCAGGTTTATGTTACCAAATCGGGGATAATAAAAACAAACGAAAATATTCAGGCTATTGTACTTAAAGGAATAGAAACTGGTTTCGACTGGTCATTTTTTGAGCGAAGCCTGGTTGCAGGAACGGTTTTTACGATGGAAGATTCCATAAAATCAAATGAAATTCTGATATCGGAATACATTGCAAATTTATTGATGCTTGATGTTGGCGACAAACTTACAGTATATTTTGTGCAGGAACCACCGCGTATGCGTCAGTTCTCGGTTAGTGGCATCTATAAAACCAGCATTGAAGATTTTGATAAGGCTTTTGCCATTATGGACATGCGACACCTGCAAAAACTCAATGACTGGACTGAGGAACAAATTAGCGGTTACGAAATTCAAATTGCCCGTTACGACCAGCTGGAAGCCCTTACCGATAGCGTATACGAAGTTGCCGGATACCATTTTACCGACGATGGCAACAAACTTAAAATTACTCACATTAAACAACGATACCCGCAAATTTTTGACTGGCTTAGCCTTCAGGATATTAATGTTTGGATTATTCTTGCCTTAATGGTTTTGGTGGCCGGGTTTAATATGATTTCGGGTTTATTGATTTTAATTTTGGAACGAACCAACATGATTGGAGTGCTAAAAGGGCTGGGTTACAACAATTGGAGCATACGAAAAATATTCCTCTACCAATCGGGTTTTTTAATCAGCAAAGGCTTATTGTGGGGTAACCTGATTGGAATTGCCTTATGTTTGTTGCAACAACACTTTGGATTTATCCCACTCGATGAATCCACATACTATATCGATCGGGTTCCAATTAACCTACAGTTAATTCATATTTTATATTTAAACCTGGGAACACTGGCCATTACGGTTTCCATGATGGTGCTACCCTCATACCTGATTACCAAAATCAGCCCGGCAAAAGCAATTAAGTTTAATTAAGACAAGGACGATGTAAAGAATCCAAAGGAATACTTTACAAGAAATGCCCTTAAAATTAGGATAATGTAACTCCACATTTACCTAATTTTAATAATTATTCATTTTCAAAAGAACCTTAGAATTAATGAAATTCTTGTATGGCCGATTATTTTGCTAATAATCTTATAAGCTATTGATGATTATGGATTCTATTGATTCCATTTATTACAATAAATCAGCTCACTACTGTCCGGTTATAAGTCAAACAAATTCAATTGGTTATAACTTTCGGTAGCTTTGTTTTTGTAATTATTGTTTTCAAATAATTGATTTACTGGTACTTTTTCAAAAATACAAACACTTAAAAT
>JBFXEW010000008.1:0-141286 GCA_050179685.1 Salinivirgaceae bacterium
TCTTCAATCCTATTTGGATGAATTTTGCTACAAATTAAACCGCAGGTACTTTGGTGATAGGCTATTCGACAGACTTGCAATTGCTATGTCTGATAATTACTGGTATAATAATGACTAATCATTAATTTTAATTAAGAGTTTTATTCTTTGTTGTAAACCCCATGCTTTACAATGTTTGGCCATTTAAAGTCGTTTCGCTTTAGAACCCAAATACTTTCAAGTCATCAGCCAGGTTAATTAATTGAACTTCGCTAAAATTTACCACTTTCTGTGCAATGCTTTAACATGCCTTGGTGTGCAAGGTTATTTTTTGTTTTTTAAAATTTCCAATAATTTTTTCGGGTCTTGGCGATTGTCCCAGAAAGCGCTTATTAATATTTCTTGTTCAGTAACTTTATAGAAAATACTGAATATCTGCAGTCCGAGTCCATCTTACAGTCCGCTTAGCCATTCCAGATTTCGTTTGTCCATTGCTTCTTGAGAAATCAACCTGCCATTTTTAATGTCCACCTCACTCATTTCCAGCAACTCTTTTTGTTCAGCGATAAGTTCCATCACATTAGCTTCCGCTGCGCTTGATGTAATCAGATTGTCTAGGGCTATAAGAAAGTCCTTGTTTCTAATAGTCAGAAATTATTTTCAACAATCCAATACTCTCATCATTTGTTAAAGTCTTATAATTTATAGCTTCACCTAAAATCTTTACAGATTGCTTTAATTCATTAAGTTTTTCGTTTTGCTCCTTTAATTTACGCTCATTCAAGGCATAACCTTTCAGTAGATACTCACTTAGAATTTTATTTGTCCAAATTCGAAATTGTCTACCTCTATCTGAATTCACTCTATATCCAATTGATAAAATTACGTCTAAATTATATATTCCAATTGGGCGATTTACTGTTCTATTGCCTTCTTTTCGAACTTGTGCAATTTTTGCACTAGTTGATTTTTTATCCAGTTCATTGGTTTTGTATATGTTAGAGATATGGCGACCAATAGAAGTTCTGTCAGTTAAAAACAAATCTGAAATCTGATATTGATTAAGCCAAACGGTGTCATTGTCAACTCGAACTTCAATTTCAGTTGAGCCATCATCGCTTTTAAATATTTCAATCTGTTTATTATCCATGAGTCAAATTACTAAATCAGATTCTTTATTCTATACAATTGGTGTTATGTTGATTTTAATGCATAGCAACTATATGCTAAACGCCCCCCATTCCCTTTATCCACCCTAAATCGGAGTGTTTATGATAGGCAGGTGCGTTTATTTCTACCAGGTGTGCCCTTTGAGTTCACTTTTATTTGGTTTTAGCTAACCAAAACTATAAAATAATTTAACAAATAGCGGCTTTGCCTGGCATTATTTTACCACATAGTGCCTTACCGGCCGGCAAGCAAATTGCTATAGGGAAAGGTTTTAAGAGTGTGGGGTTTCGGGAATAAAAACAGTTATGCTATTTCAAGGAATTATCGTAAGCTATTTAAGAGCAAGGTGTACTTCCAGCTTCTTATATTTCGTTTAAGAATTCAGCCATTGAAACTATTTTCGTTTCACCAATCTTTTTCAAAGTAAGTAAGTCATTATCGCCAGAAACTAAATAGCTTGCTTTTCCATCAATAGCCAGGTTTAACAGAAAATTATCTTTAAAGTCGCGGCAAACCTTCACATTTGACTTTACATCTACCAATCTTCCAATTGAATCAAATGCCAATAATAATCTTTCAATGACAGTGTCCGAAAAATATTTTTTAAATTTTGGTCGATTGGTAACGGTAATAAACTCTTCAATCAATTCTTTTGAGAATAAAAGTTGGATTTTGTTAGAAGCAATTAATTTATCCAGTTGGGTATAATTTTTTGAAATTAGAAAGCTAATCCAGAGGTTCGTATCAATAATAACCGGTATTTTCTTAGTCTTCATACCTCTTTTTTCTAACTGCTTCAACTTCCGCAGTTATTTCGTCCAAAGCAGGGGCATTATTGGAATTCCTACGGAGATTGGTTAATAAATCCATGAAATCTGATTGACATTTTTCTTTTTTTATACTGATTAAATTTAAATCAGCTAGTCCTTTCAGAATATTCTTTGCTTTTGGATTTAATATTTCAATTCGAATCGTTTCCATTTCAAAGACTTTTTAACAAAGTTAATATTTTTACTGAGAAGTTGTTTTATTGAAGCAACAGTTCAAAGTGCAGTTTGGGTTCACTTATATTTGGTTTTAGCCTGGCAAAGCAATAAAACAATCATTCATTTTCCTCGTAATAATAGGAATAGTCAATCCCTTTCAGGAACATTTCACGGTCGTTTATTTTGTTTGTGAGTGCTTCTTCAAGCAGCGATTTTAGCAAATTACTATCGCTTGGCCTCAGCATCATTGCGTTCATATAATCCGACTTGCTTATTTTACTCCAATCGACACATTTTTTTAGGTGTTTTTTCAATAACAAATCAAGCCAAATACGGGTGCTTCTGCCATTGCCTTCCATAAAGGGGTGTGCAATGTTCATCTCTACATATTTATTAACTATAGCATCAAAAGTGGTTTCGGGCATTTCTTCAATCTGTTTTAAGGTCTCGCCCAGGAATTGTGAAACTGCAAATTGAAATCCTCCTTTTGAAATGTTTTTTTGCCGTATTTGACCGGCAAAATCATACAAACCACCAAACAAATAGGCATGTATCTGCTGCAAACCATTTACAGTGCCAACTTCAATGCTGTTGATAAAAGAACTGTCATATAAAGCATAAGCTTTTGCTTTGCTTTCTCCGTCAATACTGTCATCGCTAAATGTAAACCACTCGATAAAACGATTTGCTTTTTTGCCCGGGAACTGTTTACCCAATTCAATTATCCCCTTGTAATCCAGCACATCAGTTAATCGTTTTTTACCATCAGGCGCAAGTAGTTTCAACTGAGTAGTAACACTAACCACTTCACTATTTTCTTTTTTTAATTTGGCTTTTAGATACTTCCAGTAGTTACGGGTTTTACTATAATCATTTTGGTTGGTAAGCACAGCAACAATATCCAAAACCGAAAACCACCATTTGGCATTTTCTTCGTCCCAAATAGCACGCACCTCGCGGTCGTCAAAGAAACGTACAGATATTTTTGCACTACTCATGATTTAACATATTCTGTTAAACTATAATTTTCAAACCAAAGATAAGCTATTTTCTATCTTGTAACCACTACCTGCTCAAATGTCAACCTCAACCAAAACAATAGATTACCGTACCTATTTTCCATAATCTTCCCTAAATCGGGCTAATAACTGAAAGGGTTTACGTTTGGTTTTACCAGGTGCAGTTTGTATTTATTGTATTTGGTTTTAGCCTGGCAAAGCTATAAAGCTCCCCGATGCAAGCAGACGGGTTATCTACAAAGAGTTTTCGTATTATCCCCTCAAAAAAACACTTGTTCCAATGGAACAGCGCAAGTCCTTCCGTCGCAGCGGAAAAGTGCCCGAACAGCGGAAGATGAAACAGGCTTACCTAAACGACATTGAATTAGCTACCCTTATTTGGCATTTTTTTGTTCGGGATATTCAATGCGCGCGTGGTAAATATTCATCAGCTTTTGCTTAAAGACTTCTTTTACCATCGAAATTTCCTTAAAGGTAATGTCGGCTTCTTCGAATTGATTGTCTTCAATCTGATTGTTTATAATTTTTTCGACCAACTCGTCGATGCTGTTTTGGTTGTATTCCTTTAGGGTACGGGAAGCAGCTTCAACCGAATCGGCCATCATTAAAACAGCAGTTTCTTTGGTAAAAGGAGCCGGCCCGGGGTAAGTAAACTGCGACACATCGGGCACCGAACCATTATTTTCGTTGGCTTTTTTGGTATAGAAATATTTCACCAGTCCGGTTCCGTGGTGGGTAAATATAAAATCGACTACCGGCTTGGGTAATTTGTATTTGCGTGCCAGTTCAGCGCCATAATGTACGTGCTGAATAATCATTTCGGCACTCTTTTCGTATTTCAATCCGTCGTGCGGATTATTTCCGCTTTGATTTTCGACAAAGAAACCCGGTGCCCCGGTTTTTCCAATATCGTGATACATAGCGCCCACGCGAATTAAGAGGGCGTTTCCTCCTATTTTTCGGGTGGCTGCTTCGGCCAGATTCGATACCTGTATTACATGATGAAAAGTTCCCGGAGCTTTTTCAGCCAGTTCGCGTAAAGCGGGGTGGTTGGTATCAGACAATTCCATAAGGGTAACATCGGACAGGAAACCAAAAAGCTTTTCAAAAATAAAAATCAGCGGATAGCTTATCAGTAATAAAAGACCATTGCCAACAAACCATAAATAATGGGAATAATTTACCTTTAAAATAGAGCCCTCCTGCATAATGGCTAAGGCCGTATAGGCCACAATATAGGTAAGCATAATGTAACCCACGGCAGCAAAAAGTTGTCCGCGCCGGTGAAGCTGGGTTAAACTAAAAATAGAAACGGCTCCGGCCAAAAACTGAAGAAAAATAAACTCAAAACTATTGGGCGCTAAAAAGCCAATAATCATGATGGTTACAATGTGAATGTAAAATGCCAGACGCGAATCGTAAAAGGCATGAATTATTATGGGAAGCATTACAAAAGGAACCAGATAAATACTTACCTGATTAAAACGCACTACCAGGCTGGCCGAAATAAACATAAGCAAAACCATCATTAAAATAAAGAGCGTTTTTTGCATGCTATCGAGAATCTCTTTCCTGAAATGGTATAAAAACAGGTAAAGCACTAAAAAGGCAAACAACACCACTATTACATGGCCTAAAAACAACCAGCGCAAAAAAGTGCTCGAACCCAGAATATTCTGGTATTCGCGCTTTAAGGATTCAAGCATCCGGAAGTTCTCGTCCAGAACCAGGTCGCCGCGCGAAATAATCCGCTCACCGGCTTGCACCATTCCGCGCTTTAACGAAATATTATCCAATAAATCGTCGCGTACTTTTAAAGAAGTTTCCTCATCGTACTTCAGGTTTTGGGCCACAAAATCGTAAAGCTTTATGTTTTCAACCAAAGTAATTAGCTCAGGGTGTTCCGGAAAATCTTTTCGCAGCTTTTTGCTGATGTAGCCGTAGGCAATCTTTTGGGTAAATACCTCTTCCACATCCCGATTTTCAGCAATACCATCTTTTAAAATAACTATAGTACTTCCTTTTTGGGTTTTGTCGAGCACCTCGGCAAAATCGACCACCCCTTTTTCGTAAATAAAATCCAACAGGCTTTTGCCATAATTTAAAAGAAACGTAGATAAAGTATCGGGAATAACATATTTTGGATAAAGTTTCTCCAGTATTTGTTCTGCCTCGTCGGCTCGCAAAGGAAAATCGAGCACAAATTTATTGATTTGATGAGCACCCACCTCAACATTTAACTTAAAATAAGGCCTGTAATGCCTCAACACGCTATCACGGGCCATTTTTAGCTCGTTACTCGATTTATAAATAGCAAAATCGAAAGGCGCAATTAAATCTTCGTGCTGCCAGGGCGCACCTTTTTGATACTCATATTTAAACTTTCCCTTCGACGGAAAAAGATAAACACAAATACCGGCAGCCAATACAAATAAAATAACAATATAAATTCGCTTTGAATTTTTTGAAATACTATCGGAAAACTTACTCATTTTTAGCTTTTTTGCGAGTTATTGATGCCACTAATTTAGTCGCTTTAATTCATAAATCAATAATATTGCGTGTGGATTTTAGCCAACGTTTTCTAACTTTGGCTTGAAAATTATCCTGAATTAACTTAAACCAAAGCAAATGTCGACTCACTTTTCTGTTTGCAATCAGTCAATTATACCAGTCCGGGCCCAGGCTTCCGAAACTTCCGAGTTGGTAAGTCAGCTTTTGTTCGGAGAGCTTTTTACGGTAACTGAATCAAATAAAAACTGGGTTCACATACAAAATGCCTTTGATAATTATACCGGCTGGATCGATAAAAAGCTGGTAAGCGAACTTTCACAGGAAGCCTACGAGCAACTCAATACATCCCCCTCAATTACTTTAACAAAACCATTTAATTTGCTGCTCACCCACAATAAATCGCCGCTATGGGTTCCGGCTGGTTCAAGCGTACCCAAACCCAATGCCGAAGGTTGTTTTTATTTGGGAAATCAGGCGTTTTACTTGAAAGACGATTTTTACTTCAGTCGTTCGTCGGAACAAAAACCCGAAACACTGGCCAAACAATTTTTAAATGCGCCTTATTTGTGGGGAGGAAAAACCATTTTTGGAATGGATTGCTCCGGATTTACCCAGATGGTTTATAAACTAATTCAAGTGGCGCTGCCGCGCGATGCATCGCAGCAGGTGATGCATGGCACAACCGTCGATTTTTTGGAAGTGGCACAAAGCGGCGATTTGGCTTTTTTCGACAATGCCGATGGCGCTATTATTCACGTGGGGATTTTACTAAACCAACACCAGATAATACATGCTTCGGGCAGTGTCCGTATCGATACCATCGATCACCAGGGAATTTTTAATTCCGAAACACAGAACTATTCGCATAAGCTACGCATTATCAAACGTTTAATTTAATTTTCTGCATCATGACCCCTTCGCTTATTGTCAAACTGGTATTTTTAGCTACGCTGCTGCTTATTGTGTTCTATTTTTGGAACAAAGAGAAAAAGAAAGATGAAAACGAATCGTAACGATTACCATTAACTTATGTTTAGCTATCGTTATCCAAGACCCATGGTTACTACCGACATTGTAGTCTTTAAAAAAGATGCGGAGGGAGTAAAAATTTTATTAATCGAAAGGGGAAATCCTCCTTTTAAAGGACAATGGGCTTTACCGGGCGGATTTGTCGACGAAAACGAAGCACTAAAAACCGCTGCTCTGCGCGAACTCAAAGAAGAAACCCATCTTGAAGGCATTGAACTAAGCCAGTTGCATACTTTTGGCAATCCGGGTCGCGATCCGCGGGGGCATAACATTAGCATTGTTTACATGGGCTGGCTTAGCGACGAAAAACAACAAGCCACAGCCGGCGACGATGCCAAAAAGCTTGCCTGGTTTCCAATTAACCACTTGCCCCAACTGGCTTTCGACCACCAGGAAATTATTTCCCTGGCTGTAAAAAAGCTATAAAAAAAGGCCTCCTTAAAAGGAAGCCTGATTTTATTCGTAAGAATTCTATCTTAAACTTTTAATTTTGAAATATCAGCAAAATCTTCGGCCTGATAGGCTCCGGCTTTAAGTTTTCCTGCACATTCTTTAAAAGCATCCAGTGTGCGATCCACATCTTCGAGCGTGTGCGAAGCGGTAGGAATTAAACGAAGCAGGATATGTCCCTTGGGAATTACAGGATAAATAACTACCGAACAGAAAATTCCGTAGTTTTCGCGTAAATCGAGAATCAGGTTGGTCGCTTCAATAATTCCACCGTGCATCATAACCGGAGTTACCGGCGATTCGGTATTGCCTATATCGAAACCATTTTCGCGCAATCCTTTTTGCAAGGCATTCACAATGGTCCATAATTTTTCGCGCAACGAATGGTCGTTTTGTAACAACTCCAAACGTTTTAAAGCTCCTTTTACCATAGGCATAGGCAGCGATTTGGCAAAAGTTTGTGAGCGCATATTATATCGCAGGTAATCAACAATGTCGCTTTCGGCAGCAATAAATCCACCGATTCCAGCCATTGCTTTTGCAAAGGTTGAGAAGTACAAATCAATTTCGTTTTGAACACCATAATGCGTACCCACACCGGCACCTTTAGGACCCATGGTTCCAAAACCATGTGCATCGTCGACCAGTAAACGGAAATCGAATTTCTTTTTCATGGCAACAATGTCCTTCAGATTTCCCAGATCGCCTTCCATTCCAAATACTCCTTCGGTAATAACCAGAATACCTCCGTCGTTTTCTTTGGCTATTTTGGTAGCAAAACCCAGCATTTTTTCACATTTGGCCATGTCGTTGTGCGGGAAAACAAAACTTTTTCCGCCTTTGGCCTTATGCAAAAATACACCGTCCATAATGCAGGCGTGCGATTCGGAATCGTACACAATAACATCTTTACGGCTGGCGATGGAATCAATAATTGAAACCATTCCCTGGTATCCGTAATTCAGCAAAAAAGCATCTTCTTTTTCAACAAAGGCCGCCAGGCGCTGCTCCAATTCTTCGTGGAATTTTGTTTGACCCGACATCATACGGGCTCCCATAGGATAAGCCATTCCGTATTCCTTAGCAGCATCAGCGTCGGCTTTGCGAACATCAGGATGATTGGCCAAACCAATATAATTATTCAAACTCCAGTTTAAAACTTCTTTGCCTCTGAAAAGCATGTGAGGATGAATCTCACCCTCTAACTTTGGAAATGAAAAATATCCATGACCAGCCTTCTGGTATTGACCCAGAGGCCCCCGGTTAACTTTTATTCTTTCAAAAATATCCACGATAATAAATTTTATGTGATTTACGACGACAAATGTAGGCTTTGCCCAATAAAAATGCAGTAGTAAAAGTACTTATTATTAGATGTGATTAAAACCCTAAAATTCAACCCAAAAGATTATAAAAACTTAAGTGTTTAAACCTTAGAGTTATAAATAAAATTATTCCGATCTGAAGTAAAAAAATTCAAAAGCTTTATGTATATTTGCACCCCAAATTCGTTAAGTAAAAACATAAAACTCAGATTACTCCGTTAATACATAGTAATCTATTAAATAAACATTATGCTGAAAAACAAAACTATCATATTAGTTTTTAGTGTTTTAACCACCTTCTTTTTGTCTTCATGTTCCGAGTATCAAAAGGTTTTAAAAAGTACCGACTACAACCTCAAGTACGAAAAAGCTGTTGAATATTACGAAGCTGAAGATTATTACCGGGCACAGTCGCTTTTTGATGAATTGGTAACCATTTATAAAGGTTCCGATAAAGCCGAATCGGTGCTGTTTTATTATGCCGATTGCCATTACAAACAGAAAGACTACATTCTGGGTGCTTATTATTTCGACAATTTTGCCAAAACCTTTCCCTACAGCGAAAAAACCGAGGAAGCTGCTTACACGGCTGCCTACTGTTATTACCTGAATTCGCCAAGGTATAACCTCGATCAAACCGATACCTACAAAGCCATTGAGGCCATGCAGCTGTTTATTAATAAATACCCAAACAGTAATTATGTGCCTGAGGCCAATGAGATTATCGAAAAACTCAGGGCAAAGCTGGAAATGAAATCGTATGAGAATGCTAAATTGTACTACAAGCTGGCTGATTACCAATCGGCTACCATAGCGTTAAAAAACAGCATTAAAGATTTCCCTGATACCAAATATCGCGAAGAAATACTTTACCTGATTGTAAAATCAAGTTTTATGCTTGCTGAAATGAGTATTCCTGAAAAACAAGGCGAGCGTTATCAAAATACCGTTTCAGAATATTACTCCTTTATTGATGAGTACCCGGAATCGGAATATTTAAAAGAAATAGAGAAAATGTATACCAAGTCGGTTAATCAAATTAAAAATTTATAGCAATGGATTACAAAAAAAGCAATGCTCCTACCTCTACCATTACGAGAGATTTAAGAGAGATTGAAAAAGAGACCGGGAATATTTACGAAAGCCTTGTAGCCATTTCAAAAAGAGCTAACCAAATTAGCGTTGAAGTGAAAGAAGAACTGAGTCGCAAACTGGAAGAGTTTGCCTCATATACCGATAACCTGGAAGAAGTTTTCGAGAATCGCGAACAAATTGAAATTTCACGGTTTTACGAGCGCTTGCCAAAACCCTCTTCAATTGCCATTGAAGAATTTGTTGAGGGCAAAGTTTATCATCGACTGGCTGATGAAGAACCCAAGAGCCTGGCAAAGGAATAAACCCTTTGAACCATGCTTAAGGGCAAAAACATTATATTGGGTGTAACCGGGGGGATTGCTGCTTACAAAGCTGCCAATCTTACCCGTTTATTCGTTAAAAAAGGGGCACAGGTAAAAATTATAATGACGCCGATGGCTAAAGAATTCATCACGCCTTTAACCCTGGCCACACTTTCAAAAAATCCCATTTTAGTCGATTTTTACAATCCTGAAAACGGTGACTGGAACAGCCACGTTGATTTGGGACTTTGGGCCGATGCTATGGTTATTGCGCCAGCCACAGCCAACACTATGGGGAAAATGGCTCATGCCATTGCCGATAATTTACTCATCACTACCTATTTGTCGTCGCGATGCCCGGTGTTTTTGGCACCTGCCATGGATTTGGATATGTTGCAGCATCCGGCAAACAAAAAAAATATTGAGATATTACAATCCTTCGGCAATCATATTATTGAACCCGATTCGGGCGAATTAGCCAGCGGATTAATTGGCAAAGGACGCATGGCAGAACCCGAAGAAATTCTTGCTTTTCTTGAAAATTACTTCAGCAAAAATCTCGATTTTAAAGGAAAAAAAATTATGCTCACTGCCGGGCCAACTCACGAGGCTATCGATCCGGTTCGCTTTATTGGAAATCATTCGTCGGGTAAAATGGGCTATGCCATTGCCAACGAATTGGCTGAACGCGGAGCCGAAGTGACTTTAATTTCAGGTCCCGTAAGTATTCAGGCCAGCCATCCGGCTATAAAAATAATTCCGGTAATTTCGGCAGTACAAATGCACCAGGCAGCTGTTGAAAACTTCCCGAAAGCCGATGCCGCCATTATGGTTGCAGCAGTAGCCGATTACATGCCCGCTGAGGTAGCCGATAAAAAATTAAAAAAGAAGGATGTTGATTTAACTATTCAATTAAAACCTACTCCTGACATTGCTGCCGAGCTGGGTAAAAGTAAAAAACCGCATCAAAAACTTATTGGCTTTGCGCTTGAAACCGATCAGGAGGAAACCAACGCGCTTGAAAAACTGAATAGGAAAAACTTCGACTTTATTGTTTTGAATTCATTAAACGATGAAGCATCAGGTTTCAAAACCGACACAAATAAAATTACCATCCTTACATCAAAAGGCGAAAAAAAACCGTTTGATTTAAAACAAAAGAACGAAGTTGCACACGATATTTGCAACGAATTACTTTTATTGTTTTAATCACACTGAAAAACAGTACAATGCATAGAAATTTTAAAACCATACTAATTTTAACACTTTCTATTTGCTTTGGTTTTGTTACGCCAAAATCAATTGCTCAGGAACTAAATGCAAGAATTCAGGTCAATTCGAGTCAGATTCAGGGGACCAACAAAACAGTTTACGAAGAACTTCAAAAAGGCCTGTTTGAATTTTTAAACAACCGCAACTGGACCAATCACACTTACTCTGTTGAAGAACGCATTGAAGTAAACTTTATGCTGAATATTACCAAACAGCTTTCGGTCGATGAGTTTGAAGGAACACTTCAGGTAAACTCCAGCCGTCCGGTTTACAATTCAGGTTACTCAACCCCACTTTTGGTTTTTCTCGATAAGAACGTCAAATTTCGATACGCAGAAGGTCAGGCGCTTGAATTCAGCGAAACATCGCACGATGAACTCACCTCGCTTTTTGCCTATTATGTGTACCTTATAATCGGGTTCGATTACGATTCATTTTCACCATCAGGAGGAACCGACTACTTTAGAATTGCCGAAAAAATAGTTAGCAATGCCCAATCGTCGACCAGCGCAGGTTGGAAACAATACGAAAACCGAAAAAACAGGTATTGGCTGGTCGAAAACTTATTAAATCAGGTTTACAGTCCCGTTCGTGATTTCTATTATACCTATCATCGTCAAGCACTCGATTTAATGCATAAAAGTCCGGCTGACAGCCGTACAAAAATAGTTGAGGGCCTTGTTGAATTGCAGAAAGTACATCGGGCCAAACCCAGTTCGTTTATTATGCAAATAGTTTTTGATGCCAAACGCGACGAACTGATTAATCTGCTCAGCGAATCGCCCACTGCTGAAGCAACACGCGCATTAAATTACCTGAAAGAACTCGATCCGGCCAATGCAAACCGGTATCAAAAGATAGTTAACAAGGGCTAATCAATTCAGGTATTTCCATAGCCTATCATTTAAGCTATCACGGAACTTTGCAATAAATTGAAATTACAGACTCCCTGAATTAATTGTAGCCGGGAATCCGTATGAAAGAATTTATTTTAAATTTGTAGGCTGAAACTGAAATGCAACTATGCTAAAATCATTAAAAGTAAAAAACTATGCGCTCATTCAGGATTTGCGCATCGATTTTGAGAATGATTTTTCGACCTTAACCGGAGAAACCGGAGCCGGAAAGTCCATCCTGCTGGGTGCACTTTCACTGGTTTTGGGTGCGCGGGCCGATTCGGTTGCCCTGGGTAATTCAGAAGAAAAATGCGTTGTGGAAGCTGAGTTTTGGATTAAAAACTACGAACTGAATTCCTTTTTCCGTACGCACGACATCGATTACGAACCGGAAACCATCATCCGTCGCGAGATACTCAGCAATGGAAAATCGAGGGCCTTTATCAACGACTCGCCGGTAAATTTGCAACTACTTAAAGATTTGTCGGTACAGCTTATCGACATTCACTCACAGCACGAAAACCTGGAGCTCAACAACAACCTGTTTCAGTTAAAAGTTCTGGATGCCATTGCGCAAAACAAGCAACAACTGGAATCATACACAGAGTGCTTTAGCAGCTATAAAAAACAAAATCAGGCACTTTTTTATTTAAAAGATGAAGCTCAAAAAGCTGAAGCCGATTACGATTACAACCTTTTTCAATTTAATCAGCTTAACGATTTAAATCTGGAACAGTTGAATCAGGAAGAATTGGAGAACGAATTGGAAGTATTGAGCAATACCGAAGAAATTCAACAAAACCTGGGACTTTCATTTAGCCTACTTTCAGAGGGCGACCAAAATGTTCTCGATTTGCTAAAACAAAGCAAACAGGCGTACGACCGCATTAAAAGCTATTTTAAAGAAGCCGCAAAATACGCTGAGCGCATTGAAAGTGCTTACATCGACTTAAAAGATATTGCCCACGAAACAGAGCTTCATGCCGGAACGCTGGAATACAATCCTGAAAGAGCCGCATGGGTAAAACTGCAACTCGACCAGCTGTATGCACAAATGCAGAAACACCAGGTAAATTCCTATGAAGAATTGCTGGAACTTAAAGCAAATTTTGAATCAAAAATTCAACAAAAAGAAAGTTTTTCAATTGAAATAGAAGCATTGGAAAAGAAACTTGCCGAAACTGAAAAACAACTTGACCAACTTGCTACCGAACTATCGCAACGCAGGCAGGAGGCCGTAAAAGGTTTTACCACCTATATTGAACAGCAATTGCATGAACTGGGAATGCCCCACGCTCGTTTTATTGTAGCTATTAATCCGCTGGAACAATTCACCGAAACCGGGAAAGACAAAGTTAGTTTTATGTTCTCGGCCAATAAAAACCAGGCAGAACAAAATATCTCAAAAATTGCTTCAGGAGGTGAAATAAGCCGGCTCATGTTGAGCATTAAAGCTTTGTTATCGAAATCGACTTCGCTCCCAACCATAATTTTCGACGAGATTGACACCGGAGTGTCGGGCGAAATTGCCGATAAAATGGCTGATATGATGAAGCAAATGGCCCACAACATGCAGGTAATCAGCATTACCCATTTACCACAAATTGCGGCACGGGGTAAGCATCATTATAAAGTATATAAAACAGAAAACGCTCATTCGGTAAGCACGCAAATTCAAAAGCTGAATGCCGACGATCGCATTGTTGAGATAGCCAAAATGCTGAGTGGTAAAGACCTTACCAAAGAAGCGATTGAAAACGCAAAAACACTCATGCTATCGTAATAGCCAATTTTAATTGAACATAAACGGCCTTAGGCTGTTATTCGAAAGTATCTAATTTTAAAAATGAAAATTATATGGCCTATAATTTATTAAAAGGTAAAAAAGGGATCATCTTTGGTGCGCTTAACGACAAATCCATTGCCTGGAAAGTAGCGTTAAAAGCTCACGAAGAAGGTGCTCAATTTGTATTGACCAACACACCGGTGGCTTTACGCATGGGCGAACTCGACGAACTGGGCAAAGCTTGTAACGCCCCGATTATTCCGGCCGATGCCACCAGTTTCGAAGATATTGAACGCTTGTTTAAAGAATCGATGGAAGTTCTGGGTGGTAAAGTAGATTTTATTCTTCACTCCATCGGAATGTCGCCCAACGTACGTAAAGGTTTATCGTACGACGATATTAACTACAATTATTTCCAGAAAACACTGGATATTAGTGCTGTTTCGCTACATAAAATTCTTCAGGTTGCACGCAAACTCGATGCTATTAATACCTGGGGTTCGGTAGTAGCTTTATCGTATGTGGCTGCGCAACGCACGCTTTATGGTTATAACGATATGGCCGATGCTAAAGCTTTATTGGAATCGATAGCCCGCAGTTTTGGATACATCTACGGACGCGACAAAAAAGTGAGGGTTAACACCATTTCACAATCGCCCACATTGACAACGGCCGGTAGTGGCATTAGAGGATTCGATAATATTGTTGATTTCTCTGATCGTACATCGCCACTTGGCAACGCCAATGCCGACGAATGTGCCGATTATTGCATTACCCTGTTCTCCGATCTTACCCGAAAGGTAACCATGCAGAATCTGTTCCACGACGGTGGATTCTCAAGTATGGGAATGAGCTACCGGGCCATGTCGCAATACAACAAAAGTTTTGATTGCGATAACGACGACGAAATTCCAAAAGAATGGTAAGAACCTGATTGATATAAAAAAAGGCTGCGTAAAAAAATGCAGCCTTTTTTATGAATTTATAGTTGAATTAGTAGCCCTTGCCTTTTAAAATACCAGCTTCATCCTGTGATACCAGTCTTCCCTGATAATCCATTCGCTGGCCAATGTAATTATATATTTGCGCACTGGTTTTTCCATTGGCCATTACTTCCATAAACACCCGATAATCACCATCGTAGCTTTTTACTTTAAAGCGAATATAATTCGATTTTAATCTTTTATGAGGAATCAATTCGTAATCATAAATTTTACCTTCAATGGTCAGCCCGACCAATCCACCAGCCATTCCGGCCCGATATTCAACCATTTGAAACACCGATAAAAGGGAATCGACCCAAATAAAATTCTTCGATTCGTTAACCGAGCGATAATGGCCAAAAGGATTTTTCAGATAGTCGGCTTTAAGTACATATTGCTTACTCTCAATCAGCTTAGTTACTTTTTTTCGGGTTTCTTCTTTTTCAATTTTCCGCAGTTCTTTTCGCTCTTTACGCGATAATTTTTCTTTCTTTTCTTCAGTTTGTGCCGATGCAAGCAGGCTTACAACCAACAATGCAGCAATGAGTAGGTGAGTTTTCATATCCGAAGGGTTTAGCGTGAAACGAATGATTGATAATGGATAAAACCAAACAACTATTATGCCAAATCATTCAAAAAAAACAAAGCAGGTATTATAGGAGGGTTACTTTGAATTTGCTGAAGTCTTTAATTGATTGACTTTAGCCAGGTTTTCATTGGCTTCGTCAGTTCTTCCCAATTGAAAACAGGCAGTAGCCAGATTCAGAAATGCCTGTGCATCGTCAGGCGCCAAAACAGTTGCCTGTTTAAAGGCCTGATAAGCTTCTGCTGATTTCCCCGACAAACCGTATGCAGTTCCCAAATCTTTAAAAGCTTCTGCTTTTGTATTATCCAACTGTATGGCCTTTTTTAAATAGTTGATGCTCGCAGGAAAATCGCTAAAGTAACGGCCATATAAAACACCTAATCGATAATTAAGAATATATCGGTTCGAATCGATTTTAAACGCTTGTTGGTAGCGTTCCAATTGCAGTTGATGGTTTGAACTTTGTTGCAAAACAATGTCGAGATTTTGCCAGGCATTTTTATTGGCTGCCTGAATGTTTAAAACATTCAAATAACACAGCGAAGCTTCTTCGATTGCCTTCTTACTGTCGAACAAAACATTCCCCAACAACAACCAGGCGTCAGCGTATTTGGGATGAATTTTTATTGCTCTCCGTAAATAAGACTCTGATTTTTCGTACAAATCGTTTTGTTGTTTTCCCTGGGGAAGTGTTTTGCCTTTTTCCCATAATTTACCACCAGCCGAACAATTGCTTTTTGCACTTTGTCCTGATGTTTTAACATCGCTTGTAAACAGCACAAAATCGTTTTCCCAGGCCCGGTTACGGTAAATGGTTTTAACCGAATAAAAACCAATCAAATAAAGTCCGGCAACCACCAGAAACCCTCTTTTAACTATCCCTTTATCGATTCGATTATAAACATCAATTAAAACCCAGGCCAGAAACAAACTCCAGAACACCGAAGGCATGTAAAGAAAACGTTCGTTCATAAAAGTTCCTACCGGAAAAAGCAGGTTCGAAACCGGCGCAAAGGTTCCCGCAAAACCAAGCAGTGCAAAAAATATCAGTCGGTTTTTACGGTACGATTGTATTCCCAAAACCAAAACTCCCAGCAACACTAAAAGAGCCATCCACACCTGCCAGTTTCCAAAATTCATTAAAGGAATATGGTAAGGATAATAATCGAAGGTTAAGGGGTGCGGAAAAACCAAAAGCCTGAAGTAAACCAACCAGGTATAAAATATAGTTGCCAGATGCTCCGCTTGTGTGGCATCGACAAAAGGATTATTCATTAATTCAGAACTTACCCCGCTTTGAAAACCACCTAAAATATTGTGTCGGATAATTAAAAACACAAGCGAGGGAAGCAATAAAAACAAAAATTGCAAGGCAGCTCTCTTAATTCCGGAATTTTGGAATAGCAAAACAGCCAAAGGAATCAGAACCAAAAAAGCCAATGCGTTTTCCTTCGACAGCAGGGCTAAAAAGAAACTGACTCCACCCAGTATCCAATTAAACGCATTTTGTTTTTCTGGCTTTTGTACAAAAAACCAGGCAGTCAAAACTGCAAATAAAGTGCTCAATATTTCGTCACGGCCTTTTATGTTGGCAACCACTTCGGTGTGCAGCGGATGAACCATAAAAAGCATTGCTGCTAAAAAGGCTAATAATCTTGCATGGGAACTATTCTCAAAATGCAACAGCTGATTCAGGGTAAAATAAATCAGCACTAATGTAAGCGCATACAAAAGAATATTAATTAAATGACTAAGGGTTGGGTTTGCTCCAAAAAACTGATATTCCAATGCAAAAGTAATCACCGACAAGGGTCGGTAGCGACCACCGGCTACCAGGTTTTTCTGCTCACCAAAGAATCCGGTAAACGAATCGGTGGTGAGTATTTCGCTGATACCGGAAATACCCTTTTTGGTATATTCGTTTTGGGTAATTACGATAGCGTCGTCGAGGGCGTATTGATGAAACAAGGTATTGCCATACAAAATAAAACTTCCGGCAAAAGCAATCAGCCAAATAAACCAGCTATTTTCCAATTGTTTCAGCATCGGCTCGTTAAAAAACTTTAATGAATTATATCAAGTACTTCAATATCAAAAATTAAATCGCTGTTTGCAGGTATTTGAGGAGGGGCACCTGCTTCGCCGTAAGCCAAATGCGATGGTACCAGCAACTGAAATTTGCTTCCTTTACGCATTAACAATAAACCTTCGTCCCAACCATCGATAACCGCACCAATTCCCACGGGGAACCGAATGGGTTCAAAACGTTTTACCGAAGAATCGAAAAGTTCTCCATTGGTAAAATAACCGGAATAATGCACTTCAATTACATCTTCATTTTCAATAAGCTCGCCGGTTCCCGCTTCGAATACCACATATTTTAATCCGCTTAGGGTTTCCTTAACCGCTTTGTCGGCACTATTCCACATTACTACCGGCTCCGGTGGAACCAGATCAACCAGTTCCAAATCGAGGTGGATGGTAGCATTTGAAGGAACCAGATTCTTATAGCCTAACTTTCCATAAGCCAGTTTGGGAGGAATTACCAAATGAATTTTGCTCCCCTTTTGCATGAGTTCCAGACCCATATCCCAACCTGCAATTACCTGATTAATTCCAACCGTAATGCGAACCGATTCCCCATTCTTATGCGAAGAATCGAAAATAGTTCCATCGGCCAGATATGCGGTGTAATGAACATAGGCATTATCCCCTTTTTGGGCATAAGCACCCGTTCCTTCCTGAACCAAATAATAGCGCAGTTTTTTCTTTGCTTTTTGCAGCTTTAATCCTTCAATTGAGAATAGTTCAATGGGAGTGCCTTTATCAATTTGTAAGAGCGAAATCTCGAAACGTAAGGTTGAATTCTTTGGAATAAACGGATGTTCTATGCTTCCATAAGCCAATTCAGGAGGAACAATCAGCAAAATAGTTCCTCCGGGTTTAATCAGTTGCAAGCCTTCTTCCCAGCCTTTAATCAGTTGCCCTTTCCCTAAAAACAAATCCATGGGGCCCTTATTCATGGTGTTCTCAAAGATGGAATCATTCGCTAAAAAACCGGCAAAGTGAAGCCAGACCTTATCGCCCGGACGGGGAAAATCGCCTACTCCCTGCTTGATAATTTTATACTTTAGCCCTGAGGAACTTTGGGTAAAGCCACTGCTCCATTCATCGGTCTGAGCAAAAACTAATTGTTGCATAAACAATATGCACAAAACAAAGATTCCTAACAACTTGCGTTTCATAAGCAACTAGTCTGCATGTAATAATTCAATAACAAAAATCAGCGTTGAGTTGGCCGGAATTGGCCCAACGGATTCTTCACCATAAGCAAGGTACGACGGTATTATCAATTTATATTTTCCGCCCACTTGCATTCGGGCTAAGCCTTCGTCCCAACCCTGAATAACCTCACCCACGCCAAAGCGGAAGGTAAAAGGCTCATTGCGCTTGTACGACGAATCAAAAACCTGACCATTAACGAATGTTCCCTCATAATGCACAGTTACTGATTTACCGGGTTCAGGACGATCTCCGCTTCCTTTTTCCAATTCAATAAAATACAAGCCACTTAAGGCAGGTTCATCGGTAATATTATGTTCCTTTAAATAAAGCGTCAACAAGTGTTCTTCTTCCCGCTTATCGCTTAACATGGCCAATTCCCTTTCCTTTTCGTATTCCTCCTTCGGAATGATATCGATAAGTTTGATATAAAAAACCAGCTTATCGTCAGGGTTTATGCCCGCTGGTACTGCACTTTTTTTTGAATGAATAAAGTAATTCTTTGCATTGATTAAAAAGATGGCGCTGTCACCTTTGTGCATCAATCCCAGTGCATCTTCAACTGAACCGCCTTCATGCGATGGTTTATTAAGGATAATCCGAAACGGTGGCACCTCTTCCACCAGATTTCCTTCAGAATCGGTAACGCGCATTTTTAACTGCAAGACATCGTTGACTAAAGCCTGAGGATTTTCTTTATTTTTTATAATAAAGCGGTATTGCAGTCCGCTGGAATGGGTAGTAAAATTATCGGATTGGCACTGAAACAAGAACAATACCAAACTAATTAAAACAATTTGTGTTATCGTTTTATTCATTTTTCCGGGGA
Organism: Salinivirgaceae bacterium; assembly: GCA_050179685.1. GTDB lineage: Bacteria > Bacteroidota > Bacteroidia > Bacteroidales > SZUA-534 > GWE2-40-63. Next base: position 19,504 of record JBFXEW010000008.1, read on the forward strand.
ATTATTTTTTAAAAGGGTTCTTCCTGGCTCACCGTTTCCAGTGTTCTCGATTCGGCCCGAAGCAATTCAACTTCGTAAATTACCGAAGTAAACGGAGGAATAATTCCAGTGGAAGAACCTTTTTCGCCCCAGGCCAGTTCCGAAGGCAAAATTACCAGGGCCTTCTCGCCTTCGCGCATTCGTCCAATAGCTTCTTCGAGTCCGGGAATTACCTGCATTTCGGTTCCAAAAACAAATTCAAAAGGCTGGTTACGCCGGGTGGTTGAATCGAAAAAACGGCCATTGAGAAATTTACCCTCGTAATTAACCGTAACCAAATCGCCGTTCTCAACGGGTTTTCCGGTTCCTTTATGTATCGAGATAAAATAAAGTCCGCTGGCAGTTGGCTCAATTACAAGCTGCTGCTCATCCATAAAGCGACGCAAAATCATCTTCTCGTATTCGCCAAAATCTTCAATCCACTTTAAAAATTCGCTTTTATCTTTTTGATATTGTTCGGCGGTGCGTATTTCGTCAATCCGTAAATCAACCTTTAGTTTATCGCCGGCTTCCATAAATCGCGGCAATTTGGTTTGTAGCGTTTTGGTAAAAAAGTTAGTTGCATCTATAATAAATGAAGCGCTATCGCCAGCCGACATCATTAAAAAACATTCATCGATTGAGCCTTTAAACTCAGGTTCAGTGAGCTGAAAAGTCCGATGGCCCTTAAAAAATACAGAATCGTAGGTAGTTGCGTAACATATATCAGCAGTAATATAATTGCCAGCCCGGGGAGGAGCTACCACTTCGCCAATAACATGTAACTTATAAAAAATGCCAGTTTTTGTTTTCGAATAACCCGGAAAGCGTTCAAACCAAGTACACGAGGTAAAAAAAACCAGGCTTAAAAAGATAATCAAAAGTTGCTTCATCTGTGTCGAATATTTTACTATCATACTGCTTTAAGTTCTTAATTACCTAAGTACAAAAATATTTTGGCTATTAAGAAGCATAACTACACCGGTTAATAATCGGTTAATTTAAGTAATTCTGCGCTATAAACAATAACTGAACGGGGAGGAATTTTATTATCGTCGCCCAATAAGCCGTGAGCCAAATGTGGCGGAAGTATAAAACGCCCCTTTTCGCCAACGCGCATTAATAAAATAGCTTCTTCCAATCCCGACTCTACACCACCCTGCCCAATTTTAAACTGCATCACACCCAAACTGTCTGAAGTATAACAAATGGTTCCATCCAACAAGCTCACCTGATATTTTAAATGGGCAATTTTTCCGGCCATAGCTTTTTCATTGGTATTGGTGTCCATTAGTTGATACCAAAGTCCGGTTTCACTTACCTGCATTTCCCAATTACGCCGCTTTGCATAGTTTTTTATCCGTTGCTGATCGAGTGAAACCAAGCCTTTGTTTGCTTTAAGCAGATTCTCCTTTTGCGTTTTCCGATCGGCTACGGGAGCATTCGATGAGTTTTGTTTGCACGATGCCAGCAACAAGACTCCCAAAAAAATAACAAATAGAAAACTATGAAAAAACTTAGTCATGCAAATAGTCTTTATAATCAGGCAGAATGGATTCGAACTTTTTAATGGTTTCAGCTAAAGTGGTTTTCGATTCTCCACCAGCAGCATTAATATGACCGCCTCCCCCAAAATGTTCTTTGGCTACCAGATTGGCCGGAAAATCGCCTTTTGATCGGAACGAGCATTTGGTATGATCGTCTTTCTCGATAAAAATTGCCGAAAACACAACTCCCCGAATTGAAAGCGGATAATTAACAAATCCTTCGCTGTCGCCTGCTTCAAAGTGATAGGTTTCCATATCATCTTTTGTAAGATAAATGTAAGCAGCCTGATATTCAGGAAAAACCACCATGCGCTGGTTCATGGCATGTCCCATTAAACGAAGCCGGTGTTCCGAAAAATTATTATATACCTTATCGGTGATAAAATCCTTGTCTATTCCTTTTTTCAGCAAAGCACCAACTATTTCAAAGGTTAAAGGCTCCGACGAATTGTAGCTAAAGGAACCCGTATCGGTCATTATTCCAACAAACAAACAGGTTGCTACTGTATTTGAAACATGCTGCACGCCAAATATTCCGGCAATAAATTCATAAACCATTTCGGCGGTAGAACTTGCCGAAGTGCGACTGTAAATATAATCGGCAATGGCTTCGGGATATGGATGGTGATCGATTAAAAACTTAGGTGATTTCAGAGGAATTACATAATCGCCCGCCTCAGACAAACGGCTGCGGTGATTAAAATCGACCATAATAAGCACATCGGCATTTTTCAATAGCTCACGACCTGCTTCTTTTTGTTTTTCGTACACAAAAACAGCTTCGTAGCCTGGCATCCAGTTTAAATACACCGGCAACTGATTGGGAACAATAAAATGAACGTTTTTCCCCAGCTCCTTAAAAAAATGAAAGAGTGCAAGACCAGAACCCACGGCATCGCCATCGGGGTTTTTATGCGACAATATAATGATGTTTTCGGCCGGTTTTATAACCGACATCGCAGCTTGATTAAATTCCTGACTAATGTTTTCCAATGTGATTCGTTTAAAAAAAAACAAATATAAGTTTTATATGCTTAAATCGACAGGCCATGCGGTCTCATTTCATAAACCCTGTGCTAAAATTTACCAACAGCAGGCTTAAACAATGTACAAAGTGTTTGAATTTTCACAAAAAAAACGAAAGCTTTCTACTGTTTTTGCTAAACAGATTTCCCGCTTAAGCGTTATTGAAGCAGTAAAGATGAAACCAACAACAAATACCGGTATTTTTTACATAAAAACTGTAAATTTGAAATCCAATAACAAATCATTCAGATTTTAGAACTATGGATTATTTAAAGAAACCTTTTGAATATTTTTTTAAAGAAGAAATAAGGGGAAGCGTACTACTTTTTATGGCTACCCTGTCTGCCATACTAATTGCCAACAGTCCCTGGGGAACATACTACCACGACTTCTGGAAAATTCCCCTGACCATTGGAACCCCGGAATTTAATCTGGAAAAACCGCTTATTTTATGGATTAACGACGGCTTAATGGCCATTTTCTTTTTTGTAATTGGGCTCGAAATAAAACGCGAAGTGCTTGTGGGCGAATTAAACAATCTGCAGAAAGCCTCGCTTCCCATATTCGGAGCCATTGGCGGAATGGTTATTCCGGTTGCCTTGTTTTTTCTTATGAACCCCGGCTCGCCCGAAAATCAGGGATGGGGTATATCCATGGCCACCGACATTGCTTTTACGCTGGGTATTTTGCAGCTATTAGGCAAACGCGTTCCGCTGGGTTTAAAAGTATTTTTAACTGCTTTTGCCATTGTCGATGATATTGGTGCTGTGCTGGTTATTGCCATATTTTACAGCTCCAACATTCAATGGATACTTGTTATTGTTGCTTTGCTTATAATTGCTTTTTTTGCCGTGCTCGACTATTACAAAATATTTAAAAAACACTTATTCTTTTTAGCCAGTATTGTGGTTTGGATACTTTTCCTAAAGTCGGGAATTCACCCAACTATTGCCGGAATATTGCTGGCGCTTGTTGTTCCCGTTCACCGAAAAGTAAGCACCCAAAAATTCTACAACAAAAGTAAGAAAGCCATCGATACCATGTGCTACTACGAAGACGATGAACCCCGGTTTTTAACCGGACAACAAAGCGGGGCACTGGCTATTTTAGGCGACTTAACCGAAAAAACCATTTCTCCTTTGCAGCATCTCGAAAGCAAACTGCATGGTTATGTAATCTATCTCATCATGCCCATATTTGCTTTTGCCAATGCAGGGGTTCAGTTAGGCGGCGAGATTATCGGACTCACCTGGATAATCGCTACCAGTATGGTTCTGGGCAAATTTGTGGGTATTGCCAGCTTCGCCTTTGGCGCCATAAAACTGGGCCTGGCCAAATTACCCGAGAATGTAAACTATACACAGATTATTGGAATTTCAATTCTGGGCGGACTCGGTTTTACCATGGCCCTGTTTATTTCAGGTCTGGCATATAACGACCTTACCCTGGTTGAGAGTTCAAAAATGGGAATTCTTATTGGCTCCTTAGTGGCCGGAGTATTGGGTTATATTATCTTAAAAGTGGGCTTGAAGAATAATCCACTTGAAGAAGATGACGACGACGATGACGATTAAACGCTTTTAACTAAACGTGTAACTAATTAATAGCTAACTAATATTTAACACTTTCTATTATGGCTGGTACCTATACCTTTACCATTATTAAACCAGGGGCTGTAAACAATGAGCACATTGGCCCTATTTTAAACAAAATTAACAGCAGTGGTTTTCATATTTCGGCAATGAAGATGATTAAACTCCGCACCGCTCAGGCAAAGAAGTTTTACCAGGTGCATCGCGACAAGCCATTTTATAATGACTTAATTGAGTTTATGACTTCAGGCGCCATTGTAGTTGCCATTCTTGAAAAAGAGAATGCCGTTGAAGAATACCGCAAGATAATTGGAGCTACCGATCCGGAAAAGGCCGAAGAAGGCACCATCCGTAAACTTTTTGCCCAAAGCATGCAAAAAAATGCGGTTCATGGTTCCGACAGTGACGAAAACGCTAAGATTGAAAGCGACTTTTTCTTCTCGAACAGCGAACGCTTTAGCATTTTTGAAGAACGCGATTTTTAATATCCCATCGCGTTTCGTATAAAAGAACACAGAAAGACGGATTTGTTTACTTCAATTACTTATTAAACCAGTCTTTGGTATAAATCAATGTAATTTGATACAATTTATTCCATAAAAAAAGGCGCCTTATCGGGCACCTTTTTTTATTTGCTAAAATAGCTCTACATTGAGTAAACCTCAATTTTCAAACTAAATTCGTCGTGAATAAAGTTGTCTTTAATTTCTTTAAAGATGCTTTTTGAACCATAATTTACATTCCACTGGGTACGATCCAAAACAAACTCTTCGCTGGTAGCTGAAACAGCTCCTTCGCTAACTTTAACATTTGCTTTAAACTCAATCCCTTTGGTAATATCTTTCATGGTTAAGTTTCCTTTAATGGTGTGCGTAAATTCTTCATCACCACTCAAAGTTTCAACCGAAGTAATCACAAACTTGGCCGTGGGAAACGAATCGGCATGGAAAAAGTCGGCCGATTTAAGGTGTCCTACCAGTTTAGCATTCATTTCTTCGTCTTCAAGGTCGACATCAACAATAGAATTCATATCAATAATGAATTCGCCACCAACCAATTGGTTGTCTTCAACCATAAACTTACCACCTTCTTTCAATTTAATAAATCCGGTATGCTCGCCGGTGGGTTTGGTTCCTTTCCAGTAAATCTTCGACTGGTGCTGACATGCTGCAAAACCATCAGCATCGGCTGTTGCTTCCATTTTGTGAGTGTCAGAGGCCTCTACTTTGGTTCCTTTTGGCGACTGATTGCATGCCACCCCTGCCAGTAAGGTGAACGCAAAAATTCCATAAATTAATTTTTTCATACTTGTTCCTTTTTTTTTAAAGTTATCTGATATTGTTGTTTGCTATAATACAAACCGGAATCAACCAATTTGCTTACGAAAGAACAAACCAACAAAAACACTTTTTGTTTAACTTAAACTGTTAATGCTGTGTTAAAAAAGGAAGAATTGAAGTAGGTCAGAGCAGCACCAAATCGACAATAAGTTCAGCTTTTGCCTCTTCGTTCATGCGTTTTATAAGGGGTTCTTTAATGAGTGCCAGCTCGTTCCTGACCACCGAGGATTTTAAAACTACAAACAGCTTTCTATCTTTTATATAAATATCTTTAGTAGCCCGGGCAACGCTTCGGCCAACCATATTTTCCCAATTGCTGATTAAACTGACTTCCTTCAGTTTCGAATTCATCTTCAGTGCCTCAAGATACTCCTGAATCACTTCTTTTAAAGGCTGGGTGCTAGATCGTTTCATAAACGCGTTCTATTTGGCTTGGGCTTACATGGTAATGAAAATATTCGCCTTCGATTTGCGAAAGCACCTGGTGAATGCGCTGCGGATTGGTATCGGTAATAAAAATCTGACCAAAATTGTTTTGCGCCACCAGTTTTATGATTTGCTCTACCCGGTCGCTGTCGAGTTTATCGAACACATCGTCGAGCAATAACAAGGGCTTGAAACCGCATTGCTGGTAAATAAATTCAAATTGTGCCAGCTTAAGGGCTACCAGATACGACTTTTGCTGCCCCTGTGAACCCAGCCGGCGCATGGCGAAATCGCCCAGCATAAAATCCAAATCGTCTTTATGAATGCCAACGGTCGAGAACCGGGCTTGCTTATCCTTATCGCGACTGCGCTGCAATTGCTCCCTGAAGTTTTGATTGCTTAAGCCGGAGTTATAGATGAGTGAAACCGACTCGCGGTCCTTCGAAATATGGGTAAAGTATTGCTGAAATACGGGTTTCATCTGGCTGACAAAGTCCTGGCGTTTCCTATGAATCCGTTGTCCGGTTTCAACCAGCTCTTCGTCGTAAATATCGAGCACCGAATCGTCGATGTATCCGGTTTTTCCGTATTGTTTCAGCAGGTAATTCCGCTGGGTCAACACCCGGTTGTAGCGCTGCAAATCGAACAGGTATTCACGGTCGAACTGCGAAATAATGCCATCGACAAACTTACGGCGTTCGTCGCTGCCGCCGGTAATCAGGTTTATATCGTAAGGCGAAATCATTACCAGGGGAATAAGTCCGATGTGATCGGCCAGCTTTTCGTACTCCTTTTTGTTCCGCTTAAAGCGCTTGCGCTTTCCGGTTTCAAAACCACAATAAATCAGTTCCTGTGAATCGTTCACCTGGTAACGGCCTTCTATCACAAAAAGGGCATCACCATGTTTGATATTTACTGCATCGTTGTTGCTTAAAAAGCTTTTGCAAAACGATAAATAATAGATGGCATCGAGGATGTTGGTTTTACCTACCCCGTTGTTACCTGTAAAGCAGTTAATCTTTGAGGAAAGATCGACCTCAAGCCCGCCGTAATTCTTAAAATTTACCAATGATAAGTGTTGCAAAAACATAGCCCAAAGATAGCTAAATTAGCGAGGCTCCATAAACGAAAAGGCATAAAAAAATCCTCCGGAGGGCTCCGGAGGATTTTAACTCCCTTGTTCATTTACCTGCATTAAATTAACCACGAAACTTTATCCATTAACCATCTTACGCTTTGCTATAAAAATAATTTGGCAAAACAACTAACAATCATACAAGGTATGCTTGGTAGCAACTTTTATAGCTAAGGGAGCTTTTCTCTTTACTTCAATTTTATTAGAACACCATTAATCGTGATATGATTAAATCACTGGTAAAAATACAACGACTTTTAACCGAAAGATCGCACAATGTGATAGTGCATTTAATGAAAAGGAATTTGCTTGCGTTAATTGAGAAAGTGAACGTTGGCTTAACTTTATCAGGCCAATCCTTCAATTACTTCGAGAAGTTTTTGTTTTTTGCGCTGGCTTACCGGAATCTGCGATTTATCGGTCAATATCACATAGCCCCCGTCTTTTTTGTCGAAGCGGGCAATGTATTTCAGGTTTATCAGATGCGATTGGTGAACCCTGAAGAAGCCATAGCTGCCCAACAAATCTTCGTATTCTTTTAAACCATGCGAAATAACAATACGTTCGCCCGCAGCCAGGTAAAAGGTGGTGTAATTGTTATCGGCCTCGCAGCGCATAATATCACAAACATTAACCAAGTGAATGCTCTCGCTGGTTTTTAAAACAATTTTTTTACCTTCTTTACGGATGTTTTCGGCATTATAAAAAAAGGCATCCATCTTTAACTGGTGGTTTGCGGTTCCCTGCTCAGCCAATACCCGGTCGACTGCTGCTTTTAACTCCGATTCGCTTACCGGTTTTAAAATGTAATCGAAGGCGCTAAATTTAATGGCCTTCATGGCGTACTCCTGATGCGCGGTAATAAAGATAATCTTAAATTGTATGGGTTTTAGCAGGTTTAAAATATCGAAACCCGTTCCATCGGTTAAATCCACATCCAGAAAAACCAGGTCGGGCTTAAGGGCAGGTATCAGTTCAACGGCAGTTTTAACCGAATCGGCCTGGCCCACCACTTCAATATCCTTAAAGTTCTCGCTCAGCAGATCAGTTACTGTTTGTCTTGAAAAAAACTCATCGTCAACAACTACGGCTCTCATCCCTTTGGGTTTAATTGGATAAACTTTGCCAAATATAAATATATCCGCAAAATTAACCGATTAAAACCAAAGATTTTCATTGTTTTGACTGAATAAAGTAGGGTTTATTTAAAGAAGCCGGCATCGGTAGCTGCCAATAGTCGCAGATACGGTATAAAACAAAAGTGAAAGATTATTTCCTTAAATGATAAAAAGGATTATTTTTGCCAAGAATTTCCGTAAATAAAAAAGCTATTATGTCAAAAAAGAATATTAAGCAAGAAGACAACCTGCAAGAATTTGAAAGTGCTTTAACCCGTACCGAACAATTTATTGAAGACAATCAGAAATTACTTTCGTACATCGTATTGGGTGCTTTAGTTATCGTTTCAGGCTACCTGGCCTTCCAACGCTTTATTATTGAACCTAAAGAAGACGAAGCCCGCACGTATATGTTTGTTGCCGAGCAATACTTTCAGAAAGACTCATTCAACCTGGCGCTGAACGGCGACGGTAATTACTACGGTTTTATCGATATTATGGATGAGTTTGGCATGACCAAAGCAGCCAACTTATCGAAGTATTATGCCGGCATCAGTTACCTGCACCTGGGCGATTACGAGGCAGCTATCGATTACCTGAAAAAATTCAAATCGACCGACCTTATCATTAGCTCGGTAGCTAAAGGAGCTATGGGCGATGCTTACGCCGAACTGGGTGATTATGGTAAGGCCCTGTCGCATTACGAGGCAGCTGCCAACGATAAACCCAACGATTTTTCGACCCCTATTTATCTGAACAAAGCAGCCATACTGTACGAACAGGAAGGCGACTACAATAAAGCCATTGCTTTGTACGAGAAATTGAAAACCGACTACCCGCAATCGCAGGAAGGTCGTCAGGCAGAAAAAATGATTGCAAAAGCCAAACTGGCTTTAGAGAAATAGCACTTAACTGATAATAGTTATAAAAAGTATCATTAACTTATCCGGGTTTTTGATACTTTTTTTTTACTTAATAAATCTGAACACATGGCAACTTCTTTAAAAAACCTAAGCGATTACAACATTCAGTCGGTAGCCGATGCCAGCACCATGAAGTTTGGCATTGTAGTAGCCGAATGGAACAGCGAAATTACCGAAGCACTCTACCAGGGCGCCTACACTACCCTGCTAAAACACGGAGCCAAAGAAGAAAACATTATCCGTAAATACGTGCCCGGAACCTTTGAGCTGACGCTGGGCGCCCAACTGATTGCGCAAAACACCGATGTAGATGCCGTTATTGTTTTAGGCTGTGTAATCCAGGGCGAAACCCGTCACTTCGATTTTATTTGCCAGGGAATTACCCAGGGCATTACCACCCTGAATATGGATTACAGCATGCCCTTTATTTTTGGCGTACTAACCACCGACAACCAACAACAGGCTTTAGACCGCGCCGGGGGCAAACATGGCAATAAGGGCGACGAAGCAGCAGTTACAGCTATTAAAATGGTTAGCCTGCAACGCAGCCTGGAACCCCAGGATTAAAAGAACGAATTTATTACCGAATACGCACAGGGAGCAGCCCATAACCAGGGGTTCTGCTCCTTTTGTTTTATTACCCATCATTAGTTTCCGGTAAAAAAAGATAAAACTCTATGTCATTTAGTTAAAGAAAATCACCCCTATAATCCCCTCAAGGGGATACTTGTTCCGAAGGAACAGAGCAAGTCCTTCCACCGCGGCAGCGGGTGAAATATGCTTAACTATACGATATTGAAGGTAAAACTGTTTAAGCGCCTTATTTATAAGGGTATTAATAATAAAATGGAGAAATAAGCCTTATCTTTTGCCTCAAGCCGGCTGGGCCCTTCATTTTTGGCTTAATCCCTTCGGTTTTCCTTCGGTCCTGAACTCGCAGGCTCGGTCGACCCCAAAAACGAAGCAAACCTGTCTATAGCAGGCTGATTAATGTATAATTTTAAAACATTTAAGTATGGAATTATTCCCAAAACTTAGTTCGAAATGGCTCACATTCGATAAAAAGTTTTCTCGGTGTTAATCGGTGTTCTCAAGCAACGCAGTTGCGGGTGGTTTAGTTTCACCACCGATTTACACAGATTTACACAGATTAGCCAACGAAACAGGTAAGTCGTGGCACAATACCCAAATTCATTTATCACTTGCCCTAAAGTCTTAAAAAACACCCGCCCTAAGCCCTTGAAATAAAGAGCTGCGCAGGGCCAAAAAATCGTATAGACGGAAATATTTTTTCGTATAGACGCTTTTAAAAAACCGTATAGATGAAAATTTATAAACGTATAGACCAATGTTTAAAAAGCTCTTGATGTTTTAATATTTTCGTATAGACCAAAATTTAAAAACCTCTTGATGTTTTTATTTTTTCGTATAGACGATTTTTTTAAAAGCTCTTGTAGTTTTTATAATTTCGTATAGAAGGTTTTTTATATACTTCCTGTTGTCTTAAAGAATACTCCATTATAAACAGTTTTTATTGTAGTAATAGCGTTAAGGCTGGATGCTGGCTATTAATAATTGGAACTAAGACTTTTATATTTTAGACTTTAGACTCAAGACCTAAGACTATTCACTGTTCATTGCTAATTGCTCATTGATTTGGCTAAAAACTGATTATTCTGTTGGCAAAGTTCGAGGAATACCGGTTGAACCCGTTCAGGGTTCGGTGATTGGTGATGATTTGCCTCCACAGGTTTCATCTGCGGCTATTGTTGTTCAACCCTTTGGGTTGTTTGCTTCTTGTAGTTTTTCACTGTTCATTGTTCACTATTAACGTGAGTTCGATGTAAAAAAACAGAATGAAATTTATTTAAAAAGAAATTGAATTCACCCCTAAAGTCTCCGCCGGGGCGGAACACATTTCCAAATTATTTTATTTCCTAAGATGGGGCTGTCCCCCTTGTGTTACTCACTTCGTTCGTGAAAGCGCTTCGCTAAGTTGAAGGGGGTTAGGGGGATGAATATTCTTATGTCGAACTCACGTTATTAACTATTCACTGATAATTGTTAATTGAACGGTGCCAATAGCCTATAAAAAAACCCGGACGAACCGGGCTTTAATTTTTATATCATTTACTTAGCGTTTAGGAGGCTGATAACCTTTTTGTTTGGCCATATCCTCGAGGCGCTGTTGCCATTTCGATTTTTGCGGGGCTTTTTTATTGGCCGATGCTGCTTTCAGTTTGGCCAGAATCTCTTCGTCGTTAATGGTACGGCGAATGGCCCAGGTTTGAATGATGGTAATTAACAGCGATAAGAAATAGTAATAACTTAAAGCCGATGCATAACTGTTAAACCAGAACAGCATCATTACAGGCATCATATACATCATCATTTTCATACCCGGTATCTGCTGATTGCTCATGCTCATCTGGTCGTTAAACTTCATGTAAACAATGTTCACCACCGTCATTAACAAACACCAAAGACTGATGTGGTCGCCAAAACCAAAAGGAACGGTAAAGGGCAGGTTGATTACCGCATCGTAAGTTGAAAGGTCGGTAGCCCAAAGGAAGGCTTCCTGGCGCAATTCAATAGAGTTGGGGAAGAATCGGAACATGGCAATCAGGAGCGGCATCTGGAAGAGCAAAGGCAAACATCCGCCCATGGGGCTCACGCCCACCTTTTTGTATAAGGCCATGGTAGCCTGTTGCTTTTTCATGGCATCTTCCTGCTTCGGAAATTTCTCGCTAATCTTGTCCACCTCAGGCTTCAGGGCCTTCATTTTGGCGGTCGACATGTACGATTTATAAGTAAAGGGGAAAATCAGCAGCTTGATTATAATGGTCATCAGCAAAATAATGATTCCATAATTGCCGATATATTTTCCGAGGAAGTTAAACAAGGGGATAACCAGTCCCACGTTTACCCAGCGAATAATGCTCATACCCAATTCAATAACCCGCTCCAAATCGATGTCCATTTTGCGGAGCGTTTTGTAATGGTTGGGGCCAAAGTAGAACGACATGGGATAATCGAGGCTTTGTTTGGCATCGTAAGGAAGCGAAATAGATGCTGAAAACTGTTTCAGAAAATTCGGATTGATGGCTTCCTTTTCGGTTTTCACCAGGGCATTGCTGAAATAATTATCGGCAATTAAAGCCACGTTAAAGAATTGTTGCTTGAACGAAATCCACTTAACCGGGGTTGTCAGGTCTTTCTGATCCGAATCGGAGCGCATGTTCAGGCTTTCCACATCGGCCTCGTGAAACTTGTAAAATACGGTTGAGTTGGTTTCTTCCCAGCTGCGTCCCTTTTCCTGAGCGGTGATGTAACTGTTCCAGTTCAGGGTAAGGTAGCCGGTATTGGTCGAGATATCGGCCTGCAAGCCTTCAATTTTTATATCAAAATCGACCACATAACTTTCAGGATTTATCGTATAGCGGTATTCCACATATTTATCGGGAGTCACCGCAAGGCGGAAGGCAAAGGTTTCAGCGCGGTCGGTAATTACTTTGCCGTCGGTTCCCTGAACCAACTCAAAAAACAGGTTGTTGGTAGAAATACTCCGGTTTTTGGCAAAAAAGTCAAGGCCAAATTCGGTAGAATCGCCCGAGAAAAGAATCAGCGGGGTGCCATCGAATTTTTTATAGTTTTTAAGCTCGGCCGAATAAATACGTCCGCCTTTATTACTAAACTGAAGTTTTATCAGGTCGTTCTCTACGGTATAGAAAGCGCGTTCGCCCTGGGCTGCCGGGGCAAAATCGCCATAAAACTGCGTTAACTGGTCGTTTGTGTTCGCTGATGCACCGGTTTCGGTTTCGGAAATTACAGGACTTTGTTTTTGTTGGTTTTCGATAACGAGTTCCTGTTTGTTCCTTTCGCGCTCAATCTGCGCAATGGAATCTTGTTTTCGCTGTTCAGCAATTTGTTGTTCTGTAGGCCGGGTAAAATAGCTCCAGGCAAATAAAACCCCTACAATCAGCACCAGGCCTACCCATGAATTTTTATCCATAATATATTTAAAGTTTAACGAATATACTTACTCTAATGCCGCTTTAACAAAACTCACAAACAGTGGATGCGGCTTAACAACGGTACTCCGGTATTCGGGATGAAACTGCACCCCAACAAACCATTTATGTGATGGAATTTCGACAATCTCAACCAGGTTGGTTTCAGGGTTAATTCCCACGGGAACCATTCCTGCATTTTTAAAATCGTCGAAATATTTGTCGTTAAATTCGTAGCGATGCCGGTGCCTTTCTTCAATCATAGTTTCGCCGTAGGCTTTATAGGCATTGCTTTTTTTATCGATGCGGCAGGGATAAGCTCCCAAACGCATGGTTCCGCCCTTCTCGAGCACATTCTTTTGTTCTTCCATGATGTCAATCACCGGATAAGGTGTTTTCTCGTCCATCTCCGAAGAATTTGCTTTTTCAAATCCGAGCACATTGCGGGCAAACTCAATTACGGCACATTGCATGCCCAGGCAAACGCCAAAAAACGGAACGTTGTTTTCGCGGGCATATTTTACCGCCATAATTTTTCCTTCCATTCCGCGATGTCCAAAACCCGGAGCCACAAGAACCCCCTTCATGGGCTTCAGTAACTCTTCGTAGTTTTTGCGGGTAATATTTTCGGAGTGAATCCAGTGCAGGTTTACTTTGCAGTTATTAACCGCTCCGGCGTGAATAAACGATTCGGCAATCGATTTATAAGCATCCTGAAGTTCAACGTACTTACCAACCAATGCAATATCGACCGTACGTTCCGGGTTTTTGAATTTACCCAGGAATTCTTTCCAGGCCAAGAGCTCGGGATTCTTCTCAACCGGCATCCCGAATTTTTCCAAAACCCTTTTGTCGAGTTCTTCTTCCTGCATTTTAATGGGCACCTCGTAAATGGTACACACATCGATCGATTGAATTACATTACCAATATTCACGTTGCAAAACAAGGCAACTTTTGCGCGGATATCTTCGGTAAGTTCTTTCTCGGTGCGCAATACCAGAATATCGGGTTGAACTCCAGCCTCGAGCAATAGTTTTACCGAATGCTGGGTGGGTTTGGTTTTTAACTCACCCGATGCGCTGAGGTAAGGAACCAGTGTAAGATGAATTACCAGGGCGTTTTGTCCCAGCTCCCATTTCAACTGACGAACCGTTTCAATGTAGGGCAGCGATTCAATATCGCCCACCGTTCCACCAATTTCGGTGATTACAAAGTCGTATTTGTATTTGGTTCCCAGAATTTTTATGCGGCGTTTAATCTCATCGGTAATGTGCGGGATAATCTGTACTGTTTTTCCCAAAAAATCGCCCCGGCGTTCTTTCTCAATTACCGATTTATAGATACTACCTGTAGTTACATTGTTAGCCTGCGATGTAGGCACATTCAAAAACCGCTCGTAATGCCCAAGGTCCAAATCCGTTTCTGCTCCATCGTCGGTTACAAAGCATTCGCCATGTTCGTATGGATTAAGCGTTCCGGGATCAACATTTAAATAAGGATCGAGCTTTTGGATGGTAACAGAAAAGCCCCTTGACTGAAGCAGCTTGGCTAATGAAGCTGAAATAATTCCTTTGCCCAACGACGATGTTACTCCGCCGGTTACAAATATGTATCTGGTAGTTGACAATTTTGTTCTATTTTAAAAAATTAAACACCTGCACAAAAGTACATTATTAATTCAATTCTTAATAATTGCTTTTAATAAAATACCGTTTTAACCCGGCTTAATAAACAATACTTCCGGTAAACAAAGCGCTTATCGGGTAATACGCAATTGAGGCTCAGGCTAAAAATAAGTTCCGCTTTTTTTCACTCAAACAAAAATCAGGGAACCAGCAATCAAAGTAATGCCGGATTTTTGGTCCGGCATCTGTATCTATTCCTGATCAAGCGTATCGAGCAGGATAAGTTTTTCTTTAAGCACCTCCATGCGCTCTTTGGCCTTTTCAATCTTTCGGTTTACCTCGCCAAGCAGTGCATCAGACGAACTTGATTTAGAGAAAAATCCGATATTGTTTTCGTACAAAGCAATTTCGTTTTCCAATTCTTTTATGCGGGTAATTAATTTATTTCGCTCCGAATAAATTTTGCCTCTTGCATTATCTGAAACCCAGTTTTCAACCCTATTCTGGAAATTAAGTTTCTCAAGCTCGGTTGTTTCCAGATTCAGCGCATTTACCTGCTCATTAAAAGCATCGCGGAATTCCTTTTGCACCTCATCTTTTTTATTTAAAGGAACATGCCCAATGGCCGACCATTGCTTTTGCAATTCCATTAAAGCCTGCATCGATTCCTGATTGGTGGCAAGTTTTTTAAAGCTCTTAACTGCTTCAATCAATTCCTGTTTTTGTTTCAAGTTATCTTCCTGGCGTTTATCGGATGTATTAAAGAACTCGGCGCGTTTTTCAAAGAAATAATCGCAGGCTGTACGAAACCTTTTCCAAAGTGCAACAGATTGTTTTTTAGGAATCGGACCGCTTTCTTTCCAGCGCTTTTGTAAGAGTATAAAATCTTTGGTGCTTTTTTTCCAGTCGGTACTATCTTTCATTGCCTCGGCCTGTTCGCACAATTCATTTTTAACCACCAGATTATTCTTTAGCATGCTTTGTGTGTCTTTATAAAACTCACGTTTTCGATCAAAAAACTGGTCGCAAGCCTGCCGATACCGTAGATTTATTTTGCCATTATCTTTTCGGGGCGCATACCCGATGGTTCGCCATAATTTCTGAATCTCAATTACTTCTTTTGTTTTAGCATCCCATTCTTTATGTGTGTCAATTTGGGCAACTACCAATTGTTCAATCTGCTCACATAAAACAAGTTTTTGTTTCAGGTTATTGTTTTGCAGTTCAGTTTGTCCTTCGTAAAAAGCCTGATGTTTTTTATTAATAATTGTGGTTGCGGCTTTAAACCGATCCCAAATGGCTTCGCTTTCTTCGCGGGGAGCAGGACCTGTTTCGCGCCAGCGCTGATGCAAATCCTGGAGTGCTTTAAAAGCTTTAACTGCCGATTTTTCTTCGAGCAGGGCTTCGGCCTTTTCACAAAGCAAAATCTTTGCTTCCAGATTCTTTTTCAGGTCAAGATCGCGTAACTCGTTATTTATTTTAATGTAATCGTAAAATTGCTCAACAGCAAGATTATAACTTTCCCACAAATTCTTTAAGCGATTTTGCGGAACCAGACCCGCATCGTGCCAACGTTGTTGCAAATCGCGGAACTCCTGAAAGGTTTTATTTATCGATTCTTCTTTATTAATAAGATCTTTAATCTCCTCAATAATCTGATACTTTGCTTTCAGGTTATCTTCTTTCTTAAATTCCAGTTTTTTATTTAATTCTACCTTTTTGGCTCTAAACTGATTATAAACTTCCTTAAAGGTTTCATCCGAAGTTTCGTCGTAAAACTTAAAATCTTCAGGCTTTCCCCCGCTTTCTTCAAAAGCTTTTCGTGCCTCAGCCTGCTCTGCCAGGTATTTTTTATAGAAAACCGAACGTATTTCTTCAACAGCTTCTTTACAAACTTCAACCTCGTAATTATTTACCAGCTCGTTAAGTTTTGTAAGAAGTACCGTACGATCATAAATGGAATAATCTTCCTTTTCAATAGCGGCTTTTCCTTTTTTAGTTTCCCTCTTCTCCGTTTCATTCACAGCAGCAGCATTATCCGGCACTTCATCAGCAACAGGTTCACCAGCAGTTTCAGTTTCATTAACTGTTTCCTGATTATCAACTGCTTGTTCCTCATTCGCCTCATCAGTTGGCATCGCTCCTTTTTCAGGTAAGTTTTCCGCGTTCACGTTATCTTTAGTTTCCATTTATAGAAATAATTAAATGACAGTTAGACTCGAAGCTTTGTTTATTTAGTTTCGACCTACGAAAATATAATTTCTGAATGAAAAACACTAAGTTTCTCAACTAATATTTACCGGCATCAATACAAATGGATACGAACAAAAAAAGGCAGAAACGTAAACGCTCTGCCTTTCTTTTTAGTGAAGATCCTGCTTTAAAGCAAAAATCTTTATATCTGATTTTAGTGCTTATGCAATCTCAATGCTGCGTGCAGGTTTTTTAACGGCTTCTTCAGTTTTAGGTAGATTCACGTATAAAATACCATTTTCGGCTGTAGCAGATATTGCATCACTTTTGATTTTGTCGCTTACTTTAAAGCGTTTTTCAAAATCAACTGCTGCAAAACTGCGCTTTGCATTTTCGTCAGAGCCCTGAACCGATTTAATGGTAAGCACCTCGTTGTCGATTTCGATCAGAATATCTTCTTTTGAAAAACCGGGAACTACCATTTCAATAGTAATGGAATCGTCCTGCTCATTCAAACGATAAAGCACATCCGATTTGCAGGTATGGTTTATACCTTTATCCAAATTACTGTCCATTAAATTACGGGTTAATGCTTCGTTGGCTAAACCTCTTAATAATGCCGGGTGATTAAATCTAACAAGTGTCATAATTATTTCCTCCTATTTTTAATTTATTTTTTGTTTTCCCGAACATTTCAAATTGAATACCAAAGGAAAAATACGCACAAATCAAGTCACATTGTCTTGAATCGATAAATTAACCTGTCATATAGTCTGCTTTTGGGGTTTTAAACCTAAAAATTGACGTTTCAGTTTGTATTAATTCCAATGAAAGCTGGAGAACTTGTTTTATTTAAGAGATGCCCTTACTTTTGCACAAAAAAAAAAATATGCGCATCGACATTCTAACTGTGATTCCGGAATTACTAAATGGACCCTTTGATCACAGCATTATAAAACGGGCTAAAGACAAAGGCCTGGCCGAAATTCACGTTCATAATATCAGAGATTACTCAAACGACAAGCATAAAAAAGTTGATGATTACGCATTTAGCGGCGGTGCCGGAATGGTTATGACCATTCAACCCATTGAATCGGCAATAAATGCGCTTAAAGCCGAACGAAATTACGATGCCATAATTTACACCTCACCCGACGGAGAATTGTTTAATCAGAAAATTGCCAATTCCATGTCGCTGTACACCAACCTGATTATTTTATGTGGACATTACAAGGGAGTTGACCAGCGCATTAGAGAACATTTAATTACGCATGAAATATCGATAGGCGATTACGTGCTTACCGGCGGTGAGCTAGCTGCCGCTGTTATTAGCGATGCCATAGTCCGTCTGATTCCCGGTGTACTTTCGGACGAAACCTCAGCACTTAGCGATTCGTTTCAGGATAATTTATTATCACCGCCGGTTTATACACGCCCGGCCAATTACAAGGGATGGAAAGTCCCCGACATTCTTTTATCGGGCGACACCAAGAAAATCGAAAACTGGAAACATCAGCAAGCCATCGAAAGAACACAATTATTACGACCCGATTTACTTAAAGATTCTGAAGACTGAACCTGGAATTTTAGGAATCGGCTCATAATTAACCACAAATTAAACACGTAAGAAAACTCCTTAGTACCGGTATATCTCAAGCAATTTTGAGAACGGCGTTTTTTGTTGCTGTCATCTTAAATATTTTTGATATTATTGTAAACAAACCTACAGCTCAACTGTATTATAGTTAAACAAACCAGAACTTTCTAATACGTGTTTTTTGCTGACAGATATTACTTTATACTAATTAAAATCATACTATTATGGCATTTGAATTACCAAAACTCCCGTACGAACTGAATGCACTGGAACCGCACATCAGTCAAAAAACCCTTGAGTTTCATTACGGAAAACATCACCAGGCTTATGTTACCAATTTAAACAACCTGGTTCCCGGAACTGCGTTTGAAAAAAGTGATTTGGAAACCATCGTAAAAAATGCTGATGGAGGAATTTTCAATAATGGCGCCCAGGTTTGGAATCACACCTTTTATTTTATGCAGTTTTCGAAAAAAGGGCCAAAAACTCCTACCGGAAATTTAGCTAAAGCTATTGACGAAGAATTTGGTTCTTTTACCGCGTTTAAAGAAGCATTTACCAAAGCTGCTGCAACACTTTTTGGTTCGGGTTGGGCCTGGTTGGTTAAAAACAAATCGGGTAAACTTGAAATTATTCAGGAGAGTAATGCCGGAAATCCGCTACGCTCAGGTCACACCCCAATTTTAACCTGCGATGTTTGGGAACACGCCTATTATCTGGACACCCAAAACCGCAGACCCGATTACCTGGTTAATTTCTGGGAGATTCTCGACTGGGATATAATTGGCAAACGCCTTTAACGATTAACTTAAGAGGTTGTTTAAAAAGCAAAAGATTTAAACCATCTTCTTTCACATTAAAAAGGATAGAACGCTGATAACGCTGAAAAAACTGATTTACGCTGATTAGATCTGCGAAAATCAGTCAAAATCCGCGTCATCCCTGTCTGCCGGCCAGGCAGGAGCGTTCCTTTTTGAAGATTACTTCCATTTTGTAAGTTTTTGGTAAGTGCACCTTACTTTTGGGACAACCTCTTTTAATTACCTTCCACAAATGTTGCGATACGGACAATACTCACATTTTTTCAAATCGTCAGTCTGCGTAAAAGGCACTTGCTCGTTAAACAATTCAGTTAACAGAATTTCCAGTTTGCTTTCCACCTCATCGGCCACATCGTTAAAATTCCCCGAAGCATACAAAACATCTTTCGACGAAACTGCAAAGCTTTTCTCGTCCTCAAAAAACTTTTTCAGCTGATAAACGGTTGGAACAATCACCGGCTCATCCGGAAAATTCTTTTTAATCACATAACTGTAAACAAAAGTCTGAAAAACAGCCTTTGTATTTGCAATTTTTTCCGGGTCGAACACGTCGCTAAACGAGCTAAACACCAATTTATCGGCTCCGGTTTTATAATCCACAATGCGAAGTTGCTTGTCATCCCGGTCGAGCCGATCAATTAATCCACCCACTTTCACCGCAGCCTTTTTACCCCGAAAGGTAAACGAAACCGGTGTATCCATCTTTAGCTCGAGTCCAACAATACTGAACGGGGCAAAATCCTGATCGATGGAAATCATCTTATTTAGGTACTTTTTAATCACATCAAAAACAATGTGATTCTTCCCCTGAAGCGTAAACTTATTCTTTGTTTTTTCTCCACGTAAAACTTCGTTGAACGATTCCATTATCCAGGCATCAAGCTGAATCGAATCGGCTCCAAGTTTTTTCAGATTCTCGGCAGTAAGCAAGGTTTTAGATTGCAGAAAGGGCTCATAAAATTTCTCAGCAACCTTGTGAAATATATTCCCAAACAAGCGGGCATCAACAGTTTCTTCAACCTCATCGGGCTCATGAATTTGCGCTAGCGAACGAAAATAGTAACGCAGCGGACACATTAAATAAATTGATAACGCACTTGGAGAAAGCACCTTTGGATTATCTGCATCCAGGTATTCCATTAGCTTATTCAGCACATCGCCTTGTTTTTTGATTTCGATGGGCGTTGGCGAAACCACATCGATGGTTTGCAAAACATTTTCAATTCCGATTTGGAAGTTTGAATCGAACTGTAGCTGGTATATGTAGCGGCTTTTTTCGCCCGACGACAATCCCCCCACAGCCGAATTGTAAATAAGCCAAACCTTTTCAGCTCTTTGAATCAATCGGTAAAAATAATAAGCATACATAGCATCGTGTAATTCGCGGGTTGGTAGTCCAAATCCGCGACGCAAGCCATAGGGAATAAATGAAATATTCTGCATACCAGCTGGTAAAGTCCCCTCGTTTACCGACAAAATAATTAAATTCTTAAAATCGAGATTTCTGGTTTCCAAAAAACCCATCACCTGTAAACCACCAATGGGTTCGCCTTCGAACGGAACCCGAAGGGTTTTAATTACCCGGCGCAGCAACCTGAAATAAGTAGTCATCTGAATTTCAATTTGCTGACTCTGCAACTGCTCTGAAAGTTGATTTATTTTCAGGAAAACATGATAACCAAACTCCTGCTCCATGGCAAAACTTCCATTATCAGTTTTTTTTGAACTTATCAGATTTCCAAACAAAGTTACATTCTCTTTTAAATAGAATTCAAAATCGGAAATGTCTGAAACAGATTTAAAAACCGATGCAAAAAGTTCATTCTGCTGCAAAGCTTCTACGTCAATCTGGTAAAGGTTTTCCTTACGGATGCTTTCAATAACAGAAGCCGTTAAAACCTCATCGTAAACCTGAAAAAACGGATGCTGAAGTAAATCAACAACATTTTTATAATAAAAAGTGGTGGTTTGCTGAGCTGCTATTTTTGCATTTGTCTGCAGGTTTATCAACAAATCAATAACTTGTGCCATCAACGATTCTGAAACCCCATAGCCCATGGTAACATTTACCTGATCAACATTCTGTGGAATCTGGTTGAGAACAGGCATCAATAATTGCTCGTTTGAAAGCACTAAAGCTGTTTCACCAATTTCACCGGCTGTTATTGTGCTAATTAATTGCGACGCTTTAAAAACCTGGCCATGATCGGTAGGAACCGAAACAACCTGAATCTGCTTTTTATTTTCAATCAGAGTATCGGGCAGGTTAAAACCAACTTCCATAGGAAATTGGCGCAGGTATTTTCGCTGAAAAAAACCAGCTTCCATTTGCTTATTCTCGATGTAATAACTATCGAAATCCCAAAAGAATCCGGCTCTGCCTTGCGTCTGGAAATATTCAAAAATACGTTCTTCAACCGGAGTTATCGCATTAAAACCAATGAAATAAATTTTCTCAAAGGGAAAGTCATCGGTCTGCTTTTCTTTAATGCGGCTCAAGGCATCGTTATAAAGCATACCTTCATAAGCCAAACCCAATTCCACCAGCTTTTCCCTAAAAATCTGGTAAACAGGGAACAGAACTTCCCATATTTTTAAAAACTGTTCTTTTAATTCCGATTTATGTTCCTTATTAAACGTTGCAAAGAAACGCTGAATTACTTCCAACTGCTCCTCGGTAAGAAATTGAAAATCGGCTTCCATGTCTTTTAGTGCGCGAACATTGGAAAAAATAGTTTTGGGATCGACCAGGTACTTATCCACATCGTTAAAATCGCGAAGCATGGTTTCGCCCCACGAGAAAAAATCATCAAAACTCTCGAGCGACTTACTTTTATCGACATAAATCCGATACAAAATGCCCAGCAATTCAATGGGTTCAGCCAGGCGAAGCTTCGAAAATTCTGAAATAAATTCGTTAATGGTATGGATTCGTGGTAACCAAAACGGAGCCTTTGAATGATTTCCGATGTTAATATTCTTAAGATGGTGCATAAAAAATACACCCGAACGCTGATTCGGAAAAACGAGTTGTATGTGTTTAAAGCCGGCTCTATGATTATTGAAAAGCCACTGCGCTACTTCATTTAAAAAACTTTGCATGTTTATTAAAAATAAACCATTTATAAAATAAGCGTATAAACAAAACCTATCGATAGTTTAAGTGTTTATAACATCGTTAACAGCTACCGAATATAAAGATTAAATTACATACCGGACTATAATTTTTAGAATAAGTAGCTCCAAATGATATAAAAATATATACGCTTTATACCCGATTTAAACATATAAGAAAGCGCATTGTTATTTTTGTTTAACAATCGATATATTTGTTTAATTTTTATTTAATGAAGACGGAAAAATACAACATAAAGGATCTGGAAAAACTTACTGGCATTAAGGCTCATACCATAAGAATTTGGGAAAAAAGGTATAAGTTATTGGATCCGAGCAGAACCGACACCAATATACGCCATTACACCGGCGAAGACTTAAAAAAGCTGTTAAATATCTCTATTCTAAATAAAAATGGATTAAAAATTTCGCGAATAGCAGAATTAAACGAAACGCAGATTAGCGAAAAGGTTATTGAATTGACCAACCGAAACAGCGATGTTGAAGATCAAATTCAGGCTCTAACCATGGCCATGTTTCATTTTAATCTGCAAAAATTCGAAAAACTACTTACCGTTTCGTACATCAACCGGGGGTTTGAGAGCACCTATGCAGAAATCATTGTTCCCTTTTTAGCAAAAATGGGATTTCTTTGGCAAGCCGGAACCATTTCGCCGGCCCAGGAACATTTTGCCGCTAACATTATTCGCCGGAAAATTCTGGTTGCTATCGACGGTTTGCTGGCATCATACAACGAACACAGTAAAAAATACATTTTGTTTTTACCCGAAGGCGAATTTCACGAAATAAATCTGCTTTACGCTTACTATCTTCTAAAAAAAGAAAACCAACACGTTACTTACCTAGGTTCGTCGGTTCCCTTTTTAAGCATCGATGAAAACAACCAATTCCACCAGGCCGATTATCTGGTTTGCTCGTTTACCAGCGCACTCAATGCGAATAAAATACAAGGTTACCTGGAGCAACTATCGCAGCAGTTCAGGAACCAAACCATATTGGTGATGGGCCCGCAAATGGCTTTATACAATCAACCCCTGCCAGCAAATGTTATAAAAACAAAAGAGATTGATGAATTACGAAAAATCATCAAGTCCTAATTCTTTGTTTATTCATTTTTTCCCCACTTTAAAGCAAGCCATCCTGTTTAATAATAATCCTATTAAACAAAATGTGGTTTCAAATTATTGCTTATCAATAATATAGTACCGCAAACACTCTCTGCGTTAAACAAAATCATAGTAAATCTGCATTTTTTTATCATTTTTTAAGCTAAAATACGCAGTACTTTTTTAAGTGTATTTTCATTACTGTTAATAAGTTTCAAAAGCCTCTGTTTATTTATACTAAACAATTCAAATCACATATATAACATTGTTTTACTGCATTTTAAGCGCTTGTGTTATTTAGACTGTGTCTAATTTAACAAATATTTAACACAATTTTATTTGGCGATATGTTTAATTATTCCCTATATTTGCTTAAACATTTTTGTTAAATGTTTTTGTTTATTTATTGAACATTCACAACCTAAAACTACACCGTTATGACAGCAATTGAATTTACCAATAAATTATTGAGCATTGAGGACAAATTAAAGTATTTTGCCTACAGCTTAACTACTAATTCTGAAGAAGCAAAAGACCTGCTTCAGGAAACTATGCTTAAAGCCCTTACCAATCGCGATAAATTTACCGATCCGCGCAATTTCAATTCATGGGCATATACCATCATGAAAAATACATTTATAAACAATTATCGCCGGAATGTAAAATCGAATACCATATTTAATAAAACCGATAATAATGAGAATTTAGCCCATCGTCAGGAGGCTGTTTCTCCAGAGTCGGAACATGCTTATAAAGAAATCCGTAAAAAAGTCGACAGCCTGCAAGACGATTTCAGAATTCCTTTTCAAATGTTTACTGAAGGATTCAAATACAAAGAGATTGCAGAAAAATTAGACATTCCCATTGGTACGGTAAAAAGCAAAATATTTTTTGCCCGACAAAAACTTATGGATACCCTGCCTGAATATAAAAATGAATATAGATAACACAAGCGTTGAAACAATTAACCCGGCTTATGCCGGGTTTTTTTATACCCCAGTGTTTTATAACACTACACAAAAGCATGCAACGGCTAAACAAAACGTTTCGTGGTTTTTTAATATATAATTGTTTAATATCTTTAACATTTACCAATCAATAAGAGCAGAACAATTAAACAGACAAACCATTGATGGATTTAAAACATAACTTAATTTACAACACGAATGGACAATTTTGATTTTCTTAATAACATATCAGCAGAAAGTCTTGATAACCTATATCAGAAATACCTGGCCCATCCGGAGAGCATCGACAAGCAATGGGTGCTTTTCTTTAAAGGATTTGAACTGGCACAAAAACAGTTCCCGATTGAGAACAATCAGGGTGACGCGCTGACTTCGAAGGAATTCAATGTTATAAACTTAATACACGCCTACCGCCAACGCGGACATTTGTTTACCAAAACAAATCCGGTACGTGAACGGCGCAAATACCATCCGCCACTAACTTATACCGAATTTGGTTTAAGCGAAAAGGATTTAAACACAAGTTTTAATGCAGGTAACAACCTTGGACTCGGAAAAGCCACCCTGCAAAACATAATCGATCATCTTGAAAAAACTTATTGCCAATCGATAGGCGTTGAGTACCTGTATATTCGAAAACCCGAAGAGGTAGAATGGTTGCGAAGCAAAATGGAAGGAACTCAAAACACACCATCGTTTTCGGCTGACGAAAAGAAACAAATTTTCAGACGTTTGGTAAGTGCCGTTGGATTCGAAAAATTTATTCACCAGCGCTTCACCGGACAAAAACGTTTTTCGCTCGAAGGAACTGAAACTATAATACCGGCTTTAAATTCAGCGATTGAACATGGCGCACAATTAGGAATTGAAGAGTTTATTATTGGGATGTCGCACCGGGGCCGATTGAACATTCTGGCCAATATTTTAAAGAAACCCTACGAGTTAATATTTAGGGAATTTACAGGCAAATCGTATGTCGATTCCATTTCGCTGGGCGATGTAAAATACCACCTGGGATATGGCAATACCATACAAACCAGCCAGGGACATTCGGTTCGTTTAAATCTGGCTCCCAATCCTTCGCATCTTGAAGCCGTAGGCCCGGTAATACAAGGAATTGCTCATGCTAAAATAAAACACAAATTCCAGAACAATGCCGATAAACTGGCTCCAATAATTATTCATGGCGACGCTGCCATAGCCGGTCAGGGAGTGGTTTACGAGGTAATTCAGATGTCAGAACTTCCCGGTTACCAATCGGGAGGAACCATTCATCTGGTAATTAACAATCAGGTTGGTTTTACCACCAATTACCTGGAAGCCAGAACCAGTACCTACTCCACCGATGTGGCCAAAGTTACCCGAAGCCCGGTATTCCACGTAAACGGTGACGATGCCGAGGCTCTTGTATTTACCATAAAACTGGCTATGGAATACCGGCAAAAATTTCACAAAGATGTTTTTATCGATATTTTATCGTATCGGAAATATGGGCATAACGAAGGTGACGAACCTCGATATACCCAGCCTTTGCTTTACAAAGCCATTGCAAAACATCCGAACCCCCGCGATATTTACGCCAAAAAACTGATTGCAGAAAAAGTTTATTCAGAGGAGGATATTGCCAACGAAGAAGAAAGTTTTGACCAATTAATGGAACAGAAACTCGAAATTGCAAACCAGGACACCAAAGTAGCTATCAAACAATTTTTGATTGAAGACTGGGACCCCTACCGTTATGCTATTCCCGAAGATTTCTATACCAGCGCAAATACAGCTATTAGCAAAGAGAAACTCTTGTTCCTTTCGGAGCAAATGAATAAGTTACCCAACGAAAAATCGTTTTTCAACAAAATTGTAAAACTTAAAAAAGACCGAATACAAATGGTTGAAGAAGATCGCATCGATTGGGCAGTTGGTGAACTTCTGGCTTACGCTTCGTTGATTGACGAAGGTATTCCGGTGCGGATAAGCGGACAGGATTCACAACGCGGAACTTTTTCACATCGGCATGCGGCGCTTACTATCGAAGATGCCGGAGAAAGGTACATTCCACTAAAACACATTAGTGAGCAACAAGCTGACTTTGATGTATATAATTCGCCACTCAATGAATATGGTGTGTTGGGATTTGAATACGGGTATGCGCTGGCTGTTCCACAGGGACTTACTATTTGGGAAGCGCAGTTTGGCGATTTTCATAATGTAGCTCAGGTAATTATTGACCAATACATCAGTTCGGCTGAAGAAAAATGGGGACTGCAAAATGGTTTGGTAATGATGCTTCCCCATGGATACGAAGGCCAGGGACCTGAACATTCCAGCGCACGCATGGAACGCTTCATCACCTTGTGTGCCAACAACAACATGCGTTTGTTGAACTGCACAACGCCGGCAAATCTTTTTCATGGCTTACGACAACAAATTAAGAAAGAATCGCGCACTCCTTTGGTAATTTTCACTCCAAAGAGTCTGCTGCGTCATCCAAAAGCCATATCATCCAAAGACGATTTTACCAAAGGAACTTTTCAGCGGGTAATAGACGATAACAATACAGATGTAGAAAAAGTAACCCGGGTAGTTTTCTGTACCGGTAAAATTTACTACGACTTACTTAACGAGAAAAATTCGCTTGGAGTAAAAGATATTGCCCTGGTACGCATCGAGCAAATTTACCCCTTGCCTAAAAACGAAATGGTCGATGTAATTAATAAATACACAAACGCACTTCAAATTTTGTGGGTTCAGGAAGAACCTATGAACATGGGAGCCTGGTATTTTATCAGAAACGAAGTACCCGAAATTCCTTTCGAAGGAATCTACCGTTTCCCAAGCGGAAGCCCGGCTGTAGGCCTTCACGAGTTGCACCAACGCGAACAGGAAGAAATAATTGGAAAAGTATTTAAAAAATGCACCTGTGAACTTAAAATGCCTTATTGTGGTTTACAATGTGAAACAGGTAAAAAGAAAATCCCTATTTTGAAACACTATAGTTATTTTAAATCTGAAAAATAATGAGCATAGAAATAAAAATTCCCAGTCCTGGCGAATCAATAACTGAAGTGGTACTGGCTACCTGGTTTGTTGCCGAAGGCGATTATGTAAAAAAGAATCAGGATTTGGCTGAAGTGGAATCCGACAAGGCAACATTAACATTAACCGCCGATGCGGCCGGAACCATCAGCTTAAAAATTACAGAAGGTGAAACCATAAATGTTGGTGCCATTGCTGCCCTTATTGACGACACTGCAGAAGCTCCCACACAGGATGAAAAAACTGAAGAACCCAAAAAGGAAGCGCCAGCAAAAGAAACTAAAGAAACTCCTAAGGAAGCAAATAAAGATGCCCGGGACGTAAAAATAACTCCGGTAGCCAAAAAAATGCTCGATGAGAAAGGCCTGACCGTAGATGATCTGCTGGATAAACTGCACCGAATCACATCGAAAGATGTAGATACGCTTATGAACCTGCCCGATAATTTTGTTGCAAATAAAACCACAAACCAAACCCGTAATGAGGAACGCAAAAAACTGAGCCCGCTGCGTAAAAAACTCAGCGAACGTTTGGTTCATGTAAAAAATCAAACAGCCATGTTAACCACTTTTAACGAGGTAAACATGCAGCCTGTAATGGAATTACGCAACAAATACAAAAACGAATTTGCCGAGAAATTCGGAGTGAAGCTCGGATTTATGTCGTTTTTTGCAAAAGCTGCAGCTATTTCGCTGCAAAAATTTCAAAGCATCAACTCCATGATATACGGTGAAGAATTGGTTAACTTTAACTACGCCGATATCGGAATTGCAGTTCAAACTCCCAAAGGCTTAATGGTTCCGGTTATCCGCGATGTTGACAAACTTTCGCTGGCACAAACCGAACTGGAAATAGCACGCATGGCTCAAAAGGCTCGCGATGCAAAAATCAGTCTTGACGAAATGAGCGGAGGAACTTTTACCATAACCAACGGAGGAGTTTTTGGCTCGCTCCTGTCAACACCCATAATTAATCCGCCACAAGCAGCTATTTTAGGCATGCACAATATACTTGACCGCCCCGTTGCTGAAAACGGACAGGTAGTTATTCGCCCGATGATGTATCTTGCCTTATCGTACGATCACCGGATTGTGGATGGCAAAGATTCCGTTGGGTTTTTACTTGAAATTAAAGAATTGATTGAAAACCCGGAACGCATGCTCTTTAATGGAAAAAATCCTTTAGAGCAATTTATTTTAGGATAAGCTTATTTGCTTTTATCCGGATTTCCGAATTGATTTTTATAGTAAGAAACCTGATGAACGTATCGGTAAACTACGGTTGATATATTCGTCAGGTTTTTATAATTGAGCAAATCAGGTGTGTCATTAGGCGTATGATAATCGGGATGCAACCCGGTAAAAAATACGGCTACAGGAATATCGCGGGTAAAAAAATTGTAATGATCGGACCCGTATTTAAACGTCCGCTTTTCAACAAACCCGGCCCGATGGGTTATTTGAAAGTTTTCAGGCAAATTAATTTGTCGTTTTCCAACAGCAAACCATTTTAAGCGCTTATTTCCGGCGGTTAGCAGGTAAACAAAATCTCGTTTGTTTTTATGCTTTTCATCCCAGCGGCCAACCATGTCCATGTTAATGGATAAAACCGTTCCATTTTTATCGAAATAATTACTTTGGACAAAAGCTTCAGAGCCATATAAGCCAAGCTCTTCAGCAGTAAAAGCTAAAAACAGGATATTACGTTCCGGGATAATCCCTTTTTTATAATCGTTTGAAATAAGCCGGGCACTTTCGAGCAAGGCGGCAGTGCCCGAGGCATTATCATCAGCACCATAATAAATGCGTCCAAAATCTTCGCCCAGATGATCGTAATGCGCCGTTACCACAATGGTTTGCGTGGTATCTTTTCCCTTTAAACACCCTCCCACATTAGCAACCTGAATGGTATCAACCGTAAAAGTTTTATAATTTGATGATAGTTCCAGTTCAGGCTGATAAACGGTTTGTAATAACGAAAAATCCTGTTTGCTATTTTTTTTAGCCAAGGCAATCAATTCCTTATCGGATAAAGAAAACAGCTTTTTCAGCACATTGGGGAAGCAATAATAAATATTCAGGGAATCTTCAACGGGCAAGGTATTCCAATCGTTCGACGGATATTTCTCCATTCTTTTATTGAAATCGTTGGGCAATTGATAATCGGACAAAACATAATCGTAACCCTAGGCCTCCTCCATCAACTTACTCCTTGTCGAAAAAATAACAAAAAACCGGGTGTTGCCATAATCCTTTTTAATTCGCAATATGGTTGTAAAAGCTTTGTCCGGGTTTTCTGCAATAAAAGCCAGGGCCTTATTCTTTATGGGCAATTTTTCGAGCTCCTCTGCGGTTCCAAATCCGGCAAACAGGAGCCTGGTATTTACTGTATCGGTATGCTTATAATTTGCCACATAATGAAAGTGCCAGGGCCAAAAGAGTAAAACTCCCTGACTTTTAACCAGCATGGAATTGCGATGCTTGCGTACCAGTTCAAATTCATGAAAATAACTATCATCAGCCAAAGGAATTAATCCAATCTTGTTAAATTGATTGGCAAGATACACAGCAGCAAGTCGTTCTCCCCGGGTTCCGGTTTCACGGCCTTTTAACGAATCGGACGTCAGGTAATAAACATGTTCTTTTATTTTATCTGAGCTGGCTACCTGGTTTTGGGCCATAAGCTGATTCATCAGCCCCAAAGCCAGATTTACCAAACAAAATACACTTACAATCTTCAACATGCTATTATCAATATCTGAATTTTGTTAATCATAAAAACACCATTCCCTTTTTTAAAAAACCCCTTTCAAACAGGCTTGCCGTAAGGGTTCATCGAACTTTTCGATGGCATAACGCAAGGTAGTACGCGCCATGGTAGCATAATGTTCCCGAATAAAGTTCAAAATAAGCGATTGATTGCGCGTAGCTATTTCGCGTAACATCCAACCTACCGCTTTATGAATGATGTCGTTTTTGTTATCGATTAAAAGTTCTGCAATATGCAAAGGAAATTCAAAAGCATTCTGCCTGATGTGATAAAAAGTAGCTATCATGGCTACCCTGTTGTACCACATATTACTATGTACTGCCAATTGACGCAGGGTTTCAGAAGGATGGTAAAATTCCCAGGCTCCCAATACATAATGAGCTGACGAATCGACCAAATCCCAGTTGTTGACAAACCCGAGGTTATCAAGATAAAAACTTACCAATTGTTGTTGTTCTGCTGAAACTGCTTTTTTGCTCTGGTACTTTAACACCAGAATATACAGGGCTAAAAGCCGTATTTCATGAATTTTGTCCTGAATAAGAAATTCAAGCTCACTTAAAGAAATGTTCAGGTATTTTTTGGCCAGGGATCTTAACTGTGGGCTTTTAATTCCCGCAAAAGTATCACCGTAACCATAAGCTCCCGGAAAACATTTAAAATAGCGTTTGTACGATTCAATCCGTTCGGCATCAGCAAACTGTAATGCTTCAGCTTTAATTGCTTTATGCATTACTTTTTTGAATTATTCTGGAATTCAGTAATGTCGAAAGCTATTTTAAGCACTTTAACCACCTTACCTTCGGCATCTTTTATAGGAGTATAAGTTTCAGACAACCAAACTACTTTTCCATTAATTTCGAGACGGTTTCTCAATTTCTTAATCATCCCTTTGTTCAAATCTTTCCAGAAAGCTTCATATTCTTTTTTAGCTACGCCCTGCATATCAATTCCATCCTGATGATGCGTTCCAACAATCTCATCACGTGTTAGTCCGAACAGTTCAAGCAAAGCCTCATTCGCGTCGGTAATGGTACCATTGGCATCGTATTCCACCGTATAAGTCGATTTTTTAACGGCGTTTAAAATACCATTCAGTTCCACTTCGCGCTGATGGGTTTCCTCTTCAAGATTTTTTAAAGCCGTAACATCTTTCGAAATACCAAAGGTACCGACGCACTCACCATCGTCGGTTAAAAGAGGCAGTTTGGTAACACTATTCCAAAGAAGCGTTCCATCGGGCATCTTTTCACGCTGCAACTGATTGGTAATACCTTTTCGGGTTTTTATTATGCGTTGTTCATCGTCGTAATATTTTTTCGCATTCTCAGGAGTCTGGAAGTCGAAATCTGATTTTCCGATAACTTCATCAACCGACTTAGCTCCAAATAAGCTGGTCATCGATTTACTGATACGAATAAATTTACTGTCACGATCTTTAAAGTAAATGTAATCGGGCAGGTAATTTAACAAGGCGTCGAGCAGTGTGGTTTGTTGCATTAAACTCTCACGCATTTTGGCATTCAACTCGTTTTGTTTTTCCAAATTGCTTTGCGTCACCTCCATGGCCTCAAGGTGCTTCAGCATTTCCTCATTTTTCTTTTGTGTCTCTATTTCAAGATTCTTTAGGGCAGTTACATTCTTTGAGATACCAAAAGTTCCAATGCATTCACCCTGGTCGGTAACCAAAGGCAGTTTGGTAGCCGTGGTCCAGACAATTTCGCCATCGTGGGTAACTTCACGCTGCAATTGGTCGGTAATTCCCTGCTTGGTACGAATGATGTTTTGCTCGTCGTCGAAATATTTTTTCGCATTTTCAGGGGTATGGTAATCGAAATCGGTTTTACCGATAACCTCCTCAACAGTCTTTGCACCAAATAAACCAAGCATCGATTTGCTGATTTTCAGGAAGCGGCTTTCTTTATCTTTAAAGTAAATGTAATCGGGTAAGGAATTAAGCAGCGCATCGAGTAAAGCCGTTTGCTTTTGCATTTCTTCGCGCATTCTGGCATTGGTTTCCATTTGCCGCTTCAAATCTTCCTGGGTAGCCTCCATCTCCTCAAGATTCTGACGAAGCTCCTCTTCCTGAGCAGCCAGTTCTTCGCTCTGATTCTGGCTGGCAGCCAATAAGCGATTGGTTTTCTCGTTCACCTTAACATTTGAAATGGTAGAAGCCAGACTTTCGCCCAACTTTTCGACAAATTCAATTTCGTGTGATTTAAGGGTGCGGAACGAGGCTATTTCAATTACGCCATAAACTTCGTCGTTTAGAATGCAGGGAACGATTAAAACACAACTTGGATTTGCCGTTCCCAAACCCGAAGTAATCTTTACATAATCTTCGGGTACTTCAGTCAGGAATATGGTTTTCTTTTCGTAGGCGCAACGTCCAACCAGACCTTCGCCCAGGCGAATTTCCTTTTTCAAAAATTTATCGCGGCCATAAGCAATAGCTGTTGATAATTCAAAGAAATTATCGTCCTCCATTTCATCGTTTAAAACAAACATGGCTCCCTGATTCACTTCAAGATAATTCACCAGGTTTGAAATAAAGTTGAATCCAAGCTTTTTCATATCACTGGAATCCTGGCGAAGAATTTCGCCAAACATGGCCACACCCTGAGTTGCCCAACTTCGCAATTCTTCTTCTTCTTTTCGTTTTTTCTCTTCTTCAACACTGCGTTGCAAACTTTCGCGCATGCTTAACAAAGCTTTGCCTAAGCGGTCTTCGCTCCCAAGCACTTCAAAATCGGCATTCAGATTTCCTTTTCCAATCTCGAGTGCAAATTGTTCGGTTATCCGAAGTCCTTTTACCACTTTATTTAGCGATTCGTTCATTTGCTGCAACTCGCCTTTTCCTTTGATTTCCTGCTCTGAAATGGCATGCGTATTCCCAACGGCTAGTAAATCGAGTATATTGGTAACTTTTCGGATGGGACCAATAATGCGTCGTGTAACCTGAAAAATTACGATTATCATAATTAAAACTCCAAACAAGGCAAAAATCACTGAATTGCGAATGGAGGTTTTCGATGACTCAAGAATTTTGTGCATGGGCACGGTCACCTCAATCATCCATCTATTGGGCGAATCTTCAACTTGCATGGGAACAAAATACGAATAATAAGTAGCCTTTTGAAAATGCGTGGTAATATCAAAACTCTTTCCTTTGCTCACTTTGTTTTCAACATTCCAATCGCTTTCATCCTGAGGAAAGTTTTGCCCGAATTGTTTGCCAACCAGTTCGGTATTGGCATGAGCCACAAACTGCGAAGTATTGGTCATTACCGTAATAAAACCTCCTTCAAAAATCTCAGCATTTTGAACATAATCGGTTAAAAAAGCCAGATTTAGTGTTATCCCAACAAAACCTTTTAAGGTACCGTCAACAAATATAGGTGCTGCTATATCAGACACATAAGTTCCTTCGCTCTTAAAAGGTTCCGTAAGGCTTACGCCCTCATTATTCGATAGTTTATGCTCAAAAAATCCGGCTCCTTTTGAGTTGGTTTTGAAAAGCACTTCGCCCTGATTCTTTTTATTCAGTTCAAATTTTGCCCAGCTATTAAACTGCTCATTCCCTTCAATGGATTCTGCATCGAGAATAAACCAAACCGATTCAAATTGAGGATGCTTTTTTAGTTGAATCTGAAGCAGGGAGGTTATTTGTTCAGAAGTGAGCTTTTGATTGCTTAGCTGCGAGGCCAGATTTTCAGTGTTGGCAACGACAATACCTTTAAATTCTTTAAAAAAACCACCAACCTTCTGACTGTTGTTGTCGGCCATGAGTTGGGTATATTCTTTAGCCCTGTCGACTGCAAAATTATGGTTGCGAACACCGACAAAAAAGCCAATGGACAATAACACAAGCATTACTGTGCTTAAAATAAAGACCAATATTCGAGTCTGCAAATTATGAAAAAGGTTCATAGCAGTAAGGTTGTTAAATTGTGGTAAAACTTTGTAAACAATAAAATTGCCACGATAAAATTAGCATAAATATAAAAAAAACAAAACCTCAGTTTGATTTAACTTCAACCAAATGATTATTAATTAAATACCAAACAAAACCTTTTACTGGTTTATTCTCAATTTGCGAAATAGCCTGCATGTATTCCTGTACCTGTCTTTTATGTGCGTCTGAAGTACTTAATGTATATTTATAATCAATCACAATTACTTCATCGGCTCCAAAAAGCACACGATCGGGTCGTTTTAAGGCGCCATCGGTTAACATAATGGAGGCTTCGGTAATGGTTTTATAACTAGAAGTAAAAAAAGAATTAACGGCAGTATGTGAAATTAATTGGCTTAACGCATCAATGTAAAACTTTTTTTCAGAAAAATGAATTAGTCCATTTCCAATCAATTTTTCAACTGCATCGGGAATATCATCGGGCGTAAAAATATGTTCGAGCAAGGCATGAAAAACCTGTCCTTTATAAATGGGTTCCGATTCCTGATTGTCGTTCTGAAAAAAGCCTTGTCCTTTTAATCGCAGTTTTAAAAAATCGGTTTGATTTAATCGGGGAATTATATCGTTAGCTGAAAGTGAAATCTCTTTAGTTTTTGCTTCCGGAGGAATGACTCCGTATGTATAACAATTTGGTTCGGTATCCGTATTTGGAGCAGTTAATAAATCGTTTTCAAAATCGGTAAACGCACGAAACAAGACATCATTAATCCGTTTAGCCGAATCGCTTTTTTTAGGCAGTGGCGCTATAATAAACAAGGCATTCTCAGCACGGGTAAAAGCTACGTAAGCCATATTTAAACTGTCGATTATTGCCATAAGATACTCTTGCATATAATGCGCGCCAAAATGCGTTGACAACAACTTGGCTGAATAAGTAATGGGTAAAACCGGCATGGAATCAAACGGCTTATTTTCAGGCTTTGCCCAAATCAATTTGCTTTGCTGATCGAGCGACCAGTTTACAAAAGGAAGAATCACAGCCTTATACTGCAAGCCTTTCGATTTGTGGATGGTTAAAATACGAATGGCATTTTGCTCTTCCGACAAGCTCACTGCAAGCTGGTTTCCCGTTTCTTCCCACCACTCAATAAAAGTAGCCAGGTTATTTCCCTGCTTTTGCGAGAATTGCAAAACAGCATCCTGAAAGGTTTGAATAAAAGCAAAATTCTGGCTGATCTGTAACGAATCGTCCGGATAAATCAGCAGGTTTAGCAATCGGTTTACCAAAGTGGTTAAGGGCAATTGCCGTAACTCGTCGAGGGCAAGCACAAAAGCAGGAGGTAAAAGCTTAAAAAAAGCTTCGGAATCAGAAAAATCGATAGACGCTAAACTACTTACCGAACCCGAAGGGGAATCTTTTCGTGAGGTGTAAAAATAGTACAACTCCGCATTATTCAGCTCGTTCTTAGGTTCAATTAAAAAACGAATGGCCGCTACCAAATAATTCACTATAAGCGAAGCATTTAAAAACACCGAATCGTTCGACACAAACGCAAACAAATGACCATCCTTTGGATTATCCTGCCGATGTTGCATAAGCCATTTGGCAACAAGCGCTCCTTCGGCATTTTTGCGCACCAGAACAGCCACATCGCGCGGCTGATAACCATTCTCAAACAATTGATTCAAATTCTCAATTAATTGAGTTTGTACCTGCAACTCGACCGGATTTTCCGGATTATCATCAGCATTAAAACGAACTGAAACAAAGCCCTGGGTATTAATTTTATTCTCGGGCAGATTTTGCTTTACCGTTTGATAAATCTGAGTAATAATATCGGGTCTCTCAATTTGCAGTTTTCCTTCTTCAAGTTTTTGAGAAAACTGAGACTGAGCTATAGCGGCTATTGTAGAGAAACACCAGTTATTAAATTCAACCACATATTTTTGGCTTCGATAATTATTCGGCAGGTTTACCACATTGGGCCCAAAAGCTGCAAAATCCTGCAACAATTCGCTGTGCAACAAATTCCAATCGCTGTTACGCCAGCGGTAAATACTTTGTTTAACATCGCCAACAACTAAAGAGCGGTTTCCCTGCGATATGCTATTAAAAAACAAAGGATAAAAATTCTGCCACTGCATGCGGCTAGTGTCCTGAAACTCATCAATCATATAGTATTTCAGGTACTCACCCGTTTTTTCATAAATAAACGGCGCATCGTTTTTATCGATTAACTTAGCCAAAAAAGGCGAAGCCATTGAAAGCAAGAAAATATCATGCTCGTTGCAGTAATCCCTCAAATGATTAAACACATCGCTTAACAAAGCAAACACATCGAGGTTTTTATAAACCTCATAAGCAGTATTGTAGTTTACAATTTGCTGCTTGTAAAAATCGATACACTGGTTTAACAAATCCTGCAAACCAGCTTGCACACACTGTTGTATTAAGTTTGCCTTTGCTGAACTTTTGGCACACCAATCCTGTATTCCGTCGGGCGAATTGCAGGCTTTAAGTACACGAACACCCGGTTCGGGAATCTTGCCCGGAACCATTTGTTGCAGTTTTATAAAAAAACCCGCAACGCCCGCGTTTTTGTATTGAAAATCGTCAACTTGGAGCCCATTGGTGCGGATTATTTTAAGCGCCTGAATTCCAAAATCGCGTAATTTATTAAAAACCGGATCCATAATGGCAGCCAGCTCTTTTTTAAATAATTTAAACGATTCGAGCGATGTGATTTGCTTCAGCTCAGCCTCGGAAAAAGAAAAGAATGTTTCATTAAAAGCTTCGGTAGCAAATTTGAGTACATCTTTTTGTACGTCCCAACTTTTTCCTTCATGGA
Source organism: Salinivirgaceae bacterium (assembly GCA_050179685.1). Lineage (GTDB taxonomy): Bacteria > Bacteroidota > Bacteroidia > Bacteroidales > SZUA-534 > GWE2-40-63. The sequence goes on from JBFXEW010000008.1 coordinate 56,652, forward strand.
TTTTTTGAATGGCAAATTCTGAAAGCCAGTATTTAAGCTGTGGCTTTTCGTCGATTTGTGAAAAAAAATCCTCAACACTTTTCTCAATAATCTGATTTTGGTTCAGCTCCACATTTAACGATGCATTTAAACCAATCTCGCGGGTTAAGGCTTTTAAAATTATCTGAAAAAAACTATCAATAGTACTGATATTGAACCGACTGTAGTTATGAACAATTTGCTTTAGTAAAAACGATGCCCGTTGTGCCAGATCGCTATCGTTAAGTTGATAGCAATCTTTTAATGCATCGGCATGATTTGATTTCTGGCTGCTTGCCAACAGGTATAATTCGCTAAGAATCCGATCGCGCATCTCGGCTGTAGCTTTGTTGGTAAAAGTTACCGCCAGAACACTTCGGAAACTCACTTCAGGATTAAAGATCAGCTTTAAATACTCACCGGTAAGCTGAAAGGTTTTACCCGAACCTGCCGAAGCTGTATATACGGTAAGTAGGTCCATGAATTATATGTGTAGGATTTTGTATATCAACTCGCGCATCAGTTCCATATCATCAACAGCCGGCGTGTCGATGCCCTTCGATTTGGTGTCGTACTCTCTCAAATAGCCAATAATGGCCACACAACGCTTAACATTGTATATTCGGGCAGCCTGCATGTAATCGGAAACAAAAAACGGATTTACACCCAATAACGACGCCAGGCCTGTTTTGGATTTATCGTTTGCACTGTGTACCAACAAAATTTTTACAAAAAAAGCGTAGAGAATTGCAATCAGCGGAATAATGCTTTTGGTTTTTGGGTTTTGCCCCATGTGGTTGATAATCAGATTTGCCTTGTAAACATCGCGATTACCCAGCGCATTTTGCAGTTCAAAAACATTAAAATCTTTGCTGATGCCAATATTTTCCTCAACTTCTTTTAGCGTAATGTGGCCCCCTTTTGGAATCACCACCAACAGTTTTTCCAATTCTTTCGAAACTTTCGACAAATCGTTACCCAACTGACTGGCCATTAATTCGGCTGCTTTAATATCGATGGTATAACCTGCCTGTTTTAATCGGCCGGTAATCCATTCGCCCACTTTATTTTCGTAGATGCGTTTCGATTCGAACAAAACGGCATTTTTATCGAGCGACTTAAACAGTTTCTTTCGTTTGTCGAGCGATTTTCCCTTAAGATTAATTACCAGAATGGTCGATTTTAATGGGTTTTCGGCATATAGCAAAAGCGGATCAACCTCGTCGGCCGCAGCACCTTCAATTCCTCTGATGTTTTGTGCTTCACGAACAATAACCACATTATAATTGCTCATCATCGGAAACCGGCGTGCGGTATTCAATAAATCGCCCAATTCAATATCTTTTCCGTAAACCACCGTTTGATTAAACGAACGCTCCTCTTCAGGAAGTACCGATTTTTCAATTTTGGTGGTAATCTCATCGATAAAGTACGATTCTTCGCCCATTAAATAGTAAATGGGTTTATAAATTTTCTTGTTTAAGTCGGCAAGTATTTGGTCGAAAGTGTGCATAGGAAATTTTAAAACTGAAGGTGTTTAACCGATTTTCCGTCGTTGATAATTAAGGTTAAGGCTTTTATGCCTATTTGAATGTGATCGTTAACAAACTGTTCCGTTATTTTTCTATCGCTTTCGTCTGTTTTCACACCGGTCGATATCATTGGCTGATCGGATACCAACAACAAAGCACCTGAAGGAATCTGATTGGCAAATCCTACACTGAAAATGGTAGCTGTTTCCATATCGATGGCCATGGAACGGGTTTTTTGCAGGTATTTTTTAAAACGCTCATCGTACTCCCAAACCCTGCGGTTTGTGGTAAAAACGGTACCGGTCCAGTAGTCGCGTCCAAAATCGCGAATGGCTGTTGAAACCGCCCGTTGCAAATTAAATGCAGGCAAGGCAGGAACTTCGGCAGGCAAATAATCGTTCGATGTACCATCGCTCCTGATGGCAGCAATGGGTAATATTAAATCGCCCAATTTGTTTTTCTTTTTTAAACCGCCACATTTTCCTAAAAATAGCACAGCTTTTGGCGAAACTGCCGTGAGCAAGTCCATAATAGTAGCTGCATTTGGGCTACCCATACCAAAGTTTATAATGGTAATACCATTGGCTGCGGCATTCGGCATATTGTTATCTTCGCCCAGGATGGGAACATTAAATTGTTGTGCAAACAATTCAACATATAAGTTAAAATTGGTAAGGATGATATGTTTTGTAAAATCTTCGAGTTTGCGACCCGTATACCGGGGCAGCCAATTACAAACAATTTCTTCTTTGGTTTTCATTAAAAAAAGTTTTTGCTTTTAAATTAATCAGTAGTTCGTTACCCGGCTCATTCACTTTAAAATGTGTATCAAACCATGGTAATGATTAACCAACTGTTACAGGTTTTCAAAGATACCTTATAAAGGCTAGCTTTACAATTTGTCGATGAAAATGTTGAAAAGTTTCTGTTCCATATTCTGTCAATTCGGTTAAATTTACGGCAAAAAGAATGGATTTACTCAGGCTTCCCGATGTTTCGTCGCAAATAAAAGTTGACCCGGAAAAAAACACCATTTTCGATTCGTTTCGAAAAAAGTTTGTGGCATTGACTCCTGAAGAATGGGTTCGTCAGCATTTTTTACATTACCTGGTACAATACCTAAACTATCCTGCTGGTCTTATTTCGGTAGAAATGGCTTTACAATACAATAAACTTTCGCGCCGCTGCGACATTGTTGTTTTTACCCGAAACGGTGCTCCAAAAATGATAATCGAATGCAAAGCTCCCAAGGTAAAAATCGCGCAAAAAGCATTTGATCAGGTGGCAGCGTACAACCTGAAACTTAAAGTCGATTTTTTGGTAGTAACCAATGGTTTAAATCACTTTTGCTGTAAAATGGACTACACCAACAACAGCTACACATTTATTGAAGAAATTCCGGATTATTCCCTACTTGCCGAAAATTAATGCTGTCTGGTTTTTGGATTTAACTTTTGAAACATCAATTCATCCTGCCATCCATCGCTTTGGTTCAACCATTCTTTCTTTGTTCCGCTATGGGTAAAGCCGCATTTCTCAAATAATTTTATACTACCCTTATTATCGGCAGCAATATTGCAATAAACCTGGTGAAGTTTTAAATATTTAAAGCAATAATCAATCAATAAATTAAGTGAAATGTCGGCATAACCCTTTCCGCGCTCTTCCACATTATGAATCAGGATGCCAATTCCGGCACGCTGATGAAAGGGATCGAAATCGAATAAATCAATTGCACCCAGGGCTTTCTCAGGAGCCTCTTTTTTTGCAATAATCAGGCGTAATTGTTTGTTGGTATAAATATCATGATGCGAATTTTCAAGATACTGTTTCAATACAAATTTTGAGTAAGGAGCCAGCGTATTGCTCAAATGCCACACCTCAGGATTATTCTCGCAGGCATACAAAAAATCGAGATCTTCGGGCTCCATGCCGCGAAGTATTAAAACATCGTTCTTTAAAAATAATGGCATCTTAGTTTTTAAATTTATCAATTTCAACAATAAAGGCATCGTAAAAACCTTTTTCAATAGCGCTTTGTAATGCCTGTCTGGCCGATGTTCTACCAATAAATTCGCCCCAAACATAGCGGGTGTAACCATCGTTGCAAACAATTTTATCTACATCGGTAAGTCCTTTGTAAGTAGGATCGCTCTTTGGATTCTTAAGTGCATATAGCTGAACAGTATAAACCGTACGATCGGTTTCGCTCATTTTCGACTTATAAAAATTCGCACTTTTTTGAACCAGTTCGTTGTAATCGAGATTACTGATTACACGTGCATCTGGGAAACCGGCATCGACCACCAGATTCATCAGCTCCAGCGCTTCTGATTGATGATTGAATTTACCTACTGTATATAAATAACCGGCTTCGGTCTGGAACATCCACACATTGCTTATGGTACTTCCCGATTGCTTGAAGTAAGAAAGTTCAAGTGGTTTTTGCGTTTCCATCAGGAAGATGGTGTAAGTCATTTGATCTTTGTATTTCAATTCGTCGGGAACATAAATATCCTCGATAGTAATGTTATCACTATTCGATTTAATAATCTTTATTTCTACCCTGCGATTCAAACGGCGACCTTCAGGATTATCGGTTCCATCGGGATTCTGATTAATGGCAATAAAGTTTTCCTTGCCCATTCCTTTGGTTACAAAACGGCTGTTATCGATTCCCTTACTGTGCACATAATCGACAACGGCGCGGGCTCTTTTCAGCGAAAGATTCTTATTGTATTCATCCGTTCCGTGAGCATCGGTATTCCCAACAACCTCAATATAAAGCGATGGATTTTTCTCCATTAGTTTGGCCAGCTTTTCAATTTCTATCTGGTTCTCGCGGTTTAGCTGTTCGCTGTTATAATCGAAAAATATGTTTTTAATGGTAAAGTATTCACCGCTGCTAACTGTGAGCGGAACCATCTGCAAAAAGGTTAAAACCTCCTCCGATTGCTGGTCGGCACTAATAAAGATATTTTTTTCGGCCGGCTGGTATCCTTCGCCAAAGGCTTTAACTGTGTAAGAACCATGTTTTACTTTTCCGCGAAACTCGCCGGTAGTAACATCAGGGCTTAATGCGGCAACTACTTCGCCATCGGGTTTGGTAACATGAATGTAGAACGAAGGATCGAGTTGCTGGTTGTCTTCGAGGGTTATTCTTCCTTTTAATTCGTATTCTGAGGGAACTACAATGGTTTTTACTTCGGGAACGTAAGTCGATTCCGCATCGCTAAGCTGGGTTTCATTCTGTGTTCCGGTTTCTCCTGTTTGTGTTTCAGAAGTTGCTGTATCTAAATTATCGGAATCATCAGGCACGTTGTCGGCTACAACTTCAATAACACGTTCTGTTTTAGGATACTCAATCCTGAATATTTTTTTCTTATCGCCCCCTTCGGGCAGGCGCGACATATAAGCCACCGAGCCATCGCCAATGGGAAGGTAAAAAACATCATCAGCAGCTGAATTTATCGGGTATCCAAGATTTTGTGGTTCCGACCAGTTGCCATTGTCATCGCTAACCGATTTAAAGATATCGTAACCTCCCATGCTATTGTGTGCTTCGGATGCAAAATAAAGGGTTCGTCCATCTTCGGCTAAAAAAGGCGTCTCTTCCTCGAACTGTGTATTTATTACCTCACCTAAATTTTCGGCTGTTCCCCAGCGACCTTTGCTGTCTCTTTCAATTTTGTAAATGTCTTTATAGCCAAATCCGCCCGGACGATCGCTCACAAAAAACAGGGTATTTCCATCTTTCGAAATACTGGCGTGGGTTTCGTTGTAGCGCGAGCTTATTTGCTTTGGCATACGCTCAATGGCATTCCAACTTCCACCGCTTTTTTCAGAATAATAAATGTTTCCGTTGCCATAATCGTCGCGATAAAGCAACATATAATCACCACTGTACGATAAATGAGCCGTGGAAAAATAACCGTCGGATGCTAATCTCTGGGAAATGTCTTTGGGTTTTTTCCAATCGTGTCCATCGGATTCTGAAAAGTAAATAACCTCAAAAAATGCATTGCCAATATATTCGTCATAAACTTCCTGATAAGCCGTAAAAGCCATCGATTTTTCATCGCCAGCTACTGCCGGGTAATAATTTTCGCCTTCCTGACTTATTTTTAATTCTTCAGCAATAAAATTAACCGGCGCAGTCATCATTCTCTTGGCTGTATTACAGGTTTCAATCTGCAAATCGACAAATTCGATGTAATAAATATCGGCAGAACTCAGGTACGATTTAAATTTTTCGTAGGCTTCAATGGCTCTGTCAAACTGCCCGTCGATGCGGTACGATTTAGCCAGATAAAACCAGGCTTCTTCCGGAGCACCTTCTTCTTTGTAATTTCCTTCTTTATAATTGGATGAAATATTAAGCACCGCTTTCTCAAGGTAGGGAATAGCATCTTTCACATTGGCCTGGGTATTCAGGTAACACATACCAATGCTTAAATAAATATTCGAATTCTCCCAACCTTCACTTATTATCTCCTGATACAAAGGTAAAGCCAGTTCATACTCTTCGTAAAGCAAGTGGGTTTCAGCCTCTTTATAAAGCTGTTTTACCTTCTTCATATCCTGAGCCTGAATTCCTATTGCTAAAAACACCATCAAAACCATTATCAGGTATTTTTTGCTTGAATTAAAAGTGCTGCATTGTATCTTCATTATTGCCGGAGTTTATAAATTACTATTCAAATATAGCTGATAAAATAAGATAATGCTATCAATTTTTTCGGATTACCCTATATAAGCCAAATAAAAGCAATGGAACTAACAAAAACCACCACCACCATTTGCTTCCTGACGAATCGCTTGAATCGTTTGTAAGTTTCTGATTTTGTGCACTCAATCGGTTTTTATTGTTTTTTACTTTTTTATTAAGTGTTTTGTCCTTGCTAGTTGAGTTATTTTCTGTTGATGTTTGCGCCAAGTCTTCATTTTCGTTAAAAACAAGACGCTTATTCAACTCACTGGCAATTAACAAATCGGCAGTATGTAAACCTTTATTGCCAGTAGCAGTCTGATTATCGGCTAAGGTTGAATCATTTGCTTCCGATGTTTTATCTTGAAGCAATAAATCCTCATTATCCCTGTCGATATCCTGCTGTTTGCTTTGGTCTGCTTTTGCAATTGAAGCATAAGTATCGGAATCTTTTGGAAGTGATGAAGCAATATTGGTAAAAGCCACTACTTGTTGCGACTGATCGTAAGCATATTCCGGAACATCAATTACGTACTCAAAGGCCTCCTGATTTTTGGATTCAAAAATTACTTTAAATTTTTGTCCCCGGGGTAGAATAAAAAGAAATTTTCCCGATTCTGCATCGGGCGTGTAAATGCCGAATAAATTATCGTCGAGATCGGTTAATGTGATAACTGCGTTCTCCAGTATTTTTCCATCCAAACCCCGGGCAAAACCAGCTATTACGGTTTGATTCCTGATGTGCGATTCCGAAAGGTCGATCCTGAAAATGTCGTAATTTCCAATGCTGTTATTGGCATACGATGCGTAATAAGCCCTGCGCCCATCGACCGATGGCACATAATACACATTGTCGTCGGGTGTATTTATCGGGTAACCCAGATTTTGCGGAGTTGACCATTGTTCTTCGTCATCGATATAACTCACAAAAACATCAAATCCGCCCATGGTGTTATGTCCGCGTGAAGCAAAAAACAGCGAAGTTCCGTCGGGATGGATATAAGGGCCTTCTTCGTCGAAAGGGGTATTAATTTTAGGTCCCAGATTTTGAGCCTTGCTCCAGTTTCCGTTTGGCAATTTACGAACCCGGTAAATATCCAATCCGCCATAACCACCTTTTCTATCGGAAGTAAAAAATAACTGATTCTGATCGAAAGACATGGAAGCATGAGTTTCACGAAACTTACTGTTTACCACATCGGGCAGTCGTTCGGGGGCATCCCAAACAGCACCTTTTCGGTTACTCACATACAGGTTGCCATCGCCGGCATCGTCGCGGTAAATAAAAAGTTTAGTTCCATCGAACGAGAGTCCTACAGAAGCTTCATGTCCGGCTGTATTTACATTTCCACTAATTTGTTGCGCGCGGGTATATTCCGAACCATTAAAACTACTCAGGTAAATATCTTCAAAATATTGTCCATCGTCCATCATTTGGTTTCCGGTGTTTCCTTCACGCTTCGACGTAAAAACCAACAAACTTTCATCGCCGCTAATTACCGGACTGTGTTCTGAAAAAGCAGAGTTGATTTGAGTTCCCAGATTCGAAACTTTCATCTCGACGGGTGATTTCATCAACACCCGGGCCACCTGACACGAAGCCAATTCATGATTGATTCGCGCTAAAAAAGCTTCGTCTTCGTCGGTAAGCATTCCCTTAAGTTCAAAAAATGTACGCTCAGCATCATCAATACGGTAAGTTACATGGTAAGCTTTACCCAGATAAAAAAGCACTTCGATCGGAGCATTTTGCTCCAGATGATTCATGGGGTTGTACGATTCAGAAATATAATTTGAGGCAAACTCCAGGTAAGGAATTGAGTTTGCCTTATTCACTGCGGTATTTAAATAACAAAAACCTACTTTAAAATTTAGGTTAGCGTTATTAGGCTCTTTATTCAACAGGCTTTGATACAATTCCAAAGCTTTATGAAAATTGCCATCTTCAACAAAATCTTCGGCCTGAAAATAAATTTCTTCATTGGTTTGCGACATAAGAGCCATTGGAAATAACAGAGAAGCAATTATGAATGCCCAGTAGTGCTTTTTTAACATCTGCGTATAGGATTAATTTGATTTACTTTAATTCAGCAGCAATTTAATAAATTACTATTCACGAACAAAATACATATAACCCTTTATTACAATTGCTTACAAAACAATACTTACTTACGTTGATGCAATTAATTCAAATTAAACAAAAACCAACACTCCAAAACAAAAAAAACGGTCAGGTACTATAGCAATACCCAACCGTTTTAAATTTATTGTTAATTTAAAAATTCTTACAACCAATGAGAGCCGTCAAAAGCTTCCATATTATCGGCAACCTGTTTTATAAAGATACCACCTAATGAACCATCAACCACCCGATGATCGTACGATAAAGCCAGTATCATCTGGTGACGGATTCCGATTAAGTCGCCCTGGGATGTTTCGATTACAGCCGGGCGCTTTTTAATTGCTCCAACAGCCAGAATGGCAACTTCAGGCTGATTAATAATTGGAGTTCCCGAAAGGTTTCCAAAAGTTCCCACATTGGTAATGGTGAAAGTTCCTCCCTGAATCTCGGTAGGGAGCAGTTTCTTATTGCGCGCCCGCTGAGCCAAATCGTTTACCCGGGCAGCCAAACCTGAAATGCTTAATTCATCGGCACTATGAATTACCGGAACAATCAGATTACCGTCGGGTAAAGCCGTAGCCATTCCAATGTTTACCTGCTTTTTAAGCAATATTTTAGAACCATCGACCGAAATGTTAATCATCGGAAACTTTTTAATGGCCCGAACCACGGCATCGATAAAAATTGGGGTAAATGTTAACTTCTGTCCAAAACGCTTCTGGAATTCCTCTTTGTTTTTCTCGCGCCAGGTAACTATTTCAGTTACATCAACCTCGTGAAAAGAGGTAACATGAGGCGAAACCTGTTTTGAACGAACCATATTATCGGCAATTAGCTTGCGCATGCGGTTCATTTCAATAACCTCAACTCCTCCGACACTAGTTGTTACAGGTTCAGCAGCTAAATTTGAAATTTCGGCAGTTTTCGCTGCTCCGCTTCGTTCGCCCAGGTAGTTTAACATATCGTCTTTGGTAATCCGGTTTCCTACACCGGTACCCTGAATTGTTTCAAGTTCTGCCAGGCTAATACCTTCGGTATGTGCAATACTTCGCACCAATGGACTTAAAAATACTCCTGAATTTAATTTGTAAGGAATGGATGGTTGTGTAGCAGCATCCAACGCTGGAACGAGCGTCAATTTTTGCTCACTCAAAACCGGTTTTTCCTCAGCAAGCGGTGCTTTTTCCGGAGCGCTGGTTTGCGATTCATCGGCTTTTCCTTCAACTTCGATAATGGCAATCTCCTGACCAATTTTTGCTGTTTCGCCTGCCTGCACCAAAATTTGATGCAAAATACCCGTTACCGGCGAAGGAACCTCAGAATCAACCTTATCGGTGGCAATTTCGACCAGCGAATCGTCTTCATTGATTTCACTTCCCACATCGACCAGCCATTGGGTAATGGTGGCTTCAAAAATACCTTCGCCCATGGCGGGCAATATAATTTTTATTTGTCCCATTCTTTAATTACGTTTCAGATTTACCGGCATGTGATTGCCTGCAACAGTTTCGCTGATATAACAACCTTTTATTTGTTATGTTTTACCTAATAAACGAAAGCCTTTTAGCAATACTTTAAAATCGTTTCTCAGCTGGTAGTTTTTGGCGTACAACAAATTCATTTTTTCAACTTTCACTTCATCGCTCAAACTATCGGAAAACACTAAAGCCCAGCTTAAAACGCCTTTTTTAATACGCGGAAGGTTTAACGATGAATTGGTTTCGGTATAATAAAATCCAACCCAGCTTTTTATGCCGAAGAGCACAGAAAATATATTTCGGATTGCTCCCTTTGGTTGTTTGATAAAAAACAGGCAAAAAGGAAGCAAAAGCAATAACAGTAACGAAGTTACCACATCGAACAAACGTTTTTTGCGCAAATTATGGGGTTTGGTAATGTTATTGAACTCTACCGTGTATAGGTCGCCTGCCGTATCGATGGAATTACTGCCAATTATTGAAACACTCTCGGGCGGTGCAATTTTGTATGAAACCCCTAAACCCTCGAGACGAAGCATTTCGCGGATTATTTTTTGAGCAGGTAAGTCGGAAGCACAAAAAATTAGTTCGTTTATTTTGTTGATGCTCACAATATCTTTAAGCTGACTTAATTTGCCAATAAAGGAATCGTCGTTTTGAGTGTTTTCAGGATTTATGAGTCCCACATATTCGAACTGGGGAAGCGATTCCCTTATTATCGATAACACCCTTTGCGCTTCATTGGGGTTGCCAATCAGGGCTATGCGGTTTTTGCGAACCGAATCGAACTGAAAATTAATAAACGTTAAGCGATGAAATAAAATACGATAGGCCAACATAACAAACAAACCCCAGAGGGTTCCCAACAAAATCATGGCTCGCGAAAAACGGTACGATTCGGGCAATAAGGCATATACTACCAGAATAAGTCCTGTTCCAAATAAAATTCCACGAATAAAACTTCCTACTTTCAGGGGTTTGTCGTAACCTCCCGAAAAAAATACTGAAGTAATCCAAACCAAAAGGTAAATGGGAACAACTAAGGTAAAATAGCTTTGTGGAAAATGCCCGCCTTCGGGAAACTTAATACGCTCCCACATAGGCGCAATAAACCAAAACCCCAGAAACAACAATACAAAATCGAAAACAGGGAAAATAATTTTTGTAAAAAAACGGCTAAAAATTGCTAATGCAGCTCTAAAATAGATGGCCAGATTTATAAATAAGGAAAACAGCTTCGCATTTTTTGAACTAAAGTGTTTGCGGGCAAAAATTATCATGGCATTGTAAAATACCTTTACATAATTTATACTTCCCTTTTTTGTACTCTCACCTTTGTAATGAATGATGGTAGTATGCGGAAAATAATAATTTTTGTATCCTCCCAAAGTAATCCGGTACGAGAGGTCAATATCTTCGCCATACATAAAATAATCCTCATCGAGCAGTCCCACTTTGTCGAGCGTTTCTTTACGCATCAGCATAAAAGCACCGGCCAAAACTTCAATTTGATGGATTTCGTTATTACTTAGGTATCCCAAATGATAGCGCGAGAAAATTTTTGAATGAGGAAATAATTTACTCAAACCAAAAATTTTATAAAAAGCCACCATGGGTGTAGGCAATCCACGCTTGCTTTCCGGTAAAAACACCCCTTTGCCATCAATCATCTTCACTCCCAGCCCACCGGCATCAGGAGTTTCGTCCATAAAAGCCAAAACTTTGGTAAACGTATCTTCCTCAACCACCGTATCGGGATTCAGCAGTAAAACATAAGTTCCTTTTGCCTGGCGAATGGCCTGATTGTTTGCTTTTGAGAATCCAACATTCTCTTTATTTTCGATAAGATGAACCCTGGGAAATTTATGCCGCACCATGGCACACGAACCGTCAACCGAGGCATTGTCGACCACAAAAACTTCGGCCTGCAATTGGTTTATGGCTTTATACACCGAATGCAGACACTGCTCAAGAAAATATTTAACATTGTAGTTAACAATTACTACAGAAAGTTTCATTGTATCAGTTTTTCAAAAAAAGGAATAAGTTTTGGGTGCTATACTTTAATAATTAAAATTACCTACTGTTTTTATCCCGTAACTTATCTGTTGATCTTTAAAAACAGGCTCCAAGATACCAATTGCAATTAAGTTTGCCAGCAAATTTTCGGTCTTATTTTTTGAAGACTGAGCAATACGGCATGCTTTTGAGAAGGTAACCTCACCAAAAGTTTCGATATACGTAAGCAATTGCTTCTCGGCATCGGTATATTTTAAATACACTCCGTTCGGATTCATTAAACGTTTCCAGACTTTTAACTGCACTTTGTTTGCCACCAGGTTCTCGTCGTGAACACGCAGGTAAGCCGTCCATTTATCGTCTTTTCCCGGCGCATAATGTGGAAGGTTGGGGCTTTTTTCCACAATTACCTCAACCACTGTTCGTCCGTCGACCAAATGCGCATTAGCCACAAAGTTTACTTCGGGCTTACAAAAAACATGAGCGGCAGTTTCAATCATGTAAGTTTCCTCTTCGGAGCGGACTCCTGCAATAACTCCATTATCTTTTACACCAACCAATAAACGACCTCCCGAAGTATTGGCAAAAGCAACCAACGAACGCGCAATTTTTCGGGCATCGCTAATCTCAAACTTAAAATCGAGATGTAAATGTTCCCCCTGGGCTATCAGGTTTTTAATGTAATTACGCTCCATTTCCTATGCTTTGTTTTGTAAGTTTCCGAACGACAAATATAAGCGCTTTATTATCGGATTGCTAAAAATCGGTACTTGCGAAATCTCAAAAATCAACATTATTCTTCACGTGGAATTAATTCTAAGAATCTTTGATCTTGTTTTGTTTTTTCTATTTTTGGTTCAACAAAGTTTTTAACCTTTAAAGCAAAACAAATGGACAAAGAATTAATAATCTGGAGTGAGGGATATAGTGTGCATATTCCTGAGATTGATGAGCAACACAAAAAACTGATTTCTCTTATTAACCGGCTTTATAACGCTTACCTGAACAAAAAACACCAAAGCGAAATCAGCCAAATTATTAAAGAAATTAAGGAATACGCTTTTTACCATTTCTCGACCGAAGAAAAACTATTTGAAAAGCACAATTACGCCGAAAAAAAGGAACACATTGAAATCCACAACAGTTTTATCGACGAAATAAACCAATTGGTTAAAACACATGAGAGCTCGTCGCTGGTTCTGACCATGAAAACCATGACATTTTTACAACGCTGGTTAACCAATCACATACTAAAAGAAGACAAAAAATACGTGGGTAAAATATAATTCGGCATCTTTTAATTGATAAAACCTTAAAGTTAAATTAACTTTACCTGTGGTTCTTAACCCTAGTTTTACAAACGGAATTAAAAGATAAAAAAATGTTAAAAGAAGCAAAAATATTGCTGGTTGACGACGAAACCGACATTACTGAATTTATAGGGTTTAATCTGCAAGCCGAAGGTTACCTTGTTGAGAAAGCTCAAACAGGCGAAGAAGCCATTGAAAAAGCCAAAACGTTTGTTCCTGACCTGATAATACTTGATGTAATGATGCCCGGTATGGATGGCATGGAAACCTGTGAGAAACTCAGAAAGATGCCGGAACTGAATCAACCCATTATCGCTTTTTTAACTGCCCGTGGTGAAGATTACTCGCAAATTGCCGGGTTCGATGCGGGTGGCGACGATTACATAACAAAACCTGTAAAACCTAAAGTATTGGTGAGCCGTGTAAAAGCTTTACTTAAAAGAAAAAGTGGTGCCGGCACCTCAAATGATACTACAGAAAATATACTTTCGGTCGGAAGCATCAGCATCGATAAAGAACGCTATGTGGTAATTAATGGAAGCCAGGAACTGATTTTACCCCGCAAAGAGTTTGAACTGCTTTTACTGCTGGCATCGAAACCCGATAAGGTTTTTACCCGCGACGAAATTTACAGCCGGGTTTGGGGCGAAGACATTATTGTTGGCGATCGCACCATTGATGTGCATATTCGGAAATTACGCGAAAAACTGGGGAACGATCACATCAGAACCTTAAAGGGCGTAGGCTATAAATTTGTTGAATAAGAATTTCATAAAAATAATTAAAAGGCGAACTGTGCTAAGTTCGCTTTTTTTGTGCCCTAAAATCAAATTTCTCATCATTTCTAAAGCTAACCATTACGTGCCGATACGCTATAATGTGTTACTTTTACGCCTTTGTTTCACTAAAAAATTTTAAAAATGAAAAAACAAGGTATTGAAATTACAAAAACCCGAATTTCCGTTTTCAAACGCTGGAGCCGCAAACCTTTTGGAATTTTCAGCAGCTTACAACATGTAGTAAATATTGGTGTCATCACAGGAATGCTTACACTACTTTCGTCGACCGAGAAAACTTATGCGCAAACCGATACAATAAAAATCAATAATCACCTCAACCTCGAAGAAGTTATTGTAAGCGCCAACCGAACGCAGCAGTTTTACACGGAGATATCGCGAACCATGACACTGATTCCGGCCAAAGAAATAAATTATTCGGCGGTTCAAAGTCTGAATGAACTGCTAAAAGCTGTTCCCGGAATCGACATCCGACAGCGGGGAACTCAGGGCGTGCAAGCCGATATTAGTCTGCGCGGAGGTTCGTTTGAACAAACCCTGATACTCGTCAACGGAATTCCGTTTAACGACCCCCAAACCGGACACCACAACCTGAACCTGCCCATTAGCCTCGAATCGATTGAACGCATAGAAGTACTGTACGGCCCCGGAGCCCGAATATATGGACCCAATGCATTTACCGGAGCCGTAAATCTGATTACCAATAAGCAAAAACAAAATCACATCCAGGTGCAAACAAGCCTGGGACAATACGGGCTTTTTGAAGCCAATCTGGCTGGCGGATTTCAATTCAACAAAACAAACCATTACCTTGCTTTTGGAACCAAACGTTCCGACGGCTACGCTAAAAATACCGATTTTAACTCACATCAGCTGTTTTATCGCGCTTTGATAAACACAAAACCCGGAACTTTCAGTTTTCAAACCGGTTACCTGAACAAAGCCTTTGGTGCACAAAATTTTTACACCCTCGATTTTCCCGAACAATTTGAACAACTAAGACAATTCAACGCTTCGCTTGGATTTCAGAAATCTACAGAAAAACTAAGCATCGAAAGTCATTTATACGCAAAACAAAACCACGACCGCTTCGAATTATTTCGGGAAGATACCTACCGTTTTCAAAACGGATTTTTTGTTAACCCGACCAATGACACCGCAAAATATACTCCGGGTATTTATGAATCATGGAATTATTATAAAAACCACAATTACCACATGACACGTACTGCGGGGGCAAAACTAAACGCAAGCTACAAAAGCAATTGGGGACAAAGTGCTTTAGGATTTGACTACCGCTTTGAACAAATATTCAGCAATACTTTAGGAAATCCGGGCGATACGCTCGATGCACCGGGAGAAACACGGGGAATTTTTACCAAAACAGCCAAACGGACTCATCTGAATTTATTTGCAGAACACAGCTATTCGCTGGCACTATGGAATGCAACGGCTGGATTTCTGTTGCATCATAACAGCGATTATGGCACAAAACTTAACGGGGGCGTTGAACTCAGCCGTAATTTGGCAAAAAACGCAAGAATCTTTGCATCGGTAAATCAGGCGATACGGCTTCCGTCGTTCACCGATTTGTACTACAACGGACCACGAAATACCGGCAACCCGGATTTGAAACCTGAAGAATCGATAAGCTATGAATTGGGAGCCAAAGGATTTGAATCGCAACTCAACTGGCAAAGCGCTGTGTATTACAGGCAAATTACAGATGCCATCGATTGGATAAAATACCCTTCAGAAACCAAAAACCGAACCGAAAACTATTCAGAACTAAATACTTTGGGAACCGATTTGTTTATTCAGTGGGCTCCCAACAACAAGTCACTCTCATTTTTAAACTATATTCAGGCTTCCTATTCGTTTGCATCGGTAAGTTTAAGCAGTCAGGACAGCATGGTTTCAGCTTATGCGCTCGATTATTTAAAACACAAACTTACCGCATCGGCCCGGGCTTATTTTTATAAGAATTTGGGTATAAACCTTAATGTGTCCTATAATGCGCGAAACGGAAATTATATTGATGTTGACAAGCAAACCATCGATTACGAACCCTATTTTTTAGTCGATTTTCGGCTTTTTTACGAACTTAAAAAAAGCCAGATTTACCTCGATGCAAACAACCTGTTCAATAATAAATACTCCGATTTGGGAGGAATTGAACAAGCCGGATTGTGGATAAAAGGAGGAATTAAGCTGAACCTGAATCTTTAAATCAAAGAACATTTAAAAAGAAGTGGTTATCTCAAAAGTAATACACCTTACCCAAAAACTTACAAAACGGAAGTAAACTTCAAAAATGGAACGCTCCTGCCTGGCCGGTAGACTGGGATGACGCGGATTTTCACTGATTTTCACTTATCTAATCAGCGTTAATCAGTTTTTTCAGCGTTATCCGCGTTCTATGTCTTTTAATTTGAAAGTAGTTGGTTTAAAACTTTTGCTTTTTAGACACCCTCTTCTTATAAAGTTTTTGTGAGTGCTTAATTATATCAACATCAGAAGTTTTAGAGAAAGCATCAAACCTTAAAAATATTGGAAAGACCGAAGTGAAAAAAAGATAAATTTGCATTCCTTACTTGCTTACAATTAATATTTAAAGAAATGACAACTATAAAATTTCAGGCTGGCGCAATTATTCTCATACTGTTACTGCTGCTTAGCTCGTGCAAACCGGATAAAAAACCAAGACCCGACACTACGATTCCGCCCAGATACGCCGTGCAAAACGAACCGGCATTTAACAAACAAGGCGAAATACATTTTATCAGAAACCACACCGACACCCTGGCAACCTTGGATATTGAAATTGCCGACACCCCGCAAAAAAGAGAAAAAGGATTAATGCATCGCCGAAGTATGGAAGATAACCAGAGCATGCTTTTTATTTTTGATAAAGAGGAAAGACAGTCGTTTTGGATGAAAGACACGCACATTGCCCTGGATATTTTGTTTATTAACGAAGCAAAAACTGTGGTTCACATGGCCGAAAATTGTCAGCCTTATTCCCTGAAATCAATTCCATCGTTTGAATATGCTCTTTATGTGTTTGAAGCCAATGCCGGTTTTGTAAAAAAAAATGAGGTAAAAGTAGGCGACAAAATCAGTTTTGTTCGGTTCTAACCTTGCCAGTACAAGTGTATATTGCTGCTTAATAATGAATTAACACACAAAAATTTATTATTTGGTCAGCGAACACTGTGACATGCTTTCAGCTATATTTGCCCATTCTTTTTATGAAACTATATGAGCATTGTACGCAAAGCTAAAATTGTAGAAAAACTCTTCCAGGCAGTTGATAAAGATATTGAAAAACTAAAAGCGCATACAGGAATCCACTGTGTTGAAAACTGCATTTATTGTTGCACAACTCCGGGAATAAAAGCTACAGCCCTTGAGTTTTACCCGCTGGCAATTCATCTTTATAAAACAGGTCAGGCTGAACAAACCCTCGACAAACTGACTAAAAATGGAAACAGTACGGTTTGTCCTATGCTTAATACCTTAAGTGTGGAAGGTTCGCGCATTGGCTGCAGCCAATACGAACACCGGGGATTAATCTGCCGCTTGTTTGCATTCAATTATACCACCGATAAAAATAGTGTCCGGCATATTGCTGCTTGCAAAGCCATTAAAATAGCTCAACCTGAAAGTATTGAAAAAGCAAATCTGATTTTAAAACAAAAACCGTTGGGGCCAAAAGCATCAGATTATTATTCACGACTTCAGTTTGCCGATTTTTCTGAGTCGCAAAACTTATATCCCATTGGGCAGGCCATTCAAATTGCCATTGAAAAGGTGATAACCCATCACCATTACCGCGGTAAAAAAGCTATGTAAAAACTTATTTCGCTGAAGTATTATTTTGGAGGCTAAAAACTAGCCTACGGTTATAGGACATAAAATAATATTCCTCGAAATAAAAACTTTCAATCGTTTTTTATTACTTTAGTAAGCATCTTTAAAAAACGGCTGCCACAATACCCATTTGAGCAGTAGAGTTACTAATTATAATTACACGATAATGAATTATAAGAAATTTACAACCAGCGCATTACTGATTTTTGCAGTAATAATTGTAGCTTTTAGTCAATCGCAGCCGGGATATAAAACCCCCGACGAAGCTTTGGTAAAACTTTTGGATGCTCCTACAACTCCATCAATAAGTATTGATCCGACCGGAGAATGGATGCTGCAAACCAGCATTCCGGGTCTGCTTTCCATCAGCGATATTTCGGCTCCTGAATTGCGCCTGGCCGGAATCCGCATCAATCCCAAAACATTTAACCAAAGTCGCTCCCGCTATTACAATAACCTTACCCTGACGCAAATTAAAAACGGTAAGGATTTTGAAATTTCCGGATTACCCGAAAACCCCAAACTGGCGAATTTTATCTGGGCACCCAATGGCAAATGGGTGGCCTTTACCCACACCAGTGAAACCGG
Source organism: Salinivirgaceae bacterium (assembly GCA_050179685.1). Classification (GTDB taxonomy): domain Bacteria; phylum Bacteroidota; class Bacteroidia; order Bacteroidales; family SZUA-534; genus GWE2-40-63. The sequence goes on from JBFXEW010000008.1 coordinate 75,097, forward strand.
ACTGGAATTATGGCTGCTCGATGTAAAAAAACAAAAAGCAACGCAGCTAACCTCCGGAATTGTAAACGGAAGCCTTCCCCGAAATCCCATTTCCTGGATTGACGAAGGCAATTGGCTGGTATTTTTAAAAGCTGTTAATAAAGAAAAAACCGTTCCGGCTCAACCTTCAGTTCCAACAGGGCCGGTAATTCAGGAAAGTTTTGGAAGCCAGACCGCTTTAAGAACCTATCAGGATTTATTAAACAACCCGTACGACGAAAAATTATTTGAATTTTATACTACTTCGCAGCCGGTTAAAATTAACCTGAAAAAAGAATCAACACCTATTGGAATCGAAGGCATTTACCGGGCAGTTAAACCATCGCCCGACGGACGGTTTATTTTAGTCGAGATGATTCACAAACCTTTTTCCTATCTGGTTCCTTACCGCTATTTCCCGGTTAAATGCGAAATATGGGATAACGATGGAAACCTGTTTCGCGAATTATTTGACTTGCCTTTAACTGAGAATCTGCCTAAAGGATTTGGTGCTGTTCCCAAAGGTCCGCGCAACATTAACTGGCGCAGCGATAAACCAGCTATGTTGTATTGGGTAAAAGCCATGGATGGTGGCGATCCAAAAAAAGAAGCGGTAGTCAGGGATCGCTTATTCCTTTTCGATTATCCTTTCGACGATTCAGGAAAACCCCACCTGGCTTTTAAGTATCGCTTTGGAAATATTTATTGGGGTACTTCAGCATTTGCTATAGCTATGGAATGGTGGTGGGAAAACCGAACCGAATTAATTTCGTCCTTCAATCCCGATGGTAATCCAAAAGAAAAAACCACGCTTTTTGAATACAACTGGCAGGATGAATACAAGCATCCGGGAAGTTTTGTAACCAGCTCAAATGCCTGGGGTCATCAGGTGTTATTGGTATCAGAAAAAGAAAACGCTTTGTACTTAAAAGGACGAGGCGCTACTCCCGAAGGCTATAAACCTTTTGTCGACAAATACAGTATGGCTGATAAAAACTCCCGGCGTTTATGGCAATCGAACGATCCGTACTATGAATACCCCCTGGCTTTTGCCGATGCTGAAAAAGAAATTATAATTACCCGCAGGGAATCGAAAACCGATCCCCCCAATTATTTCTCAAGGAGCCTGCAGAACGGCGTGGTAACCCAACTCACCAATTTTCCGAATCCGTATCCTGAAATGCTCGAAGTTCGTTCGCAATTGGTTAAATATAAGCGAAACGATGGTGTACAACTAACCGGAAAACTGTTTACTCCTCCGGGTTATTCGGTGGGCGATGGCTTGCTTCCGGTTTTAATGTGGGCCTACCCAAGTGAATACAAAAGTGCAGCTGCTGCCGGACAGGTAAAAGATTCGCCCAACACATTTGCCCGAATTGGCTGGTACAGTCCCATTTTTTGGGTAATGCGCGGTTATGCCGTTTTCGACGATCCGGCCATGCCCATAATTGGTGAAGGTGAGAATGAACCCAACGACAATTTTGTTGAACAATTGGCTGCCAATGCTGAGGCCGCAATAAAAGCGCTCGACAGCATGGCTGTTATCGATAAAAACAAAGTAGCCATTGGAGGGCATAGTTATGGGGCGTTTATGACAGCCAATCTTTTGGCCCACACCGATTTGTTTGCAGCAGGCATTGCGCGAAGCGGCGCTTACAACCGCACTTTAACCCCTTTTGGATTTCAGGCTGAAGAACGCTCTTTCTGGGAAGCTCCCGATACCTATTTTGAGATGTCGCCTTTTTCGTTTGCCCATAAAATTAATGAACCCATTTTGTTAATTCATGGCGAAGCCGACAACAACAGCGGAACTTTTCCCATGCAAAGTGAACGCTTTTATGCCGCCTTAAAAGGAAATGGCGGGAACGCCCGTTTGGTAATGCTCCCGGCCGAAAGCCACAGCTATCAGGCACGGGAATCGTTATTACACATGCTCTGGGAAATGGATAACTGGCTCGAAAAATACGTAAAACAAAAACCGTAAACGCTGTGTTATATTTTTTGATGTTTCATTTTCACATTCTAAAACGCATCAAAAATATTTAAACAAAACAATTATGGCACTTGCATTTACTGAACAAATACCACTTGGATATCGGGCAAAAGAATTCAGCCTTCCGGAACCATTAAGCGGAAAAAACCGCTCGTTGCAGGAACTGGCTTCAAAAAAAGCCACGGTTATACTATTTATATGCAACCACTGCCCCTACGTTAAACATGTAAATAAGGAACTGGTAGCATTGGCTAACGATTACCTGCCGAAAGGAATTTCGTTTATCGCAATAAATTCAAACGATGCGGTAAAATATCCCGATGACAGTCCGGAAAAGATGGCTGAGGTGGCTAAAGAACTAAATTACTCTTTTCCCTACCTTTACGATGAATCGCAGGAAATTGCAAAGGCTTATCATGCAGTTTGCACTCCCGACCTTAGTGTGTTCGATAAGGATTTAAAATGTGTTTATCGCGGGCAAATCGATGATTCAAGACCCGGAAATGACATTCCGCTCAGCGGAAAAGATTTGCGTACGGTGCTCGATGCCATTTTAAACAATAAGCCGGTACCCAAGGAGCAAACCCCAAGTGCAGGATGTAGTATTAAATGGAAAAACTTATAAAAAGTAAGAGGTTGTCCCAAAAGTAAGGTGCATTTACCAAAAACTTACAAAATGGAAGTAATCTTCAAAAAAGGGACGCTCCTGCCTGGCCGGCAGACAGGGATGACGCGGATTTTGACTGATTTTCGCAGATCTAATCAGCGTAAATCAGTTTTTTCAGCGTTATCAGCGTTCTATCCTTTTTAATGTGAAAGAAAACGGTTTAAATCTTTTGCTTTTTAGACAGCCTCTTGCTATATCTCACAAATCTTTCGAATTATTTTAACTGTTCAGTTTACTCATAAATTCGTTCGAGTTTATAATATACCGAATATGTTCGGCCGTACCTATTTCGCCTTGTTCATCGTTGGCGGTAATCTGAAAATGAATTTTTTTTCCATCAACTTTACTGACTTCTGAATTACAGGTGATAATGGAGCCGGGCAGGGAAGCTTTTTTGTGCTGTACGTTAATTTGTATCCCAACCGTAGAAAAGCCTTCGGGCAAATACGATTCAACACTTTTAAAAGCGGTGTATTCCATCAGTGCAATCATTGAAGGGGTGGCATACACTTCGGCCAAACCCGACCCAAAGTGTTTTGCTGTATCCTTTTTTTCAACCATTCGTGTTTCGTGACCCTGCACACCTGTTTTTATATCAAATTCCATAAATGAGATTTTGATTTAAGTGAGTTTGTAATTGAAATCTATTTACTGGTTTCCAGATAGCTTCCCGATTCTTTGAGCATGTTATTAAAGAACAGGATATTCAGCACAATACCATCGGACTCGTTGAATTCAACACTAATAAAACTCTCGCCTTGCTCAATGGTCCAAACCCTGCGGAGTTGTTTGGCTTCGTAATCACTTTCGTCCAATTCGTCCCAGGCACCTTTACGGTAATCGTCGTGGCCATAAATTGAAACTACCTTATCGATAATTTTGCTCAGGTGCTTAACTGTACCTTTTTTTGCTCTGGAAATAAATTTTACGTTTACCGGATTACTGCCTGTAAGACTTTCTTTATCGAAGAATATTCGAAACTGAACCACATCAAAAACTTCCAGCTCATTCCAGGGTAGTTTCTTCTCGTAAACTATCATTACGGTGGCTGGTGTTTCCTCGCTGGCTATCTCTTCGTATTCATCAAAAAAGAATGAAGACAAATCGTAGGTTAAACAGTCGAGAATCGACTTCTCTTTTTTATTTGTGCTGAATGGACCCATTAGGTTATTTATACCATTTGAACCGTAAATTTATGAAATCAAATCTGTAGAAAAAATAGCAGCCTCATTTTTTTCTAATTTATTTTCTCCAGCTCCACCGTAAAATGCCTCATAATTGGAGCTTCCCAAAGTATCCGGTAACCATTTTTAATGCTGTCGCGCCGGTCCCAAACGTTTTTGAGTGCAGCTGCAATAACATCCATATGGTTGTTGGTATAAGTGCGCCTTGGAATGGCCAAACGCAATAATTCCAGGTTTGGATAGCGGTTTTCGCGGGTAGCCGGATCGCGATCGGCCAAAAGTGTTCCAATCTCAACGCCACGTATTCCGGCTTCGAGATACAATTCAACGCCTAAGGTCTGCGCAATAAATTCCTCTTTGGGAACGTGTGGAAGCATCTTTTTTGCATCAACAAAAACGGCATGCCCACCAATGGGTTGCTGAACGGGAATTCCATATTCAATAAGTTTATTTCCCAGATAAGCCACTTGTTTTATGCGGGTTTCGAGGTAATCAAATTCCGTTCCTTCGTCGAGGCCCTGCGCTAAAGCATTCATATCGCGCCCACTCATTCCGCCGTAAGTGATAAAACCTTCGAACATAATATTGTATGTACAGGCCTGGCGGAATACCACTTCGTCTTTAAAACCAATAAAACCTCCCATATTTACAATGGCATCTTTTTTACTGCTCATGGTGGCAAAATCGGCATACGCATACATTTCGAGCACAATTTGCTTGATGGTATGCGATTCGTAACCTTTTTCGCGGGTTTTTATAAAATAGGCATTCTCGGCAAAGCGGGCTGAATCGAAAAGTACCTTAATACCATATTTCTTCGACAGCGCAGCCACCACCTTTATATTTTCCATCGACACGGGTTGGCCCCCGGCTGTATTATTTGTTAAAGTCAACACCACAAAAGGAATTTTTTCTTTCGGATGGCTTTTGTAAACTTCCTCAAGTTTTTGAATATCGATATTTCCTTTAAAAGGATGCAGGTTGGTGGTATCAAAAGCTTCGGCGATGGTACAATCGATGGCTTTTGCCCTGCGGAATTCAATATGTCCTTTGGTGGTGTCGAAGTGCGAGTTTCCGGGAATCACATCGCCTTCTTTTACCAGAACCGAGAAAAGTACATTTTCAGCAGCCCGTCCCTGGTGCGTGGGTAAAAAATGGTCGAATCCCATAATGGTTTTTATGGCATCTTTCATGGTATGGTAAGAGCGTGCCCCGGCATACGATTCATCGCCAAGCATCATGGCTGCCCATTGTTTGTCGCTCATGGCTCCGGTTCCCGAATCGGTAAGCAAATCGATAAAAACCTGCTCGCTCCGTAAATTAAATAAATTGTATTTGGCTTGTTTTATCCATGCTTCACGTTCTTCACGTGTACTTCGGCGGATGGTTTCAACCATCTTAATTTTATATGATTCTGCAAAAGGTAATTCCATAACATTTACTTTTAAAACTTATTAAAAAAAAAGAAAGAGAATAAGACCGGGATTTACCGGCCCGGCTAAAAGCTAGAAATGATAGGAATCGCGGTTCTTCAGGTTGCGATAAACGATAAGCGGTAAAATGATTGTATTAAAGCCGTTCATAGACGCAAATTTTTACACAAAAATAGCAATTATTATCGCCCCTGCTAACTTAAACCGGCTATTGTAAAACAGTTAAACCGGAACAAAAACCAGTAACAGCTCAAATACCCATACACTTCATTAAAAAAGCTGATTCATTTAATATTGCGCATAATTAAAGCTTTTAGTTTCTTTGCATACTTTAAGTTGATTACCGAATCAAAATAACTACGTTGTACCATGCAGGTAAAAAAAATAACTAAATACCTTTTAATTATTGCATTAATCAGCATTGGCTTTACAGCTTTTGCACAAAATAAAAAAAATGCAAAAAAGACCGAGGTTCCCAACCATTACCAGCATGTGATTGATTATTTCAAGCACTACCCGCCACAAAGCTCAGGCGACTCGCTCCAATACCAGGCATTTAATTACTTGTATCGGTTTAACACCAGCGACTCACTGAAACTTACCATAAATCAGATACAGGAACTGATAAACGAAAATAAAGCCTATCATCAGATTCCTTACCTGTTCGATTTACGCCATAAGATTGACAGCCTGAACACCCTCCGGAATAAAACCATGCAGGATTACTGGGAACGTCAGCGCCTGCAAAGCATTGCCGACACCAGTCACACCGCATCGGAAGACAGTTTGTTTGTTGAAATTATGGATGCCGTATTTTATCAGGACACGATAAACATCGACAGCATATTCAAGGCTTTGTCGCCTTTTAACGATTCGCTTATCCATTCCATTAACCAGGTTATCCATGAATCGCAAAACAACGAAATGATTCAGTGGATTAAGCAAATTCGTCGCGACACCGTTAACTTTTATGTGGTTGATGTGGAAGGCGATTCGGTGTTAGTTCGCTTGTATGAAAACAGCCCCGAGATGATAAAATTCTCGGTAACCGATTATTGGGGAAACAGCATGAAAGCCGTTTTGCGCGACATTGAACGAAATTCATTCCGTATTTTGGTTGACGATACACCCGAGTTGAATTATCAAACCGACGAAAAAGCAAAAAAAGCCATCGGCGGATTAGGAAAAATGAGCAGCACAAAAAAAAGCCTCACCTTATCGCGGATACCTATCGACCGGAGCGGCCCCACATGGATTTATGGCGGAAATGTAAATGTCGATCTTTCGCAGATTCATTTATCGGAATCGTGGGTAAAGGGAGGCGTGTCGGCCATTTCGTTTATGACCGGGCTTGAGCTTTTTGCCAACTACAAAAAAGGCAATGCCACCTGGGAAAATCGTTCGGTTTTTAAATACGGTGCACAGCGGCAGGATGGTGTGGAAGACTTCAGGCCCACCGAAGACCGTCTGGAGTTTTACACCAAATACGGACACAAAGCCTTTGGCGACTATTTTATCAGTGCCATTTCCGATTTTAAAACCCAGTTTGGGAAAGCCTATGAATACCCCAACGCCGATGAAAAAAACCTGGTAGCACAGATATTGAGTCCGGCCTACCTTACTTTTGCCTTGGGTCTGGATTACAAACCCAATAAAAACACTACCCTGTTTTTGTCGCCCGTAACCTCACGCTCAACCTTTGTGATGAACGACGCTATTGACAAAACCAAATACGGTTTGGATACCACCAAAAACTCAAGGCACGAGACCGGAGCCATTTTTAAGGCTTCGTACAAAACCAAAGTTTGGGGAAATATTCAGATTGAAAATCAGGTGGAACTTTTCTCGAACTACATTGCCAAACCCCAGAACATTGACATTGACTGGGATTTGAAACTGATTCTTCCGGTAAACGATTTTATCAGGGCAACCATTTCGACCCGCCTTATTTATGACGACGACCAGCTGGTTCCCAAGTTTGAAATCGTGAACGGAGAAAAAGTGGAACGAACCACCAAAGCCATCCAGTTTAAAGAACTGATGACCATTGGCTTTGCCATGAAGTTTTAATACGGATACGGAAGCACTTTCGTCATTCGAAACATGAATTCAAACCGACGTTCAGCTACCGGCACAGCAATCTTTACCAAAGGGGCATAATTCAAATTAAAATGCAAATCGCCACTGTGGTAATGCTCCGGAAAAATGCTTGTTTTTCGTATCGCCGATTCCTGCCAATAAGGAACCCAATCGTAAAGGTTCATAAGTTTTAATTCAGCTGCTGAGATATTTTGCGCGTGAATTTCGCCCAGCGATTCATTGGCTGAACGAAGGGCTTCTTTTTTTTCCCTGTTCGCTTCGTTTTCTTCAATTGCTACTTCGGCCACTATACCCGCCAGACTTTCGAACACACTAAATGCTGCATTGCGGGTTATCCGGGCTTTTTCGGCTTTAATTCGGGTGTCCAGTTCCTGAAGTTCGATCTCCGGATTAACAGCACCAAAAATGTCAAACATCGTTGTATCGCCCCTAAACAAATGTGCAGAAACGGTGGCGGGATCAAAATGAACTTCCGATGCAGAGCCATTCGACACCGTAATAGAAAAAACATACGACTGCTGCATTCGCTTTATGTAACCAAGCTCAACAGTTACACTGTCGATGGTTTGCGATTGAAAAGCCGTGCCCTGATTCCAGTAAGCAACATTTTCGTCCGGCGTTTCGAAAGTGTAGGTTTTGTAAGAACTCATGCAGGAACTCAATAAAACCGGGATCACAACAAATAATTTCCATTTCATGATTGTCGAAATTAATTTAACCAAAGCGCATACCTTTTCCACCTCGATAATTCTCGAATACTGGCTCGAAACTAAAATTTTTTGGTATGCTAACTGTTAATAAAACAGCTATTCGCAGTTTAACCCTACCTTAGTGCAGTAGTTCAGGCTTTAATCCTATTCCTGAACGTCAATGTCCTGAAAAAACAGATACTACTTTTTGGAACAGAACTGACAATTATTTGACCATTTAGGGCTTGTTTTTCGCCTCAAGCCGGCTGGACTCTTCATTTTTGGGTTATTCCCTTCGGTCATGAACTCGCAAGCTCGGTCGACCCAAAAACGAAGCAAAAAAGTCAAGGCGCCAAAAAATAGCATCTGCATCTTTACAATCACTAAGTGCGGCCGGGTGATCTTCGAACAAGTTCTCAGCTTCCCGGTCTTACTAAGTGATTGTTTCGATTCCAATTGCTATTTTTTGGAAGCCGTATTTTTTTCTATTATGTATTTTATCAATTCGATAGGGTTCTTATAGAATTTGCACTCTAAATCATATTTATCAATTTCTTCTTATAAGACACTCTATAGGGTTGATTCTTTTTTATAATCATTGAGTAGTTGTTTTGCTGTCTCCAGATAAAAAAAGGAATCCATGGTGTGATGGTTTTTGCGTTCCTCGCTGCGCTTATGTCCCAAACGAACCACTACGGCATTTTCGTGCGGAAGCACAAACACATACTGGCCTAAGATTCCCCGCATATAAGGAACCGGGTTTCCATCCAACTGTTGAATCCACCACTGAAAGCCATAATAGTCGATGGGGTTTCCGGTTTCGTCGAGCAAATAAGCAGCCGGGCTTACCGCTTGCCTTACATATTCGGGCGACAATAAAGTATCGCCATTCCAGGTTCCCTGATTCAGCACCAACTGTCCCCAACGGGCAAAATCGCGTGCATTCGAGTTAAAACAGCAGTAGGCTTTTTCGGTTCCATTTTCCGAGTCGAGGCACCATAAGGCCGGATTCACCGCGCCCATGGGTTTCCAGAATTTTTCGGCCGCATAATCGGCCACATGTTTGCCCGTTGCCGCTTCAACCACCATGGCCAGCAACTGGGTATTCCCGCTTAAATACTTGAATTCAAAGCCGGGTTTTTCAACCACCTGCAACGAATATATCAGGTCTTTAATAGCTGTTCCGTAATATGCTTCAGTGGTTGTATTAAATAAGGAACCGTAACTTTCGTCCCAGTTCAGACCCGAACTCATGGTGAGCACCTGCCTTAGGGTAAGGTCTTTATTAGTGGGGGTATCAAATTCCTTTATAAATTTTGCCACAGGCTCATCAATACTCTGAATAAACCCGTCGTCGATAGCGGCTCCAACTAAAAAGCCCACAATGCTCTTGGCCATCGAGAACGAATTGGTTAGCGACTGGGCGCTATAGCCATCCCAATACTGCTCAAAGATTACTTTTTTATCTTTTATAACCAGGAAAGCAATGGTTTGCCATTCGTTAAACTTTTCGAGCATAGCTGCATCGAGGGTGTAATCGGCAAGTTTTGTATCGGATTCCCACTCCTGGGGCGTTCCAACAGCCACTTCACGATTAGCAAAGAGCGAATAATCATCGATGCCCACTTTCTGATATATTAAGGCGCGCTGGGCATATCGGGGCAACGAAAAATAAGCTACAAGAATTACGGCTACAATGGCTCCGGCAATTACTATTCTTTTGGTCGACTTTTTCATAATCACAGTTTATTTTTTTTTGGTAAAGCAGGAACTAAGATAATAATAAATAATTGCCCCAATGAACTATTCGCTTTAAAAGTTGTAATATGCTATCGATAATGTATTTTTGGCCTTTTAAAAACAACAAGGTGTAACTGACCTGGTATAATTCAATTCATTGAGCAATCTACCAGCAAATAACTATTTTACCTGTTCAACGTGTAAGCAAAAATTATAAACCGATGAAAAAAATTGCAAAAATCATTCTGGGAATAGTGTTGGGATTATTTCTATTAGCCACCCTGCCCTACTACCAAACACGGATTTATAATTTTTCGGAACCTCAGCCTTTTACAGGCGATGCATTTTATAATCCTTACCAAACCCTGGGCCCGCATTGGGTTAAAGCCAACTTTCATGCCCATTCCATACTGCATTTTGGCCTGGCTAACGGCGACAATACCCCCGAAGAAATGTATGCCGTTTACGACTCAATGAATTACGACCTTCCCTGCATATCGAATTACAACAGCATTTTGCCCGACACCTACAAGCGCTTACTTTACCTGAGTGCTTACGAACATGGATTTAACGGCGGAGCCATTCATCAGCTGGTATTAAATAATAAAGAAGCCCTAAAATTCGATTTCCCTTTTTGGCAAAGCATACACCACAAGCAAACCGTGCTGGAACAACAAAAAAGCAAGGATAATATAATTGTCCTGGCCCATCCCAATTATAAAACAGGCTACAGTGCCAACGACCTGGCCTACCTGACCCACTACGATTTGTTCGAAGGAATCAGCGCACGGGCAACATCCATCGATTTGTGGGATGCCGCCCTTAGCCATGGACATGCGGTTTGGGTATCGGGAAACGACGACGCGCACAACACCCGCTTTGGAGTGTGCGGTGTGTGCTGGAACCTGATTAACACCGACAGCCTGACTACCGAAGCCCTTGTCGATAACTTAAACAAAGGAAGGACTTATGCGACCCGGGGATGGATTGGTCAGGAAATGAACCAACTGGTATCGCTATCTGTCGACTCGAATGTTTATTCCCTGGTACTTCAGCAAGCCTCCGATTCCATCATACTTAAAAGCGATGGCGGAAAAACGGTGGCTGTGGCTACGCAAAGCGATCGCATCAGTTATACCATTCCAGAGGATAACACCTATGTGCGGGCCGAGATTTTTGATACCGAATCGTGGAATACCTATACAAAAACCTATCTGAATCCGGTTATCCGAACCCCCGACGGCCGCTTAAGACAGCACGGCAATACCGCCGAAGTAAACCGTTTTAAAACCTATGCCTGGCGCGGAGGATTATTGCTGTTTCACCTGCTGTTTATAGGGCTTATTTATTATTTATACAAAAAACGCCCCTAAGTTTTTAACTCAAAATTTTATTTTAGGCCAAAAACAGGAGCTGGTTTGAGTAAAAAAAACTTTTTTGAGCCAAAACAACAGTGGGTTTGAGCTCAAACCACTTGCAAAAATGCTGTGAGCAAGGGAACAGCGCTCAAACCAGGTGTAAAAGGAAAAATCCCCAGGGGAACAGAGCTCAAACCACTTGAAAAAGTTCTGTTCCCGAGGGAACAGAGCCCAAACCAATTGAAAAAGCCATTGTTACCCGGGGAACAGAGCTAAAACCACTGGCAAAAGCAATGTTCCCTGGGGAACAGAGCCAAAACCAATGGAAAAATCAAAAACTCCCATGGGAACAGAGCTCAAACCACTTGACAAAACCAATGTTACCTGAGGAACAGAGCTAAAACCACTGGCAAAAGCAATGTTCCCTGGGGAACAGAGCCAAAACCAATGGTAAAATCAAAAACTCCCATGGGAACAGAGCTCAAACCACTTGACAAAACAATTGTTCCCACGGCAACAGAACTCAAACCAATGGAAAAAACGCTGTCTGTAACGAAACAAAGCCAAAACCACTTGAAAAAGTAATTGTCGCCCGGGGAACAGCGCTCAAACCAACTGCAGATGCTCTGTCTTTTTGCTCACAGAGCTCAAACCAAGTGTAAATACTTCAACTTTTTGCTCACAGAGCAAAAACCAATTGCAGAAGCATCTGTGAGTAAACGAACAGAGCTAAAATCGCTTGCAAAAGCTCAGCCTGCTCCAAATTATATATTACAAAAAGTTTTTTTACCCCTTGTTCATCCAAATACCCATGCCCAACAAAAAGAATTAACAAGTAATTAAGAGTTTTTTGTCTTATATTTAAAATTAATAGCGTATTTTAGTAAAAACATGAGTTCGATGTAAAAAAAACAGAATGAAAACTATTTAAAAAGAAATTGAATTCACCCCTAAAGTCTCCGCCGGGGCGGAACACATTTTCCAAATTAATTTTTCATCTGAGAAGGGGCTGTCCCCCTTTGAAGGGGGTTAGGGGGATGAATATTCTTATGTCGAACTCACGTTAACAAGTATTTCAGTCAAACGCAGTAAAAACTTACTATTTGTTACAAACGAAACGTAAAAACAGCAATGGAAGCCGGCAATACCCCTTGGGGCTTCTGAAAAAAACACTATTGGTTATAAGCCTTTTTGTTTATGGTGACCTGGTGGCTTTCGAAGTATCAGCCGACAGCATTCAAAGGCAGATTAATCAACAAATCGACAGTAGTTTAAATTGGTCGAACCGAAATCCCGATCGGGCTTTGCAAATAGCCCTACAGGCCTTACCAAAAGCAGACCAACACCAGTTATTACGCGAAAAAGCTGACTTGTTGCGAATTATTGGACTCGTTATGTTCTATAAAGTGGACTATTCGCAGGCCCTCGACTATTTTATGCAGAGCAGGGACCTGAGCCGGCAAATAGCTTACCTGAAAGGCGAAGCTGCGGCACTGAACAACATCTCGGTAGTTTATCAGGAACAAAAACTTTATTCGCAAACCCTGAAGATGGATAGCACCGTACTGAAACTCCGACTGCAACTGGGTGATCCGGAGCTTATAGCGGGCAGTTACAATAACCTGGCGGTATCGTTCGAGTACCTAAACCAGCCCCGCGAAGCCCTGTTAAACTATCACAAAGCGGTTAACATTTCAAAAAATGCCGCACTCGAGAACTCCCTAAGCCTTTATTATAATAACATTGGAAAAATACACCTGAAAAACCGGCAACCCGACTCGGCTTATCGGTATTTTAACAAGAGTCTGGCTTTAAGCCGGAAGCAAAACAACTTACAGATGCAAACCAATGCCTTAACCTATCTGGGCACCTATTACATTCAGCAAAACCAGCCCCTAAAAGCCATCGGGCATCTTGAAAAAAGCCTCGCAATTGCCCAATCCATTGGTATTGTTTACGAAATTGAATCGGCCGCCAAACAACTGCACCAGGCTTATGCCGCCACCGGAAGTTATGGCAAGGCTTATCGGGCACACCTCTTGTTTAAACAAATGGAAGACAGCGCCAACAACATGGAAACCATGCAAAAAATATTACAGATTGAAAACGACCTTATATTTAACAAAGAGCGCGAACTTGAAAACACACGCAACGCAAACAAAGCCCTCGAAAACCAGGTAGAGCTTACCCGGCAAATGCAGTTCCGGAACCTGAGCCTGCTGTCGACACTGGCGCTATTACTCATTTTACTTATTACTTACCGAAGTTATCAGCGAAAAAGCCGGAACAATCAGGCACTTAGAAAACAGAAAAACCAAATACTGGCACAAAAAGAAGAAATTGAAAGCCAACGCGACAAAATTGAAGCGCTCAACAACACCAAGGATAAATTCATGGCCATTATTGCCCACGACCTGCGGAACCCCCTGAGTGGTGTATATCGTTTATCGGAAATGATGATATCCGATTTTGAAAATATGGAAAAGAAAAAACTACGACTTTATACCGAACAAATTTTTCATTCGTCGGAAAAAGCTTTTGTTTTACTCGAAAACCTGTTGCAATGGGCCATGGTACAGTTGGGCAAACAGCCGGTAAAACCCGAAGCCATAAACATTACCGATATTCTTCACGATAACGTAGCCCTGCTCAACAGCCTGACCTGCCAAAAACAGATAACACTTACATTTGCTGATTGCAATCAATGCCTGATAATGGGCGACCGCCAAATGGTGAACACCATTGTACGTAACATTTTGTCGAATGCCGTAAAATTTACACCGCCCAAAGGTTCCATAAAAATATTTACGCACGAAGAACCTGATTCCTGGACCATTGGGGTAAAAGATTCCGGTATTGGAATAGCATCCACCCACCTGCCCCATTTATTTAAACTATCAGAACAATCGAAAAAGATAGGAAATTCAAAAGAAAAAGGCACCGGGCTCGGACTGGTTCTTTGCAAAGAATTCATCGACCTAAACAAAGGCAAACTTAGTGTTGAAAGTCAACCCGACAAAGGCTCAACCTTTTACATCACCCTGCCCAAAGCGCATAATTAACCTCATAAAACAAAAAAAACCGATTGACTGTAACCATTCGTAGTATTTCCCGACTTGTTGCTTGTTACTGGACGCTGGTTGCTGGTTACTGGTTACTGGTTACTGGTTACTGGTTGCTGGTTGCTGGATATTAGACTTCTAGATAATAGTCTGGAGACTGGTTGCTGGAGACTGAAGACTGAAGACTGAAGACTGGTTACTGGAGACTGAAGACTGGTTACTGGAGACTGGTTACTGGTTATTGGAATACTGAATCACAGAATCACTGGTTCACAGAATAACTGGTTCACTGGATAATAGACTATTAGATGCCTGCCCGATGATCAAGCGGGTTAGACTTTAGACTAAAGACTGTAGACCGGAGACTGGTTACTGGTTACTGGTCGCTTAAATTTAGTATCAAAAATCCGCTGAAATCAGCGCTTCTGTGGAACAGAATCAGCGTTATCTGCGTTCCGATTTAGATATCCGGTGGCTTTTTGTGAAAGCTTCCTTATTAACGATTTTTAATTACGTTCCGTGAGGACTTCGTCGTTGCAGGTTTTAGATTAATTAAAACCATTAAGGATTTAAGAAAAGTTAAGGAATCGTAGCAGATTGCTGAAAACTGAAGACTGTAGACTGGTTACTGGAACACTGAATCACTGAATCACTGGTTCACTGGTTCACTGGATAATAGACTATTAGATGCCTGCCCGATGGTCAAGCGGGTTAGACTTTAGATATTAGACCAGAGACTGGAGACTGAAGACCGGAGACTGGTTACTGGAGACTTGTTGCTTGTTACTGGAGACTGGTTACTGGTTACTGGAATACTGAATCACAGAATCACTGGTTCACTGGTTCACTGGTTCACTGAATAATAGACTATTAGATTCCTGCCCGATGGTCAAGCGGATTAGACATTAGACTGAAGACTGGAGACTGGAGACTGAAGACTGGTTACTTAGTAAAGTAGAAATAAGAAAAAAAATAAAAAGCCAGCGCAAGAAATTAAACTTCGTGGCGTCAGAATAAGCAGTATTAAAAAAACAGAAAAGGAACAGATCATGGTTGAGATAAGAAGTTAAGAGAACTACCGGGCAAAACGAAAAGCCCAATCGCAGCCTAATCAAAAAATTTAATCACTAAATAATGAGAAAAATTGCACTAATCGTAATGGCCTTTGCCATTTTTCAGGCGAAAGCAGCTAATACCGAAACATCGGCCCCCAAAAAGGGTGACATTTACGGAACCATTGTCGATGCCAACACCAAACAGTTTGTGGAGTATGCCACCATTGCCCTGTATTCGAACGACAACAAATTAATTAACGGTGGAATATCAGACAGCGAAGGATATTTCCGATTAAAAGGCACAGCTGCCGGAACCTATAAAATCACCATAACCTTTATGGGATACAAAACCCTCGACATTCCCAACATAAAAATAACACCCGAAACCAAAGAGGTCGATTTGGGAAGCATTAAACTGCATCCCAACGTACAGGAAATCGAAGCAGTTAACGTGGTAGCCGATCAGGCTTCGGTGCAATACCGCATCGATAAAAAAGTAGTGAACGTGAGTCAGCAACTTACGGCCAAATCGGGAACCGCAGTCGATATTCTCGAGAATGTGCCTTCGGTTAAAGTCGATATCGAGGGCAATGTTACCCTGCGCGGAAGCGGCTCGTTTACCGTACTTATCGACGGTCGCCCCACAGCCCTCGAACCCAGCGATGCCCTGAGCCAGATTCCGGCCGGAGCCATCGAAAATATTGAAATAATTACCAATCCCTCGGCCAAATACGAACCCGACGGAACCTCAGGTATTGTAAATATCATAACCAAAAAGAACCGCCTGAATGGTGTTTCGGGTATTATTAACGCCAACGTGGGAAACCAGGAACGCTATGGGGCCGATTTTACTTTGGATTTACGTCAGGACAAATGGCATTTTTACGTGGGAGGCGACTACAATCACATGACCCGCACCGGAACCAACGAATTAAACCGCTGGTCGAAACTCCCTGCATCCGATTCAACCTTCTACACCTTATCAGATGGCGAATTCCTGCGTAAGCGCGAATCGGCCAGTTTTAACGGGGGCGTTGATTGGTCGTTTACCAAAAACGATGTGCTGGGCCTGAATGTAAATGCCGGAATACGTGACATGGGCGGAAGCTCAAGCCGCAATTACACCCAATGGTACGATTTGGGAGCCGACACCTCGCGCTACATTACCGATGACAATTCGACCCGGGGTGGAAGTTTTATTTCGGCAACTTTAGACTACAAACACACTTTTAACGGCAAAAAAGAACACTACCTGCAGGCGCAGTTCTACAAGAGCTACCGCGATATGAGCGACGAAGCCGAAAACTATTCCCGACTCTACGACCAAACCATATTTGAAGGAAAACGAACCACCGAAGATGGCCCGTCGGACGATCACCGCATTAAGATTGATTACTCGCAACCGCTGGATTGGGGCGGAAAATTTGAAAGCGGATTCCACGTAAATCTCGACAACAGTCCCGAACATACCACTTTACAGGAATACAATACAGCCACCCAGTCGTTCGACCCCGCTCCCGACCAGTTCGACAACCAAACCAGCTACCAGCGCAACACCTATGCAGCTTATGGAATTTTAGGCGGCGAATGGGGCGATTTTGGCTACCAGGGAGGCCTGCGTATGGAATATACCTACCAGCTACTGGAACTGGTTGAAACCGGTGAGTCGTACAAAATCGATCGCCCCGACTTTTTCCCAACCCTGCACTTCTCATACAACCTGCCGGCCAATCAGCAGGCCATGATAAGTTACACCCGCCGTATTGTTCGTCCCCGGGGCTGGTACCTGGAACCTTTTATAACTTATATGGATGCCAACAATGTCAGGCAGGGTAATCCGGGTTTGATTCCCGAATATGTGAACTCCATGGATTTGGGATATCAGAAAAAATTCAAACAGAACTTTGTTTCGCTCGAAGCCTATTATCGGGTAACTCAAAACAAAATTGAACGCATCCACCAGCCTTACAACGACGAAGGCGTTTGGTTGCAAACCTTCGAAAACATTGGTACCGATTATGCCTTAGGCCTTGAATTAATGGCCAACCTAAGTCCGGCAAAATGGTACACCACAAACCTTATGGCCGACCTTTACGACTACCGCCTGAAAGGCACTTTGGCCGACAGTACCATTAACCAGCACGATTTTAGCTGGACAGCCCGCTGGAACAACACCTTTAAGGCCGGGCCCAACACCCGTTTTCAGTTCGATCTGTTCTACCGCAGTCCCTCGGTAACTGCCCAGGGTCGCTCCGAAGGATTTTTCTCGACCAGTGCCGCCGTAAAACAGGATTTCTTTAAACGGAAACTTTCGGCCACACTGCAAGTGCGCGATGTGTTTGGAACCTGGCAGCACGAACACACCACCTACGGTGTAAATTCGTATGCCTACAGTTTATTCAAGCCCAATTCGCCTTTTGTAACCTTATCACTCAGCTACAAACTCAACAATTACAATAAAAAACGGAATGGACGGAGTGAAAACGGAGGCGAAGACATGGAAGAAGGTGGAGAATTTTAATTTATAAAAACAGCATAAAACAACCCCAATGCTAAACTGGTCATTGGGGTTGTTTGTTTTTCGCAAACTGGGTTCTTTCAAGCTCAGCGAACTTTTCTATCTTTACACAGTAAAAAGGGGAAGCTATGAAAATATCCATTGTAGGTTCGGGAAATGTGGCAACCAACCTGGCCATCAACCTAAAAGACTCGGGTCATCAGATAATTCAAATTGCCGGAACCAATGCCGCCGGAATAACCTCGCTGGCATACCGGGTAAATGCCACAGCAGTTAACGATCTGAAGCAAATCGACAGCACCGTCGATTTATTACTGCTTTGCGTAAAGGATCAGGCACTGGAACAGGTGGCCGATGCACTGCCCAAAAGTGACAGCCTGGTAGTGCACACCTCAGGCAGTGTAGCCATCGATGTGTTGCATAAATTCCGAAACCATGGCGTGTTTTATCCGCTCCAGACTTTTTCAAAAGAACATGTAACCAGCCTGAATCAGGTGCCGTTTTGTATTGAAGCCAATTCAAAAACAAACGAGGAGTTGTTGCTCAACCTGGCCCGTGAACTTGGGGCAAAACACTTAACCATCAATTCGCAGCAACGCAAACAATGCCATGTGGCTGCAGTTTTTGCCAATAATTTCAGCAATCACATGTATGCCATTGCGGAATCCATCCTGCAAAAAGAAAACCTGCCTTTCGAAGTGTTACGGCCCTTAATTCAGGAAACCGTCCGGAAGATTGAGTTCCTTTCGCCCACCGATGCCCAAACCGGTCCGGCACGCCGGAACGATGAAGCGGTAATGGCCGATCACCTGAACCAACTAAAATCGGACAAATTGGAAAAAATATATAGATTTGTGAGCGAGAGTATCGCCAGCTATTATACCTCGAAATAAACAATAAATGCAGCAATCGCTTGCTGCAAAATAAATTTAGTATAGTACAAATGAGCAATTTTAAAGAAGATTTACGAAAAGTTAAGGCCTTTGTGTTCGATGTGGATGGAGTGTTTACCGACAGCATGCTTTATTGCATGGCCGACGGCGAACAAGTGCGGGCAATGAATGCCAAAGATGGATTTGCTGTACGCTTTGCACAAAAACAGGGCTTCCCCATCGGAATTATAAGCGCCGGACAAAACAATGTGGGTACCATCAAACGTTTGGAATACTTAGATATCGAAGATTTATACATGGGTTCGTTTAAGAAAACTGAATCCTTAACACATTTTGCCGAAAAATACGGATTGTCGACCGACCATATTTTATATATGGGCGACGATATTCCCGATTATCCGGTGTTAAAAATGGTGGGTGTACCTACTTGCCCGGGCGATGCAGCCATTGAAATTAAACAGATATCGAAATATATTTCGAACATCGACGGAGGCAAAGGCTGTGTTCGCGATGTGATTGAGCAGGTATTGCGTGCTCAGGGCAAATGGGTCGATTTAAGTACAGATAAACCTGATATACTATAACTATGTTAAAATACCTAAAGCTAATCCGGATCCACAACCTGCTCATGGTTCCATTAACCATGTATCTTTTGCGCTATGGAATTATTGAACCCATCTTAACCTATGGATACAGCTTTGCTTTGGGTCAGGACATGGAACTGCAACTACCCTTTGGCCTGTTTAACCTGCTCATAGGAATAAACATGCTTTTGGGAGCCGCTGGTTATGTAATTAACGACTATTTCGATCGAAAAATTGACAGCATTAACCGACCCGGCGAGGTTATCGTGGGGCAAAGCATCCACCGGCGTTTTGCCATAATACTGCACTTTACGCTAAACGCCATAGCCGTGCTTATGGCCGGGTATCTGTCGTGGTATTTCCGTAAACCATTTATTTTTGTGATGTATCTGATGATTTCCGGAATTTTTTGGCTGTATTCAACCACATATAAAAAACAATTTCTGGTGGGGAATCTGATTGTTGCCCTGGGCACAGCCATGATTCCGCTTCAACTGGCCTATTTCGACATTTCAGCATTGATACAAACCTACGGCCCGGCCATGGTAGCCAAAGGTTTATCGTTTAAAATTCTGTTTGCCTGGCTGGCCACCTTTGCCTTGTTCGCCTTTCTGACAAACCTGGTACGCGAGATAATAAAAGATTTGGAAGACTTTGAAGGAGATGCTTCGTACGGATGTAATTCGCTACCCGTAGTATTGGGAATAAAGGCAACAAAAGGAGTGGTTGTGGTTTTAAATGCAATTACAGCAATTCTTCTTACCTATGTTTACTTTACCTACATTACCGATCCCCTGTCAAAATGGTATCTGCTGCTTTTAATTGTAATCCCTTTGCTCCTGGTTGCTTTCCTTATAACCCGGGCCAAAACCCAAAAACATTACCACTGGCTTAGTCAGGCCATAAAACTTATTATGTTGGTGGGTATTTTGTATGCCCTGGTGGCACGATACCTCATGCAATTCATTTTTAACCTGTAATATGGATCAAACGCTTCTGAATAATTATCAAATTATACTTGCATCGCAATCGCCCCGAAGACAACAGCTGCTTAAAGAACTTGGACTGAATTTCACCATCGAGGTACGGGAGGTTGACGAGGTATATCCCGGACACCTGCAACGCGAAGAAATTCCGGTTTACCTGGCTCAACTTAAAGCAAAAGCCTTTGAAAACAGCATCAGCGAAAACCAATTGCTTATTACAGCCGACACCATTGTTTGGCTAAACAACCAGGTTTTGGGCAAACCCACCGATTTTGCCGATGCTTTTAAAATGCTTCAGTCCCTGTCGGGAAACACGCATACGGTTTATACCGGTGTTTGCTTAAAAAGCAGCAAAAAAGAATCATCCTTCTGGGCTAAAACCGATGTTCACTTCAAAACTTTAAGCGACGAAGAAATTACTTCTTACCTGAATACGCATAAACCTTACGACAAAGCCGGTGCCTATGGAATTCAGGAATGGATTGGCTATATTGGCATCGAACATATTGAGGGTTCTTACTTTAATGTAATGGGACTCCCGGTGCAAAAACTCTACGAACAGTTAAAACAATTTTAAATACCTGTAAAACAAACTTGTTATGATACGTAAAAACTTATTTCTCCTGCTGGCTCTGGTATTTTTTAGCCACAACCTGCTGGCAGTCGAAGGCATGTGGCTACCCATCCTGCTAAAGAAATACAATATGGAAGAAATGCAGGCCAAGGGATTTAAACTTACCGAACAGGACATTTACGATATTAACCAGGCCAGCTTAAAAGATGCTGTAGTTGGCTTAATGCGCGTTAACCGTCCTTTTCATCACTTTTGTACCGGCGAACTTATTTCAGGCCAGGGACTCTTGTTAACCAATCACCATTGTGGTTACGGAGCCATTCAATCGCACAGTTCCGTCGAAAACGATTACTTAACCGATGGATTCTGGGCCATGAGCAAAGAAGAAGAATTAAGCAATCCGGGACTGGGTGTGAGTTTTTTACGTCGCATCGAAGATGTAAGCTCCCGGGTTTTAAGCGACATTCCTGCTGATGCAGCCAGCCACACCCGCGATTCACTGATTGCCCTTGCGATACAAAAAATTGAAAAAGAAGCCGAAGAAGATGGTCGCTACAGCGCCCGGGTAAAACCCTTCTTTTCAGGAAACGAATACTACCTTTCGGTATACCAGATTTACCGCGATGTGCGCCTGGTAGGAGCTCCTCCGTCGGCCATCGGAAAATTTGGAGGCGACACCGACAACTGGATGTGGCCCCGCCATACCGGCGATTTTAGCTTATTCCGCATTTATGCCGATAAAGACAACAATCCGGCCGATTACTCCGAAGACAACGTTCCCTACGCACCGGTTAAATTCTTCGAAATTTCAACCGCCGGTGTTCAGAAAGGCGATTTTACCATGGTTATGGGATATCCCGGAACCACGCAGGAATACCTTCCCTCCTACGCCATCGATCTGCAAATGAATGTAATTAACCCGGCCCGCATAAAAATCAGGACCAAAGGCCTGCAAATTATGAAAGCAGCCCAGGAAACAGACCCGGCTATTCGCATTAAATACGCATCAAAAGTTGCCGGAATGGCCAACGGATGGAAAAAATGGATTGGTGAAAACAAAGGGCTGGCCCGCTTAAACGCCATTGAAAAAAAGCAGCAACAGGAAGCTGCCTTTACAGAATGGGTGAACCAAATGCCCGAAAGAAAAAATAGTTATGGACACATTCTTGGCGAATACGAAAGAAACTACAGCCAAAGTACCGAAGCCGAAAAAGTAGCCACCTACTTTTCTGAAACCTTATTAGGCCACGAAAATGTACGCTTCGTTTCCGGGTTCCGCAAACTTAACGAAGTAAACAAGACCACAGGCTCCGAAGAACTTGAAAATATTAAAAGTGAGCTTAAGGCCGAAGCCGAACGCTTTTTCAAAGATTATGATTTGGAAACCGGGAAAAAAGTATTTGCTGCTTTCGTTGAGTTCTTTTACACTGACATCGACAAAAAGTACCACCCCGAACTATTGCAGTTGATTGACAAAAAGTTTAAAGGGAATGTAGCTGCTTTTACCGACTACATTTTTAAGAAATCGGTTTTCCCGCATCAGGACAAAACCCTCAGCCTAATATCCGGTTTCACGGCATCATCGCTAAAGAAATTGCAGAAAGATCCCCTGTTTGCCCTGCATCAGCAATCCATTAGCATTTATCGCTCGCTCTACAGCAACCAGCTTTGGATGATTGATCAAAAAAACGAGGAATTGCATCGGCTTTATGTGAAAGGCTTGCGCGAAATGGAAAGCCACAAAGTGTTTTTCCCCGATGCCAATTCAACCTTCCGCATAGCCTACGGACAAGTGGATAATTACATTCCCCGCGATGCGGTTAGCTACCAGCACCAAACCACGCTCGACGGAATCATCGAAAAAGACAATCCCGACATTTACGATTACAAAGTTCCCCAGCGTTTGAAGGAACTATACCACAGCAGCGATTATGGGAATTACGCCAATGCCGATGGCAGCATGCCCGTTTGCTTTATTGCGTCGAACCATACCACCGGCGGTAATTCAGGCAGCCCGGTTTTAAACAGCATGGGACAGTTAATTGGTATAAACTTCGACCGCAACTGGGAAGGCACCATGAGCGACCTGATGTACGACCCGGAAATGTGTCGTAACATTGCCCTCGACATCCGGTACATTCTCTTTATTATCGATAAATTTGCCGGTGCAAGCCATTTAATCGATGAGTTGGTGCTTGTATCTTCGGAACAGGGTGAAACCGAAACAGAGCTTATTCCCGAAACCCAAACAACGAACTAAACCTATCAAAACCACAAATACGAAAAGGTGTCTCGTTTGAGATGCCTTTTTTTATTCGTGAGACTTAAATTTCATGAGTTTGCGAAATGAAATTTTCTAGTCGAACAATGCCGCTGAAAGCGGGAGCGAGGGTAAATACCCCACCTCTTGAGGCGATAATAAGATTTTTTTTTGTAGATACCCCGTCTGCTTGCATCGGGGAGCTTCATTATTTTCGATTCGGAAATTAATCAGGGCATATATTGTTTTCTCTAAGCGGAAACATTGCCCCGCAAATTACGTTTATAGCAAGTATAAGTCAAAATGTAAAGTATGATAAAACAGGATGCTGTGAATAAAATTGTTCTTGAAAACTTTTCAAGGATGAAATATTTAAGTATCATTTTTGTTGGTTTTGCCGCTTACGCGTTAATTCTCGACTTTTCTCCGGCTACCATCTGGAACCAGGAACACCTGCCGGTTTATAAAATCCTCGATCTTATTTTTGCTGCCATAGCCCTGGGCTCTCTCGTCTTCTTTTGGTTTACACCAAAAAATAAGCAAATGCAATCGAAGGCTGTAGTTAACCTCATTGCCTTTCTTGTGCTGGTTTGGGCTGCAATAATTACCGGTATCGATTTCAGCACCCTGGGCTTTTCGTCCTTTATTTTAGTGCTGATATCCTCGGTATTTTTCATTTACCTCAACACACGTATTTCAACCTTTTATTACCTAACGTCATCACTGGCACTGGTAATAACAGTGCTCCTGCGCAAGCAGTTAAGTTACGACGACTACCTTCCTTTTTTCATGACCCTTTTACCCATCGTAATTGTTTCCATCTTATTATCGGGTAAAAACTACATGAATAAAATTAAAGAACTGGAACAGAACAACACCCTGGAACAGCTTAACAACGAATTGCATGCTGCCAAACAAAACCTCGAATCTAAGGTCGAAGAACGAACCCATCAGTTGAGTTCGGCCAACGAAGAATTAAAGCAAACCAATGCCGATTTGGTTTTAGCCCGGCAGAAAGCTGAACAAAGCAATCGGCTAAAAACTGTTTTTATAAATAATATTTCGCACGAGATTCGTACCCCAATGAACGGCATCATGGGATTTGCCGAACTACTCGACAACCCGGATTTACCCGTCGATAAACGCCGTTTCTATTCCAAAATAGTACTAAACAGCAGCCGACAGTTGCTTAAAATTATCGACGATATATTGGAGATTTCGACCCTCGACACCAAACAGGTAAAAGCCAACAAAGCCCCATTTAAGCTTAACGAATTGCTGAGTGATTTGCAGGCTGTATTCAGCATAAAAGCCGACCAAAATTGTATTTCCCTGCAGCTTAACACGGCGCTCCCGGACGATAAAAGCTATATAGTTTCCGACAAATCAAAACTTCATAAAATACTAAGCAACCTGCTCGAAAACGCGTTTAAGTTTACTCCCGGCGGACAAATTGAGTTTGGATATTTTATAGCCAATCAGCACTTGTCAATTTATGTAAAGGATACCGGTGTAGGCATTGCTCCAGAAAATATTGACCTCGTTTTTGAGCGTTTTGCCCAGGAAAGCGAAAGTCTTTCCATAAACCCGGGAGGTCTGGGAATTGGTCTTTCCATTGTTAAGGAAAATGCCCATTTGCTGGGCGGAACAATCGGGCTGGAATCTGAAAAAGGGAAAGGCAGCACGTTTATACTCACGCTTCCCTACGAAGCTGCTACGCCACGCGAATCATTAAATAAAGCACCCGAAACTTTCGTGAACAGTGGTGAAAATTACACCATACTTATTGCCGAAGATGAAGACTCAAACTATCACTACCTGCAAGCTTTACTAAAAGACAATAAGGTTTTTCAATGCAACCTGATTCATGCCCGCAATGGGCAGGAAGCCATCGACAATGTTGCATC
The DNA here is from genome assembly GCA_050179685.1 of Salinivirgaceae bacterium. Lineage (GTDB taxonomy): Bacteria > Bacteroidota > Bacteroidia > Bacteroidales > SZUA-534 > GWE2-40-63. Next base: position 100,118 of record JBFXEW010000008.1, read on the forward strand.
GAATCAAAACATCCACATGATTTTGATGGACATGCGCATGCCGGTAATGGATGGCTTCGATGCCACCCGACACATTAAAAAGGCAAATCCTAAAATCACGATAATTGCACAATCGGCTTATTCCACCGAAAACGACCAGCTTAAAATAAAGCAAGCCGGATGCGACGACTTTATTGCCAAACCCATCAATAAAAATGATTTATTAAAAAAGATTTTCCACTTTATAAATCAGGCTGTATAATATAGCCCCGGTATTTTTTTACCGAAGCTTATTATTCAGGTTTCATTAGGTATTATTCGAAAGTCACCGTTTATTATTTAACCTTAGAACCCAATTATTTACACCTCCTACCCAATTATTTGGAAGTGGAACCTCATTATTTTAACTGCTGACCTCGTTATCTTGCCCTTGTACCTCGTTCCCTGAACAACCGACCTCATTATTTCAACATCGGAGTTCATTATTTGAAAGTCGAACCTTGTTTTTTTAAAGTCCGACCTAATTTCGCAACTGTTGGACCTTATTATTTCAACATCCAACCTCAATCTTATTAACTCAGATTAGTCTAAAAGGTATCTTGAGTCCGGTATCCGGTACCCATTCTTTCTCGATGGCTTCAGGAAATTACGCCTCCCACTTCTGCCATTAATCAGCTACAAACCTGCGTAATATCATGCTTATCCGTTTGCATATTCCATAAATTTATCGACGCACAACCAATAGAAAAGAAAACCGAACACAACCACATTTTTATAACTATAACAAAAGGAGGATTTTACATGACAGACATTCAAACACGGGTTAAAAAACTAACCAAAAAATACGGCAACAATCGCGAAAGCCTGCTACCTATTTTACAAGGTCTGATTGAAGACGAGCGCTACCTGAGCGAGTTCGCCATGAAAGAGGTAGCCCGGGAACTCGAAATTTCAACAGCCGAAGTTTTTGGAACCGCTACTTTCTATTCGTTTCTCGACACCGAAGTAAGGGGAAAATATGTTATCAGGGTATGCAAAACCATTACCTGCGCCATGAAGGGCAAAAACCAGATTCTACTTACACTGGAAGATTGTCTGAAAATAAAAGTGGGTGAAACCACTCCCGATAAAAAGTTTACCATTTTACAAACCAACTGTTTGGGATGGTGCCATAAAGCGCCGGCTATGCTTGTAAACAACGATGTGTACACAGAACTTACCACCGAAAAAGTAAGGCAAATCATCGAAGATTACAAAAAACGAGAGAAACAGCAAGTATAGTATTGTATACCTTACCAGTAAAGTTGACAAACAATTTAAACTTTCAAAAAAATGGCAAAAAAACAACTACGTCGGATGGATTTAATCTTTACCAATGAGAACGATTTTACCGACATCCTGAAAAAGACACTAAGCACTCCAAACGAAGATATTCTCGACGAAATGATAAGTTCCGGACTCAAAGGTCGGGGCGGAGCCGGATTTCCTACCGGTTTAAAATGGAAACTCACAGCCGAGGCTAAGTCCGATACAAAATACGTAATCTGCAACGCCGACGAAGGCGAACCCGGAACGTTTAAAGATCGTGAAATCCTTACCCAGGTTTCGTACAAAGTGCTGACCGGAATGGCGGTTTGCGCTAAAATTATAGGAGCATCCCAGGGTTTTATTTACCTGCGGGGCGAATACCACTACCTGGTTCCGCTGCTCGAGAAAGAACTCAAACGCTTTCATAAAGCATGCAGCGAACTCAACCTCGATTTTAAAGTCGCTATATTTTTAGGCAGTGGAGCTTACATTTGCGGCGAAGAAAGCGCCCTGATGGAATCGATGGAAGGCAAACGCGGTGAACCCCGTAATAAACCGCCTTATCCAACCGATTTTGGATACATGGGAAAACCTACCGTCATTAATAATGTGGAAACCCTGGCCCACACCTACACCATTTTCAAACATGGCGCAAAGAAATTTCGCGATTTGGGTGTTCAGGATTCCCGAGGTTCAAAACTTTTCTCGGTATCAGGCGACACGCCCATTCCGGGAATTTACGAACTGGAACTGGGAATGACTGTTCAGGATTTTGTCGACGATTTTAGCGATGGCGACTGCAAAGCCGTTCAGGTTGGTGGTGCTTCGGGATTTTTGGTTCCCCGTAAAGGTTTTTCAGAAACTACCATAGGATATCAGGGAAAACTCACTGGCATATCCTTACCTACCGGAGGTTCCATGATGCTTTTCAATAGTTCGCGATCGATGTATAATGTGCTGAACAATTACCTTGAATTTTTCCAGGAAGAATCGTGCGGACAATGCACCCCTTGCCGGGTAGGATGCCAGCAATTGGTAAAAGGTATCGAAGCCGTTAAGCGGGGCGAAAAACCTGCTGTTTACCTCGAAAAACTGCTAAAACTTACCGAAACCATGAAAGTTACCGCCAAATGCGGCTTGGGACAATCGGTAGCCAATTCATTCCAATCTATTGTTGAAAACTTTAGAGAAGAAATGATTTACTAAAGCATCCGGGTACAAATAATTAAAACTTGACAATTATGGCAAAAATGATAAACCTAACAATAAACGGCATAGCAATCAGCCTCGAAGAAGGAAAAACCGTACTCGAAGCAGCCGAAAAACTTAACATTAAGATTCCTACACTTTGCTATCATAAAGACCTTATGATAGCCGGAAACTGCCGGGTATGTGTGGTAGAACAATCGGGTACCAAAAAGCTTTTGGCAGCCTGTGCTACTCCCATTTGGGAAGGTATGGAAATTCAAACCAACAGCCTTATCGTTCGCAATTCGCGCAAGCACATTATTGAATTGTTACTATCGGAACACAATGCCGATTGCACCAAATGCTACAAAAACGGAAACTGCGAGTTACAGGAACTGGCCGCTGAATTTAAAATTACCAACTCCGACTTCATCGACCTGGTTCCAACCAAAAACTATGCATACGATAACCTGTCGCCATCTATAATAAAAGACGACAGCAAATGCATCCGCTGCCAGCGATGCGTAAGAACGTGCAGCGAAATTCAACACATGGCAGCGCTAAGCGTGGCCTACAAGGGAAATCACATGAAGATTTCGACCTTTGCTGAAAAACCCATGCACGAGGTTGCCTGCTCCACATGCGGACAGTGTGTTATTCACTGCCCAACAGGAGCTTTGGTAGAAAAAAATTATATTGAAGAAGTTTGGGATGCTTTAACCGATCCACAAAAACATGTGATTGTGCAAACAGCACCGGCCGTACGCGTAGGTTTAGGCGAAGAATTCCCCATGAACGGAAATGGTAAGGGAAAAACCAACGACCGCGTAACCGGAAAAATGGTTTCAGCCTTAAAACGCATCGGTTTTGATTCCGTTCTGGACACCGACTTTACAGCCGACCTCACCATTATGGAAGAAGGAACCGAGCTACTGACCCGACTTAAAAAAGTGCTGGTCGATAAAGATCCTGAAGTAAAACTACCCATGTTTACTTCCTGCTCGCCCGGATGGATAAAATTTATTGAACACACGCAGAATCATTCACTGGGAAATTTATCAACCTGCAAATCGCCACAACAAATGTTTGGTGCGCTGGCAAAAACCTATTACGCCCAAAAACGCGGGCTCGATCCAAAAAATATTGTATCGGTGTCCATCATGCCATGTACGGCTAAAAAGTTTGAAGCAAACCGCCCTGAGATGCGCGACAGTGGATTTAAGGATGTCGATTATGTACTAACTACCCGCGAACTGGCCATTATGATAAAGCAAGCCGGAATAGAGTTTAACGATTTGGAAGATGAACAATTCGACAAATTAATGGGCAATTCAAGCGGAGCTGCTGTAATATTCGGTGCTACCGGAGGTGTTATGGAAGCCGCACTGCGAACTGCTTACGAACTGGTTACCGGACGCGAAGTTCCGTTTAAAAATTTAAACATAACTCCGGTACGCGGATTCGAAGGCATCAGAGAAGCTTCTATTACCATTGAAGATGCGCTCCCCGACTGGAACTTTTTAAATGGCGTAGAACTAAAATGCGCTGTAGCTCATGGTCTGGAAAACGCACATCAAATGATGGAACAGGTAAAAACCGGAAAATCGGGCTATCATTTTATTGAATTTATGGCTTGCCCCGGAGGATGTCTGGGAGGAGGCGGACAACCCATTCCCACCAGTCCCGAGATTCGTAAAAAGCGGGCCGAAGCTATTTATGCCGAAGATGGGGATTTACCCATTCGTAAATCGCACGAGAATCCAGAGATTATCCAAATTTATCAGGATTTTCTGGGAAAACCCCTGGGCGAAAAATCGCATCATTTGCTTCACACCCACTATACCACCAGAGAACGGTATTAAACAAACAACTGCCGACAACTTTAAAGGGCCGCACACAAGCGGCTCTTTTTATTCGTGAGACTTAAATTTCATGAGTTTGCGAAATGAAATTTTCTAGTCGAACAATGCCGCTGAAAGCGGGAGCGAGGGTAAATACCCCTCCTCTTGAGGCGATAATAAGAATTTTTTTTTTGTAGATACCCCGTCTGCTTGCAGCGGGGAGCTTCATTTGGCTAGATCAAAAAGTTCATTCAATACAAAAGTACGACTTCCTGAACCAGCGGCTCCGTTTATCATGGCTTTGGCTACTATTGATGCCTCGATGGGTTTGTATTTCTGCAAGCCCGGCAAGCGGGTTAATAAACGTCCTAAAAAAATACCCAGGGTTTCGCCAAAACGACTCTCATTGCGTTGTCCAACCAAAACAGATGGTTTTAGAATAACCCGGTACTCGAATCCAAGTTTTTGAACCGCATCATCCAACTGCCCCTTCATTCGACTATAGAATAGTTTTGATTTTGAATCGGCTCCTGCCGATGATACCAGAACATAGGTAGCTACTCCATTGTTTTTAGCCACTTCGGCAAACTGATACTGATAGGTATAATCAATCCGAAATTGATTTTCCTGACTTCCTGCTTTTTTTATGGTTGTTCCAAAGGCCGAAAACAAAACATCGCCTTTAACCAGATGTCTCCAGGAATCGGGATCATCAAAATCGATGATATGCTCAAGCAGTTTTTCACTTTGCTTTCCCGATGAACGCCGTAAAAACAAAATCACTTTTTCGTAGGTCTCACTATTTAATAATTGATCTACTAATGCTGAGCCTACCAATCCGGTGGCTCCCAAAACCAAAGCTGTTTTAGCCATAAATTAATTTTTTAAAAATATAAGTCCTTTTAAACAGAACAGTTGAAGCATCGTTTGTTCAATCTGCCTTAACAAATCGCATAAAAACTTAGCCACGCCAAAAAAAAGAATACCAATGTAAATCAGTTAAAAATAGGCCTAATTTAACTACCCGCCAACTACAAATCGTATTATCTTTGGGCAATTTTCCTAACAAAAAATAATATGAGAGTATTCTATGCTATAATTTTAAGCGCACTAAGCTTTTTAAGCTACGCACAAGCGTATCCTGTTTTTCTCGATGGCCAAGTTGACGAATGGTCTAATTCCACTCATTTTATAAACGATGAAGTGGGCGATGGAAACACGCTGGATTTGATTCAGTTAAAAGCTCTGAACGACAACAACTACCTGTATCTTTACCTGAGTTTTTACGAAGAAATAAACCTGAACACCAACAACAACCTGGTTTTGTTGATTGACACCGATAACAATCCGGCAACCGGTTTTTCGATGAATGGTATGGGTGCCGAATTGAAATGGCATTTTGCCGACAAAAAAGGATTTGCATACCTCAATGAAGTTGAAACGGTTGTTGATCAAACCGAATTAGGTTTCAGAGCTTTGCCAACAGTCACATCCAACAAGTTTGAAATAGCTTTTAATCGCGATGTGGTAATAGGAGGTGTAGCACTATTTCAAAACAACACCATCAAAATCCAGACCTACCTTGAAGAAGCATATGGCGACAAATTACCAGAAATGGGGCAGGTTTTTTCCTACACCATCGACCAAACGCCTTTAGCCGAATTTACGGAATTGACTCTTGAAAAAGAAGAACCTTCGCACTTACGACTAATGACTTATAACGTGGAACACGACGGAATTGCTGAACCAGACAGAGTAGCCTATTTTGAACGGATGATTCGGGCTGCAAATCCCGATATCATTACTTTCAACGAATGCTGGGATACGAATCCGGAATATATAAAGCAAAAACTCGATCAATGGATTCCCATTGGAGGAAGTGGTTGGCATACATCAAAAGTGGTGTACGGAAACATTACCGCATCGCGTTATCCCATTATTAAAAACACATCGGTGGTTGGCGGCAGTCGTTTAGCCGCTTCGCACATTGATTTGCCCGATACTTATCATACCGATATGGTAGTAGTAAACTGCCATTTAAAATGTTGCAACAATGAGGGCGACAATCCAGCCCGACAATACGAAGTTGACGGACTCATAAGTTTTATTCATTCCTTGAAGACCGGAAGCAGTGCTTTTAGTGTGCCTGAAAACACACCTTTTGTTTTTATGGGCGACTTTAATCTGGTTGGCGACAGCCAGCAACTACATACATTAATTAATGGCGATATTGAAAACACCCAGTATTTTGGTGAAGGTGGTTTCCCCGATTGGGACAATTCTCCCATGGGCGATGTAATATCAACTGGAATCAATAATAACATGGCCTATACCTGGCGTAGCGATGGTGGCAGCTATTGGCCCGGTCGCCTCGATTTTATATTCTACACTACCAGTCAATTGGTAAAGCAAAAATCGTTTATCATGGAAACCAATTACATGTCGCAGAAAGCTTTAACTAAATACCAGTTGTATTCGTCCGACAGCCGACGGGCATCGGACCATTTTCCTCATGTGGCCGATTTTGAGTTTAAAACCTACAATCGCATTAAAAATCAGGATACCGGCGAATCGCTGATAAAAGTTAGCTCTAACGCAAATACACTTCACATAAATTCAGCTCTTAGCATTTCACAAACTGAAATCTACGATCTGAATGGTCGTCAATTACTTACCAACAAACAAACCCTTGAAAACGGAGTTTTACAAATGTCAATCAACGCAATACAAAGCGGCATCTATTTATTGAGGATTAAAACCGGAAAAGGTTTTATCAATCAAAAATTCTTTAAACCTTAATAATTTTAATCAGAAAAGATTTCACTGCAAGACACAAATAGAAAAGCCGGGATTATAAAAAATCACCGGCTTTTCATTCTTACCGAGCCTAATAAAAAAAACTAAAAACTATATTTTATTCCTGTATAGATTCCAAATGAATATGGGTGAACCGTTCCTGCATCATTCATCGGACTCAGGGCATACCGGAATGTTGGTTGAAGGTTAAAATTCAGTCGGTTAACCAAAGGATATTCAATACCAAAGCCCAACAAACCATTATAACCCATGCTTTTTACGGTTTCTGTTTCACCATCTAAGGTCTGACGCTCATTGTCGTCGATAACATAAGCCTTATTTCCCTGTAAAATATTGGCGCTGATTCCACCCGATAAATTCATCGACAATTTCCGGTCAATCAAAAGGTAGCGAACCACCATAGGGATTTCGTAAAAACTAAACACCTGTACAAAATCGGCCTGAACGCCCGATGATCTTACAAATGTTTCCATACCATCGGTATAAACCGGCGTATTAATTACCATTCCATCACTGGAACTGGAATTTACCAACTCGCTGGTAGTCCCGTTTATACGAACATTACCAACCGATGTATTTACCTTGTACGAGCTCTGATCATCGCTTCCAAAACTCTGAAAATCGTAAACGGTTACATTCTCTGATCGCTGGCCAATTTCAGAATAATAGACTCCCGATTGCACACTCCAGCGGCCAGCCATCTTATAACTAACATCTACGCCGGCCGAATACGACAGTAAAGGTTTCTCGTTTTTGTACTCCTGTTCATAGTTCGAAGTAATTTCGGCTGTATAAACGTAATCGTTACTCGACTCACCTACCGACCGGTAGCTTAATAAAGGCGATGCGTTTAACGAAACCGCCCACGGATTTTCTTTTTTTTTGTTTTGAACCAGGTAATCGTCATTATACACTGCCAGCGATTGTAACGAATATTTTAACTGCCTTGAATCGGCTTTAGCTTGAATTAAACGACTTTCAATTGCAGGAATCGCTTGTAAAGTGGCCATGTCTGAAGTTTCATCCATTGCAATTGGATCTGTATTTACTTTTGATTCTTCAACTGGTGAATAAGCACTGTATTCAGCACCTGACGAAAACATGGGAGGCAATAAAGTTCCACCGGTACTTGCTTTTTTTATGTTTGATTCTGTTTTCTTTGGTTCTGCACTAACATCGGTAGTTTTCCCGGGTTTTGATACCGGAAGAACGGAACTTTTTGCCGGTTCATTCATCTTAATTCCGCTTGGTGCTGCAGCCTCTTTCAACTGTTCGGGTTCAACAACCAAAGCCGGAGCCTGCTCTTTTTCTGAATTTTGCAAACCGGGCTCTTCATCTTTCACATTCTGAACCAGCACACCCTGCTCCGTATGAAAAGCGGTTAATAAATAACCCGCTCCAAACGAGATAAGCAAAGCAACTGAGGCTGCTATAGAATAAAACAGGTTTCGGCGCATGCGAATCCGCTTTTTATTCAATGTGTGCTCAATATTATCCCATACAAAAGCTGGTGGCTTTTGAGAATAATCGGCAAGTCCCTCTTTAAAAATTTTGTCAATATCGGCGTGTATGGTCATAACATTTACTTAACTACGAGTTTAACATCCTGCTTACGTTCACTATATAATTTTTCTACTTTTTCCTGTAAAATCACCCGGGCCCGCGACAAATTCGATTTTGAAGTCCCCACGGAAATACCCAACATATCGCCTATTTCCTGATGCGAATACCCTTCGATAGCATAGAGATTAAAAACCATTTTATACTGTGGCGATAAATCTCCAATCAATTTGAGCAATTCCTTACTCGAAATCTCACCCATCACATCATCAACAGCCAGTTTGTTGTCGTAATCGCGAATTTCGCCTACGGTATAAAGCAGGTTTTGTTTGCGATAGCGCTCCAAGGCACAGTTTACCATTATCCGGCGCACCCAGCCTTCGAAAGAACCCTTAAAATCGAACTGCGATATTTTTGTAAATACCTTAATGAACCCGTCCTGCAAAATATCTTCGGCCTCAGTATAGTCTTTTGAATACTGCAAACAAACAGCAAACATTTTTCCCGAAAACCGTTCATAAAGCTTACGCTGCGCATCGGGCCGGTTCTTTTTGCATTCCTTAATTAGATCATCTAATTCCTTCAATGTATCGGACATTTTTAATTGGGTTTTTAATTATTTCTACCCTGACACCGCGAACAAGACGGCACTTAGTTTTTAATGGTTGCGTACCGGCTGTAATATTTCTCTATTTTTTGCTTTTAGCCACTAGCGCATCATTTTTTTTACTGATGAGCCAAAGGCCAATAAATGTAAATAAACCATTGAATATTAACAATTCAAAACCTATTTTGTATCCAAAAAACCACGCTTCGCTGTAAAAATTCAACACCACACACAAAAGCGGCGAAAGTAAAGCAATAATCCAAACCCATTGGTCGGCTACCACTCTTTTGGTATACAAACCAAAAGCATACAAACCAAGCAGGGGGCCGTAAGTGTATCCGGCAAAGGTAAATATGGCACTAATAACACTGTCGTTGTTTAATTCACTAAAAACCAGGATAACCAAAGCCAACACCAACGAAATGGCAATATGTACCAGTTTACGCGCTTGTTCTTGCTTTATAATGCTTTTGTATCGATGCTGAATATCCAAAATATCGATACTAAACGAGGTGGTCAGAGAAGTCAGTGCCGAATCGGCACTGGAGTATGCAGCTGCTATTAATCCCAAAATAAAGAATACCGACACTATTTTAGGCAGGTAACCCTGTGTTGCAATCAATGGAAATAAATCGTCGCTTTTCTCAGGCAAAGCCATTCCGTGCGATTGGGCAAATATAAAAAGCAAAACACCCAGCGACATAAACAGCAAATTAACCGGAAGAAAAGCTGCACCATACCAGTACACATTCTTTTTTGCATCGCCCAGATTACGACAACTCAGGTTTTTTTGCATCATATCCTGATCAAGTCCTGTCATAACAATGGTTATAAAAGCCCCACTTAAAAACTGTTTAAAAAAGAAACTTTTCTCTTTGGGATTATCAAAAAACCAGATTCGCGACAACTCACTGTCGCTAACCGACGAAATAAGTTCCGGCAGGTTCAGTTGCATGTCTTTGGCAATAAAAGCTACCGTTAACACAACAGCACTCAACATAAACAGGGTTTGTAAAGTGTCGGTCCAAACAATGGTACGGATGCCTCCTTTAAAAGTATAAAGCCAAATAAGCACAATGGTAACCAAAACGGTAACATAAAAAGGTACACCCCAGGCATCGAACATTACTAATTGCAAAACATTGGCCACCAAATACAAACGGAATGATGCGCCAATAATTCGGCTAAAAAGAAAAAACGATGCCCCGGTTTTGTATGATACTTTTCCAAAACGTTGATCCAAATAGGTGTAGATACTGGTTAAATTCAGTCGATAATATAAAGGCAATAAAATATTGGCAATTACCACATAACCTACCAGATAGCCCAAAACCATCTGCAAATACGAGAAACTGCTGCTGCCCACCCAACCCGGAACTGAAATAAAAGTCACCCCGGAAAGGCTGGCTCCAATCATCCCAAACGAAACCACATACCAGGGCGACCGTTTATTTCCCAGAAAAAAAGCCTGATTTTCGGCACCACGTCCGGTTAAGAAGGAGATAATTATTAATAGCGAAAAATACCCAAGCAGTATAAACAAAACTTCTGTTGCTGTCATTGTTCATTATTTTTCACAAATCTAACGGAATTGACAGCAAAAAAAAATGGAGCAAACAAAAGAAGTGATTACTTTTGACCCGAATGAATTTGTGCTTATGGATTTAAATCAACTCCCATCGCGTTTGTTGGAAAACGCTGTCAATGAATTTGCCAAACTACCGGGTATCGGAAAAAAGACGGCGCTGCGCCTGGTGCTGCACCTTTTAAACCAGTCGGAAAACGACACCTTGCAATTTACCAAAACCATTGAGGAGATGAAAAAGCAGGTAAAAACCTGCAAAAAATGTCACAATATTTCGGAAGATGAACTTTGTTCCATTTGCAGTAATCCCAACCGCGACAACACAGTTGTTTGCGTGGTAGAATCGATTAAAGAAGTAATTGCCATTGAAAACACCTCACAATATAAAGGTTTGTACCATGTGCTGGGAGGCCGCATTTCGCCCATGGACGGCATTGGCCCCAAAGATTTAAACATTGATTCACTGATTGAGCGTACCACCAACGAACCCATTCACGAAATGATTCTGGCACTAAGCACCACCATGGAAGGCGACACCACCAGCTTTTATATTTACCGGAAACTTTCATCGTCGGAAGTGTTGTTAAGCACCCTTGCCCGGGGAATCTCGGTAGGCGATGAACTGGAATATGCCGACGAAATAACCCTGGGGCGCTCGCTGGTAAATCGCATTCCTTACCATGGAAAATAAAATTACAGACTTGTTTTGTATTATCTTTTTTACTATTTATGTAGCTCATTTATAAACAATAAACCAAAGCATCACTTTTATGAAAAACCTAATCATTTTACTTATCACTGTTGTTTTCTTCGGCGCTTGCTGCAATAGTCCAAAAAACCAAAGCAACACCGACCAGGCTACCTCAGAAATTGCCTACATAACTGTAGACTCTTTTTTAGTAGTTGCAGCCGATTATGTGGGAAAAGAACTTACTGTTAAAGGCACTGTTGACCATATTTGTAAACACGGAGGCAAACGTGTAAAGATTTTTGGTGAAAACCCGGACAACACCCTTCATGGCGAAGCTTCAGAAACTACCGGAGCATTTAAAGCCGAGCTGGAAGGCAGCGATGTTTGTCTTACCGGAATAGTTGCTGAATCGAAAATGGATTTAGCCTACGTTGAAGAATACGAAAAAAACCTGCTCGAAGCCATCGAAAAAAACAAAGACGAGGTAGAGATGGAACATGCCAAAGGCGTTGATCATCATGCAAAACTCGACGAAATTAAGGCCTGGAAAGAAGAAATTGCCACCAATGGTAAAGGCTATATTTCAAGTTATTATCTCGATGTAACCAGTTATCAGGAAATAAAGGAAAAAGCCGGCGACAAATGTTGCGGAAGCGCTCCTGAAGCCGTTGACACCGCTGCAACAACATCAGTTCCCTGTGGGTCAAAAGAAGCTGCTCCCTGTGGTACCACTGCCGAAGCAAAACCTTGTGGCGGATCACACTAAACAACATATAATTATTCCTATTAAAAAGTAGCAACAGCACCTTGCTACTTTTTTATTTTAACTTAAAACTAATCGTCAGGTCATGACTCTTTTCAAATTCAACCGCATACTGCACCGCGATTTGGGCTATATATTTTTCGGAATGACTATAATTTACGCCCTCTCAGGAATTGCTTTAAACCATATTAAAGATTGGAATCCCAATTACATTGTAGAATCGGAAACAACTTACAGCGATTTAACTGCTGAAATTGGAATTACCGATGAACGGGTAATGGCCTTTCTGGAATCGATAAACGAAAAAGAAAACTTTAAAAAATACTATTATCCCAATTCCAACACCTTAAAAATATTTTTTCAGAATGGATCGGCAGTTATTAACCTGAGCAATGGCGAAACATATATTGAAAAACTCAGGCGACGCCCCGTTTTTCATCAGTTCAATTACCTGCATTACAATCATTCTAAAAAACTTTGGACCTGGTTTTCTGATGCCTATGCTGTGGGATTATTGATTCTTGCCGTTGGAGGTTTATTCATGGTAAAAGGCAAAAAAGGCATCACCGGCCGTGGCGCCTGGTTAACAACACTTGGCATTGTGATTCCGCTGATTCTTTACCTATTGTACGCTTAATAAAGCCTTGCTTCCAGACTAAAAAAGTGCACCGATGAACAAAAAGATTCTTCAACTGGCCATACCAAATATTATCAGCAATATTACCATTCCTTTGGTAGGATTGGCCGATATGGCTGTAACCGGCCGCCTGGAATCTGATGTGTATATTGGTGCCATTGCCCTGGGATCCATGATTTTCAATTTAATTTATTGGACTTTTGGCTTTTTACGCATGGGTGCCAGCGGAATTACCGCTCAGGCCTATGGCGCCAAAAATAAACCCGAAATAGCAGCTACTTTAGTTCGTGGCTTATTGGTGGGAGGCATTGGAGCTTTTTTAATTTTATTATTACAGATTCCCATTGCAAAAACAACTTTTTACTTTATCGACGGCAGTCAGGAAGTAGAAAATTTTGCCCGAAGTTATTTTTACATACGAATATGGGCTGCACCGGCAACCATTAGCCTTTATGCTTTTACCGGCTGGTTTATCGGGATGCAAAACACCAAAATACCCATGCTGATTGCCATTGTAGTAAACCTGTTAAATGTTGGATTGAATGTATTGTTTGTCTTCACTTTTCAAATGAAATCGGACGGTGTGGCATTGGGAACAGTTATTTCGCAATACGTTGGTTTAGCTATGGCATTGTTGTTCATTCGTTTTAAATACCGCGAATACTTCAGCTATATTAAAATTAAAACTTTAATCGATTCCACCGCACTTAAGAATTTCTTTAAAGTAAACCGCGATATTTTTATCCGTACCATGAGTTTACTGGCAGTATTTACTTTTTTCACTTCAAAATCGGCCTCAGCAAACGACCAGATTTTAGCCGCTAATTCTTTGCTTCTGCAATTTTTATTTATTTTCTCGTTTTTAACCGATGGTTTTGCTTATGCTGCCGAGGCCTTATCGGGAAAATATTTTGGAGCCAGGCAGTTCGACAAACTCAGACAAAGTATTACCATTAATTTTAAATGGGGCGCGGTAATCACACTTATTTTCACTTTAATCTACTGGTTTGGAAGCGATTCGATTTTACGTTTGCTAACCAATCATACCGAAGTGCTGAACGAAGCTTCAAAATACACCTTTTGGATAACTTTAATTCCCATTGTTTCGGTAGCCTCTTTCCTTTGGGATGGCGTTTTTATCGGAATTACTGCCACAGGCAAAATGCGCAACAGCATGCTGATTGCTGTTTTCCTGGTATTCTTTCCCACCTGGTATTTACTGGCTCCTATTTATGAAAACCATGCTTTATGGTTGGCTTTTATCTTATTTCTTTTAACGCGTGGCTTGACACAGACTATTATGTTCAAAAACATAAATTCAAAATGGCTTTCTGATTACCAGTAAAATATACATTACTTTTTATGCCCTGAAACTAAACTGCCAAATATTTTTAAAATTAATCGGGCAATTTTTGAATTATTCATGAAATATGTGTTATATTTGAGGACACTCTTCACTTCATTTTGTTACTTTTTCATGGGTTAATTAATCAAGTGCGAAATTATTGGGCTGCCTCCCGGCAGCCCACACTTGTATTCTACAAAATCCTCTAAACAATTTGCTATTTTATGTTTTACTTTATAGTAAACTATAATATATTAGCTTAAAAAATAATTCGTATGGTATTTGAACACACAAGTATTTTTATTGGCAACCTGCGTATTGACGAACCGGTAACCGTTTTAACCGACCTGATTGTATCAGCGGTTTGTTTTTATGCTTACTTCAAACTCTACAAGCTTTCCTTAAAAAATAAAGTACATGTGTATTTAAAATATTATTTTCTTTCGATGGGAATTGCCACTTTTATTGGAGGCGTCATAGGACATGGTTTTTTGTACGCATTTAAAGCCCAATGGGAGCTTTCAACCGGATGGATTGAATTTATAACCCATGTAATTCCCGAGAATAAAATGAATGCAGCAGCCAATCCCTGGAAATTGCCGGGATGGCTAACCAGTATGTTTGCAGTAATGCTCGTGGAACGGGCTTCGATTGAATATGCCCGAAAATTTATTAAACCGGCGGTTGGAAAGTTTTTTGCCTGGTTCAACGTTTTTGAACTGCTCTTTTTTGTGGCCATAACTTTTTCGACCCTGAATTTTTTCTTTGTCGAGGTGCATACTTTTTATGGATTCATGGTGATTGTTTTAAGCTTTAATGCGGTAATTTTCATAAAGACCCGAAGTCAGGGAAGTGCCAATTTTTTAATTGCCGTTGGCTTTGCTGCCATTGCTGCTTTGTTTTTTATGAACCAATGGGGCTTGCATAAATGGTTCAATCATTTCGATATGAGCCATAGTTTTATGGCCATCAGCGCCTGGTTCTTTTATCGTGGAGCACGCATCATGGTAAAAAATCCGGTTAAAGCATGAGCAGCAGACCGTTCATCTTATTGATCTTAATACTTTTCAGTCTGGCAGCTTGCCAAACCAAAGAATCGACTATACAATGTACCATCGAAACAGAACTCGGACCCATTGTGCTTGAGTTCTTTCCCGAAAAAGCACCCATTACTGTAGAAAATTTTCTAAAATATGTTGACGGGCACGCTTACGATGGCAGCAATTTTTTCAGGGTTTGCACACCCGAAAACGAAAAACATCGCAGCATTAAAATAGAAGTAATACAAGGTGGCGATTTACCTGAAAACCTTAGACTCGAACCCATCCCTTTGGAATCGACCCGCAAAACCGGAATTAAACACACCAACGGAACCATATCGATGGCCCGCGACACGCCCAATTCAGCCCAATGCGATTTTTTTATCTGCATTGGCAAACAACCTGAATTGGATTTTGGCGGAAAACGCAATCCCGACGGTCAGGGCTTTGCTGCTTTTGGGCGGGTTATTAAGGGTATGGAAGTAGTAAATGCAATACAAAAAGGGCAGGAAAAAGATCAAATACTACTTACGCCAATTACAATAAACACAATCCGAAGAAGTAAATAAACACATCTTTCCATTCTTTCCTTTTGGTTCAATCATTATTCTGCAATTTTTTTCTGAAATAGAACTATTATTTAAATCCATTCCAAATAAATTTTATATTTGCATCCTTTTAAGACTTTTAGGTATTTTATTATGATTTTATACAATAAAAAGAGTAAGGAGCAATTAATTAAAGAATTAGAAGAAGAACCCTTTAAGCGGATTACTTTTTCTTTTTATCGCTACGTTTATTTGGATCATCCGCAGGAGTTTCGCGATCAGTTGTTTACGGAATGGTCGGCTTTACAATGCAAAGGACGTATTTATGTGGCTCACGAAGGCATCAATGCACAAATGAGCGTGCCGGAACAGCATCTTGAGGCTTTTTTGAATGGTTTGCAAAATCATACAGAACTGACTAATATGCCCATAAAATATGCGGTTGAAGACGATGGAAAATCATTTTTTAAACTTACCATAAAAGTGCGTCCTAAAATCGTAGCCGATGGATTAAACGACCATGCCTACGATGTTACCAATGTGGGCCGGCATTTAGAACCTGAAGAATTTCATGAACACGTAGCCGGCGGAAAAGCAATTGTTATTGATATGCGAAACCACTATGAAAGCGAAATTGGACGCTTTGAAAATGCATATTGCCCCGACGCTGATACCTTTCGCCAGGCAATTGATTTGGTGGTAAAGGAATTTAATCACAAAAAAGACGAGAAAATTCTCTTGTATTGCACCGGCGGTATTCGTTGTGAAAAAGCCAGCGCTTACCTGAAGCATCATGGCTTTAACGATGTAAATCAGCTGCACGGAGGAATTATTGCTTATGCACACGATATAAAGCAAAAAGGACTGCAATCGAAGTTTGTGGGTAAAAATTTTGTATTCGACCAACGCCTGGGCGAAACCATCGATGGTCAGGTAATTGCACATTGCCATCAATGTGGTGCTTTGTGCGATACGCATACCAATTGTGCCAACGACGATTGTCACCTGCTTTTTATTCAGTGCCCCGACTGTAAAGCGGAATACAATGGATGCTGCTCGAACGATTGTAAAGAAATAATTGCCTTGCCTATTGAAGAACAACGCAAATTACGGGTGTTACGTCACGAAAAATACGCGGCCAGTAAAATATTCAAAAGCCGGCTTCGTCCGCATTTAATGAAAGCCCTTAACGAACAAAGCCAACCGGTATAATGAATTTCTGGCAAACAGCAAACAAACCATTTTTTATTCTGGCTCCCATGGAAGACGTAACAGATACGGTCTTTCGCGAGGTGCTTATGTCGGTTTCGGAACCAAAGGCATTGAACGTGGTGTTTACCGAGTTCACTTCTATCGATGGTTTACTCGATAAACGGGGACACGATAAAGTAGCCCAACGCTTACAGGTAAGTGCATCGGAACGCAGCTTACTGAAAGACAGAAACACAAAATTAGTGGCACAAATATGGGGCAATGAACCGGAAAAATTTCATCAGGTGGCGCAATACCTCAGTGCTTTGAATGTTTTCGACGGCATCGACATTAATATGGGTTGTCCCGTGAAAAAAGTAGTAAAAAAAGCCACTTGTTCCGCATTAATAAAATTCCCCGAACTGGCCAAAGAAATAGTTTTAGCTACACAGGAAGGAAGCAACCTTCCGGTTTCGGTGAAAACGCGCATTGGCTTTAATCAGATTGAAACGGAAAAGTGGATTTCTGAGTTGTTAAGCTGTATGCCTGCAGCCATTACCATCCACGGGCGAACTCAAAAACAAATGTCGGAAGGTCTGGCCGACTGGAACGAGATTGGCAAAACTATTCCATTAAGAAACCAGCTTTCGCCCCTTACCCAAATTATAGGAAATGGTGATATTGACAGCTACGAGCAAGCCTTGCAACATATAAATAACCACCAACTCGATGGTGTAATGGTTGGACGCGGAGTTTTTAAAAACCCCTGGATGTTTAATCAACAGGCTCAGGTTATTGATGTAAACCAACGACTGCAACTACTAAAAAAACACATTGAACTTTATGCCTCAACCTGGGGAAGCGAAAAGAATTACCACATACTGAAACGTTTTTTTAAGATTTACCTCCAGGAATTCCCGGGCGCCGGACGCTTGCGTGGCTATTTAATGGAATCGCAGAATTATTCGGAAGCTTTGGAATTAATTGCGCAACAACAGGAAAATCTGATGGCTTTGAACCAATACTACCAGCGATGACTCAGCTGAAAAGCCACACCTCCCAGCACATATAATTTATCGGCGTAAGGATTGTAAATGGTTTTGGCAAAAACCGGAATACTGACTTCTTTAAAACTAAACTTGCGTTTTATAGTAAGCTCAGCATGAACCATTGCCGCTTTATGGGCATAAATACCTTTGTGCGTTGTAAAACCCATGGTTGCACCTGCGCTCCAATGTTCCCATTTCTTTACATAAACAGCTTCAAGATAAGTTGAAAAGTAAGGATCGCCACTTTCTGCTTCCACATCCATGCCATACATCATAACACTGGCTGTTAATTTTACAGGCAGTTTAGATGAACCCTGATACACCGCATCGAAACTATATAAGTGGAAAGTTTCCGGCCCCGAAAAGGTAGAAAAATCGGCCACGCCGGGTTTAGCCGGGGGGCAATAATAATCGTACAATCCCAGGGTAAAATCGCCCACCGAATAGGTCAGGTAAAGATCCAATTCGCGGTACAAACCGTCAAAAGTTATGGCAGCCCAGCTTCCCAAAGTAAAATTATTCCGACTTAGTTCCACCATAGGCTCAAAAGCCGGCGCATTTCCACTTTTGCCTCCACGCCAAACATGCGTGCTCACCAATTCGCCATAAGCAAACAGGCTGATTGAAGGTTTTGTACTGGAAACAGCCTCCGATTCGGAAGCCGATAAGGAAAAACCCGCCAAAATAACTAAAACTACCCCTGTAACTACCTTTTTTAGCACCTCAATAAAATTTGCTGCAAAAGTATAGTTCCTTAGCAAAGGAACACAAAAGCGGGAGCTGATTTAACTCAGTTAAACGTATGTTATAGAGCTAACTTTTAAGGGTAAGAAAAAACCCGGACTCTCGCCCGGGCAATCGATTTATTGAACAAAACTTGAACTAGTAATTGCCATAAATAGCAATATGGCTCAATTCACGAATATTATTCAAATCGGAATAATCGTATTGAAACAATCCATCGGTGCCAATCATTATTAACACATCTCCCATGGGAATTACATCGAAAGCTTGATTATCGGGGTATTGTACCAATTTATTTTCATCAATAGTCAGGGGATTCGATGCATTATAAATTTTTAGTCCGGCAGCGCCATCACAAACAAAAAGCACGGTATCGTCGACGCCTAAACCATAAGGTTCTTCCATTGAATAAGTAGCCAGCAGTTTGGGTTCTTCAATTACTGAAATATCAATCACATTAAGCTGACTTTCGATGGCTCCACACAAATTTCCACCCCGTAAAGTAACGTAAGCATAATTACCACTTACCACAACCGGGTCGCAGGCGGTGGCATGACGGAATTGTGAAATAAAAGCCGGAGTTGAAGGATCCTGAATGCTGTAAACATACATACCCGCCTGACTTCCTATAAAAAGTTTATCCTGATAGGGGAAAAGTGTCTCAATATCCCAGCCAATGGCCACATTCTTTTCAAAAACCGGATCCTGACTTTGTGTAGTATTAAATACTTTCAACGAGGCATTATCGACCACATAAAGGTAGTTTCCGCTTGCTACAAAACGGGCCATGGAACCACCGGTACCGGTAGTTTCGGCTCCTGTTCCTCCTGCGGCCAAATCGCTGGTAAATAACACTTCGGAACGCCAGCCAAACTTCTCATAGAAAAATCCGGCATCTTCAACATTCATTTTCCGCTCCGAAACTTCATAGCCTACAATTACACCTTTGGTTTGATCAACCGATTCAACAATTCCTACTTCATAATCAGGAATAATGTATGGAAACACATTGGTATCGCGGTCCACCTCCACAATATTTTCCAAATCGCTTATATCGATGGTTAGCAAATCAACATAGCTGTCGGCATACAATAACTGCCCTTTTATTGCCAAATCAATATTTCCCGGTATCTCAATAAATTTAAGATTTAGAGGATTTGCCGGGTCGGAATTGTCGATGATATGAATTCCCTTTTGAAATTCATTGACATAAATAAAATCATCTTTAAAATAAATCTTTCCCGATTGAACAATTTCTTGCGCACTGGTCGATTTAAATGAAGCGCGTAAATCGTCGTAACTCATGTAAACCGGAGTGTTAACCTGGTACGTGCGGGTAATGGTATCCTGACACGATGCCAAAACCAATAAAATAATTAGTCCTTTAATAAAGAACAAAGCGCGGAGTGTTTTCATAAGTGTATAGCATTTAGTTAACTAATTAGTACTTTACCGGCTCGGCAAGGGGCAGATGCAAGGAAATTAAAAAGGGTTGCGTTGAACGTGATTTTTTTTATTCGCCTAGCAACCCAATGCTTAAAAAGTGAATCTAATGCACCGGAAACATGAATGAAAAATTCCGCCAGAACCAATTTTATTATACCGTAAGCTTAATGTTATGAGATACTTTTTACTTACTCAATGGATGTTTATGCTAAGCCTGATAAGCCTCGCACAAAGCCAACCCGACACCTTGTACCTGAAAGGAGGAAGTATTTTGGTGGGAACCATCAGCGGGAACAACGATTCCCTGGTTACCATTCGCTTAAACGAAGAAAGCCATATGGTAATCGCTAAAGAACAGCTAATAGGAACCCGCAATAACCAAGCAACAAAACCAGAACTACATTACCAGGGATACCTTACTGCCGGCTATTTAATTGGCTCTTCAAAAAACCAGCAGGAAGCCCCATTGAGTTTACTCACCGAACACAATCTGGGAATTGGTCCGTTTTTTTCGATGGGATTAAGCACCGGACTTGAGCTGATTAATGAATCGACCATTCCCATCGGTGGAAACCTGAAGGCCTTTGTTCCTTTAGCTTCGGGCGACGAACTATTTGTTGGTGTTTTGGGCGGGTATTCGCTTTCGCTGGAAAAACCCTATGATCCTTACAACCAGATTATCGACAACAGGGGCGGAAGCTTTTTTAACGCCGAAGTAGGCTATATTTTCGCTTCAACACGTAAAGCCCCGCTTTTAATTGCCTTTGGGTATCGTTACGCCGAGATGCATTACAAACTTACCGACTGGTGGTACGACGAGATTTCAGAAGACATGTATTTTAACCGCTTTTCGGTTCGCTTTGGCATCCGCTTTTAAGTATTGCTGAATTTTTACGTTTATATGGTGTGTTTTTCTTCCCGATTCAGGCTATATTCGATTCTCATTAATTCAGCAGGAATATGAAGACACTTTTGTTACTTTTTTGTGTGGTTTTTTGTACCGGTTATATCGAAGCGCAAACCCTAAAGGTTATGAGCTACAACATCCGTTTAGACCTGGCCAGTGATAGTTCCAATGCCTGGCCACATCGGAAAACTCTGGTTTCGGACGTAATTCGCTTTTATGAGCCGGCTATTTTTGGGGTTCAGGAAGCTCAGCCTCATCAAATGCATTATCTCGACAGCGCTCTGCTCAATTTTGCTTTTGTTGGTCTGGGCCGCGACGGGGACCAACAGGGAGAATTCAGCGCCCTGTTTTATAACAAAAACCGCTTCTCGGTTTTACAACAAGCCACGTTCTGGCTTTCGGAAACTCCCGATACGCCGGGAAAAGGCTGGGATGCTGCTTTCCCCAGAATTTGTACCCACGCCCTCTTCCTGGACAAGGAAACACAGCAAAAATTTTGGGTTTTTAACTTTCACCTGGATCATATGGGCGAAAAAGCCCGCCTGGAAAGTATAAAACTGGTAAGGCAACGTATCGATGAACTAAACAGCGCTAAGCTTCCGGTAATTTTAATGGGCGATTTTAATGCCAGTCCCGAAAGTGAACCCATCCGGCTTATTTCCTTACACTTGGAAAATACCCGGGATCTAAGCGCTTTTACTTACGGAACAAGAGCTACTTTTAATGGTTTCAGGATCGACCAAGAGCCCACTCAATGCATCGACTATATTTTTGTGTCGCCCGGAGCTTTTACAGTTGAAAAACATGCCGTACTCAACGACCGAAAAGAGGGAAGGTATCCTTCGGATCATTTTCCGGTTTTTGTTGAGCTGCGTTTCAACTAAAAGACCCAAAGAATAAACTAATTCGTCAACTGTTTTTTAAGCTAAAAAATTATCCTGAAAAGTTTGTTGATTTTTCTACATTAGCAGGCTGAAACCATAAAAGCAAGATACATGGCAAAAAAATTACTAAAAAACCTGGGCTTTCAAATATTGATTGCCATGGTACTGGGAATTCTTGTGGGTGCCTTCATGGGCGAAAGTGCCTCAATATTTGCCCCTTTTGGCGAATTGTTCATGAAACTGATTAAAATGCTGGTGATTCCTTTGGTAGCCGTTTCCATTGTTTCGGGAGCCGCATCGCTGGGTGCCACCAAATCGGCCGGAAAAATGGGCATCGGAACTTTTGCCTGGTACATGCTTACCACAGCTTTTGCCGTAGTTTTGGGCCTGGTTCTGGCGGTTATATTTAAACCGGGAGAAGGACTCGATGTAAGTCAGGTGCAACACCTGTTCGATAGTTCAGATGCCGGTCCGGTGGCACAACCCGGATTTTGGGAAACCCTGCTTGCTGTTATTCCCGACAACCCAATAGAAGCGCTGGTTTCAGGAAATATTCTTCAGATAATTTTCTTTTGCCTGCTTTTTGGTATTGGCGTTTCCACCCTCACCCAATCGAAACGCGAAACCGTGGTTAAGGGCTGCGACATGATTATTGAACCACTTATCTGGATGATAAAAATTGTAATGTACACCGCTCCCATTGGTGTGTTTGGCTTAATGGCCGATTCCATCGGAACTTTTGGATTCGACATGCTGATGCTGGTGATGAAACTGGTGTTCGTTTACACTTTAGGTATATTGCTTCACATGTTTGTGTTTTACCCTTTCGTACTCAAAGCTTTTTCGAAGATGCCGGTACGTAAGTTCTTTGCCGAAATGTTTAAAGCTCAAATGGTAGCCCTTTCCACCTCATCGTCGATGGCTACTTTACCGGTAACCATGGAAGTTTGCGAAGAAAAGCTGGGGGTTTCAAAAGAAGCCGGTTCGTTTATCCTTCCGCTGGGAGCCACCATAAATATGGATGGTACCGCTATTTATTATGCTACGGTTGCTGTGTTTTTTGCGCAAATGTTTGGCATCGACTTAAGCATGGGACAATACATTGCCATAATTCTTACGGCAACCATTGGTTCCATTGGACAAGCCGGTGTACCGGGGCCTACGCTGCTGGTTGTGGCTGTTTTGCTTTCGGCCGATATTCCAATTATTGGTTTGCCCCTGTTATACGCCCTCGACCGGATTTTTGACATGCTGCGCACCGCTCTAAACATTACCGGCGACGCTACCTGTGCGGTTATCATGGATAAATATACACATGAAAACTAGAGGAAACACGGCTGTTATTTAAAGGAAGGAAAAACCTTCTCTACCAATTATTCGATTCTTTTACCTAACCAAAAGAGCTTTCATAGCGAAATGTATTCATAAACCACCATAAACAGTAAGCAAAAGTCAAATGAAATTTATGGTGAAAATAAATAAAGTCTGATACACTCCTTTATTGAACTACATCGATATAGTAACGACAATAATGGGATTATTGCCGCCTCAAGCCGGCTGGGCTCTTCATTTTTGGCTTGACCCAAAAACGAAGCAAAAAAGTCAAGACGATCAAAAAAACAGCATCTTCTTCTTTACAATCACTAAGTGCGGCCGGGTGATCTTCTCCCGCAAAGCGGGATCAGCTTCCCGGTCTTACTAAGTGATTGCTTCGATTCTGATGACTATTTTTTCGAAGCCATTCTGTTTCTTTTCTAGCATTTATCTTAATTAATAAGCCGTTACCACAAGATAATTTACTTTAACATATTAATCTCAATTGGCTATGAATTAACAAAGGAAGATAATTTAAGAAAATCAATTTTGCACTATTACCTAGTTTGAATTTTCAGCTGCTTCGCGAAGCGCCGCTAATTCCAGTTGCAATTCACGGAATTCGGCTTCTTTGCGTTCCAATTCTTCCTGGTAGGTTTTATAATGTTCCAATACTTTCTGGCTGTTGCTGTTTAACTGAACAATCTGTAACTGGGCAGCAATACTCACCAGTGCTTTAGTTAAAAACTCGCGATGCCAGTATTCCAAAGGTTTAAAAGAGGCTATCTCGACCACGCCAATTACCTTTTGGTCGTTAATCAGCGGTAGCAGCGCCAAATCTTTGGGTGAAGAACTTCCCAATCCGGAACTGATTGAAAAATATTTGTCGGGTAAGGATTCCATATACAATGCCTTGCCACTGCTAAAACATTTGCCGGTAATTCCTTCGTTTACCCCAAGTTCTTCAATAGCAGATTCGGCACTCAGGCCATAATGGGCCAACAGACGCAGGCATTCGTGGTCGTTTTCGTTCTCGTACAAATACAGCGCTCCCAAATGCCCGTTTACGGCTTTTATAAGCGTGGCCAGGAGCTGATCGGCTAAAACCGTAAAATTATCTTTGTGCTGATGCATCACGCCGGTAATCTGGTTCAGATTGGTGGTCACAAAACTCTGCTTTTCCTGCTCGTCGCGGTATTTTTGCAATTCTTCGGCCTGTTTTTGCAATTCCTGGGTGCGTTTCTCAATATTCGATTCCAGGTTTTGTTTCTCGCGTTCCAATTCACCGGCCAGTACCTGATTGTTTCGTAAAGCCGATGCCGACTTGCGTGTTAGTTGATACGACTGGAGCAACATAAACACCGCAATGCCATAAGGCGCTACATAAGCAATTTGTATGAGTCCCATGCTCACCAGTACGTCGCTGATGGCCGTTACATAAAGTACCAGCATCCCGATAAAGGTAATTAAGCCCCCGGTGCGTTTTTTCAGGGCTGCCGGCAACAATACCCCAAAGGTCAGGTAAAGTCCGCCCAGACCGATGTAAACTTCAAAAAGCAACCGGAATTGTCCGTAAAACCAGGCTGGGGTTCCAAACACCAAAAGGGTGATTATCACACCCAGGGCCATGATGAGGTAAAACATGAATTTGGGGAACTCGCGACGGAAGATGAAGTAAAAATAATAGGCAAAAAGGGTGATGGTGGCAAAACCCGAGAAATTATCGAGTTTAACCAGCAATTCCCAGTTCATACCGGGTAACCAATAAGTCAGGAGGCGATCGCCGGTCGAAATGTTTCGCAGTATCATTACCATACTCAGAATGCCAAACATCAGGTTCGACACATCGGAGCGGCGCAGAAAATACATCAACAGGTGGTTAAAACCTATGATAAGAATGATACCGATTAGCAGCAGGTTGAGAATAAAACTGTCTTTTGAGCTGCAAAGAATGTTGTGCATGGTACTGAAATACATGGGCTGCTGCGCTCCCGCCCGACGGTGATGAAAATTGGAAACCTGCATCACCACTTCGATAGTTTGCCAGGGGGCCTCGCCACTTTTCAGCACCGGCAGGGAAATCTCGTTGGTTAAAAACTGGGGAACACTGCTTTCGGCCGTATTTCCAACCTGCCCCACCGAAGCCAGCTCTTCGCCGTTGGCATAAAGCCGGTAGGCGGTAAAAATACTGTACAGCTTTAAGCCATAAACCCGGTTGGCATTGGGAACCCTCAGGGTAAAACAATAGGTTCCGTAACCCTGTGCCGGTAATTTATTACCGTCGGGTCCGGTAATTTTAGTCCAGGGGCCCGGCAACTGCGCCACCAGTTTTTGCCCGCTAACTGTTTCCTGCTTTAGCTGCTCCGGCTCGAGCAAAGCCTGCCAGTAAAAATGTACGGGACCCTGCAATTTAAAAGGTTGCGTCTGAAAACTCTCGTTGGTAAAATCGAAAAGGGCAATAGAAATACTATCAGTTTGAGCTTGTGCTACGTTGCAAAGCCCTACAAATAAAGATAAAACCCATAGCTGGATTCTTAACTTCTTTTTCATGGATGGGTGTTATTTGGTTTAAGACGAAAATAAGTTATTTTTTTGTCAGAACCATAAACCATCCTGTTTTTTTTTAATACATGATACTAAAAAAACCAGTTTAAATTGATTAATGCAGCAAGTGCCCTTGCTTTGAGGAATTAATTCGAAACAACACGCTTACCCATTAACTACAAAGCCTGATTTTCAATCGGAACAGGCCATTTGAGTTCAGAAATGACCCGATTTACATGGTTTACCTTGCAATCAACTGTAAGGATAAGTCCAGTGCATTTGCGACCAGCAAAAGGTTCGACAGTCGAATATCTTCTCCATTTTCAATCCTCGAAATATAAGGGCGCTTCTTACCTACTGCCTCTGCCAGTTCTTCCTGACTCATATTTAATTCTTTTCGTCGATTCCTGATTATTTCTCCAAAATACCAGGAATAAGCGGATTCTTTAAATTCCTCCCTGCTGGCTGTTCCTTCCTTGCCATAGCGTTCTGCTAATAAATCGGAAGCCTTCATAATTTTCATAGTTCCCTGCTTTTTAAATACACTTCTAAAATTCGCTCCGCTTCATTTAATGCTTTTAGATAATCTTTATTCGATTTTTTTACAAAACCATTTAAACATACTGCCCGGGAGCATTCTGAAAAGTTTAAATGATCGATGGCAAAAATTACAATTCGATATTCATTTCCTGCCTTTATTCGCAGTTCATAAAACGGCGTATTTTTTAATTTCTTTACAAAATTTGCGTGTACAATCTTTACTTCACCCATGATTTCAATAAGTTGAAAAAACTTATCCGAAACACGAATTCCTTGCTTATCGATGAAATCTAAACATTTTTCAGTAATGTCAATTTCTCTCATGATGCAAATGTAACGTATTCGTTACGTAACGTCAAATTATTGTGCGGATTTTTTTAGTAGCTCTTTTCTTATGAAGTCAAACAAATAATAAGTAAAACTGAACCTTTAAACCAATAGAAGAAAAGTCTAAATACTAGTACCAAAATCTACAACAAAGCTAATAAACACAGTAATGAGCGAATTCCATGGTGAACTAAGCCCCAATCATCAGCACAAAAAGACTTAGCCTAAATTGAGTGCTAAAACCCGTTGAATGCATAAACCTTCTGCAGATTTCAACAAAAAAACGTTTGAAAGTGATTTCCTACGCTAGGTTTCATAAAAAACACAAAAAATGTGAAAACTTAGCCTGGGTTTTCGTAAAAACACGAAAAATGTGAAAACTTAGCCTAGGTTTTGGTAAAAACACAGAAGAATGTGAAATCTTAGGCTAGGATTTTACATTAACAGCGTTTTGGAGCTACCGACCGGTAGTTTTGGCAAAAAACACCGTTAAGCTGCCAACCTGTCGCTCGGGAACACTTTAAAACACTTTTTTAATCAAAGCAGGAAGAATTTACCTGCTCCGGAACTTTCAGGTTTACCTTAATCCCCGGTTTTCAATCCGGTTGACTTCATGCTCCAGAATCTTACTCCTCGCGAATCAGGGCCAGCTTATTATCGTCGACATTGTACATCATGGGGGCAATCAGGATTTTTGGATAGCGCATACGCAGTCGTTTGGCTTCGCTGCAAATAAAATCGACTTCGTTAGCAATCTCGAACATGGGTTCAAAATGATTAAAATGCTGTTCGGCGGTATCGCGGTTCCAACCAGCTTTGGCCACCAATCCGTCGATAAACTGGTCTTTACGGGCGCTTAAATTAACCATGCCGCAATTATTATGACCAATTAAAGCAATGTGCCCAACCCCTCCCACCGAGATGGCATACGACACCTTAAATTCACTGTACCGCAGGTTGGCGCCTCCCGCCCTGATGATGTAGGCAAAGTTTTCGGGAATGGTCAGGTGCTTGCGGTTATCCATGCACATGCCTACCAAAAGTTTGGCGCTTTCGTGAAGTTCAAAGGGCCGGTTCAGGTTTTGGTATTCCAGTAAATCGCCAATGGGCGTGTTTCGGTAAGTTTCAAAGATGTCTTCTTTTTGGTTTATCACTACCAGTTTGTCCATAGGTTTAATTTGATCTATTTATTAGCAATTCTTTATCGTTTGATGTAAGCAAAAAAACTAATTACTTCATTTAACTTGTTTTTCGCCTCAAGCCGGCTGGGCCGGTAAATCCGGACATCATCTTATTCCGGAGATTCATAAATATTTTCTCCGAATATAACGCTATGTTGTTTAGTTAAATAAAGTCACCCCTTAAATCCCCTCAAGGGGATACTTACTCCGATGGAACAAAGCAAGTCCTTCCGACGTGACGTAGAGGAAAATAGGCTAAACTAAACGACATTGATATACACGTTTTCATTTTATATCTCCTTGTTAAATTTTTTTATTCCCAATCACTTGAGCATTTTACTGATTCGTTTTAAGTTTTGTACTGAAAAGCTTTTCGAACTTTTCTATTTTGGGATTTATTACCATCTGGCAATACATTTGCCCGGCATTGTTCTCGTAATACTCCTGATGGTAAGCCTCGGCGCTGTAAAACACCTCGAAGGGTTCCAATTCAGTTACAATGGGGTCGTTCCAAATTTTTTCCGCATTCAGGGCATCCATCACTTGTTGGGCTACTGCCTGCTGTGCTGCATTGTGATAAAGAATTATGGAACGGTATTGATTCCCTACATCGGCTCCCTGCCGGTTTTTTGTGGTGGGATCGTGAGTTTTAAAGAACACTTCGAGTAAATCGGTATAGGAAATGATATCGGGGTTAAATTCCACCTGAATTACTTCAGCATGGCCGGTTCGTCCGGTACACACCTCTTTATAGGTGGGATTTTTGGTTGCTCCGCCGGAATATCCCGAGGTGGCAGCCACAACCCCTTCCAGACGTTCAAAGATAGCCTCGGTGCACCAAAAGCATCCGCCGCCAAAGGTTGCCAATTCTGTTTTCATTGTACAAGGTTTTGGTAAGATGGGTAATTCAGGCCGATGCGCCAAAGCCGGGAAAAAGACTCCCAGGCTCAGTAACAGGCCTGCGAAAACTGCGTATGTTTGTTTCCGTTTCATTTTCACCCAAGCATAACAAAAAGCGGGGGGAATGGTTTTGAGCGGAAGAAAAAAAACGGATGCATTACCCCTAAACTTGCCATATTTTCCTAATCTCCTTAGTAGAATAACAAAAAGTTACCTGGAATTCCATTCAG
Organism: Salinivirgaceae bacterium; assembly: GCA_050179685.1. Lineage (GTDB taxonomy): Bacteria > Bacteroidota > Bacteroidia > Bacteroidales > SZUA-534 > GWE2-40-63. The sequence continues at coordinate 129,284 of JBFXEW010000008.1, forward strand.
CCAAACAAGTGAAAAAAATATTCCTGAAACCCACCTGAAATGAATATCATTTTTCTCTTCTGGGGAAAGGTGTTTTTACTTTGCTACACCCCTCTGTCCGCTAAGGCGGACACCTCCCCTGGATCAGGGGAGATCGCTTTGTATAAGATTTTTCAAAGCCTGCAAATCTTTCAATCCATACTTCGCATAAGTTCTCAGCTTCCCGATCTTTTTAAGTGATAGCTTCGATTTCAATTGTATTTTTTTCAAGCTCCGATACCAATTTGTGCTGGTATTTTGTTTAAATCTCAAATTATATTTTGGTCTAATTTATTAAATCAGTATTTCCTAATAGACTTCCAAACCCTATTTATAAAAATTCATCTCATCCAGATAATTCCAGGTACCTTCGGGGAGAAAGAAGCGCACATCTTTGCCCTGCTTAATGGCTTTGCGGATAAAGCTCGACGAAATCTCAATCAATGGGGCCTGAATCAGCCGTACGTTAGGGTGCCGGTGAAAAACCGAAGGTTCGGTTCCCGGACGCGGATAGACCAGTATTTTTCGGGTTTCGAGTATCCATTCGTAGTTTTTCCATTTTTCGAAGGAGCTCAGGTTGTCTTCGCCCATAATTAAAACAAATTCCCGGCCGGGAAACTTCTCGTCGAGATAAGCCAGGGTATCGGACGTGTATGATGGCTGCGGCAGACCAAATTCGATGTTCGAAGCTTTAAAACGGGGATAATCGCGCAGGGCACGGGTAACCATCTCAAGGCGCTGATAATCGGGAAGCAGGGTGCTTTTTTGTTTTAAGGGATTTTGCGGACTAAGCACAAACCATAGTTCACTCAGGCTTCCATATTCGAGCAGGTAATTGGCTATAGCCAGATGCCCGATGTGGATGGGATTAAATGAACCAAAATAAAGTCCGGTTGCTGGCATGGTTCGCTATTTTGTTTTTTATCTGTTTTCGGTAAAAATAAATAAAATTGCTTTCATTTCTTATTGATAACTCAACCTGTAGAGATTTAGCAAAAAAGAATTTACTTTCGCCTAAAGCCGGCTGGGCTCTTCATTTTTGGGTTATTCCCTTCGGTCATGAGCTCGCAAGCTCGGTCGACCCAAAAACGAAGCAAAAAGGTCAAGGCACCAAAAAATAGCATCTACATCTTTACAATCACTAAGTGCGGCCGGGCGATCTTCGAACAAGTTCTCAGCTTCCCGGTCTTACTAAGTGATTGTTTCGATTCCGATTGCTATTTTTTGGAAGCCGTACATTCTTGCAGAATCTTAGTTTTTATTCAGGAAATTAATTAAAAGCTGTTCGGCTTCGTTTTTAGCCTGAAACAGTTCGTCGTTAACCACCACATGGTCGAACTGAGGGGCAAATGTCATTTCGTGCTGAGCTTTGGCCAGGCGCCGGGCAATTTCGTCGGCACTGTCGGTTCCGCGTTTGTTTAAACGATGGCTTAAGGCCTCAACCGAGGGAGGCATCACAAAAATGGAAAGAGCCTGAGGCCCAAAAATCTTTTTCAGGCTGATGCCGCCTTTTACATCGACATCGAACAGCACATGATTGCCCTTTTCCCAGATTCGCTGCATCTCCGATTTCAAAGTTCCGTAGTACCGACCTTCGTAAACCTCTTCCCACTCTACAAACTCGTTGTTGGCAATACGCTTTTGAAATTCTTCGGTAGATAAAAAATAATAATCCTTACCGTGCTCTTCGTTTCCCCGGGGTGGCCGGTTACAGGCCGAGATAGAAAACTCCAGTTTCAGATCCTTGTTAAGCAGGTAGCGCACGATGGTGGTTTTGCCCGAACCCGAGGGCGCAGAAAAAATAACCAGTTTTCCTTCCATAATGCTTGTTGCCTAAAGTACGTTTAACAATTGTTCTTTTATTTTTTCCAGCTCGTCTTTCATTTTAATGACCAGCTTCTGCATATCGGAATCGTTGGCTTTTGAACCCAGGGTATTGATTTCGCGGCCCATTTCCTGCGATATAAAACCCAGTTTTTTGCCTACAGGTTCCTCTTTGTCCATATTCTTTAAAAAATACTCGCAATGATGCGCCAAACGAACCTTTTCTTCGGTCACATCGAGTTTTTCGAGATAAAAAATCAATTCCTGTTCAAAGCGGTTCTCATCGAACTCATCGCTCTCCGACAGCTCTTTCAGGTTTTGGCGCAAACGCAGTTTAACACGCTCCATGCGCTCTTTTTCAAAGTCTTTCACCCGACTGAGCAAGTCAGCAATTTTTTCGATGCGGATGCGGATGTCTTTTTCCAGAGCGGCACCCTCCTGCCGACGGTATTTCATTACATCGGCCAAAGCCTTTTCAATGCTTCCCAAAACAAGGGTCCATTCGCTTTCGTCAAGCTCTTCACGCTCGGTTTTTAGCGTATCGGGCATGCGCATTACTATGGAAAGCAATTCGCCTTTGTCAGCTACGCCCAACTCGCCCGACAATGCCAGCAACTGCTGATAATAGGCTTTTACCAAATCGGTATTGATAACCGAATTGTTTTCGGTTCCCGATATTTCGGCATACATACTGAATTCAATCTTACCCCGTTCCAGGTGTTTCGAGATAAGGTTACGTACTTCGAGTTCTTTTTCGCGATAATAACCGGGCATCCGCGAATTAACATCCAATTGCTTGCTGTTTAAACTTTTTATTTCGATGGTAAGTTTTTTGTTTGCCAGTTCGCAAACCGCCTTACCAAATCCTGTCATCGATACCAACATAATGATTACTTTAGTTGGGCAAATGTAAGAAAAAATGCGGTTAATGGGATAGGACAATAATTGTTCATTGGTGTTTGAATATAGAACTTAGAGGTTAGAGTTTAGAAATTAGACTTAAGACGTGAGACCTTAGACACTAGACTTAAGACATGAGACCTAAGACAAAAGACTTAAGACATGAGAATACGGAAACTGGTGGCTGGTGACTGGATGCTGGTTAATAACGTGAGTTCGATGTAAAAAAACAGAATGAAAATTATTTAAAAAGAAATTGAATTCACCCCTAAAGTCTCTGCCGGGGCGGAACACATTTACCAAATTATTTTATTTCCTAAGATGGGGCTGTCCCCCTTTGAAGGGGGTTAGGGGGATGAATATTCTTATGTTGAACTCACGTTAATAGTTTACTGAGAATAGAATTTAAATTAAAGCCCTTGACGCCAGACTGGTTACTGAAGACTGGTTACTGGAATACTGAATCACAGAATCACTGGATTGCAGAACTTAGATGCCAGACCCAAGACTTCGCTGTTCACTATTCACTATTAATTTTTCACTTTTCACTATTATTGAACCATTAAGGCATTAAGAGAAGTTAAGCCTTTTTATTGCCACGAAGGCACCAAGGCTCAAAGTTCCACGAACCAGCTTGGTGTTTTTCTTTGTGATTTAGTGTCTTGGTGGCAAAACGATACAGACTTAAGACTCCAGACAAAACGGAGCACGGAAAACGGAGTAAGGAGAACGAAAACTGGTTGCTGGTTTCTGGATGCTGGTTAATAACGTGAGTTCGATGTAAAAAAACAGAATGAAAATTATTTAAAAAGAAATTGAATTCACCCCTAAAGTCACCTCAAGGGGACACATTTTCCAAATTATTTTATTTCCTAAGATGGGGCTGTCCCCCTTTGAAGGGGGTTAGGGGGATGAATATTCTTATGTTGAACTCACGTTAATAGTTTACTGAGAATAGAATTTAAATTAAAGCCCTTGACGCCAGACTTGTTACTGTAGACTGGTTACTGGTTACTGGAATACTGAATCACTGGATGCAGAATTAGACGCCAGACTTAGGACTCCAGAGTAAAGACAAAAACAAAGTATGGAGCGTGGAACTACTAACTCTTTACTTTTGGTAGTGTTTCGCCAGCCCAGTGTTTTTTTAGCACCGATTTTAAGGGATTAAATAAACGAACAATCAACGGCAAATTGTCTGTAATAATTTCAGCTGTGCCCTGCATTTTTTGTGTGAAAGGAAGCACAAATCCATAGTTGGTAATTAAAGTGTCGGGCAGTTGTATTTCAACCACATAGTATTGCTCGGCCGGCACCAACGAAACACTCGAAACCTGTGCATGGACCATACCAAATTCCTGATGCGGAAAACTTCCGAACTTCAGGTTTACGGCCTGTCCGCTACGAACTTTTCCGGCTCCCTGAACCGGAAGGGTTACCCGGCCAATAATGCGCGATTCCTGCAAAGGGATAATGGTAAAGACTTCCTGTCCGCTTTGAATCATCTGGTTCCGGGTCCATATTTTATTAAAGGCCACAATGCCATCCATCGGCGACAGTAAAACAAAAGTGTCGAACCAGGAATTCAATTCGCTTTCGAGGTTTTGTCCCAACTGCTGCAAATAATTGTATAACGACTGTTCCTGATTTATCTTTTCCAGTTTATAATCGGTTAGCTGCTGCCTGAGTTCCTGCATCTGCATGCGGGCATTCACGGCAGCCGAACGCGTGTTTCCGAGTGCCAATCCCTGCTGAATAAATTCTTTTCGGGCATTCTCAAATTCGGCTAAAGACAACACCTCTTTTCGATAAAGTGAGGAATCGCGTACAAACTTGTTTGCAGCCAGTTCATATTCCTGCTCTTTTAATACAACCTGCTGTTCAGCCAGAGCTATAAAACGCTGCAATTCGATGCTTTTTTGTTCCAGCGCCTGAATTTTTGCCCCCAACGCATCCAATTGTCGGAACTGGTAATAATCGGTGGCCCCTTTTAAAAAGGCCGCATAAGAATTTTGAATGGAACCCAACTGCAAGGTGTCGGGAAAATTTGCTAGCAGACCGGTATCGGCAAATGCCGGTTCTGAAGTTTTTAGTTGCTGACTCAAGTAATTTACATGAGAATAATTGGCCGGGTTTTTTATCACACCCAACACAGTATTAACAGCAACCTGCTGCGAATCGACAACAAAAAGACTGGTAAGGTTACCACTTGCTTTGGCCGTTACCGCAGCAGGTGCATTGTGACTGATAACTTCAACCGGAGCTGACAAAATATCGGGATATTTAAAAAAGAAACTCCCTACAAACAAGACCAGCACCACGCTAAGTATCACCGTAACCCCGTAGCGAATAATCCGCGAAGGGATATGCCCCAGGATTTCCTGAACCTCCTCGGAGCGTAATTCAATATTATTTACTTCTTCAGTCATTTTTAATTATTTCACAGAGATCCACTGAGAACCTCAAAGTTACTCAGAGAATATACCTACGAATCCCATCTTTTAAAATTTTAACATGAAAATTAATCAATAAACCTAAAGGATAATTTCCTAATCTTAAATAGGATAATATCTGGGCCTGATGTACATCGGTAAATGCCTCAACGGTTTTTAATTCAACAACAACTTTATCTTCAACCAATAAATCGATTCGATACCCATGATCAAGCTTTACTTCTTTATAAATGATAGGCAAAGCAACTTCTTTTTCAACTTTCAAATCAGCTTCTTTCAACTCATAAATTAAACATTCCTGATAAGCCGACTCAAGCAATCCAGGGCCTAGTTGCTTATGTACCTCAATGGCTTTACCTATTATTATATTTGTAATCTGATTTATTTCCATGAATGAACTTTGAGATTCTCCGTGTCTTCTTTGTGCAACTCTGTGTAACAAAAATATGAATTAATTCCCCAGTTCCAGTTGGTTTTTTACCAGTTCGTAATACTTCCCTTTTAAGGCGGCCAGTTCTTTATGGGTTCCGGTTTCCACAATTTTGCCTTTATCGAGCACCACAATCTGGTCGGCATTTTTAACCGTGCTTAGCCGATGCGCCACAACCACCACCGTGCGCCCTTTAAAAAACTCGTTCAGGTTTTCCATAATCACTTTTTCGTTGTTGGCATCGAGGGCGTTGGTGGCTTCGTCTAGAAAGATATAATCGGGATTTTTATACACCGCCCGGGCAATTAACATGCGCTGTTTCTGCCCCTGACTGATGCCGCTTCCCTCCTGCCCGATTTTGGTATTGTAAGCTAAAGGCAGCTCCTCAACAAAGCTTTGAATGTTTGCTACTTTAACCGCTTCGAATAGTTTCTGCCTATCGACCGACTCGTCGCTTACCGCGATGTTGTTGGCAATGGTATCGGAAAAAATATAACCATCCTGCATCACCACCCCACACTTTTCGCGCCACATACGCTGACTGAAATTCTCGAGTCCGGTTTTGCCGATATAGATTTTTCCTTCGACAGGCGGATAAAAGCCCAGCAACAATTTTATCAGCGTGGTTTTTCCACTTCCGCTGGCTCCCACAATGGCGGTTACTTTGTTTTGGGGAATGGTCAGGTTAATGGCATCGAGTACTTTGGGTGAATGGGGCCCTTCATACTGAAAGTCGAGATTCTCGATATTTATGTCTTTTTGCTCGGGTAAATCGCTGAGTTTGGGATGATCCATATCTTCTTCATCGGGCTTTTCGTGAATCTCGCCCAGGCGTTCCAGACTTATTTTTGCATCCTGCATGCTTTGTAAAAAGGTAATCATTTGGGCAATCGGGCTGTTCAATTGCCCGGTAATGTATTGCACGGCCATCATCATACCCAGCGTCATATCGCCTTTAATTACCGAGGTGGCGGCCACAATGGTGATTAAAATATTTTTACCTTCGTTAAAGAAAACCGAACCCGCCTGTTGGTATTGACTTAAAGCCAATCCCTTTACGCTGACCTTAAACAAACGGGCCTGTATGCGCTCCCACTCCCAGCGTTTTTGTTTCTCGCAGTTGTTCAGTTTTATTTCCTGCATTCCGGTTATCAGCTGGAAGAGGTTGCTCTGGTTGTCGGCACTTTGCTGGAAGCGCTTGTAATCGAGCTCGCGCCGTTTCTTCATAAAAAGCAATATCCATAAGATATAAAAGACCGAACCCACCAGAAAAATAAAGAAGATGTTCCAACTGTAAAAAGCCAGTACCGCGCCAAAGACCACCAGGTTAAAAAACGAAAAGAGGATGTTCAACGTTTCGGAAGTCAGGAAATTCTCAATGCGACGATGGTCGCCAATGCGTTGCATCAGGTCGCCAATTAGCTTGGTATCGAAAAAACCCACGGGGAGCTTCATCAACTTTATCAGGAAATCGGAAATTAACGAAATATTGATGCGGGTACTGATGTGCAGCAGAATCCAGCCGCGGATAAAGTCGGTAGCCATGCGGGCAATAAAAAGCACCAGCTGGGCAATTAAAACCAGGTAAACAAAATTCAGGTTTTGGGTGCCAATCCCCACATCGACTACGCTTTGCGTTAAAAAAGGGAAAATAAGTTGCAGTAAACTCCCCAGCAACATGCCTAAAGCCAGTTGCACCAAAAACTTTTTATGCGGACGTAAATATTGCAGCAAAAAGGCAAAGGAACTCCGTTTATGTTCATCGCCTTTGCTCTCGTAAAAGGCAGGTGTGGGCTCCAGTAAAAGGGCTACGCCTAAGTCTTCGCCTTCTTGTTTGGTGGTAGCCCAATGCTTTTTAAATTCGTCGCCCGTGTAAGTAACCAGTCCGTGTGCCGGATCGGATACGTAAACTTTGTACTGATTCACCGGGTGACCTGGAGTCAACCGGTGAATACCCGGATTAACTTTCTTAATTTTATAAACCACAACAAAATGGCTTTGCTTCCAATGCGCAATAAAGGGAACGGGGTTTTCTTCAGCCAACTTCTCCAGGCTGGCTTTTACGCCCATGGTTCGGAAGCCAATAGCCTCAGCCGCATCGGAAATTCCCAACATGCTAACTCCGGCACGGGTAATATAGCTTTTGGTCCGCAGGTTTTGCAGCGAATATTTTTTGCCATAAAACTCAGCCACCATTTTTAAGCAGGTGGGGCCGCAGTCCATAGCATCGAGTTGTTTATAAAAAGGGAATTTCAATATTTTAGTTGTTTTTCACCGCAAAGGCACAAGGACACAATATATAATACTTAGCGCCTTTAAGCCTTAGCGGTTATCTTCGTTCGTGGGATAAATATAAGGATAATTTAAGTTGTGGAAATGTTTTTTTTATGTTCCTACCATGCTTCGACGGTTATGTAACCTTCTTCTCCTTTCCATTTGGCTATGTAGGGGTTATATGGGCATTTAGCAGGTTGTGAATAAATATCTTTTGGGTCTTTTATAAAAGCACGGCAATCCATACACATATAGCGGAATTCGCAATCCTGACAAACTTTTATATCATCTTTTTTAATATGCCAAAGTTTTTGAAATTCCTGGGATTGCATAACCTCCTTTAAATTCATTAATTTTCTCAAGATCAGTTGTATTTAAATTAGTGTAAAAAGCCATTGGCCTAGTAACAAAAAGTATGTTTAAAATGCCAATGGCTTAAAGAAATTGCTTTAAGATAGATTATGGTTCCATCTCTGGTGGTAACTGAACACAATACAATCCATTACAATAATCCCAGGGATTATTACATGGTTTACCATCACCACAATATTCTTTTCCTCCTTTTAAAAATAGTTGTTCTTTTTTGCTAAGCACCTTAGCACCTTTTAAATCTTTTAAATTTTTCATAACGTGTAATTTTTAGTTTTACAAATCCTTGAAAATTAACCGTCAAGGTTCGGTTATCCTTCGCGAAAGAATATTTTAATTTACAATCCTACTGATTAACAATCTTTCATTTTGGCATTTATGCCTTTGGAATTCAGTAAAATACAGCAAATCGAGCATTCTGTATTCTTTAAGAAGAATGCTTTCATTAACTAATGGAAAGTTTTAAGGACTAGCAATTCCTTTCACTCATTTTATTAGTCTCCGGTATACCAACCTGGAGGTGATAAAAAACAGACGTGAAGAAGTGGAGTGCAATCCCAGCCTTTAGGACATGGCCCATATAAACATGAAAGGGCCTCTCCTCCTTTTAAAACTTGTTGTTCTTTTCTGCTAAGTACCTTAGCACCTTTTAAATCTTTAAGCTTTTTCATAATGTAAAAATTTAAATTTCTATTATCCCTGAACTTATGCCGGTTAGGGTTCGGCTTGAGGTTTGCTTTTTTTAGTTTGATAATGTTAACTTCGGAGTTAGTTCCGAATGTTTTTCTAACTCTTCATCAACAATATCATCAATAAAATTAATTAAATCGTTTCGGCTATATTCATTGGGAAATGATTTGCCATTTAACAGAATTTCAGGAGTAAAATTTAAATTGTTTTGTTCACACCATTTACGCTGAGTTACTAACTGTTCAAAATATACTTCAACCTCTGGTGTTGCCCATTCTTTTAACCATTTGGGCAAATCATTTCCCATATATACATCATTGAGTGCTTTTAAAAAGATTCTCTCTTCCCGATTATGGTAAATAATTAATAAACTCAATGCAATTCTTGTGTCAATTGCATTTTTATCATTCACGTTAACATTAAACCGAATATCAATCTGAACATTTTCATTTTTCTTTAACAAGATTTCTTCCAAAACTTTATGAGCTTCTTTGCAATGTCCACACAATGGATTTGTGATAAAAGTTATTTTAAGTAGTGCTGCTTTACTTTTATTTCCCAGTAAAACAGCATTTGTACCTTTTATTTTAGTATCAATACTAATCTTCTGATTTAGTAAAGAATTAAATAAACTGAAGTTATTCTTAAACCTATGATGCTCAACTTTAAGTTTATAATATTCAGGCTGCAGTTTTAACTTTGAATAAATAAAAAACCATAAAGCCGAAATTGTTATAAAAGTTTGAACAACAGCTACACTACTTATAATATCGACAGACAAACTAAAAGATGAAGCCGGGAAAATAAAAATACTCAAAACTTGTAGCCATAATACAACAAGAATACTTAAGCAAAGCGGGCACCATTTTTTAACAACAAAGTATTGATACGATACTGAATATAAAGTAAATGGTATAGCCAATAAAGAAAGTGCAATAATTAAAGTATAATTTGAATTAGTAATATATATGTGTAATATCCATGATAAAATTACTGAAGCAAAATATATAATACCAACATCGCTAAATTTAATATTACCAAAAAGTTTTCCACCATTTGAATTCAATACATCATCACAACTTGTTTTTTTATTATCACCTGCACAAAACTTGTCCAGAATTTTGGATTTTCCACCTAATTCATGTTGTACAATCAGTATACTAATCGACAGTCCGATTAGCGAACAAATAAAATGCAACGACTGAAAAAGATTTGGTTGTTTAATAAAAAACAAAGTCAAAAAACCTAAAACAGAAAGGTAAATTAATGCTTGGCCAATAAAGTTCTTATCTTTTTTTGTCAATTTTATATTATCACTTTTTTCAATAGCAACCATTTTACCAGACCAAATCCTAAAAAATTCTTGGGACGAAATCTGTTCTTTATATTTTTTATCATAAATTAATTCAATATGATTCTGGTTCTTAATTACTAAAACAAAATACTCCTTTTGCTTCTTAGTAATATGTGCTATATATGAATCAGGTATCTTAGATAAAGTCTCACTATCTCTTGGTACTTCAATAGCCAGATTTTCAATATTAAAATGACTTAAAACTCCAGTAATAGAATGCATACTTGGGTAGGTGGGATGACTATATAACTGAAATTCAAACTCATTTTTATCAATGCTTATGTTATTCAATTTTAAATATTCCAACAATATAAAAACCAGAGAATCTTTCATATGTAGTTTTATTATATCCAGAAAAAAGTTTTACTATATGGAGTTTGATGAGCTCGATCTTCATAACTACCAGTATTTACCAATTGCAAAAACTGGCAGGCAATGTCTAATTGTTTTAGTTCAGTCATATTTTTCATTGTTATTGGACAGTCTCTATTATTAATTCCAAAAACGCAAAAACATAATCGCTGATTTTTATGGATTATTACTTAACCAAATTTTAAATACCTCTTTTACATAGCATTACAAGACTAAAAAAAATTAAAAATTTTTTGATGAGTTTTAATTTATGTTAAGCAGATGTGGATTTTGAACTGATTATTTCCAAAAAACTTTAAGTTATGAAGTTGTTTATAGAAGAGGTGTATTTAATATCTTATTCATTGATTTATCATAAACGCCTGATTAAATCAAAAATTAAAAAATGTAATCAAATTCAATATTATATTTTTTATCAATCGCTGTTTTTTTCTTTTCCACTTCAAATGAGCACAAACCTATTTTATATCTATCTGCATTAACTCTTTTTATATCTTTAGATATCGGATCAACCAGATTAAATTCATAATCAGGCAAAACTGGTTTTTTGAAATTGATATCTTTTTTTATCCGATCGTAATTTTTATTTTCTGCAAATTTCTTTTGGAACTCATAAATATAGGCAAAGAAAAAGGGATGTAAATAACCATCTATAAGGGCTTTTTCGAGTTCTTTCTCCAAACTGGAAAATGACAATTGATAATGTAATAAGGTTGTAATAACCATGTTGTTCTCATAGCTACATGTCCAGGAGGAAAAATCCCCCATTTCCTTAACCCCTATCATTTTTTCTCCCGGAAAGTGTCCTTTTTCTTTTATAATTTTAACAATATTATTATAATTTCTTTCCACAATAGCTATAATACTATCAGTTCCTCTGGAGGCCTCTTCGCATTCATGTCTGGCCCTAAAGTCATTACGCAAAACAGAATCAATTGAATGAAAATAAAATTTTCTATAATCAGGATAATTTGCCTCAAGGTTAGCCCACTTTTCTGTTTTAATAAACTCTTTTAAAACTGGCTTTTGTTCAATACAATGTAATTCAGCTCCTTTTTTAAAAGCCAATTCAATTAACTGCACCGTATAATCATAATTATTATTTAATGCTGTAATTTGCAAGGCAATAGAAAGTTCACGCATAAAAGGTGGATCGTATTTATTAAATAGTTTTACAATAGAGTCTTCAGCCTGCAAAATCCGGTGAAAGTGACCACCCCAAACCGGGACAAACTGACCAGGGCTACCGGATGAAAGTGACCACCTGATTCCGGACGAAAGTGACCAGGCTCACCGGAGCAAACTGACCACCCAAAAAA
>JBFXEW010000009.1:0-118210 GCA_050179685.1 Salinivirgaceae bacterium
CTGCTACTGGATGGAATTTAAAGAAAATGATGGAGAAGTTGAAACAGGAACTTCTCCACCTATATCTTTTACTCAAATCAAGATATTTTTATTTTTACTTAAATTTGAGTTCGTAAGGAACGACTAACTATTTGCTTAAAATCAACAAAAACTCCGAAGGAGTTTAATAATAATAGCCCCGGGTTTCAACCCGGGGAATAAGGAGCACAAACTTAAATAGCGGTGCAAGCAGCATCTCACCATAAAACACGCACCTCTCATGCACCGCAATGTTCAGGATTCCATTAGAATAAAATCAAAAACGACGAAGTCCTCACAGAACATAATCTGAAATCTTAAATCAAAATCTGCAACGACGAAGTCCTCACGGAACGTAATCAGCAATTAGCCTTAGTCTTAAGTCCAGCATCCTAGGTCTTGAGTCTAACCTTCGTCAAGTCCCATCGGGACGAAATCTTTGTAGCCCCGGGTTTCAACCCGGGGATTAAATTTCCCCGGCAAAAAAGCGGTGCAAGCAGCATCTCACCATAAAACACGCACCTCTCATGCACCGCAATGTTCAGGATTCCATTAGAATAAAATCAAAAACGACGAAGTCCTCACAGAACATAATCTGAAATCTTAAATCAAAATCTGCAACGACGAAGTCCTCACGGAACGTAATCAGCAATTAGCCTTAGTCTTAAGTCTAGCGTCCTAGGTCTTGAGTCTAATATCTAAACTCTAACCCCACCATCCCTTTTCCATCAACTTTAGTAACTCCAAGTACTACATGAACTTTAGTCATTTTAGTCACTCAAGTCACACTCTAAGTACTCCTTCATTTTTTCCTTCTAACAGATACTATTTTTGAAAATATTGTCGTAACTTTCGTTTGTCTAAATGATTTACTAACCAATAAATTATACAATTATGGCAAGCACTAGTGAATCCGGTCATGCAAAGAACGTGGCTACTTTCGATGAATTAATTTCGTACGTAACAGGTTACGGAAGTTCTTACAATCCTTCAAAATCAAGCCTTGCACTTACTTCCTTACAATCCTTATCAACCAATGCAAAAAGTGCCGATAGTGCACTAATAGCAGCAACTAATGCAAACAAAATTGCAGCAGGTGCTCGCGATGCAGCTTTTAAGCCTTTTAGTCAATTAATCACAAGGGTTTTTAATGCCTTAAAGGCAACCGATGCTCCCAAACAGGTTGTCGATAATGCACTTACACTGGTTCGTAAGCTTCAGGGTCGCAGAGCATCAGCAAAACTAACCGACGAAGAAAAACAGGCTTTAGCCGATCAGGGTGTTGAGCCAAAAGAAAAATCATCTTCGCAAATGAGTTTTGACAACCGTATCGAGAACTTCGATAGTTTAATCGACCTTTTATCAGTAGTTGAGCAATACACGCCCAACGAAACAGAATTGCAGGTCGCATCGCTTACAACACTCAATACCGAATTTAAGTCCTTAAACAGTGCTGCAGTCAATGCTGCTACCCAATACAGCAACGCACTAATTGCCCGCAATCAGCTTCTTTATGCTCCCGATACCGGTTTAGTCGATGTGGCTCTCGATGCCAAAACCTATATCAAATCTCTGTTTGGCGCATCAAGTCCCCAGTACAAGCAAGTTTCAAAACTTTATTTTAGGAAATATAAGATTTAATTTTTTAAAGGTAATTTAGTCTGAATATCTAAAGTCTGGTTTCTAGCATCTAACATCTAACATCTAATTTCTAACATCTGTATTCTTGTTTACAGGTATTTACATTATTTAAGTTTTAATTACTTAGTTGCAATTAGCGCAGTAAATAACGTAATTACCACCGTCGATGAAATAATTACCACAGTATGTGAAGTAATTGGCATCGCATATGAAATATTTACCACCGTATAAGTTGTAACTTGCACCGTGTACGAATTAATTGGCATCGTATAAGCTGTAACTTGTACCGTATACGAAATAACTGGCATCGTATAAGTTGTAACTTACACCGTATACCAAAGAATTTACGCCGTATAGTTTGTAATTCTTATCGTATATCTTGTAATTTACACCGTATAAGTTGTAACTTGTATCGCAAATTATAATTTTAACACGGTATAGGTTCCAAAAATTCAATAGGCCATGCAAACAAAGTATTTAGCTTTAAAACTTACCTTCGTACTCAATGCGTAAAAAGCAATACACCATAGTGCTTCATGGGCAAAACGCCGATTACCGCTTCAATCCCCGTTCAGCCAAATCGCAACTGCGCAAAGTATCCAAGTTCAGCCGTGTATTTAAAGGCGAATCTTCCGATGGAACTCCGGTGGTAATTAAAATGCTGCCTTCCGATTTAAGCAAAAACCCGGCTGAAGTCGAACGCTTCCGTAGCGAGATTAATTGGTATGGGCTGCATCCCCATATTCTGGCGCCTTTTGAATACATCTGTCAGGACAACCGCCATTTCTTAATTGCCGAGTACGTACGCAGCATCAATCTGGGCTTTTACCTGCGTTATGTGCGGGCATTCAAAAAAACACGCATCAAACTGGCCATTAACTGCGGCCTGCAGTTGCTCGATGCCCTCGAAGCCGTTCATAATTTGGGTTATTTGCATGCCGACATTAAGCCGGCCAATGTTTTATTGCTAACCCGGCATTTGCGTTTCCCCAATTTAAGCAATCCGCAGTTTCAACTTATCGATTTTGGCATGACACACAAATGTGGCGAGCTTCCTTTTAACGGCAACGAACGCACCCGCCGACCCTTTGTTTTGGTTTATTCTCCTCCCGAACGCGTACTGGGTTTTTACGATTTGGTAGGCTACCATTCCGATTTGTACCACGTGGCTTTGCTTATTTATGAAATGATAACCAAGGAACCACCCTATGCCAGCCGCTTATCGGTAATGATAATGAACCTGCAAACTTCATTTCCTTTACCGGAGCGTAAAGTGATACCCAAACCTTTAATGGATATTTTATTAAAAGCCGCGTCTAAATATCATTTTAAAAAGCCCCCCAATCATTACAGCAAAAATGAAGTGTATCAAAAGCTAAGTCAGGGCATTGCAGGTCGTTTCCAAACCGTTCAGGAGTTTAGAGAAGCCCTGCTTGGTTTTAAGAATTCCTGGTTTTCTTAACTGGTGTATTATTGTCAGGCAAAGTAAGCTTCATAAGCCTTTTATTATAATCAATTACCGCCTGGTACTTTACCAAAAAATCACTGCCAATTAATCCGGCAATGTGCTTATCGCAATATTTTTGATAAAGCGCATTTACATGCGACAAATCGAGCAAAACGCAGGGGTAATCGGTAATCTTTAACCGGCCCACAGTAAGCGAGGGAACGGTTGCCAGATGTGAATCCGTAATCATGGCATTAATTCCCGATGAGTTTTGGTCTTTAATTTTTTTTATCGATTGGGCTATCTTTTTCCCAAAAGTATAATCGAGTACTGTTTTCGATGCGCCGGTATCAATAATCAGGTTTCCTTTTAAACGCTTAAACCTGGCTTCAATCATAATATGAAAGCTGGAATCTTCAAGTTCAATAAGTTGCAGGGGTATTCGTGTCGTTCTTATCATCTTTGCTACTCGATTAATTGTGGCGACAATATCAATAAAAAAACAGAGATACAAAAGCTGCATCTCTGTTTAATAAAAAGGAATAACATTTTAAATTTCAGGAACCGGGTTCAGATGTCCGTATTTTTGCTCAAATAAATTCATAGTATCCAGAGCAACCATAACTTCTTTAACCGATTTTGCCGATTGATAAAGCAATTTCTTTTCGTCGGGCAATAGTTCCAGTTCAATAACTTTTTCAATTCCTTCGCGACCCAATACTACAGGAACGCCCAGGTAAATATCATCGAGTCCGTATTCGCCGTTGAGGCTTGCACAAACCGGGAATATACGTTTTGAATCTTTAATAATAGCTTCAACCATTTGGGCAGCAGCTGCTCCGGGAGCATACCAGGCCGAAGTTCCCATAAGTTTAACAATCTCGCCGCCACCGGTTTTGGTGCGTTCAATAATGGCCTGCAAAGTAGGCTCGTCAATAAGTTCACGTACCGGAATCGACGAAACCGTAGTGTAACGTGGAAGTGGAACCATGGTATCGCCGTGACCACCCATTAAAATGGCATGAATACTTTTGGGTGACAGGTTCAACGCTTCGGCTAAGAAAGCTTTGTAACGTGCTGTGTCAAGAATTCCGGCCATTCCAAAAATCTCACTCGAACGCTTGGGAACCACTTCGTTTGCAGCCAGGTAAGCAGCATAAGTCATAACATCGAGCGGATTCGAAACCACAATAATTTTGGCTTGTGGAGAATGAACAATGGCCTTTTTGGTTACGTCTTTTACAATTTTTGCATTGGTTTCAATAAGGTCATCGCGGCTCATTCCCGGTTTACGCGGAAGTCCCGAAGTAATTACAATGATGTCAGATCCGGCGGTTGCTTCATAATCATCAACCACGCCTTTTACCCTTGTGTCGAATTGTAAGATGGATGAGGTTTGCCAAAGGTCAAGGGCTTTTCCCTGTACTACGCCATCTTTAATGTCAACCAATACCAGTTCGTTCACCAAATCTTTATTGATGATTTCGTTGGCGCAGGTTGCACCAACATTTCCGGCTCCAATTACTGTAACTTTCATACGCTTAATAATTTAATTTTCAATACTATTTGTTGTGTTTCCAATTTTTTAAAATAACTCGTCATATTTAGTCCAAATGTCATCGCCAAGTTTCCAGGCTTTTTTAACCGCTTGCTCAGCATGCTCCATGGTATATTCGGTGAGTATTTTTTTACGTTTTTTAGGATTCGATATTTCCAGTGCTTCTTTTTCAAACTTTGCCTGGTTTTTAAATAATTCTTCCTGCATGGGAACAAACACAGCATCCACATCATAACGAATAGCGCCCCAGCGTTGGGCTGCCAATGTGCTCATCCGGTTAAAAGCCCACCAGGCCGATTCGTAGGTAAAACCGTTCACACGTCCCGGAGTCTTGTACGATTGGGGTAAGTCAGTGGTGCCGGCATAAACAGGAATATAAACCGAAGTGGCAATATTGTCCTGTGCTAACCACAGAACACCTCCAATATCGTCGGGAAGCCAGTCGCGGCATTGAATTATGGTGCCATACATGGTGTACCAGCGTGCAATGGTGCGCTCACCTAAAAAGTCTATTTTACCTGTTTTTTTATCCACATGATACCATCCGCCTTGTACGTTTTGAAGTTCCAGTTGATCGTAAGGCATAAACGGATTGGCCAAAGGCGAAACAATAGTTTTGCCGTCTTTGTCGGTGGTTTTAATGTTGCGGGTCATATCGTAAGGTGTTCCCTCGTAATAATCTTTAAAGATAGTTACCATGGTTTCCAAAGTAATTTTTTCGTCGGGTTTCACCGAAAAAGGATAATCTTTATCATTCGGATCGAGCTTTAGCGATGGAGCTACCATATCAAATACGCGCCATTCTCTGCGACGGGCAGCAATAGACTCCCGGCTTTCAGGCGCATAAACATGACAGAAACTAAAGGTTTGATTTTCGTTCCACCAACCATTTTCTTTAGCTACCGAGAAAATGTTTTCCGAAGCCATAAAATAGTCAGGATTATTCAAATCAATTTCTTTAATGGTACTGGCGTTGGCATTTACCGAAATATGATCGTCGGGTACACGCTGAGCAACCCAAACCGCACCGGTTTTTCCTTTTCCCGGGCCAACTATTTCAAAATGCCATACTTCTTTTTTATCAGCAATGGTTAAGCATTCGCCGTCGTCGTTCCATCCGTATTGTTTGGTAAGCTCATCGGCCATTTTTATGGCATCACGGGCGGTTTCGCAACGTTCAAGCATTAACTGACACAAGCGCTGGCAATCAATCAAACCTTCATCTGAACGGAGTTCGGAACGTCCGCCAAAAGTGGATTCCCCAATACCGAGTTGTTTTTCGTTTAAGCTTGGATAAGCTGTGTTAACATAGGCAAAAGTGTGGGCAATTTGTGGGATGGTTCCAATGGGAGTATGCTGGTAACTGGGCATGGCCAGCGAATTGAAGGGCGTACGTTTGTACATGGTAACGGTGCTTCCGGCTTTGTGATCCTTTGCCGGAATAATATCCATCCAGGAGCGGGTGCGGTGACTGTCGTCGGTGTGTGAAGTCATTACTGAACCATCTGCCGAAGCCTGTTTACCAACAGTTACCGAAGTACATCCTTCGGGTACGCCACCCTGCCAATCAGGTTTGTCCTGACCCAAAGCTAAAAAGTATAGATTTAAAGATAGAATTAGAAAGATAAGATGTATTCTTTTTTTCATAATGCAGTATTTGATTTAGGGATGTCAAGATACAAAGTTTTATGGTTCTTAAAAAAAACCAACACTTAAAATACAGACAATATTTTTCGATTTTTTTAGTACTGTTTTTTGTTGATTGGATTATTTAACAGTAAATGAATTATTTTTTTTTGTTAAAGGCTGGTTTCTCCTTGGCGTAAAATGCAACGGAATGGAGGCAAAACTATTCCAAACGTTTAATAAACATGGCATACATTATTTTTCAGTAACAAGGAATCTTAACAAATACGTGGTTTTCTTTTAGTTTACCATCAATAATTATTCTTTGTTTCCTATGTAATGTAAATAGTTAGCTTACTAAAAGGTAAATTAGCAAAGCATAACTTGTTAAACTAACAACATCACAATTTTAGTGAGTTCCGGTTCTGTATTTTATAAAAAAATAGTTGTTAATTTACTCTTGAAAAGGATTTTACCAGAAATATAACAGAAAAGTCATGGAATTGGAAGACTTGGGATACAATCCACGAATTGATGCCTTACGAAAAGAATTGAATATTGAATCATTTGATGTGGGACGGGTGGTGCTAGAACACAAGGAGCGCTATGTGGTTCTTACCGAAAAGGGAGCTTTTGAGGCTGAACTCACCGGAAATATGCGTTTTTCGGCAAAATATCGTGAAGATTTTCCTGTAGTCGGCGATTGGGTAGCCCTGACAATTTATGAGCCCGATTTTTCGGTTATCCATCGGCTGATACCCCGGCATTCACTGTTACAAAGGCAGGCAGTCGGGCAATTTGCCACGGTGCAAGCCATTGCTGCCAATGTCGATTATGCCCTGCTTGTGCAGGCTGCTGATCGTGATTTTAACCTGAACCGGCTCGAAAGATACTTAACTCTTTGCTACGCGTCGCGGGTAAATCCAATTATTGTGCTGAGCAAAACCGATTTAATCGATGAGCAAACTAAAGCTACGCTTATTGAGCAGCTAAGTCAACGAATTAAAGGAGTACCAATACTTACACTGAGTAATTATACACGCGATGGCTTTAGCGCTTTAAGAGCTCTTATAGAAAAGGGGAAAACTTATTGTTTGCTGGGTTCATCGGGTGTCGGAAAATCGAGTCTCTTGAATAATCTGTCAGAAAAACAACAAATGCAAACCGGCTCCATCAGCGAAAGCTCTGGAAAAGGTAAACACATTACCAGTCATAGGGAATTGGTTGTACTCGAAAATGGGGGTATTCTTATTGATAATCCGGGTATGCGCGAAGTGGGGCTTGTGGATGCAGAAATTGGACTGGAAACCACTTTCGATAGTATTGTCAGACTTTCTGAAAAATGCCGCTATTCCGATTGTACCCATAGTCATGAAAAAGGTTGTGCGGTTATTGAAGCCCTTGAAAAAGGCGAAATAGATGCGAATGCTTACCACAACTACTTAAAAATTGAAAAAGAGAAAGTTCATTTTGAAACCAGCCTCAGCGAACGCAAAAAGAAAGAAAAAGTGTTCGGAAAAATGGTAAAAGACTATTACAAAAAGAAAATTAAGGATAAAGAACAGTAGATTTTGACAATTCAGTTTTCATGTTGTGGGCAAAAACTTAATTTTCGGAAATCAAATTACGATATTTATGCTATCCAAAACGATGAACCCAATCAGGTTTTTCTATGCTTTATAAACAATCAGGAAATGGCTAATTCCGGTTTTGGTCCTGCGTTGCAATAAGTAAAATCTGGGTTTGCAGAATAAAAAATCATCTGAAATCAGAAATCGAACCTGTCTGACGAGACGCGGGCATCGTCAACGACGAAGTCCTCACAGAAAGTAATCGAAATAATAACGATAACAGAGATGGGAACCTAGTAACCTGTCGGTAAAGCCCCGGGTATTGTTAAGCAATAAATTTGCTGTCCTGCAAACCCTCGATGAACTGATACAAGAGGCCAGCCAGCTGCTAAACAAGCAAATGGATACTATTATGCTGATGTTTAAGGGTACGTACCCCGAATTTTACGACGGCTACCAACGCAGCCGGGTAATTGTTGATCGCTAGGCGTTGTTGCATTCCAAAAACCCCGTCTGTAGCCAAAAAAAAATGGTCGGACGGGGTTTTTTGTAAGTTTCCTGTGCAGGCCTGTCGGTAATTCCTTCCTGTACGAACCAAACATTTTTTTCCGCTGTGTTGTTATAAACAACAATTAATTTCAATGCGGAGTAAAGAAACAAAATTGATTTATTCGATCTGTTCCCAAATGAATCCTTATTTAAGAACCAAAGAAGTACTACCATGAAAAGCAAAACCCAGGTTTCAGTAAAAGAGTTAACAGCTGAGCAAAGCGAAAAACTGCTGGATGTGTTAAAAAATCGTTTCGAAAAAAACACGAAGCGCGCTAATGATTTGGATTGGACCAAAATTCAGCATAAGCTGGAAAAAAATCCCGAAAAACTTTGGTCGCTCTGGCAAATGGAAGCAACCGGAGGGGAGCCAAATGTATTGGCTTACGATTCACAAACTGATGCCTACCTTTTCTACGATTGTTCTCCCGAAAGCCCCAAAGGTCGTAGAAGTATTTGCTACGACCGCCAGGCCCTGGAATCGAGGAAGGAACACAAACCTCAAAACAGTGCTTTGGATATGGCTGCCGACATGGGCGTTGAGCTTTTAAGCGAAGCGCAATACCGTGAATTGCAGAAATACGGACCCTTCGATACCAAAACTTCCAGTTGGGTTAAAACTCCGGATGAAATTAGAAAACTGGGAGGAGCTCTTTTTTGCGATTACCGCTACCAAAGCGTTTTTGTTTACCACAACGGCGCCGAATCGTATTACGCTGCCCGGGGGTTCCGTGCTTTGTTAAGGGTTTAGGATTCAATCTCTATGATGAATCTTTCGGATAATTACGAATTTTAAAACTACCATGAACTTGAATAACATATTTTTACTTTCTATTTATATCTTTGCTTAATCCCGGCTTGAACAAAATTAATTCCGAAGTTTGGGTGTTTTTATAATTCATATTTTCAAAGATAAGTTTTATGGGATTTGGCGGAGCAGTTTCAGATATGCTTGCATTACTTAAGTTCAACGCAAGAACGAAAAGAAGAAATTATAAAGATTTACCTTCGCACTATCAAAAATACAAGCATTTGAAGCATCATCCGGTTATTGATAAGGAAGTATCAAAGCAAGAATTTGAAGCCATACGGTTAAAAATTGAACAGCAAAGCCGGATTATTAATAAAAGAAACAGAATCTTTTCATTATTACTATTTATCGTACTTGGTTTATTCTTAATATTTTCAATCACTTATTTTTCTTCAAATTGGAATCGGATTTTAAAAAGTGAGAATAAAATATTACTTGAGAAACAACAAATTGATGCTAATGAATTTCAACGATTGATTTTTTTAGGATTTTCAGAACTCAATAACAAAGATTATTCAAGTGCCAGGTATTATTTTACTCTGGCTAAACATAAAGGAACTTTCAACTACGAACAGGATTTGGGTTTTATCAGATCCTGTACATTTGATTGTTTAAACAATAATTCCGATTGCAAATCAGTGAAAGTAGAATTGGAAATGGCGGTTGAACGTTGGGGCAAAACCAGGGAACTATCTGAGCTTATCCTAAAGCTTGAAAAAAAGTCTGTCCCGAAGATTGAAGTTGAGCAATAAAGATTCAGTGTACCATTTTCCATGCACCTATAAATCATTGTGGCAAGAAAAAGAATACCCGCCACCAAGGCACCAAAACACAAAGAAACGCACTAAGGTCTTTTTGGTGGAACATAGTGGCTTTGCGCCTTAGCGGTGAAAATTGCAACCGCATAGACTACTTTCAAATACAGGGTTTCACTTGGTTCCAATCCAAAAATCGTTGCACTTAGGGCAAACCATACAATAATCCTTTTATTTTTGTGTTTAAACCCTTGCAATGAACCGGATTAATAAATACATTCCCCTGCTGATTGCTGTTGCAGCACTGGCACTGTTCCTGCCTTTTTTGGGCAGCGTGCATTTATTCGATTGGGACGAGATTAACTTTGCTGAATCGGCACGCGAAATGCTGCTTACCGGCGATTTCCTTACCGTGCAAATCAATTACCAGCCTTTTTGGGAAAAACCACCTTTGTTTATCTGGATGCAGGCTTTTTCGATGCATTTATTTGGTGTAAACGAGTTTGCTGCCCGTTTTCCCAATGCGCTATGTGGGGTGTTCACCCTTCTTTTCTTATATTTTGTTGGTAAACGTGAACTTAACCGGAAACTGGGTTTACTTTGGGTACTTTCGTATGCCGGTTCGCTGCTGCCATTCTTTTACTTTAAATCGGCCATTATCGATCCCTGGTTTAACCTGTTTATATTTGCCTCTCTTTATTTTGCTTATACCTATCTGGTTCGGTCGGCAAGTGTTTTAAATGTTTTTCTATCGGCATTGGCATTGGGTTTGGCTGTTTTAACCAAAGGACCGGTAGCTATTTTGTTGATGACATTGGCACTGGCCGTATTTTATTTACAGAAACGTTCCAAACTAAACGTTAAATGGAGTCATGTTGCACTCTTTATGCTGGTTTTGGCTGTGGTGGGTGGTTTCTGGTTTTTACTTCAGTTATTGAACGGAAATTATTCGCTGATAAAAGATTTTATAATTTATCAGGTGCGCTTGCTGCTAACCGAAGATGCCGGTCACGGCGGATTTCTTTTCTATCATTTTGTGGTAATAGTTGTCGGCATGTTTCCGGCTTCAGTATTTGCCTTACCGGCTTTTACCAAAAGTAAGTCGGGAATACCATCGGGCGACATGTTACGATTGATGGAAATCCTGCTTTGGGTGGTACTTATTCTCTTTACCGTGGTGAATACCAAGATAGTTCATTATTCTTCGCTGGCGTATTTTCCGGTTTCGTTTATCGCCGCCTGGGTAATGTATTACCGAAGCAGGAACCGACAAAAGTTTTCACCCCTTGTTCTGGGCAGTTATTATTTTTTAGCTGGGGTTTTTATCGTTTTAACAGCCTTGCTTCCTTTTGGCGATGCACTAAAAAATCTGCTTATTGAAGCGAACTGGGTTAACGATGCTTTTGCACTGGCAAACCTGCAGGCGCAGGTGCATTGGACTCCCTGGATTCTAACAGCTTCCGTTGCACTTCTTTTCAGTGTTGTAGGAGTATATGTTTTTAACCGCAAAAAGGAAAGCCTGAAAGTTTATGTATCCGCAATAGCAGGCAGTCTGGTTTTTGTTTTCATTGCCATGATGCTCGTGGTTCCCCGCATCGAAGCCTATTCGCAGCGTGCAGCCGTTGAATTTATGAAAAGCATCCGAACCGAAGATGCTTATGTTTTTAGCTATGGATACAAAAGCTATGTCCCTTATTTTTATGCCGAAGTACAAGCCGCTGAAAATAGTCTGGCTTACGATAAACAATGGTTGCTTAATGGTAAAATTGATAAACCGGTGTATTGCATCTTAAAAAATACCAAAGCAGCTACTTTTTTTGATACATTTAAAGGTTTTAAAAAACTTGACGAGAAGAACGGATTTGTTCTGGCAATCAGGCATCCTTAAATCAACAAACAATGATTCATAACAAGAAAATTACGGTTGTTTTACCTGCTTATAATGCAGCAGCTACCCTGGAACAAACTTACAGCGAAATTCCCTTCGATATTGTGGACGAAGTAATTCTTGTGGACGATCGTAGCAGTGACACTACCGTTGAACTGGCCCGGAAACTGAGGATAAATCATGTAATTGTTCACGAACAAAACCTGGGTTATGGCGGAAACCAAAAGAGCTGTTACAACAAAGCACTGGACATAGGTTCCGATATGGTTATTATGTTGCATCCCGATTATCAGTACACTCCCAAACTGATTCATTCAATGGCCTACCTGATTGCCAATGGAGTTTATCCGGTGGTTTTGGGTAGCCGTATTCTTGGAAAAGGCGCTTTACGCGGTGGAATGCCCTGGTATAAATACGTGGCCAACCGCATGTTAACTTTCTTTCAGAATGTAATGATGGGACAAAAACTGTCGGAATACCACACCGGATACCGGGCCTTCTCAAAAGAAGTGTTACAGGCCATAAATTACGAAGCAAATTCCAACGATTTTGTGTTCGACAACCAGATGCTGGCACAATTGTGTTTTAAGGGTTTTGACATAGCTGAAATAACCTGTCCCACCAAATACTTCGATCAGGCTTCGTCTATTAACCTGCAACGCAGTGCCATTTATGGTTTGGGGGTTTTGGGGGTTTCGCTAAGTTATCGCCTGCAAAAGATGGGGCTGGCAAAATTTGCTATTTTTAACCAACCCAAATCCATCGAATGAGAAAGCTGTTAAAACATAAAAGCAGTCTTTTGTTCGTGGCCTTATTAATTGCGGTAGCAGGCCTATACGCTTACCAAAACATTGTTTTTTACCAGCCACAATCCATACACAAATGGCGGCAATCCGATTGTGCTTCGCTGGCACTGAATTATTATCAGGGAGGCATGCAGTTTTTTAAACCCGAAGTGCATAATTTAACCTCGAAAGGGGGCACCAGTGGTTTAGCCTATACCAGCGAAATGCCTTTTCTTTACTACGGAGTTGCCTTATTATACCAGGTATTTGGTCCGCACGATTTTATTTATCGCCTACTAAATACCCTGATTTTTTTGATTGGTATTTTTTATTTGTTTCGCTTAATCAAATTGGTTACCAACAATTGGGTTTGGAGTGTTTTGCTTTCCCTGCTTTTTTTTACCTCGCCGGTTTTGGTTTACTACGGAAACAATTTTCTGACCAATTCAACAGAGCTGGCTTTTTCATTGATTGGATGGTATTATTTTACTGAATTTCTATTTACAAAGAAGTCGCGGAGTCTTTTTACTTCGCTGATAATTTTCTTTTTTGCAGCGTCGTTTAAGATTACCGGTTTACTAAGTTTATTTGCCATTGGAACGGTATTTTTAGTTGAGTGGCTTGGTTTACAAAAATTTGGTGCTAATAAAAAGTTATTTACCAGGCCCGTACCCACCTTTATAACAATGTTTCTGATTGTTTTTACGCTACTGGCATGGGTAGTGTATGCACGAATTCAAAATACCCAAAACGAATGTTATTATTTTTCTACCGTTACTTTTCCCATTTGGGATTTGGATAAGGCAGGAATTCAGAATGTACTGACTAAAATCAGAACGGTTTGGTTCAACCAGTATTTTCATCCTTCGGTATGGGCTTTCTTGCTTGTATTATTGGCTTTTACAGTGGTGCATTTTAAACACCTTCCGGCATTTGTGAAGTGGATTTTGCTGACCCTGACTGTCGAAATTGTTTTATTCATTTTATTGCAATTCTGGACCTTTGGCGATCACGACTACTATGTCATCGGACTATATACCCTCCCGATTATACTATGCCTGGCTGCACTTTATTTATTAAAAACCAATTACCCAAAGCTGTTTAATTCCTCAATTTTAAAAACGGGAGTGCTGGCATTGCTGGCATTCAATGTGTATTATGCCAAAGGCGAAATTTACCAGCGTTACCACGGCTGGTGGAACGATAAGGACAAATTCGCCGATATATATTCCATACAACCCCGTTTACGGCAAATGGGTGTATCAGCTGCCGATACCATCATATCAATCCCCGACAACAGTCACGCTACCCTTTACCTGATGAACCAAAAGGGCTGGACCGAATATGTGGATAAACAATTCAACAAAGGCGAAACGGTGTATTATAACAGCGACAGTGCAACACTCGCAACTTCAATAAATTGCGGTGCAAAATACCTGATATTAAATGGAATCGCCCAGCTATACGAAAAACCCTATTTAAAAAGCTATTGTTTCGACACTCTGGGAACCTACCGCGAGGTATATGTTTTTAAGTTGCGCTCAGCCGACACCAATTTTGTTTTACCGCAGCTTAGGGCAAATCGCATCTTTTTTTGCGATGCCGAAAACACCACAGCCGATGGAGCTTATTTTTCTAACGATTCGGTTTTATTTGAATACGGTTCTACCCAAAGCAGCGATTTTGCTTTTTCCGGAACATACAGCAGCAAATTAAATGTTGATTTTCCTTACGGAATGACCATACGCTTTACCACTGTGAAACGAGGGGAGACTTTTAAGGCAAACGTCTGGCGGAAAAACCTTCCGGGAGCCGAGGGACACTTGCTGGCTTCCCTTGCCGGGACTAACCTTTCAAATTATAAGGTTTTAGAAACCAGCGAACAAGGCTGGGAGCTACTGGAATTAACCATCTATATAAACGACAAATATGCAGGCAACGAATTAATTTTATACCTGCACAATCCGGCAAAATCAGCAGCCTATTTCGACAATCTGGAAATTATCCGCTACCAAAGTATTTTCAATGAATAAAGCCCGTGATTGCAACCACGGGCTTTGGTTTATCACAGGTTAATCGCTTTCAATTAAAAACCGATACCAACAAGCCTGAACCCTTCTTTAATGAATAGCCCATAATATGCAGGTTCGAACTACATTAACCCCAAGTTAAACGGTTTTCTCCAATTGGGAATCCTGCTATAGTTCAATCAAAAAAGGCAGGGTTATACTATTAGCTATTTTTCACAAAAAAATATGGAGTACTTAGCCTAACATTAATTAATAATGAAAGCTTTTCACCCAATTAAGTAAAAAGATTATTCGTGTAAATTCGCGTAATTCGTGGACTGAAATAATCTGTTTAAATGGGTTATGTATTATTTAAAAAATTTTATTGTTAATGAAATCCCTTACTTCCCCGCCGTAATCTCAACCATTAAATCGTCCTTAAGCACATTTTGTCCGCCTTTTACATGAATCTTACGCACTTTTCCGGCAATGGGAGCCTGAATTTCGTTTTGCATTTTCATGGCTTCCAGAATCAGCAAAGGTTCTCCGGCACGCACTTCGCGGCCTTCTTCGGTCAGTACCTCAACAATCTTACCGGGCATGGGTGCTTCCAGGTTTTCGTTCTTCTTTGAACCGCCCTTGGTCGATAAAAACTTCATCCGTTTGTACGAGGTGGGGGTTTCCACCGTAAAGAAATACGAAACACCGTTTAGCAGCACCTCGTAGCGGTTTTGATTCTTATACAAAATCTCAACTGGGTATTTTTTATTCCTGAAAAGCAGGTAAGTTCCCAGCTTATCGTCTTCCTTAATAACCACTTCGCTTTCTTTACCGCTAACTTTTAACACATCGGTAAACGGAATGGGGAATTCAAACTTTTTACGCTGGCTGTCTACTGCAATCAGTTTTTTTAACTCCTTTTTTGAACTTCGGCCTAGTCTCATGGTATGTTTCTCCTTTAGTTCGAGTAGCATAAATGTAACAATTAATAATTAAAATGACTTTAATCGTTTGTTGAGCACCCAGGGGTTGATGTTTTTTCCCTGCTCAAAATCAACCTGATCAGTGGCTTCTTTCTCACGCTCGTTTATATACTGCAAGGTAGCAAACCAGGCAGCCAGAATTTCTTCCTCGTCGGTCGATTCGTGCATCAGGTCAAGCTCTTTTTCGATAAAGCTGGTAGTAAAAGTCCCACAGTTAAACGATTCATTTTCAAGTACCGTCCTAAAGAAAGGTATGGTAGTTTTTAGTCCTTTAATCCAGAATTTATTCAGGGCTTTTTTCGACTCTTTAATAGCTGTTTGTCGGTCTTCGCCCCAAACAATCAGTTTGGCAACCATCGAGTCAAAATTGGGCGAAATGGAATCACCTTCCACAATACCGCTGTCAATCCGAATGTTGGTTCCCGAGGGTAGCGACATCTTTTCGATGGTTCCCAGATAAGGCGAGAATCCTGATTGAACATCTTCGGCATTAATCCGGTATTCAATGGCCCAACCATTGAGCTTCACCTCGTCTTGCGTAAGCGAAAGTTTTTCGCCCTGGGCAATACGGATTTGCTGTTCAATTAAATCGAGCCCGGTAATCATTTCCGTTACCGGATGCTCGACCTGAATCCGGGTGTTCATTTCCATAAAGAAAAAATTGTTGCTTTGGTCGAGCAGAAACTCTACCGTACCGGCACTCTCGTATTTCACCGCCTGGGCAATCCGGATGGCCGTATCACCCATTTCCTTACGCAATTCGGGAGTAAGCGCAGGCGAGGGAGCTTCTTCAAGAAGTTTCTGATGCTTTCGCTGGATGCTGCATTCCCGTTCACCCAAATGGATGGTATTTCCGTGCGAGTCGGCCAAAATCTGAAACTCAATGTGCTTCGGGTTTTGTATGTATTTCTCGATAAATACCGAGGGATCGTTAAACGCCTTTTCGGCTTCGTTGGTAGCTAAGCGAAACATTTGCGCCAGTTCTTCGGCCTTATGAATAATGCGCATTCCGCGTCCGCCGCCACCCGAGGCAGCTTTAATAATTACCGGATAACCAATTTTATCGGCTACTTTTTTGGCTTCTTCAGCATCGCGAATACTGTGCGTGGTTCCGGTTGCCAAAGGAATTTCGTGTTGCGTGGCAATCTGTCGGGCTACGGTTTTATTTCCCATTTTATGGATGGCATCGGGCGAAGGCCCAATAAACTTGATGCCTGCATTGATGCATCGTTGTGCAAAATAAGCATTCTCTGCCAGGAACCCGTATCCGGGATGAATGGCATCGACCTTGATTTGTGCAGCAATATCCATAAGTTTTTCCACATCAAGAAAAACCAATACTTCAGAATACTCGTCGCTTAGGTCAAATACCTTATCCATGTGCGAAAGGTAATGAGCCCTTGGTTCGCTCGAGGTTTTAATGCCCCAGGTTTCAATGCCCATATTCTTGCAGGTACGGGCAATGCGTACGGCAATTTCGCCCCGGTTAGCAATTAATATACTTTTTATACCCATGTGTAAATATTTGGTTATAATTCGATTGTTGTGTTTGTTTATAAAGGAATATTTCCGTGCTTTTTCGAAGGCCGGTTCACGTGTTTGTTTTGCAGGGCCTCAAAGGCAATTATCAGTTTTTTCCGGGTTATGGCCGGATCAATTACCTCGTCGATATAACCCTTTTCATCGGCAATGTAAGGATTGGCAATCTGGTCGCGGTAAGTTTTTACCAGTTCTTTTTTCAAAGCATCGGCATCTTCGGCTGCTTCCAATTCGCGACGGTAAAGTACGGCAACGGCGCCATCGGGCCCCATTACTGCAATCTCGGCAGTGGGCCAGGCAAAGTTAAAGTCGCCGCCAATATTTTTACTGTTCATTACAATGTAGGCACCACCGTACGACTTTCGCAGGATTACGGTAATTTTTGGAACCGTGGCTTCGGTATAGGCATAAAGCATTTTGGCCCCGTTGCGGATAATTCCCATGTGTTCCTGGTCAACGCCCGGCAGAAACCCGGGTACATCTTCCAAAGTAAGTAAAGGAATATTAAACGAATCGCAAAAGCGGATAAACCGGGCTCCCTTAATCGACGAGTTAATGTCGATGGTACCGGCAAGCACTTTGGGTTGGTTGGCAACAATACCAATGGTCTGGCCCTTTAAACGGGCAAAACCAACCACCAGATTTTGTGCATAATTCTCGCTTATTTCAAAAAAGCTGTCCTTATCGGCCAACAAACTAATAACATCTTTAACATCGTAGGGTTTGTTGGGGTCGTCGGGAACCACGTCGCGGAGTTTTTCGTTCCAGTCGGGGGTTTCGTTGGGGTTTATAATTACCGGCGGGTTCTCAATATTGTTCGATGGCACATAATTCAACAGTTTGCGCACGCCCTGAATGGTATGTTCTTCGTCTTCGTACATCATATGGGCTACACCGCTCTTTTTGGTATGTATTTCGGCACCCCCGAGTTCGTCGTTAGTAACTTCTTCGTTCAGAACTTCCTTAACCACATTGGGCCCGGTTACAAACATGTAACTGGTTTTGTTGGTCATAAATATAAAGTCGGTCAGGGCAGGCGAATAAACAGCGCCTCCGGCGGCAGGCCCCATAATTACCGAGATTTGGGGAATAACCCCCGACGACATAATGTTGTTGTTAAAAATGGTGGCGTATCCGGCTAAACTGGCAATTCCCTCCTGAATGCGGGCACCTCCTGAATCGATGAGACCAACTATGGGAGCTCCCATTTTTAGAGCCATCTGCTGTATTTTTGAAATTTTTTGTGCATGTACGGTCCCCAGTGAGCCACCCATTACGGTAAAATCCTGGGCATAGGCAAAAACCAGTCGCCCGGCAACTTTTCCGTAACCAACAATAACGCCGTCGCCAAACGATTCTGTAGTTTTTCCAAAACTTGTGGTTGATGTGGCCGGAGTTACAAAAGCATCTATTTCTTCAAAAGTATCTTTGTCGAATAAAAGTTCGATGCGTTCAAAAGCCGATAACTTACCTTTGCTGTGTTGTTTCTTTTCGTTATCGATGCCATATTGTTTGTTCTTCTTATCTTCTCTTTCGAGGAATTTTTTGAATTGTTTTCCGTTTGTATCCATAGATTAGATTTTAATGGCGCGTTACCATAACATATTTGAATCGCTATTGTTTTCCTGTTTTTCCCTTTTGAGCCCTTGGGCTGTTTAATCAATTGATAATGTTGTCTATTGGTACTTGTTTTTGTCAATAACATGACAAAAATCAGGTCGCAAATTGAGTAAAAATCATGTATTATGCAAATTTCGAAAGGCCTCTGAATTGCAGAAATGACACCTGAAGATAGTTTTTGATGGGAATGATTCTTGTTTAAATTGTAGATAATCAATGATATATTGACTGTATTTTACAGGTGATTATTTATGCACAAAAATTATCAACATGTGCAAAATAATTATATTGTTAAGCAAATTAGTGGAGATTCTGCTTTTGTTAAGATGAAAAAAGCCTGTCCCTTTTTTACAGGCGACAGGCTTTTTCTTATAGCGTTGTATTTAAACTTATGCGTAGAAATTATTGCCTTTATTGTCAACAATAACAAAAGCCGGGAAATTTTCGACGCGTATTTTACGAACAGCTTCCATGCCCAATTCTTCAAAATCGACCACTTCGACCGATTTAATGCTGTCTTTGGCAAGAATAGCAGCAGGTCCGCCAATGGAACCCAAATAAAATCCGCCATTGTTTTTACAGGCATCAGTAACCTGTTGGCCGCGGTTTCCTTTGGCTAACATTATCATGCTTCCACCATGTTTTTGGAATAAATCAACGTAAGGATCCATCCGACCGGCGGTTGTTGGACCAAAACTACCCGAGGCCATTCCTTTAGGCGTTTTAGCAGGACCGGCATAATATACCGGATGATTTTTGAAATACTCTGGCATGGGTTTTCCGGCATCGAGCAATTCTTTGATTTTTGCATGAGCCATATCGCGGGCAACAATGAGGGTTCCATTCAGGTTTAACCGGGTTTTCACCGGATGCTTTGCCAGCTCTTTCAATATAGCTTCCATGGGCTGATCCAAATCAATATTTACAGCCGGGGCCAGATGGGGAGCTTCTTTAGGCAGGTATTTTTTGGGATCTTTTTCCAATTGTTCCAAAAAGATTCCGTCGGCGGTAATCTTGGCTTTTATGTTACGGTCGGCACTGCAACTTACGCCCAGTCCAACCGGGCACGAAGCCGCATGTCTGGGTAAACGGATAACCCGCACATCGTGTACAAAATATTTTCCGCCAAACTGGGCTCCAATTTCACTTGCTTCACAAATCTTTTGCACTTTGGCTTCCCACTCCAAATCGCGGAAGGCCTGGCCGTATTCATTTCCCTCGGTGGGTAAGTGATCGTAATATCCTGCCGATGCTTTTTTTACAGCTGTCATGGTAGCTTCGGCCGATGTTCCGCCTATTACAAGCGCCAGATGATAAGGTGGACAGGCTGAAGTACCCAAATCCTTTATCTTTTCCTGAACAAATTTTGTGAGGTTCTCTTCGGTAAGCAGCGACTTGGTCATTTGGTATAAGAACGATTTGTTGGCCGAACCTCCGCCTTTGGTAACAAATAAAAATTCGTAGCTATTGCCTTGATCGGCATAAATATCAATTTGAGCAGGCAGGTTGCTGCCGGTATTTTTTTCGTTGAACATGGTAAAAGGAACCACCTGACTATAACGCAGGTTGCGTTCTTTAAACGTTTCATAAATACCTTTCGACAAGTGTTCGGCATCGTTAACTCCGGTAAACACGTTTTCACCTTTCTTGCCCATAACTATGGCTGTCCCGGTGTCCTGGCAGGTAGGCAGTTCACCTTCGGCAGAAACCACCTGATTTAAAAGCATGGTGTGGGCCACAAAGCGATCGTTGTTCGATGCATCGGGATCGGTAAGAATGTGGTTGAGTTTTTCAAGATGCGTGGGACGCAGGTAAAACGAAACATCGGTAAATGCTTCTTTTGCCAGTAATTCCAATCCCTTGGGATCTATCTTCAGAATTTTCCTTCCATCGGCTTCAATAATTGAAACATAATCGCTGCTTAACAAGCGATAAGGCGTAGTGTCTTTTGAGATGGGAAATGGTTTTTGGTACTTAAAATCACTCATGCTGCAAAATTTTTATATGTTTAGGAGTTCGAAATTAACGAAATTTAAGCTAAACTTGGGTTAGAAATGCTATTTTTAACAAGAATTGGACGTATGTTTTTTAAGAGGTTCACCGAATTAGCGGGCAGAAATACCGATAAGGGGAATATCAGTAAAAGCACCTAAGCTTCCATTCTTGATTGATTTTTAATACATTTGTGGTACTATGATTAAGAGGGTAATTTCATTATACCAATCGTTTAGCCAGTTAATAGCCGGTAACTCCGACGATTTTAACGTGGAACAACGCTTACTGAATATCGCTTTGTTGTTTTCCATATTGGCCAGTATGTTAAGCATACTCATCAATGTACAGTTGCAGCTACCCGAAGCACTTCATTATACCATAAGTATCGGGGCCTTGCTTCTGATATATATGTATATCAGTTCACGTATTTTCAAATATTTTTTTGTTTGGCCATTTATTATCATAGCCTTGCTAATTCTTAGCATTTCATGGCTTTTTAACGAGGGTCCTTCGGGTTCAATAAACTACATCTACATATTGGCCTCGGTGGTTTTTATGAGCATTTTGCCTCGCGATAAACGTTTTTGGATTGGCGTGGTAGTGTTTGCCAATTTATTGGTTTTGTATGCCATCAATCATTTTTTTCCACAGTGGGTGCATTCTTATCCTTCGGCTCAGGTAAGAGAAAGTGATTTGCTCATGACATTTTCGTATGTCTTGTTGTTTTCGATTCTCATATTTAGTTCCGTCCGAAAATATTACGAAAACGAAAGAGATGTAGTAGAAGCGCAAAAAGTAAAAATAGAGCATCAGCATAAAAACATAAGCGATAGCATTCAGTATGCCAAAGAGATTCAGCAGGCTTTGTTTCACAATCAGGATCGAATCAAACAGTTTTATCCCGATTCTTTTGTTTTTTGGCAACCCAAAGATGTGGTAAGTGGTGATTTTTACGTGTTCAATAAATACGGAACCAAAGGCGATAAAATTCTGACTGCTGTAGCCGATTGCACCGGGCATGGAGTTCCCGGAGCGCTAATTACCATTTTAGGTGTGTCGTTTTTTAACGAAATTATAGTACAAAACCCCGATTTAAGCGCCAGTGAGTTTCTTGAATTGTTGCGCCAAAAAGTAAAAACAGCCTTACAACAGCACGAACCAAATGGTGCTTTGGATAATCACGACGGAATTGATCTTGCATTGATTATATACGATCCCGAAAGTAATAGTCTTGATTATGCCGGCGCAAACAGGCCCATTTACCTGATTCGTGAAAAACAATTGGTTGAGTTTAAACCCAACCGCATGCCCATTGGAATCCATTTTAACGATGCAAAAAAGTTTACCAATCATCGGATTCAATTGCAAAAAGACGACGAAGTGATTCTTTTTACCGATGGTTTCTCCGACCAGTTTGGCGGAAGTGCTTACCACAAATACTATCTTTCAAATCTAAAAAAGCTATTGGTTAGTAATGCGGGAAAGCCAATGACCGATCAATTGGATTTGCTACAGGATGTTTTTGAGGAGTGGAAAGGCTCCAACGAACAAACCGACGATGTTTTGATTGTTGGTATAAGATTTTAAGTCTATTACGATTTTTTTGCAAGCTATCTTATCCTTTTATACACCGCTTAATAACTGTTTTCAGACAAACAAAGTTTAACGTTTGTTCTTTTTTAATTCCCTTTTATTTTGTAGTTTAGGCTTTGTATTAACCAACAGCAAAAAGTACGAGTACCAGACCATCAGTTTGTAAGAAAACGGGTTAAGGTGCTTGGTGTTTAATTAACTTCATGAAGAATGTTTTTAAGCGGGCTTGCAACCTGTATTTTAATGCTATTGAAAACCTAAACCGGGGTACATGAGAGCCAAATTTGTAAATTTTAAATTCTTAACTGCTTTTATTGCCTTATTAATTACGGTATTGTTTGCGGTTTCGCTTATTTGGAACATAAATAACGAATACCGCATGGCTTATCAACTGGCAAAAATTGAGGCGGTTGCCAGT
The DNA here is from genome assembly GCA_050179685.1 of Salinivirgaceae bacterium. Lineage (GTDB taxonomy): Bacteria > Bacteroidota > Bacteroidia > Bacteroidales > SZUA-534 > GWE2-40-63. The sequence goes on from JBFXEW010000009.1 coordinate 22,807, forward strand.
TTTAATAAAGATATGGTTTTTCGGAAATGGGTATCAGGTCATGGAGGCGTTTATGTTCCATTAACTGATGAAACGCAAGCCAATCCAAATTTGAGTGATGTTCCTGAGCGGGATATTATTACCGATTCGGGAGTAGTACTAACCTTAATGAATCCGGCCTATGTTATGCGGCAAATCCATGAATTGGGGCAGGAGCAATACGGGACACCGGGCCATTTAATAAGTTTGAGTGGCGACTATCGCGAAACCATACCCGATGGGTGGGAACAAAATGCGCTTGAAAAGTTAAAAAACAACCCGGAATTAATTAATGAAATTGATAAAACAGGAGATGAAGGTTTTATTCGGGTGCTAAAACCGGTTTATTACGATAGCGAATGTTTAAAATGCCATCAGAACCAAAACATTAACCCGGGTTCTTTAGCCGGGGCTCTGAGTGTTAAGGTTCCTTTAGAAAATTATTCTGAATTGGCATCAAACAAAAGTAAAACCTATGCTTTAATACATTTGGGTTTATTTTTTTTAGTGCTTATTATTACAATTCTTGGGTACCAAAGTTATCAGCGAGAGTTTGTTGCAAATAAAAAGTTCGAAGCCCGGTTAATTGCCAACGATGAAAAATTGATTGAAGTTCAGCGGATGGGAAAAATTGGCTATTGGCATTACCACCGCCTTAGCAAAACTTTTGAGTTTAGTAACGATTTGTACGAGCTCGTTGGTATCGATCCGAAAGACTTTAATGGTACGCTTGAATCGTATTTAAATACGGTAGATAAGCAGGATTATAAACAATTAAAACGGGAGCTTTCGGCAGCTTTACAAAACGGTTCTGCTTTAGACTGTATTTATCGAATCAGGAATATGCATGGGGAATTAAAGTTTATTCATCTTATAATTCATAAAGTACCGTTTGATGCTCATTCTGTCATTGGTTTTTTACAGGACATTTCCATTCAAAAAGCAACCGAAACCCGGTTAATGCAAAACGAAAACGAATTCAGGTTACTTTTTGAAAATATGAGTTCGGCATTTGCTTACCATAAAATTATTACCGATTCAAATGGTAAACCCGTCGATTATGAATTTATCGATATGAATAGTAAGTATGAAGAATTAACCGGCCTGAAGAAGGAGAAAATACTTGGCAAACGGGTTCTCGAAATTATTCCTAATCTGGAGCAGGAGTGGATCGATAAATTTGGCCAGGTAGCACTTACCGGAGTTCCCACAGAATACACCAATTATGTGGAAGCTTTTGACAGGTATTACGAAACCAAGGTTTATTCACCACAAATGGACCATTTTGTAGTGGTATTTTTTGAAATTACCGAACAAATAAAAACACAACAGGCACTAAAAGCCAGCGAAGAACGCTATCAACTGGCCGTTGCGGCATCGAACCTGGGAATCTGGGACTGGTTTACCGATTCCGACGAGGTATATTATTCTGATTTATGGAAATCGCAACTGGGTTATCAACCCCACGAACTCGATGGTAAATTTGAAACTTGGAAGGAACTGCTGCATCCCGATGATAAATGGCAGGCAGTGGCTTTAATTGAAAAATACCTTAAGCATCCCCAGGGACAGTTTGTAACTGAATTCCGACTCAGGCATAAAGAAGGCCATTATGTTTGGATTCATAACCGGGCCGAAGCGCTGGTTGATGACCAAAACCAGGTAAAACGAATGTTTGGAACCCACCTGGATATTACCAAAACAAAACAAGCGCAACAGGAATTAACCATTTACCAACAAAAGCTGGAACACCTGGTACACGAGCGGACCAATGAACTTATGCAGTCGAACGAGGAACTAAATTCGGCTAACGAAGAGTTGATGGTTATTAACGAGAAGCTGGCCAGTCAGAAACAGGAACTTGAACGAACTTTGGAACGACTCAGGAAAACGCAGTCACAACTAATTCAATCTGAAAAAATGGCTTCACTGGGTGTGCTTATTGCCGGAATTGCCCACGAAATTAATAACCCCATTAATTTTATATCGTGCGGAATCGATGGAATAAAAATCTACCTTGAGCAAATTAACAACTGCATCGACGAGTGCATCAGCAAACAAAAACTAAATTCACAAATTAAAGAAGCCCAGTTATCCAAAACCTCAGCCGATGAGATGCGCCATACCCTAAACACACTAATTGAAGGTATGGAAATGGGAGTTAGCCGCACGGTTTCCATTGTAAATGGCCTACGTTCCTTTTCTCGCTCCGACGAGGTAAACACCGAGCGGTTCGATTTGCATACTTTAATCGATAATACGTTGTTAATTCTTTATAACCAGTATAAAAACCGCATCGAGATTCAAAAACAATACGGCGATATTCCTGAGTTAAGCGGTTTTCCCGGGCAAATTAGTCAGGTTATTATGAACCTTTTAATCAATGCCATTCAGTCTATTCCCAACCAGGGAACCATTACCATAAGCACACAAAGCAAAGGCAAAAAAGTGCAATTAACCGTACAGGATACCGGAACGGGTATCCCTGAAAAGATACGGAATAAGGTGTTCGATCCCTTTTTTACTACCAAAGAAGCCGGAAAAGGAACCGGATTGGGACTTTCCATATCGTACAATATTATTAAAGAGCATAAGGGCGAAATTAAACTGGATAGCACCTCGAAACAGGGATCATGTTTTATTGTTGAATTGCCTGTAAACGAACCGCATAATGAACGATAAAATTCTTTATATCGACGATGAGTTTTTTAACCTGCAAGGGTTTAAAGCCCTTTTTGGCAATACCTTCGAAGTGTTTACGGCACTTTCGACTCAACAAGCCGATGCGATATTAAAAGAGAATTCCGTTAAAGTAATTCTTTCCGATCAAAAAATGCCTGACGAAACCGGACTTGAATATTTTAAGCGCATTCGTCCGCTTTATCCCGATGCGGTTTTTATGATTGTTACCGGCTATGCCGATATGGAGCTGGTTATTGAAGCGATTAATTCCAGTTTGGTTTATCAGTTTGTTACCAAGCCCTGGAACAAAAACGATTTGAGGCTGGCTATTCAGCAAGCGGTGAATGTTTATAATTTAAGTGCTCAAAATCAAGGATTAATACACCAGTTGGAAGAAAAAAATGCGGAGCTGAAAAAAAACTATACGGAATTATTAAAAACAACCCACGATTTGCGTGAGAGCGAAGCTCAGTTTCGTCAGTTTTTTAACAAATCGACCGATGCCATTTTTATTGTCAATATTGAAACCGGACGAATAATAGATGCCAATGAAAAGGCGGCAGAGCTTATGGAGACTCCTGTTGAACAGATAATTGGCTTAAACCATTTTGATATTCATCCGCTTGCTTTTCAAAAACTGGCCGTTCGGTTATTTAAAGGCAGGTCTCAAAAAATTATTCAGGGAATCGATGTAAAATCGGTTGAGAATTTTTTACTGTCGAAATCAGGTAAGCAAATTCCGGTAGAGGTCACAGCTTCAATGGTAAAAATACAAGGTGAACCCCATATAATGGGAATCTTTCGCAACATTTCAGACCGAAAAAAAGCTGAAAACAAACTGGTTGAGAGTGAACTAAAATACCGCACCGCTTTTCGTACCAGTCCCGATGCTATTTTAATTACCAGCCACGACGGAAAGTTTATCGAAATAAACGATGGTTTTACCATCCATACCCAATACACAGCACAGGATGTGGCCGGAAAAACGGTTTTCGATTTAAAGCTTTGGGAAAGAAGTGGCGAACGACAGGAATTCTTTAAATTATTACAAAAAAATGGTTTCATACATAACTACGAAACCCGGTTTCGCACAAAAAAAGGAAACATGATTCATACCCTGGTATCGGCAAAACCCATAATTATTCAGGGCAAACCTCAGATATTAACCATAGCACGCGATATTACCGAGCGAAAGCAAATGGAAGAGCAGATTGTTTCCAGCGAAAAACTTTTAAATACAGTACTCGAAAGCGCACCTTACATCATTGTATTATTGAACGAAGAGGATGCTATTGTAAAAGTAAACCTTAAACCCAAAGACTTAATTCGAAATGAATTGCCTTTTGAACACAGCGATAAAATTGGCTACCTGATTAATTGCACTTCGTTTCGCGAAAAAACCAGTAGCAGTTCCCTTCCGGTTGAATGCAGAAAATGCAGGATTACAAAAATTTATAAAGAAACGTTTAAAACCGGTATCGATATTTTAAAACGTGAAATCGATATGGTAGTTTTTGAAAATGGAGAGCCCGTAGCAAAAACTTTTTTGGTGTCGTCAAAGTTAATTCATCAAAACAAGCAAAAGTATGTATTGCTTACACTCGACGATATTACTGCTCAAAAGCAGATTGAAGAAGCTCTGATTGTTTCGAAAGAGCAAGCCATATTTAACGAGAAGCGTTTTTCACTGTTATCAAATTTAACTTTCGAAGGGATTTTACTGCATCAAGACATGCAAATTGCCGACGTTAATAAATCGATGCTTCGTATCAGTGGGTTCCGCAAAAAAGAATTATTGGGCTCCGATCTGGTAAACTTGCTTTTTCCGGAGCAGTATCATCAAATGCTGCGCTCAAAAATTGGAAACAGCAATTCTGCACCTTTCGAGGTAGTATTGGTTCGAAAAAATGGCGAAGAACTTAGTGTTGAATTGGAAAATAAAATCATTCACATTAGGAATAAAGCAATAGCAGCAATGGCTGTGCGCGATATTACCGAGCGAAAAGCTACCGAAAAGCAAATTTTAAACGCAATTATTAAAGCTGAGGAAGAGCAAAAATCCAAATTTGCTCAGGAATTGCACGATGGTTTGGGCCCCATCTTATCGAATGTACAAATGTATTTTCAATGGTTGGCCGATGCCGACGAAAACCGCACTTTTGTATTGGATAAAGGAATGTTATCGCTCAAAAACGCATTCAGTACCTTGCGCGAAATTTCGAATAATTTAAGTCCCCACATTCTTCACGATTTTGGATTAATAAAAGCTCTCGAACGTTTTGTGGAACAGTTACCTCCACTGGCAACTCCACAAATTAAAATAGAGTGTTTTTGCGATACCCTGCGATTTGAATCCAATATTGAAGTTGCGCTTTACCGGGTGATAACTGAGCTGATAAACAATTCAAGAAAATATGGAAAGGCAAAACAAATTGGCATTAAGGTTACTGAATCTGCCGATTACATTTTTGTAGATTATACCGATAACGGAGTAGGTTTTAATGTGGATGAAGCTTTCGAAAAAAGAAACGGCCATGGCTTAATCAACATGCAAAACCGGATGAAAACCCTGAATGGTGAGATTATTTTCAATTCAGGCTTAAACCAAGGCATACAAGTTTTTATAAAAGCACCCAAAAAATAATTCAGAGCTATGAGCATCAGACGAATAATGATAGTTGACGACCATGATATTTTTAGAGAAGGTTTAAGCGCATTAATAAAACTGAAAAATATTGCTCTTGAAGTTGATGAGGCAAGGAATGGGCTTGAATTTCTGGAAAAAATAGAAAAAAAACTACCCGATTTGGCTTTGGTCGATATTGCAATGCCTGTTATGGATGGCCTTACAGCGGTGCAAAAAGCACACGAAAAGTACCCCGATTTAAAAATTATCGCCCTTTCGATGTATGGTGATACCCTTTATTACCATAAAATGATTGAAGCTGGGGCTCAGGGTTTTCTGTTAAAATCGTCGGGTAAAAATGAATTCGAAAGTGCTATTGAAGCTGTTAGTAACGATAAAATGTATTTCTCGAACGAGTTGCTACAAAACGTTATATCCCAAATTGAAGGTGACACTTGTCGAAAAAATATGACTGAAGAATTAACCGACCGTGAACTCGAAGTTTTAAACTGGCTTTGTCAGGGACTATCAGCACAGGAAATAGCCGAGAAAATGAATCTGAGTAAAAAAACTATTGAAGGCTACCGAACCCGCTTATTTTCAAAAACAGGTACAAAAACTTCGGTTGCCCTTGTGGTTTGCGCTTTAAAAAACAAATTGGTTGTTATTTAAGTATTTAGAAATTAATCCGATCAGAGTTTACTCCTATAATACATAAGAGCATACTAGCCATTTAATTCGGCTTTTCTCTCTTTACCGTTAGCCTGAATATTCCTAAATTTGAAGGAGATAAATTTTAGGCATGAAAATTATTGTAGTCGACGATAATGAAGAATTCCTTACCAACATCACTTTTTTTCTTGAAAAAAGGCTGAATCATACTGTAATTGCAAGTTTCTCCGACGGTGAATCATTCTTTAATGCGCTTGCCGATCTTTCTCCTGATATAATTCTAATGGACATTTCCTTACCCGGGCTCGATGGTTACAGCATCACAAAAAAAATAAACTGGGAATACCATTATTATAATGTGCTGGCCCTTACCATGTTTAAGGATATAGCTTACCTGCAAAAACTTATCGAAGTAGGTTTTAAAGGCTGTGTTTTTAAATCGGATGTATACAACGACTTACCTTTGGCCATCGATGCTGTTATTAATGGCAAGTATTTTTGGCCCGATGGTATTGATATGAAAAACTATAAATAAAACAAACAATTTTGTTACTATGAATTGGAATAATTTTAAATTGGGAACCAAGTTAACCCTTGCTTTTGGCTGTATAACCTTAATTTTGGCTGTTGTAGCACTATGGTCTGTTTTTGGTATTAATGCCATAGTTTTTGATGCCGAAGAAGTGATAAGTGGAAATAGACTCCGTACCGAACTCGAAGACAAATATGTTGCACACCTTGAATGGTCGGCTCAGTTAAATCAATTTGTTAACAACGATAATGTAAACGAATTGACCGTACAAACCAGTCATGAAAAATGTTCCTTTGGGCAATGGTATTATGGCGAGGGAAAAGCAAAAGCCGTTGAGCTGGTTCCTGAATTAGCCAATGAATTTGCTAAATTTGAAGAACCGCATAAACACTTGCATCAATCGGCAATCAAAATAGGCGAAGTTTATAAACCCGCCGATCGTAAGATGTCGGAACTTTTATTAAAAGTTAAATCCGATCACTTAATTTGGAGTCATAAAATAAAAGATGAAATTCTACGGGGACGAAAAATTAATGAGTTAAAAGTTCAGAAGAATCCGGATATTTGCAATTTTGGAGTCTGGTTTTACAGCGACGAGATTGAAAAATTTAAACGCAGTGAGCCGGAGTTTGGAGCCATATGCCAAAAAATTGAACAACCCCATCGCGAATTGCACCAAAGTGCCGTGGTAATTGAAAGCTATTTGAAAAATGGAAATGTTACCGGTGCCCGTGATTATTTTGAATCGCATACCGCCAAATACACCACAGAGGTTTTGGGTTTAATTGACGAAATGATTGCCTGGAATACCAAACGTGTTGAAGGAATGCAACAGGCACAGCATATTTATAACCACGAAACCCTGGAACATCTGGAAGAAGTAGGCGGGTTGTTTAAGCTGATTATTGAGCGCTCGAACGATTTGATTATGACTGATGAAGTAATGTTGCATGAGGCAGCAGTTACCCGCAGGGTAATTGTTTTGTTAAGTCTGGTAGCCATTTTTATTGCAACGCTTTTGGCAATAATTATTACCCGTGGAATTGTAGGTCCTTTAAAAAATGGGGTAGCTTTTGCCAAAGAAATGGCCGAAGGAAACTTAATGGCTGAGGTAAGTTGCAATACCCGCGATGAAATTGGGGAACTTTGCGCAGCCCTTTCAGATATGGCTATTCGGCTGCGGAACATTGTGAATGAAATTATCGGAAGTGCCGACAATATTGCTGCTGCCAGTATGGAAATGAGCAGCACTTCGCAATCATTAGCTCAGGGTTCAGCCAATCAGGCATCGGCAGCCGAAGAAATTTCAGCATCGATGGAACAAATGTCGTCAATAATATTGCAAAATACCGATAATTCGAAGCAAACAGAAGCTATTTCGACCAAAGCGGTACAAAGCATTAAAGATGGAAACCAATCGACCACAGTTGCTGTGAATTCAATGAACGAAATAGCCGAAAAAATAAAGATTATCAACGACATTGCACTCCAAACCAATATTTTAGCTTTGAATGCCGCTGTAGAAGCTGCACGGGCCGGTGAACACGGAAAAGGTTTTGCCGTTGTAGCTGCCGAAGTACGCAAATTAGCCGAACGGAGTAAAGTGGCAGCCGACGAAATTAATGAATTATCCGGTTCCGGCGTTTCTATTTCGAAACAAGCCGGAATTCAATTGGCCGAATTGGTGCCTGAGATTGAACGCACGGCCATGTTGGTTCAGGAAATTACAGCAGCCAGCCAGGAACAGTCGGCTGGATCCGATCAAATTAACAATGCCATTCAGCAATTGAGTTCGGTTACCCAGCAAAATGCAGCAGCATCTGAAGAATTGGCTTCATCGTCTGAGGAACTGGCCAGTCAGGCTGAACAACTGAAAGACCTGATTCGCTTTTTTAAGGTTTCGCACAAGCAGGAAACTTCACAGATTAAAAAAGTGGTGAAAACTCAAAATCCAAAGCCTGCACAAAAGCAAGCAGTGAAAAAACCGGCGACGACAACTACAAAAAGCAAAGGAGCCATAATTTCGTTCGACGATAAAAATATTGATAATGAATTTGAACGCTTCGATTCGTAGTTGAATTGTTTTCCTTGATTTGTAATTCCCGGTTCAGGCTTTCTTTTTGAATCGGGAATTTTTATGACTGTACAATTAACATTTAGTTGCAATACTCCATTAAATTGATTTATTTTTACTCAAAAATAGCACAATGAGAATTTCTGAAATCACAAATTATTTGGAAACCCTGGCACCTTTATCGTTTCAGGAAAGTTACGACAATGCCGGATTGATACTGGGTGATGCCTCAAACGAAGCCAGCGGAGTGTTAATTACACTCGATGTTACCGAAGCAGTTGTTGAGGAAGCACTAGCACTGAATGCAAATTTAATAATTGCCCATCATCCCATTGTTTTTTCGGGATTAAAAAAAATTACCGGAAAAAATTATGTGGAACGCACCCTGATTAAAGCCATAAAAAACGATGTGGCTATTTATGCTGCTCACACCAATCTCGACAGCGTTTTGCAGCATGGAGTAAATACCATGATTTGTCGAAAATTGGGACTCAGGAATACAAAAATACTTGATCCGGTGGTTGGTAAGCTTTTAAAGTTGGTAGTATTTGTTCCTGAAAATCATGCTGATAAGGTTCGTGATGCACTTTTTAAAGCCGGAGCCGGAACTATTGGAGTTTACGATTCGTGCAGTTTTAACAGCGCCGGAACAGGAACTTTTAAAGCAGGAGAAGATGCCAATCCCTTTGTTGGAGAAAAAGAAAAACTGCATCGGGAACCGGAGGTTCGCATTGAAGTAGTTTTACCGGAACATTTAAAAAGAAAAGTTATTGATGCCATGATTCTCGCGCATCCTTATGAAGAAGTTGCCTACGATGTATTTCGCCTCGAAAATGCATGGAGCCAGGTTGGTTCGGGAATGATTGGAGAATTGGAAACTCCGGAAGATGAAATGAATTTTTTGCATCGCGTAAAGCAAAACCTGAATACAAATTGCATCAGATATACCGAATTGCGACAAAAACCGGTAAAAAAAGTAGCTGTTTGTGGAGGGGCCGGAAGTTTCTTATTAAAGCAGGCTATGCAGGCTCAGGCCGATGTTTTTATTAGCGGCGACTTCAAGTACCATCAGTTTTTTGATGCCGATGGTAAAATTTTAATTGCCGATGTGGGGCATTTTGAAAGTGAACAATTCACAAAAGAACTTTTTTATGAATTACTTATGAGAAAATTTTCTAATTTTGCAATTCATTTTACAAAAGTAAATACAAATCCGATTAAATATTTATAAACGATGGCGGATAAAGCGAATAAGGAAGGAAAATCTGCGGAAATAACCATGGAACAAAAGCTAAAGTCTTTGTTCGATCTGCAAATGGTTGACAGTGAAATTACAAAAATATCATTGCTACGTGGTGAGTTGCCATTAGAGGTGCAGGATCTAGAAGACGAATTGGCCGGGCTGAGTACCCGAATTGAAAACCTTAAAATTGAGGTTAAAGATTTGGATCAGGCTGTAGCCAGTAAGAAGAATGAAATTGCTGAATCACAGGCACTGATTAAGAAATACCAGGATCAACAAAACAATGTTCGTAACAATCGCGAATTCGATTCTTTATCGAAAGAGATTGAGTTTCAGACGCTTGAAATTGAACTTTGTGAGAAAAGAATTCGTGAGTTTACCAGCGATATTGAAAAGAAAAGTGAGTTAATAGCCTCATCGGAGCAAACTTTTGAAGAGCGCAGTGGCGATTTGGCTCAGAAAAGAAAAGAATTGGATTCCATTGTTTCTGAAACACAAATTGAAGAAGACAAGCTGAAATCCAAGATTAAAGAAATTGAGAAAAATATCGACGACAGGTATTTGCAGGCTTATCACCGGATTAAAAGTAATGCACGCAATGGCATGGCGGTTGTTACCGTTCAGCGCGATGCTTGCGGCGGTTGTTACAACAAAATTCCACCACAACGTCAGGTCGATATCCGCGCCCGTAAACGCATAATTGTTTGCGAGTATTGCGGAAGAATTCTGGTTGATGCCGCATTTGCCGAAGAATAGTTAAAGATTTTTAATAGCTTAGGTTGTCAAATTTTTTGGCAACCTTTTTTTTTGCTTTTTCGCGAATAAGCATAAAATGTGTTTCTTTGATTAAACTTTTACGTTTTGGTTAAATTGAAACATTTTTTGGTATTCTCAGCACTTGTTTTATTTAATGGAGTAGGATTAAATTCTGTAGCTCAGGATTCTAATTCCAGCTTCACTAAAGTGCATCGGCTGCTTTTACAGATGGAACTACCAAAAGCGCGGAATTTACTCGAACAAACCAAATATAGCAATACCCACCATCCTTATTACGATTCTTATGCTTCGTTTTTAGAAGTTGTTTTGGGGCAACGGCAAAACGCAACGGATACAGTTTACCAAAGTATTTCAGAAAACATAAGTTTTCTTAAAAGTCAAGCTCCAAAAGATGCTTTAATACACTATTATCAGGCCGATATGTATTTGATGCTTTGTGTATTATCGATACAAAAACAGGAATTGGTAAAAGCATTTTCAAATTATTGGTCCTTTTATAAGCAGCAAAAAAGCAACGTCAAAAAATTTCCCGATTTTGTTTTAAACCAAAAACATCAATTTATTGCTGTGGTTTTTCAGTTTTGGATAAATAGTTGGTTTTTAAACGATACTGTTGACGAGCAAAATTTTTGGGAAGAAAATTATCCAACTTCGCTTAAAAACCTGCTTGTGAAAACCGAAGCTCAACCTTTAATACAGCAGGAACTGTTTATTATTGATGCCTTATTGCAAACCAACTTTAATACCTATTCCAAAAACGCCTTGCCTTGTTGTTTAAATGGAATTGAAACAGCTGATGCAAGTCCGATAGCATTGTATGCGCGCGCATTGTGTAATAATAAAAGCTATCAGCATGTGTCGGGTTTAAAAAACCTGCAATTAGCCGATTCATTAGGCTTTAACCAGCGAATTCCCATGCTCGATTTGATGCTGGGCGTGGCTTTGCTAAACCAGCTTGATGCTGATGCTGTTCATTTTTTGGAGCGTTTTGTAAATAATCCGACCATTGGCAATCAAATTGCTTATGGCAAGCTTAAACTGGCCTGGTATTATTTTATTTTTGATGATAAGGATAAAGCGCAGGCTTTGGTTGCTGAAATACCTGCATCGGAAAAAAAACCTTCACCTCAGGATAAGCAGGCCGTTTATGAAGCAACACATGCCGCTAACTGGAAAGCGGAATTATTAAAAAGTCGTTTGCTTTTCGATGGAGGAGATTATTCCGAATCGGCTGCCATTTTATTGCAAAGCAAAAATCAGGTAGCCAATTATAAACGCGAACAAAAACTGGAATACAGTTATCGTTTGGCTCGTGCCTATCATCAGTTAAACGATTATAAAAAAGCTGTTTTGTTTTATGAAATGACCATCGATACCGATTTTGCAGCGGAATATTACTATCCCTGTTATGCAGCTTTTTATTTGGGGGAGATTTATCAGTTAACGAATCGGAACGATTTGGCTGCAAAATATTTTCATTTATGTCTGAAGCTCGACGCACCCATATACCAAAGCGAAATTCATAAACGAGCTCAAATGGAACTCCGAAAGCTGGAATAAAAATTAAAATGTTTGGTTGAGGGTTGCATTATGATATTTTCAATCTGTATGTTTTCAGTAAAAATATCCAATGCTTTTAATAATAGTTTTGGAGGCCCCGTTCAAATAATTATTTTAGCGCTTTAAAACCTAAATTATGCTACGAAACCAAAAACGGCAGGTGCCTCATACTTATGTAATCGTTTTTTTGTTTATTCTAATTTCGGCCATTGCCACCTGGTTTGTTCCCGGCGGTCAATACATCGATAAAATAGAAATGGTGAATGGTCAGGAACAAACGGTAAAAGTGTTTGAGTATGTCGAAAGTCAGCCGCAAACCTGGGAGGTTTTTGCTGCACTTTTTACAGGTTTCGAGAATCAGGCTGGAATCATTGTTTTTATTTTAATGATAGGCGGGGCTTTCTGGATAATGAACGAAAGTCGTGCACTCGATGTGGGAATTACCAGTTTTCTGAGTTTCACCCGGCGTTTAGAGCGATTCAAACTAATTCGTTTATTGGGAATCGACAATATGGTAATTACCTTAATAATGCTCATGTTTAGCTTGTTTGGTGCCATTTTCGGAATGAGCGAAGAAACCATTGCCTTCATCATCATATTTGTTCCCCTGGCCATAAGTATGGGTTACGATTCCATAGTTGGCGTTAGCATGTGTTTTGTTGCAGCCGGACTGGGTTTTGCCGGAGCTATTCTAAATCCTTTTACCATTGGAATTGCGCAGGGCTTGGCTGAAATTCCTTTGTTCTCGGGTTTTGAATACCGCATTTTTATTTGGTTTGTACTCAATTTTGTGGGAATTGCTTTTGTGTTGTGGTACGCCCGGCGCATTAAGAAAGACCCGAAACGTTCGCTGGTTTATGACGACGACGCCTATTGGAGGAAAAAAGGATCGGATTCCTCTGAAACCATTTCGTACCATACTCCCAAAGCGGCCTATGTTGCTTACCTTGTGCTGCTCATTGGCATGATAATTTTTTCTGTAAAATATCCACTTTCCGTGTTATCTATTGGTAATTTGGAGAAGCAGTTGGCCATTATCCCAATTACCACTGGGTTGTTTGCCATACTTGGCGGATTAAGCCTGCGCAAATCGGCTCATTTTTTTGTATTAACCTTATTGCTGTTTACCATTATTTATCTGATAGTTGGCGTAATGGGATACCAATGGTACATAATGGAAATTGCCAGTTTGTTTTTTGCTATGGGAATTTTTAGCGGTATTGCCATGAACAAAACGGCCAACAACATTGCCAAATTATTTATCGAAGGAGCAAAAGATATTATGTCGGCTGCTTTTGTGGTGGGTCTGGCAGGAGGAATAATTGTTGTTTTGCAGGAAGGCAAAATTATTGATACCATTTTGCATGGATTGAGTCGTTCCATGAATGAATTCGGACAATTGGGCTCGGTAAGTGTAATGTATGGCATCCAAACCCTGATAAATGTGGTGATTCCTTCAGGTTCGGCCAAGGCTGCATTAACCATGCCCATAATGGCTCCATTTTCCGATTTAATTGGTTTATCGCGGCAGGCAACGGTAGTTGCTTTCCAATTGGGCGATGGTTTTACCAACATGATAACTCCCACATCGGGAGTTTTAATCGGTGTATTGGGTGTGGCCCGAATACCGTACGATAAATGGGTAAAATGGATAACTCCGTTTATGATTGTTTTAATGATACTGGGTTGGTTATTATTAATTCCAACCGTTACCATGAAGTTAAACGGGTTTTAAAATAAAACAGGCTTTACTCTTTAATAAAACAACTTAGCTTGTCTCAGTTACCTGTGATTTGTTGCCGTTTTTATGTTTTTTGTTTTTGCCGTTTTCAATTTCATAATTAATACTTAGCATCCAGTCTTTATAATCGGGTTCAACTTTTTTCAGAATATCCAACAATTCATGTTTCAGGGTATTGTCAATTAATTGGGTTCGTCCGGGCCAGATTCTGAGTTTGATGCGTGAATATTTTTTACCGGTGCTGGTGGCTTTATCATTGTACATGGAAATACTTCCTCTAAATATGCCCTGAAATTGCTCCTTTACCGATTTCAGAAATGCATCTACTTCATTAAAAATTGAAGGGTTTTCCAATAGTTTGGGAGTGTTTACAAAATCGATGCTGCAACTCAGGTAACCTTTGGGATAGCGGACAACTTTTGTAATGGTACGATTGGGAATAAAGGCTATTGTCCCTAAATGATCTTCGATTTCGATAAAGCGCATATTTATGGAACGAACTACGCCGGTTACTCCGTTTACCTCGACCAACTCGCCAACGTTCATTAAATTTGAAAACACAATGGTAACACCGGTTATAACATCCTGTATCAGTCCTTGCGTACCAAAGCCCACGGCCAGTCCAATTACGCTGGCACTTGCAATATAAGCGGTTAATGAAACCCCGAGTTCCATTAAAATTTTGCCAATGGCAACAAAATAAACCGTAAAAATCAGAATGCTAAAACCTAACGATTGTATGGAACTCCATTTAGCCCGTTTTTTGGTCAGGGGATATAAAATTATCCGGTCAATAGTTCTTATCAGCAATACGATAAGATGTGCACCAATGGTCAAAGCAGCAATAAAAATAACTTTACCGCCGGTGGCGGAAAAAAATGTTTCCAGTTGTTCCATGAGTAAAAAATTTGCTTTTAAATATAGTGAATTTGTTTTATATACACTTCACAGGTTGGATTTTGAACATAAAAAAAGCCGGAAGTTGATTTTCCGGCTTAAAAAAATTCAGTAAAAGTATTGTTAGTTCAGGTGCTTGTTAAAAAAGCCCATCATATACCGGTATAGTTCCAATTGGTTTTCTTCGTGATGGAAACCGTGTCCCTCGTTGTATTTTACCATGTAGGGAATATCTTCACCTTTGGCACGCAGGGTTTGCACAATTTGATCCGATTCGTTGATATTTACCCTTGGGTCGTTTGCTCCCTGAATCACAAATAATGGTTTGGTAATCTCATTTGCCCGTAAAGCCGGTGATACTTCTTCCATTATTTTCTTTTCTTCCGGATTTTCAGGATCGTACCATTGCGCATAAAACTGGGCCATAAAAGGTTTCCAGTAAGCCGGGAACGAATTTACAAAGGTAAACAGGTTCGATACGCCCACGTAATCAACACCGCAAACATACAGGTCAGGTGTTTTTATTAAGCTTCCTAAAGTTGCCAAACCACCGTAGCTGGCTCCGTAAATGGCAATTTTGTTTTTATCGGCCCAACCTTGTTCTATACAGTATTGTACACCATCTTCCAGGTCGTTTAACATATTACGGCCAATTTGTTTACTTCCGGCCAGGTAGAATTCTTTCCCATATCCCCCTGAACCGCGGTAATTTACCTGCAAAGTGGCGTATCCACGGCTGGCAAACAACTGGGTTTCGGGATTAAATCCCCAACTGTCGCGAACGCCATAAGGGCCTCCGTGAGGATTTACAATCATGGGAACTTTTTCTCCTTTAAACGCTTTTTCGGGAAGTGTAATGTAGGCGTAAACCGTAAAACCATCGCGACTCTTGAATTTAATCGGTCGCATTTCTGCCATATCTTCTTCTTTAAGCTGTGGCATTAAAGTAATCATCAATTTAAATTCATCATTGGTTGCATTGTAAATGTGATATTCACCATAAAGTTTGTCGCTGGTTACGTAAAGCAGGTATTTGTCTTCATCATCGGTTTTATCCGTAATCCAAAAATCTTTATTCCCGAATTGTGCTTTGAATTTAGCATGCAGTTTCTTGTAATGCTCGCTTACCGGTTCAATTTGAAATTTCTCTCCGTTGTACGAGAAGTAATCAATCTCCCAGTTACGTTTTCGTGATCTTGACATGCCACTGGCATCAAAAGTATCGTTTTCAAACATCACTTTAAGCACTTTTTTGTTGGCTAAATCGTACAGACAAATGGCTTCTTTGTCGCGGTTTAAATTGGTTGCTACATAAGCCAGGTGTTGACTTTCAGGGTCGTAATCGAACCCGATAACATTAAATGATCCTTTCCAATCGTAATGTTCAATAACTTGAAAATCTTCGTTTTCGTTTAAGCGGTACATGAATTGTAATTCGGTGCCATTAACCTGCTTAGTGAACCCGCGAAGGTTTCCATCTTTATCAAAATCGTAGCCCATTATGGGGCTCGATAAATCGGTATTTTCATAAAGCTTGGTTAATTCGCCGGTATTTACGTCGATGCGGTAGGGCTCAAATACCTGGGCATTATCTTTATTCATCTGAATAATAATGTAGTCGGGTTGTTCTTTTAGCATTTCTAAAATGCCAACCCTGACGTTTTCAAACGGAGTTAAAGCCTGAGGATTTGAACCATCGATATTTACCGCAAATAGCTGGTAATTTTCGTTTCCGCCCTGATCTTTAATATAAATTAAGCGTTCATCGTTAACCCAGCCGTAACCCCGAATCAGTTCTTCGTCTTCGGTAATTACCCGGGTAACTTTTTCCGTTTCAGTGTTCATTACATATACGTGTCGCTTGCTGTTTTCGTCTTTTTCGCGATACGACAGGTAATTTCCTTTTGGAGAAAACTGAAAACTGCTTTTTAAAGGTTTGGCAAAGTACGAGGCAACATTGTATTTGTAATCACCAACATCGGATGCAGCCATTTTTTCAAGTTCTTCGGTAGTCGAGGGTAGGCTTACATCACCCGGCAACTCTTTTTGTTCTTGTGCTTTTGTCATAAAAAATAGCAATAATAACACAAAGGTTAAGTGAATAAATTTTTTTGAATGTTTCATAACGTTTCTTTTAGGGGGTAAAACTCATTTGTTGTTGAATAATGTCTTTGACGCAAAGATAAACCATTGGTTACAAAATGCCATTTTTTCATCTTTTGTTTTGTTAATTTGATGCAGTAATTTATTTTTGGGCAACGAATTTACGGCAATGACTGAGAACCAGTTTGAAGATATTTATAAAAGTAATTACTCGTTTTTGGTAAACGTGGCTTTTGGCGTTCTCAAAGATCGCGATGATGCCCGTGACATAGTGCAGCAGGTATTTTTAAAGCTTTGGAATTTGCGTAACGAAGTAAATTCTGACCAAAACATGCGGGCTTACCTGCATCGTTCCGTAATCAATACCGCATTAAATTTTATCGACAAGAATAAACGGATTGTAAACGAAGAACAATCGGCAGATAATGTTTTCGATAGTTTACAGGTAAAACCCAACAGCGATTATTTATCGGACGAAGTTGAACTGGCCATTAAAAAAGCTATTTCGGCGCTGCCCGATAAATGTCAGACTGTTTTTAGCCTTAGCCGCTTTTCTGATTTGAGTAATAAGGAAATTGCAGAGGAATTAAATATTAGTTTAAAGGCCGTTGAAAAGCATATTAGCAAGGCGCTAAGGGATTTACGATTAAGTCTGAAACCTTATATGGATTTAATTCATGTTTTTCTTTTTTTAGGGGTAGGGCAGTACCTGTTTCAACTGTTTTATATCTAGATTGTGAATTTATGGAAACCATTTTCGACATAGTAAGCAAGCATATTAGCGGAGAAGAACTCACCGGAAACGAGGAGTTGCAGCTTCAGCAATGGTTGTCTGTGCCCGAAAATAAAGAGGTTTACACCGAACTTCAAAAGGTTTGGAAATTAAGCAATCAGTTCCAATACAATCTGAATATTGATGTTGATGCCGAATGGGAGCAATTTAAGCACTTGCGCGATTCCAATAAGGTTCGTTTCCTAAATAAACCCGGCCGACTGCAATTCATTGCTATTGCAGCATCAATAATAGTATTATTGGGTATTTTTGGAATTATTTCAACTAAAAACAGCCAACAATATTTGTATCAAACCGCTCAAAATACCGAACAAATTCAACTGCCCGACAATACCCGGGTTTGGTTAAATGCCGAATCGAGTTTGTTGCTTGATAAAGCTTATAATAAGAAGAACCGAAATGTAAAACTCAAAGGTGAAGCTTATTTTGAGGTAGAAAAGAATGCTGAGCTTCCTTTTGTTATTGAATCGGGAAAAGGGCTCCGGGCTAAAGTTTTAGGCACCAGCTTTAATTTGCAGGTTAAAGAGAAGAGCAAAACCTGGGCTCTTAATGTTTTTAGCGGTAAAGTCTGGTTCGGAAACTCCAATAAAAATGCCCTGGTGGTTGAAAAAGAACAACAGGTATATTTCGATACCCAATCGGGAACCATTTCAAAGCAAGACGTTTTTAATCCAAATGCTATTTCGTGGAAGAGCAATCAGCTTATCTTCAATAATACACCGGTAGAATCGGTAGCCAGTCAGCTGAGCGAGTATTTTGGCAAACAGGTAATACTACCCGATAATGTGCAGGAACTCCGTTACAGTGGTACTTTTGATAATCCAAACGAGAAAAATATAGCCCAGGTTATTGCATTGGCCATGGGTTGGGAATATAAAATAACAAACAAGGCCATTGTTTTTACTCAGAAAACAAAATCAGCCGGAATTCAACCGCTTTCGTAGCTTCTTTCTCCGTTTACTTTCACCTTATCTGCATAAAATTTAATGGCACGAATGCTGTTTAATCGTAATATTTAGGTATCTTTAACCTGCATTTTTCCTCTAAATGTAAGTGTTATGGAAAAGTCGACAAAAAAAGATATTTATTATGAACCTCGCGTCGAAATCAGGCCCGATTTAGCTATTATCGAAACTTTTCAGGATGGCAGCCAACTGATTCGCAAACAAGGGCACATAATTATTATCGAAGCCAGTAAGGCTTGCTTAAGCCGGTTTAAACTTTATGCCAATTTAAAGTTGTTTAGTTTAAATTAAACGGTGTTTTTAACTTCTGCCTATTTCTTCTGCCTGTTCGCTTATTTTAAATACTTTTAATAAAAACCCGATACCTTTTATAAATGGTTCCATCCAGTCGTTCCATCTCTGCTCTTATTTTTGTATTTACTTCGAGTGTTAAGTGGCTGTCGATGTATTCCAGGTTTGCTTTTCGGGCTTCTTCAAGCATGTGTATGGCAAGCAAAGCATCGAGTCCTTTATTGCGGTATTCTTCGTGAATACCACCCAGCAAAAGGTTTAACTGTTTGGTATGTTTTTGTGAATTCAGAATTTTTAAGATGCCAAAAGGAAACAAATGTCCTTTACTTTTTTTAATTCCTTCACTCACATCGGGCATAGCAATTACAAACGCTACTACCTGATCTGTTTCGTTGGTTACAATTTTTATAAATCGGGGATTCAGAATGGGAATATATCGTTTGGCAAACTCTTTCATCTCCTTGTGATTCAACGGAGTAAAAGCATAAATATCTTTAAAGGTTTCGTTCAGTAAAGTCAAAACCGGAATTATGTATTTGCGAAGCTGCTTTCTCGATTCCAGATTGATTACCTGCACCTTACCATTGTTTATTCTGCGTTCAAATATTTTTTGATAAAATTCGGGAACGGTTTCCGGAATCATAATCTTATACACAAACATATCGCGATGCTTGGTGTAACCCATTTGTTCAATTAGCTGGGGCTGATAGGGTAAGTTCCCGTTGGTGGCAATTACCAATGGTTCATCAAAACCCTCAATCATCATTCCCTGGGGATCTTTGTCGGAGAACGCCAAAGGACCCACCAGCGCTTCCATTCCTTTTTCACGGGCCCAGTTTTCGATGGCACTAATTAAAAGTTGGGCAACTTCAGCATCGTCGTAGGTTTCCATAAAACAAAACCGACCATGATTTTCATTATGTCCCTGGTTGTACCGATGGTTTATAATACCCATAATGCGCCCAACAATTTCATCTCCTTTTTTCGCCAGTAAAAGAATGGTATCGCAATGGTCGAACAGCGGGTTCTTTTTTGCATCAAAAAACACCCACTCGTCCATGTAAATGGGAGGAACCCAATTTTTATGATGTTTATGAATCTTTGCCGGAAGAAAAATAAACTGTTTTAAATCGTTTTTCGATTCTACTTCATGTAAACTTAGGCTCATAGGGTTTATTTTTTATAGTAAGCAGGTGAAATAATTTTTGCGACACATAGTATACCAAAGGTGTAATAAGAATGGCAGCAAGCACATCGATTAAGTAATGAGCTTTGATATAGACGGTTGAAAACAACAATAACACGGTTATGGGAATTACCAGGACCGTCCATTTTGTTAAATTTTTTGCGGTAAACCAAAGCAACATTAAGCAGATGCTTACATGAGAACTGGGGAAAGCTCCGGTGGGTGCTTCTCCAACCGCCTGAACGCTACGAACCAGGTATCCGAAGAGGTAACCACCGGGTAAATTTGCAAGACTGTTGGCAAAATAAAACTGGGGACCTGCTACGGGAATAAGAATAAAAAACAGGTAATACAAGAAAAATGAATTCACAATAATAAAAACTATTTGCTCGCTTTTGGCTGGCCCCAGTTTTATGAAAGTCAGCACAGGAATTCCTATAATAAGCAGGTAATACGAGAAATATCCCAAATACATGAGCTCAGCAAACCAGTTAAAGGGTATTATTTCTGAAAACACATCGGCAGCTTGTACTGCAAAAAGCCTGAACTCAAAATTTGCAAAAAAAGAATCCAGGTTTTCTTTAAACAGCAGGTTGTTTAGGTAGTCGGTTTCGCCGTAAAAATAGCCCAGTAAGGGCAGTACCCAAAATTGCCGGATAACTTGAAATGTTTTTCCGGGTTTATTGAATTTGTAGAAAATTAAAAGAAAGCCAACAAATAGAATTGTCAACATCCTGATTAGCAGATGCGATTCAATGGCTTTTAATTGCTGATGGTTTCCAATTATTAAAATACCCGTAACAACAAGGTAAATAAAGGTTGAAATTTCAACAGCTTTAATTCTTTGAGAATAAGTGGTATTCAATGGTTTTAAACTGAGTAAAACTAAAAATATTTAGTGATAAAGTTAATAAAATTGTAATGCCCCGGATGTTTGAAGTAAAAATTGAGAAGAGATCAAAAAAGCCACTCACATTTTGAATCTGTAAGTGGCTCATTTTGAGTACCGAGAGGCAGGCTTGAACTGCCGACCTCAGGATTATGAATCCTGCGCTCTAACCAGCTGAGCTACCTCGGCATTATAAACTAGAACTTTTATTACCTCAGGATTATGAATCCTGCGGACCAGTTGAGCCTGTCTGACTGGTTTCATCCAGGCAGGCTACATCAGCATCGTTTTGCGGGTGCAAATGTAATAAAATATTTTAATTCGTATGATGAATGCCAATAAAAATTGAGTTGATTTTGCAGGCTTGTATTCATGGTGTTGAAAACTAATAGCTTAAATTATATGTAATTTGGTTCAGCCTCCGAATTTTTGAAGTTTTTAATACAAAAGGCACCATTTTTGTTTAAATCCGGAACAGTTTATTTTAGGATTTTTGTTGTTAAAAATCAGTAATACAAATAATTGGATTAATCGACATTGAAAAAGGCCCAAATACAGGTTAAATAAGGATGTATTTCCAATCTTTTTCATATATTGCGACAAACCATAATCACTATGAATGATGTCTAAAGAGAAATTCCAAATAGAATTTTCAATAAAATCGACTGAAAAGTTATTGTTTAATCGCTTAAGCACTGCTGGTGGACTCCATGAGTGGTTTGCCGAGAATGTAAAAGTAAATGGTAAGGTTTTCACCTTTGAGTGGGATGGCACGGAGCAAGAGGCGGAGATGATTCATAAAAAGGATTTAAAGTTTGTGAGGTTTCACTGGCTCGACGATGAAGACGAAAAATCGTATTTTGAATTTAAAATTAATATGGATGAGCTTACCGGTGAACTGGCGCTTATTGTAACTGATTTTGCTGAGTCCGACGAAGTTGAAGACGCCAAAGAATTATGGGAATCCCAAATTGCGGAATTAAAACATGTTTTAGGCTCGTAGATTTTTTTGAAATCCTTGTATTTTACCTAATATTGCAGCTTCCTCGCATAGGGGAATTTTTTAGTTCCTAAAAAGAATTTTTGTGATTAAACGCTTACATACTTTTATTCTCAAATCGTATATAGGGCCATTTATCCTAACCTTTTTTATTTCTGTTTTTTTATTGTTGATGCAGTTTCTTTGGAAGTACATCGACGATTTGGTGGGAAAAGGACTCGACTTTATGGTAATTATGGAGCTCCTGCTTTATGCATCAGCAGGTTTGGTGCCTTTGGCTTTGCCTTTGGCAATTCTGTTAAGTTCCATCATGACTTTTGGAAATCTTGCCGAAAACTACGAATTAATGGCTTTGAAATCGGCCGGAATTTCCCTGGTCAGAATCATGTTTCCCCTGATAATTTTTGTAACATTTGTTGGGATTGGTGCTTTTTTCTTTTCGAATAACCTGATGCCCTACACCAATCTAAAGATGGGAGCATTGCTGTACGATGTGCGTCACCAAAAACCTGAGGTTTCAATCAAAGAAGGTGTTTTTTCCGATGCGCTTGAAGGCTTCAGCATTAAAGTGGCCCGGAAGAATAAAAAAACATCGATGCTTTATCAGATTATGATTTATGATCATACCGAAAAAAACGGAAACCGTATGGTAACCGTTGCCGATTCGGGAACCATGGAGATGACTTCGGATAATAAATATATGATTCTGACCATGTTTCACGGAACAGCTTATAACGAAGTAGTTGAAAAAAAGCGTCGGCGCGAAGATAAAGAATATCCCCACCGCATCGATTATTTTGACGAGCAACGAATTCTTATCGATATGTCGGGCCTGGGCTTTGAACGTACCGACGAAAAACTGTTCAAGAATCACTACCAGATGTTAAATCTGAATCAACTCAATACGGCTGTCGATTCCTTAAATATGGGTTTTGAGAAGAGACAAAACCTGTTTTTAACCAATTTAAAGAAAACCAACTATTTTAAACGATTAAAACCCGGTTTAACCGATAGCATTTGGTATGCACAAAACAGAATCGATACGGCTTATCTCGATTTGGATAGTTTGTTTTCATCCTTGCCTGTTCACCGGAAAAAGCAGGTATATGATCACGCCCGGAATTATGCCCGTACCACGCAATCGTTTATTAATACTTCGTCGACCGATTTAACGCATAAAATGAAGTATATTAAACGGCACGAGATTGAATGGCACCGCAAGTTTACCCTTTCGTTTGCCTGTTTGTTGCTGTTTTTTATTGGTGCACCGCTGGGTGCAATCATTCGCAAAGGCGGATTGGGAATGCCGGTGGTTGTTTCGGTTTTGTTCTTTGTAATTTACTATGTTATAACCATTAGTGGAGAGAAATCGGCAAGAATTGGTGAGTGGCCGGCGTGGCTGGGAATGTGGATTTCGGGTATTGTACTATTTCCTGTTGGCATATTTTTAACCTATAAAGCAGCAACCGATTCGGTAATCTTGAATACAGAAACTTACCTGGTACCCATAAAAAAAGGCTTTGAAAAATTCAAAGTGCTTTTTCAAAAACTAGTGCAATTCTTTGTAAAGAGAAAGAAAGACAAGGCGCTTATTGGTAATGACGAAAGAAATCAGGAAACCGAATAGTAAATAAAATACGCTTGAGAGTTTTATTTGTATGCCATAAAATGCCTTATCCTCCCAATGATGGAGGAGCCATTGCAAGTTTAAGCATGATTGAGGGATTTATGCATGCAGGTAACGAAGTACAGGTGTTAAGCATGCAAACCCACAAACACCGTTTTGCCCTCACTGAACTTCCCGAACGATTAACTAAGCAAATCACCTGGCATCAGCAATGGATGAATACGCAAATAAATTATTTTGATTTGATTTGGAATTTGCTTTTTTCATCGAAACCCTACAATGCCACCCGTTTTTATTCGCGTAATTTTGCTGAGAAACTTAAAAGGATACTGACGGAAAATTCTTTCGATATAATTCAATTGGAAGGTTTATATGTAACACCTTACCTAACTGAAATTAGGAAATACTCAAAAGCCACCATAGCGCTTAGGGCTCATAATGTGGAATATGAAATCTGGGAACGCCTGGCCGCGAACAGTAAAAATTTATTTAAACGCTGGTATTTTAATTTGCTGGCCAAACGAATGCGGAAAATGGAATTTACTGCTTTAGCTAAAATTGATTTATTGGTTCCCATAACGCAGCGCGATACGGAAATTCTTTTGTTTGCTAAGCCTGAAAATGTGTTTGTTTGTCCTACCGGAATTTCAACCGATGCCATTGTGGAAGCCGTACCCGCAAAACCAAATACGGTTTTTTATATCGGTGCACTCGATTGGTTACCCAATCAGGAAGGATTACTTTGGTTTTTGGAAAAGGTGTGGAAGAAACTGCAAATTAACTATCCGCAGTGGGAATTTGTAATTGCCGGTAGAAATGCTTCGCCGGGTTTTGAGCAAAAGCTCCGCATGTATCCGATAAACTATGTAGGTCAGGTGGAAAACGCCCGTGATTTTATTTTAGAACATAATATAATGGTTGTACCTTTATGGTCGGGTAGCGGAATGCGGATAAAAATTATTGAGGGTATGGCTTGTTCAAAATGTGTACTTACTACCTCGTTGGGAGCCGAAGGAATTGCAGCAACATCGGGAACTGATATTTTTATAGGGAATAGCTCAGCCGAATTTATTGACAACTTATCGCAACTTTTTGAAAATCCTGAAACGATTTCGCAAGTGGGTAAAAATGCAGGTACCTTTGTTAAAAACAATTACGATAATCGGCAATTGATTGCCGGACTAAGCGGTTTTTATAAATCAAAAACTGGGCTCTTATGATAGCATTGGAACTCATATTTTGGTTGCTGGTATTCCTGATTGCCTATTCCTATTTATTATATCCACTTCTACTTTGGTTGTTATCAAAATTTATTCCTACGGCAAAATCAATTCCGTTAAAATCAGACGAATTGCCAACTGTTACCTTGTTGGTTGCAGCCTATAACGAAGAAGCTTTTGTGGATGAGAAAGTAGCCAATTCCAAAAATTTAAACTATCCGGCCAATAAACTCAAATTCATTTGGGTTACCGATGGTTCAACCGACCAGACCAATCAGAAACTCGAAAAATATCCTGAAATTACTTTGTTGTATCAGCCCGGGCGTAAAGGAAAAATAAACGCCATGAATCGGGCCATGGCCTTTGTCGATAGCGATTTAGTAATTTTTTCCGATGGTAACACTTTGTTGTCAAAAGATACCGTAATGGAAATAGTTCAAGCGTTTACCGACGAAAAAGTTGGCTGTGTAGCCGGCGAAAAGCGTATTGCTACTGCTGTAAAAGAAGATGCAGCTGCATCGGGCGAGGGCTTGTACTGGAAATACGAATCGTGGCTTAAAAACCTGGATGCTAAAGTAGGTTCCTGTATTGGTGCAGCCGGAGAATTATTTGCCATTCGTACCGCTTTGTTTTTTGAAGTTCCGGACGATACCCTTCTCGACGATTTTGTAATTTCCTTACGCATTGCCATGCAGGGCAAGCGCATTGCTTACGCACCCAAAGCCTTTGCTGTGGAAAATGCTTCGGCAAATATAGCTGAAGAAATGAAACGGAAAGTGCGGATTGCTGCGGGCAGTTTTCAGGTGCTTAGCCGGATGCCTGCTTTGTTGAATGTTTTTAAATTCGGGAAATTAAGTTGGCAGTTTGTTTCGCATAAGGTATTGCGATGGGTTGCCGTACCATTGGGTTTATTATTGCTAATTCCATTGAATACAGTGTTGGTTTATTATCCGGATAATTCTTTTTTTTATTTTGTTATTCTACTCATCCACAGCGCCTTTTATTTATTGGTTTTTCTTGGATTTTTAATGCGAAATAAACGAATCTCAGCCGGTTTGTTATTTGCACCCTATTATTTCTTTATGGCAAACCTGGCTATGTGGAAAGGTTTTTTGCGTTTTCTGACAAAAAAACAGTCCGTTCAATGGGAACGGGCCCGGCGGGCTGAAACCCTTTAAAAGTAAAGAAGGTTTTGGTTTTGTATTTCGATGACTTAACTCAAGCTTTTCTATTTCCCTTAACATGGTTTTTAGCCCGGAATCTTTCAATTATTTAATTACTTTTGCAGCCAAATAAAAGCACATAAGGTAATGGCTAACCAAAACGAAATAGAAATAAAACTAAATACCATCGACGAAGCAATTGAAGCCATAAAACAAGGCAAACTGGTAATTGTGGTTGACGATGAACACCGCGAAAATGAAGGTGATTTTGTGGCTGCCGCAGAATTAATTACTCCCGAAATGGTTAACTTTATGGCTACTCACGGTCGGGGATTAATTTGCACGCCAATTACTGAAGAACGCTGTGTGGAGCTCGATTTGGAATTAATGGTTGGCAAAAACACCTCGCTACATGCTACACCATTTACGGTTTCGGTCGATTTAATTGGCCAGGGTTGCACCACCGGCATTTCAGCACACGATAGGGCAAAAACAATAAAAGCCCTGGTCGATCCCAATACAAAGCCTCAGGATTTAGGCCGTCCCGGACATATTTTTCCATTGAAAGCCAAATCGCGCGGGGTTATTCAGCGGGCCGGACATACCGAAGCGGTTGTTGATTTAACCCGGATGGCAGGTTTGCAACCCGCAGGAGTTTTGGTCGAAATTATGAACGAAGATGGTTCCATGGCTCGTTTGCCACAGCTTATGCAGATTGCTCAGAAATTCGATCTTAAAATAGTTTCAATTCAGCATTTAATTGCCTACCGTTTACAGCACGAAAGCTTGATAGAGAAAGGTGTAACCGTTAAACTTCCTACCGAATTCGGAAGTTTTAATTTAATTCCTTTTCTGGATAAAACCACCAAAGAAGAACATATTGCACTTATAAAAGGCGAGTGGGCTCCTGACGAACCGGTGCTTACAAGGGTACATTCCTCGTGCATTACCGGCGATATTTTTGGTTCCATGCGTTGCGACTGTGGTCCACAGCTGCATAAAGCCATGCAGATGATTGAAAAAGAAGGAAAAGGCGTAATTGTTTATATGAACCAGGAAGGGCGTGGAATTGGTCTTTTTAACAAAATTAAAGCCTACAAACTTCAGGAAGAAGGTATGGACACCATAGAGGCAAACCTGGCCTTAGGTTTCAACGAAGACGAACGCGATTATGGTGTAGGCGCACAAATTTTAAAAGAACTGGGAGTTCGTAAAATGCGCTTATTAACCAATAATCCAATTAAGCGTATCGGGCTTGAAGGTTTTGGTATTGAAGTGGTCGAAAACGTTAACCTCGAAGTACCGGTAAACCAGTTTAACCATTTTTATATGGAAACAAAGCGCGATAAAATGGGTCATTTCTTACACCTTTTACCTTTCGAAAAAGATACCGAAAAATAAAAACTTAAATGCTACTATATTTAAAGCTGCAATTGAAAGAATTGCGGCTTTTTTTTATGCTGTTTTTTAGTAAACAGTTCTTTAAGAATCAAATGGTTTTAACCCTTGTTTTCGACTTTAAAAACTAACGGAAAACAATATGGTTCCTTTATTCATGCGTTTTAACAGGTTTTTATCTTTTTTTATTGCTCTATTCAATGCATTTTTTTTGTTACATTTACATGCTACTAAAAAATAGGGATGAAACGAGTTCGATTAAAATAATTAGTCATACCAATAACTATTTTACATCATTCGATCTCGGGTCTGATGGCAGAAAGTGTTTTTAAAACTAATAAATTAGACACAGATGAAAATTAAAGCTTCGTTGCATAAAAAAATGGTTTTGTATTTGGTTCCGGCTGTAATTGCAATTTTTGGGCTGGCTTTAGGATATATAATAAGTCATTCGCAACAGCAGTCGCTTGCCGATGCCAGGCAAATTGCCGACGAAACCGCATCGAAGTATGCAGGAATTATTAAACAAACCATCAATAAAGATTTTGACCAGGCCCGGGGTGTTACCTATGCTTTTGAGTCCATGTTTTCGGTTTCCGATTCGCTCAAGCCTGTTTTTTTCGATAGCTTTCTTAAAAATACTTTCGACGACAATCCACAATACATCTCGTTTTGGTTGAATGCCGAGTTGAGCCATATCGACAGCAACTATATCGGTAAATCGGGGCGTGCTCGCTTTACTTTTTTTCGCGATGCTTACGGAAATGGCAAATACAAACGTGACACCCTTGATTTGGATGCTTCTAAAATTAATCCGGAAGGAGCTTATCAGGTAATGAAAAAAGCCAAACTGGAAGCCATTATTGAGCCTTACTTTTTTTCCTATACCGATAGCGAAGACGACCAGATTCTGGAAACCAGCGTTTGTGTTCCCCTGATGAAAGGAAATGAATTTGCCGGTTTGGTGGGCTCCGATATCGAACTGGGCTATTTTCAGGACATGGTAAAAGATGTAAAATTGTATGGCGACGGCTATGCTTTTTTAATTTCGAACGGAGGTACTTTGGTAGCTTTTCCTGATGAGGATAAAATTGGAAAATTGTTTGTCGATGAATTCGCAGATTTCGACCGTAAACATTCCATTTTAAAGAATATAAGTACAGGAAATTCTTTTTCGTTTGTTGATGCCGATTTAATTTCGGGACGCGAAAGTTATCACACCTTTATTCCGGTTAAGCTTGGCGAAACAGATACGCCCTGGTCGTTTGCCATTAGCTTGCCTTACAAAGCAGTTAAAGCGCAAGCCAGCCGCATTGTAAATTTGTCGGTTGTAATCGGGGTAATCGGACTAATTCTGTTGAGCATATTAATTGTATTAATAGCCCGCAATATTACCAATCCTTTAAAACAAACCACCCGGGTACTTAAAAAACTTTCGCTCGGCGAAATTGATACCACAAAAACCCTGGCCATAAAATCGGGCGACGAGATTGAAGAAATGGCACAATCGGTGAATCAATTAATTGAAGGATTGAACCGAACTGCTGAATTTGCCCGAACCATTGGTAAAGGCGATTTGAATGCCGATTTTGATAAAGCCGGCGAAAACGATATGTTGGGAAGTTCACTACTCGAAATGCGTCAAAGTCTTAAACTGGCCGAAGAAGAAGAGCAGCACCGAAAAATTGAAGACGAAAAACAAAACTGGGCCACCCAGGGACAGGCGAAATTTGGAGATATTCTGCGTCAGCACAATCAGCAGATTGGTGAACTGGCTTTTAATATTATGAGTAACCTGGTCGATTATATCGGGGCTATTCAGGGCGGTTTATTTATTCGGAACGATGACAATCAGGACGAAATAATCTACGAGTTGATGGGTTCGGTAGCCTACTCCCGCAAAAAAGTAATGGAGCGTAGTTTTAAACCGGGCGAAAGTCTGGTAGGGCGCTGCGCCTATGAAAAACTAACGATTTATCTCGAAGAAGTTCCCGATTCTTATGTTCATGTTACTTCAGGCCTGGGAGAATCGAACCCGCGTTCTATACTGTTGGTTCCGGCAATCTTAAACGACGAGGTTTTCGGAATTATTGAACTGGTTTCGTTTAATAAATTCGAGCCGCATCAAATTGCTTTTGTCGAGAAAATCGGGGAAAGTATTGCATCAACCATTTCAAATGCCCGGGTAAACGACCGTACCAATAAATTGCTCGAACAGTCGAAACAACAGGCTGAGGAGCTGGCAGCCCAGGAAGAGGAAATGCGTCAAAACCTCGAAGAACTTCAGGCAACGCAGGAGGAAGTTGCCCGCCTGCGCGAAGAAGAAAAAATCAAGAATCAGAAGCTTATGGATGAGGTTGAAAAGAACCGCATCGCCTTGCTTAAGATACTCGATTATGTTCCCAATAAGGTATTCTTGAAAGACAATATGGGCAAAATGTTGATTGTAAATAAAGCGGTGTTAAAGGCGCACAATGCTAAGCCTGAAGATTTAATCGGGAAATCGGATTTCGATTTTATTGCCGATAAAGAAAAAGCCCAGAAACTGTTTGAGCAGGAGCAGCAAATTATTAGCAGCGGAGTTCCTTTACACGAAGTTTACAGCGAAACCATTAACAAATCAGGTATGGTGCTCGAAAGCACCAAGTATCCCTTCTTTATCGATTACCTCGATATTACCGGTATTTTAGGTGTTCAGACCGATATTACCGATAAGGTTGAAAAAGATAAAACCATTGAGGACTTACAGGCAAAACTGAATCAGGCAAAGAAAAAATAGTTCTGTTTTCCATTATTATAGGAAAGGGGCTGAACGTAAGTTTGGCCCTTTTCATTAAAACAGATTTACCTTCTGAGCTTCACCCGGAATTACCTGGAAAAGAATGGAACTGGTAAAAGCACTTTCTTTGGCATTTCTCGACCGCGAAATTACCCGGTAGCTGCCCGGTAACATTACCACAGTTTGCTGCGTTACCTCGCTGTTTAAACTGTGAATCCAAACCAGTGCATCGCCCGCTTCTTTATAAATGGCTCCGTAACCGGGCGCTGAACTGATAAAAGTAACCAAACCGGCTTGTGGAATCTGTATAGTTGTGGTTTTACTTTGTGTTATTTCTATTGGGCTGATTATTAAGCGGGGAATGGTAAGCAATTCAATCTCGTAGGTTCCAATCAGGTATTTGGTGCTTACATCAACACTTTGCAGATTGATGATTTGATTGTTATTTTCTTGCCTTACCAGAAATTGCAGATTGCTGAAGTAGGGCGATTTTTTCGATTTTACCTGCAAACTTCCCTGGGGTGTTTTAATTGCGATGGTATTGTGTTCGCCGGGAATTAGCTGTACCGAATCGATGCTTACCGGAGGAATGGTATGAACCTGAATTTTATAGACGGGAACAGGGTCGAGCCGAAGGGTATCGGGAACGCCTTTGTGGTTCATGGTATGAATAAAGTTGTGGTAAAGTTTGCCGGTATAACTGTCGTAAAAAGTCATGTTCACATTGGTTTCCAGGGGGCGCATGTAGCTGTCGAGCAAATTAACCTGGGCTGTGGTTGTATTCAATGCCTGGGTAATTACCACTTCAAGAATTTCTTTAAAACGGTTTTCGTCGGCGGCATCGTAGTAACGACCAATGCATTCAAAAGCATCTTTAAAATCTTCGTCAATACCCACACCAATAACAAAAGGTTTTAATACAATTCCCGATTGTTGCAAGCGCAGCGAAACGGCACAAGGGTCACCATCGCACGACTCAATGCCATCGGTAATCAGAATTATAATGTTTCGGCAGTCGGAACATTTGGGAAAATCGCCGGCACTCAGTTCCAGCGAGTGGGCAATGGGAGTAGTTCCTTGGGGACGAATCCGGTTGATTTTATTTTTTATCTCGTTGCTGTTGCGTTTCGAAAACGCTACCTCCAGTTTGGTGTCGTTACAATCTTGCGGAGGGACCGGTTTTTGGTGTCCGTAAACGCGTAAGGCCATTTCCAGGTGAGGTACTTTTTGCAGGCTGTCGACCAAATCGACCAATAATTTTTGGGCAACCTGCATTTTTGTTCCGCTTTCCCAGCTGCTGAGCATGCTTTGCGAACCATCGAGCACAAAAAGTATTCGGGTAAGCGGAATGGGTTCCGGTTTTTTATTCTGGCTGTGAGCCAAAAGAGTTAAAGCTATTAAAACAAATACGGTGGCAGATTTCTTAATCATAATTTCAGGTTCACGGCCTTTTGTAAGGCTATTGTTTGGCAAAAATAGTTTTTCTACCCCAAAAGCGTTCATTTAATTGATGGAATAAAAAACAGAAGCCCATAATTTTATTAAATTTGTCATCCATTTTAAACGGCAAAATATGTTCGATTTTACTAACGTTAACCTGAACCAGATAATTGTACACCAGATCGGGAACCGGGTCGAGGAAGAAGGGGTTAAGCTCTCGAAACGCGAAATGCAGGTGAACGACCATACAGTTGAAGGAATTTTAAAGCAATATTTTTTATCGCCTTTTAAGGCCGATTACTTTTATAATTTTTCGCATGAATCGGATTTGCAGTTGAATGCGGTTTTTAATTTTGCCAAACAATTATTCGAAAACCCCAATAGTTTTTATGAGCAATCGACCAATCTGGCGTATCATCTGTATAACAGCTCGAATCACCCTAAAATAAAGCCGGGAGAGTTTTATGTGGTTCGTTTTTCTGATGTTCAGATAGGCGATGAGGTGGTGGATGGCATCGGTTTGTTTAAGTCGGAAACCAAGGACACTTACATTCGCGTTTATCAGAAAGAAGAAAACTACGAGGTGGACTACGAAAATGGCATCAATATTAAAAAACTGGATAAGGGTTGTTTGATTTTTAACTCCGAAGAAGAATACGGTTTTAAAGTTTCCATTATCGATGCCACCAATAAAGCCAGCGAAGCCTTGTATTGGCGCGATGAGTTTTTGGGTGTGGCTCCGCGCGAAAATGAATTCTACCAGACCAATCAATTGATTGATATGTGCCGGAGCTTTAGCGACGAAGTGCTAACCGAAAAAAATAATGTGGAGAAACACGAGCAGGTGTCGTTCTTAAAACGTACCGAGGACTATTTAAAAAAACACAACGATTTTAATAACGAAGATTTTAAAAACATTGTAATTGGCGACGAGCAGATTAGTGAAGCTTTTGAGGAATTTAAACAGGGATTTGAACAGGAGCGTGAGCTAACACCTTTTGAGCAGTTTAAGATTTCGGAACCGGCACTTAAAAAGGGGAAGAAATACTTCCGGAGTATCATTAAACTCGATAAAAATTTTCATATTTATGTGCATTCGAATCCCGATTTTATTGAAAAAGGATTCGATAACCTGCGCAGCTTAAAATATTACAAACTATACTTTCACGACGAAAGTTAAGCAAACAATGATAATTATTAAATAAGGTACCATGGCATCGATTAGAGCATTTAAAAAAGACATTAATTACGTAACTTCCGAACTGGTTGTTGAGTGTTTTACCCTGAATTACCTGTTTCCGGAAAAAAATCAGGACGAACTGGCTTCAATTATATCCGATAGTGTGAACATGAAGCTGAACCTGCTGAACAAAATAAACCAAAGCCGTTCAGAAAAGAAAGCTGATAAAACGGAAATGAAGAAGCTGCGATTGGAGTTTAAAAACGAAGTAGAATCGTTGGTTGGCCGTTTATCGAAGATACCGGTGCAATAAGTTCATTTCTTAAACTAAGCAAAAGCGTTGCGGTGAACCTTACCTTATTTTCGGTTCATTTCAACGCTTTTGTTTTTCAATAGCAAAAATTAAATTTTGTGCCGTGAAAATTTTATTTTCCTGCTGTGGAAATTTTTATTTCCTGCGGTGAAAATATTTATTTCCTGTTGTGGAGATTTTATTGCCCAAGAATCTTAGCATCCACAAAGAACTCCGCATCCAAATCGATGTGGTGGTCGGTCGATAAAGCTTCATCGGTTACGGTATTTACCCGTAGTTTAAAATTATCTTTCAGAATGTAATCTTTCAGATCAACTCCGCTGGTTTCCAGCGATAAAACGGTACCGGTATCGTTGGGTATGGATTCTTTCCAGGCAATTTCCGTTTCGTCGAGTCCGTCGGCTGAAATGTAGATGTGCAGCTCGTTTAAGAAACTGAAATCAGATTCTGAAGGAGCAGTCAGGGTCAGGGTCAGCGATCTCAGGCTAATTTCTTCAACCAAATCTTTGCGGGTGTTATTCACTGAAAAGGTTGATGCGGTATTGGATTCAATTTCGGGTGTAAACACATCGAAGGGAAGGTTTATACCAAAGGTAGCCGGAATGACAATGTTTTCTTCATAATTCAGGGTGAACTGGGTAAGTTTATCCAGTTTGTCGCAGCCGGCAAGCAGGGCTATAAGTATAAGGCTTAAAAAACTAACTTTCTTCATACGTTTATTCTGATTTAAAATTACAATTCGGTTTGTTCTGTTTTATTTGTCATTGGCAAAGTAAAATAACAAACAGTTCCCTGATTTAACACCGAATCGACCCAAATGGTTCCGCCCATCTGCGAAACAATTTTTCGACAAAGGGTTAAACCAATGCCTGTGCCCCCATAGAGCTTGTCGTTGTTACTTTCAATTTTGTAAAAAGGTTCAAATATCAGTTCCAGTTGGCTTTCATCGATACCAATGCCGGTATCGGCCACAAAAAACCGCAATTGATTATTAAACTTTTCGAAACCAAAACTAATCTGACCTTGTTCAGTAAATTTGTAGGCATTCGAAAGCAGGTTGGCAATAACCTGACGGAACCTGACTTTATTATAATTTAATTCAATTTCAGCGATTTCTTTATTGAGTATATAACTGATGGTAATGCTTTTTTTGTTGTTTATTTGAAATTGTTTCTCAATTTCAAGCATTAATTGTATTAAGTCGAAACGGGTATCTGTCATTAAATCCTGGTTCGATTCAATTTGCGATATTTCAATTATTTCGTCCATCATTTGGAGCAGGGTGTCGGAATTGTTGTTTATTATCTGAACAAATTCATTTAGCTGGTTCTGATCGAATTTTGGTTCGGCCATGAGTTTTGAAAATCCGCAAACGGCATTCAGCGGGGTACGGAATTCGTGACTGATGTTATTTAAAAAGGCTGTTTTTAGGCGGTCCGATTCTTCCGCTTTGTTTTTGGCAATTAACAATTCTTTGGTTCGCTCGTCGACCAATTGTTCCAGGTAACTACGGTATTTCACCAGTTCCTGATTTTGTTCGCTAATCTGTTTCTGTTTTTGATTCAACAAATGGTTTTTTTGTTCCAGTTCAAGGGTTCGGGCCGTAACTTTTGCCTCCAATACCTCTTTTTCTAATTGGTGGGTATATTCGCGTCGTTTAATGTAAATGTAAACTGCTGTAGCAACTATCAGGGCAACAATTCCCCAGAACCAAATGTATTTCCACAAAGGTTTTCTTATAATAAGTTCTAACAAAATGGGACTGGGAGTAACCACACCATCGCCTGTCGATGCGTAAAGCTCAAAGGTATAAGTTCCGTCGCTGAGTCGCGGATAATCAATGCTTCTGAGTTTGGTTTGCTCGGCTTCCATATCGTAACCCAGCATTTGGTATTGATACAAAACATGTTTGGGTTCACTCAGATGCACCCCGATATACGCAATGCTTACATTGTAGATTCCCGGTTTTAATACAATGCTTTTTGTGAAATCAACTTCCCGGTCGTTTATTTTTACCGAAGTTATGTTTAATATAGGGGCTACCAAAGCCTGGTCTTCTCTTTCGGGATTATAATTCCAAAGCCCCTGATTTGAACCGAACCAGATTTGATTCTGAGCATCTTTGTAAATAGCGTTTTCAGTAAAATTACAATTCCCCGGAATTCCGGCATAAAGTTGCAGCGGTTTAACCAATAAGTTATTCAGGTTTATTTTGCTTATTCCGCCACGGTGTCCGGCCCACAGGTAGTTATTGCTGTCGGCTATCAGCGAGTAAATGTAATTTGATAAAAGACCTTCCTGAACGCTTATTCCGGCTATGGAATCGTTTTGAATCCGGAAAATTCCGCCTCCGTGTGAACCAACCCAAATGGTGGAATCTTTGGTTTCAGTAATTGGCCCGAGCGAAGCCACACCATCTTCTGAGATTATCGGAAATTTATAAAGACTGCCATCTTTTATGCAAACCAAAATATTACTTACCGATGTAATCCACAACTGGTTTTTTGAATCGAGTAAAAGATGGTTTATAACGTTGTGTGGAAGTCCATCGGCTATGGTGTACCACCGGCAGTTCCCGGTATCCTTATTTATTTGGCAAACTCCTTTTGGGGTGCCAACCCACAACTGGGTTTTATTGCCGCTTAAGGCTGTAATGGTGTTTTCGAGTTGTCCGCGGGTAAAAAAATAGGGCGTAATGCTATCATCGGCCACATTTAAGCGATACAAGCCGTTTTTATAAGTGCCAATCCAAAGGTTGTTTGAGTCGCTTGAAAAAAGTGCAGTTATTCTGCCACCTGACAATTCATTAGCTTCTCCATAGCTTTTTATCAGGGAGTCGTTGTGGTATTTTAGCAGTTGACCACCCGTGGCAACCCAACGGTATTTTTTATGGCCGGTAACTGCTGAAATCAGGTTTTCGCTAAGTGGTTCGGGCAGTTTGTATTTAGTAAATGCTTTTCGGGTTATTTGCGTAAGGCCGGAACCATAGTTTCCACTCCAGATATTGCCCTCGCGGTCTTCATAAATGGATTTCACATAGTTGGTCGAAAAACCGGAATCTTTATTGTAAAAAGAAAAGTCAGGAGTTGATTCATTGGTGGAAAATGAAATTCGAATTAAGCCTTGTCCAAAACTTGCCACCCAAAGGTTTTTCTGGTTGTCTTCGATAATTTGCTGAATGGGACTGGTTATTGAAGTGGTGGTTCCGGATAAGGGAATAACCTTAAATTGGTTATTTTTTAAAAGAATTTTAAAGATGCCACTGTTTTCGGTGGCTGCATAAAAGCCCGAGCCCTGTTTCATTTGAATAAGCGAGGGAATTTTCTCCTTTGGAATTTCATGCAATTGTTCAATAATTTCAATGCTTCCGTTGTTTTGTAGTTTGCAAATGATAACGCCCACATCAGTTCCGGCTATAATTATGTTTTCTTCGATAAATTCAAACGAAAATACAGATAGTTGGTTTTTGTCGGGCAAAGTTGTTGTTTCCAGCGTATTGTCTCCAATTTTAATGAGGCCCTGTTGGTAAGTTCCTGCCCAGAGTTGTCCGCCGGGGCTACGTTTTATTTGTGTTATGGCTGTTTGTTGATTTTTTGCTTGCAATACAGAAAACATCCTTCCGTTAAAATAGCTTATTTTTCCATTCCGATGACCCAGCCAAAGCTCATTATTCCGGCTATAACTACAGCTTATAAAATTGTCGGCTAATGAATCGTTTACCGTAAAATGTTGAAATATAAAACCATCGTAGCGGGTTAATCCATTTCCGGTACTAATCCAAAGATAACCCAACGAATCCTGAGTAATACTATAAACATAGGGTTGCGCCAATTCGACCTGAAAATCGCGTAATTGATAAGGGAGTGCATCCAGTTTTATGGGATTCAGCAATAATAAAACCGCTAAAGCAAGCTTGCAGCATACAAGGCAAAGAAAACTCAGGGTTTTAATCTGTTGCTTCATTAGTGAATTCCCTCCATCTTTATTTTGGGTTTATACACAGGAACTCCGCCAATGGGAATAACAAAAAAGGGCAACGAAAGTCCGTATTGGTTGCGCACTACCACCACCACATTATTATTCATGATGGTTTGCTGCTGGTTTTTTACAAACTGCACCTCGAGAGAGCTGTTTTTTTCTTCTTCAACAATGGGATATTTACGCATTATCCAATGGTCGTCGCCCGATATTTCTGAAATAATCCCGTTTTTTGCAATAGATATAATACGGATTAATCCGTCGTTGTCCCAGTCAAAATTCGATATCTCAACAGAAACCGTTAAATCGTCGATATAAGGGTAGATTTGCGATACCTGTTTGGGTTCGTTCGATAAACGAAACGTATATTCGTAGGTAAACACGTTTCCTCCTTCAACGGGAATGTTTTGATCGGGACTGCTGCTCAGGAAATAGCGGTAAAGATTGCCATCGTCGCCCGACTCGCCCTGGGCAATTATTTTGAAGATGCGACCCTGGAATTTTTTAACGTACTCTCCCTCGTAAGGATTGATGGGTCCAAACGTATAGTAAGCTTCATCGTATTTCGATTCGGAACCAAAACTTTTACTGGCCAGAAGTATACCACTTTTGTAATTGCCAACCGGGTCGGTAGCCTGAGCGTCGGTATGTGACCAACACTCGTTTCCGCCATAAACCGAAAAGCGAATGTTTGTATTGAAATCTCCTTTTGCTTCATCCAGTTTGCCTCCGGTATCCGGGTCGTAAACCCTGATGAAAATGGGTTCGGTGTGTTTTTCAGGAATTAAAAAGAAGAAAGTCTGGCAAAAATCGTCGTCGCCCCACGAGGTTTTCGAGTCGGCACCAAAGGTTACCAGGAAAGGTATGTTTTCATCCTCGGCTGGTGCTGGTTGTGCAAAAAGCCGACTGCTGTTTAAGACTATGAAGAATATTACGATAACGATGCGCATAGTGTGTGCTTAATTACTGTGTTTTCCAAATATAAACTCAATCCGCTGGTGTGCTGAACTATCGGGAGCTATTTCTTTATCAGGCAGGGGCCGCGATTCCCCAAAACCTTCGTATTTTACTCTTTCCGAAACAATAGGAACTTGTTCAAAATACGCTTTCAGACTTTCAGCCCAATTTTCTGATACCGTTTTATTTACACCGGCAAACCCTTTGTTTATGGTATGAATTGCAATATAAAGTTCAATATCTGCATTTTGTTTCAAAACATCAACTATTTTACTTAAAATAAGTTGGGTTGACGAATCAATTTTATTTGCCTGTAGTTGTACCGGCAAATTACTAAGAGGATATAGAGCTTTAAATAAATGGGTTTCCTGCTCCTGGTCCAAATTACTGAGCAGGTAATACCAGGAAGGTAAAATAACTTTTTCGTCCGGGGTTTCTGTTTTGGTTTCCTGCAGTTGCTCTGTTGTTTGGCTAAACCTAATTTCAGGATAATAAATAGCCCAATAATCAAGAGTACGGGCGGTATGAACTGCCAAAGCCTGAAGATCGTCGAATAGCTGTATCCACTTATATACACAAGCTTTTGAGCGATTTCCTGTACTGTCGGCTTTTCCCAGCATGCCCAGTTGTATCTTATAATTTCCACTGGTGGTATATATCCGGCTGGTAGCTGGCCCGCGAAGGGTAAATCCTTCTCCTAAATTCCACAAATAATCTTCACTTACAAAACCGGGAATGGTGTTTTTGTGTATTCTAAAGCTTATTTCCTTACCTGTTAATGCCGCATTGGGAGCATCAATATAGGCCTGTTTTATTTCTTCCAGCGTGAATTCGTAGCTGCTTTGACCCATAATGGAATCTATTTGCAAGCTGTCGCGAATTTGAAGTTTAACCTTGTAGTGCCCCGGACCGGGAAAACAATGGTAGACTTTTACGCCCTGTTTTTTTATGCCGTTGCCAAAGTCCCAGTAAAAGGTTACCGGAATGGTGTCGTTATAGTTGTATTGTTGTTCATCGGAGAAGGCATAACAATAATTATTTGTCAACATGCTGTCGCAGGTTTCAAAGGTCATGGGGTTCACCTGAAAGTGAAAAATATCGTCGCTTCCCAGCCGGTTCGATGAAAAGTAACCACTGCTAAAGATGGAATCGCTAATCAGCCCAAAATCGTCGTAGGGCGAATTGATTTCCGCATCGAGATGAATGGGAGACACCCACTGCTGATTGACCTGTTGCGTATAGAAAATATCTTTTTGCCCCATTCCACCATGTCCGTCGGATGCAAAAAAGACTTTATTGCTTGGGTCGGCAAAAGGAAACGATTCGTTATTCGGGGTATTTACCCGGGGTCCCATATTTATCGGTTCGCCCCAGTCCTGTTGATTCCATTCGCTGTAATACAGGTCGGTACCGCCGTATCCACCGGGCTTATCCGAAGCAAAGTACAGTTGTTTTCCATCGGCACTTAATGCCGGGGTAAGGTAGTTATACTGTTTGTTGTTGTGTGTAAACTCTTTGGGTTCCGTCCATTTCCCATCAACTAAATCCGAAACATAGATGCCCAGTTTATTTGCGCTATCGGCCCGGTTCTTTGTCTGGATTTTCAATTCGTTATTCCGACTGAAATAAACCCGGGTTTGTGTGTGGTTAAAACTTACGGGGCCATCGTTAAAATGGGATGTAAGTTCTTCGGCCCAAAGTTTTACCGGCTTCCATTCCAAACTGTCTTTGGGCATGGTATAAAAAACGGAACTCAGATTTTTGTTTTGTTGTTGGTAGTTAAATAGGGTATTGTTTTTAAGATTGGAGCAAAACACCAGACCTTCGTTATAAAAAGCAGGTGAATACTCATCGTACATTGCCGTACTAAAGAGGGAGCGTTCAACCCTGAACCCTTTGCTTTGAGCCAGCGCGTTTAATGATGCTGCCATCAGTAGTAGGCTTACGCTATGTGAAATAAATTTTAGCATTTTCCTGTATTAAAAACTTCTTGGACCCGGTGCATCGGTAGCAAAGTTAAAATTATAATGCAACATCACTTCATGCGAATTATTATTGAATTGTATCATCTTCCCCAGGTTAAAATTATAGGAATAAGCAAAACGCATTTGCTTATTTATCTGGTACTGGAGCAAAGCTATTAACGTACTTTTGGTGCGGTAACCGGTGCCCAGCCAAAGCTTATCGCGAAATATTAGCTGAGCGTTGATATCGGCCTGCAGGGCATGGTTTGGATAGTATTTTAACAGTAAAGTAGGGAAGATTTTCAGGTCAGCTGATAGCTCACGGGTAGCACCGGCGTTTAAATAATACGAGTACTCACTCATCCGGTTTTGCATCCGGTAACTATCGTTCTGCGAATCGTATTCGTGACTAAGAAACATAGGCAGTGATAAGCCTATAAAATAGTTGACCGTACTGTAATACATACCCATACTCACATCGGGAAGGAGGCCCGTGGTTTGCTCATTGCTCAGCAATTCGTCGTTGGCATCGCGGGCTGCCAGATTATCCCACGAATTACGGTATAAAGTAAAGCCAAAGGCCAGTCCAAAACTCAGGGTGCTTTCTCTTAATTTAATGCGGTAAGCGTAATTACCTGCCAGGGTGCTTTCGTTACTGATGCCAGCCTTTGCATTTAGTAAGAACAGTCCCAGTCCAACACGCTCGCTGTTTAGGGGAGCATCAGCAGCAAAAGCTATGGTTTGGGGCGAACCTTCAAAGCCGGTCCAGTACCTGCGGTGAAACATGCTTACACTAAGCGCTTCCTGACTTCCTGCATAGGCCGGATTAATAATCAGCGAATGGTGAACGTAATGATCGGACGTGGGATACAGTTGCCCGTAAAAGCACAGGGGCAAAAAACAAAAACAGGCTATGATACTTATCCGTCCCATGCTCAGCGTTTAATTACTATAAAACCTTTAAACACTTTGCCAT
Organism: Salinivirgaceae bacterium; assembly: GCA_050179685.1. Classification (GTDB taxonomy): domain Bacteria; phylum Bacteroidota; class Bacteroidia; order Bacteroidales; family SZUA-534; genus GWE2-40-63. The sequence goes on from JBFXEW010000009.1 coordinate 63,851, forward strand.
TGGCATATTGCAAGGCGTAAAAATACGTATCGGAGGCCAGCTTGTCGCCCTTATCGCTGATTCCTCCCCAGTTGTTTTGGTAATCGGAACTGCTGTAAACCTGGTTTCCCCAACGATTAAAAACAAGCAATGATGCCGGCGCATGGGTTTCCAAATCATCGACAATAAAAAAGTCGTTCTTCCCGTCACCATTGGGCGTAATCACTTGTGGAATAAATAAATCACTGACCATTAAAGCTACGGTATCGCTGGCGGTACAAATATCATTCTGCACTTCCCATACAAACAGGTTGGTTCCCTTATTGAGTTGACTTACCCGGGTTTGGGGTGCTTGCCAGTCGTCGGCAATTCCGTAACCCGATACTAAGTTCCATGAACCCACACCAATCGTGGGTGTTTCGGCTTCGAGGCTGGTTTCAAAACGGCCATTAAGCTGTTGATCTGCTCCGGCAAAAGCGACCGGGATTTCCACAAAACTAAGGGTAAGTTCATCGCTGGCAGGACAATAGGAATCGATGCTTGACCAGATTAGGGTGTAGCTTCCATAGGAATCAGTGTTGACCCTTGCCCGGGCGCTGGTTTCATCAGGACTAAAACTCAATTTATTCCCTGCCGTAGAACTCCATCGTCCAGTTCCTGAATTAATGGATGCCTGCAGTTCATATTCTGTTCCGCAAATTTCATCGTCAGAACCGGCATTCAATGTGGGACTTTCCTTAACGATAATAGTTTGTTGGGCAATGCGGGTACAAGCGTTGATATCACTTACAGTAACGCTGTAATCGCCTGCTGTGCTAACTTCAATTTGATGACTAATCTCGGCAGTGTTCCATCGATAATTGATGCCTCCGTTGGCTATCAGCAGTGCAGCTTCTCCCGAACACAGGATACCATCATTGGCTATGGTACCGGAATTATCGTTTATTGTGATGGTGGCTACGGGCAGGGGATTAACCACAAGTTCTTTACTTAGACTACTGTTGCAACCATTGGCATTGGATACGGTTACGCTGTAGTTACCTGCGGTATCGGCTTGTATTTCTGCAGTGCTTTCTCCGGTATTCCAAAGGTAACTTATTCCGCCATCGGCCAATAATGTGGCGGTATCACCCAGACAAAGCACTCCATCGTCATTGGTAGTTCCGGAATTATCGTTTATTGTGATGGTAGCTACAGGCAAGGGATTAACCACAAGTTCTTTACTTAGACTACTGCTGCATCCATTGGCATCGGTAATTGTGACACTGTAGCTTCCTGTTGTATCGGCTTGAATTTCTGCAGTGTTTTCTGCAGTATTCCAAAGGTAGTTGATACCTCCACTAGCCAATAATGTAGTAGTATCACCCAGACAAAGAACTCCATCGTTATTGGTTGTTCCTGAATTATCGTTTATTGTGATGGTAGCTATCGGCAGGGGATTAACCACAATGCTTTTACTTAAACTGCTACTGCAACCATTGGCATTGGATACGGTCACGCCGTAAGTTCCTGCGGTATCGGCAAGGATTTGTTCGGTAGTTTCTCCGGTATTCCAGAGGTAACTTATTCCGCCACCGGCAAGCAGGGTAGCGGTATCACCCAGACAAAGGATTCCATCGTCGTTAGTTGTTCCTGAATTGTCTGTTATTGTGATGGTGGCTACGGGCAGGGGATTCACCACAATGTTTTTACTTAAGCTGCTGCTGCAACCATTGCCATCGGTAACGCTTACGTTATAAGTTCCTGCGGTATCAACTTGTATTTGTTCTGTGCTGGCTCCTGTATTCCATAGGTAGCTTATTCCTCCACCGGCCAGTAGGGTGGCAGTATCGCCCAGACAAAGCACCCCATCATCAGCGGTGGTTCCTGAATTATCGCTTAAAGTAATACTTACTGTGGGTAGGGGATTAACCACAATGTCTTTGCTTACGCTGCTGCTGCAACCATTGGCATTGGTAATTGTGACGCTGTAGTTTCCTGCGGTGTCGGCTTGAATTTCTGCGGTGCTTTCTCTGGTATTCCAAAGGTAATTTATTCCGCCACCGGCCAATAATGTGGCGGTATCGCCCAGGCAAAGTATGCCATCGTCATTAGTAATACCGGAATTATCGCTTATTGTGATGGTAGCTACGGGCAAGGGATTAACCACAAGTTCTTTACTTAGACTACTGCTGCAACCATTGGCATTAGTTACGGTTACGCTGTAGTTTCCGGCGGTGTCGGCTTGTATTTGTGCCGTTCTTTCCAGTGTGTTCCAAAGATAGCTTGTTCCACCACCGGCAAGCAGGGTAGCGGTATCACCCAGACAAAGCACTCCATCGTTGTTGGTAGTTCCTGAATTATCGCTTATTGTGATGGTAGCTACGGACAAGGGATTCACCACAATATTTTTGCTTGCACTATTGCTACAACCATTGGCATTGGATACAGTTACGCTGTATGTTCCAGCGGTATCGGCTTGAATTTCTGCGGTGTTTTCTGCGGTATTCCAAAGGTAACTTATTCCGCCACCGGCCAATAATGTGGCGGTATCGCCCAGACAAAGTATGCCATCGTCATTAGTAATACCGGAATTATCGCTTATTGTGATGGAAGATAAGGGCAAGGGATTTACCACAATGTTTTTACTTAAGCTGCTGCTGCATCCATTGGCATTGGTTACGGTTACGCTGTAAGTTCCGGCGGTATCGACTTGAATTTCTGCGGTGTTTTCTCCGGTATTCCAAAGGTAACTTATTCCTCCACCGGCCAGTAGGGTGGCGGTATCACCCAGACAAAGCACTCCATCGTTGTTGGTGGAACCGGATTGGTCTGTTATTGTGATGGTGGCTAGGGTCAAGGGATTAACCACTATATTTTTACTTAGGCTGCTACTGCAACCATTGGCATTAGTTACTGTAATGCTGTAGTTTCCTGCGGTATCGGCTTGTATTTCTGTGGTGCTTTCTTCGGTATTCCAAAGGTAGCTTATTCCGCCACCGGCCAATAATGTAGCGGTATCACCCAGACAAAGCACTCCATCGTCATTAGTAATACCGGAATTATCGCTTATTGCGATGGTGGCTACGGGCAGGGGATTCACCACAATGTTTTTACTTAAGCTGCTGCTGCATCCATTGGCATTGGTTACGGTTACGCTGTAAGTTCCAGCGGTATCGGCTTGTATTTCAGCGGTGTTTTCTCCGGTATTCCAAAGGTAGTTGATACCTCCACCGGCCAATAAAGTAGCGGTATCACCCAGACAAAGTACTCCATCGTCATTGGTAGTTCCTGAATTATCGCTTATTGCGATGGTAGCTACAGGAAGGGGATTAACCACTATATTTTTGCTCAGATTGCTGCTACAGCCATTGGCATTAGTTACGCTTACGCTATAAGTTCCTGCGGTATCGACTTGAATTTCTGCGGTGCTTTCTCCGGTATTCCAAAGGTAACTTATTCCTCCACCGGCCAGTAGGGTGGCAGTATCGCCCAGACAAAGCACCCCATCATCAGCGGTGGTTCCTGAATTATCGCTTAAAGTAATACTTACTGTGGGTAGGGGATTAACCACAATGTCTTTGCTTACGCTGCTGCTGCAACCATTGGCATTGGTAATTGTGACGCTGTAGTTACCTACGGTATCGGCTTGAATTTCTGCGGTGTTTTCTGCGGTATTCCAAAGGTAACTTATTCCGCCATCGGCCAATAATGTGGCGGTATCTCCCAAACAAAGCACTCTATCGTTGTTGGTGGTACCGGAATTATCGTTTATTGTGATGGTAGCTACCGGCAGGGGATTGACCACAAGTTCTTTACTTAGGCTGCTGCTGCATCCATTAGCATTGGTTACGCTTACATGATAAGTTCCAGCAGTATCTGTTTGTATTTCAGCGGTGTTTTCTCCGGTATTCCAAAGGTAGTTGATACCTCCACCGGCCAATAATGTGGCGGTATCACCCAGACAAAGGATTCCATCGTCATTGGTAGTCCCGGAATTGTCTGTTATTGTGATGGTAGCTACGGGCAAGGGATTCACCACAATGCTTTTACTTAAGCTGCTACCGCATCCATTGGCATCAGTAACAGTGACACTGTAGTTTCCTGCGGTATCGGCTTGTATTTCTGGTACATTTTCTCCGGTATTCCAAAGGTAGTTAGTACCTCCACCGGCAAGCAGGGTAGCGGTATCACCCAGACAAAGAACTCCATCATTGTTTGTTGTTCCTGAATTATCGCTTATTGTGATGGTTACCACGGGCAGGGGATTAACCACAATGCTTTTACTTAAACTGCTACTGCATCCGTTGGCATTGGTAACAGTGACGCTGTAAGTTCCAGCGGTATCGGCTTGAATTTCTGCGGTGTTTTCTGCGGTATTCCAAAGGTAACTTATTCCGCCACCGGCCAATAATGTGGCGGTATCGCCCAGACAAAGGATGCCATCGTCGTTAGTAATACCGGAATTGTCGCTTATTGTGATGGTAGCTACGGGCAGGGAATTAACTACTATGCTTTTACTTAAGTTGCTGCTGCATCCATTGGCATTGGATATGGTTACGCAGTAAGTTCCGGCGGTATCGACTTGAATTTCTGCGGTGTTTTTTCCGGTATTCCAAAGGTAACTTGTTCCGCCTGTTGCCAATAATGTGGCGGTATCGCCCAGGCAAAGTATGCCATCGTCATTGGTAGTTCCGGAATTGTCGCTTATTGTGATGGTGGCTACAGGCAGGGGATTCACCACAATGTTTTTACTTAAGCTGCTGCTGCAACCATTGGCATTGGTTACGGTTACGCTGTAAGTTCCGGCGGTATCGACTTGAATTTCTGGGGTGCTTTCTGCGGTATTCCAAAGGTAACTTATTCCGCCTGTTGCCAATAAAGTTGCGGTATCTCCCAGGCAAAGCACTCCATCGTTGTTGGTAGTTCCTGAATTATCGCTTATTGTGATGGTAGCTACGGGCAAGGGATTCACCACAATGCTTTTACTTAAACTGCTACTGCATCCGTTGGCATTGGTAATAGTGACACTGTAGTTTCCTGCGGTGTCGGCTTGAATTTCTGCGGTGCTTTCTCCGGTATTCCAAAGGTAACTTGTTCCGCCACCGGCCAATAATGTGGCGGTATCGCCCAGACAAAGGATGCCATCGTCATTAGTAATACCGGAATTATCGCTTATTGCGATGGTGGCTACGGGCAGGGGATTCACCACAATGTTTTTACTTAAGCTGCTGCTGCATCCATTGGCATTGGTAACAGTGACGCTGTAAGTTCCTGCGGTATCGACTTGAATTTCTGCAGTGCTTTCTCCGGTATTCCAAAGGTAACTTACTCCTCCACCGGCAAGCAGGGTAGCGGTATCGCCCAGACAAAGGATTCCATCGTTGTTGGTGGTACCGGAATTATCGCTTATTGTAATGGTGGCTACAGGCAATGGATTAACCACAATGCTTTTACTTAAGCTACTGCTGCAACCATTGGCATTGGTTACGCTTACGCTGTAGTTACCTGCGGTGTCGGCTTTTATTTCAGCGGTGTTTTCTCCGGTATTCCAAAGGTAGTTGATACCTCCACCGGCCAATAATGTGGCGGTATCGCCCAGGCAAAGTATGCCATCGTCATTGGTAGTTCCGGAATTGTCGCTTATTGTGATGGTGGCTACAGGCAGGGGATTCACCACAATGTTTTTACTTAAGCTGCTGCTGCAACCATTGGCATTGGTTACGGTTACGCTGTAAGTTCCGGCGGTATCGACTTGAATTTCTGCGGTGTTTTCTCCGGTATTCCAAAGGTAACTTATTCCTCCACCGGCCAGTAGGGTGGCGGTATCACCCAGACAAAGCACTCCATCGTTGTTGGTGGAACCGGATTGGTCTGTTATTGTGATGGTTACCACGGGCAGGGGATTAACCACAATGCTTTTACTTAAACTGCTACTGCATCCGTTGGCATTGGTAACAGTGACGCTGTAAGTTCCAGCGGTATCGGCTTGAATTTCTGCGGTGTTTTCTGCGGTATTCCAAAGGTAACTTATTCCGCCACCGGCCAATAATGTGGCGGTATCGCCCAGGCAAAGTATGCCATCGTCATTGGTAGCTCCGGAATTGTCGCTTATTGAGATGGTAGCTACGGGCAGGGAATTAACTACTATGCTTTTACTTAAGTTGCTGCTGCATCCATTGGCATCGGTTACGGTTACCACATAATTTCCTGCGGTATCGACAAGGATTTGTTCGTTAGTTTCTCCGTTATTCCAGAGGTAACTTATTCCGCCACCGGCCAATAAAGTGGCGGTATCGCCCAGACAAAGTATGCCATCATCGGCGGCGATTCCGGAATTGTCACTTAGTGTAATGGTAGCTAATGGCAGGGAATTAACCACAATATTTTTACTTAAGTTGCTGCTGCAACCATTGGCATCGGATACAGTAACGCTGTAGTTTCCTGCGGTATCGGCTTGAATTTCTTCTACGTTTTCTCCGGTATTCCAAAGGTAGCTTATTCCTCCACCGGCCAGCAGGGTGGCGGTATCGCCTGTGCAAAGCACTCCATTGTCATTGGTGGTACCGGACTGGTCTGTTAGGGTGATTGTAGCTGCGGGCAGGGGATTTACCACAATGTTTTGGCTGGCTATGCTGCTACATCCATTGGCATTAGTTACGGTTACACTATAGGTTCCTGCTGTGTCTGCTTGTATTTGCGCAGTGCTTTCCATTGTATTCCATAGGTAACTTATTCCTCCTTCGGCCAATAATGTGGCGGTATCACCCAGACAAAGTACCCCATCGTTATTTGTAGTACCGTAATTGTCTGTTATTGCGATGGTGGCTACCGGCAGGGGATTAATCACAATGCTTTTGCTAAGGCTGCTGCTGCAGCCATTGGCATTGGTTACTGTTACGCTGTATGTTCCAGCGGTGTCGGCAAGGATTTGTTCGTTAGTTTCTCCGTTATTCCAGAGGTAACTTATTCCGCCACCGGCCAATAAAGTGGCGGTATCACCCAGGCAAAGTATGCCATCGTCGGCTGTGATTCCTGAGTTATCGGTAAGGCTTATGGTGGCATCCGGCAGTGGATTGACTTCGATGGTGGTGGGCGAAACAGCGCTTTGACAGCCACCGGAAAAGGTCACGGTCAGGGAATAGTCACCCGCTGCACTAACATCAATACTTTGGGTGGTTTCACCGGTCGACCAGAGGTAGGTTTCGGCATAACTGGAGCTTAGTTGGGCACTTTCGCCGGCACAAAGTATGCCATCGTTGGCCTGCAAACCCGATGTTTCGCTTAGGGTAAAGCTGGCACTGTTGGCATCGCAGGCCGTGACGAAGTCGCTAAAGAAGGCTTCGTTCTCTAAATCGGCCAGGTTGCCGTAGGAACAACCGGAACTATCGTAAGAAACCGGATCGGAACATACCAGCACCGGATAGTTCGAGGGGTTTAGTCCGGTTTCAATTTCGCCTCCAATAAATACATTGGAGGGCATGTTTTCACTAATAAAACTTCCATTATTGACACTTCCCAGCTTATTGTAGTCTCCTGTAATAGCAATCCGGGCATCGGTATGGAGTTTTATTACTGCGATGTTTTCGGCGGTTAACGCTCCCCAGACAATTAGGAAGGCATTGGGATGTATGATTAAAGAATCTTTATTACGGAGTAAAAAATTGCCGTAAACTACCAGGGTATCATACACATTAAAATTGCGCTGCGCCGTGCTTGTTGAAAAGGAAAGCGGGCCATTGCAAACGATGTTACCATAAAGATTGATATTGGCATCAATGGTATCGGTGAGGGGTTCGGGCCAAACGGGGTCCCACGATGCGGGGTCGGTCCAGCTCCCGCTGTAGTTGTCGCGGGAAGTCAGGGTGCTTTGTGCCTGAATATTTAGCGTGAAAAATACTACTATTAGCCACAACAGTAGTTTGCGGAGCCCCATAAAGTCCTTTACCTGGGCCGGGGCAAATACAACCCTGCCAGCAAAAATATTCCCTTTGGTATTCGAATTTATGCCTGCGCTCTTTGGAACCAATTGACTTCCCCCGATTAGTCCGTTACAAAGGGTATCGTACGTACTATGGTGCTTTTGGTTGTGCAAATTCCCTGTCTTTTTCAATTTCGGGTGAAGTTAGCTATTTTATTTTGTTTATTTTAGGAACTGCTGTGTGTGTAAGCACTTAATTTTGTGAGTGGTGGTGTAAAGTTGGTGAATGATTTAAGCCATGCGATTAAAAGTATTTTTTAAGCATATGGGTCTGGTTGACTTCGCCGGGCTCCTCAATGAATCGCGGTTTCTACGCGCCTTAAATTTGTGCTTTATACCAAAAAACTACCCGATAGATACTTTAGCATAAAATAATTTTATAGTTTTGGTTACTGAATGCAATTACCATGAATCCAGACTAGTCAAAGAATTAACATGAGAATAATAAACAAGCAATACAACTGCAATTAACATTGGCGTTGCAACCAATTCTAATAAAGACACAGACCACAATATTGAGAATTGAGAATATAAAATCAATGTCGTTTAGTTAAGCAGACTTCACCCTCCGCCCTTCGGGCACCTCCCTTAGGGAGGACTAGCTCTGTTCCATCGTTGCAGGTATCCCCTTGAGGGGATTATAGGGGTGAATTTCTTTAACTAAACGACATTAAATATACAATGATTAAAAAAATTTATCCATTGATTATTGTTTTAATGACGGGTTGTTTTGGTGAAACAGATTGTCCAAAATATCCAGAATCAAAATTAAGCTGGTTACCATATCGACTTGACAATAAGTTCAATTTCACAAATAATTTTGACACAATAAGTTTCATCGTAAAAGAGACTTGGGTATCAGAAGAATACTCTTTTAAAAACAATTGTGATTGTGTGTGTGAAGCAAATGCTCTATTTAAGACAGATATCAATGATAAAAAAGATATTAAGATAGAAGGACATAGTAGCTTTTATGGGGATAGAACAAACTATGAATACAATTATATTAAATATGGCGGAGATTATTATTCTGCACAACGTAGTGACGACTTTTACTTTAGTGATGCGATTAACGGAATAGAGAATGAAATTATCTCTGAATATACCATTGGTAATAGAACATATAAAAATGCACTAGAATTAAAACTTGATACTATTGAAGATAATAGTTTTAATTGGAGAAAACCTGAAATTTGGAGATTGATAATTGCTGATTCAATTGGGATAGTTCAATTTGATGATTGTAAATCAAGAAATACATGGATAAGAGTAGAATAAATAACTGGATTGTAACCCGCGTAATCATATTGCTGTGGGACTTGTGAAAGAGAAAAATTCAATTTACTTTTAGTCTTAGTTTTAACATAAAGCAAGGTAAATACAATGCTACTGCTTATTGTATCATCATTAAACTCCACCACTTCCACCAAAGAGCTTTCCTGTAGGATAATTCTTAGCCAAAAAACAAATTTAAAAAGCACCCCTATACAAACGTTTAAAGCCCCGGAAAAATGGGAAGCTTTGTACCTACGTACAAGCTTCCACCAAAACTTTTTTCATGCTTTGTACTAATGTATAAGGCCTCACCAAAAGTTTTTTCAAGCTTTGTACTAACGTACAAGGCTCGGCTAAAATTTTTTTCATGCTTTGTACTTACGTACAAGGCTCAAACAAAATTTTTTTCGTGCTTTGAACATACGTACAAGCCTCCACCAAAAGTTTTTTCATGCATTGTACATACGTACAAGACTCCACCAAAAAAAGCAGGGCTTTGTACTATGGTACAATGCATCAACCCTGTCAGGGTTTGAATCCCTGACCGGGTTGATTAGTTATCAACCAGAGACCAGCAATACAAGAATGATTGTATGTTGGTTGCGGTGCATGATACCCTGGTATTCCAGGGTTAATCAATTGCTTGCACCGCTATATAAGGATGGAATCGCAAACCCCGGGTTCACACCGGGGGCTATTGTAATGGCACCCCTTCGGGGTTTTCGCCCCTAGGACTTGTTTTTTATTATGGCTGATATGCTACCGAATTTAAGCCCTCCGGGGTTATGCGCTATTCATTATTCATTATTCATTATTCATTTGTTCATTGCCCATTGTTCATTGTCCTTTTATTCCTTAAAACGGAAAGGTTTTTTCCTTCTCCGGAATTTGCGCCAGAGGTAAACCGTGGGAATGGCCAGCAGCCAGAAGGGCCAGAGTCGGATAACAAAGAGCGAAAAATCGATAAAGGCATACCAGCCTTTTGAGAGCGATTGTCTGAGCCGTTCGCGGTAACTGTCGCGGTGACCCGGTTTGTAGGTAAAGGCCTTTTGCTTGCTCAGGTTCAGGTCGAGGGTGCTGTAGGCCACCTGATCGCTTAGGTAGTTCAGCCGTCCGGTGGTGCTGTCGATTTCCTCTTCCAATAAGCGGATTTTTTCTTCAATTTCGAGTATTTCCTTTACGCTTTTTGCCTGATTCAGCAGTTGTTTGTAGCGTTGCAGGTAGCCTTTCTTGGTTTCGAGCCGGGTATTCAGGTCAATGAACTGGTCGGTAACATCGCGGGTATCGATTTCCTTGTAAAGAATTTCGTTTCCTCCTCCTTCGAGCCGGGCAATAAAGGCCTCGAAGCGTAGGGCCGGGATACGCACCCTGAGGTTCCAGGCCATCTGGTAGTCGTCGTTGTTAAACACCTCGCTGGCGTAGTAGCCGCCTTCGCGGGCAACAAGGCTGTCAACAAGGGTTTTGGTTTGTTCGAGTTCGCTGGTGCGGATGCCCAGACGACCATCTTTTATGAGTTGCTTTTTGTTAACCGGAGCTTCAGGTTCAGCTGGCGTTTCACTTTCTGCATCGACCCGGTAAAGGCTTCCATCTTTATTAACTACAGCGCCCGCGTCGGCATACTCCGACGATTCGTACAGGGCAGCATCGTGGTTCGACGAGGTGCAGGCTCCCAGCCAAATACTGGCAAGCAATAACGATAGGTAAGCAACGGTTTTCATAAGCTGTTTTTTTAATTGGTTCTAAGCTGGCTTTTTGCCTGTCGAACAGGGCAAGAATAGCCAGTTATTTTTTCCCTGATTTCAAAGCTACAAAAAAATAATACAGCTGGTACTATGAGTTAGGATTTCCTTAGCGGGATGGGGCAGCAGTCTAATCGATGCTTTGTCCGGCGACTATAAGTTCTTCGCTCAGGTAAAGCGATTCGAATTGCCGGCTGAGTTGCTGATAAATTTCGGAATGCCTGCTGATAAAGGTATCGTAGGCGTTTTTACCGGTCCACCGGTCGCAAAGCAAATAGCAGTGGGGGTCGTCATGTTGCTGATGCAAATCGGAACCCAGGTAAGCCTCGTCCTGGCTGAAAAATTGATGCCAGCTGCCCCGTGGGCCGCACTCCTGCTCAAAACGTCCTTTTTGACCGGCTTGTATCCGGTAACGCCAGCTAATCAGGTAGGCTCCCATGTTATGCTTTTATCAGCTCCATAAAAAAATCGTAGATGCCCAGGAACTTTATGGCCGAGAAAAGTATTACGGCCAGCAAAATGTAACGCACAAAGCCCGGCCCCCAGCTTACGGCAAAGCGAGAGGCAACAAAGGCCCCCAACATACTTCCGGCAGCCAGCACCAGGCCAATAACAAAATCGATTTGCTGATTCCAGAAAAAGATGGGGAGAATCACCACCGTATAAACTATGATGATAAGTATTTTTAAGGCATTGGCTTTTAATAAGTCGTAACCGGCTCCCAGTACCAGGCCGGCCAGAAGGAAAACTCCCACACCCAGTTGAATAAAGCCTCCATAGAAACCGATACCAAACATTAACAGGTGCTGCCACCAGGTAAAATGGTGCTTGTGGTCGGGGTTCGATGCTTTTACCCATTTTTCGGGTTTGTAAATTACCATAAAGAACATAACTATCATCAATACCCCAATGATGCGGGTCATTGCCTGTTCGTTTACTGAAACAGCCATCAGGGCCCCAATAATGGCTCCGGCAATCGAGGGCAGGGTAATGCGCAGGTTATCGCGAAAGCTGAACACTTTTTGTTGCCTGAAACTGGCTACACCCACCAGTCCGCTGAGCAAAATCATCAGGCGGTTGGTTCCGTTGGCCACGTTGGCCGGTAAACCCAAAAACATAAGCAGGGGCAGAGAGATGGCTGAGCCGCTTCCGGCCAAAGTGTTTATAAATCCGGCGGCAAATCCGGCCACCAGGGTTAAGGCTATAAGCCAGGCATTCAATTCGGGCACGATCATTTTTCTATGCAATTAATAAGAGGTTGTCCCAAAAGTACGGTGCATTTACCAAAAACTTACAAAATGGAAGTAATCTTCAAAAAAGGGACGCTGATGACGCGGATTTTGACTGATTTTCGCAGATCTAATCAGCGTAAATCAGTTTTTTCAGCGTTATCAGCGTTCTAACCTTTTTAATTTGAAAGAAGATGGTTTAAATCTTTTGCTTTTTAGACAGCCTCTTCAAAAATAGTTACTTTTTTGTAAAACAGGTAACGAAGCTTAAAAAAGCCATCCTGCTTTGCCTTATGGTTCTGCTACCAGGCAAATATGGGCCGGTGGCTCATCATTTTATTTACTTCGGCGCAAACGGCATTAATTACGGCTTCGTCGTCGGGGTTCGAAAGTACCCGGTCGATAAAGTCAACTATGGCAGGCATATCGGCTTCTTTTAAACCACGGGTGGTAATAGCCGGGGTACCTACACGCAGACCTGAGGTCTGGAAAGGTGAACGGCTGTCGAAGGGCACCATATTTTTATTGATGGTGATATCGGCTTTTACCAGGGTGTTTTCGGCCTTTTTACCGGTAAGTTCGGGGAATTTGGTGCGCAGGTCGATCAACATGCTGTGGTTGTCGGTACCGCCCGAGATAACCTTGTATCCTTTGTCGATAAATGCCTGGGCCATAACCGCTGCATTCTTTTTTACCTGAAGCTGGTATTCTTTGTACGAGGGGTCGAGCGCCTCGCCAAAAGCCACAGCTTTAGCAGCAATAACATGCTCGAGTGGTCCGCCCTGAATTCCGGGGAATACGGCAGAGTTTAGCATGGCCGACATCATCTTGGTTTCGCCTTTGGGAGTTTTAACGCCCCAGGGATTTTCAAAATCCTTACCCATCAGGATGATTCCACCACGAGGCCCGCGAAGGGTTTTGTGAGTGGTTGAAGTAACAATGTGGGCATATTTTACGGGATTGTCGAGCAAACCGGCAGCAATTAGTCCGGCCGGGTGGGCCATATCGACCATGAAAATAGCGCCTACTTTATCGGCAATGGCACGCATGCGCTTGTAGTCCCACTCACGGGAGTAAGCCGAGGCACCTCCGATAAGCATTTTTGGTTTTTCGCGCAGGGCAACTTCTTCCATCATGTCGTAATCAACCATTCCGGTTTCTTCTTTAACTCCATATGCTACGGCACGGTATAAAATACCCGATGAGTTTACCGGAGAGCCGTGCGAAAGGTGTCCGCCATGCGAAAGGTCGAGACCCAAAAAGGTATCGCCCGGATTCAACACGGTCATAAATACCGCCATATTTGCCTGAGCGCCTGAGTGGGGTTGTACGTTGGCATATTCGGCACCGTAAAGTTCCTTAATCCGCTCAATGGCCAGCAATTCGGTTTCGTCTACGTGCTGGCAACCTCCGTAATAGCGGTTTCCGGGATAACCTTCGGCATATTTGTTGGTCATGCACGAGCCCATGGCCTGCATTACCTGTTCGCTGACAAAGTTTTCGGATGCAATTAACTCAATGCCGTTTTTTTGGCGTTGGTATTCTTTCTCGATAATCTCAAATACCTTGTTATCTTTTTTCATGCTATTGTGTTTTTATGCTTGTTAAAAGTATATGATAAAATTTGAGGTAAAATTACATTTTTAAGCAAGAATGCGGTTGTATTGCGACATCTTTTAAAACAACCTTATAAAAAAAACCGGCGAAACACCGGTTTTGGATATTTAGGAAATGGGAAATTGTCGTTTGAAATTCTCCTCGAGCGAGATAAAGGTCTCGGTTCGTTCAATGCCGTCGATTTTTTGCAGCGAACCACTTAAAATATCTTTCAGGTTTTCGTTATCGCGGGTAACCACTTTAATAAACAGCGAATACTCGCCGGTGGTGTAGTGGCATTCCACAATTTCGGGTATTTGTTCCAGTTGCTTTAAAACCTGGTTGTACAAACCGGCACTTTGCAGGTAAATACCCATGTAAGCGCAGGTTGAATAACCTATTGATTTGGGATTGATAATAAACTCGGAGCCTGTAATTACGCCCATTTTAATTAGTCGCTGAATTCTTTGATGGATAGCAGCACCGGAAACATTGCACTCACGGGCAACTTCGAGGTAAGGAATCCGGGCATTTTTTGATACCAGGGAAAGAATTTTTTTATCGAGTTCGTCAATTTGAGGATGACCAGCCATAAAAGTATAATTTATAATTTATTACAAAAGATTAGTAAATGCTTCGAAACACAAATAAAATACAATTTTCTGGTAATAGTTTACATTCTTTATATATTCTTTAACATTAATGGCTGATTAAATATATAATTATTTGCATTCTTTACCTTGAAAGGGATTTGGAACGATTTGGCGATTTAGGGATATTTTTTCGCCTCAAGCCGGCTAGGCTCTTCATTTTTGGGTTATTCCCTTCGGTCATGAACTCGCAAGCTCGGTCGACCCAAAAACGAAGCAAAAAAGTCAAGGCGCCAAAAAAAAGCATCTACATCATTACAATCACTAAGTGCGGCCGGGTGATCTTCTCCCGCAGAGCGGGATCAGCTTCCCGGTCTTACTAAGTGATTGTTTCGATTCTGATGGCTATTTTTTGGAAGCCGTTTGTTTTTTTTCTATCATTTATCTGTTAATTCATTATTGTATTGTAAATATTGGATACTCATCGAGTATAAAGATTTTCACAAAAAATCACCATATAATTATTATTCTTTAACAGTATTCTGTAGAAATATGTCCGGGCAAAGTATAATTGAAAGGGTGCAGATGCAATTAATACCGGTTTATAAGGTACCGGTTGTCAGAGCTTAGCGGCTTGGGATTGCCTCTATTTTTTTCAGGCAGTTTTGGTAAAATGTTTTGGCAACAACCCGTTTTCCATCGGCATAAACTATCTGGTAGGGTTCGCCAGTAATACTCGATTGTGAGGCCACCTTATCGATAAACTGTTCAACAGTTTTAATCCGCTTGCCGGCTTTTTCGTGTTTCATGCGCATATGGGCCGCTGCTGCTTTGGCATCGTGCGAAACTCCGTTACGGATAAAGGTGGCATTGTTTAGTTGCTCCACACAACGAATCAGGTAAGTTATTTTTTCTTCTTCGCTTAAAGGCTTTTGTTGTTTTTCCTGGCCATTGGAGCAGAGAAGGATAAAACTGAAAAGGAAGAGTAGGAACGTTCGTATCATAAGCCTTTAAAAAAACGGTTCCAGCGGAGTTTGTTGCGGTTTGTGTCGTACGAAAAAAGCACCCGTGTAGCTTTTCCAATTACATGGCTGTGGGGCAGAAAACCCCAGTAACGACTGTCTTTGGCATTGTCGCGGTTGTCGTCCATCACAAAGTAATAGTCTTGTTTTACGGTGTAATGCCGGGTTTCTTCTCCATTGATGTAAATCTTATCGCCCATAAGCGAAACTGAGTTTCCTTCAAAATGCTCAATCAGTTGGCGGTATAATTCCAGATTCCGGATATCGAGGTTGAGATGCTGCCCTTTAAACGGAATTTGCACCGGGCCAAAGTAGTCTTTGTTGTTTTGGTGGTAAGTTCCCATGGGATATACGTATTGGGTATTTTCGCCCGGGAAGTCTTTCAGTTTGCGGATAAAGCGGATGTTGGGCTCATCATTCAGCTTTTGAGCTTCGGAGTCGGTAAAGGGAAAATCGTAGATTCCCATATCGGAAACCAGACCACCTTCCGAAATCTGGTAGCGGTTCAGAAATTCGTCGTTAAGCAGAGACCCGTCGGTAACCAGCCGGTAATTGTACTGCACTGTGGCCGGTTCGGTAAAAGGCTGTTTATTTATGCTGAGTTGCTTATCGGCAATCAGCAGTGTGTCGCCGGGTAAGGCTACGCAACGCTTGGTCATGAGTTCCTTTTTGTCGATGGGCAGTCCTTCGTGCGCCGGATAGTTGAACACAAGCAGGTCATTTACCTGAATGTGCTTAAATCCGGGTAAACGCAGGGGATGTAGTTGCACCCAGTCGACATAACATTTGGGAAATAAAGGAAGCGAGAACAGGGTGACAGGCAAACGCGCACCATACGAGGTTTTATTTATAAGCACATAATCGCCGGTGAGCAGGGTTTTTTCCATGCGCGGACTCTCGACCAGGTAGGTCTGAATAAAAACCCCTTTGACTATTAAAATAAGAACGAGGGAAAGCCCCAGGGCTTTTCCCCATTCTTTTACATTTGCTTTAATGGTCTTTTTGCGGGAACGCTTTGCCATCGTTATTCTTATCTGGTAATTGTTTTAGTGAATGGTACGCAGCATGCGGCTAAAACGGATGTTTTTCGGGAAACCATAATCCTTATCGAGCGAAAGCCATACCAATGAAGCCCGTCCCACCACATGATCCTCGGGTACATAACCCCAGAATCTTGAATCGAGCGAGTTGTGACGGTTGTCGCCCATCATCCAGTAATAGTCCATGGCAAAAGTGTAGCTGTTGGCCGCTTCGCCATTAATATAAATTACGCTGTCTTTTACTTCCAGCTGGTTGCCTTCGTAATGATTGATGATGCGCTCATAAAAAGGCAGATTCTCCAGAGTTAAGGGAGTAGTTGCACCTTCTTTAGGTATCCAGATGGGGCCAAAGTTGTCTTCGTTCCAGGCATATCGGGCATCGTGAGGGAAAATGTATTTGCTTCCGTCACGTGTTCCGGCATTCACCCGCTCAATACTTTTTACAATATTAAAAGTACTGATGCGCTTCGCTACTTCCTCAGTAAGTGGAATTACATAATACCCGGGCTGAATGTAGCCCTGCTGAAAATCTTCCATAGATACGCCCAGTTTTTGCAAGGCTTTGGGGTTGATTGACGAGCCGTCGGTAAGGATGGCATAGCGGTATTGTACTTTTCCGGCTACTTCCTGTGGATTATTGTTTATGTAGAGTTGTCCGTTAACAATTTTAAGACTATCGCCGGGAATTGCCACACAGCGTTTGATGTAGTTTTCGCACTTATCTACCGGACGGTGTGCCACGGTATATTCGTTCCAGATGCGCTCACGGCCGTAATCGCGAACCAGCTGATAATAACTGGGAGCCTGATTTTCGAGACAAACGGTATCGCCTTCGGGGAAGTTAAATACCACCACATCGTTGTTTTTTATGGTGCGGTATCCGGCCATACGGAAATAGTCGCGCTGCCAGGCTTCGCTGAACGAAGGCTTCATGTTGTTCGATGCGGGCATGGAATGATGCACAAAGGGGAACGAAATGGGGGTAATGGGTTTTCGTGGTCCGTAGGCGCTTTTGCTAACAAAAAGATAGTCGCCCACCAACAGTGATTTTTCCATCGAAGAGGTTGGAATGGTGTAGGCTTCGAAGAAAAAAGTACGGATAAAGCTGGCTGCTATCACGGCAAAAATAATGGCATCGACCCATTCCACTACTTTGGTTTGTTTTTGAACGCCTTTCTTTTTCCAAAAAGCCCAGTGTACTTTTTTCGACACATAAATGTCGAACACAACGGGCAGGCCAAGCAGCCACCAGTAATTGGTGTTCCAAATTACCCACAATAAGTAGGCGGTTCCGGCCAGGCCGAATTTGAACCATTTATTTTTAACTATTTCTTTCATTCGTGTAGTTTTTATGCCTTTAAATTTTGGGCTTAAATTGATGGTTTAAAGGCTGATTATTATTTTTTTCTTTTGATTCCCTATTTAATTAGCCGTACAAAAATAACCAATCCGCTCAATTTATGATTGGCTTACTCCAATTTTAATAAATCGTTCATGCCATAACATCCCGATTTACCCTTCATAAACTCCGC
Source organism: Salinivirgaceae bacterium (assembly GCA_050179685.1). Lineage (GTDB taxonomy): Bacteria > Bacteroidota > Bacteroidia > Bacteroidales > SZUA-534 > GWE2-40-63. The sequence continues at coordinate 81,813 of JBFXEW010000009.1, forward strand.
GGCTAAAACAGCTCCCATGGCAAAACCCTTGCGGCTTTTGGCTTCGTGTTTTATACTCAGGGTGTCGATGGACGAATCGTAAATTACTTCGTGGGTGCCGGGTACTTCACCTTCGCGGAACGAAATAATGGGCAGTTCGTTTTCGTTTACATCGGCCTGGTTTTTCCAGGAGTTATACCTGTTTTTTGCAGCCAGAATACTTTCGGCCAGTGTAATGGCGGTTCCGCTGGGCGCATCGAGTTTTTTTGTGTGGTGTATTTCATTCATCGAAACAGAATATTCGGGAAAGTCCTGCATCAGCTGGGCCAATTTGCGATTCAATTCAAAAAACAGGTTTACACCCAGACTAAAGTTTGAGGCATAAAAGAAACCGGCTTTCATGTTTTCACATTTTTTGATGAGTTCACCCAATTGGTCGAGCCAGCCGGTAGTTCCCGAAACAACCGGCACGCCCGATTCAAAACATTTTAAATAATTGGCAACCGCCGATTCGGGCTTGCTGAACTCAATACAGACATCGATTCCCCTGAGTTTATCGGGATTTAGATCGCTTTGGTTATCGTGGTCGATGATTAAACCAATGGTATGTCCCCGCGACACAGCTATTGCTTCAATAGCTTTCCCCATTTTTCCGTATCCAATTAGTGCAATATTCATAGTATTCTATTTAGTTTGTTGGCTTATAAACTGTTTTAGTTATTTTCATTGTTTTCGTAATCGAGAATGTCGCCTGGTGTGCAGTTCAGCTCGCGGCAGATGGCTTCGAGGGTTGAGAAGCGAATGGCCCGGGCTTTTCCACTTTTCAGCACCGAAAGGTTAGCCATGGTTATGCCCACCCGCTCTGACAATTCGGTGAGCGACATTTTGCGCCTGGCTAACATTACATCGAGGTTTACTATTATCGACATGGTTCAACGGTTATTTTTTAATCTAAATGGTTAATTCCTGTTCTTCCTGTAAGGTTTTGCCCGCTTTAAATACTTCGCTCAGAATAAATGCAGCCAGGGCTATCCATAAAAAGTTCAATACCTGGTTATCGAATACGGGTAGCGCCACAAAGTTTTCAAATACCATGGGTTTTATAAAAACCAATTTCGACAGGCTTAACAGTGAAGCCAAAGCAAAAATTAACACCGAGCCTTTTGCAATTCGTTTTAAAACGATGCTAATGCCTTTATCGAAAGGTAAGCCTGATTTTACCGCATTGTGCAACAATTCGAATAAGCGGTACAGCTGATAATTATAAAATAAGGTAACTAACACTGCCGAAACGGTAAAAAGCAAAACAAAGATGGCGTGTGAAGGCAGGTTTAATGCCAGATCGGGAAAACCGCCAAACTGTTCAATGTGTACTCCAAGTTGTTTGTGAGTCAGGGTTTGGAATGAACCGTTAACCTTTAGTTCCAGCACAAACTTACCCAGGTATCGGGTCATCAGGGTTTTTTCAGGAAAAATAAGGTTTAAAAGCTGGAATCCGAATACTCCGGCTCCCAATACCAGGTTGAGCCAGTATAGGTATTTAAAGAAACGGTATAAATAATGAATTAGTTTTTTGCCACGCATGGGTTCAAATATTTTGAACAAAGAAAGGTAATATTTATCAAAAAACAAATAATAATTATCGAAAAACGATAAATAATTATCGATAACTAAAAATTCATCGTACGGGAATGGAGTTGGGAGCAAAAAAAAACCATCCGCATTGGATGGTTTTTCTATTGATGTAATGTTTTCTTATTTCACTGTTTTGCAAATGGCTTCAAAAGCCTTTGGGTGGTTCATAGCCAGGTCGGCCAGCACCTTACGGTTAAGATCGACATTTGCTTTATTGAGTTTGCCAATAAACTCAGAATAGGACATTCCATGAAGACGGGTACCGGCGTTGATACGCTGGATCCAAAGACTTCTGAAATTACGTTTTTTCGTTTTTCTGTCGCGGTAAGCGTATTGTTGACCTTTTTCGAAGGTATTTTTGGCTACCGTCCAAACATTAGCACGTGCACCAAAGTTACCTCTGGTACGTTTCATTAATTTTTTTCTTCTTGCTCTTGATGCTACAGCATTTACTGATCTAGGCATAACTTTTACTTTTTACGGAATGGTTAGCGTTCCTCTCCATTAGGAATCTTTTGCGGCTAATTCACTCCAGGTTAAACATTTTACTTACTACTTCATGGCCAGGCAAAGCTTGATGTTGTTCACATCGGCTTTGTTAACCGTAGTAAAATACGTTAGATTACGCTTACGCTTGGTCGATTTTTTAGTCAAAATGTGACTTTTGTAAGCATGTTTTCTTTTAATCTTTCCGGTACCAGTCAACACAAAGCGCTTCTTTGCTCCGGAATTGGTTTTCATTTTTGGCATAATTGTTTAATTTAAAAGAACAATTTATTTTTTCTTTTTAGGTGAAATAAGCATAATCATGCGTTTACCTTCTAATTTGGGTAATTGTTCTACTTTTCCCAGGTCTTCTAATTCCTGAGCCAGGCGGAGCAAAAGAATTTCTCCCTGCTCTTTGAATAAAATAGAACGCCCTTTAAAGAACACGTAAACTTTAAGTTTTGATCCCTCTTCGAGGAATTTGATGGCATGATTCTTTTTAAAGGTGTAATCGTGCTCATCGGTGTTTGGTCCAAACCTGATTTCTTTTAAAATCACTTTAGTAGCCTTCGATTTCATCTCTTTTTGCTTGCGCTTTTGTTCGTAAAGAAACTTACTGTAATCGATTACTTTACAAACAGGTGGATCGGCTTTTGGTGAAATCTCAACGAGATCAAGTTCTTGCTCTTCAGCTATTTTAAGAGCATCTTTAATTGAGAAAATTCCGGGTTCTTCGATGTTGTCGCCCACTAAACGCACATGCGTTACTTTAATTGCCTCATTAATTCGGAACAAAGACTGTTCCTCTCGTGGTACGAATCTCTGTCTCGGGTGTCTTGGTCCTGCTATGGCTTGGTCCTCCTATAATTAGTTAATACTTCGTTAATTCTTCTACTTCTTTGGTAACTAAAGCGGCAAATTCATCCATGCTCATGGAGCCTTTGTCGCCGTCGCCCTGCTTACGTACCGAAACGGAATTGGTTTCCATTTCTTTTTCACCTACAATAAGCAGGTAAGGAATACGTTTTAACTCGTTATCGCGTATCTTTCTGCCTATCTTTTCGTTTCGGTCGTCAATTGCGGTGCGAATATCGGAATTATTTAGAAAATCTGAAACTTTTTGGGCAAATTCGTTATATTTTTCACTGATTGGTAAAACAACAGCCTGATCGGGAGTTAACCAAAGCGGAAACTTTCCACCGGTGTGTTCAATTAAAACAGCTACAAAGCGTTCCATGGAACCAAAGGGTGCACGGTGAATCATTACCGGACGGTGGCGTTTGTCGTCGCTGCCAATGTACTCCAGTTCAAAACGTTCGGGCAGGTTGTAATCTACCTGAATGGTTCCCAATTGCCATTTACGGCCAATGGCATCGCGTACCATAAAATCGAGTTTTGGTCCGTAGAATGCTGCTTCGCCGGTTTCAATTACAGTTTCCAGTCCTTTTTCGGCGCAGGCTTCAATAATGGCACTTTCGGCTTTCTCCCAGTTCTCGTCGCTGCCAATGTATTTTTCGTTATTGTTTGGATCGCGCAAGGAGATTTGGGCAGTAAACTCGTTAAATTCCAAAGTTTTAAAAATGTATAAAACAATATCAATTACCTTAATGAATTCTTCTTTTAGCTGATCGGGGCGGCAGAAAATGTGCGCATCGTCCTGGGTGAAACCGCGAACGCGGGTTAAACCATGTAATTCGCCACTTTGTTCGTAACGATAAACAGTTCCGAATTCGGCAAAGCGAACAGGTAAATCTTTATAGGAACGGGGTTTAACCTTGAATATCTCACAGTGGTGCGGGCAGTTCATTGGTTTCAACAGAAACTCTTCGCCTTCGGCTGGTGTGTGAATGGGTTGAAACGAGTCGGCTCCGTACTTTGCGTAGTGACCCGAAGTAACATACAATTCTTTTTGTCCGATGTGCGGAGTAATTACCGGTTCGTAGCCATAAGCACGCTGAACTCTCTTTAAGAAATTCTCCAATCGCTCACGCAGCATGGCACCTTTGGGTAACCATAAGGGTAAACCTTGTCCAACCCGTTGCGAAAAGGCAAACAGTTCCAATTCTTTTCCCAGTTTTCGGTGATCGCGTTTTTTGGCTTCTTCAAGTAAAACCAGGTATTCGTCGAGCATCGATTTTTTAGGGAAGGTAATGCCGTAAACGCGGGTAAGCTGCTTGCGGCTTTCGTCGCCACGCCAGTAGGCTCCGGCTACGCTTAATATTTTAACAGCTTTAATAAAACTTGTGTTGGGTAAGTGTGGCCCGCGGCACAAGTCGGTAAAATTTCCCTGTTTATAAAAGCTGATGCTTCCGTCTTCGAGATCGTTGATTAATTCTACTTTGTAAGTTTCCTGCCGTCCGCCAAAAAAGTCGATGGCATCTTTTTTCGAAACTTCGCTACGCTGGTATTCAGCTTTGGTCGAAGCGAGTTCCATTATCTTATTCTCGATAGTAATAAAATCAGCATCAGTAATTGTTTTTCCTTCGCCTAAATCCACATCGTAATAAAAGCCATTTTCGATAGCCGGGCCAATACCGAATTTTATTCCGGGATACAGTTCCTGCAAAGCTTCGGCCATAAGGTGTGCCGATGAGTGCCAGAAGGCATGTTTACCTTCCTCATCGTCCCATTTATGTAACTTAATGGATGCATCGTTATTAATAGGGCGGGTTAAATCGAATAAATCGTTGTTTACAGTAACCGATAAAACCTCTTTGGCCAGTCGGGGACTTATATTGTTGGCAATTTCCAAGCCGGTAATTCCTTTTGGATACTCCCTGCTGCTGTTATCGGGAAGTGTTATCTTTATCATAATTGTGTTATTTACATTTTTTCAAGTTTGCAAAAATAGAACTAATGTTTGACAATAAACAATTTGCAGCGAAAAAATATAGGATTAATTCGGTTAAATTTTATAAAGGTGAAGTACTTTGATAGATTCGATTTATGCAATTCGTTTGCAGAACCGAAATATGAGCTTCGTTTTTGTTTTGTGATTATTGCAGCACAAAATGATAGGTAATGGTTCCCACCTGTTGTGGTGGTGCATCTTTATTCACATCGAACGATGCTTTTAAGGCGGCTTTTTCAGCTGCCTGATGCAATAATTTATCGGTGGTGGTGGTGCCTTTGGCTCCGGCTTTTGCTTTAAGTACGTTTCCGTTTTGGTCGACGGTAACTTCAACCACCACTTTACCTTCGCTCTGACTCAGGTATTCGGGTTTGGGTAACGATTGTGAACTACGCCCCGACAAACTGAACGAAATGCCATTGCCTCCGGTAGTTCCTCCAACCCGGTTTTTTGAATTGATGTCGCCTTCCGGATTTCCCTGGTTGCCTTGTCCTCCGGCATCTCCTTCACCGGTATTATCACCCGCAGGATTTTTTCCGGTAAAAGCACTTTTGGCGCGTTCCTGTAATAATCTTTGTTGTTCCAGTTTGCGCTGGCGTTCTGCTTCCTCTAAGCGCTGGCGCTCCAATTCTTCCTGCCTGATGCGTTCCTGTTCTTCAGCTTCTTTTTGTTTTTTCAGGTCTTCCTGCTTTTTCTTCTCAATGCGTTTTTTTTCAGCCAGGGCTGCTGCTTCTTCAAAATCCTGGTTCATAACTTCTTCCACATTATCCTGCGATTCCACTGGTTTGGGTGGAGGGGTGGTTTCTTTAGGAACCGATTCAATAATTTCAGGTTGGGCGGCAGGGCGGGGCTCAATTTGGCCCGAGCCGGTTTCCATATCGCCAAAATTAATGAGTATTCCTTCTTCCTCGGGTGGAGGAAAAGGTGACGAAAAGCCAAAGATTAACAATAGCCCGGCAAACCCGATAAGAAATATCAGGGAACTTACTATGCTGAATCGTTGTTCTTTTGTCAATTGCATACGGTTTTTATTTTGCAGGCCTTGTGGCCAGAATCAGTTTGTATTGGTTTTGTTTGGCAATATTCATCACTTTTACCACATGTTCCATGGCAACACTTTGGTCAACATGCAGCGATATGGTTGGTGGTTCAGGGTAACTTGATGCCGGCCCCACTTTGTTAATAAGGGTTCGTTCCAGGTTTGCATAAGTAACAAAATTCCCCTCGATGGCATATTTCAAATCGCTGGTTATTGACACCGTGGTAATGGGTTTGGTGGCCATGGTTTGGTTATTGCTTTGCGGCAGCAACAATTTTAGTGCATTGGGAGCAATAAGCGTTGAGGTTACCATAAAAAACACCAATAGCAGGAACACAATATCCGTCATGCTCGACATGCTAAAACTGGCGTTTACTTTGGTTTGTCTTTTAATAGCCATTTTAATTAACCGGTTCGTTGAGTAAATCCATAAATTCGGTGGTACGGGCTTCAACTTTATAAACTACTTTTTCGACCCGAGCTACCAGATAATTGTACGCAAAATAGGCTAAAATACCCACAATAAGACCTCCAACAGTGGTTACCATTGCGGTATAAATTCCGTTCGATAGTAATGAAACATCGATGTTATTTCCTGCCTGCGACATATCGTAAAAAGCACGTATCATACCAATAACCGTACCAAGGAATCCAATCATGGGCGCACCACCCGAAATGGTAGCCAGGGTAGGCAAGCCTTTTTCGAGCTTCGCAATTTCAAGATTCCCGATATTTTCTACTGCTGTATTGATATCGTTCAAAGGACGGCCTAAACGGCTGATACCTTTTTCAATCATCCGTGAGATGGGATTATCGGTAGTTTGACAAAGGCTTGCTGCCGCTTCAATTTTACCATCGTGAATGTAATCTTTAATGCGGTTCATAAAGTTGGTATCTTCTTTCGAAGCATTCCGCAAAGCCATGTAACGTTCAAAAAAAATGTAAACGGCAATTACCAGTAAAAGTGCCAGAATAATCATAACCCAGCCTCCTTTTACGGCCAATTCCAAAGCCGAAAGGGTAGTTTGGGTTTGCCCGGCAAGTGCCTCATCGGCTGCCGGATTCTGATTTAGTGTTACTTGCAAAAAGGATGTCAATAACATAGTTTATTATTTAAATTTTGCGCTTAAGTTATAAAATAAACGGGATATAATCTTTGGTATTATATCCCGTTTAAATGTATTATAATTTTTTTTTAGTGGTGCATTAAAAGCGATTGCAGGTAATATACCCCTGAACCAGCCAGAAATCCTACCAAAGCAATCCAGGTAATTTTTTTCATGTACCAGATAAAGTCAATTTTTTCGAGTCCCATGGCGGCAACACCGGCAGCAGAACCAATAATTAACATACTACCTCCGGTTCCGGCGGTATAAGCCAAAAATTCCCAGAACAAGCCATCCTGAACAAAGAAACGCATGTATTCGGGATTGGCTGTTGCCTGAACTGCTTCAGGAGATAAAACGGGATACATTCCCATGGCTCCGGCTACCAAAGGTACGTTGTCAACAATAGATGACAGCACACCAATTGCCATACCAATAAGGTAAACATTACCAAGGGCTTCGTCGAGTTTTTCGGCCATAATGTTTAAGTGACCAGCCGATTGCAGTGCAGCAACTGCCGATAAAATTCCCAGGAAGAAAAGTACGGTTGGTGTATCAACTTTGCGTAAGATGTTGATAGGACGTAATTTGTTTTTAACTTCAGAGTCTTTGTTTTTGTGCATAATCTCGGTAACCACCCAGATAACCGATAAACTGAACAACATACCCATGTAAGGAGGCAGGTGGGTAAGGGTTTTGAAAACAGGAACAAACAATAAACCTCCTACTCCTAAAATAAGCAGGGTTTTTTGCTCGAATGCTGTTGTTTCAGCCCCTTCACAGTTTTCGTTAATAGTCGGGCGGGTAACATTTCCTTTTTGGGTAAAACTTAAAATTATTAAAGGCACTACCATACAAACCAAGCTTGGCAGTATTACGCCTACAATAATTTTTAAGGTTGTAACCTGACCGCCAATCCAAAGCATAATAGTGGTTACGTCGCCAATGGGCGACCAGGCACCACCGGCATTTGCAGCCAATACAACCATACTGGCAAAGAACCAGCGTGTTTTTTTATCGTCAACAAGTTTGCGCAATAAGGCTACCATTACAATAGTAGTGGTAAGATTATCAAGTGCAGCACTCATAAAGAAGGTTAAAAAGCTAAGAATCCAAAGCAGTTTAACCTTATTGGTGGTTTTAATCTTGTCGGTAATTACTCTGAAACCCTGATGCTGGTCAACGATTTCAACAATGGTCATAGCACCTAAAAGGAAGAAAAGAATTTCAGAAATTTCACCCAGGTGATGGATGATTTCGCTATGTACAATAAAGTCCTGCATTAACGACAGGCCTGATCCTTCGTGGTTTGCCGAGAACTCTTTCCAACTGCTGGAGAAGCCAAGATTTAAAATATTTTCAACGTCAAGAATGTAAAGAACCCAAAGCAGGGAACCAATCATAAGGGCAGGAGCTGCTTTGTCGATTTTTAAAGGATGCTCCAGGGCAATGGCTAAGTAGCCCAGAACAAACACAAGAATCATGATTTGAAACATAGTTGTAAGTTTTTTTAAGTGAATTTTTTTAAGTGAATTTTAAAACGCTGCAAATGTAATTAACGGATGTGGATAATTCAAAATACTTTTATTCCGAAGTGTCTTCTTCATCGTTTTGAACCTCTACATCCCCAGGTTTGGTGGCGTATTGGCTCCTAAATATTTTTTGCAGCAGGTCGTCGATGGTATCGAATTCTTCGGTATAAAAAATACCAAAACCCTGGGTGTAGGGTGCCTGCGTATATTCAATGTCGTTGTTTACTTTTTGAAAAGCCCGTAAGCGAACATTGCCCTTTTTATTTACTTTAAATTCTATCTGAAAGTCAGTGGTATATGGACTTTTTTCGGTAGCATCCAACTGGTTGCTGTAGCCTACATTTCCGTTAACTGTAATGCGGTCGTTCCACAGGTTGGTCGATAAAGCCAGTTCGTATTCCTGCTCGGTGTTCTCGTCGCCGGGACGGTAAACAAATCCTAAATCAAACGCTGAATTTATCTGCGACAGCCAGTTACTTAACTGATTCGATAAAAGTTCACTAACCGTAGTTGTTCCAAGGTTTCGCGAATTACTCGATGTGCTGCTTTGTTGGTAAAGCGGAGTGAATTTATTCACCAAAAGCAGGGAAAGTACCTGCTTATTTAATTCATCTTCGGGCAGACTATTCAGTTGATCAATAGCTGTTACATTGGTCGATGAAGGTACCTGAACGGCAAACTTAATGGTAGGATTGATAAGTTTGTCGGTCATTTTCAGGTGACAATCTACTTCAACTCTTTTTTCCTTATCGTTGGGGTCCTGCGTTAAATCGTAAACCGATGCTTTTCGAATTTTATAAACGGCATCCAGATTAATTACTGCATCGAGTGGATCGCCGGTCCAGCTAACTGAGCTGTTGGGCTGAATATCGAGTCGTTTTTTAATCACATTTTGCAGGGTAAATTTAAACTCTCCCCAGTTAATGTTGTAGTCACCATACATGTTAAAACCGCCGTCGAGCGATTCAATATTTAACTGGGCAAAACCTGTTGCAGTAAGTACATCACCAATTTCCGGGTCAAAAATTATTTGAACTTCAGCGTCTGGAGTAACCTGAATATCGAGCTGTATGTTCGTTTTTACATTGGGTTTTAAGGTAGTTTGGTTTTTGTTTACTTCCTTATTTGCAATGGTAACCGGTGTGGTAAACTCAATAAAGTCGTTGTCCTTTATATCAGAACGCCCTTCCAGAGGAATATAAAAATAAGAGTTATTCAGTGTACTTGCAGCAATATCGAGCGAAAAAACATTGTTAATCAGGCTTAATTCAACCTGCCCCGAGCCATAAACTGTGCCGTAAAACAACGGACTAAGAGCCATATTGGTTTTAAGTCCCAGAATTTTATCAGTTCTTATTCTTGCTTTTATTTCGTACGATTCCAGTCTGTTGTGTGTGATGGTTCCTGTTAAAGTTCCCTGGTTTTTTTCCTTATCGTATAGCGTAATATTATTTAGATAGATGCTTCGGTCTTTAAAAGTTACCGAGTCGGAAAAATAATAATCAACATTGGTCGAAGCCACTTTCAATCCTATTTGGTCGGCAAATATTTTACCTTCCCATTGGGGATTCCGTATGGTTCCATAAACCCGGGCTTTACCTGTGGCAGTTCCTGTAAAATCAATAAGATTTGGTTTTAAAAAGGGCTCCAAAATTTCAAAAGGCTGTTGGTTTAAATCAACCTGTAAATCAATTTTTTTGAGCGAGGGAATTACAATACCTTCAGCTGACAGGTTATTGACACCACCATTGTTTGCTTTTAGCATAACGTTTAACAGGTGCTTTTTATGATCCCAGGCACTCGAAACGCGGGTTTCCCCAACAACTTTTCCGTTTAACGATAACTGATGTATCGAAAGTTCAGAGTCGATGTGTTTTTCGCCGTACAGGTCTTTAATAGTAGTAAGTCCCGATAGGTTTCCATTGAATTTTATGTTGTCTTTTTTTAAGAGCACATTCAAATGAGTCATGCTAAGGTTTTTAACATCAACCACAATACTATCGGCCGGGTTTTTTGAGATGGTTCCGTTGGCGGTTAGCTTTGAACTGCCGTTATCGATGTTCAGGTTTTCAAAAATAAACCGGTTCGAGTCTTTTTGTATAAAGCCCTGACTAATGTACCAGATGGTATCAATTACAATAATGTTTGAGGGATAAATATCAAATTTCAGATTGGGAACCCGCTCCATTTTACCGGGCAAAATGGTTACCATGGTATTGATGTTACCACTGTAAGTTTTTTCGAGCCAGTTATTCCAGTTAAAATTCAGGTTGATGCTGTCGTTGTGAATTTTTATACTCGACATAAAGTTTTTCAGCGACGATTTTTGGGTGTACCTTAATTCCCGGGAATCGATATTTAGAAAAAGATTGCTGTTCCTTGTAAATGCTTTCAGATTAAAATCGGATATCTCGCGTTTAAAAAACCGAAAATGATCGGAATAAAAGGCAAGACTCACTTGCTTATCAAGCGCATTGAACTTTCCGCTTAGCGTTGACCCGGAAGCTAAACTATAATCGGGAAACAGTATTTCGGTAATAGGCTGCGGATAATTGGCAACTACCGAAAAAGTAAAATCATTTTCAGCGTCTGGTTTTGAAGGTTTTATGCCCAACGAAGGAAGGTAATGCTCCAGCATCGACTCCACACTTCGCTTTAAAGTAAAGGTATTGTAATTGCCATGTAACTCTAGCTGAACATATTCTGAACTCAGGTTAAATTTTTTTCCGTCGGGAACAGTTTTCGATGTAATTAAAATACTATCGGTTGCAAAGTACGAGGTATCTTTAAAATAAAATAATTCAGAAACAGTTATATCACCCGTAGTATTGTTCAGTGTGTTGCCAATAAATTTTGCCTGCACGTTCATCGATAAACTCGAAACGGAATCTTTTTTGTTTAGTCCCAGGGCAATCAGATTGGCATTGTACAGGATTAAATTAAAATCGTACGATGGGAGGGTGTCTAAGTCAAAAACTCCGTCTAAATCGAAACGTAGTTTGGGATCGAATGATGAAACCCGCCCAACAAACATTTCGTTATCGAGATTTCCTTTAATTTTTATTGAGTCGACTCGTTGGTTGTTCATTTCAAAATGATGAACCATTCCATCGACCAAAAAATGAGGCCCCAGTTTTTTCGAATAATAACCATTGGTATTTAAAGTAAATGAACTTTCGCCAAGGGTTTGGTCTTTGGTAAGTGCTCCCAGGTTAATGGGTTTTGCCTGCAGGGTTCCGTCGAGATAAATGCGTTCAAAAATGCTGTCGGTCGAAACTTCGATATCGGAATTTATCTTTCCCAGATTCGATGATAACTGACCCTTGGAATAAATTTGGAGCGCACTTCCGGTTAATTGTCCATGGTAGCTTATATCGCCTAAATTATCAACAAGTTCGGGCAAATCAAGACTTGGTTTGTTGAGGTACGAATTGTAAATGTAATTGATATCATCAGCATTGGTAAAAAGCTCATCAATGTCAAATTTGTAAGTCAGTTTATCTTTCAGTAAAAAATCGTGAATAACAAAATTGCTGTGAATTATGCTTGTTTTTCCCAGTTGAATGCGTACATCTTTTCCGTGCAGGGTTTGCTTGTCCGATGCCAAAGTTCCTGAAAGGGTTAAAAATTCACGTCGGTTTTTTAAACTGGGAACCAGTGGGTAAAATTCATGTAAAAATACCCGCGTTGATAATTGTCCAACCGAAAAATCGGTATTTTCGCCTCCCAGTGTTAGGGTAGCATTGTTGAACTGAACCTGTGAGTTCAGGGTAATTAGTTTGAAATCGCTAAATGCAATTTGATTTTCAGTTTTACTAAAGTTAAAAGCCGTAGTTCTTACAAACGATTGTCCATTCACGTAGTTCGAAAACTGATTCAAACGAAACTTAATCTGAGAGGCATCGAACGACACATTGCTTAGTTTGAGTTTTATATTTGAACTGTTTATTACTTGTTTTTGCGAAGTGTAATTCACTGAGGTCCGCGATACATCGACTAATTTTGAACTTAGTTGCCAGTTCGTTTTTACCGTGTCTTCTTTTTTTAAGGCTTCGAGAATAAAACTATAATTATAACTACTATCGGGTAATTGAACCAGCTTGCTTATACTGTTTTTGATTGCTATTCGATGGAAGCTCACCGATTTATCGCTCAGATTAAAATGATTTAACCGGGCTTCAATTCGTTCGGCAAAAAATAAAGTATCATTTTGCTGATCGGCAATAAAAAAATCACGGATAATCAGGTTGTTATTCAATCCCATTCGAAGTTTACCAATTGAAACACGGGTATCGAGTTGTTGTGCCAGGCGCTCAATCAGTCGTTTTGCCACCACGGTCTGCAGGGCCGGACTCCTAAGGGCTGTCCAGAAAATGATACCGGCTCCTGCGAGTATAAGAATGATAAAGGCTAATATTTTAGCAGTTTTTTTAATACTTTTGGCGTTTTAATTTGTTAGAAATTCGCTTCCCTTTTTTTATGTGGAGGACAAAAATAATAATTGCTAAATATAAACAGAAAAGATGCCAAACTTTTTGGCGAATCGATAAATTTTATGAGTATAAACATTTTAGGGATAGAATCATCGTGCGATGATACCTCGGCAGCAATAATTTCAGACGGAGTAATTAAATCGAATTTAATTGCAAACCAGGAAGTTCATAAAAAATATGGCGGAGTGGTACCCGAACTGGCATCGCGTGCGCACCAGCAAAATATTATTCCGGTTGTCGATGCGGCTATTAAACAAGCGGGTATGCAGCCTTCCGATATTACAGCCGTGGCTTTCACCCGCGGACCCGGTTTATTGGGTTCACTCCTGGTGGGAACTTCGTTTGCCAAAGGTTTTGCCCTGGCTCAAAACATTCCTTTGATTGAAGTAAATCACCTTCAGGGACATGTGTTGGCTCATTTTATTAAAGAAACCCCTGACGATACCAACCAGCCGGAGTTTCCTTTTCTTTGTCTTTTGGTTTCAGGCGGAAATTCGCAATTGATTGTGGTAAAAAGCCCTCTGGATATGGAAGTGGTTGGAGCAACAATCGACGACGCTGCCGGCGAAGCTTTCGACAAATGTGCCAAAGTAATGGATTTGCCTTATCCCGGAGGTCCTGTGGTGGATAAACTGGCCAAGGAAGGTGACCCTACAAGAATTAAACTTTCGAAACCCCGGATCGATGGTTACGATTACAGCTTTAGCGGTTTAAAAACCAGTTTTTTATACCATATCCGCGATAATATAAAGCTAAACCCCAATTATATTGAAGAAAACAAAACGCACTTATGCGCAGCTTTGCAACAAACCATCATCGAGATTTTGATGGATAAAGTGCATAAATTGCTTAAAGATACAGGCATCAAAGAACTTGCAGTAGCCGGCGGAGTTTCAGCCAATTCCGGCTTACGTGATGCTTTAATTGCTTATGGACAAAAGCATAAGGTAAAAGTTCATATTCCTAAGTTTTCGTACACCACCGACAATGCAGCCATGATAGCCATAACCGGTCATTTTCGCTACCTGAAGGGCGAATTTGCCAGTCATGACATCACTCCATTGGCTCGCTTTGAGATTTAGGTAAAACTGAATTAAAACAAATCGTCGACTGAAAGGTAACGTTCGCCGGTGTCGTAGGCAAAAGTAAGCACACGCTGGCCCTTCAGTTCGGGTAGTTTTTTTGCCACTGCAGCCATCGATGCGCCACTCGAAATGCCCACAAAAAGGCCTTCTTCGCGTGCAGCCCGCCGCGTGAAATCGTAGGCTTCATCTTTTCCTACACTTATAGTTCCGTTGAGTAGCTCGGTATAAAGCGTTTGTGGAATAAAACCGGCACCAATTCCCTGCAGAGGATGGGGGCCCGGGGCTCCGCCACTTATTACGGGCGATAATTCCGGTTCAACGGCAAAAACTTTTAGTCGGGGCCATTTTTGTTTAAGTACTTTGGCCAAACCACTGATATGTCCACCGGTTCCTACTCCGGTAATCAGGGCATCAAAACCTTCAGGAAAGTCCTTAATAACTTCCTGAGCGGTTGTTTTTGCGTGAATTTCGGGGTTTGCCTGGTTTTCAAATTGCATGGGAATCCATCCATTGAGTTCTTTTTGCAGTTCACGGGCTTTTTCAATGGCCCCTTTCATTCCCAGTTCTCTTGGCGTAAGAACCAGTTCGGCTCCATAGGCTTTTACCAGGCGGCGGCGTTCCAGCGACATCGATTCGGGCATAACAAGCACCAGCCGGTAACCCTTAACGGCAGCCACCAGAGCCAGTCCTATTCCGGTATTACCCGATGTAGGTTCAATAATTACGGTATCTTTGGTAATCTGGCCCTTTTGTTCGGCATCTTCTACCATGGCCATGGCAATTCGGTCTTTAATACTTCCACCGGGATTTTGTTTTTCAAGTTTTACCCAAACTTCGGCTTCGTTATTAAAAAGCCGGTTGATTTTTAAAACCGGGGTTTTCCCAATAAGTTCCAGTACATTTTGTGCTATCATGTGATTTGAGTTTTTAAATGGATATTGTTTTTTAAGGATTAAATTACAAAATCGATAACCTGATCGTACTCAGGATTTTTGTTCTTTACATATACTTCGTTTTTGTTTAACACAATGGAATAGTCCTCTACACTGTGTGTAAGCCAAACGTTACCGCCAATAACCGAGTGATTTCCAACAACTGTTTTTCCGCCCAGAATGGTAGTTCCCGAATAAATGGTAACATGATCACGTATGGCGGGATGCCTTTTGCTTCCGGCTTTTTCCTTGCTTACACTAAGTGCTCCCAGGGTAACTCCCTGATAAATTTTTACATGCTTACCAATTTCGGTAGTTTCGCCAATTACTATTCCGGTACCGTGGTCGATGCAAAACGATTCGCCAATGCTGGCTCCCGGATGAATGTCAATTCCTGTTTCTTTGTGTCCGTATTCCGAAAATAACCTTGGCAAAACCGGAATATTCAGTTTGTAAAGTTCGTGGGCAATACGATGGATGGTTATGGCAAAAAAACCGGGATAGCTTACTATTACTTCTTCGATGCTTTCGGCGGCCGGATCACCTTTGTAAATGGCTTCGGCATCTTTAATAAGTAGGTGGTACACCGTTTCGAACCGGTCAATAAACGCCTGAGTCAATTCGTTGGCTTGCACATCGGTATAACTTATCGATTGGAGCAGACAACTCAGCTGAATTTCGATGTGGTTGAGGTCGGCTTCCAAATCAATTTTATCTTTTTTACTGAGGATGGGAAAAAGCAGCGAAATAACACTCCGCAAAAGCAGTTGGCTGTTTTTTACCGAAGGAACTTTACCAGCAGCATTTCGGCGAAATTGCCCGATTTGTTTAAAAAAACTTTCTTTGTTCATCATATTATTGTAAAAAAAAAGCCCTGACGATTAACGTAAGGGCTCATTATAGTTATGTTTAATTATAATCTTGTCACACTACAAAATATGCCCTGCATGTTGTATGCATACAACAACAATTCAAAGCGCTATTTTGTGTTTTATTATTCATTTCTTTCTTTAGTTTCGAATGCAAAAGTAGGATTATATTTTATTTTGCCAAGAGAAGTGTAAAAAATTAACAGTTAATTAACTTAAAAATATTCAGATTGGTGTTTGGTGGATAAAGTTCGTTTCAATTTAAAAGAATTTATCCCAAATTGAATCCAGAATGTTGGGAGAGTTTTTAAAGGAAGAAAGTAGATAAAATGCTGGGTGTTTCGTTCAATAAGGCTATTTTTGTGACTTAAACTGGCTGCTTATGAAAATTGCTGATAATTTACTTGCAATAAAAACGACTATTCCGGAAAATGTAACATTGGTTGCCGTATCGAAAACCAAACCCAATACCGATATTTTGGAAGCCTATGAGGCCGGACAACGCATATTTGGCGAAAACCGGGCTCAGGAATTAAAACAAAAAGCTGAGGACTTACCTAAAGATATTGAATGGCACTTTATCGGTCATCCGCAATCGAAACAGGTTAAATATTTTGCTCCTTTTGTAAGTTTGATTCACGGTGTCGATAGTTTAAAATTGCTGGGTGTAATTGATAAAGAGGCGCAAAAAAACCAAAGGGTAATCAATTGCCTGCTTGAATTTCATATAGCTGAAGAGGAAAGTAAGTTTGGCCTTTCGTTGAACGAAGCCGAAGAAATACTTACAAATCCCGAAACCCAACTTTTAAAGCAGGTGCGAATTTGTGGGGTGATGGGCATGGCCACTTATACCGACGATGAGTCACAGATTCGGCGCGAATTTAAAAGTCTGCACAGCATTTTTGTGACATTGAAAAAAAACTACTTTGCTGATAAGCCTTATTTTAATACAGTTTCTATGGGCATGTCGGGCGATTACCAGTTGGCAATCGAAGAGGGTAGTACGCTGGTTCGTATTGGCAGCTCAATTTTTGGAGTGCGTTAGTTCACAAACCAGCTGCTGTAAAAATGTTAAAAAGACACTTTTAGCACCCGTTTAAATTTTTATATTTGTTTCCCAAATAAAACGCAAAAAGAGATATCATGGCAAAATTAGAGACGAAATATTTAGGCTTGTCCTTAAAGAATCCAATTATAGTTAGTAGCTCAGGAATTACCGGCTCCATTGAAAAAATAAAAGAGGCTGAAAAACAAGGAGCTGCAGCGGTGGTGTTAAAATCGATTTTTGAAGAGCAGATTAACTATGAGGCTGCCAACTACCAAAAACAGGGAACTGCCGATACCGAAGCTTTTGATTACCTTCAGGGATATGTTTCGGCCAATAACCTGCAAAAACACATCAACTTAATTAAAGAAGCCAAACAAGCAGTGAGTATTCCGGTAATTGTAAGCATCAATTGTCATTCCGATAAAAAATGGATTGATTTTGCCCAGCAATTGCAAGTTGCCGGTGCCGATGCGCTCGAACTGAATATCTATATAGTTCCCGACGACCGTAAAAAAACAGGGTCCGATATCGAAAAGCAATATTACAACATTGTAAAAAAGATTGTTAAGCAAATATCAATTCCGGTTTCTGTAAAACTGAGTTATCAATTTACCAATACCATAAATGTGGTTGACAATTTAAAAGGACTGGGGGTAAAAGGAGTTGTTTTGTTTAACCGTTTTTATGAACCCGATATTAATATTGATACCCTGGAAATGACCAGCAGTTCTGTGTTCTCGTCTGATGCCGACCTGCGCTTCCCCTTGCGTTGGGCAGCCATTATTTCCGATCAGGTTTCAGCTTTGGATATTTCTACCTCAACAGGCGTACACAATGCAAAAGGTTTGATTAAACTCTTACTGGCTGGTGCCGATACCGTTCAATTGTGTTCGGTATTGTACCAAAAGGGTTTGGGTGAGATTGCTCTGATGCTAAACGAATTGGACGCCTGGATGGAGCAACATGGTTTTGAAACCATCGAGAATTTCCGTGGATTGATGAGCTATAAATCGATTAGCGACCCTGCAATTTATCAGCGTTCTCAATTCATGAAGTATTTTTCGAATTTCGAATAAAATTATAGCACTTGATCATAAAAGTCCGGCAAGAAAATATCTTCCGGACTTTTTTATAGTATAAAATGAAGTTTCCGTCTTGTTATTCCGGATAAAGCCGGATAATTCCTTTTAAATCGTCGGCCAAAACCAGGTTGTCGTCGATACAATTATCCATATTGGCATCTACAAAAGCCAGCAATTCATTTTTCCGTTGCTCCGATACCCGGGCTTCCATGTTTTCAACTACGGTAAAGGCTTCAAAAGCCAGTTCAAATGGTTCGTTAAAAACCATGGCAATAAAGGTTTCCAGATATAAAATGTAGTTCAGTCGCGATTGCCAGCAGGAGCTTACCAACATTTTTTTCGCCAGGTGGTATTCCGGATTTTTAATCAGTTGTATTACAGTTTCGGCCGAAGTTTGATTCTTTAAGTCGCAGAAAAAGCGGTAAATGGCCTCGCTAATCTCGTTATTGGTTTGGTTCAGGTAAATTTGTGTTAGTATTTCCAGTACCTCATCGTTGCCGTCGTGCCGCAGCGATTTTATGGTATCGAGAATCAATTCTTTATTGGCCGATTTCAATTGCTCAGCCAGTATTTTTTTTTGTCCGTTTTCCATTTTAAAATTTTTTCAAAGGTAGGGATTTCTGTATAATTATTCTTATAAGGCTGGTTTGTTACTCTGGCATGTTGAGCACTTCTTATTAGATAAGGACTAAAACTAAATGTGCTTGGCTTTCATAACAAAAAAGCTATATTCGTGTTTTAATTGCAGAGGGTATTTAAAACAGATTTATGATAAATTTTTCGAATCCAGAAAAGACCGCGATTATTTTCAAAGAAAATAAGGTGAGCTATGCCGACCTTTCGGTAAAAATTAATCAGTACGCGCAGCTATTTAAAGGTAAAGGCTATACTAAAGTAGCGCTTTATTGTGAAAACCGTTTCGAATGGGTTTATGCCTTTTATGCCGGCTGGTTGAATAACTGTTCTGTAATAACCATCGATTACCTTTCATCGGTCGATGATGTGGCTTATATATTAAATGATAGCCGGCCTGAAGTTATTTTTTCGTCGAACCTAAAAGAACCCGACCTGAATGCAGCACTGGCTAATCTTGATTACGAATATCAGTTTGTAAATTTCGATAAGGTTGAACTTCCTGAAAGTACAGAACCTGCTGAATGGAATATTCCTGCCGATGTGGAGCAAACAGCAGTTATAATATACACTTCGGGAACTACCGGAAGCCCAAAGGGCGTTATGTTATCGTTTAATAATTTGTTGGTTAACCTAAAAGGAGTTACCACCGATGTAAAAATTTTCCGTGAAGACCGACAAACACTGATGTTATTACCCTTACATCACATCTTACCTTTGTTGGGAACTATGATTGCTCCGCTTAACGTTGGGGCTACCATTGTAATGTCGCCTTCCATGCAATCGTCCGATTTGCTCGAAACCCTGCGAAACAATGAGGTTGCTATTGTTATAGGTGTTCCGCGCTTATACGAAGTAATTTATCAGGGTTTACGCGCTAAAGTTTTTGCCAGCGCTGCCGGACGAATTTTTTACCGGGTATTATCCACTTTTAAAAGTCAATCGCTTTCGAAAAAAATATTCAAAAAAGTACATCAGGGATTTGGCGGCCGTGTCGAAATTATGGTTTCAGGTGGAGCTGCTTTAAGTCCGCAGGTGGGTAAATTCTTTATGACTATGGGTTTTACCGTGCTCGAAGGTTATGGAATGACTGAAACGGCTCCGATGATAACTTTTAATCGCCCCAAAAATTTCCGTATTGGCAGTCCGGGTCAGTTGCTCGACGGTGTGCAGTGCGAAATTCGCGACGAGGAAATTGTGGTAAAAGGCCCTAATGTAATGCAGGGCTATTACAACCGTCCTGAGGAAACAGCCGACATTATTAAAGACGGCTGGCTTTACACCGGCGATTTGGGTTATTTCGACAAAGATGGATTCCTTTACATTACCGGACGGAAAAAAGAAATTATTGTACTTTCGAATGGTAAGAACATTAATCCGGTCGAAATTGAAGATAAACTCGAAAAAGGTTCGCCTTATATTAGTGAGGCCGCAGTTTTTCTGCATCAGAACCAGTTGCATGCGGCAATAATTCCCGATTACAATGAACTTTCGGCTGCCGACGTTAAAGATGTTGAAGAGTTTTTTAAGGAAACAGTATTTAAAGAATACAACAGCAAAGTGAGCTCGTACAAGCGGGTGATGAAATTCACAATTATTAAATCAGATATACCGCGAACTCGCCTGGGCAAGATTCAGCGTTTTAAACTGGCCGAATTGCTCGAAGCTCCGGGCAAATCGAAAGCTAAAGTAGCCGATCCCGATACGGAAGAATACAAAACCGTAAAGCTGTTTATCGAAAGCCAGACCAACGAAGCTATTAGCCCGGACGATCACCTGGAATTTGATATTGCTCTCGATTCGCTGGGCAAACTGGGACTTATCGATTTTATCGACAAAACCTTTGGCATAAAAATAGAAGAAGAACGTCTGCTGAGTTTTCCATCGGTTGGTAAACTGGTCGATTTTATCAGGGATAACAAACTGCGGCATAAGGTTGAAAACATCGACTGGTCGGCTATCTTAAAAGAAAAAGTTTCTTTGAACCTTCCTAAAGCCTGGTTTACTCAGGGACTTATTAATAAAGGTTCAAAACTCTTTTTTAAACTGTATTTCCGTTTTCAGGGAAGCGGAACCGAGAATATTCCCGAAGGCCCTTGTATTATTGCACCCAATCACCAGAGTTATTTCGATGCCCTTTTTGTTTCGTCGTTAATACGGAATAAAACCATGAAAAATATTTATTTCTACGCCAAAAAGAAGCATGTAAACAATGGTTTTCTGCGATTTATGGCCAGAAAAAATAATGTGGTGGTAATGGATGTGAATAAAGACTTGAAAGAATCGATACAAAAGCTGGCCGAAATTCTGAAAATGGGTCGCAAAGTAATCATCTTCCCCGAAGGAACCCGTTCAAAAGACGGTTCGTTGGGCGAATTTAAGAAAACTTTTGCCATACTTAGTAAAGAACTTAATGTACCGGTAATTCCGGTTGCTATTTGTGGCGCTCATAAAGCGCTTCCCACCGGAACACACTTTCCACGGATTTTTACCAAAGTAAGGGTGCAGTTTTTAAGCCCCGTTGAACCGGCAAATTACGATTACGATTCATTGACCGTTAAGGTACGGGAGCAGATTGCATCCAGCATAGGAACCATGGCTTGTTAATCGGCTAAAAGAATAAAAAAGCCACAGGAAACTCAGGTTCCTGTGGCTTTTTTTATTAATTTCAGCAGCTTTAAAAAACCCAAAATGAAAGGCTTTTGTAATGAAAAAAATAGACGCTAAAAACGAACGTTTTACCAAATCGGAAGAAATAGCGAATGCCATTTCGCACGGAATAGGATTGGTATTAAGTATTGTAGCCACAGCTTTTATTGTAATGTATGCGGCAAAAACCGGTAGCCCATGGCACATAACAAGCGCTTCAATTTTTGGGGCAACCATGATTATTTTGTACACCTCATCAACTTTAAACCATTCATTGCCCCATTCCGGTGCTAAAGATTTTTTTCATAATTTCGATCAGATAGCCATTTATTTTCTGATTGCCGGAACTTATACACCGCTTTCGCTTTCCATTATCGGAGGCAAATGGGGTTGGGTAATGTTTGGAATTGAATGGGGTTTTGCTTTAGCCGGAACATTAATTAAGATAGTTTTTCCCAATCGTTTTGAACGGGGCGTTAATAAATTTATCATTGTTTCGTATGTAATTATGGGTTGGTTGCTGTTGTTTTTCCTGATTCCCATTTTCAATAACATGCAGCCTTTGAGTATTGCTTTTATTTTTGCCGGCGGCATTTTTTATTCGTTGGGAGTGGTGTTTTTTAAGATGGAAAAACTGCTTTTTTCGCACCTAATCTGGCATTTATTTGTAATTGCCGGAACCGTGTTTCACTGGTTGGCTATTTTCCTGCATTTTAAACAACTGGTTTAAGCAAAAACACCTTTGTGAAACAATAAAATTTGCGAGTTGTTAGCCCTCAAAGAGCAACAAATAATTTTTGTCTGAAAGCATACTTTTTTGCTTTTGCCAACAATTACGCAGCATTAAAAGTGAATTATAGAAAACTAAACATAAACAGGGTTTGAGAATCACTAATTTATTCGAGTTTTTTCTTTGAAAATCAAGCGAATAAAAAAATATTCAGATTTTTTGGAATTGGATTAATTTTCGGAAAAAATAAACTTAATTTGCAAAAACTCAAACTCATTATTTTTATGGATGATTAGAAATGAAGAATACCTATTTTGATCTTGTTGAACAGAGTTATTACTTTCCTCAGGAAGGTTTTGACTTAAGGGATGGATACCTTACCTTCCACGGCGTTTCACTAAAGTACCTGATTGAGAAATACGGTACACCGTTCAAACTAGTTTACCTGCCTCGCATTGGCGATCAGATTAAAAAAGCCAGAAACCTTTTCAACCGGGCCATTAAAGCCAACAATTATCAGGGAAACTACCATTATTGTTATTGTACCAAGTGTTGTCACTTTCACCATGTGATAAGTGCTGCATTAAAGCATAATGTTAACCTGGAAACATCGTCGTCATTTGATATCGATTTAATTGAAAAACTTTATAAAAAGGGCGAGCTCGATAAATCGAGGATTATTGTTCACAATGGGTATAAAACTGATGACTACATCATCAAGATTATTAACCTGCAAAAAATGGGTTTCGAGAACTCTATCATTGTTTTGGATAGTCCAAAAGAGTTAAGCAAAGTAACCCGTCTGGCCGGCGATCATAAAGTTAAAATTGGCCTGCGCATGGCCATCGACGAAGAACCGCAATCGGCTTATTATACTTCGCGTTTGGGCATCAGGCACACCGAAATTGTGAGTTATTTTAACGCAAAAATTAAAGGCAACCCCAACCTGGAGTTAAAAATGCTTCACTTTTTTGTCGATTCAGGCATTAAAGACAGCCTGTATTACTGGGGCGAATTCAATAAAGCTTTAAAAATATATTCCGAGCTTAAGAAAAAATGCAAAACCCTCGATTCACTGAATCTGGGTGGTGGTTTTCCCATTCGTAACAACCTGGGTTTTGAATACGATTACGAATACATGATTAAAGAAATTGTGCGAAATATTAAGGAAATCTGTACTACCGAAGGAATTCCTGACCCCGATATTTATACCGAATTTGGAAAATACACCGTAGGCGAGAGTGGAGCCAATATCTTTAAAGTAATTGAGCAAAAACAACAAAACGATAAGGAAAAATGGTACATCATCGATAACAGTTTGATGAACACCATTCCCGATGCCTGGTCAATCTATGAAAAGTTTATTCTTTTGCCTGTTAATAAATGGGAAAACGAATATTCACGTGTAAGTATTGGTGGAATCAGTTGCGACCATTCCGATTATTACAATTCCGAAGATTTGAACCAGCAGATTTTGCTTCCCGCATTTGTCGATAAAGAAAAAGAACCGCTTTACATTGGTTTTTTCCATACCGGTGCTTATCAGGATTCCATTAGCGGATACGGAGGAATAAAACACTGTTTAATTCCATCGCCCAAGCAGGTAATTGTCGACCGCGACGAAAAAGGAAACTTTATCGACTATGTGTATCGGAACGAACAAACCGTTGATGATATGCTTCATATTTTAGGTTACAAGGAATAAAAAATTCAATGATTTTTTGCCTGTTGGTTTTAACAGGTAACTTTTAATAATAGAAACAATGCAAACAAAAGGACCCGTTACAGCTTTTATGCTGGAACATTACAAGCATTTTAATTCAGCTGCTCTGGTTGATGCAGCCGAAGGCTATCAGCAACAACTAAACAAGGGCAACAAAATGATGATTACCCTGGCTGGTGCCATGAGCACTGCCGAACTGGGAAAATCACTCGCTGAAATAATTCGTCAGGATAAAGTGCAGATTATTTCGTGTACCGGGGCAAACCTCGAAGAAGACCTGATGAACCTGGTAGCTCATTCGCATTACAAAAGAGTTCCCGAATACCGCGATTTGACGCCAAAACAGGAATGGGAACTGTTGGAAAAAGGATTGAATCGGGTTACCGATACCTGTATTCCCGAAGAAGAAGCTTTCAGACGATTACAAAAACATATTTTCAAAATATGGAAAGATGCCGAAGAAAATGGCGAACGTTATTTTCCACACGAATTTATGTACAAGTTTTTGCTGTCGGGCGTATTGGAACAATACTATGAAATTGATGCAAAAAACAGCTGGATGTTAGCTGCTGCACAGAAAAATTTGCCCATTGTGGTTCCCGGATGGGAAGATTCTACCATGGGAAATATCTTTGCTTCATACTGCATTAAAAGTGAATTAAAGCCTTCTACCATGAAATCGGGTATCGAATACATGACCTGGCTTGCCGATTGGTACACAGCCAATACTCAGGATAACGGAATTGGCTTTTTTCAGATTGGTGGCGGAATTGCCGGCGATTTTCCTATTTGTGTAGTTCCCATGCTTTACCAGGATATGGAACGCACCGATACGCCTTTTTGGAGTTATTTCTGTCAGATTTCTGATTCAACCACCAGTTACGGCTCGTATTCAGGAGCAGTACCCAACGAAAAAATAACCTGGGGAAAATTGGATATCGATACTCCCAAATTTATTGTGGAGTCGGATGCTACCATAGTTGCTCCATTGATATTTGCCTATTTATTAGGCTGGTAGAAAAAATATTCTTTCAATTAAAGGTCGGCTAAAAGCCGGCCTTTTTTGCTTCGCAGAATTTCAATACTTTTAAGCGACAAAATACCGGATACATTCTATAACCAAATTGTTGTGATGAAAATTTTACATACCGCCGACTGGCATCTGGGAAAAAAACTCGATACTTATTCACGCCATGCGGAGCAGGTGGCCGTAATGAATGAAATTACGGCCCTGGCCGATAAAGAGCAGGTAGATGTGCTGATTGTTTCGGGCGATTTGTTCGATACCTTTAATCCCCCGGTCGAGAGTGTCGATTTGTTTTATGAATCGCTTAAGCGGATGGCAAACAATGGCAAACGTGCAGTTATTTGTATTGCAGGAAATCACGATTCGCCCGACCGAATTGAAGCACCTGACCCTTTGGCCAAAGAATGCGGGATTATTTTTGCCGGTTATCCCAATTCCCAGGTAACTCCTTTTAAACTCGATACCGGTTTGGAGCTTACCCAAAGTGCCGAAGGTTTTATTGAATTGAAACTTCCTTCGGTAGCTTATCCGCTGCGGATTTTATTAACTCCTTATGCAAACGAATACCGGTTTAGAACGTTCCTGGGGAGTGAAAATCAGGAAGAAGCTTTAAGCAATTTAATTGGTGAACAGTGGCGTCAATTAGCCGAAACCTATTGCGATACCCATGGAGTGAATATTCTGGCGGCACATTTATTTATGTCGAAAGCCGGAAGCGAACCGGAACCGGAATCCGACGACGAAAAACCCATTTTGCATGTGGGCGGGGCACAAATAATTGATACATCGTGGATTCCCGCGCAAATGCAATACGTAGCTTTGGGCCATTTACATCGCTATCACCAGGTGGGCGGAGCGGTATGCCCGGTGGTATATTCAGGAAGTCCCATAGCTTACAGTTTTAGCGAAGCCGATCAACAAAAGTATGTTTCGTTAATCAGCCTGGAACCTTCGAAAACTGCTGTAGTTGAAAAGCTTCCTTTAAACGCAGGAAAGCGCTTGCTTCGCGTTAAAATTACCGGGGTTGCCGAAGCTATTCGCTGGCTCGAAGCACATAGCGATGCACTGGTTGAACTTACTTTGGTTAGCGAAACCTTTATCAGCGCAGCCGATCGCAAGCTTGTAATGCAGTCGCACGACGGTGTTATTTCAATAATCCCCGAAGTATTGAATAAAGATTTTCAGCACGAAACAGCAGCAAACATCGATTTATCGAAAAGTATGGAGGCGCTGTTTATCGATTATTTTACCAGTGTAAAAGGTATGGCACCCGATGCTACCCTTTTGGATTTGTTTAAAGAAGTTTTAGCCAACGAATCTTTTGAAAAATAGCTTATGATTCCCTTACATCTTACCATAAAAGGACTTTACTCGTACCAGGAAAAACAAAGCATTGATTTTACCAAACTTACCAGCGCTTCAATTTTTGGAATTTTTGGAACCGTGGGGAGCGGAAAATCAAGCATTCTTGAAGCCATAACTTTTGCCTTATACGGCAAAACCGAACGGCTGAACCTTTCGGGCGATAACCGGAATTACAACATGATGAATTTAAAAAGTGATGAACTTTTTATTGAATTCAGGTTTAAAGCAGGAAAGGAGGGAAGCGAATTCTTAATTACGGTAAAAGGGCGACGAAACAGCAAAAAATTTGATGATGTAAAATCGCTCGACCGTCTGGCGTATCGGGTGCTTGAAAGGGAAACCATTCCCGTTTCGTTTGATTTGGTTGAAAAGGCTATCGGACTGAGTTACGAAAATTTTAAGCGAACCATCATCATTCCACAAGGTAAGTTTCAGGAATTTCTACAGTTGGGTAAATCCGACCGTACCCAAATGATGAAGGAACTTTTCAGCCTCGAAAAATTTGAGCTCTTTTTTAAAGTGAGCGGAATAGAAAAGAAAAACGATGAGCAGTTAAACATTCTCGAAGGACAGTTAAAATCGCTGGGCGATGCCAATCCCGGGCAGCTTGAAATGTTGGAATCGTTTATTGCGTTGAGTCAGCAAAAAGTGCAAACGCTTAGCGAGCAGTTTAAAGAACAGCAAAAGAAAAAGGTGGCTCTCGATAACCTAAAGGAGTGGAAAGCTCGTGAAGTTCAGGTTAAAAACCGTTTAACCGCTTTAAACAAGCAACAGGAACAGATAAAGAAACTGGAGCAGGATATCCTTAGCTTTGAATATTGCCTGATTCATTTTAAGCCACTGCTCGATAGTTCACAGGAGTTGCAGCTGCAAATTGAAAATCTGAAAAAGGACTTAACGCATGAATCGGCGCAATTAAACCTGCTTGAAACGGAGCTCGAAAAGCAGACCAAAGGTTTTGAACAGGTAAAAAGTACTTACGATAAACGCCATGTGTTGCAGCAGCAGGTAGAAGAACTGGAGAAAATTATACTTATTATTAATGAACGCGCAGCGCTCGATAAGTTGTCGAAAAGAATTCATGAGGGCAGCCTTACCGTTTCAAACTACGAAAAGCAAATAGCTGAACGAAAAACAGAACTCGAAAAAACGGCACTTAAGCTTAACAGTCTTGGAAAGGAATTGAATCAAACTGCTATGTTGCACGAAGTAAAAGCCTGGTACGAAAAACAGGAGCACTTAAAAAAGCAACTGCAGGACTTGCAAAACGAGAAAAAGAAACTCACTGAACAGGAACAGAAACTTAATCAGGAAGTGAACGAATTGAAAAGTCGTAAACTTTCGCAGGAGTTATCCTGGGAGCACCTGAATGAACTACCCGCTTTAATTGCAGCATCGAAGAAAGCATTGGAACAAAAAGAAGAAGTTTTAAGCGGACAGATTGAACAAGCCCAGGTTCAAAGTAAACTGGCTGCTTATGCCGAACAGCTGTCCGATGGAGTTCCCTGTCCTTTGTGTGGTTCAACCCAGCATCCGCAGGTTTTTAATCCCGAACAATCAGCGCATAAACTCGAAGCCTGGCTGCAGGATCGCGAAAAGCTGAAAGTATTTGCCAGGGAATTGGAATTGCTGCTGAATCAGGCAGGAATCTTTGAACATAAGTTTGCCACAAATCACGAACAGCAGGTTCAGTTGGAGCAAAAATTAAAAGATATTGAAAGCATAATCGAGCAGCACCAAAAACTGTTTGTTTGGGAAAAATACGGTACAAAAGAGTTACTCCGGCAGGCTTTTGATGAAGCCACCAAAATGAAGGAACAGATGTTGATTTTGGAGCAAAAGCAGGAGAAGATGCTCTTGACCCAGAATCAGGAACAAACCGATTTGGAACGTTATAAAAAGGCAGTCGATGAATTTAAGTTGCAGCATCAGGCACTGAAATCAAAAATTGAAACCCTAAGCACGCAGTTGCTTAATTTACAATGGACTGACTGGGAAAATAAGGACTTATCAGTGATACAAGCTGAAATGGAGACACGTAAAAAAGCCTTCAATGAAGCTGAATCCAATTTCGAAAAAGCCAGCAAACAACTCGAGGAATTAAAACATAGCAAAACAAAAAAACAGGAACGGATAAACGGATTGAACAAAAGTTTGCAAAATACCACCCGCGATTGGGAAACAAAACAGCAACAATTGCAAAGCAAGGTTCAGCAGTCGAAGTATACTGATCTGGAGCAAATAAAAACAGTTCTGGAGCAAACCCTTGATGTGGATTCAGCCAAACAACAGATTGAAACTTACAAGGAACAACTGGCTTCA
Organism: Salinivirgaceae bacterium; assembly: GCA_050179685.1. Classification (GTDB taxonomy): domain Bacteria; phylum Bacteroidota; class Bacteroidia; order Bacteroidales; family SZUA-534; genus GWE2-40-63. Next base: position 110,399 of record JBFXEW010000009.1, read on the forward strand.
GCCACACAACAATTGGCCGATATTAATCAGGCCATAAATAATCAAAGCTACAATGAAGCGGAGCACCAGGAATTAATACAAGGTATTGGAGCGCTTGAACTGAAAATAAAGCAATCAGAAAAACAGTTGATTGAAGCCCAAACCAAACTTAATAAACTAAAAACTGATTTGGAGCAATTGGCCAAACTGCATGAGGAGCAGAACAGGCTTCAGCTAAGGGCCGATCAAATAAAAACATTAAAGAATCTGTTTAAAGGAAACGGTTTTGTGAATTATATTTCAACGGTCCATTTGCAGCATCTGTGTAAAATAGCCAACGAGCGCTTTTTTAAACTTACAGGACAAAAACTCAGTCTGGAGATTACTGCCGACAATAATTTCCAGGTTCGCGATTTTTTAAACGGAGGAAAAGTACGGCATATAAAAACCCTGTCGGGAGGTCAGACATTTCAGGCTTCTTTATCGCTGGCACTGGCTTTGGCCGATAATGTAAACAAATTGAGCGAAAGCAAAGAAAACTTTTTTTTCCTCGACGAAGGTTTTGGCAACCTCGACCGGGAATCGTTGCGGGTGGTTTTTGATACTTTAAAGACCTTACGAAGCGAAAATCGCATTGTCGGAATCATATCACATGTGGAGGAACTTCAGCATGAAATTGATGCCCATATACGCATTCATCACGACGAAGAAAGAGGCAGTTTAATTGAGCCGGCACGCTAAAAATGGCTTTTTTCGGGGTCTGTATTTGCATTTTTTTCTTTAAAATGATGCAAAAAACCGGCTTTATAGCCCTGTTTTCGGGTAATCTCAGCAAAAAAAGCTAAATTTTTTTCAACAGTTTAAGACTGGAAGTCTGCAAAAGCTAACTATTTGAAATATAGTTTATTGTAAGTGTATATTAAACGTCAACTTTATTCAATATCGGGTTCAAATTGTTGATAACTTCAATAAAATTAGGGCTTAAGCGGTTTTTTTTTGATTAAAAAAGGTAAACCTATAAGATCTTTCCTTATATTTAGCTGTGCTTTAAAAAATATTATAATAATTTAAAAATTAACACTATGAACAAACAAGAATTAGTAGCTGCAATGGCTGCAAAAGCCGGAATGACAAAAGCTGATGCTGAAAAAGCTTTAAATGCATTTATCGACTCAACTAAAGAAACTTTAGGAAAGAAACAAAGTATCCAATTGGTTGGATTCGGTACTTTCTCAGTAAGTGAGCGCGCTGCCCGCACAGGTCGTAACCCACAAACTGGTAAAGAAATTAAAATTGCAGCTAAAAAAGTTGCTAAGTTCAAAGCTGGTAAAGCTTTAGACGAAACTGTTAACAAGTAGAGCAATTTTTCAATAAAACATCAAGGGCATTTCCGAAAGGGAGTGCCCTTTTTGTTTTCCTTTTTTTAAATTCTTTTTTACGAATTCAACCTTTGCAGAAAAACATTTTGTTAAGCGGAATGTATTAATTATCAAAGCATTTTTTTATGAGCAAACAAGTTGAAAAGTCGTTTAAAGAATTGGTAGCCTTAAAGTTTCAGTTGTATAACAGTTTGTTTCTTACCCTGCCACTAGATGCCGTTGAGCAAACCGGATTATTGCTGCCTTTGTTGCACGAGGCTTGCGAAAAAGGTTATGAACAGGGTTTGGCTCCCAACGTAATTCTTGAAGAGTTTTTTACGGCTCATAAGCCCAATTTCAATAAGCAGGAACAAATAGCCTTTCTTTTTAAAATAATTCAATATGTTGAACGTCAGGTTGTTTTAATTGATGCTTTGGAAGAAGCTGCTTTTAATCAAATTAACAAAACCGATGGAATCGATTCGTGGGAACAGCTAAAAAACCAGGTGAATGAGCACCAGCTTGAGGAGCGGCTGATGCAGCTGCTCACCGATTTTGGTGTACGCCTGGTATTAACAGCGCATCCAACCCAGTTTTATCCGGGCACCGTGCTTGCAATTGCCAGCGATTTGGCCGAATCGGTTGGGAGAGGCGATATTGCTTATTCGCGCGAATTGTTGATGCAATTGGGTAAAACTCCTTTTTACCGAAAACAAAAGCCTTCGGTTTATGACGAAGCCGTTTCGCTTATCTGGTATCTTTCGAATATTTTTTATAATGCAGCCGGAACTGTTTTAGAAAGAGTAAATCAGAATTTTTCCGGTCTGTCAGTATCCGATAATAAACTTATCAATCTGGGTTTCTGGCCTGGCGGCGACAGGGATGGCAATCCGTTTGTAACTGTCGATACCACAAAAAAAGTAGCTGATGAACTCAGAAGAGCCATAATTGCCTGTTATGTGAACGATATAAAATTGCTGAAACGCCGCCTGAGTTTCGATGGTGTGCTGGAAAAGCTTATCGAACTCGAAGAAAAACTCGAACAAGAATTAAAGCTAGAAGCAAAATCAGCCTCTTTTAGTCTCGAAAATTTTCTGGAAGAGTTATTTACCATTGAGCGGCTGGTTCAGATTGAACACCAGGGATTGTTTTTAGAAAAGATACAATCGTTACGGAGGAAAATTCAATTGTTTGGGTTTTCGTTTGCCAGCATCGATGTCAGGCAAGATAGCCGTGTGCTTAAAAAGGCCTGGGATGCTTTAATAAAAACGCATCAGCAAATAATTCCTGACAACTTCGATAAGCTTACCGAAAAAGAACAGATTGAGATTTTATTGACTTTAAACCAGCAACTCGAAGTTCCAACTTCCGGTGATGGAGTAATCAGGGACACCCTGCTGTCGTTTGGAGCCATAAAAGCTATTCAACATAGTAACGGAGAAGCGGGAGCACACCGTTACATAATAAGTAATTGTCGCTCTGCGGTTGATGTCGCAAGGGTTATGGCATTAGCCCGGCTTGTTTCCTGGGGAAAAAGTACTTTACCACTGGATGTGGTTCCCCTGTTCGAAACGGTTGACGACCTTAAACTTGCAGGGAAATCGATGCAACAACTTTATAGCAATAAAAAATACAAACAACATTTGGCGCATCGGAATAATAAGCAAACGGTAATGCTTGGTTTTTCCGATGGAACCAAAGACGGCGGTTACATTATGGCCAATTGGTCGATTTTTAAAGCCAAAGAAGCCATAACTGAAGTTTCGCGGGCTCATGGAGTTGAAGTATTGTTTTTTGACGGACGTGGCGGACCACCAGCCCGCGGAGGAGGCAACGCGCATCAGTTTTATGCCGCCTTGGGAAAAACTATTGAGAGCAAACAGATACAAATTACAGTACAGGGGCAAACCATTAGTTCGCACTATGGAAACACAGATGCAGCCATTCATAATTTGACTCATTTGTTACTGGCCGGAATTGAAAACAACCTGTTCGACAGGCCTGCATCGAATTTGAATCCGCAGCAGCGAAAGCTTATTGAGCACATGGCCGATACCAGTTACACAAAATATCAGGAACTTAAGAATCATCCTTTGTTTCTGCCTTTTTTAGAAGAACGCAGTACCTTAAAATACTACGGAATGACCAATATCGGCAGTCGTCCGTCGAAACGGGCAAAATCGGATAAATTAAAATTTGAAAATTTGCGCGCCATTCCTTTTGTGGGAGCATGGAGTCAGTTTAAGCTGAATGTTCCCGGTTTTTATGGCGTAGGAAGTGCTTTAAAAGCTCAGGAAAAGCAGGGCAATTTGTCGGCATTAAAGGATTTGTACCGGAATTCTACTTTTTTTAAAACTTTATTGGCTAACAGCATGCAGAGCATGAGCAAAACCAATTTTACCATCACCCGGTACATGAAAGACGATGCGCGTTTTGGTGCTTTTTGGGAACTGATTCATCAGGAATTTTTGTTGAGTAAAGAGATGGTGCTTAAAGTGGCTGGTCTGGATGCTTTGCTCGACGATAATCCACGCAGTCAATTGAGCATCGGTTTAAGGGAACGCATAATTTTGCCCTTATTAACCGTTCAGCAACATGCGCTGGTTGAATTGCATAAAGCCAAAGCTGAAAGTAATAAAAAACTGGTCGAGAGTTATGAAAAGATGGTGATGCGTTCGCTATTCGGAAATATTAATGCCAGTCGAAATTCAGTGTAAATAACTGATCGCATGTTGGATGTTATTTGTCTTGCGTGTAGGGAAGGGTAAAATAAAAAGTAGTTCCTCTTTCCTTAGCCGATTGCACCCATATTTTTCCATTTAATAGCGATACATGACCTTTACAAATGGCCAGTCCCAGTCCAACACCCTGATAATATTTGGTAAATCCTTCTTCGGCTTTTAAAAATCGGTTGAAAATTCTGGTTTGAAGCTCTTCACTCATCCCAATACCGGTATCTTCAACAAAAAAGCGAAGTTCATTTTTATAAACACTGTATCCATAGTGTATGGTTCCCTTGGGTGTGTATTTTATAGCATTGTTCAGCAAGTTGTTAAGAATTTGCTGCAATTTGGTTTTGTCCGATAATATCATACACTTTGAATCCGGCAAACCCTTGGAAATTTTTACGCTTACATTTTTTGGAAATGTCGGAATAAATAGCTGGTATAATTCATCCAGTAAGGTGTTTAGGTGAATAGGTTCATGGTTAATTTTTATATTTCCCGATTCAATCATCGAAATGTCCAGTACATCGTTCACTATCGAAAGTAATTGAAACGAACTGTCTTTTATAATATTTATGTATTCCAGTTTGGTTTCTTCGTCAATCGAATGGTAAGTGAGTAATTCTGAGAAACCAATGATGCCGTTCATGGGCGTACGTATTTCGTGCGATATGTTTTGAAGAAACATGGTTTTTAAGCGATCACTTTCCTTGGCTTTTTGTTCGGCTAATCGAATCTTAATCAGGTGTTGTTTAATGATAAAAAAGAAAAACGCGGCTGTAATGGCTACAAAGGCCCAACCTTTATAGGTTTGAATTCGTGTGATGATAATAGGGTCGTTAAATACACTGTTAACAGCACTATCAGAAAACTTAATCCATAAGCCTCCGATAATAATATAGCTTATAACGAACTTATATTCAAATTTGAGTTTAAGCATTTCATTGTTACAGTTAATTTGGTGGGATGAATATAATAAAAAATAAACCGCTCGCTTAAAAACGCCAATTTTCTTATCATATTTTGTAGCAGGTTTACCTTATAATTCTGTTATTTGGTAAAAGGATGGATTTTAGCTTATGAACCTGCCGGGCTTGTTATTAGTCTTTATGAAGCAGGAATACAAAAAAGTTGATTTCTGCAATAGTAATGTTTTTAAAAACAATACAACTATTTTGTCAGATAAGTATAAGTTCTTTTCCTTTTATGCTAATCTGATTGTCTTTATAAGTTACATCAGGTAGGGAAATTAAAATGAGCTTTCAACTTTTCCACTCCCTGCCTGTGTTTTACCGGATTTTGTGTTTTCAGTTTGTTTATATTAAACAGCTTCCATTGCACCGAAGGAAAATTCTGAAAATCGTTGTATGCTGGGTTTTCCCATTGAGGGTTACCTTCTTCAAAACCAATAAGAAACGCTCTGTCTTCCTCGCTTATCATTGAGTTAACAAAGACTATAAGCTGCTTCCGGGCATTTTTGTAATTCTCATAAGTAAAAGGAATATCTGTCATACCACGAAACTGATTTTCCAGAGCTTCTTGTTGGTTTATCGAGTGGGGTGATAGGGATTCAATAAATGGTTTATCGCTACCTAACAGGGCAAAGATAAACCCTCGTTTCAACTCGCATATCTTATCTGCATCCATGTAAATGTAATCGAAAAGATCGCGCGGGTGCTGGCGGCTAAGGGCTGCTGCAATTTTTCCGCCGTAAAGTTGTTCCAATGGTACGATTCGCGCCTTGCTATACATCCCGAATTCTTCCTGAGCTTTATCGCATAATGGAGCTTTAATTGTGGGCCCGATAATGCCACGTTTAATCCCGTTTACTTCAATCTTTACAGTGCTCCGCCCCAATGTGCATAAAAGCTTACAGGGTGCGGGACGGATGGTTACATCCGGCACTGCCCGTTGGAATTGCTGACTTATTGTGGCCAACTTTTTGTCTATTTCTGTGAGGCTTTCTTCCCTCGGAGTAAGAGGAATATAAGTCAAATCCACATCCACCGAATAACGCGGAAGGTTCTTGATAAACAGGTTTATGGCAGTACCGCCGTGAATGGCAAAATCTTCCTCCCGGTAGATTACCGGTAATATACGGAGTAAAAGCCTAACCTGTTCTTTATAGAGCTTATTCATAATTTTTCAGCTCTTCGGGTATTACAATCTGGTATTTAGTGTCATAAACACCGTTGGGCACGATTTCCCGTTTTCCGCTCCCTGTATTCACTTTTGATATATCCAGTTCGTCGAACCAGGCATGACCGGCTTTTTCAGCCATGTATAGGAACAAACGTTTCATTTTTACCGAAGTAATCTGCTCCAGTATTGCCTGCACCATGCCGGGACGAAGCGTTGTTAATTGTTCCATTACATAGTACAAATCCATTAGGTTGTACTGTTTTGGGACAAGATTCAGACATTCCAAAAATGCCCGTTCTGGCGTAGAAACCAGTATTTCAAATGCACCCTGCATCATGGTGGTTATGCCGGTATCCAAATCGAAATACTCCGAAGTTACGAATAATAGATCTACGCCCCAGTCATGCTTTTTGAGCCAGGCAGGTATCCATTCATTTTTAGGGTAACCAACAAATACAACTGGTCGCCCCATAGGAACATAATGTGTATATCCAGCCAATTCCAAAGCCGATAATCCACCGATATAAAAGTGCTTACCGGTTTGTTTGTTCATTGACGATAGAGCCCCATATATTGACGGACTCTCGCCAGTGCGAAACATCACGCCCGTCCCCAGAGGAGTTAGCCATTCGGAATGGCGGTATCGTCGTTGTAATTCGTAGGATATGCCGTTTTCTGTCATCCACGATGAAAAAAACAAGGTACCCGATGGTAGCTTCTGAAGTAATTGGTTTATTTTTGTCTGTTTATATGTACTCATGATACAAATATACCTAAAAATATAAACCAGGGATAATATCCCGTCGTAATGTCTCGTTTACATTAATTCGTGATAATCAGATTTCAGGAGCGAGTGAACTGAAATTTGTTAGTATATCAACTAAGAGAGCATGGCGAAGTGTTATCATTAGCGCAGTTAATAAAAAGCGTTCTCATGAAAGAATCCCAATGAAGTTGGAGGGTGTTATCGGAATGCTTTGGGTTTTTATACCCGTTGATCTCTCTAAACCGGGCAAATACAGCTATTGTGTTTATACCACAATGGTTGATGATTTATAGTAATTTGAATAGATTGGGATTAAAAATATAGAATAAATAAAGAGGTTGTCCCAAAAGTAATACACCTTACTCAAAAACTTATAAAGCGGAAGTAAACTTCAAAAAAAGAACGCTCCTGCCTGGCCGGCAGACAGGGATGACGCGGATTTTGACTGATTTTCACAGATCTAATCAGCGTTAATCAGTTTTTTCAGCGTTATCAGCATTCTATCCCATTTAATTTGAAAGTAGTTGGTTTAAATCTTTTACTTTTTTGACAACCTCTATTGTAATTTTAATTTGATCCCGGCAGGATTAGTTCGCTGGCTCATGAACCTGCCGGGCTTGTTATTAAACTTTATTAAAAAACAAAAGCAGTTCCACCTACGAAACTGCTTTCTATTGTCTTTTGTGATCCCGGCAGGATTAGTTCGCAAGCTCATGAACCTGCCGGGCTTGTTATTAAACTTTATTAAAAAACAAAAGCAGTTCCACCTACGAAACTGCTTTCTATTGTCTTTTGTGATCCCGGCAGGATTAGTTCGCAAGCTCATGAACCTGCCGGGCTT
>JBFXEW010000009.1:118220-137639 GCA_050179685.1 Salinivirgaceae bacterium
TGAACCTGCCGGGCTTGTTATTAAACTTTATTAAAAAACAAAAGCAGTTCCACCTACGAAACTGCTTTCTATTGTCTTTTGTGATCCCGGCAGGATTAGTTCGCAAGCTCATGAACCTGCCGGGCTTATTATTAGTCTTTATTAAAAAACAAAAGCAGTTCCACTTACGAAACTGCTTTCCATTGTCTTTTGTGATCCCGGCAGGATTCGAACCTGCGACCCACAGCTTAGAAGGCTGTTGCTCTATCCAACTGAGCTACGAGACCATCACGTTTTGCTTTTAGCGGTGCAAAAATAGATTATTTTCTCGCTATTTCAAAACGAATCCTACGATTTACTCAATTGTTAGTTAATGGCCAGAAGCTCAATGTCGAACACCAGCGTACTATAGGGTTGAATGGGTCCGCCCGGATGAGGATTGGCTCCGTATGCCAGGTTTTCGGGCACATAAACGCGCCATTTGGCTCCTACCTGCATCAATTGCAGCGCTTCAACCCAGCCTTTTATTACTCCGTTTACAGGAAAAGTAGCCGGTTCGCCACGGTTTACCGAGCTGTCGAAAACAGTTCCGTCAATTAAAGTACCATGGTAATGTGTGGTTACCTGATCGCTTTCTTTGGGTTTTTCACCCGTGCCTTCGGTTAATACTTCGTATTGCAATCCGCTGGGTAAAGTAATTACGCCTTCACGCTGGCTGTTTTGAGCAAGAAATTCTTTCCCTTGCAGAATATTGTTTTCAAATTGCTTTTCCTGCAATTCTTTAAAATACTTTTGGAGAATATCAGAAACTTCCTCTTCAGGAATTTGTAGGGTATTATCTTTAAGATAATCGTCGAGTCCCTGAGCCAAAAGTTCGGCATTCATTTCTGTCATTCCTTGTTGTTCCATGTTTTGGGCAATATTAATCCCAAAGCAATAGCTTACTTTGTCGAGTTCTGTTTTAAACATAATTTTAAATTTTTTGCAAACATACTAAATTCTATTGGTAATGGAAGTAGGCTTAGTAACCAATAATAAACCGGGTAACCCATATTACAATGAGCTGCCCGGTTTACTGCTTTTCCTGTTTGCGTGTTCTTATCTTACTTTCTTTTCGATGTATCGTGAATTCAGGATGCGAAGGGTTCCCATATAATCGAGTTTAAACTCCAACAGGTCGCCCACCTTGTAATTCTTTTTGTTATCACCCAGGTCAATCACCAACATGTCGGAACTGGCTCCCACAAAGCTGATGTTTTTATCGATGGCCTGAATGTGTTTTTCTTCTACGTCGAGCAAGCCAATGTCAACAATGGCACGGTACGAGGTTTGTCCTACCAGATTTTCGTCGAACTCATACGAGATGCCATCCACATTGGTTCCCATTTCTCCCATAGGAACCTGGGGTTTCTCAATCAGTTCAATAATCTCGGCATAGAGTTTAAATACATCGGAATGCATGTGGGGAAGCGGCTTGTCGTTATATACATCGGTACCCAAAAACAGCGTTTCACCCACACGGAAATGATTGATTCCTTTTGGGAGCAGGTTTTGGAAAATTAAAGGTATGGTAACCGATGAACCACCCGAAACATACTGAATCTTTTTATTGAATTTGGCCTCAATTAATTGTTTGTAAAGGCTCATTTGAATCAGTTTGTCGTTGTTGGGCAATACCCCATATAAACACGAAAGGTTGGTACCAATACCAACCACTTCGATGTTTTCCGTTCTAAAGATATCGGCATAAAAGGCAACCAAATCGTCGCCCATTACACCTTCGCGAAGCTCACCCAGCTCAATCATGATAATGACTTTGTGGGTTTTGTTTTGTTTTTTTGCCTCTGCGGCCAATAAGCGAATGGTTTCAACCTCGGTATTCATGCTTATGTCGGCATACTTAACCACATTAGCCACCGAACGTTTGGCTGGTGGCTTAATGTAAATGGTTTCAATATCCGGATTGATTGCTTTAATGGTTTTTAAATTCGAAATCCGGGAATCGCATACCTGTTTTATTCCCAGTTGAAGTAAAACAGATAAAAATTCTTTATTACCACATAGTAATTTCGACACTACCGACCATTTGATGTGGTGTTTGTTAAACAACTTCTCCAAATAGTCGTAGTTCGATTTAATTTTCTTTTGATCTAAGGTTATAAATGCCATACCGGGTTTTATTTAATTAATCGCATTTCAAGGTACTTATTGGTGAATCCAACTTTCTCGTAAAGGAATTTTGCCGGATTATCGGGCTCCACGTGCAAAGCAATATTGCCTTTTGCGTGTTTAATGGTTTCGGCCATCAAATGTTTTCCAATACCTTGTCCGCGTACATTTTTGTGAGTGGCAATATATACCAGTATGTTTTCAGGAATATAATCTTTCATTCCGGTTTGGTTCAGAACTACAGCACCGGTAACTTGTTTATCGTTATTGTACGATACCAGTATTAATCCACCAAACGAGGTGTAGTTTTTTAAAGCGTAGTCCATGGCTTTTTCAATGTCCGCTTTCGGGTCGCCATAGTTTTCAAGGTTTTGGAATAAGAAATCCAAAATGACTTGTTTTTCTTCATTACTTGGTTTGTTGTTCTCATTAAAAATCTTTGTTTCAATCATAATTTACTCCTTTGTTTTTTTAATTATACTAACAGCCACATAATAGCATTTTTTTTGAGGTGGCCAAATTTGAGAATCATAAAAGATACAACTTTTTATTGTAAAGCGACAAAAAAAGCTTAATTCCATTATGATATGTGTATTGAACAATTGTTTGGGTTAATATGTTTTTTATCATATTTTTCAGATTAAATCTGCAGGTTAATTGAACAATTATTCTACTTTTGCAGCCAATTTAATATGTTGTAAAATATAAGAAAACGCCAGTTTCTATGCAAAAACTTACCAAAATAGTAGCTACCATATCAGATCGTAAATGTGACGTCGATTTTTTACAGCGTTTGTATGATGCCGGAATGGATGTTGTTCGTTTGAACACCGCACACCAGAGTCATGCCGATACTTTGCGTGTAATTGAAAATGTTCGTAAGGTTTCCGATAAAATAGCCTTGTTGCTCGATACCAAAGGACCTGAAATAAGAACAACCCCGGTTGAAGGTGAAATAGCCGTTACCTGTGGCGATACCATTAAAGTTAAAGGAGCACCCAGTCAAAAGTCGACCCGCGAAATGCTTTGTGTTTCATACAGTCAATTTACCACAGATGTGCCTTTGGGTGGTCGTATTTTAATTGATGATGGCGAAGTGGAACTGGTGGTGATTGAGAAAAATGAAGAATATTTAACCTGCGAAGCCAAAAATAAAGGATTAATCGAAGGAAAAAAGAGTGTAAATATTCCCGGGGTTTGTATCAAACTACCTTCCTTATCGGAGAAAGATAAAGACTATGTAAAGTTTGCTATCGATAACAACCTCGATTTTATTGCTCACTCCTTTGTTCGTAATAAAGAAGATGTGCTGGCTATTCAGCAAATTCTCGATGCACACAACAGTCCCATTAAGATAATTGCAAAAATTGAAAATCAGGACGGCATCGATAATATCGACGAAATTCTTGACCAAGCCTACGGGGTAATGATTGCCCGCGGTGACCTGGCTATTGAAATTCCACGCGAAAAGATTCCCTTTATCCAGAAAAAGCTTATTGAAAAATGTATTGATCGGCGTAAACCGGTTATTGTAGCTACCCAAATGCTGCATTCCATGATTAAAAACCCGCGTCCTACACGTGCCGAAGTTACCGATATTGCTACTGCCATTTTCGACGGAACCGATGCCATTATGCTGAGCGGCGAAACGGCTTATGGAAATTATCCGGTGGAATCGGTGGAAACAATGACTCGTATAGCTTTACAGGTTGAAAAAGATATTGAAGGTTTTGTCGATTCAAAATACACCATTTTAAGCAGTAAAATATCGGCGCATTTGGCCAAGGTGGCTGTTAAGCTGGCCTTGCGTATGGAGGCAAAAGCCATTATTGCCGATACCACCACCGGACGAACCGTGCGTAATGTTACCGGTTTTAGAGGCCGGACAAAGATTTTAGCCATGGTTTATGCTAAAAATACCATGCGCGAAATGGCCTTATCGTATGGTGTTTATGCTTTTTATATGGAGCCTTTGAAAAATACCGATGCCTTTTTAAATTATGCAGCCACGGTTATGGTCGATCAAAAATTACTGCACGAAGACGATACCGTAATATTCCTTGCCGGTAGTTTTGGAAAGAGCAAAGGGGCAAATTTTGTTCAGGTGCTTCAATTGCAGGATGTTTTAAATAATTGTAAATAGTAATAAGGTTTTAGTAATTTTAAACGCGGAAGTATAAGTTACTTTCGCGTTTTTTGTTCCATTTACCTATATTTAACCCAGATATTTTTTACCATGCAACAATGTATTCTTCCCCTTTTTTATTGGGGTCCGGTTCAATATTTTACCAAGTTGGTTGGCAGGGAGCAAATATGGCTCGAACAATTCGAAACCTATCCCAAACAAACCTATCGGAATCGTTGTGAAATTTATGGCCCCAATGGAAAACAAGCCTTGCAGGTACCTGTTGAAAAGGGTTCGTTTCATAAAACCCTGTTTTGCGATTTAAAAATAGCTTACGATACCGCCTGGCAAAAAAATCATTTCAAATCTATTGAAGCAGCATACCGCTCATCGCCCTTTTACGAATATTATATCGATGATGTAATTCCGGCTTATCGAAAGAAACCTAAGTTTTTACTCGATTTAAATCTGGCAATCTTTGAACAGGCATTGGAATGGTTAAATCTGGATTTGGAATGGTCGTTAACCAACGATTTTCAGCTGAACTTTGATGGCGACGACTACCGCAATACCATGCATCCCAAAGCAGCAAAAAACCAGATCGATTCTGCATTTTCACCGGCAAGCTACATTCAGGGATTTGAACAACGGCATGGTTTTATTCCCAATCTTTCTATTTTGGATTTAGTTTTTAATACCGGACCCGATGCATTAAGCCTGATAAAATCGGGTATAAGCCATTAAGAAAATCGAAATGAATAGTAATGTTTTAAGTTTTCTGGTACTGATTTTACTAATTCCTTCCGGTCTTTTCGGTCAATCGGCTTTTCCGTATGCTTTTAAAACCAGCGATTATGTGCTTTTGCCTTTGGGAGCGGGTTTAAGCCTGTATAACCTTACTTATAAAGAACCGCAGCATCTGTTTAGTGATGCTGAAATTCAAAACCTTTCAGCAGGTTCCATCTATCGTTTCGATCGTTCGGCAACATCTTATTGGAATACTTCGGCTGATCGTTTTAGCGATGCCTTAACATTGGGATTTATGACAGCTCCGGCTTTGCTGCTTATTCCTTCGGTAAAAAACCGCGAATACAGGCAGGCTGCTATTTTGGCGCTGATGTATGCTGAGGTGGTTTTGCTTACTTATGGGGCTACTGAATTAACCAAAAACCTCGATTTGCGCATCCGCCCCTATATGTATAACAGCGATTTGTCGCTAAACGAAAAACAGGATTTGGCTGCAACAGGCGATGCCCGTCGTTCTTTTTATTCCTTGCACGCTGCGCTGGTTTTTGGTACCGCTGCTTTTACCTCAAAAACGCTAATCGATTTATACGGTTGGAATTCGCAAACCAGCTGGGTAGTTGCAGGAGCCGGCAGTGTGGCTCTTTCGGTAAGTGCATTACGCTTTTATTCGGGGCAGCATTTTCCGAGCGATATTTTTGCGGGAGCCATGGTAGGAGGGCTAATCGGCTATGTTGTTCCGCTGATTCACAAAAAAGTTGCTAGCAAGGTTTCGTTTAACTTTTTAGGAAACTCTTTTCGTTTAGCCTATCATATATAAAAAAAACAGACAGCCTGACGAAAGCCGGACTGTCTGTTTTTTATAGCTTATAGCCAATATATTACATGGCATCCAGTTTTGTTTGAATTTCGTTTGCTTTATCGGTCATCTCCAGGTTGGTATAGATGTTTTGTAAAGCTTTCAATGCTTTGTCGTTCGATGGGTCGTGTTCGTACGATTTTTCCATAAAAGGTAAAGCTTTTTTGAATTCTTCGTCAGCGCGGGCATATTCCGCTTTAAAAGCTTCGGGATCCGATTCGTTTAATCCGCTATTATTGGCTGCCGATTTAATATCGTTTCCTACATTATAGAACTCCAGTCCTTTACGCAGGTAGCAGTGGCCAGCCAGTTTTTTTAAAGTTTTATCGGTATTGTATTTGGCCAAACCATCGAGTAGGGTTTTTTCCATGGCATCCAGGTCGTCCATTTTCATGTGAACCTGGGCAAGAAATGCGTAAGGTTTTGAATCTTTATAATTTAATTCGATGGCTTTGGTAAAATAAGGAATGGCTTCTTTATTTTTTTTAGCTTTAAAAGCAGCGTATCCGGTATTGTAAATCAGTGCATCGTCGACAGTGCCTTCGGCTTCGAGCAGGGTTAGGGCTTCAGCCCACGCCTGGTATGCACCTTTATAATCTTTGTTTTTAAACGATTCGTTACCTTCGTTTTTTAAGGTATTGGCATCTTTATCCTGCGCCACCATGCTTACAGACAATCCTAAAAATAAGGCAAAAAGTAGTTGTTTCATAGTTATGTATTTATTTATATATTTTCAAACGATTGCCAAAAATAGAAAGTTTGAAAAAATATGCAAGCAATTTTTTTAAAAAGCTTTATTTTTAATTGAAAATAGCCCTTTTTTGTAAAATAGGAGCTAAGTAGCTTCTTTTTTATTATTGTTTGACAGACTTTCAGTTGAGTATTTTCAACATTTAATACAGGGTAAATCTTTTAAAAATAATTTTTTAATAAAAGGAGTATCCGAATATTAATGAAACTGTTTTGTATTCTGAATCCCAATAGCTGTATTTTTCTAATACCTTTCTGCTGGTGAGGTATCTTAATTCCAGGTTATACCGCTTATAAAAGTGATATCCCAAACCTACTGCATAATTGTTTAATGTGTAAAGTTCTAAAACTCTCCCTGTATCATAGTTTATCGATGAATTGATGCTTAGGTCTTTGATAACCGAAGTATTAATGAATATTTTTGAATGTTCATTTAAATGAAAGTAATGCCTAAGACCAAAAGCGAGTTCAATTGATTTATAGTTAACAGCAACATTTTGATTCTCATAAACTTTTTGCAATTTATATTGCTGATAGGTCGGTTCAATCAGAACAGCCCATTTGTTTTTATTAAATGGCATAAATAATTCCATTTCAACTCCCAGCCGAAAATTAGTTGCTGGTCCAAAATCAATAGATTCCGATGCAGATGAGGTATTGTTAATCTCAAGACTACTAAAATTTATTCCCGGACGAATAGTTAAGTTTACCTTATCTTTTCTGTTTTTTACTTCATAGCTAATGTATTCTGAGTTTTGACAGGCATTATAAGTAATAAAGAACCGTACCAGCTCATTTTTATAGAACTTTAATTTTTTGATATCATAAATGCTTATATCCTCGCATGGTAAATCGTTGAGAAGCTGTTGTCTGAATTGATCATTATAGCCAACCTGCTTAGTGTTTATTAAATAGGGTTTATAAACCAATTGATTTATTTCAGAATCAACTGTTTGATAGAAGTATCGTCTTAAGTCGCGCTCTTCATAAATAAACAAGGTAGCTTTCCCTTCTACAAGAACTTTAAGAAATAGAACTTCCTGCTGAAAGACCGGATTTCTGGTAGTTGTGAGTTTGATAAGGTCTTCACTTGATTTATCGATATTGACTTTGGCTCTAACATATTTTGATGCATTTTTTATTCCGAATTCCTTTACTTCTTTAATACTGGCTGTTTTTATATCAGATGTCTCAGAAAGTTTGTATTCAAATTCGGAAGGATTAAATTGCCAGTCTATATTTTTGATTAAGCACGCAATTCTTTTATCCTCATTAGTTATGAAATACCCGTTTTCAAATTGTATTTGCGAAAAGGTCTTTAAGCAAAACAAGAGAAGCATTGAAATAAGTAAATAGATTTTCATTCTTTTTAAAAGCTTTATTTGTAATCGAAAATGGAATTTTTTATAAATAGGCTATAGGCGGCTACAGTTTTATTTAATTGCGTTTATTTTATATGCAAAACCAATAGTGAACAAAAGGTTTATGTTTTTTGAATAGGAATTCAGGTTATAATAATTAGTCGAACGAACAAGTAGTGAACTAAAATTGGAACTTGTTGGAACAGACATGACAGAATATTCGTTCTTATATTTTGCATCAACTTTTCTCAGTCCCATGTTACAAGTCAAATCCGATTTAAATAATAATCTTTCGTTTATTTTTTTTGTGACTCCGGTTTTTATTAAAACACCAAAGTCGAACTTGTTTGTAAATTCTTTTTCCTTATCTGTTTTGTTATCGATCAGTAAGCTAAAATGTGAAGTTGAAATGGTATCGCCATTATAGTAAGTGAAGTCGTAACTGTCAGTTAAATAATAAACATTTGACTTTAACAAGTAAGCCAAATAGATTCCACCGCCCACATAAAACGCTTTGCTTTTAAAAAGGTAGTGTTTTAATGAAATAGGGAGTACTAAATAATTGTTGTGCAGCCTTACAATAAATGTTTCTTTATGAGAGTATTCATAATCTTCATAGGTTCTGATTTCCGATTTAAAATGCTCCAGGGCAATTCCCTTTTTTTCAAATGAAAGTCCCGATTCTATTGAGGTGTTTTCTTTTAAAAAATATTCTATTTGAGCATTAATGGTTGCCCCTAAAACTTTGTTTTTCCACAAACTTGTTTCGTATTCAATAGTGTAGGGAAATTTTTCAAGTTCGTAAGTACTAATATTTATTGGCGAGATATCAGAATAAAAAATATGCGTTTTATGAGGAGCTTCACTATGCAATAAATTAGATGCGCCAATTCCACCGGAAATACTCACATATAAGCTACCCGTTCTTTCTGCCTGGGAATAGCACTCAAAAAAGCTTAGAATGATAAAACCGGTAATACTTATTAATTTCATGTTTGTTTACAGGGTAATTTGGTTGAATGCCGCTAAACGCAGTTGCCTTGTTTGTTTCCTGTATTTATGTTAAAAACTACGACTAAAAGTAAATTGAAATTATGACTTTTCAAAGCCTCACTGTGGCATGGCACAATTCAAAGCGTAAAAATTGGCACAGTTTGAACCGAAATCACTGGCACAAAACGAACCGGAATAGCCACCGCCGAAACTGTCTGCCAACTTTGGCCGGTACGAGACCCTCATGCCGAAAGCTTTCGGGCGTGCTGTGAACTAAACAAAGTGTTCTCACGAGCTTTGCGAGTAAAGGCTCTCCCCGTCAGTTAACTACTGGCGGGGTGGTCTACTCGATTAACACCTGGCATTCATTCACTTAGTTCTTTTAATAATTTAAACCAAAAGCCCAAAGTGGAATAACATTGAGGTAGCCATATTCAATATCATCTTTTACTACAAATGATTGTCCGTCTTTTTCTATTTGGTCCTGTTGTTTGTTTTTTCCTCCAACTTCAAATGTGTACTTATCAATTACAAAATCAGCTTTATTTGAAGAAATTACTTCATTTTTTACTCGCATTTGATTGAAAAAGAATGTTTCCCTCAAATTTCCAACATTTGATTTATCTCCAACTAAGTTGAAAATGATATTTGTGTTATCTAAATACACTTTATCCACTTTCCCTAATCCGCGAATTCCACTAGTTTCATTTCTTAACTGTCCAATAAGTCCTGCTTTTTCCATATAGGAAAAATAATCGTCTAGTGAATTCCTACTTACACTAATCATTTCTGAAATTTTGGAAAAATTGGGTTTAAATGGTACACTTTCAGCAATAATTGAAAGTAATCGTTTAAGTTTTCGACCTGTTCCAACATTTAAGTTTGCATATTGAGGAATATCAGATTCTAATGTTTGTACAATTATTTGACCTAAACGTAAGTCCATTTCATTTTCAATGCCAAAAGGATAATACCCACGTTTTAAATAGTCATTAAATAACGGTAGTGGATGTTGAATATTTTCAAGTTTTACTTCATTATTTATAATTTGTTCCAGGGTGTAAACGTCTGTTTCAATATTGTGATATAATTTTAAATATTCACGAAATGAGAGTCCTTGTAATTTGTAAATAATTGCTCGACGACTTAAATCAGCTGAACCTTTTAGAATGTCAAGTACAGAAGAACCTGTAAATACAATTTTCAGCGTGGGAAACGAATCATAAATGTTTTTTAATTCACGAGACCAGTCTGTATATTTATGAATTTCATCAATAAACAAATATTCTCCTGCATTTTTATAGAAATTATCAGCTAAATCAAGGAGTCTTTTTTCACTAAAGTACATATCGTCGGCTGAAACATATAATGCTTTTTTACTATCCAATTTTTCTTTGATATGTTGTAAAATCATTGTTGTCTTACCGACTCCACGAGCACCGATAATTCCAATCATTCTGCTATCCCACGAGACATTATTATATATATAGCGTTTAAAATCTGTTGTTGTATTTTTTAAAAGTGTCTCAAACTTCTGATATAGTGTTTTCATAATATTGACATCTATTTTTTACAAAGATACAAATTGCACAACAAATTCAACAATTATTTTGCTTATTGCTCATTCTAATGTGCATGTGTTGTCTTTTTTGTGCTTGGCGCTAACGATGACAATATGCACAGTGCCGACTTTGTTTTTGGTATTATGTTGAAAATTACTATTTAAGCCCGATTAGCTTTATTTATTGTTATAAACAGAGCTTTTATAATTAATAATCCTTAATACACCTAATTGATCTCCCATAGGCTCTACCACCTGCTCTTCCTAAGTTGGAATTTATGCTGTATAAGCCTCTTGTATAACCAATTATATCAGTATCAATTGCAGATTCCCACCAAATCCCAATTTTTGTATGATGATAAAATCCACCAGCGGCTGATCTAAATCCTCCTGGTAGGCCTCTAAATCCAAAATCATCACTACCGTTTCCATTATCAGCCCAATCCTTTGTTGATTTTAAATGTTTACCAACTTCCATCCAATGTGATCCATAATTAGTATAAGGGCCTTTATTATCGCTTATATATTCTGCCAGTTCATTCCATTCATTTTCTGTTGGAATATGCCAACCTTCTGGACAACTTAGTAGAGCAGCTGGCCAATTATATAGTACTCCATAGGTTAAGTAATTTATCGTTCTTTTAGCTTCGATGGAATCATTCCCTTCAAAACCATAAACATAGTAATAAGGTATACTACTCGATCCATTTTTTGATGAGTCAACATTTGGCAAATATGCAAGATTTTCAGACATCCACCATTGTTCACCAATCTTAATTGTATTATATATTTTTCCATCTCGAATATCAGTAAAGGTATCAGTGAGGAAATATGTAGTATTAGGATTTTCTGATTCTTTTTCACAGGAGTGAAATAATATTACAATGATTGTTAAGACAAGAAAAATTCGGTTCATAATAATTTTTTTTTATCAAGCTATTGTTGCAATTATTTAAATATTATTGAATTCTCACTTTGACACTTGCTATGTTCATAACGTTGGCGCTAAACAGTTGTTTTTGGTATTATGTTGAAACTACGACTAAAAGTAAATTGAAATTGCGACTTTTCCAACAACTACAAACAAGACGTGTCTGCCAACTATGGCTGGTACGAGACCCGTATGCCGAAAGCTTTCGGGAGTGGTGTGAACTAAACAAAGTGTTCTCACGAGCTCTGCGAGTAAAAGCTCTCCCCGTCAGTTAACTACTGGCGGGGCAGTCTACTCGATAGTAGCCTGTGCCTTAATTTTTTATATTTCTGGCGTTTCCTTTTTGGTCGTTCTTCTTGGTCTAAGCGATTTCTGTTTTTTTATTTCTTTCTCCTTTTTAAAGAATTCATTTAAAGCTTTTTCTTCAGAACTTGTTAAAGGTTCTTGACTTCCAATAAAATCCACGTCCAATTCTTTTTTTCTTGTTCTCATTTTTATTGGTTTTTAAAGTATCTATCAATTAGTTTAAGCGCAGCTTGCGTTTCAATAATCATTAATCTACCACCAAAGTGAATGGCACCTAATGTTTCTTGGTAGTGTTTTATAAGTTGACTTTTTGAGATAAACGCTAAATTTCCTTCGTGTCCCCTTTGAAAAGAAAGTTTACAGGCAAATGCAACTAAATTTCCTGGCACACCGGCATACATTTTTGTCTTGCCTTTGTTAAATGGTGCGCTTTCAATTAGATGCATATAAACGTGGTCAGATTTTACTTGCACGCTCAATAATCCTTGAATTACATTCGGATTATTTACGATAGTCAGTTTAAAAATTTCTTTTTCAGGTTGTTTAAATTCAGTCAGCCAATTAAAAACCCAACCATTTTTCTTTGTAGTTATTTTAATGTCTTCTCTTGTGACAACAGAAATTTCAGTCGGAAAACTATCACCTGTGACAATGTTTTCAATTGAATTAGTGAGCTTGTCGACAACGAAATCCAATCCTATGTTTTTCTTATTTGTCATACTTCAAATATACAAAAAAATGCTTTAAGATTTTCCAAAAAGGTAATACTGCCTATGCCTGGAGCCGCACCAGAATGGGTGGCTGGGCTGTTGCTCAACCCCGATAGCAATCGGGGCTAACTTGGTACTACATTACCATTGACCGGTTGAAGAAAAGAGGATACGAATCGTTACTCAGTATTTACAAAAGGATTGCTCCACAACTTAACGAACCACCGAACCTCTGCCAACTTAGGCCGGTACGAGACCCGTATACCGAAAGCTTTCGATAGTGGTGTGAACTAAACAAAGTATTCTCACGAGCTTTGCGAGTAAAGGCTCTCCGCTAGGTCATTGACCAAGCGGCTGCGTACTCGATTACAACAGGTTATTTTTCTACGTCTATGCAATATTTACTTTCTGGTCAAGCAGTTCTATGTTGAAATTTATTTTTGCATTAAGTGCTTTAAAAACTTTCAATATGGTCTCAAATCTGGCGTCAGTAAGACTATTTTCAATTTTAGAAATTTGTGCTTTCTGAACACCAATCAATTTCCCAAGTTGTTCTTGAGTTAAATTCCTTTCTTTTCTCGCTTGTTTGATTGCTTCACCCAATAAATCAAGTCTTAATTCATTTTCAAAACTCTCGCGTTTAGGTGTACCCTTTTTGCCGATATATTTGTCGGTTAATTCATCAAGGCTCGTTGTTTTCATTGGTTTATTTTTCATGGCTTAATTGTTTTTTCGTTCAAAATACTCTTTCCTTATTCTCTCTGCTTTTTCAATTTCTGATTTTGGGACTTTGTCGGTTTTCTTAATAATTCCGTGTGTAGAAATTACTACTGTATCCGTTTTTTCTGACTTATCCCAAAATGCAAATAGCCTGTAATAATTTTTTTTGTATAAAGTTCTGAACTCCCAAATTTCTCCAGATAATTTCTTAAATAATTCAGGGGCTTGAACAACACGTGCTTTGTGAATGTTATAAATAACCTTATCACGAGTTTTTTCATCAAGACTTTCGATAAACCCTAATGCTTGGTCTAATATCTCAACTTTAAATCGCTCAGTCACTTTATTTTTTTGCTCAAAGATAAATGTTTCTTCATTAGGAAACAATGGCTTTTTTTTTACTTGTTGGCAATGTTGGCGCTAAACATTTGTTTTTTTTGCTATGTTGAAACTACGACTAAAAGTAAATTGAAATTGCGACTTTTCCAACAACTACAAACAAGACGTGTCTGCCAACTTTGACCGGTACGAGACCTGTACCCCAAAATGCTTTCGGGAGTGGTGTGAACTAAACAAAGTGTTCTCACGAGCTTTGCGAGTAAAGTTTCTCTGCTAGGTCATTGACCAAGCGGCTTCCTAATCGATTGTGTGCTGCCATTTTTATTCATTTTCTCTCCAATCAAGTGGCAATGTTCTTGTCTGCATACTTCCTGGTTGTTGATAGACATATTTAATCTGTCCGACAAATGTCTTTTCGGGAAACTTAGTCAGAAGTAATGGCACAGTCGCTGACTTGATTTGTTCGTAATCATCATCACTATCCAAATAATTTTCATTTAGTCGAAGGATTACAGAAACGTATTTCAGGTCGTCATTTTTTTCGATTTTATCGTAAACACAAACATCAGCAGTCAGATATGTTCCTAAACTGTCGACAAAAAGCTGTTCTGTTTCATTGGCAGAATTTTCGTTTAAAGAGCTTTCAATATAAGTCACTTGATTACTTTCCATTTTTGATTTCAGTCCTTCAAAAGGAAGCATTACAAGAACCATTAGTCCGTATGCCATAACGATTAATAGTCCAACTTGTGCGTAATTTACTTTTGGTTGTTCAAGTTCTGGGTTAAACGGAATTACCCTTGTTCCTGCAACCATATCCCCAATTCTTCTACTTGGACTTGCTAAAGTCACAATAACTTCAATTGGCCAAAGAATGCAAAAGATATTTCTTACAAAACATCTAATTGGAGAAGCTACATTTCCACTTTTGTTTTCTACTACCTGCAGTTTTAAAGCTCTCTTTGCTATACTTCGTCCATTAATGCAGTCTTTACAGAAATATAAAGCAAAGCCGATTAGTCCAACATAACTAAGTCCACCGAAAATGTCTGGATTGGTTTGTTCGTGATTTATTTCAAAAGCGGTTGAAAATCCTGAAATCATTCCGGGGACGAAAAAAATCATTGCTATAAATGTCATTGCAATGTGGTCAAGTAGCATTGACCCAATTCTTGTTTCTACGTTAGTTTTCTGTTCTGTTGCCATTTTCTGTTTCTCGTTTTTTTTAGGTTGCACACAACGTTAAGTATAAGAATAGTAGCCGATTGCGGAGCGCTTTCTTGTCAAGTTACAAGAAAGTTGAAGCAGGCTACAAGCGTTGAATTTAATGCTATTTCGCCTATTTTGTATATGCATTACCACCTGGCATTTCTTTTAGTTCATAACTTGTACTTCGTCCACCGCTTGCTTCTTTTTGTAAGATATCCTTCTTTATCAAATCTTGAATATCTCTAAGAGCAGTATCCTGTGAGCATTTATTAATTTTTCCCCATTTCGAGGTTGTCAACTTTCCGTCAAACCCATCAAGCAGTCTGTTTATTATTTTTTGTTGCCTGTCATTTAGAATTGTGGTGGAGTGTATTTTCCAAAAATCTGCTTTATGAAGTATTTTCGATAAAGTTCCATCCGTAGAGTTAATAGCATTTATTAAACATTGCAAAAACCATAAAATCCATTCTGTTATATCTGAATTTCCTTTTTGTGTTTTTTCAAGTTTTTCATAATACTGTTTCCTTTCGACTCTAATTTGCGCTGACATACTGTAGAATCGCCTGATACTTTTGTCAGAACGTGCCAATGTCATATCTGTAATTGCTCTTGTAATTCGTCCGTTTCCATCGTCGAATGGATGAATTGTCACGAACCATAAATGAGCAATAGCTGCTTTTAGAACCAAATCTGTTTCTTTCTCGTTTTCAAACCAGTCTAAGAATCTTTTCATTTCTGGTTCTATCCTGCCTGAGCTTGGAGCTTGATAGTGAACTTTTTCCTTTCCTATAGGTCCAGATACAACTTGCATTGGGCCAGTCGTGTCTTTTCTCCAGTCTGCAACTGTGATTTTATATAGCTTACTCCAACCTGATGGGAATAACGCTGCATGCCAACCAAACAATCTGTCTTTAGTCAAAGGCAAGTCATACCTTTGTGTAGCATCAAGCATCATTTCAACTATTCCGTCAACATGGCGTTCCGATTCCACTGCTCCGGCAATATCAATTCCTAGTCGACGAGCAATTGAAGAACGTACTTGTGCTATTTCCAAAAACTCACCTTCAATCTCCGATGATTTTACAACATCTAAAGTCAGCGTATTCAAAACCGCTTCATTCTGTAAATCAAAGCCAAGTGATTCCATTTTACCAAGAAGTCTGCCCTGTTGATTTCTTGCTTCACCAAGTTTTATCATCACTTTCTTATTATCCCACGTGAAGTCAGTCCAGTTTTCTTTTTCGTGTATATAGATTTTCATTCTCCGCAATTTATACGATAAATATACATCTTATTCTCCGCAAACGAAACTTTCTCCGCAAAATATGCTCAGATTAAGGCTGTTATTCTCCGCACTGTCGTTTTTTGTGCTTGGCGCTAACGATGACAATATGCACAGTGCCGACTTTGTTTTTGGTATTATGTTGAAACTACGACTAAAAGTAAATTGAAATTGCGACTTTTCAAAGCCCCACTGTGGTATGGCACAATTCAAAGCGTAAAAATTGACAGTTTGAACCGAAATCACTGGCACAAAACGAACCGGAATTGCCACCGCCGAACCTGTCTGCCAACTTTGGCCGGTACGAGACCCGTATACCGAAAGCTCCTTGATTCTGTAAGTCACGGTGTGAGTTGTTGGATAGTAGTAGTTTAGATTGATAGTTTTGGTGATGTTGGTAAAATACTCACACCGTGACTATCAATAATCTAAAACAAGATATGCGGATTTTAGGAGCTTTCGGGAGTGGTGTGAACTAAACATAGTGTTCTCACGAGCTTTGCGAGTAGAGATTCTCCGCTAGGCTTTGCCTAGCGGCTGCCTACTCGATTGGCAACCGTGTTTTATTATCTAATCAATTGATAATCATTAATTAAAAGTTCAGCTGAAAGGTTCAACTTAGTAGTCAATTTACGAATCATTTCAACAGTCAATTTTCGTTTACGATTTAAAATTTCCGAAACTCGACTTTTTCCACCAATTTCATTAATTAAATCAATCTGCTTTAGGTGCATTTCTTCCATACGGATTTTAATTGCTTCAATCGGGTCTGGAGCTGCAATGGGATAATGTCTCTTTTCGTACTCATCTATCATTAGTCCAAGTACATCAGCTTCATCACTCTCGGTTGTCCCAACAGAAGCATCAAAAATAACTTCAAGTCTTTTTAATGCTTCTTTATAATCTAAATCTGTTTTTATTGGTCTAATATTCATAATTTTAAGTTTTAAATCGTGTTTGCGTCAATTTTATCATATTCAGAATGGGTTCCAATAAACCTTATAAAAATCCATTGCTTTTCAAAGTTAAATTTTGCTACCAATCGATAGGAATTTCCCTTTATATTAAAAACAATTCGACTATCCTTCAATATACTGGCATTTGCATAAGTCTTTTTAATGTCGTTGGGGGTTTTCCAATCCGAATTCAGAGCAGTATCATACCAAGTCTTTAAATACTGTTCTGTATCAGGATATTTCTCCCAATATTCTCTTAATGTACTTTTTGCAAATATTCTTTCCATTTATTTTATAATCTTGGGCAAATATAAAAATAAATTCTCAATTTGGGAACTTTATTTTATGCAGGGGGTTTCTACATGGTTGGTAACGTTTAGTATAAGAATAGTAGCCGATTGCGGGCGATTTACCTGTCAAGTTACACAAAAGTTGAAGCGGGCTACAACCCTTGAATTTACTGCTATTTCGGCTATTATTTTTATACATTGTGTGTGCCCTGCATGTACTGCAGTGCACACTTGTCAAAGTTCTTTACAAATAGGAAAAATACAAATTTCTTATTGTAAAACAAATATGACGGGTGTGTATTTATGTTCTGGGAGGTGCAAGTCCTCTATGGGATGGGATTAATGCCCTAACCATTAGCAAGTGGCAAGCTGGTTACCGGTGACGGTAGCAGTGAAGGAAGCCAAACGGCAAAATCCGGTACCGACGAACAGGAACAGCATATGAGGCATATAGTTTTGGGTAAGCAAGCACACCATTGTAACGCCCCAGGAAAAGGAATTATATGTAGATGCTGCGGGAATTGGATGAAAGAACCAGTACTTACCAGGGGAGGCCTCTGAAGCTATGTGTAGCTATGCAGAGGAGTCAGCAGAAGCCATAGTACTAATTGGTAAATGAGCTGTATAGAGGAATACAGAGGTCTCACAATATTAGGAAGGGCTGAACTTTAAATCGTTACAAATCTTGGATGGAGGACACTTGCTTAAAACAAGACCAGCCTCCAAGAAGCGTAACAAGGAAGATATATTATGGAGTTAATTGAAAGAATTCTGGAAGCAGGTAACCTAACAAAAGCCTGCCATGAAGTGGTAAAGAACAAAGGAGCATCGGGAGTTGATAAGATGACCGTTAAAGAGTTGAAACACTATCTTGACGAACACCGTCAGGAATTGATGATTCATGTACATAATGGTGTCTATCAGCCACAACCTATCCGGGGCAAATCAATCCCCAAAGGTAAAGGCAAAACAAGGTTACTTGGTATTCCCACCGTGGTTGACCGCATGCTTCAGCAAGCCGTATTAAGGGTAATCATGCCTCAATATGAATACATGTTCTCTGAATATAGCTATGGTTTTCGGCCACAACGTAATACGCATCAAGCGGTAGCTAAATCATTAGACTATATCAACTCAGGATTTCAGCATGTTGTTGAGATAGACCTGAAAAGTTTCTTTGACGAAGTAGACCATGTTTTGCTGTTACAGTTGCTGTACCGAAAGATCAAATGCAAAACCACTATGCGGTTGATACGAAGATGGCTAAGAGTTCCGATTGAAATTAACGGTAAGTTAGTTAAACGTCGTAAAGGTGTACCACAAGGCAGCCCAATAAGTCCGTTTCTCTCGAATATCGTTCTTCATGAACTTGACAAAGAAATGGAGCAAATGGGGTTACACTTTGTGCGCTATGCAGACGACTTTAGCATTTACTGTAAATCAAAATCGGAAGCCAGAAGCATTGGTAACAAAGTCTTTATATTCCTGCGAGATAAACTAAAACTATCTATTAACAGGGAGAAAAGCGGTATTAGACGTCCGGTGCACTTCCAAATATTAGGATTTGGATTTGTACCCACTTACCGTAAAGGAGAGAAGGGCAAATATCAGCTTGTTGTTACCAGACAACGATGGCAAAGGTTAAAAGCAAAATTGAAAGAAGTAACCCGAAAAACCAACCCTATGAGTTTAGTCGAACGTATTAGCAAAATCAACGAAATCCAACGTGGTTGGGTGAATTACTTCAAGTACGCTAGCGTTCAACAAAAACTTGTTGAACTGGACGGTTGGGTACGTAACCGGCTTCGGTATTGTATTTGGCATCACTGGAAAAAACCGTAAGCAACCGGGCACATACATATTGATTAGCCGGCTTTGAGTTTTTAGCTTCGCTGCCATGAAATCAAATGAGAAATTAAAAACACAGATGTATGGTTTAATAGCTCGCTGGGAACAGAGCGGATTAAACCAAAAGGCTTTCTGTAAAGCTGAAGGTATCAATTACTACAAATTCAAGTATTGGAAGACCCGTCAATATCAGGAACAAAAATCTTCCCACCAAAAACCTATTAAACCCAAACCGGATTTTATTCCGGTAACTGTTCCAGGTTTTGAAAATATATTGCCAGGAGTGA
>JBFXEW010000010.1:0-129906 GCA_050179685.1 Salinivirgaceae bacterium
GTACTGCTTAAAAGGGAGTAATATCCTTTGCTGCTCTTGTCTCCCGTTGAAATTAAGGTTAATAAGGGGTTTATCAACCTGTTTAAATATCCATTGTCAGTATTTTTTTCTTTTGGAATATCAACCTTTTTCTCACCATATAGATTCACGACAATTAACATATCACCATTTTTTCGGAGTACATGTTCAATAGGAATTGGATTCAGAACGCCACCATCAACAAGAATGGTATCAGTGTATTTTACAGGCGTAAAAATTGCAGGAATTGCAACGGATGCCCGGGCAGCTTTGTAAAAGCTTCCATGTGTAAAAACCACTTCTTTTTCTGTTATTATATCTGTGGCAACAGCAGCAAAGGGGATGGGCATATCTTCAATATTCATATCGGGGATAAAAGTCTTCATTTTATCAAAAACCCGCTCACCCTTTAATAAGCCATTAGTCGCCAGCGTAAAATCCATAAAGCCCCAGACATCTCTTTTGTTAAATGAGCTAACCCAATCGGTATATTCCTGTATTTTTCCCATAGCATAAAGGCCTCCAATAACAGAACCGATTGAAGAACCTGAAACTGAAGATATTTGAAAACCATGCTTTTCCAATTCGTTAATAACCCCGATATGGGCAAGCCCCCTTGAGCCCCCGCTTGATAGTACTAATGCCACATTCTGTTTCATATTTTATACTTTTAGCTCAGGTGAAAAATTTTCAGGATATTTTGCGGTAACATCAGCATACAATTGAGCAATCTCTTTTCTTACTATACTAATATCTGTTGGGTTATAAATCACTTTTTTAATCCCGATTTCTTTCTTCTTATAATCAATGTATCCAACAACAATAGGAACAGTTGCTCGTACAGCCATATAGTAATACCCTTTTTTCCATCGTATTGTTTTTGCCAATTGCCCTTCCGGAGACAACACGATATGAAGTTCGTTGCTAATATTAATTAATTCAACAACATAATCAATGTACTCCTTGGTTTTACTCACGGGAATTGAACCATAAATCTTAAAGAAATAGTTTAATGGAAATTTGAAAAATTCTTTTTTTGATAAAAATTTGTAATTTATACCTAACTGCATCAAATATATTTTTCCATAAAAACCATCCCAGTAGCTAGTGTGTGGAGCAAATATTATTATAGATTTTTTTATGTTTGGAAACTCACTTTTTATTTTCCACCCTAGCAGGTTAACTAAAATATATCTGGAAATTTTTGTCATATAAGAGTACTAACTTGTTTAAAAATTTTAAAAGGGAGAATTGGGTTCTTTTGCCATTACATGAATTATTAACCGGTCGGTTAATCCCGGAAAATTCTTATATAACCAAACGGTTAGTTTTCCCTGTAGCGTTAATGTCAAATCTCTCTTTCGGTTTAAGGTTGCATTCACAATAATTTCCGCGACTTCTTTCGAAGACATCATTTTATTTTCATTTCTTGGCGTTTCAATTTGTGGTACTCCGAGTTTGTTTAAAGCAGCTTTTCTTATGTTGGATGATGTAAAACCCGGGTGAACGACCAAAACATTCAATCCTTTCTTGATATTTTCAAGTCGTAAGGTGTTAAAAAAGCCATCTAATGCATATTTTGATGCGCAGTAGCCGGTTCTTCCGGGCAAGGGTGTTAGCCCCGAAATGGATGAAATGCCAATTATAGTTCCTTTTTGTTCAAGCAAATAGGGTAAAGCAAACTTTGTGCAGTAAACAGCTCCATAAAAATTTGTATCCATTAATTCTTTAATAACATTCAAATCTAAGTCCTCAAAACTTGCTCTCATTGAAATACCCGCATTGTTGACAAGTACATCTATTTTTTTATATTTTTCAATGGTTTTAGTAATTAACATTTTGCAGTCTTCAATATTACTAACATCCGTTTTTACAGACATTGCATCGCCCCCCTGCATTTTTATTTCTTCTTCTGTTTTTTTTAACTCATTCTCCCGTCTGGCTGCAAGAACAACACTTGCTCCGTTATTAGCAAATTCTAAAGCACATGCTTTTCCTATTCCGGAAGATGCTCCGGTTATGATAACAACTTTACCGTTGAATGTATGTAAGTTACTTGCCATGTTTACAATTGTTTGATATAGCACCTGGTTTGTTTATGCAATCTGTATTCAAACTTTTTCCACAGGTTATTAATTTTTATATTATTTTCCAATTCACGTGTTGCCTCAAAGTTGGTAATTCCATTTTTAATGTAAGCACTCATAATATCAGTAAAAATAATTCCATTAACACCCTTGTTTTGATAGTCCATTTTTACAGCAATTAGTAATGCTTCAACTGTATTGTTTTTCTTTAAAGCATTCATAATATGGATAAAACCAAAGGGGAACAGTTTGCCTTTTGCTTTTTGCTGCGCTTTGGCAAGAGATGGCATGGTAATTCCGAACGCAACTACTTCATTTGTTGAGTTCAAAACAATTGATATGTATTCAGGCCTGAGAAATAAGGCAAACTGCTTTTTAAGAGCCATAATTTGCTTTTTTGACAATTGCGAAAATGCATAAAGCTCTTTGTATTCCTCATTTATGAGTTTGAATATATCATCAGCATATTTTAGAATATCCTTTTTGTTTTTAAGCAAAGCACTATGGAGCTTGTATCGTTTTTTAATTAATTCCGTACTTATTTTAAATTTTTCGGGTACATACCTGGGAACTTTGACATAATATTCAACCCAATCTACGTCCTTTTTATACCCCAATTCTTCAATTAATTTTGAATAGTACGGAAAATTGTAATGAGCAAAAGATGTAGGCATTTCATCAAATCCTTCAATTAGAATTCCTGAAGCATCAAAAGAAGAGAATCCGAGAGGGCCATGCAGGTATTCCATATTTTGACTTATTGCCCACTTGCTAACTTCTTCCAACAATAGCGTTAGTACCTTTTTATCATTAACAAAGTCCAGCCAACCAAACCTTGCAAATTTTATGTTGTGATTTTCGTTGTACCTGTTATTTATAATTCCGGCAATTCTTCCAACTATTTCCCCGTTGTTATATGCTAACCAATATTTTGCCCTGCAAAACTCAAAAGCAGGGTTTTTATCAAAGGATAATGTGAATAGCTCATTTGAATGTATTGCAGGAACATATAACTTATTACCAGCGTACAATTTATCAGGGAACCTGATGAATTCTTTTAGCTCTTTCTTTGTTGATATTGCTTTGATTATTAATCCCATTTCGTCAATTTCATTAATCTAATATCATTTTATAGTAAGGGTGCATTAAAAAATCATTCAACAGGTTTTAAAAGTGATATGCTTCTCTTAATAATAAACCTACCTATGGATAGCGGTGAAATGACTCAATGTTATTTACCACATCGGTAAGGTAGGTTTTACAACATTCGACAATAAATTAGTTTCAAGATTATTTATCATCGAGAATTCGTCTTTTTTTAATGCATGTTCAATATTATTGTTTTACTGTTTTAATTTCCTAACTGTAAAATCATCGTCTGTTAAACCTGTGTCGTATTTTACATCGGACATTTGCATTTTGGTTTTGTGATTTTTCTTTAAGTCGGTCATTTCAATTTCAGCTGCATTCCAATAGTTGCCAATCTTTTTGAAAGTGTATCTGGCTTCTTTTACTTTTGTATTGCCTTTGTCGTAATACTCCATTAATTCAGGATAAGAATCTGTTTTATTTATCTGAACCATTACTTTTGAATAATCCGATTTCTCACTGACAGGCGTTAATTCCAATACATATACATTGCCTTCAGTTTTTACGAATTTTGGCGTGTACTTTACCGAGAATAGCACAGATTCCATATCGTCATAAGAAAAATCAGTACCTGCAAAGTTTTGATTTTTTGCGCTGGTGGCAATGCGTCTTTCTTTTCCAAAAGCAGGTAAATACAAATACATCACATCGTTTGGTAACGATAAAACGGATATACCTGCCTGGGATGCTGGTGAGGTGAAACGAAACATGCGTTTATCGTTGCCTTTCTGTTGGATGGTTGCTTCCCTGATTTCCTCTTTCCCGTTTTTGTCGATAAGAATAATTTTATTATTCCCTGTCATGTCTTTGGGCGAGTACATCACATCGTCCATTTTTTTTAGAATGGCACTTGCGTCTTGCGCATTTGCAGAAAATATGCTTCCTGCTACGATTAAAGCGGTTAAAACCACTGTTTGAAATCTTGATTTCATACTATTTATTTTTAATTGTTAGTGATTGTTTGCTACTATTTTACGTTTTCTGTTTGCCAATATAAGAATAGCAGGCAGCAGTGATAGCGCACTAAACCCGGAACCAATCATGCTAATGCCAATCAGTAGTCCAAAATTTTGTAAGGGTACGATTTGTGAAAACAGGAGCACTAAAAATCCTGCTAAAACCGATGTCACATTAATGATTATTGCCTTGCCGCTCAATAAAATAACGCTTTCGATTGCTTTTTCTGCATCTCCGTTTTCCAGCAGATGATTATTAAATCCGGTGATGATATGGATGGAATAATCAATTCCTATACCCAAAGCAATACTGCCTACCAGTACAGTTGCTATATCGAGCGGGATTCCGGTTATTCCCATGATTCCTAACAGGACAATAATTGTTGCAACCACGGGAATTGCGGCAAAAACCCCTTTGGAAACAGACCTCAAAATCGCGCTTACGATAAATATAACCAGTGCAATAGCGATTAATAAACTGTTGCGCTGGCTGGTTAACAAGCTGCTGTTGAGCTTATCGTAAACGGATGGCATTCCTGTAAGCTCTATTTGGCAATATTCATTTTGGTTTTCTTCAATAAAACGGTTCATCTTTTTAGTAAATGCTTCAATGTCTTTCGTATCCACTGAGGCAAATTTTGATTGAATGACGCCTTTGGTAAGGTCGTCATTAACCAGTTGCGGCATCACATCCTGACCATCGAGCAGGAACCATAATTGCTCAATTTTTGCCTTGTCATCGGGTATTCTTTTCCCTTCGCCCATGGCATCGTTCATTTGCTCTATCAGGTCGGCAACCGATTGGGTTACGTCAATACTGGGGTCTTCTTTCATGAAACGTTGCGTTTCAATCATCTTTTGCAGAACTTCCGGACTTTGCATATCGCCCTCAAAAACAACGAATATGGGTAGCGAACCTCCAAATTTCTTTTGCATCACCTCTTCTGCCACCCTGGTAGGATTATCTTTTTTAAAATAATCCGCCATGTTTACACTGGTTTCAATTTGAAAAATCCCGATAACACTTACCAAAAGAATGAATGCCCATGCAGTAATTGTATATTTAGGATGCTTAAAAAGGGTTTGCGTTAGCGGTATTAATATCTTATGGGTTAAGAGCGTTTTCTTTTCCGTATCTTCAACAGTTTTTTTCTTTCGGTACATTGAAAAAGCTGAAATCAGGGCCGGCACAAAGAATATGGACAACAACAAAGCGATGATTGTACCGACTGCCGTGAATATCCCAAAGTCCTTAATCATTGTAAGGTATGCGCCAAAAACAAACGAAACAAAACCTATTGCAGTGGTAACGGCTGCCAATATGACCGGAATGGTAATATACGCCATCGCCTTGATTAATGCTTGTTTTTTGTCCTGAATGGCCATGTGGTTAATACTGTTCAGCACATGAATGGTATAGGCACTGCCCACCGCAAGCAGTACAACCGGTATGATATTGGATATAATGGTAAGCTCATAGCCTGCAACAGACATGATTCCCAAAGTCCAGACTACAGAAATCCCGGCGGTCAGCAATGGCAATAATACGCCGCGAAACGATTGAAAACTAATCAAAAGAATAATTGCTATAACAAGAAAAACAAAAGGTATCAACCAAATAATATCAGATATTATTAAATCGTTAATATCGTTCATCATCAAAGGCAGGCCGCCGAAATAAAGAGTTTCGGGCAAATTCAGGTTTTCAACCTTACGCTTAATCTCCTTTGCAACAGCTTGTTTATCTGCATCGGGCAGAAGCGTAAAAATGATTGCAGTAGCGGTGCCGTCGTCGGAAACAATTACCCCTTTGTACATCTCTTTTGAGAAGGTATAATTTTTAAGACTATCTAAATCTGATTGCTTAACCGGCAGATTGTATTCATCAACCAGTTTTCCTATTTCAATTCCCCATTCAGAACTTTTGATATCCAGTATATTGGTCAAACTCGTCACCGTTGAAACCCCATCAGTATATCTCAGGCTGTCGGTAATTTGTTTAATATGCTGTAATATTTCAGTTTTAAAAACATTGTCAGATTCCAACACAATCATCCCCATGTCGTTCCCGCCAAATTGAGTTCCAATTTCTTTATATAATGACGCAGCAGGGTCGTCATCGGGCAAAGAAGTCAGAATATCAGAGTTGATAGTTAAAAACTTAGTTTGATAACCAAAAAAAATGGTTAAAGCCAAAACACTTGCAACGATTATCCATTTCAATTTTATGATAATCCGAGATAATTTTTCCATCATTATTTTTTAGTTTGTTTGTACTGTATTCGTTTTCTAGTCATTTTTAAAGCAAAAAAATTATTTTGATATTCCTTTTACTAAAACTCCAATCAAATCATCAAAATGAGGTGAATATCTGGTGTATTTATTTTGTAAAAAGAAAGGAATTTCTAACCCCTTTAAAACCATAATTATCATTTCAAGCAGCACTTCAATATTTCCACTTTTATTAAAAGCTCCTTCATCAATTCCTTGTTCCAATATATTTCTTAAATTAACCAGTTCCCATTTATCTAATTCACTTCTTAAATCATCAATAAATATATAATGTTCGTAAAAGTCAGCTTTTAAGGTTTCGTGGTAATTGGCTGCATTATTTAATAGTTCCATGCGCAGCAAAAGATAATTTTTAATTTTATCCCCTGCATTCAATTCTGTATTATGGACAACGACAGATAATTGATTTTTAAGAACGGTCATTTCTCTTGATACGACTTCTTTAAACAATGCCTCTTTACTTGCAAAGTGGTAATATAAAGAACCTTTGGCTTTACGTGCAGTTTTAGCAATTTCGTCCATTGAGGTTTTCTGAAATCCAAATCGACTAAATAATTTATTTGCTACACTTACAATTATATCTTTTGTTTCGTCCATTTGCATTTATGTACTTTTTGTACTAAAATTGTTTTACAGTACAAAAGTAGAAAAATTTTATCAATCAAAAATATTTCTTTTCTTTTTTTAATAATTTAATGAATGTATCATCATATTATGTAAAGTGGTGGAAAGATTGTAGCTCTTTTACAATTCTTTGGGCAGAGCGTTGGCTTCCCGAATGGCAGGGACAGGCTGTGTGGGCTTGGGAATGTGCTACAATGTGGGTTGGGGTTTCTTTGACTGACTTTTTGCAGGGGGAAAGAAAAAATGAAGCTCCCCGCTGCAAGCAGACGGGGTATCTACAAAAAATATTTTCTTATTATCGCCTCAAGAGGCGGGGTATTTACCCTCGCTCCCGCTTTCAGTCCCGACATAAGTCGGGATTCGACTAGAAAATTTCATTTCGCAAACTCATGAAATTTAAGTCTCACGAATAAACTGAGCCATACCTAATACCTCAATTTGATTCAGGTTTTGAATGATGCTTTCGCCATATTTTAAGCGGTAGCGCTTATCCAAATCTTTAATTCGCCGGCAGGGAAATTTACTGCACACAGAACAAAGTAATTGCTCGTTGCCTTGTTTTTCGGCACAGCTTTTTATGCTGCACACTGTGCAATGGTAGGGTTTATTGCCACTTTGATTACAGCCAACACATTTATTTTTAGTGCGCTGAAACCCATAACATAAATCGCAAATTACGCCACAGGGGGCTACGCTTGTATGATTCATAAGCACATTTTTCATACAATTAAAATAAGCAATTAAACTATTCGTTCAGGTAACTTATTCTTCTTACACTTTTTCTATAATATATCGCTAACAATAAGCCCGCAATAATAAGTGTCAACCAATTAATGCTGATGGTGGCTACTTCGAACAGGTAACTTCGTTCAATTCCGAATTTGAATATGTAATACAGAAAAGCAAAAACATTTAAAACTAATTGGCCTATCAGAATAATGCGTATTCCTCTTTCCAGGCGGTAACGCTTTGTGAAAGCAAAGGCCAGAAAAAACAAGGCAATGGACATGGTTATATACCCCAACTCTTCCATGGCTATAAACAATCTATGGTCGTTATATTGCGTAATTAGTGCAATTCCTTCGGTCTCACCTTTCATTACGCTAATTGGGACCACTGAAAACTGGGTAAAAAAGGCCAGCAATAAAACGGTAACTGAAATCAATGCAAAGGCGATGCTAAGAAAGGTAAAAAGTTTTTTCGTCGTATTGGCCATATAATGATTGCTTACCATAAAAACCACAAAAGCAAACAACTGAAAAATAGCCAGATACATCCAACGGTAATCTCTGGGGTAATATAAAAGTATATCGGGAAACGGATAATCCATACAATTTCCCGGACAGTATGGTCCGGCAGAAGGAATTGCAGTTATGGCGAAACCAAAGGTTACCAGGGTTAGCAATGACAAAATAAAGGATGCATAAAATCCAAAGGTCAAAAACGTTTTTTGTGATTCCAGGGTTTCCATAATCTCTTATTTATAATTGGTTTTTTAAAGCCAGTTGACATAAAAAAAACAATATTAAAAGTAAAACATAATATTGATATTTCCAATCGTAAGGAGGTAATTTACAGACAGAAACACTACATTAACCAATGCTGTTTTATGGTTTAAGACAAGGTTGGCTCAATGTTGCCCGATGCAGGCAGGCTATACTGATAATTTGGGTGAAGTTGATTGCTGCTGCCTTCAGCAGATTTCCTGTCTTATAACTCTCAATAGTAGTTCTCGCTCTTCTCTGGTATTTTCCATTTTAAGGATTGACCATTAGCAAGCTTCCGTTTGATACGCCAAATTATTCGTTGGGATTTTTTACCGGGGTGTCGTCGGTTAAAATAATCAATAAATCGTCGTCTTCATTCAATAAGAATTCTTCTTCTGTTTCAAGATAAACCGACTTGTTATTTGCTGTCATTATGAATGAAACCGGATGTTTACCCAGCAATTCCTTTTCATATTTTTCAACAGACATTTTTTCAGAAGTTTCTCCTGGAAGCAATTCTGTTGCCAGGTAAACCTCTCCCCATTTTACGTCCACAATTTTTACCTGTGTAATGTTGTTTTGTACCCGGATAGTTGCCGGTTTATAGCACGATTGCATGATTCCCAATGCAAAAACCAGGAGTATGAGTTTTGAAGGCTTCATTTAATTAATTTTAATTATTTATGATCTGTTAAAAATAAATAAAGTTACTTTCATTCTTTATAAAAACCTAACCTGTATTGTTGTTACAATATAGAGCTTATTTTTCGCCTCAAGCCGGCTGGGCTCTTCATTTTTGGCTTGACCCAAAAACGAAGCAAAAAAGTCAAGGCACCAAAAAATAGTATCTACATCTTTACAATCACCAAGTGCGGCCGGGTGATCTTCGAACAAGTTCTCAGCTTCCCGGTCTTACTAAGTGATTGTTTCGATTCCAATAACTATTTTTTGGAAGCCGTTTGTTTTTGATCAACCTCCTAATTTTATTAATTCAATAATATTCTGGTAAAATTAGCCTTATCACTCTTCCTACATCATTTCACTTGAAATTTACCAGACTAATAATTAATTTTTATCTCGATTTCACCAATATAAGAACTTCTTGAATTTTGTTCCACTTTAAAAGTGGTGTACTCAAAAGGATAATAAATTTTTGTTGAATTATCGTTAAACGTAATTTGAAACGATTCAATTAAACAGGCATATTCTCCCGGTTTCAGCTCGTAAACGGCATTCAGGTATTGGGCAAATTCTCCGGCTGTAGTATAAGCGGGTTCTTCGATTTGTTGATTGGCAATAATCAAATAATTTATCTTTTGTTTGGTCTGGTAGCTATTCCCCACCAGGGTTTTGTTAACCTTTGATGTGTCGAGAATCTGAGAATTGGTTTTGCTCCAATGATAATTGTTGATGAAGATACTCACTGAATCAATTGATTTAACTACTAAATAAGTACTGTCGCTTGTTTTTAGATTCATCAGAATCAGCAATTCCTCAAAGGGAATCGAACCATCTTCAGAAATCACATTTCTATCGACACTGCTTAGGGAATCACCCTTTTCGCAACTTACCATCAACAGTAAGAAAAGTAAACTATAAATCAGTCGCTTCATTTTAATTTGAGGATTAGTTATTTACTTATGCAGGTTATCTTTATAAATGAATGCTGTTGTTCGAAATTTTTAAAATACTACTTTCCAAAGTCGTAAGTTAAGCCAAGCCTTACGCCATTTTCCCAAACCCTTTGATGATGCTCTGCATCCTGAAAAGGTATTATGGAATGAATTTTAAAATAAGGATTAACAAAAGCGGTAAGCCCAAAGCTGAAATCGTATTTTGCAGCAAAACCCAGAAGGGTTCCAATTCCGGTTTGATTGTCGATTGAACTGGATGTTGACGCATCGACATCTAAAATTAAACCCCCGTTCATGAAAAAATACTTCAAGAAATTGGCTCTTAACGAGAAAGGTACATTAATTAAGGCAAATTCGGCCGGGCGCGAAGTATTTTCTGAATCGGGAGGCAAGGTGGGATTTATTGTAATATGATGCTCAGCATATTCTATACCGGTTTCGAATTCCAACCAGGCGTTTACCGGATAAATCCAACTGATTCCCAGGGTTCTAAAATAATCGCTTTCATAAGCCGGAGCTCCGTCATATTCACTAAACCGAAAGACCTGGTTTTCTCCAAAAGAAGAAAAGGTAAGCCCAATTTTTCCGTTTAGTAATTTAGGAGCGTTTTCCTGAGCCGCTGCGAACTGATTAATGATTAAAAACGATAAAAGAATAACGATTGATTTTCTCATCTTAAGGCTGTATTTGTTAATTTAAACTCTGGTTATGTATCATCGAAGTTTATTGTCTTTCTTTAAGCGTTCCAACAAACGCGAATCAAGTCGGGGGTCGCTGTAGTGTTGTGAATTAAAACGTATCATAATTTCATTGTCGGCCAAACCATCCAATTCATAGTAGGGTTCCACAATAAAAACCCAGGGACAGGGAATGGATGAAATCAGCGGCCAATAAAAGCCACAGTAAACAGGTTCTTTGTCTATTGTGAGCACAAACATACGTCCATAAACAGTAGCAACGCCAATTTTTAAGGAATCGTGCGAAACAGCCAGGGTAAGCTTGTGGTTTGCGGTGTCGTATTTAAGCAAGTGGTTATATCGCAGCACTGGGGTGTTTTCCAATAAAATGGTATCAAAGTCAACCTGACTGTAATCCTGATCTAAATTTGCGTAATAAGGTGTTTGGGTACGGTATATCTCAATTCCTTCACCTAAATTGAAGTCGCTGTTGTTATCCTTATCGCAGGAACCGGCTAACAGACAAACTAAAAGGATGGGGCTTATAAAATTTTTCATAAAAAAATTTTATAAGCAGATACACTTCAAAAGGATTTGGTTGCGTTAAGGGGAAAATTTTAATTTTTAAATAAAGTAAAAAACTGTTTGCAAGAAAAATTCAAGACGGGGTTTATTTTACACTCCTTACACTTCCAAAATTAACAACATTAATCCCAGTTTAATTTTATGAATTCTTCTTTCATAGCCGGACGGTTTTTGTAATTATCCAATAATGAAACTTTTAATGCTTTTGCAGCAGGTAAGCCTCCTTTAAGTTTAGCCATTTGTTTTAAGTATTGCACCAAAGAAACATAAATATTACGTCCCGTATGCTCTGCCTGTATCTCAATGGCTGCTTTGTAATATTCCAACAATTCAGCAGGGTATTTCTCTTTTAGGTGCTTAGTATATTTAATAATGGTATGAATACTGTTTGAAGAACTTACTATAGCAAAGAGTTCATCTATCATTTGTTCTTCAATATAAATCTTTGCCAAATCATCCAAGGAAATTCCGCCGTAATAACCTCGTTTTTTGTTTTTCAGTTCGGCAATGAGCTTATTTCTTTTCTCTTCCCAGTCATCCTTTGGGCTGGTCTGCTTATAAATTTTAAAGTATTTAATATCCGAAGTATTTTCAACAAAGAGTTCTCTTGCCAGTATATTGTACTTAAAGGCTTGTTGTTGTTGCTTGTAAAGCTCAAGTAATTGATCTTTCCATTGATGAGCCGTACCGGGAGCATCATCTTGTTGTGCTATTTTTATTCCATCAAGTATAAGCTTTTCAGCTTCTTCCGGATTGTTTGCTGACAAAGCCTGTTCCACCCTTATTTGCCTGAATTTCTCAAAATGCAGATAAGAATCTACGATATTGTCGGCTTCCGCTGTGCGACCTTCAGACTCCAACAGGTTTATCTTTTGCACCAAATAGTTTTGTAAATAATACTTTTTACTCCAGCCATCTTTCTTGTCCAACTCAATTATTTTAGTATCAATAAACTCATAGGCAATGTCCATTTGATTTAAAGATGCAGCGGTTTCAAAAAATAATGGTTCCAGGCTGTCTCCAACACCATAATCTCTATAATCTGAATTTTGCACCTGCTCATAAAGCCAGTTGAAAATTCGTTCTTTTAATTCGCTTGATGGTTTACTGTTATTCAGAATATTTTCAATAACCCGGAATGCTTCATAAATTGCACCACCACATTCGCCCGATGAATCATCCATATACTGAATGGCCTTTACTCCCTCCATTGCAATAGCAGCCGAAATGCAAAAAGCCTCATTCAGATTACCTTTTGTATAATAATCATCGGCCTTTATCTGAAATTGAGTAACATCTTTCATCGCTTTATAACTGCTTCGATAGTCAATGAAGCCACGGTAATCGTAATTATCAAAGATGCCATTTATCTGGCTCTGGTAATAAGGTATATTATCAGCATTCTCCACAGAAACTGGTTTTGAAAAGGCAAGCTTAATTTGATGTCTGAAATCCTGATTCTTAACGCCAAAGTCAAGCATGAAATTTCTCAAATCTTTGGGCTTAGCATCCTTTATTAACTGTTCCCAACTTTCTTCCTCAGGTTCTTCATCATTTGAAGATATAGTAATTGTTTTTTCTTCGTTAATTGCCAGGGCAACCGCAGCAACATGCTTGCAGATTGCACCATCATAGGGACAATCACAATAATAATCAGCCGATTCACTGCTGTTATCTGGTTTAATCTCTACCTCATAATTACCATAGTTG
Organism: Salinivirgaceae bacterium; assembly: GCA_050179685.1. Classification (GTDB taxonomy): domain Bacteria; phylum Bacteroidota; class Bacteroidia; order Bacteroidales; family SZUA-534; genus GWE2-40-63. The sequence goes on from JBFXEW010000010.1 coordinate 13,220, forward strand.
CCTTCAACTTCGGCATGCCAGGTTCCATCGCTACCCTGATTGAGCTGTAAAATATTTCCATTGTCAAAGTAACTCTGCCCACGTTGTAAGATTTTAAAGGGGATGATATTGATTAACTCAAGTATTGTCATTAGTTGTATTCCTTTCCATCATCGGCAGTTGTCAAGTAATTCTTTACAACTGAATTTTCATGTAACTCCACTTCATTCAAAATGTTAATAATCTGTTGACTAATGTTTTGCTTAAAGGTGTCAAAAAGTTCTGCCAATTGATTCTGGTTCATCCACACCATGCCATCTTTAGCATAAAGTGAAACAGAAGCCTTACCATCGGCTGTGTTGTATATTATAGTGTGATGTTGGTTATTGTATGCCATTGTCACTAAATTTTAATTATTCCAAAAATCCGCTAATGCTCCTGCCTAACTTAAGATCATATCGATAGACATTTCTAGTATAATTGGTAAAAACATATTTACGAAGCTTCATTCTAATATTCATCATTTCATCAGCTTTTTGTAATAACGATTGCGCTGCTTAAACATTTTCTCAAAATAATCAATTTTTGAATCTCTGTAATCAAAAATAACCGGACGGTTCTCAGAACGCTGTATTCTTCCAATGTATTGAATTAATTTGCCTTCAAAAGCAAATGGATAAACTATAAACAAACATTCCAGATTGCTTATATCAATTCCTTCTCCAAAGTATTGCCCGGTTGAAACTACAATTTTGAAATGGCCTTGCTTAATTTGCTCAATCTTACTCTTTCTTGAACTTTCAGAATCATCGCCGTGTATGGTAATGGTTTCGTATTTATCTTTAAGGTAGAGGTTAAGAATATCAACATGAGCTTTTCGCTCTGAAAGAATGAGTATTGTTTTAAAACGTTTGGCATTTTCATCAATGTCTTTTAATATTAGGGAATTACGCAGCGTATCGTGAACCAAGATTCTTGATATTGTTTCATACTTATCAATTTTATAGTCAAATGGAGCAAAAAGCTCTGTTTCTTTAATATTTATTTCGGTCTGAATATTTTTATTGTCAAGAAACTCCTTTTGATTAACCTGATGAAGGATGTTTCCAATATATATGAATATCAGCTTCTGGTCATTATTCTTCCGCTTTGGAGTAGCGGTTAAACCATATAAATAAAAAGCATTGAAATGTACGATAGCTTCACGGAACGATTTTGCTGGTATATGATGGCATTCATCAATAATAATAGTTCCGAAAGCATTTGCAAACTCATCGTAGTCTTCAATTCTTGTAAGTGTCTGAATCATTGCAATGGTAATGTGTTTCCCAATTTTTTTCTTCTGCTTCCCAATTTGACCAATATCCTTTTTCGGTATTTTGAGAAAGTCCTGAATTCTTTCAATCCATTGGTCATATAACTGTTTCCGGTGCACAATAATTAAAGCAGGTTGTCTTTTTTCTGCAATAATTTCAAGACCGATAACTGTTTTCCCAGAACCAGGAGGAGAAACAATCACTCCAAAATCCTTTTCTCTTACTTTTTCTAACGCTATTTCCTGATGGTCTTGTAACTCAATGTTTGAATCAAACTCAACAGCTTCCTTTTTCTCCCTTTTATCAATTATTTTGTAGGGGATATTCTCTTTAGAACAGAATTGTACAAGGCTTGCTGAAAATCCTCTGGGTATCATAACCGCATTGTCAGATTCTTCTATTAGCCTGAAAAATTTTTCTGTATTAAAAACACTTTTACCAAGGTTCTTTTTTGCCAGATAATCTGAATTATAAAAGTTAAGCTGGTCTCGTAAAAACACAATTAGCTTTTGGCTCAATTGTGTCCGTTTCAAATAAATCTGGTTACTGATTACTATTTCCAATTGATAATTGATGGATTCCCTTGTATCAGTAGAAATAAATACTTCCCTTGGTTTAGCATTAAATAACTCTTCATAAAGTTCATTCAGTTTTTCAATTTCAACAGTCTCTATTGATTCAAGGAAATTCCATTGGTCGGAATATGGCTCAAATGCTTCTGGATTGATAAAACATGAATTGCCCTGGTCTTGTGATTTACCTTGTAATGGTAACGCAATCAGATTACCCATCCCTTTACCTGAATGATAATCCTGATTGGGAAATAAGCGGTCGAAACTGGGTTCCTTTTCAAAGTGTGAGATAATGTTTGAATGACGCAATAATTCAAACATAATTTTTCGACTCTGTTCTGCCGGAAATGCCTGCTTAAAAAATACCCATAAATGGCCTCCATTTCCTGACCGTGAACGCTCAATGTAACTAGGAATGCCATACTTCTGACAAGTATGATATAGATTTAGTATTGTTTGTTGCCAGTTTTGCTTGTCAAAATCGACTGCTATAAAATACGATGTATTGTCTTCCAATAAGGGATATATGCCGCATGTTTCTTTTCCTGATAAATGAGCCTGTATTGCATCATCATTAAAAGGAAGATGTTCTTTATTTGAATAATCCTTAAAAGTTCCACCTTGAGCCTTATGTTTATTGTAATCAGTCCAGTCAACTTTATAAGCAGGCATATAACCTCCCCGTCCATCCTTTTCCCAACGAACTGCATAAATATCGTTTCTACCCCGAAATAAGGACTTGTATAATGTTATATCGACCGGATGTACTGTCATTATCTAAAATCTATTTTCCCTCTTTATCAAATGCCATTATATAAAATGCTAATCCTCTTTTAGCAAGTTTATTTCCCGATACAAAACTGGCTAAAAATATTTCCTAAGATTTCATCGGTCGAGATTTCATCGCCGGTAATGCCGGCTAAAAAATGAATTACTTCGCGGATGTCCATGGCCAGAAAATCGTTGGTGATGCCTTTTTCCAGTCCGCTTAAGGCCCGTTGTAAAGATTCCAGAGCCTGGGTAAGTGCTTCGATATGCCGGAGGTTGGTTACTATTACTTCGTTATTCTCGAGTGCATCGCGGTAAGTGGCTTGGCCAATGGTTTCTAAAAGCACATCGACCGATTGATTGTTGCGGGCCGACAGATTCACCTGGGCAAACAACAAGGGATGATTCAGCGGTTTTGTTTCGTTTTGCAACAAATCGATTTTATTACGTACCAGAATCACCGTTTTATCACCAGCCCCCTTTTGAGCCAGCGATTCCAGTTCACTGATTATCTTAGCATCAGCATCGCGGGCATCGAACAAAGCCAAAACAATTTTAGCCTGATTTACTTTTTGATAAGTACGCTCAATTCCCAGACTCTCTATCGTATCGGTGGTATGCCGCAATCCTGCCGTGTCGATAAAGCGATAGGTAATTCCCGCATAATTAAACATATCTTCGATGGTGTCGCGGGTTGTGCCGGCTATTTCAGAAACAATGGCCTTATCTTCGTTCAGAATGGCATTTAACAAAGTCGATTTTCCAACATTGGGTTCACCAACAATGGCAACGGGAACACCATTTTTAATGGCATTTCCCAGCTCAAACGATTTAATGAGTCGTATAATTACCTGCTCAATACTCAACAACAGTTTTTTCAGTTGTGTGCGGTCGGCAAACTCCACATCCTCCTCGCTAAAGTCGAGTTCCAGTTCAATCAGACTTATGAATTGCAGCAGTTGAGCCCGCAAGGTAGCCAGTTCGTGCGAAAAACCTCCGCGCATCTGGTTCATGGCAATTTTATGAGCCGCTTCGCTTTGCGAGGCTATCAAATCAGCCACCGCTTCAGCCTGCGATAAATCCATTTTTCCATTCAGATAAGCTCTTTGCGTAAATTCTCCGGGTTGAGCCAGTTGCGCTCCGTTTTTTATAAGTAAATGAAGTATGGTTTGCTGAATATAAACCGAGCCATGACACGAAATCTCTACCATATCTTCGCCTGTGTAAGTATGAGGTTGCTTAAAAACAGCCAGTAAAACCTCATCGATAAGTTGGTTGTTGTTACGTATTTCGCCAAAATGCAAGGTTTGGGTTGCTTGCTTGTGCAATGAAAAACCTTTTTTTCGCGAATAAAATATACGCGCTGCAATATTGAAGGCCTCGGGGCCCGTCAAGCGGATTAAAGATATAGCTCCGTTTCCGGGAGCTGTAGATATGGCACAAATGGTTTCTTCGCTCATGGCTACAAAATTTTATTCGGTAAAAATACACATAAAGCCTCAATAGTAAAACAAACCGTTAGAAATTGGCTTTCTGATAAATTATTTCGAACATTCACTTCAGGTATTGCAAACTAGCGCCAATTTTTATATTATATTTGAGCCAATATTTTGATAAAGTAACATAAAATGATAACATCAATTCCTTTTATTAAGCATACTTCATCGGGAAATTTTTTCCTTTTGGCCGGCCCCTGTGTGGTTGAAAACGAAGCATTGGTTTTCGAAGTTGCCAAACGGGTTATTGAAATTACCAACGAACTGGAGATACCTTATGTATTTAAAGCATCGTATCGCAAAGCCAACCGGAGCAAAAAAGATTCGTTCAGCGGTATTGGCGATCAAAAAGCATTAGAAATTCTTCACAAAGTACGCTGTGACTTAAAAGTACCTGTGGTTAGCGATATTCACACAGCTGAAGAAGCCGCCATTGCTGCCGAAGTGGTCGATGTGTTACAAATTCCGGCTTTTTTATGCCGTCAAACTGATTTACTCGAAGCGGCAGCAAAAACAGGAAAAGTAGTAAATATTAAAAAAGGACAGTTTTTAGCGCCCGGAGCTATGCAATTTGCAGCTCAAAAAGTTATCGATGCGGGTAACCAAAGAGTGATGCTTACCGAACGGGGTACTACTTTTGGTTATCAGGATTTATTAATCGATTACCGGGGAATTCCCGAGATGCAGCAAACCGGACTACCTGTAATTCTTGACATTACTCATTCGCTTCAACAACCCAATCAGACTTCAGGAGTTACCGGCGGCCGTCCCGACTTAATTGAAACGGTTGCGCGCGCAGGAATTGCTGTTGGTGTTGACGGAATCTTTATCGAAACTCATCCTGACCCGGCAAAAGCCTTATCGGATGGAGCGAACATGCTTAAACTCGATTACCTGAGAAATTTACTTGAAAAACTGGTTAAAATCAGAAAAACAATCAACCAAATTTAACAATAAGTAATTCTTGTTTCTGATTTTTATTATATTTAGGCATCAAAATGTAAACATCGTACTTAATATTTTTAATTAATACTGTGAAAATTAATTCCATATACAAACAATTGCTAATAAATATTGTGCTCCCGGTTATAATGGGACTAATTATATTAGCCATTTTTAGTTATCGGAATACAAGAACTATATTAAATATAAACAACCATACCGAACGGGATTTCATTTACGAAGAAATAAAATCGTTTATTGAACTTGAGCTGGTGGCACTTTCCATTATTGAAGAGCCCATGGAGCAGCAAATGCGGGCTTATAGTAAAACCCTTATTGAACAGTATTTTAAAAACACCCAAAACATCGAAAATCTCGATTTACTTCAAATCCGTAAGGAATTGGAGATGGATAGTGAGCTGTTCGACATATACGTTATAAACCGCGACGGTATAGTTGTAAACACTACGTTTAAAAAAGACCTCTATATAAATTTTTTCAGCTTTGGCGATGCACATAAAAACTACCTGCTCGACATTTTCGAAAACGAAATATTCGACAGTCCCCGGTTCTTTTTTGAACATAAAACCAAGCGTTACAAAAAATATTGTTATCAGCCCACCTCCGACGGAAAGTATATTATCGAGATAGGCTTGTATTCAGCTCAGGCCGATAAAATTTATAATTATACCATTACACATCTGGATGAAATTCCACAAAAGAAACCCAACCTTACTTCGGTCGATATTTTCTTTTATGCCGATAAACCTTATCCCTTAAACTTAAAGCGCGAATTTATTCCGGCTCACCTGCCTTTAATTGATGATTTACTGCATGGAAAAATGATAACTGTTGGACATGCTGAAAACGGAAGCAGCCATATAAATTACACCTACTTTTTTCTGAAAGATCAGGATCCTAAAATTTTTAGCGGTACCATTATCCGTATATCCAACGATCCGGCAAGTCAGGAGCAATTTATCCGGAAAGAAAAGCTAAAGATAAGCCTGGTATTACTTTTCAGTTTGCTATTGGTGTTCTTCTTAATTTACAATCGTGCCAAAGCCATAGTTTTTCCTATTTACGATTTGATTGACAAAACCAAAATAATAGCCAACGGAAATTATCGGGAGCGGGTTAATGAAGAAGGCCACAATGAGATTGCAACACTCTCAAAAAACTTCAATAAAATGGTTAATAATATTGAAGAACGGAATAATGAGATTGAGGAGCAATCGGAATTTTTATATCAGGTAAACCGAAAATTAAATGAGGCTTACAAATTACTCGACCACCAGAAAAATCTGCTCGAAAATAAACAGGATGATTTAACGGCCAGCTTAAATTATGCACATCGGATTCAGGAATCGCTGCTTCCGGCTCCCGAAGAGTTTACCGAGCTTTTCCCCGAGTCGTTTGTTTATATTTTACCGCGCGATATTGTAAGTGGTGATTTTTACTGGTACTCAAAAATAAACAACCAGATAGTGGTAGTAGCTTCCGACTGCACAGGCCATGGAGTTCCGGGGGCTTTTATGAGCATGATTGGAATGACCATACTGCATCACCTGGTAAATTATGAATACATTACCGATCCGGCGCTAATATTGTCGCGGCTCGACATTGAAATTAACGATTTGCTGGTTTATAAAAACCATCACGAACAGCGATTCGAAGGTATGGATGCTTCAGTATGTACTATTGATCTGGATACCAACGAAATGAAATTCGCCAGTGCCCAACGACCCATCATGCTGCTTCGCGACGGCAAAGCCATAACTTTTAAAGGAAGTATCTACCCCATTGGTGAATATTACGATAACATTCAAAAAATATTTGCCAATACCACCATACCTTTACTTGAGAACGATTCAGTTTACATGTTCTCCGATGGTTACACTTCGCAATTTAACGAAACAGGCGAAAAGAAATTCAACTTTGGCCGTTTCCGTCAACTTTTAACCGACATTAACAGACGTCCTTTAAAAGAGCAACCCGTAATTATTCAACGAACGTTTGAAGCCTGGAAAGGAAACAGCGAACAGATTGACGACATTTTAATTGTTGGATTTAAGTACAACAAGTCGAAGCACAAAAAAACCTATTCGGCCAAAGATTTATTGGAAGATTAAACACAACTGCAATTTCAGCTTAATTCGAATTAATGTTGCTTAAAAGGAAGCATTTTAGCATCTGTAGTTTGCATTAGGCATAAAAAAACAAAACACCCGACAGATAAATCTGCGAGTGTTTTGCAACCATTAACCCATGAAAAAAATACCTGTTATCAGGCAATATAAAAGACTTTAAATCTACAATTTCAATAGCAAAAGAATCAATTTCTTATAAAAACCATCTGGTATTTTAAAATAAAGAAATTAATAATTAAAAGAACCTAATTTACTGGTTTTGTATTACTATAATTTTAGAAATACACGTACAAATTTATAAAAAATTATGAATTCCAATACTCTTTTAATCAAAAAAAATAGTTAATCGACCAATCTAAAAGCTTCATTTTTTGAACAGCCTGTTAATTTTAGTATACTTGCATTGAATTTAAGTAAGACAAAAATGAGTCAGAAGTTTTCATACGAAAAAGCCGTTGCTGAGATAGAATCGATAATTGAGGAGATTGAAACCCAAACACTGAATGTGGATGAGCTTTCGAGCAAGGTAAAAAAAGTTGCTCAACTAATTAAAAATTGCAAACAAAAACTAAGCGACACCAAATTGGAAGTAGATAATTTATTAAACGAAATAGATTAATTCCATAGAAAACTGTTCTTTCCTAAAAAAATCTTTTCACCAACCAATAAAACGCATTTTATTAAAGTAGAATAAATTAGCCATACTAACACACAGGTGTTAATCTAATTATTGCGATAATATTTTTTATTTCGATCGAAAAACATATTTTTGAACATATTTGTTTGAAGCAAAAATAGTAGTAACCAACTTAAAGGGTATGTTAACTTTTGTAGAGTTCATTGAAAACAGCATCAAAAAACATTGGGACCTGCAGGCTTTAGCTGATTATCAGGAGGGAAGCATCAGCTATAAAGAGGCCGCAGAACGAATTAAAAAAATTCACTATGTTATTGAAAAACTTGGCCTGAAGCCAGGAGACAAAGTGGCCCAAATTGGGCGAAATAATTCAAACTGGGCCGTTACATTTTTGGGCACCATATCGTACGGTACGGTAAGTGTACCGCTATTACAGGATTTTCCGGCAGGCGATATTGAAAATACCGTTAATCACTCCGATTCGGTACTTATGTTTCTGTCGGACTATATTTTTGAAAAACTGGATGTTGAAAAATTCCCAAACATTCGCGGGTTTATTTCACTCGATTCCTACGAAGTTTTGTACGAAAGAGATAGCGATGTTTCAAAATACTTAAATGAAAGCAACGCATTAAAACTGGATTTAACTCCTGAAACTTTCAGTCTGAATAAACAGCCTCACGATGCCCTGGCTTCCATCTCATATACTTCAGGAACATCGGGCTTATCAAAAGGGGTTATGCTAAGCCATGGAAATTTTGCCACAAACATTGAATTTGGCTTTGATGTAATGGATTTGCGTCCCGGCGATAAGATTGTTTCTTTCCTTCCCTTAGCTCATGCCTACGGATTGGCTTTTGAGTTACTGGTTGAGTTTGTTATGGGCTGCCACATTACTTTTTTAGGAAAAATTCCTTCGCCACAGGTTATCTTACAGGCGTTTAAAGAGATAAAACCACGATTGGTTGTATTGGTTCCTTTAATTATCGAAAAAGTTTATCGCAATAAGGTAAAACCAGCTATCAGCAGTGGCTTACCACATATTCTGCTGGGAATTCCTTTACTGAAAAAATTGGTTCACAATAAGGTTAAAAAGAGCCTTGAAGAAGCCTTTGGTGGTAATTTTATCGAAGTAATTATTGGTGGAGCTGCGCTTAACAAAGAAGTTGAAAGTTTCTTAAAAAAAATCGGATTCAAATATACGGTGGGTTATGGCATGACCGAATGTGCTCCAATTATAAGTTATGCGCCCTGGGATAAAGCCAAAAAGTTTAGCTGTGGTTATCCTATTCGCCAGTGTAAAGTTAAAATTGATTCACCCGACCCCGAAATGATTGAAGGTGAAATAATGGTAAAAGGTTCGCAGGTAATGCTGGGTTACTACAAAAATGCTACAGCTACCAGCGAAACCATCGACGAAGATGGCTGGTTAAAAACCGGCGATTTGGGTGTAATGGACAAAAATGGTTTTATTACCATTAAAGGACGTAGCAAAAATATGATTCTGGGAGCTTCGGGACAAAATATTTATCCTGAAGAAATTGAAGCCCGTATAAACAGCCTGCCTTATGTAATTGAATCGTTGGTAGTTGAAAAACAAGGTAAATTGCACGCCTTAATAGTTCCCGATTTTGAAAAAGCTGAACTCGACGGACTTTCAAAAGAAAACATGCAGGCTGAGTTCGAAAAGAGTCAAAAACAACTAAACGGGCAGATGCCCAATTACATGAGCATAGCCCGGGTCGAAATTCAGGACGAGGAATTTGTGAAAACGCCAAAGAAAAGCATCAAACGGTATTTATATACAAACTAAGTAGTTAAAAAAGGAGCTGAACAGAAAATCAGCTCTTTTTTTTTGCTATTTAACTCGGCTACTTTAACATACACAAAAAGCACAACAAACTTACTACTCAATCGTTTTACAATAAATTAAATATTTTAGGTATAAAATAGTGGCATCAGCTATTTTTTAATTAAATTGTGTTGCTTACTTTTGAACTATAAATTATTCTAAGTTATGGTAAATTCAGAGCTTTTTCCGGTGCAGGTTTTGTTTTTAAGAGCTCCCAAAAAAGTACACATTCAGGAAATATTAGCTGTATTGTTAAAAGATTTAACTGTCCGAAGGATTCTAAAAGTAGTCAAGCTCGACAGTTTTCCGAATACCCGGTCAAAGAAAACACAACGCTATTCAATGATATATAAAGGCCTTAACTACGAAGGGTATGAACCACAACCTTTTGAAAAAGCTTTTTTAATTCCTTTAGCTGAAATAAACCAGGTACAAACTAAAATACTAACCAATTTTGTATTAAAAAAACACAGTTATCCCAGTGCCTTTATTACTGAGAATATTTTAAAACCCCTGAAAAAAGAAGGTTATATTAAAACCTCTTTGGGCGGGGCAAAAGCTACTTCAAAAGCCAAACCCATTATTGACGAAGTTAATCTGTTTTTAAATCAACAGCAGGAAAAACTAACCTCTCTTTTAAATGGCGAAGCAAAAGATTTTATGGATGCTGTAATTGAAACAGGCAGTTATCTTTTTATTTTAGAATACCTGGCACCTGAATTATTTGAAGACATTAAAAAGAAAATAAGAAATCTGGCCAAATCGTATGGCGGAGGTGAATTTGAGCTTACCCCGTTTTACGAGGCTTTAAATCTTGATTTAAGTTACTTCCACGAATAAAAAAAAGCAGGCTATAAACCTGCTTTTTTTTCAGCTTATTCCTGCTGTATTAATTGCTGATATTCTTCTTTAAAGCATTAATATTTAATTCGTTTACAATGTTTTTAGCATCGGCGGTGTATAAATAATCGATGCGCTCTTTATAATGTTCAGTAATTTTTCCACGAACCATTTTCATGGTACTGTTTATGAATTTATTCTGCTCGGTAAAAGGTTCATCCAAAATACCAATGGCTGCAGGTAACCAACGTTCCGGAAATTCTCCCTCAAACTTCCCTCCTTTTTTAAACTCATTAATTTCCTGCTGCAACCGTTTTAAAGCTTCGGCTCGTCCCTCGTCGCTATTCATATCAATTCCCTGCTCATTCAGGTGTTTTTTTAAAGCCTCATTATTTGCCACAAGCAATCCAATGGTGTAGGGATTCTGGTTATTGTGCAGCATTACCTGCTCAATAAAAGGTGATTTTGAAACCAGCATTTCTTCAATCGATTCGGGTGAATATTTTTCCCCGTCGTTGGCAATTAAAAGACTTTTAAAACGACCCAAAACATAAAGGAAACCGTCATTATCCATATAACCTAAATCGCCGGTATGCAACCAACCGTCCTTAATGGTTTCGGCTGTAGCTTTTTCGTTTCGCCAGTAACCTTTCATCACGTTTTCGCCCTGAATAACAATCTCACCTTTTTGTCCCAGTGGCACTTCGTTTCCATTATCGTCGCAAATTTTAATATCCAAAGGTTTCACCAGGTAACCGCTTGAACCCAATTTGTGTTTTACCAGCGAATTGGATGAAATTACCGGTGTTGCTTCCGACAAACCATATCCCTGAAGCATGGGAATTCCAATGGCATAATAAAAACGTTGCAACTCAATATCGAGTAATGCACCACCACCAATAAAGAATTTCAGGTCGCCACCGAAAACTTCGCGGACTTTACTAAACAAAATCTTATCGAATAATTTTACCAATGGCCCACGTAAGGCATTCAATCCCCTGCCTTTATTGTGGCCTTCTTTGTTGTATTTATAAGCAACATTCAAGGCAAAACTGAAAAGCTTTTCGGTAAATTTTCCCTTGTCGGCAATTCCTTTTTCGATATTCTTTTTAAAATTCTTGGCCAAAGCCGGAACACTTAGCAAAATATCTGGTTTAATCTCTTTAATATTAATCGGAATATTTTTCAATGTCTGCATGGGAGTTTCGCCCATTTGCACAAAGCCCATGCTGGCTCCATTGGCTATAAAACTATAAATTCCGGCCACGTGCGCAAAACAATGGTCGAGTGGTAGTATTAACAAGGTTTTAAAAGAATCGGGAATTGTCATTAAGGTTAAAGCCTGTTCCACATTTGCAGTATAATTCCGATGCGAAAGAATAATTCCCTTGGGGTCGGCAGTGGTTCCCGAAGTATAAGTTATATTGGCATAATCGTCGCCATGAATTGCATTTTTAGCTTCGTCAACAGCGTTTGGAAATTCAGCATTAAATTTTTTACCCAATTCAAAAACTGAAGCCCAGCTTAAATCGTTGTCCTGATATGTTTCTTTCTCATCGAGATAAATAACCTTTTCCAGTTCCGGCAATTCGCTGCGAACTGCTTCAACTTTAGCTGCCTGACTTTTTGAAACAATAATAATACGTGTTCCTGAATGTTCCAGTCGAAATTTTACTTCCGATGCTTCCAGTTTAATCGATAAAGGAACATTAATTGCACCTGTGTAAAGAATGGCCAATTCACTATAAACCCAATCGTTTCTACCTTCTGATAACAAAGCCATGCGATCACCTTTTTTTATACCCAGGCTTAGTAAGCCTCCTGCAAAAGCTATTACATTTTGCAGTGCGTCTTTGTACGAAGTCGCAATATATTTATCGGTTTTCTTTTCAAGGAGCAGTGGATTTTCAGGGAATTTGCTCACATTTTCTTCAAAAAGTTGTACAATTGTTTTCATAGTTTATATAATAATTACCCTATTTAAGATCTTCAAAAATAATAAATTAAGTTTGTTTTCAAATTATATGCGCTTTATCGATGCAAAAAAAGCTGCGATAAACAACAAAACCACCTGAATTTCAAGTGGTTTTGTTATAATATGGCAAGATGTTTTTTCTAATGCATTAAATACCCAGGGCTTTGCTTAGCGATGCGAGTTTAGCGTCTAACTCCTGCTCCACTTTCTTGTAATCGGCCGCATGGCTCAATTTTTCTTTGGTTCCCAGATAAAATTTAATTTTAGGTTCGGTTCCCGACGGGCGAACTGAAATTTTTGAACCATCGGCTGTAAAAAACTGCAATACGTTCGATTCCGGCAAGGATATTTTACGTTTCCCTCCGGTTAAAAAATCGGACTCAACCTGCAACAGATAGTCTTTCACTTTAATTATCGTTGATCCGTTAATCTCGGTTGGTGTCTGATTACGGAAGGTTTCCATCATTTTCTGAATCTCTTCGGCTCCTGTTTTCCCTTTTTTTACCAGATTCACCAGCGTTTCTTTGTAAAAACCATATTTCATGTAAATTTCGGCCAAAACATCGAAAACTGTTTTTCCCTGATCTTTAGCCCAGGCTGTAGCTTCAGCAATTAACATACACGACATAACCGCATCTTTGTCGCGGACAAAATCTCCGGCCAAATAACCGTAGCTTTCCTCACCACCACCAATAAATTTTTTAAAGCCTTCGTTTTGCTTAATAATGTCAGCAATGTATTTAAAACCAGTCAGCACATCATAATACTCCACATGAAAATCTTTGGCCATAGCGGCAATTAATTCGGTGGTTACAATGGTTTTCACTACATATTCGCGGCCCGTAATTTTACCTTTCTCCTTCCATTTGGTTAAGAGATAATACAGTAAAAACGCCCCCGTTTGATTGCCATTCAGCAATTCAAATTCACCTTCATGGTTTTTCACGGCAATTCCAACTCTGTCGGCATCGGGATCGGTTGCCATAACCAAATCGGCGTCGCTGGCTTTGGCTTTTTCAAGCGCCATGGTTAATGCGGCCGATTCTTCCGGATTGGGAGAATGTACCGTAGGAAAATTCCCATCGGTAATATCCTGTTCCGGAACATTTATAATATTTTCGAAGCCCACGGCTTTTAATGCCTGGGGCACAAGCTTAACGCCCGTTCCATGAATGGGAGTAAATACAATTTTTAAATCTTTTTGACGGGCAATTATTTCGGGCGATAAAGATACGGTCATTAAAGCATCTAAATAGGCTTTATCAACATCAGCGCCTATCGAAACAATTTTTGCCTTGTCGCCATTCCATTTTACTTCGTCAACCGATTTTATTTTCTGAACTTCTCCAATAATATTTTTATCGTGTGGCGCAACAATTTGTCCGCCATCGTCCCAATATACTTTATATCCATTGTATTCCTTTGGGTTATGCGATGCGGTAACCACCACCCCGCTTTTACATCCCAAATGACGAATAGCAAACGACAATTCAGGCGTTGGACGCAAAGCATCGAAAAGGTAAACCTTAATACCATTGGCTGTAAAAATCTGAGCTGCGGTTTCACAAAAAAGTCGTCCGTTATTACGGTTGTCGTGAGCTAAGGCAACCGAGATTTCCTGTCCGGCAAATTGCTGAAGCAGGTAATTGCTTAGTCCCTGAGTGGCCATTCCTACCGTATAGATATTCATTCGGTTGGTTCCCACACCCATTATACCCCGTAAACCTCCGGTGCCAAACTCTAACTCGCGATAAAACGATTCAATTAATTCCGTTTCATCATTTTCGAGCAGGTAACGAACCTGTTTCTTTGTTTCATCATCGTAATTTCCTTCAAGCCAGGCATTAGCCTTTGCCTTAACTTCAGATAATAAACTATTTTGCATGACGATATTTTTGAAAATTTTATAATTCTTTTACTAAACTATTTTTCATCCAAATCGCGAAGCATTTGGTGCAAACTATCAACCCAATGCGGAATAGTTAAATTAAATTCCCTTTTAATTTTGTCTTTGCTTAAAACCGAAAAAGCCGGACGCTTAGCTGGAGTTGGATATTTTGATGTATCGATGGGATGAACTTTACACGGTAAATTCCGGTGACGGAAAATTTCAGAAGCAAAATCGTACCAACTGGCAACACCCTCGTTAGTATAATGATAAATTTCGCGCGATTTAACGGGTTTAACCCTTACTTGCGAAATAATCTCTAAAACAGCCTGAGCTAAATTTCGCGCGTAGGTTGGAGTTCCCACCTGATCGTAAACCACATTAATTGCTTCTTTTTCGGATCCCAAACGCAACATGGTTTTCACAAAATTATTTCCAAAAGTAGAATACAACCACGATGTTCTGATGATAATAGCAGGAATATCGGAATACATTATCAGGTTTTCGCCTTCGTATTTGGTTTGTCCATAAGCCGATTCAGGAATAGCCACATCCTCTTCGTGATAAGGGCTGTTTTTGGTCCCATCGAAAACATAATCGGTTGAAATATGAATAAAAGTTGCTCCCGAAACACGCGCTGCATCAATCAGGTAATCTACTGCAATAGCATTTATCAAAAAAGCTTTATCATGATCTGCTTCGGCTTTATCAACCGCCGTATAGGCTGCACAATTTATTATAAAACTAACCGGATTTTCAGCAACAAATTTTTCTGCCTGACCCGGTTTTGTTATATCAAGCTCCGTAACATCGGTAAACAAAAATTCAAAATCGGGGTAATTTGCTGCTAAATATTTTAACTCGCTTCCCAATTGACCATTTGCTCCGGTCACCAATAGTTTAATTTTATTTTCCATACCTAAAATTAATTTCAGCGCCTGCTAACTCAGGCCACATTTCATCTTTTGCTGATATTATTCTTTCACTTGTTGGTACTTTCCAGTCAATAGCCAGCGAACTATCATTGAGGTTTATGCCACGCTCACCCTGCGGGTGATACAAATTGTCGCATTTATATGAAAAAATAGCTGTTTCAGAAAGTACTGAATAACCATGGGCAAAACCTCGTGGTACAAAGAATTGTTTTTTATTCTCAGCCGAAAGTTCAATGGCAAACGCCTGACCAAAAGTGGGTGAATCTCTGCGAATATCGACAGCCACATCGAGTACAGTTCCCAAAACCACCCGAACCAATTTTGCCTGAGCATAAGGTGCCAGTTGATAATGCAAACCCCGCACAACTCCATAAGTTGAAAAAGCCTCATTGTCCTGAATAAAAGTTGCATCAATACCTGCATCTTTATAACGATCGGTCTGATAAGATTCTAAAAAATAACCTCTGGAATCACCAAATACCTTGGGTTCAATTATTAATAAGTCGGGAATGGGTGTTTTAATAATATTCATATTGATTATAATTCTTGCTTTAGTAAGTTTTCAAAATAAGCAATGGTTTTTACCAAACCCTGCTCAAGTGGAATTTTGGGTTCCCAATTGTTCAGTTTTTCTTTTGCCAGCGAGATATCGGGTTTACGTTGCGTGGGATCGTCTTGTGGCGCTGGCAAATAAACCAGTTTCGATTTTGAATTGGTCAACTCAATAACCAGTCTGGCCAGTTCTAAAATGGTAAATTCATTGGGATTACCAATATTAACCGGACCAATAAAAGAACCCGAATCGTTCATCATGCGAATCATTCCTTCAACCAAATCGTCGACATACTGAAAACTACGGGTTTGCAGTCCGTCGCCATAAATGGTAATATCTTTGTTTTGAAGGGCTTGAATAATAAAATTTGAAACAACCCGACCATCGTTGGGATGCATCCGGGGACCATAGGTATTAAAAATTCGGATAATCTTTATATCCACTTTATTTTGCCAGTGGTAATCCATAAACAAGGTTTCGGCACAACGTTTTCCCTCGTCGTAGCAGCTACGCACGCCAATCGGATTAACATGTCCCCAATAACTCTCAGTTTGTGGATGCACTTCCGGATCGCCATAAACCTCGCTGGTTGATGCCTGCAAAATGCGCGCTTTTACTCGCTTGGCCAAACCCAGCATATTTATAGCTCCCATTACCGAAGTTTTAATCGTTTTAATGGGATTAAACTGATAATGTATGGGCGATGCCGGACACGCCAGATTATAAATTTGATCAACTTCAAGATAATAAGGCATAGTAACATCATGACGAATCACTTCAAAAAAATGATTGTCCATTAAATGAACAATATTGCGCTTGTCGCCGGTGAAATAATTATCGAGGCAAATTACCTGATTCCCTTCGTTTAAAAGGCGCTCACAAAGATGTGAACCAACAAATCCGGCTCCTCCGGTTATTAAAATTCGTTTCATTAATTTTCAAAATTACTTTATGCCTTGTCTGGTGCAAAAAATGTGGCAACTTTTATTAAGTTTGATGCGATTTACACCATCAAGCAACTGTTGTGACAAATTTAATTTTGACCAATTGCTTTTATGCGGCTAAAATACAACAAAAATACTAACAATAAAGTCAGCTCAGGTATTATTCACCTTAGGTATTGTAAAACCCGTAAACCTATTTTGCTTTAAGCTGTTTTGACATTAGTACAATCAGGCATTTTAACTTATAAAATTAGAACCGGATTTAAAACAAGACCAAATAAATACAAAACTGAAAACGTATATTAAATTTTATAACAATGAAAACAAGTAAAAGATTCATCTACCTGATAGGTATTTTACTATTAGGATTAAATGCAAAGGCTCAGTTGGTTCCTGAAACCTACCAGCCAATTTTTAACGAGATTGTTACCAACTTTGAAACCATCAGGGGAAGTAATTCCCTGAAAGATGGAAAAACGTCGTTGCGTTTACTTTCACAGGAAAAAATAGTAATAAAACTCGATCACAAACGCAGTGTAAAAACCCTGACTTTTGTAATTAAACTCGACGAAGAAGGCAACAAATATTGGGTAGCCGACAATACACTTACCATTGACATGGTTAACAAATACGAAGCAGATCTTACAAAAGTGCTCGAAAAAATGCTTGAAATTTCGCGGGAAGAAGCAAAAAAATAGTTTCTATTAAATAGGCCAGCAACTTGTTATAAGTTGATTTTCGATTCAGTAGAGCTACAAATCGGCCTGCCGGAATAGACCCTGTTGCAACGTGAATGTACCAGCTAATTTCTGTTGCATATTCTGTTCCAATGAGCAACACTTGCAAATAGAATAGCGAATAGCTTGTAGCCAGTTGAATAAAAAACAGTTACAAACAGTAAAATATACCCATTTTATTTGCCTTTCTCGGCAGAAAGATGTTATTTTGCGCTGCAATTTCAAAATAATGTCTAACTCATTAATTATTATTAAATTTTAAATGGAACAAAACGAAGAATTAAAAGCTCAGGAAGTTGAGCAAAACGAACAGACTCAAGAGCAAACTGCTGTTGAAGAAGTAAAAGCCGTAGCAAGTCCCGAAGAATTCGATTGGGATGCTTACGAAAACGATTCGTTAGTCAAAAGCGACAAACGTAAAGAACTAGAAAATATTTACGATCAAACGCTTTCGTCGATTACCGAAAACGAAGTGGTAGATGGAACAGTAGTTGCCATGAACAAGCGTGAAGCGCTGATTAACATTGGCTACAAATCGGAAGGCGTTGTTAATATGAACGAATTCCGCTACAATCCTGAGCTTGCAGTTGGAGATACTGTTGAAGTTTATGTTGAAAGTCAGGAAGACCGTAACGGTCAGTTAAACCTGTCGCATAAAAAAGCCCGGGCTCTCCGTTCATGGGATAGAGTAAACCAGGCTCTTGAGCAGGACGAAATTATTAAAGGTTACATTAAATGCCGCACTAAAGGTGGTATGATTGTGGATGTATTTGGCATTGAAGCCTTCCTTCCCGGTTCACAAATCGACGTGAAACCTATCCGCGATTACGATGTTTACGTTAATAAAACTATGGAATTCAAAGTGGTTAAAATTAACCATGAATTCAAAAACGTGGTTGTTTCGCACAAAGCTCTTATCGAAGCTGAACTGGAACAACAGAAAAAAGAAATCATTGCCAAACTTGAAAAAGGTCAGGTTCTTGAAGGAACCGTTAAAAACATTACCTCGTACGGTGTATTCATCGACCTGGGCGGTGTTGACGGCTTAATCCACATCACCGATCTTTCTTGGGGACGCATCTCTCATCCGGAAGAAATTGTACAGTTGGATCAAAAACTGAATGTAGTAATTCTTGATTTTGACGACGACAAAAAACGTATTGCTTTAGGATTAAAACAATTGACTCCTCACCCATGGGACGCTTTAGACAGCGAACTAAAAGTGGGCGATTCAGTTAAAGGAAAAGTGGTTGTTATGGCCGATTACGGTGCATTTGTTGAGATTGCACCCGGTGTTGAAGGACTTATCCACGTTTCTGAAATGTCATGGTCGCAGCACTTACGCAGTGCCAACGAATTCCTTAAAGTAGGTGACGAAATTGATGCTGTTATCTTAACCCTTGATCGCGACGAAAGAAAAATGTCGCTGGGTATGAAACAACTTAAATCTGATCCTTGGGAAGAAATCGAAAAAACCTACCCTGTTGATTCAAAACATGTAGCTAAAGTTCGCAACTTTACCAACTTTGGTGTATTTGTTGAAATCGAAGAGGGTGTTGATGGCCTTATCCACATTTCTGATTTATCATGGACCAAAAAGATTAAGCATCCGGCTGAATTTACTTCAATTGGTGCCGAAATTGATGTTGCCGTATTGGAAATCGACAAAGACAACCGTCGTTTACGTTTGGGTCACAAACAACTGGAAGAAAACCCATGGGAAGTTTTCGAAACCCTGTTTACCGTTGATTCAATTCACGAAGGTACCATTGTTGAATTAGCCGACAAAGGAGCCGTTGTTTCCTTACCTTATGGAGTTGAAGGATTCTGTACTCCTAAACACCTGGTAAAAGAAGACGGAGCACCTGCACTATTGGACGAAAAATTGCAATTCAAAGTAATTGAGTTCAATAAAGAGGCTAAGAAAATTATCGTAAGCCATTCACGCATCTTTGAAGATGAGAAACGCGCTGAAGATAAAGCCAAAAAAGGTACTACCGCTAAAGCAACCAAAAAAACCTCGAAAAAGCTGGTTGATAACATCGAGAAAACCACTTTAGGAGATATCGCTGAACTGGCGGCTCTTAAAGATGAAATGGAATCGACAGCCAAAGCTGCTAAAAAAGAAGAGGCTAAGGACGCTAAAGCTAAAAAAGAAGAAGCTAAGGACGCAAAAGCTTCAGAGGAATAAAAAAAGTAAATGATTTTGTGTAAAATTGAAGAATAGTTTTCTTATATTTGATAAAATTCAAATACTAATCATGTAAAAGATTTCATCCATGGAATTTAAAATCGACAAACTGGATAATTATACGCAAATTCAAGTAATGATTGACAAATTGGACACTCATATTGCCCCGTCGTTAAAATCAGAACTGGTCTTAATTGCAGGGAATGGGGAGAAAAATATCATTCTTGATTTGAGTAATTGCAGGTACTGTGACTCATCAGGTCTTTCGGCTATTTTGGTCGCAAATCGTTTATGCAAAAATGCCAACGGTACTTTTGTCTTAACCGGACTGCAAACAGCTGTTGAACGATTAATAACTATTTCTCAATTGGATACCGTATTGAATATTACCAATACGTTTGACGAAGCTGCCGAAATCATTACCAAGGAAGGAGTTTAATGACTTTTTCTGTTACAATACTTGGGAGTAGCTCTGCTTTACCTACTCCCAATCGTTTTTCAACCGCTCAAGTAATTAACCTGCTTGAGCGGTTTTTTTTAGTGGATTGTGGCGAAGGAACACAAATTCAACTACGCCGCTACAAAATTAAATACGCCCGAATTCATCATGTATTCATCAGCCACCTCCATGGCGACCATTTCCTGGGAATCTTCGGATTCATTTCGAGCCAAAACTTATTAGGAAGGAAAAATCCGCTCCACATTTACGGACCACAAAAACTGAAAGAACTAATCGATCAGTTTATCTCAACCTTCGATAAAGGCATAGCTTACGAGCTGATATTTCATTCGCTCTCATACAAAAGTACCGAACTTATTTACGAAGACGACAAGCTCACCGTAAAATCAATTCCGCTCAGGCATCGCATTCCAACCTGCGGTTTTCTGTTCGAAGAAAAACCCCGACTGCGTCACATAAAAGGAGACGTAATTCAGGAATTGGGAATCCCTGTGAAAAGCATTTTATCCATTAAGCAGGGAGCCGATTATATTGCAAACGATGGTACCATTTATACCAATGATAAACTGACTAGCGATCCGCTTCCTCCCCGCTCCTACGCGTTTATTAGTGACACGGCAAAAAAACCAGGTATCGCACCTATTATTAATGGATTCGATTTGCTTTATCACGAAGCTACTTTTTCTGACGAAGGAAAAAAGCGGGCAAAAGAAACCGGACATACCACCTCGCGCCAAGCAGCTGAAATAGCACAGGCTGCCGGAGTAAAAAAACTGATACTGGGCCACTTCTCGCACCGGTACAAATCGCTCAACGGCTTATTAAGCGAAGCCAGAGAGGTGTTTCCGAATACAGAACTGGTTTATGATGGTGCAGTTTACGATATTCCAGGTAAATTATAACAAGCTTTTCTGGTGAAACCGATTCAAATAAATATTTATTTTATCTTTGCGCCAGTATTTAAAAACCCTAAACATACCGATTGTGCAAGAAAAAATCCTGATTCTTGATTTTGGTTCGCAATATACCCAGCTTATTGCCCGGCGGGTTCGCGAATTAAACGTTTACTGCGAAATTCATCCGTACAACCATTTTGAAATCGATGCCGAAGTTAAAGGCGTTATCCTGTCGGGAAGCCCTTTTTCAGTGCGCGACGAAAACGCCTTAATTCCCGACCTCACTGAAATTAAAGGAAAACTGCCGCTGCTTGGGGTTTGTTATGGTGCCCAATTTCTGGCTCATAATTATGGTGGCGAGGTATTGCCTTCGAAACATCGCGAATACGGCAGAGCAAACCTGGGATATGTTAACAGAAACAACATTCTTTTCAAGGGTGTCAGCGAAAACTCCCAGGTATGGATGAGCCATGGCGACACCATTGCCAGCTTACCCGATAATTACGAAATAATTGCCAGCACAGCCGATGTAAAAGTGGGCGCCTACGAAGTAAAAGGGGAAACTACATTCGGCATTCAATTCCATCCCGAAGTGTATCACAGTACCGAAGGCATGGTAATGCTTAAAAACTTTGTGGTCGATGTATGCGGATGCCGGCAAAACTGGACTCCCGATTCGTTTGTGGAAAGCACCATTGCAGCCTTAAAGGATAAATTAGGAAACGATAAAGTAGTGCTGGGCCTCTCGGGTGGCGTTGATTCATCGGTGGCTGCGGTCTTGCTGCACCGGGCCATTGGGAAAAACCTGACCTGCATTTTTGTGGACAATGGCCTGCTGCGAAAAAACGAATTTGCTCAGGTACTCGATTCCTACAAGCACATGGGGCTTAATGTTATCGGGGTTGATGCCGCCCAACTGTTTTATAACGATTTGGCCGGAATCACTGAACCTGAAGCCAAACGCAAAAGCATTGGGAAGAACTTTATTGAGGTTTTTGATGCCGAAGCACACAAAATACAGGATGTTAAATGGCTGGCTCAAGGCACCATTTATCCCGATGTTATTGAATCCATATCGGTTAAAGGACCTTCGGCAACTATTAAATCGCACCATAATGTGGGCGGTTTACCCGAAAAGATGAAACTAAAAGTAGTGGAACCACTCAACTTGTTGTTTAAAGACGAGGTTCGTCGGGTGGGTAAAGCGCTTGAAATTGATCCCCTGATTTTGGGACGGCATCCGTTTCCGGGACCGGGACTGGCCATTCGTATTCTGGGAGAAATTACCCCGGAACGTGTGCGAATCCTGCAGGAAGCCGACGAAATCTATATCAGCGAAATGAAAAAAGACGGTTTGTACGATAAGGTTTGGCAGGCCGGAGCCATTTTACTCAACGCCAATTCGGTTGGCGTTATGGGCGACGAACGAACCTACGAAAACGTTCTGGCTTTGCGTGCCGTAGCTTCAACCGACGGAATGACTGCCGACTGGGTTCACCTCCCCTACGAGTTCCTGGCTAAAGTTTCGAATAAAATTATCAATCAGGTAAAAGGAATTAACCGCGTAGTTTACGACATCAGCTCAAAACCACCGGCAACTATTGAGTGGGAATAGGATGGTAAGAAGTACTTAAAGTACCTGGAGTGACTAAAGTATTTAAAGTGCCTGAAGTTTAAGTTTAAACTTCAGGCATTTTTGTTAGCGGTTCTTCCATTGCATTAAGTAGGCTTTCTTTAAAAAGCGGTACCATTTGTCGGCTTTGGTATGTTCAATTACCTGAATCTTTGGATCGAGGTCCGGATTAAGTTCCATATCTTTTAATGCCAACTTTACACCCAAATCGACCTGACTGGCTTTCGACCACGAAGCAATATAATCGCGCTGACGCAGTTCGCGTAATAATTCCATACCCAATTCCAGATTTCCGCGTTCCACATAGTATCGAACCCCAAAATCGATAAACATCGACTGCTTATGACTCAAAAAATAGCTTTCAATGGGTAAATGTTCAATACCAAAATTGTTGGTACACGAATCGGCATAAAAACGGGTAAGCCGCTCGTAAGCATCTATGGCATCGCTGTACTCTTTATCGTCGATATAGGTATCAATCTGCATTTTCTGCTTCTGGTAATGCAACATGGCGCTAATATCGTTACGCATGCTACTGTAAACCGATTTATCGAGGTTGCATTCGGCATGTTTCCCGGTTAAGGCATTGGCCTTTTCGAGCGCTTGTGAAGCAAAAATAAACTCACGCTGCTCAATAAACTTTTTAGCTGCCGTGATCTGTACATTGTAATCAAACAAAGCCTGATCGCATTTGCCTGCCACCAACAGGGCCTCAACATTTGCAATAGCCTGAGCCACTTCGGTATCGCTTTCCAGTTTATACTTTGCCGTTAATCCGCGCATTTGGTCGTATTTTAAACGGGCATCGGGTAAATTCATGGCCTCAACCAATGAGGCGGCTTGTGTACCCTGCAAAAGAACCAGAAATTTCGCTGTTTCAAGTATCCGCGAAGGCAATTTGGGATCCGGATGTATACCATCAGATTGCTCCAGGATAAGCGCTTCCTGATACAAGGCCAACGCTTCGTTCATGCGGTTGTTATCGAAAGCCTGATTACCCTCACCAATCAAAGCCGTGTATTTTAAATTGCGGGCGGCAGCCAGCAGAGCAGGGTATTGTTCACTCTCAGGAACTTTAAATTCAAGCTGCCACTGTTCGGCCAATGTTAAAAGATGCAGGGCCGAATCGGGTAAGTTCTCTCCTATGGCAGCTTCAGCCCCTGAAATGTAATTGGCATATTGTGCTTTTCGCGATTCAAAAACCAGTTGTTCCAACTCCTCGGTGCAATAAACCACTTCATATCGGTTACATAACACCTTAGCCTGCATAAAGCTAAAAAGCGCGGAATCGGCTTGATGGTTTTCAATCTGCAGCTTCCCCTGTGCAACCCATTGGTCGAAAAGATTCCGCAACAACTCATGTTCTTTCGATGGATTTAGTATTACCCCGGGATATTCGTTGCGGAAAGCTGTTATAGAGTCGATGGTTCGATGCGCCTGCATCAGTTCGCGTTTATCGAGTGCTGCCCGGGCCTTTAGAACGAGGTCGTTGTAATAAGCTTTATACAAGGCGTCCTGTATCTCAGCAAACTCCTGAAAGTTTTTTACTCCGGGAATCTCGCGGGCATCGGTTTTTATCTGTTCAAAGCGGCTCATGGCACTTGAAAAATCCTGGGCCTCAATGTTTCGGTAAATCTCGTCGATGTAGGCATAGATAACCGCCTCAGATGCTTTAACCGCCTTGTAGCGGGCATCGGTATCGGGTTTTAGGGTAAGCAGCACTTTTTTGCAGGTATCGATAACCGCCGCATACTTTTTCTTTTCCAAATCGAGCAGGGCCAATTCAACGTAGGGCGAAGCAAAGTTTGCTTTTTCGGCAATGGCTTTATGAAAAAACACGGCGGCTGTTTCTTTATTTCCCCAGGCAAGGTACTGATTCCCTTTGGCAAAGTAAGTAAGGTGCATGTTGTTGAGCGCAAACTCCAGCTCCTTTTTCAGCTCCTTATTGCGCACCTCAACCCAGCCCAGATGCGATTTGAATTGAATGGGATCGTTGGCATTCAAATCGAGCTTGCTGGTAAAGCGCTGCGACTTAATCCGGCTAAAAACTTCCATGTGCTCCAAAGTCTGCTGCCGCGCTTCAGTCAGCAATTCAATGGAATCGACCCTAATGGCATCGAGTGTTTGCTCGAGCATGTTCAATTGCGCATCGGAATTATAATAAGCATCGACCATGGCCATGAATTCATCGAGCTTTTTTACATCGTCAGGCGTAAAGCCAAAGCTTAATTCCGAAAGGTAAAGCTTGTAGTTTTCGTCGTTATAATTATCGTCAAGCTTTGTTTTTAGAATAAAGGAACCGTTCTTAAAGGCCTTATCCTTTTCGGTCTTTTTTTCGAGCACCGTTCCCTGGGAATCTTCCCAAATGTAAGTGTACGAAATCAGCGAAGGCGTTAAAAACGAATTGATTGAAAACTTCAGGTAGCTGATATCGTCGTTCAGCACATAGTTTCCTACGGCAAGCGACAGGTTCAGCGTATTCCCGGTTTTAATTATTTGCTGATGCTCCTTTACCGTGTAATGGATTACACTTTGTTGTGGGGGTACGCCCAGCGCTTTGGAAACCAGGGCCAGCATTTGTGCATTGGGGGTGTTTTTGGCCCCATCGGCGGGCTTTATTTGTATCTGATGCTCCAATCCGTTGGCAAGCAGTGTAGTACTTTGCGAGAAAGCCGCCAGGGAAAAAAGGGTTAAAAGAATAGTTGCGAATACTTTAGCCATTGCAATCAAGGTTTTATTCTGCTAAGGTAAGTTTTTTAGCGCAGGGCTTGAGCATCGCGACAATGAAGTAATTAACGAAGTTTTGAACAATTCGATTTTGCTACCCGCTGCCTACAATTTAGGACAAAAAAAAGCCCCTTATTCAGGGGCTCTCGTTTATTCTTGTGTCTTTGCAGCTCTTTTTTTCTCTTTAATCCGGGCTTTTTTACCGGTAAGATCGCGGAAGTAGTAAATACGGGCTCTGCGTACATGTCCTTCTTTATTTACTTCAATTTTCTCGATAAAGGGTGAAGTAATGGGGAAAATACGCTCAACACCAACGTTACCCGACATTTTACGAACGGTAAAGGTTTTGGTAAGACCAGTACCTTTTTTCTGTATCACAACTCCGCGGAATTGCTGAATACGCTCTTTGTTACCCTCGCGAATTTTATAGTGTACGGTAATGGTATCACCGGCACTAAACTCAGGATGTTGAACTTCTGAAGCAAACTCCTTTTCAACAACTTTCATTAAATCCATTTCAATAGCTTTTTAAAGTTTTTATTTATGAACGTAATGTATCAGGCTCTATGTCAACTGAAAGAGATTACGCACAATTGAGCCGCAAAAATAGTGTTTTATTTTTAATATTCAATAGCAAAGCCCTTTAGTTTTTTCTTTTTAAGCCATCATCAGCAAGTCATTGGATGACTTGTATTAAGAAAGCATAAAAAACCCCGGAGTATAGTTCCGGGGTTGATTTATATGAACTTTTCGTTTAGTGTCCGTCGCCTCCGGGCATCAAAAACTGTTCGCCGGTTTCTTCTATAATTTGGCGGTAGTATTCCTCACTATAACCGGGGAATTCAACCTTAGCGGGAATGTATATGTGATTTTCAGGCACCGGACGCTTGTATTTCACGTTTCCGTCCATGTATTTGGTAAACAGGTAGCCGTAAAAGGTCTTCCAGTCGGCAACCAAACGGTTGGCAGTATTTACGCTGTAATCGGTCAGGAATTCAACAGCCAGTGTGCGATCTACTTTCATCAGTTCAGCTGCTGCCTTGTCGATGGCTGCGGTGTAAGCAATATACTTTTTCTCCAAAGCCTGTTGTTTTTCGGCTACTTCAGGATGTATCAGGCTGTAGCGGGTATAAGCCAGGTTGGTTACCTGGTTAAAGACCCAGAAGCCGGCATTCTCGTTAAAATCCATCATAGCACCATACCCTTCGGCAATGGATTCGGCTACGCGGGTTGAACTGGGATAGATGGGCATGTAAACCGAGCTGGCTGCATCATCAAGTCCAAACCAGAAGATGCCTCCGTACTCGTTGGGCAACCACGAGCGCATCTGGGCAACAAACGAGAAACCTGTTTGCTGGGTAGCGGTAGTACGTTCGTGGCAATAGCTTTTGCCATCCACTTTCCAGGTCATGTTACGCCAGCGGTAAGGCAGGGCATACGGACCGGCACCTACGTCCTTGCTCATATCGAGTTCGGTACCTTCGAGGTGGTTGCGCATGTTGTTCATTACATCGTGCGCGGTGATTTCACGGTTGGGCTTCACCCACAAAGGCATGCGATTGTTAGCATAGGTAGTTTTCTCGTCGTGGGTAATGTTTCCCTTGGCGTATTCCCAGTATTGATCCATGCCATCGGCAATGTCGTTAAACCAGGCCCAAACGCGCATATCGCAGAAACGGGCTCCGCCAAAATCAACAGGAGCATAAGTATCCGAAAAGCTGAAGTTTTCTTTGGTCACGTTTTCGTTAATGTAACCTTTAGCCTTGGCAAAGCTCATTACATCGGCACTGTAAACGGTAGTTACGTTTTTATCGAAAATTTTATCCATTTCGTCCGATGAGATGGATGTGGGATCGTTGTTCCAGGGGAAAGTCTGGATACGTGCCTGGTTGGCATGTCCGGCCACATAACCATCGGGAATCATGCGGGCAACCCAAACGGCGCCTTTGTTTTTGTTGGTTCCTTTGGCTTTTCCTTTGGTGTGTAATTCGGTTCCTTTACCAATCATCTCGAGCATCCACACTTCGTTGGCATCGGCTACTGAGAACGATTCGCCCGAACTGTAATAGCCATACTCCTGCACCAGCCAGGCCATAATTTTGATGGCTTCGCGGGCAGTTTTTGCACGCTGAAGGGTGATGTAAATAAGGCTTCCGTAATCGATAATACCGGTGGTATCGACCAGTTCGCTGCGACCCCCGTAGGTAGTTTCGCCAATAGTTACTTGGTGCTCATTCATATTTCCCGTTACGTTGTAGGTATGGGCCACCTGGGGAATCTCGCCCAGGAATTTACCCGTGTCCCATTCGTACACTTTAAGCAGGGTACCGGGAGCGTGATCGGCAGCCGGCCAAAAATACAATTCGCCAAACAGCACGTGCGAGTCGGCAGCATAGCTCACAAAAGTTGAACCGTCGGCCGAGGCCCCTTTGGTAACCAGAAAGTTGGTACAGGCCCACGAATAAGCACTGGCAAGCAATACCACGATCAGGGTTGTAGCAATACGTCTAAGTTTTCTCATCTATATCTCGTTTTTAGAATTTACAATGCCAACAAAAATAGCAAAATAACGGAAGTACAAAAATTTGGATGGGGTGTTGAAGAATAGGTATTGCCTGATGAAGTTGCTACTCCAAATACCACAGGCTTTAATTCACTCCTTTGCTCCCTGCATTTTAACTCATAGCTGGTATGGATTCTTCCGTAGGGTATTAATTAAAAACAACTAAGGTGAAAAGTTTAAACCGATGCGCATAAAATTAAATCCGATGCCCATCGGATGGTCAACCGATGCGCATAAAAAAAAATCGGATGCGCATCGGTTTGGATTTTTGTAAGCACAAATAAATATTTTTCCCCTTGCTTTTGAAAAAATACCCGATAAGGAAAAGTTTGATTACACCTTCTCAAAATCGAGGTTCAGCAGCAAATCTTTGATTTCGGGTCCCGGGGTAAAGATAACCCGGGTACCGGTGATGCCTGAGCGGCTTACTTGTTCCGGTGCATCGAAGCCCTTGCTCGAAAGGCTCACCCTGAGGCTGCCCAAATCGCCCAGGCGGAAAATCTGCCCATCGGCCAGGGCGTCTTTCATTACTTCGACCAGGGCATACAATACCCCGTAAATGTCGGCACCATTGATGGTACTTGTTTTTTCGATGCGTTTGGTAGCATCGCGCAGGGTAAATTCGCCACGCACATTGGCCGAGGCAAAATACCGGCGCCTGCCCCCACCCGGCACTCCGGGCTCGGCTCGCTCAATTACTTTATATCGGATAGCCATAGCAGTAAGTTTTAAATGGTTTGCTTTAGCTGCGGTTAAACCCAAAAATCAGGGATAACTGCCTTATAAATCAGTTATGAAACTACAAAAAATTACCTTAGTGAAGGGTAAAAATTAAGAAAATTTCAAGCATACGTTAATTAGCAGGTAACATTGAGTAACAGAACCATATTGGAGCTTTGATTCGCCTTAAGCCGGCGAGGCTCTTCATTTTTGGCTTGACCCAAAAACGAAGCAAAAAAGTCAAGGCATCAAAAAATAGCATCTGCATCTTTGCAATCACTAAGTGCGGCCGGGTGATCTTCGAACAAGTTCTCAGCTTCCCGGTCTTACTAAGTAATTGCTTCAATTCCGATTGCTATTTTTTGAAAGCCGTTAATTTCCTTCTCTATCAATTAGACCTTTTAAACCAATGTTTGATTATTTAAATGGTATTTCTACTCTTAATTTTGATTTCCACATAAAATTTAGCCAACAGTAATGAAAAACATAATAAAAGTAGCCCTAAAATTAATTAGCAAAACTTATCCAAAAGGCAAAAACCCAACGCTTTTCTTATATTTTTTCAACTCAAGCATTTACCAAAACACCTCATCGGGCAACGAGCCTGATTACCAAAGTACTTAATACTTAGGTGAACGCATAAATTGGATTACGTGGGCTAACAAAAAACAATCGGCTCCTGGTTTTCTACAGGCAGGATTAAACAAAAATACCGGCTGGCTTGTATCTTTTTGGCATGTCAGCCCATGTTTAAATGACCCAAATAATGAAAAAACGCAATGCTTTGTACATCGAATTCACAACGATTACCATCAAATGCCGTTCGTTCGAATACATAAAAAGATTGTTAAACCAAAAAGTAAATTTTATATGCTTTTTTTGCTTAAATTTAGCACTAAGACCCTGAAAAACATATAAACTAGAACAGTTAACACCTATTAATAAAAAGGCTATGAAAACAACTACCCTCAAATCGTTGGCAAGCATCCTGTTTGCAAGTTTACTTTCGGCCCAGCTATACGCTACCAGTCTGGTTGCCGATTCATTCATTACCTCAGCCACCTGGAATGTTGACACCGTATTTGTTTATGCCGATGTTAATGTTTCGGATACCCTGATAATTGCCCCGGGCACCAAGGTGCTCTTTAGCGGCTATTACAGTATAATGGTTGGTATGGACGGATTAATTGAAGCCGTTAGTACTCCGGGAAATCCCATTGTGTTTAAACCCATAAACGGGAACGAAGCTACGGGATGGGCCGGTATCGACTTTACGGCCCAGATGTACACCAAAGCCAGTAAATTCTCATACTGCGAGTTCCATTATGCCTTTGCCACAGGACTAAACAACAACGGAGGTGCCATAAGCACAAACGAGCATTACGATATGAACATCGATAATTGTTTGTTTAAAAATGCTTATGCCGAAAACAATGGTGCGGCACTTTATTTTTATATGTCGCAGGCTAAGGTTAGTAACTGTTTCTTTACCCAGAACATTGCCGACAACTCCGGTTCAGCCATTGCGGCTGTGAGTTCCGACCTTTGGCTCACCCAAAGTGTTTTGGTAAACAACGGGGGAAATTCGCTGCTTTATGCCGACGGAGCCGAAAAAACCCTGTACCTGAATAACAATACCATCGCCCGTAACGATAACCACCCCTTTCAGTTTTCCAGTATAGCCTTATATGCCTATAATAATATTATCAATTCCGATTATTATTTCGACCCCAATTACAATTATTTATTCGAGGCTTATTTCGAAAACAACCTGCTGCCAAATCATCAGCCGCCGGTAAATTCAAACGAGATTAGCTACCTGTATTATAAAAACAACCTTGTCGGTGAGCCTTATTTCGATTACCCGGCAGAAGGCAGCGGCTCCACTTACGATGGAACCCTTTATAACTGGGCCTTGTTGGAAAACTCGCCTGCAATAAATGCCGGCTTAGCCGACACCACAGGATTAAACCTGCCAGCCACCGATTTTGAAGGCAACAGCCGCATCTATTCCGGTACGTATTCGCGTATCGATATGGGTGCTTTTGAATTTCAATTCAATGCCACCAGCCCTCAACTGGTATTTGATGCTGATTTTGATTACAACCTTGACCAAAACGGACTTACCGGCCCCGAAACGGGAACAGCCTTATATACTCCCAGCTACCTGCCTTCACGTTTTTCAAACAAAGCCGCGCTGGCTTTCGACGGTACGCAGTCGCTTACTTTCAGTCATAGCAACGAAATGGTGAGCAACAACCAATTCACCCTTTCGGCCTGGATTAAGCCCCAGGAATTGTTACCCGAAACAGAATATGTGCTGTTCTCAGCAGCCAGTCTGGGCAACGAATGGAAACTGGCTTTGTACAACGGCAACATCAAATTCAGTTACTGGACCGGCAGCACCGAACAAGTGGTCCAAATGGATTGGGATCCTTTCTTTACCAATACCTGGTCCTTACTTACCGTAACGTATAATGGTGCTGAAATCCGCTTTTATAAGAATGCCTCACAAATATACTCCGACTATTTAAGCAACTGGTTCGACAACTACGGTTCGGACTTAACTGTGGGATCTTACAACGGAATAAGTAACTTTTACAAAGGGGCAATGAGCGATGTGCGTATTTACGACGGTCCCTTCGACTTTGTTGACCAGTTATACCTGGAGCCGGGCCCTGTTGCCGAAGCTCCAAAGCTGTTTAATAAAATTGTATTCAGTGTAAACCTAAGCAAGCAGATAGCTCAAAGCCTGTTTAACCCCGAAACCGAAACGGTTCATCTGGTGGGTACCTTTAATGGCTGGGACGGAACATACCACCAATTGTACGATGCCGACAAGAACGGCATCTACGAGTTATTTATGGATTATAACTTCCCCATTGGCGATACCTATTATTACAGATACTCAATCAACAATAACTGGGACGGGCTGATTGACCTGCCCGAACAACCAGACCGCATACTTATGGTAGGCGATAATACCACCCAGGTTTACGATTGCTTTAACAACGATTGCCTGGGCACCGATCTGGCCCTGCTTAAACTGGTAAGTCCTGTATCGGGATGTGGTTTAACCGGAAGTCAGCCCATACAACTGGTTTATGGTAATGCAGGCTCTACGCCCATAAGCGGTAATATTGTGGTATCGTATTACGACCTGGTAAACGGATGGTTGCACGATACCATTTATGGTGCAAACCTGAATCCGGGAACCAGCGCCAATTACCAAACCCTGGGATACATCGATGTCAGCACCCCGGGCATGCACGAACTTTCAGTTGCAGTAAGCTTTGCCGGCGACGAGTGGGCTTATAACGACAGCATCCAAACCCATATTTACAACCAAAGCTATCAGAGCGCCCCCTTTACCGAAAACTTTGAAATCGACAACGTTTGGATGGTTGAAGGTCGAAACCCAAGTTGGCAAAGAGGATACCCCGTCAACCAGGCGGTAAGCGAGCCGGCCAGCGGTTCCAATATCTGGGCCACCAACCTGACAGGCAATTGCAATCCCGACGAGGAATCGTACCTGGTAAGCCCCTGTATTTATATCTCAGCAGCACAAGCCGTTGCCGTACGCTTTAAATACAGTGCAGCTACAACCCAGCAAAGCGGTGCCAAGTTACAATACTATAATACAAATGATTCGGTTTGGATAGATGCCTACAGTTACGAACTACCCGAGGAGTTTAATCAGGGTACTATGGATTTGGGTGAAGGAACCTATAACTTCCATATGGGAACCAATTACGCATGGCGTACGGCTGTTTACAAAATCGACGCGCCTCCATCAGACCTTAAAATAAGGTTTAAGTTCGTGAACAAAGGACCCCAAACCAGTGCTGGTTTTGCTATCGACGATGTGGAAGTATTTGAATGGCCTTATCAGAACCTGGCCATTGTAAGGACTGAACCGCAATCATCGCCCTACCACACCTCAATATATCCGGGTATGTATATTAAAAACTACGGATTGGCAGCCTTTGATGGTACCGTAACCTGGAAAATTCAAAGCGATACGTGGACCACAGGCGACACCCTGTCAACGGTTTTCCTAAATCCTTTTGAAGAAATTTTTGTGGGTAGTACGTATGAAGAATTCCTCAACTCAGTGGGAGTTTACAATCATACCTTCACCCTATCGAATGCTTACAGCACCTTGTTTAATGACACGGTTTACAAAGCCATCAATCGCATAGGTACCGTAGCCAGTTACCCCTATACCGAAACCTTTGAAGGAAGCCTCGACACCCTGTGGTATGCTCATTCCGACAATCCCTGGAAAGGACAGCTCTGGGAACAGACCATGCCGGGAGGCAGCCATCTGAACACCGCTTATCAGGGCAGCTTTACCATGACCACCAGCGCAAACAAAGCCATGTCGAGCTTTGAGCAGGCTGCTTTATATAGTCCCAATTTTACTACAATAAGTCTGATAAAACCCGTAGTTTCGTTTTATGTAAAACGACACCTGATTGACGACGAAAGTTTTGTTACTTTCGAATACGCCACCGATGGTGTTTCGTGGCAACCTTTAATGGGTGAGAACTCGGTGAATTGGCCTACTGTTCAATACCTGATGGGATATGGCGAAACAGCAGGCTGGGCTAAAGTGCAGGATTCCGATTGGGTGCTGGTTCAGGCTACCCTGCCGTCTGTGGCCGGTCTGGAAAGCCTCCAGTTCCGATTCCTGGCCAATTCAGGATTAAACATGAGCCATGATGAGGGAATTGCTATCGATAATTTCACGATAAAAGAAAGTCCCGGGGTTGATTTAAGCATCAGCAAGGTATTGAGTCCCGTAGTGGAACCCAATATAGGCAGTGCCCCATTGAGCATTCAAATACAAAACTATGGTTTAAATGCAGTAACTGCGGCAAGTTATACCTTATCGTATTCCGTTAACGGAGCCGCTTTTGTTGTTGATTCTTTCACTCCGGCGGTTCCCGGAAGCGGGCTGGCCACACATACCTTTAGCCCTA
Organism: Salinivirgaceae bacterium; assembly: GCA_050179685.1. Taxonomy (GTDB): domain Bacteria; phylum Bacteroidota; class Bacteroidia; order Bacteroidales; family SZUA-534; genus GWE2-40-63. Next base: position 46,979 of record JBFXEW010000010.1, read on the forward strand.
CTTTCGACTTTTCGGCAGCAGGTGTACATACAATAAGCGTAGCAGTAACCTCTTTATCCGATGCCAATGGATACAACGATACCCTGCACTTTACCTTTATAAATCAGGGTTTAGTTAGCAGCCTTCCCTACTTCGATGATTTTGAAGGAGCAGCTACCTGGATTTCGGCTGAGCAAAACAATGTCTGGCTAAGCGATGCTCCCAACGGAAGCAAAATACCTGGTGCATATAGTGGCAACAAGGCGCTCTTCACCAATTTGGGGGATAAAACAGCACCGGTTTACGCTACATTTGAAAGTCCCTGGTTCGACTTTACCGGAATTGCCCGTCCGGCCATTTCATTTAAGTTATGGAAAAACCAGTCCTACGACCTCGATGCAGCAGCCACCTTCCAGGTTAGTATTGACTCGGGACGTACCTGGCAAACCTATGGCAATTCAGATTACCGCTGGTTTAACAGCTATCATCCCGTATTCAATGAATTTGGCAGGACCGATTGCTGGCTCGATAACAGTTATGAATGGGAAACTCAGCTTAGTCTTGTAGACTACGACCTCAATCTGGCAGAAAAAAACAATGTAAAATTCCGCTTTATATACAAGGCAAATCAAATTGATACCAGTATATCCGAAGGCTATGTTTTTGATGATTTTACCGTTTACGACGGCACTTATGATTTAGCTATTAATGCACTTACCAATCCCATCAATCGCTATACCGGCCCCAGTGAAACCCTGAGTTTTGAAGTGGAGAACCTGGGTTTTGAGATGATAGAATTGTTTGATGTAAGCATCTCTATTGATGGTGGTGCCTGGGTTACTGAAACTTTTACTTATGGAGCGCCTGCTAAATCAGGACCTGAATTCACAACCACCCAGACTTTCGACCTCTCAGCCGCTGGCAATCGCGAAATCAAACTGGTTGTGGAATACCCCGGTGATGGAAATCCGTATAACGACACCCTGGTTTACACCTGGTATAATCCATTAATGGTTTCAACCTTCCCATATTTTGATGATTTTGAAGGTAGCGACCAAATGATGACAGGTGGACAAAACAGTTCGTGGGAACGGGGCACACCAGCCGGTTCCATAATAAACACTGCCTATTCAGGCTCCAATGCCTGGCTTACCGGTTTATCTACCGGATATAATGCCAATGAAGCATCCTATATTGAAACTCCCGTATTTGATTTTACCAGTGTTCAGAATCCGGTACTATCGTTTTACTATTGGGCACAGACTGATTCGCTGGCAAGCTTTACCCTTCAGGCATCGAACAGTGGAGGTATGTATTGGGACGACATTTGTGAAAACAACATACCCAATCAGGAACATTGCTCATACATTATAGAATACCCTAATGCTCCCAATTATGGAATTAACGGGCAATACGGCCAATGGCGCAAATACACTGCCTTTATTCCTTATGGAAACCAGGAACAGGTGCAATTCCGTATTTACTTTGGCTCGGCCCCCGATACCGATACCAGCTACGATGGCATAGCTATCGATAACTTTAGTATTTACGATGCCCAGGGTATTGACCTTGAAATATTAAAGGTTGAACAACACAACATGGTTGAGCTGACTCCTTTCTTCAACGATTTCCATTTTGAAGTATTTAATTATGGAAATACCGACGCCAACCAGATTCAATTAAATTACACGGTTGATGGAGGGGACACAATTACTGAATTTCAGGAGGTAAACATATGTGCACAATGCTACAATGCCATTTATCCAACTCAAAGTATAAATTTATCGGGTTATGGGCCACATACCTTAAAAGCCTGGATTACCGCTATCGGAGATATTAACCCGGCAAATGATACAATTGATGCAGTATTGTTTAATGCACCGGGAATACAAGTGGATTCAAGTCATCTGTTTACTTTTGATGAACCACAACAATGGTATATAAAGAAAGAATGGAACACCCCATACAGCAGTTGGGAGCGTGGAGTTCCCGAAGTTGGTTCCTTAGCACAATCAGCAAATAATATCTGGAAAACTGGTTTGGGAACCCAGGGCGGATTCCGTGAAATCAGCTACCTGTATAGTCCGGGATTTAGTTTCAAGAACCTCACTTTCCCCGTGGTGGAATTCGATATGTTCCGCGATTTAGGTTCGGAGCAGTTGGTACAGTTGCAGTATTTTAACATGAACGAAGGTTATTGGGCTAATCTGGGCAATATTGGCGATCCCAGCAACTGGTATACCCCTTATGCACCCGGAAAAGAAGACCTGGGTTACGCTTTAGATAATTACAATAGTGCCAATACCGGATGGACCAATTACACCGACACCGGCTGGATGAAAGCAAACCATATGGTTGACCAACTGGCTATGCAGGAGCAGGTACAATTCCGATTTGTCTATGTGTCGCGCGATAATTGGGACGGCAAACAGGGTTTTGCATTCGATAATTTTAAAATATATAACTACCAGCCGGGTAACGACGTCGGCATTTTAAGTGTTCTTTCGCCAAGCAGTGGTGAAGTGAATGCCAACGACACCGTTCGTTTTGTGGTGAAAAACAATGGGCTAAACCCAATCGATTCACTTTATGTGAGTGTCCGCCTGTTTGAAACTGAAGTGATTTATCAGGCATTTGGAGGCTTGAATATTGCTCCCAATGAAGAAAGGGAAATTACCCTGAGCCAGTACCTAAATCTTTCAGCTTCTGGTGGTTATTTCCTTGAACTCAACATTTATAGCCCCAACGACGAATTGGTGCAAAACAACAACTGGTACGATGAACATTTGATGAAGCTAAATCGCGTTGTAGTTGACCAGGTGTTGGGTTATCACGATAGTTTTGAAGGAGATACTTTGTGGCAGGTAACCGACGATTCAACCCAATGGGAATTGGGTATTCCGGCAGCTCCGGTTATTTCCTACGCATCAGACAGTTCTTTGGCGTGGGTAACTAATCTAAGTGGCTATTGTGGCTCCTGGCGTTCTGAGTTGATTAGTCCTATCATCGATTTCAGTAACATTCAACTGCCCATGGTATCGTTCGATAAATGGTGCCAAACCAATCCCGGAAGTGGGGCTGTGCTTTTGTATACTGCCGATATGGGAAAAACCTGGGTACAGGTTCGTAAGGGTGAAAACTGGTATAATGACACGCAACTGATGCTAAATACCGATGAAATAACTACTTATGGAGGTTGGTCGGGTAAAGACTCCAGTTGGAGCCGCGCAACTACCTACCTGCCAGAGCTGGCATTCCAACCGGGAATAGTATTCCGCCTGGTTTTCACTTCGGAAAACGAATTTGAAGACGTAGAAGGTTTTGCTTTTGATAATTTTGTGGCAGAAGAAGGTGCCGGAGACCAGAATGCTGCCATAACCGGAATTATTGCCGAACGAATTGTTTGTGCCAGCGATTTGCAAAGTGTAAATGTAAAAGTTGCCAATGTGGGCTTACTGCCTATTAACAACTTTAATGTGGTGTTGAATGTACCAAACTATGGCGCAGATACCCTGGCTGTAACCACTGAGATGGCTCCTTTGGATACAATAATACTTACCTTCGATAACATAAGCTACCCAATTGCCGAAGAATTTAAATTGTCTTTTAATTTAACGGCCAACACAATTCTTGCCGGTGACGAAATGGCTATAAACGATACCCTGAGGGCTACAGTAAATGCTTTCAATCCTGATTATGTTGACATGCCGGGTTGGAGAAACTTCTCGGTATGTGACGGATTCTTTGGAAGCGGATTCTTTAGCATCGATCAGGACATTGAAGGCAATATCTGGTACGCCACCATGTATGGCGGCGTGATTAAGCAAAACAAAGATAGTTTGCAGGTATTTGGACCGGCCTCAATTCCCGGTGGCGCATACAGCTGGGCACTTACCGCTGCTCCCGATGGAAAAGTATGGTGGACAGATGCCCAAAAACCTGAAATTAACATGTACCAAAATGGTGTAGTTACCAAATACACTCCGGTACCCGATGTTGAATTCGACGAGTATATATATGCAGCTACCAATGGCGATGTATGGTTTGCCGATTACGATGGTGGAGGATTGCTCAGATACAATGGTACCGAGTTTATTTATTATCCTGAAACCAAAGACCAATGGTATTCTTCCATTGGAGAGATGCCCGATCAAACCATTGTAATTTCAACTTACTATGGGCAACTCATTACCTTTAATGGTACCAACTTTATGCCGGCCGAATATCAGGGAGAACCCATTATGGAGATTTTCTATGATAAAGCCAAAAACAAAACCTGGTTTGGCGGTTACAATACGCTTTTGATGTCGGATGGTGAAAACTGGACCGACCATTCTGCCATACTTGAACAGGATGGTATAAACGACATTGATGTGGACAAATACGGAAATATATGGGCTGTTTCCGATATGAAAAAGGCCTATATGTTCAACGGTACCACCTGGCAGGTATTTACCGATGCCGAAGGACTTGCTCCAGGGGCATCAGGTCTTTATGCTGTTTGTGGTTTGGCCGATGGTAAAGTTGCCATTGGCAGCTATGGTGGAGGAATTTCAATGTATGCCAACGGACCGGTAGCCGACTTTGATTTTGTATCGGAAGAATTAGCCGTTACATTTATTAATCAATCGTTCGGAAGTGGATTAAGCTACCTCTACAATTTTGGTGATGGAAAAGCATCGACCCAGCCCAATCCGGTGCACCTTTACAGCAAAGCAGGCACTTACGATGTTTGTTTGCGAATTACCGACGACTTGCAAAAAGAAAGTACCATTTGCAAGAAAATAACAGTTAGCGATACTACTCAACTGAGCTGTTTTGCTCTTTTCGATTACAACATTGTTAACGATACGGTTTACTTCATCAATCAATCATCGACCAATAGTGCGGAATATTACTGGGAATTTGGTGACAATTCTTCATCAACATTGAAGACCCCGGTATATTACTATTCAAATGCAGGTTATTATGAAGTATTTTTAACTGTGAAAGATACAAGCGGATTATGCTTCGACAACTTTAGTAAAGTAATCTATATTGAAGGTGCCACAGAAACCTGTCTGGCAAATTTCTCATACGAGATAAACCAAAAAGAAGTAAGTTTCTTTAATAATTCACAAGGTGCAGTTACCAATTACTTGTGGAGTTTTGGCGATGGCACCTACTCATCAGACAGTTTGGTATCACATACTTTTGCCGAAAATGGTTTGTATGATGTTTGTTTAACCGTTTACAATGCAGCCAATGATTGCATGCACGAGTTTTGCCAAACCATTACCATTCTCGATTCAACAAGCAATGTTTGTGTAGCCGATTTCAATTACACAGTTAATGAGGCTGAGGTTAGTTTCTTTGCTCAAACATCAGGTAATATTACCGATTACCTATGGGATTTTGGCGATGGAACCTTCTCAAGCAACAAAAATCCGGTACACACCTATAAAACTCCAAATTTCTATAAAGTTAAACTTACCGTTTATGATGCAGCAAGCGATTGCTTAAACAGCAAAACAAAAACGGTAATTGTTACAGTAGGTGAACAGGACTTGTGTAATGCATCGTTCAGCAGCTTTACCAGCGGCGCAACGGTTAAGTTTACTAATACCAGCAGTGGCAATGCCAATCAGTTGTTCTGGAGTTTTGGTGATGGAAATTACTCCACCGATTCAGCACCGTCGCACACTTATACGAAACCCAATTTCTACGAAGTCTGCCTTTCTATCTATAATGATGTGAGCGGATGTTACGACGAGGTGTGCAATGTAATTGCCATAACCGATGTTGATATCGTAATTTGTAAAGCCGATTTTGATTACTATGCGCAAAATACAAAAGTTAACTTCCAGGGAACAGTTACCGGAGGCGCTACCAATTATTTCTGGGATTTTGGTGACGGATATTATTCTTACGAAAAATCGCCCAGTCATACCTACAGCAAACCAGGCTATTACAACGTGTGGTTCAATACCTATAACGACAGTACCCAATGCGTTGCTGAAAAATTCCAGTTTGTAATGGTAATTGATTCGACAGCTTCGAGCTGTAAAGCCGATTTTGAATGGCATGCAACCGGTAGTAAAGTTAACTTTATCAATCAATCGAAAGGTGAATATACCGACCTGTTCTGGGATTTAGGCGATGGTAACTACGCTGCAGATTCTGCTTTTGCCCATACTTATGCAAAGAGCGGTTACTATGGAGTAGAGCTCACCATGTTTAATGCTTTAAACAATTGCCTCGACACCTATTATGATTTGGTAATTGTAATCGACAGTACAAAAAACCTGTGTCAGGCAGGATTTACCAACTACGCCATCAATACAACAGTTACCTTTACCGATCAAAGTACGGGTGAAATTACCGACTACTTCTGGGATTTTGGTGATGGGTTCTATAGTGTAGATGCAAATACTACGCATACCTACGCCTCGCCCGGTTACTACGAAGTAATGCAAACTGTATTTAACAGCACCGACAATTGCATGGACGACTTCAGCAAAGTTGTTAAGGTTGTTGATACTACAGCAGTTATGTGTAAAGCCGATTTCAATTTCTATCCAAATGGAAACACGGTATCGTTTACTTCGCAGGCAACCGGAGCGTTTAAACAAGTGTTCTGGGATTTTGGAAACGGCAAAAACAGCAACAATGCCAATCCGGTGCATACCTATTCAAAACCCGGATATTACAATGTGGCTTACACTGTGGTTGACACCAACACCACTTGTTTCGACACCAAATATAAAGTGGTTTATGTTGAAGGAACGGTTGCTCCTACTTATGGTGAGGTAAGTGCTGCATTCAGCCATTATCCGGCCAGCGATAGCCTGACTGTTTTCTTCACCGATAACAGCAAAGGTAACGTTAGCAATTGGTATTGGGACTTTGGAGACAATACACCGGCATCAAAATACGCTAATCCAAACCATAAATATACGGTAAGCGATTACTACAGGGTTTGTCAAACGGTTAGTAATCCGGAAAGCCAAAACACCCAGTGTAAGTTTATTGCTGTGGGCGATGTAAGTACAAAAAATACGGCATTCTTTACCTATTATGCCGATACCCTTTACGCAACAGCTTACTTCCAGAATAAATCGCTGGGCGATATTGTTTCTTACTTCTGGGACTTTGGCGATTATGTTACATCCACACAAAAAAATCCGGCACATACCTATGCCGATACCGGATATTATGCCGTTTGTTTAACAACAACTTCATCAACCGGAAGAAACCGAACTTACTGTAAAGATGTAAGAATTGGTAATTCGATTGATAATCCTTGTTTGTTCAGTTGTGTTTGGCCGGGTGATGCCAACTCCGACTTAGAGGCCAATCATTACGATATGTTAACTATTGGTTTGAATTATGGCATGGAAGGTCCTTTCCGTGTTGATGCTTCCAATGCGTGGTATGGTCAATTTGCACAGAACTGGTCCACTTATCAAATAAATGGAACCAACAACAAACATGGAGACTGTAACGGAGATGGAGTTATAAATGAGTTAGATACCGTAGCTATTTCGCAAAACTTTGCCTACAGTCATTATGAGCAACCCGATACAAAAGCTGCAGAATGGGAATTGACCTGCGTTTGGGATCCTGAAGATACCAAAGCAGCAGGTAGTAGAAGCCGGGCCAAAGCCATTTTATCTCCGCCACTAAAAAAAGCTGCCGGCGATATTTATGGAATTGGTTACGAAATTGAAGTACTAAATGCTCAGGGAGTAATCTGGGATTCGGTTTATGTTTCGTTCGACGAAAGCTGGCTGGGCGAAGAAGGTACTGATATGATGACCTTCTACACCGTCAATAGAGAAAAATCCATGATTTATGTTTCATCTGTACGTAAAGATCACCAAAACACTACTGGAGCAGGTTCAATTGCAACCGTTCATTTTACTCTTGAAGAAGGTTATAGTGCACGATCCATTTCGTTCAATGTAACCACAGAAGGTGGTATTGAAGCCGGTGGACTTGCTGTTGGTGTTGGAGGTGGAATCATGCTCAACCTGGGCGACGATGTTTCCATTTGCGAAGGAGAAGAAACCACCATTTCAGCTCCCGAAGGATTTGAAACCTATGCCTGGAGCAGTGGGGAATCTACCCGCTCCATAACAGTGAGTGCTCAGGGAACCTATACCCTTACGGTAACCGATTCTTTAGGAACTGTTGCCAGCGATGCAATTACTTTAAACGTGATAGCAAACCCGGTTCCTGTTTTGGGTGATGACATAACTACAGATACCGAGGTGGTTCTAAATACCGGTGGCACTTTTGAAACCTATTTATGGAGCACCGATGAAACTACTCCAACCATTACTGTTACCCAAAGTGGTAAATACTGGGTTGAGGTAAGTAATAGTTTTGGATGTACAGGAAGTGACACTGTTTATGTATCATTTGTTGGAATTAACGACTACATAAGCCAGATGGAAACAATGACCATTCATCCAAATCCCAACCAGGGAAGTTTCTGGTTAATAACCGAAAACGAAATGTTTGGAGAATTGCGCTATGAGCTTATCGATTTGCAAGGTAAAGTAATCCTACATAAAGAGTTACCTATAAAAGGTAAAGTAAGACATCTGGTTCATCCGGAATACTTACCTCAGGGAATGTACTACCTAAAATCGTATTACAACGACGAAGTTAAAGTTATAAAAGTAGTTGTTCAGTAGATTTCAGTAGTAAGAATAAAAAAGCAGGAGCCATTTTGGTTCCTGCTTTTTTATTTATAAACAGATTAAATTATAAGGCATTCCGAAAACATTGCATGGTATAAACCGATTTATTTCCACGCTCATCGGCAGCTTCAATCTTAAGCTCAAAGTTTCCTTCGGTAGGTAAAAATTCATCAAATTCGTAAGTAAACCTGTTGTTTTTCGGATCCCAATCAAATAAAACCCACTTACCATTAATATAGCCATTGCATTGAGCCACACCACTAAAATCGTCGTTAAGGTAAAAACTTACCTGCTCTTCATGGGTTAAATCAGCAGAATCATTTAAACTTCCCAAGGGTTTAATTACTGGAGCAATGGTGTCTATAAGCACCACATAACTTCCAAATTCTCTAATATTTAGGTATACACGCCCTTCTTTTACAATTCCTCCTCGTGCCTGATAATCATTGCCGCCATTGTACTTTGCAACCAACAGCTTATCGGCTAAATGTGCAGCAACCAGTTTATGGTTAATTGAAATAGCTGCATACTTATGCAAAGGAACTTTTTCGTTATGAATATGGTAAACCGGTGAAAAGTGATTCTCCGTTAAAGTAGACTCCACACCAAACTCCATCAATAACGTGTCATATAATGAGTTTTGGGGAATCAGTAAATTCAACCCCATAGAATCCATGGCAAAAACATGCTGCCAGGGGACCAAAATTTTATTGTTTTCAGCCAGATACTCTTCATTTTCCTTTTGCACTCCCTTTAGGAAAAATGTCAATTCCGATTGATTGCCGTAAGCATCTATACTAATCATGTCAACTTTTTGAACCCTTCCCGCTTCTACCTGAAGCAATCCCCTGTTTTTGCTTTCGGTATAAACCGATAATTTATTGTTAGGTTCCTTAAATAATCGATACAACTTACGCCTCAGGTTCATGTTTTCAGCATAATCCATTACGGTATTTATATACCGGGTTTCGCTGAACGACACCCCATCGAACTGCATTCTGAAATACATGCTGTCGTCGAGATTAACTGTTAGCTGATACACACCGCAACGATTTGGAGCCGCATTCAGATAATCGTCAACCTTTAAGCCCAATCCAATGGTACCAGAAACCTGCAACGTATCGCCCTGCCTCAAGGCATAACGGTTATTTTTTTTTGTCAAACTGTAAAAATGATTTTCTGATTTACCGTTTACGCTGCTTGTACTTGTTTGCGGATAAACATACAAATATGACATTATGGGTGGTATTCTATCCTCGATGGGATATCCCAAAAACAATCCGTTTAAAGGGACTGAATTTCGGCTATCGCGAATCTCAAAATGCAGGTGGGGTCCCGAACTGGAGCCTGAATTTCCACTCAATCCAATTATATCGCCTTGTGAAACGGTCAACAATCCGGTTTCGGGAAACAAATCCACTTCAAAACTTTCCCTTTCGTATTGTATGGCTTTTACATATTTATCCAATTGAATATTGAGTTCCTTTAAATGTGCATAAACCGAAGTATAGCCATCGGGATGGGTAATATAAACCGCTTTGCCGTAACCACCTGATGCAATTTTTATCCGCGACACATAACCCTTTTGTACAGCGTAAACCTTAAAGCCTTCTTTTCCCTGAGTCTTAAAATCGATGCCTGCATGAAAATGGTTATTCCGCAACTCGGCAAAATTACCCGATAAAACCAGGGGAATGTCAATAGGCGGAATCCAGCCTAAAGTATCGAGAATAAGTTGCGCTTTTAATAAAGGATTGAAAATTAAAATAAAAGATAAAAAGAATATACTCCTCATGGCCATTTATTGTATTTGTTTTGCACTTCCCGCAAATTAATAGAATATAAAATGAAAAGGAAAGAAAATAATCCAGAGAATTGAAAAATTGCTAAAGTATTGTGAACACTAAAGAAAATAGTCATTTCTTTGGTAAAAATCTGTGATAAACATTTGAAAACCTAAGATATATTCCTACATTTGCAGCCCTAAAATAGTTTAAACTTTAAAATTAAAAAGTTATGTTAAACCATTATGAGACCGTTTTCATTGCTAATCCCGTTTTGTCTGCACCACAGATGAAGGAAGCGGTCGACAAATTTAAAGCAATTATTACCAATGGTGGTGGTGAATTGGTACACGAAGAAGATTGGGGTCTGCGCAAGCTGGCTTATCCAATCCAAAAAAAATCGACAGGATTTTACTACCTGGTAGAATTCAAGTGTGAAGGTCAATTAATTGACAAATTAGAGATTGAATTCCGTCGCGACGAGAGAGTGATGCGTTTTTTAACTACACGTTTAGACAAATTTGCAGTTGAATACGCTGAAAAGAAAAGAAGTTTAAAACAAGAAAAGAAAGTGGAGGCTTAAACTATGGCACAGAATCAATCAGAAATCAGATACCTGACTCCCCCGTCAGTTGAGATTAAAAAGAAAAAGTATTGCCGGTTCAAAAAGAACAAAATCAAATTTATTGATTATAAAGATCCGGAATTCTTGAAAAAATTCCTTAACGAACAGGGAAAAATTCTTCCTCGCCGCATTACCGGTACCTCGTTAAAATATCAACGCAAAGTTTCGGTTGCCATTAAAAGAGCCCGCCATATTGCTTTGCTTCCATATGTAACTGACATGCTTAAATAATTAGGGAGGACGAAAAATGGAAATTATATTAAAACAAGATATCGCCAGCTTAGGTTACAAAAACGAAGTAGTTAAAGTTAAAGACGGTTACGGACGCAATTACCTTATCCCTCAGGGATTAGCCGTATTAGCTACGGAATCGGCTAAAAAAGTAATGGCCGAAAACCTGAAGCAACGTGCGCACAAAGAAGAAAAAATTAAGAAAGAAGCGCTTGAGTTAAAAGAAAAACTTACTGATGTTAAAATTACCATTGGAGCTAAAACCAGCTCAACCGGTAAGATTTTTGGCTCGGTAAACAACATTCAACTGGCTGAAGCACTTCAGAAAGAAGGTTATCAGATTGAACGTAAAAACATACTTGTTAAAGGCGACAGCATTAAAGAAGTTGGTGAATACGTTGCAAAAATAAAATTACACAAAGAGGTGGAGTTTGACTTACCTTTTGTTGTAGTTTCTGAATAAGAATTTTCATGAGCATAAAAAAAAGGCGCCTTAAAAGCGCCTTTTTTTATTTACATGCCCTAATGGCAATGGTTTCAATTTCTATCATGGCTCCCAACGGAAGGTTAGCCACTTCATAAGCTGCACGCGCCGGCGGTTTCGAAGTGTAAAAAGTAGCGTACACTTCGTTCATGGCTGCAAAATCACCAATATCTTTCAATAACACCGTCGATTTTACCACATCGTCGAGTGTAAATTTGGCCTCTTCGAGAATAGCTTTTACATTTTTTAATGCTTGCTCTGTTTGCGCTTTAATTCCTTCGGGCATTTTTCCGGTGGCCGGATCAATTGGCAATTGTCCTGAGATGTATAACTGTCCATCAAAATATACTGCCTGACTGTAAGGTCCGATAGCTTTTGGAGCTTTATCGGTTGAAATAATCTTTTTCATACATTTGTTTCGTTTAGCTTAGTTTCTATAATAAACCAACTGGTTTGTCAATAATTGCACAATTATTTGTAAAAGATGAGGTAAATCAGAAATAAAAATAAAACTGATAACTATTTATTCCATCATAAAAAACTCAAAAGGAACCGATACCAGCGAAGCATAATCCTCGCCCGATTCTTTCATGTCTTCATCGTTTCCACGGTAATACCAATGAATTTTTGAACGCACTCCGTTTTCAGCCAATTCCTCAATCCTGACCAATAAGCGTAACAACACTTTTGCCGATGAAGAATTATAATAATCCAACTTAAAATTTACCAGGGTTTCCTGATTGGGCTGTTTTTCATAGCCCTCGAACCAATTAAAAACAGGTTCAAAAAAATCGCTTACATTCTCAGGCCTCGATTTTCCGGAAAACTCAAAAACACCGTTTTCTTTATCAAGAGTAACGGCCAGTGTAGTTTCAGTACCTTTTATAATAAGTGGACTCATTTTACAATCTTATCTTATTAATACATCAAATATAAGAATTAAAATGAATGCAAAAAATGCAAATAAATTCCTTATAAGCACTGCATTCCATCGATTGATAAAAAAATCGAAAAAATTAAACTGGCTTATCAAGTCTGGCATCTTCAAAAAACTTCCATAACGAATCATCTGGAACAGGTGCTGTAATTTTTACATTTTCTTTACTTACCGGATGCAAAAATTCAATGGATCGGGCATGTAAACTTATTCCTCCATCGGGATTGGAACGCGGAAAACCATATTTTAAATCGCCTTTTATAGGGCACCCGATAGCGGCTAACTGCGCCCTGATTTGATGATGCCGTCCGGTTAAAAGATTTATTTGAAGCAAATAAAAATTATCGCTTTGGGCCACCACTTCATACTCCAGAATGGCCTCTTTGGCTTCTTTAACCGGTTTTTTAGCAACGGTCGATTTATTCTTTTGGGTATCGCGCAATAAAAGGTGAACCAGGCGACCGGAATCTTCCTCCGGGCGATTTTTCACAATGGCCCAGTAGGTTTTCTGAATCTGGGTTTTTTCCTGAAACATTGCGTTCAGACGCGTAAGTGCTTTACTGGTTCGTGCAAACAAAACCACTCCGCTGGTAGGCCGGTCGAGTCGATGAGTAACTCCTACAAAAACATTCCCGGGTTTTTGGTACTTCGTTTTTAAATAACTTTTTACTTTCTCACTCAAGGGTTCATCGCCGGTTTTATCGCCCTGCACAATGTCCGATACACTTTTATTTATAGCAATTATATGATTATCCTCGTATAAAACTTTTGTAGCATCCATTAAATCAACTTTTTGAGGATATTAATACTGTTCCCGTTCATTGGGAAAATCACAGCTTCTCACATCATCGATATACGATTTTACAGCGCCTTCGATTTCCGCAGCCAGATTGTGATAACGTCGTAAAAAGCGGGGCGAGAAATCCTGGTTTATGCCCAACATATCGTGCACTACCAAAACTTGTCCATCGACACCACCACCGGCACCAATTCCAATAATGGGAATCTTAACCATTTGGGCCACTTCTTCGGCAAGTTTTGCGGGAACTTTTTCGAGTACAATGGCAAAACAGCCCAATTCCTCGAGCAATACTGCATCTCTTTTTAGCTGTTCGGCTTCTTCTTCTTCTTTTGCCCGAACTACGTAGGTTCCAAATTTATGGATACTCTGCGGAGTTAATCCCAAATGCCCCATTACCGGAATACCTGCCGATAAAATCCGCTCAACCGATTCTTTAACTCCAATTCCTCCTTCTAACTTAACCGCATGTGCTCCGGTTTCTTTCATAATGCGGATGGCTGAATAAAGCGCTTCTTTGGAGTTTCCCTGGTAGGTTCCAAAAGGCAAATCGACTACCACCAATGCGCGCTTAACCCCGCGAACCACCGATGCCGCATGATAAATCATATTATCGAGCGTTATGGGAAGTGTAGTTTCATAACCGGCCATTACGTTCGAAGCCGAATCGCCAACTAAAATCACATCAATTCCGGCTGAATCGACCAGTTTGGCCATGCTGAAATCGTAAGCAGTAAGCATACTGATTTTTTCACCTTTAAACTTCATCTCGCTCAGTATATGAGTGGTAATTACTTTTACTTCTTTATGTATCGACATAATGATTTCTTTTTAGATTTTAAATACAAAGGGGCTAAATTATAAAAATGTAGATTATTCCAGCTGTTTTATTTTAATCTGTTGAAAAAACACCACCAGAAGTAAAATCAGAATAGTAATGGATGCACCTACTAACAAATGCTTAAAGTTCTTCTTTTGTTGAACCAATTCTTTTTTTAAGCTAAGCTCTTTATTTTGAGCTAAAAGATTTACAGCAATTGGTCCATTATTTTTATTCTCCAAAAAAACCGAATCGCGCAGGTGTACATAAGCCTGATAATAGTGCAGGGCCTTTTTCGAATTATTTTGCAAAAAGTGTAATTCGTAAAACAATTTGTAATTATCCATTTGAGTAAGATACAAACCCAGGCGTGTCGATAATTCAAGGCTTTGGTTCAGATAAAGTGCTGCTTTATCATAATTGTCCAACTCCTTATGCACATTTGCCAGGTTATTCAAAGCTTGGGCCAGTAGAATTTCGTCGCCTTGAACCAATTGAATTTCATAAGCCATTACATAACAATCGAGGGCATTTTTCATTTCTTCTTTTTCGAAATAAAGTTGTCCCATTGCGTTCCATAACTTAGCACTTCCGGCCCGGTTTTCAATTTTATGGTTTATTTCCAAAGCTTTTTCGTACCATTGAAGGGCCTGTTCGTATTGCTGGCTTTTATAATAAGTGAATCCTTTCAGGTAATTCAAATTCTCAAGCGCGGGTAAATATTCCAGTGTCTGGTATATGTGACGGGCAAAATCGAAATTTTCGATGGCTTTTTCATATTCATTCCAATGCAGGTAAATGGAACCGATACTGGTAAAAAGCTCGGCTTCGCGCATGGGATATTGAATTTCCTGATATATTTTCAGTGTCTGCTCAAAATACAGCAAAGCTTTTTTGTAATCGTTGGTGGTAAACGAAACAATTCCAATTTTTTGCATCAGATTGGCAATCTCCGATTTATTCCCCAAACGCAAACTTACTTTTAGCGACTTCTGATAATAATTTAAGGCCTGTTCATAATTGCCCAAACCATAATAACTGTTGCCCAAAAAGTTCAGCAATCGGGCCAAATCTTTATCATTATCCAGGGTTTCAGCCCATTTTAAAGCATCGCTTGCATAGGTAATTGCTTGCTGCACGGTTAACTCACCTGATTGTTCGAGACTATTGAGCAACTTGCTCACCTTTTCCTCCTGCGGTGCTTTTGCCACTTCATTTAACCAATCGTTGTCGGGATTTACCCTGGCAATCAGGTTCAGTGAAGCAAAACAAACAAAAAGTAGCAGTATAATTTTCATGTCGATTCAATAAAAAAACTTCAATACCAAAAGGAAAACTTGCTCGTTAAATCAAATCAAAGTTACTAATTATCACTCGTTAAACAGGAATCTGCAATAATATTTTTTGAAACAACAACTTATTCAACAATCCCGTTAAAATTGACTTTTTAAATTCGAATACCCATAACCAGCACATCATCAATCTGACGTTGATTACCCTTCCAGGTATCGAAAATGGTTTCGAGCAAACTGCCTTGCTCCTGCACCGGATAAGTATGAATCTCGAACAGGTTTTGTTTAAAATTACGACTGTACATTTTGCGTCCTTTATCTCCGCCAAACTGATCGTAATAGCCATCGGAAAAAATATACAGCATATCGTCGGGTTCCAAATCGATGGTGTGGTTTTTAAATTGTTCTTCAACCAACAAATGAATACCGATGGGCATCCGGTCGCCTGCATATTCAATCAATTGTTGATTGCGGAAGATATAAAGCGGATTGTTGGCTCCGGCAAATTGCATTTTTCGCTTATCGAAATCAATAATACAAAGCGCACAATCCATTCCATCGGAGGTGCTTTCGCCGTATTCCTGATTCTGATGCAGTGCATTCTTAACGCTCTCACGCAACTGGTTTAAAATATCGCCGGCATCGGTAAAACTGCCCTTGTCAACAATCTCGTTTAGCAACGATGTTCCCAACATGCTCATAAAAGCTCCGGGAACACCATGACCTGTGCAATCAACAGCAGCAACCACAGCCTGGTTGTTTACTTTACGAACCCAATAAAAATCGCCACTCACGATATCGCGCGGACGCAACATGATAAACGCATTGGGTATTACTTTATGAACCAATTGTGACGGAGGTAGTACCGCAGCCTGAATTTTGCTGGCATATTCAATGCTGTCGGTAATTTTTTGCTTCTGAACCGAAATCTGGTCGCGTTGTTTTTCGGCAATATCGCGTTGTTTCTCAATCTCATTTTTCTGCTCTTCAATGGCATCGCGCTGCGCCTGAATCTCTTCTTTTTGCTGCATTATCTCCTGATTTTTAATGGCAAGCAACTCATTGGCCAAACGCACCCGGCGGTTTTGCCTGACCAGAAGAAGACTAAATATTGAAACCGTTAAAATTATCAGGATGCCAGAAAATATCAGGTTTCGTTGCCGTCGGTTTTTTTCCTGTTGCTGTATTAACTGAACGTTGGCTTTTTGCAACATGGCTTCCTTTTTTTCCGTTTCATAACGGATTTGCATGTCTGCAATTCTTTTGATGCTTTCGGTATTCAGCATCTTATCTTTAAGTTGAGAATGTCGCACAAATGCCTGATAAGCTTTTTGAAATTCACCACTTCCTGCATAAGCTTTAGCCAAGGAATTCAAAATATCGGTTTCCAAATCGCTGGCCGATAATTTAACTGCAATAGCTTCGGCATCTTTAAACAATTCAATAGACTGCTTATAATTTTGCCGGGCTAAATACATAGTTCCCAGATGCAACAACGAAGTTGCTTCTCCACTTTTATCGCCAATACTTTTGCGCATATCCAAAGCCAGTTTGAAATAGGAAATGGCCGTATTGTCTTCACCAAATGTTTTGTGCAGTGAACCCAGACTATTTAAAATGTAAGCTACATTTTTGCGGTCGCCAATTTCTTTGTAAATAGCAAGCGCCTGCTGGTATTCCATAAGCGAGCTGTCGCGCTCACCCATGCTGCGGTAAACCAGAGCCAGATTATTGTGTGAACGGGCTATGTATTTTCGGTCGCCAACCGACATGCGCAAACCAAGCGATTGCCGATATACTTCGCGTGCCTCAATATAATTCCCCGATTGCCAATGTACGCCCCCAATAAAATTTAAAGCATCCGACTCTAAAAACTTATCACCCGCTTCGCGGTAATATTTCAAGCTTTGCTGATAATACTCCAGTGCTTTTTCAAAATTTCCCAAATCTTTATAAATCAAGCCAATATTATTCATTGTAGCTGCAATTTGGGTTTTATCATCAATTTTTTCTCTTATTTCGAGTGCCAACAAGTAATTTTCAAGCGACTTTTTATAAGCTTTATTTTGCCAGTGAACACCTCCTAAATTATTGTAACAGGCTGCCAACTGACTGGCATCGTTGGCTTTCTCGAGTAATACACGCGATTGTTCAAGATATTCGAGGGCTTTTAAATAATTGTTTTTGTTTTTGTATAGCGTAGCCAGATTATTATAAGTTGAAGCTATAGCCAGCGTATCGTTCAGCGATTGCCTAATGACCAGCGATTTTTTGTAAAAGGTGTCGGCCGAGTCGGGAATATTTTTCGATAAATATACATTTCCGATATGATTGAGTGTTGATGCCAATTCGGCTTTATCGTCCTGTTCAAGCCAACATCCCAAAGCCCTGTAATAATATTCCAATGCGGTTTCATAATCGCCCATGCTGCGGCTTACCAGGCCCAGATTGTTTAGTATCCTGCCTTTATCATCCTGATCGCCCAACTGTTCGTATAGCTGCAATGCCAAAGTATAAAAATGGATGGATTGTTCAAAATCGTTTTTTCGCCAAAAAATACCACCTAAATAATTGTAAGTGGTTGCCTGTGCTGCCCGCTCATTGAGCAATTCATAAATATCAAGTGCCCGATAATGATAGTCGACAGCTAAATCGAGGTTACCTGCATCTCGATATTTTGAACCAATCTGGTTTAGGATTAGTGCTTCCTGCTCCTTGTTTCTGGCTTTTTTAAGATCTTTTTCAAGCTGTTCAATCTCGATTGCACCTGCCTGAAGAAAAAATGAAAACGATAATAAAATGAAAATTAAACTGGTAAGAGGCCTCATGTAATTTACAATTAGTAATCAATTGGCCTTAAATTTACTAATTATTCCTCATTTCCAAACCTTTTTAACAGGGGCGGCATCATTAAGAAAGAAAAAACGTGAAACAAAAAGATTGCTACTTGTTTTCCGAAAGCTCGTTTGGCTCAAACAAGCCTGAAACTGAACCTTTTGCCATTTGCAACTCAATAGGTTCACCGCTTTTTATTAAAGACGGATCGCTGATAATTTTACCTGCCTGCTTAATTAATGAGAAACCCCGGTCGAATTGATGCTGCGGATTAGCCCAATGGTTTTTTTCTTCTAAAAAGTGCAGGTGTTCTGTTTTGGAATGGAAATAATTATTCAGCCATTTTTTTAAGCGAATGCTGTGTCGCACAAAATTATCAGATTCGTGAGTTAATCCATTTTTAGCCAAACGTTTAAAATCGCTTGAAAGATGCCGCACCAGGATATTTTTATCATGAAAGTACTGTTTTGCTGCATTTTGTACCCCCGATTGTATCATTAAAAGCTTTTGCTGATTCCATGAAATTTGTTCCCGGGAAATATGATTTAGTTGTTGCAAACTATTTGATAATTGTTGCTTGTGTTTTTCCATTTGCTCATCAAAATGGTTTACCACACTATCAAAATAATAGTCCAATTGCTGTTTAAAATCGAGGAGACGCTGAATCAAAAACTCGGCAACTGCCGTTGGTGTTTTAAGCCTGGTATGAGCTACCAAATCACAAACCGAATCGTCGCGCTCATGCCCTATTCCGGTTAAAACCGGCAGCGGAAACTGAGTGATATAATAGGAGAGCTCATAGTCGTCGAAACAACTCAAATCGCTTTTTGAACCACCACCCCGCAATAAAACCACCACATCGAAATCGGCAATCGATTCATAAACCCGCTCAAAAGCGGTGATTATCGATTCGGGAGCATTATTGCCCTGCATAACAGCAGGAAAAAGCCGGGTTTTAAAAGCAAAATTGTGCGTATTTGCCTGCAATTGTTGCTGAAAATCGCCATATCCGGCAGCGGTTTCTGACGAAACCACTGCAATGCGTTGCGGAACTTTTGGAAAAGCAAGGAGTTTATTCATTTCAAAAACCCCATCGTCCTGCAATTGCTGAATGATCCGGGTTCGTTTCATGGCCAAATCGCCCAGCGTGTATTGTGGATCGATGTCGGAAACATTCAGGCTAAAACCATATACTTCGTGGAATTCAACACTTACTTTCAATAATACCTTTAACCCGGAACGCAGGGTTTCACCCGTTGAAGTTTCAAAATACGGACGAATCATCCGGAAAGCAAAAGCCCAAATAGTGGCGCGTGCTTTAGCAATTATTTTGTCTGAAAGAATATCTTTTTCAATAAGTTCCAGGTAGCAATGGCCGCTACGATTTATATTCATCTCGCTAATTTCGGCTACAAGCCATACGGGTAAAGGGAATCGTTCCTCCAAACTGTTTTTAACCGATAATATCAGACTCGATAAACTTCTGGAATCTTCCATACTACAACTTCACTAGGGTTTGGGTTTGCTTACTGGTGCCATTCGACACGGATAAAAAATAAACTCCCCGATTTAATCGGGCAATCCTGTCAATCTGAATCCGATGAAAGTAACTGCCGGGCAAGGTAAAAGTTTCACCATAAACTTTTGCACCGGTAAAACTATATAGTTCAACAACAACATCGGTATTTCCAATATTTTGAATATTTACATGAAACTCATTTCTGAATGGATTGGGAAAACTTACCTGCATTTTATCTCCAACATCTGAAACGTTATTTTGCAGCAGACGATAATAAGCTTTTTCGAAATCAGGAATTCCATAACCAAAACCTTCGTTGGATGTAAAATAATTACTGCTGCAATATTGAATGGCACTATAAATATCGCGATTGGTTTTATCGGGAAAAGCCGACCACAAGCTGGCTGCCATTCCGGTAACTAATGGGCAGGAAAAAGAGGTTCCGTTGGCTTCCGAAATATTCCCGTACTTATTAAATAAACTTGTTTTTACTCCCTGAGCCACCACATCGGGTTTAACCCGTCCATCGGCCGACGGTCCCCTACTGCTGAAAGTTGCCAGATTATCCATAGCATCGATGGCTCCCACACAAATCACATTTTTTCCGTCGGAAGGCGCTGTAATATAATACCAGGGTAAGCTACCTGAATTTCCTGCGCTGTTGATTACCAGCATGCCGCGATCGAAAGCCAAATCGGCTGCCCGCGAAACACGAATGGTGTAACCATCTAATTGGTTTATGGTATGGTTCATTTCCGGATTATCGAACTCGCCGTAACCAAGCGATGAGGTAATAATGTCGACACCTGCGCTGTCGGCAAACTCAGCAGCAGCAATCCAGTTTTCTTCTTCAATGGGGTATTCACTAAAAACATTTTCGGTTCGCAAAAGCCAAAACGAAGCTTTTGGGCCCGAACCCAAATACTGATTCGGAATATTTCCGCCCATAACAGAAAGCACCATCATACCATGCTCATGATCTTCATATACCTGCCCATTCTTATCAACATAATCGTAAGTTCCCAGGATTTGCTGATTCAGCATCAAACTGTCGAAACCTGAAATGGAATTTACATTGTAGAATCCACCGTCGAGCACAGCAACCTGAATTCCCTGCCCCTTATAACCTTTTTGATGCAAAAATATAACCCGGCATCGGTCGAGCTGGTGAAAAGCAGCTCCCCAAAAATCGGCAGGTTCGTCTTCAACCAAACTTCCGAATTTATTGGCAGAGATTATCGACTTTTTATTATTTCCTTCATAAATCAGGGTGACATTCTTTACAAAGCTGCTGCGAAAAGCTTCTATTCTAAAATCAGGATTATTAGTTAGGTAAACCGCAGAATTCAACCATTTTGACACATTATGCAAACGAGCGTTTAAGCTTAGCAAACTATCGACATAATACTGACTTATAGGCAAATCGACCTCGGTTATTTCAATATTGCTTTTTGCCCGTCGTTGTATAGCCCGTTCCGATAAAAACGCTTCGGGATTAGCTGTTGAATATGGAGAATGGTTTTTGTCGGTAAACTCAACCAAAAAACCATAATTCTCAGGCTGAGCCAATAACGAATTCAGAAAACCAAGAAAAAGTACTACCAACATCCACTTATTCATATCCGTAATCAATTAATTCCTGATAATAAATCAATCCATTAGAAACTCTGTTTTCAATGGGAATGGCCGGATCAACCTCTGTAGAATAAATATCGATTTGTTTTTTAAAAATCAATCCCAGATTTTTAACAAAAACTTCCTCATAATCAATCTTATCAATTAACGACTCTTGCTGTTTTTGTAACACAGTTAAAGCCGAATCAAAACTAAAACCATCCAGATTATAAGGTATATCAACCGAAGTTATCTGATAATTGAATTTATTCAGGGTATCGATCCGATTATAAGCATCGCCATTCCAAATAGTTCCAACCACTGCAGGAAATTTAATTTTAAGGTAAGTAATGTTGTCTTCAATTTGTATGGCTTTTTTATCCCAGATGCCCATCTGCCATACAGAATGAGGGTTCCAGGCACTCGACACAGCTTCGGAGTAAAACCGCTCCAGACGAATCATGCTGTCGTTACTGGCATTTAAAAACCAATGGCTTTGCACTTCTTTAATAAAATAGTGAAGCGTATCGAAAACTTCCGATGGCGCATCAATATAAATGGCATTCACCTCATAAACCTTCCACAAACCAGGGTTTAAAGGAAAGTAGTTGAAATCGATGGCAGAATCGGGCTGCTCAATGCCCGGTTTTTGACACGAGGCCAAAGTCAGTAAAAATAAAACGCTGTATAGCCATTTTTTATTCATGGCTTAAAGATATAAATTTTGAAGGGGAATCTGCATAGTTGTCAGGATTCAAAAAAAACCTCCAGATAAATCTCCAGAGGTTTTTTGCATATTTTATAAACCGTTTTGCGCCTATTTCTGAGCCGATGAACGTTTTAACAATTCGGCACTTTTCATCAAGCGAATCATTTCGCCCCGGTATCCTTCTTCATCAGTTCCCTTCGAGCCATTAGCCAGTTCAATTGCCGATTCAAAACTTGTTGTCCCTTTAAACTCAGAATCGCGTAAGAGCATGCCAAACTGAGCAACGGCAGCTGAAAACCTAAAATTATTGGAAGTTTCACCGGCATCAAGCGGGGTATTTTTAACAACCTGCTCAATCAATTTGCTTTGGTAGCCATCGGGTGCTTTGTAGCGCAGTTTTAAGGTAATTAAATCGTTGCTGCTTAGTGCCTCATCCGACAGTTGCCTCCTTTGGTATTTAAGTGGTTTTGCTGAATCGGGCTTCTTTGCCGGAATAATTTCGTACAATGCAGTAACCGTATGCCCCGCTCCCATTTCACCAGCATCTTTTTTATCATCCTGAAAATCTTCTTCGTTCAACAAACGGTTTTCGTAACCAATTAAACGGTATTTAACTACCGTTGCCGGATTAAATTCCAATTGAAACTTAACATCTTTGGCAATGGTAAATAGTGTTCCGCCAAACTCATTTACCAGCACTTTTTTAGCTTCCTGCAAATTATCGATGTAAGAATAATTTCCATTCCCTTTATTGGCAATAATCTCCGCCTTGTCGTCTTTGTAATTGCCCATGCCAAAACCCAGAACCGAAATAAAAATACCTTTTTCGCGTTCTTTTTCAATTAAGCGTTCCATTTCGGCGTTACTGCTGGCACCCACATTAAAATCGCCATCGGTTGCCAAAATAATGCGGTTGTTACCCTGCTCCATAAAATTTTCTTCGGCAGTTTTGTAAGCCAGTTGCAATCCGGCTCCTCCCGCTGTAGAACCTCCGGCTTTCAAATTATTTAAGGCGTCCAGAATTTTCTGTTTTTCAGAACCCGGAGTCGATGGAAGCACCAATCCTGAACTGCCGGTGTAAACCACAATGGCTACGCGGTCGCTTGGTCGTAACTGCTCTAAAAGTAGTGCAAAAGACGATTTTAACAAGGGCAATTTATTGTACGAATTCATTGAGCCGGAAACATCAATTAAAAAAACCAGATTCGAAGCCGGCAGGTTTTCTACATCCATCTTTTTTCCCTGCAAACCCACATGCAATAAATAATTGTCGGTATTCCACGGACAAACAGACAATTCGGTGTTGATGCTAAAGGGATTATCGCCTTTTGGTTGCGGATAATTGTACGAAAAATAATTGATCATTTCCTCAATGCGGACGGCATCAACCGGAGGTAAACTACCATTATTTATAAACCGCCTGACATTGCTGTATGAAGCAGCATCCACATCGATAGAAAACGTTGAAAGCGGATTGATACTTACCTCTTTAAATCCATTTTCATGAATCGTATTGTAGCCTTCGGTATTATGTTCCGGCATCATGTACATATTTGGCATGGGAGGTTGATTGGTTCGAATGTAGGAGGCTCCCCGAATCATAACTGGCTTTTTTGTGATCGTGGATTGCTCTTCGTCCATTACCATAAACACTTCATCTTCAACTATAGTCAGTTTCTTTTCTTCCTTTTTAAGCGGGTGAAGTGTAACATTGATAATGGTTCGCCCCTGAACTGAAACTTCTTGAACAACAAATTTTTTGTGCTTAAACACCAAAATCTGATGTGTTGGATCAATAGTTATCTGATAATCACCCAGTGCATTGGTTAGGGTGCTGGTTTGTGTTCCTTTAAGAATAACATGAACACCACTTAATGGCTGATTAGCGGTATCGGTAACCTTACCCCTGATTTGCTGTGCTTGCAGGGAACTAACAATAAAACCAAACAGCGTAACTGCAATAATTAAAACTTTTGTTCTCATGGCTTCTAAATTTTAAATTAATATTTTGTTTCTTCGTTTGGTAATAGCATGCAGGTATGCCCTGTTTTCCACAAAAAAAAATTAATTTATTGCATCATAATTACTCATCTAATTGAAATACTGATTCTTAAAACAAGTAAATTTTAATGTCGACCAGCATCTCAGAAAGCGAACTGATTAAAAAGTATAAAAAAACACAAGACCCGGCTTTTGTTGGGACACTTTACACCCCTTACATGCCACTGGTTTATGGTGTTTGTCTGAAATACCTTAAAAACAGGGAACTTGCAAAGGATGCAGTAATGGACCTCTTTGAAAAACTTACCGTAGAGTTGCTTAAACACGAGGCTCCCCTTAACTTTAAAACCTGGCTTTTTGTGGTAACAAAAAATTATTGCCTGATGTATTTACGAAAAGAAGGAAGCGATATCAAGGCTTTTAAAAATATGGCGCTCGAATTTATGGAACACGATTCGTTTGTGCATCCTTTAGACGAGTTAGAAAAACCCGATTTGGATGTATTGCTTAAAGCCTGTATTGAAAAACTAAAAGAGCAACAACGACAGGCTATTGAGTATTTCTACTTCGATAAAATGTGTTATAAGGAAATTGCAGGTAAACTAAAAGTGGATGAAAAAAAAGTAAAAAGCGATATCCAGAATGGAAAAAGAAATTTAAAACTTTGCATGGAGGAGAAACATGAAGCCTGATTTTAACTACCGATTCAATGAATTGCTTGCTTACCTGAAAGATAAACTTACAGCTAAGCAGCGACACGATATTGAGCTGGAGGCAAACCGCGATCCTTTTCTGCAGGAAGCTCTCGAAGGTTTTTCACAACTTACACCTGAGGAATTGGAAAACGATGTGGCTTTACTCCAATCGAAACTACCCAAAGAAAAAAGCAAAATCAGGCCACTGAATCCATACATCCGAATCGCTGCCAGCATCGTATTGTTTCTTTCTTTGGGCTCGGTAACCTGGTACCTGATAAACAATGGGCTAAAAAAACAGGAATTGGCTTTTCAAACCCAGGATAACGAAAAGCTTACAAATGATAAAGCTACCTTAGCCGAACCCGTAAAACCATTTGAAACTGCGAAGCCCATTACTGAAGAAAATGAACTAATAAGCGCTCAGGAGAAACCAACGGAAAAAATACAGGAAGTCAGAAAAAAAGCATTACCCAAACCGATAAAAAAAGAAACGGTTGAAACAATTATTGTTTTGGATGATGATTTGGAAATGGATGTAGTGGAAGAATCAATCGACATGGCTCCAATTCCTACAGCTGAAAAAGATTTAAATGAAACCATTGCAATAAATACCAGCAGTAACGAAATCTCCAAAGCAGAGCCCAATGCATCACTTTTTGCCACGGAACAAAATCCAATGGCTGCCACTGAATCAAATACAGACCTTGGAAAAGTGCAAACACCCGATTCGCAAAACAAGAAAGTGAGAATAAGAGGAGTGTCAACCTTTCGAACCCGGAAACTTATTACAAAGCTTGACTATAAAAACACCTATGATTATAACGCCAAACCCGATGTAGCTTATGAAGCCTGGGAAAAATACCTGGAAGAAGCTTTTGATGCAAAGAGCAGCAGTAAGTTTTTCATTTTTCTAACCCTTATTGTTGACGAGTCCGGAACCATAAAAGAAGTAATTTGCCCCATGAAACATGATGATTTTTCGTGTGCTGAATTGGATACGCTGGTTACTTCAGGCCCCAAATGGTTAAATGCTACAAATAATGGAAAACCAACAATCGACACCGTAAGCTTATATATAGATTATTATCGGCAGCCATAAAAAAAGCGGCTCTTTTTAAGCCGCTTTTTTATGGTTAAATGTACCGTTGTTATAAACCGTTTTGTTTAAATAATATGGCATACTTTTTATCAGTAATACTAAAATGCTTGTGTAGCCATTTTTTAATATACGGCATCAAATCGTCGAGGAATTTAATTTTATTGGCCGAATAGTCGCTTTGGAATTGCAGAATTTCCTTAACAAACGCTTTGTGTTCCTGCGTATGCTCTTTTGCGTTGTCATAAGCAAATTGTTCAAAATATTGTTCTTCGTTACCAAAATGGTACGATGCAAAGTCAACAAAACTGCGAATGTTATCCTTCACTTCTTTTTTGTTTTTACTCTGCTTAAGCGATGCGTGCATGGTATTAACCAAATCGATTAGCTGCTTGTGCTGCTCGTCCATTTCCTGAATACCGTGTTCAAAATCAGCTGTCCAATCCAAGAGGTTATCACCCGTGGCCTGGATAATTATAGTTTCTTCCACCTGATGTTCATCAGTACGCTTGGTTTGTACATTTTTTTCAAGTTCCTCAACTTTAAGATGGGCTGCCTGCAACTGCTTTTGTAAGTCACGAATCCTATCCTGATATTCGCTCAAAAGCATGCTTTCTTTTTTAATCTTTATTTCCTGATCTTTTATTTTATTCTCCTTCTGAATTTGCTCCGTAACATCGAAACCAATTTTCAGAATTTTATAGGTTTTACCATCCGACTGATTCTTAATCGGTGTGTACGTTTCATCAATCCAGGCTTCACGACCGTTCATTTTTATTTTGTTGGTCTGACGGATGGTTTTTCCTTTCAGCAAATCGTTCCAGAACTTATCGTACGATGCTTTCATTTCGTCGCTGAATTCATAACCCTGCGAATGCTTCTGCCCGATAATTTGCTCCGGACTTAAGCCCAGCATATCCGCGAATTTATTGTTACAATTTACTATAAAGCCGTCCACATCGTATTCCACCGTAAATGCTACAACCCCAACCGCATTTATAATTCCTGTAGTTTCGTATTCGCGACGAGCAGCTTCTTCCTGAGTTGCCTGCAGTTCTTCCAGATTCTGTCGCATTTCTTCTTCCTGTGCTGCCAGTTCTTCGGCTTGTCCTTTCGATTGCTCAAGCAATTTGTTTGTTTTTTCGTTTACACGGACGGTTGCAATGGTCGATGCTATACTTTCTCCCAGTTTTTCAACAAACTCAATGCGGTATTTTTCAATGGCATGAAACGAAGCCAATTCTATAACTCCAAAAATCTCATCGTTCAAAATTAAAGGAACCAGCAACAAAGCTGTGGGATTGGCTGTTCCCATACCTGAAGTAATCTGGATGTAATCGTCCGGAATATCGGTCATGTAAATGGTTTTCTTTTCAAAAGCACAGCGACCAATCAGTTCTTCTCCAACATTTACGCGCTTACGTATGTATTTATCACGTCCGTAAGCAATCGCCGATTTCAATTCAAGCGCTAATTCTCCGTCGTTGTTATCGTCAATTACAAACAGTGCGCCCTGATTCACATCGAGGTAATTTATCAGGTTACTCATAAAATTGAAAGCCAATTCCTCAATATTGTTTGAATTGGTTCGCAGTATTTCACCAAATTTGGCTAAGCCCTGGGTTGCCCAGTTCTGCTTTTCGTCCTCAATTTTCCGGTTTTTCTCTTCTTCATCAGCATGTTTTAAGCTTTTACGCATCTCCAGCAAGGCATTTCCCAGAATATCGCGATTGCTCAAAGGTTCAAATTCTGCATCCAGATTTCCCAATCCAATATTTTCGGCAAAAACCGAAGTCTTTTCAAGTCCCTGTTTCAATACATTAACCGAACGGGCCATCATTTCCAATTCATCGCCTGTTTTTAAATCGAGGTTTTGTACATTTTCAATATCTCCAACCGAAAGTTTTTCAAGAATATCGGTTGTTTTTAACAAGGATGAGCTTATACTGCGTGATAGCAAGTAAATTATGACCGAGAGAATGAGCAAACCCAAAAAAGATACCAAAAGCGAAACCAACTGCATCCGGTTGGCATCTTTTAACACAACCTTTACAGGAACTGAAAACATTAACGACCAGGGTGTTTGCGATTCGCCAACCTGAATGGGAACAATGGTAAATAATTCCTTTTTTCCATCTTTATCAACCGTATGAAAAACTCCCTGTTTTCCTTCCTTGATCAAAGTTTCCAAATCAACCTGTTCCTGATATTCGGGATAAATATCAGCCACACTTTCGCCAATTAAATCTTTATTACTATGGCCCGAAATTATGCCATTGTTTGAAGTTAGCAGAGCCTGTGTTTGTTCAAAGGGTTTTATATTGGCAACTAATTTCTGAAACTTGTCCATCAATAAATCGGCAGCTACAATACCTGCAAACTGATTGTCCTTATATATTGGAGCTGAAAGGCTGGTCATAAACTTTTTCACTTCGGCTTCTTCAACAAAAGCATCCCAATAGGGCTCCCAAAGCATATCGCACGACAAACGTTTTATCATTCCATACAATTCGTTGTCGCCATCGAGACTTCGAATGGATGTGCTGTAAGTAATTTCTCCGGCTTGGCGAAAAACAGTAACAGCATAACGTCCATAATCTTTATCCCAATTCGGATCGAAATGTTTAAGTTCCCAGCTATCCCACAATTTGTAAAAATCAGGGTTGTTTTCATAAACCTTCATGTATATTTTTAGGAACAAATCTTTCCATTCGGCTTCTTCCATGTCTTCGTAAACAGCAAATGCCTGTGCCAAAGCCCGCAAAACCTGTAGATTTTCCGACAGGTCTTTTTCAATTTGCAATGCGTTTTCAGAGGCCACTTTTAAGGTGAGTTTTTCCGCATCGTCAATAGCTATTTCTCTGGTTTTTAAACTAATATAACCTACCGAAAAAGCAAAAATAAGTACTGTTGTAAACAATACATACACCAACATTTTTCCGTTAATGCTCAATTTAATTTTCATGAAATGCTGTTTTACTGAATTTGAACGCTATTTTACGAAAAAAAACGGGCATTAAAAAGCAATATGTTTTAAAAGCAATTTAAACTATAAATTCTTCTTGATTCTGGAATAAGCCGTTAAAAAAAAGTAACCCAAATAACGGCAACGTGTTATTTGGGTTAAAATACAAAGCAATATTAGTTTACTTCCGAAATTTATCATCCAAAAGTTTTACATATTGGCAAATACCAGGTTGCCATCCTGCATATCGATTAGAATCTGATCGTCAGGTTTTACCTGTTCAGCAATAATGGCTTTCGAGAGCTCATTTAAAATACTTTTCTGCAATAAACGCTTTAACGGACGCGCCCCAAATGTTGGATTGTATCCCTGCGCAGCCAGCCAATCGATAGCTGCATCGGTAATCGTGATTTTAAGTCGGCTGTTGGCCAACCGATTTTGAATTTGTTTAAACTGCAGGTTCACAATTTGTTTTATGTCGTCTTTAAACAATGGAGTAAACACAATTACCTCATCAATCCGGTTTAAAAACTCCGGTTTAATATTTTGCTTGAGCAAATCAAAAACCTTTAAACGGGTCGATTCCACCAGTTCTTCCACATTGTTTTCGTTCAACTTCTCAAACTCCGACTGAATAAGGTGCGAACCGGTATTTGAGGTCATAATAATTATGGTGTTTTTAAAATTGACGGTACGACCTTTATTATCGGTTAAGCGACCTTCGTCGAGTACCTGAAGCAAGATATTGAATACATCGGGGTGCGCTTTTTCAATTTCGTCGAGCAAAACTACCGAATAAGGTTTCCGACGAACGGCTTCAGTAAGTTGCCCACCTTCGTCGTAACCCACGTAACCGGGAGGCGCTCCAATTAAGCGCGATACCGAATGACGTTCCTGGTATTCGCTCATATCGATGCGGGTAATCTGGTTTTCGTCGTCGAATAAAAATTCAGCCAGGGCTTTAGCCAATTCAGTTTTTCCAACTCCGGTGGTTCCCAAAAATATAAAGGAACCAATGGGACGATTGGCATCCTGCATTCCAGCGCGACTGCGACGCACAGCATCAGAAATGGCACCAATGGCTTCGTTCTGTCCCACTACTCGTTTATGCAACTCTTCTTCAAGATGCAAAAGCTTTTCCTTTTCCGATTGCAACATCCGTTTTACCGGGATGCGGGTCCATCGCGAAACCACTTCGGCAATATCTTCAGCAGTAACTTCTTCCTGAATTAAAGCTTCACTGGCCTGCATATCTTTCAATTCCTGCTTCAGCTTCTCTAAATTTTCTTCAACTTCCTTAATTTTTCCGTAGCGTATTTCGGCAACTTTACCATATTCTCCATTTCGCTCGGCTTTTTCGGCCTGCAATTTCAAATCCTCAATCAATTTTTTATTTTGCTGCAAACCATTGATAACCATTTTCTCTGATTCCCATTTGGCCTTTTTTGATGCATAAAGTTCATTCAACTCGGCCAATTCTTTTTTAATGGATTGCAACTTTTCGGAATTTCCTTCCCGTTTAATGGCTTCCCGTTCAATTTCCAATTGCTTGATGGAGCGAGCCAGTTCATCAATTTCTTCGGGAACGGAATTCATCTCAAGCCGGAGTTTCGATGCGGCTTCGTCAATTAAATCGATGGCTTTATCGGGTAAAAACCTATCGCTGATGTAGCGCTCTGATAGTTCTGCAGCAGCAATTAAGGCATCGTCCTGAATGCGCACTTTGTGATGTGTTTCGTAACGTTCTTTTAAACCACGTAATATAGAAATGGTACTTAAAATATCGGGTTCATCAACCATTACAATCTGGAAACGTCGCTCCAGTGCTTTATCTTTTTCAAAATATTTTTGGTATTCATTTAAAGTAGTAGCACCAATGGCTCGTAATTCACCACGCGCCAAAGCCGGTTTTAGTATATTTGCTGCATCCATGGCTCCTTCGCCTTTTCCGGCACCAACCAGGGTATGAATCTCGTCGATAAATAAAACTATTTCGCCCTGCGATTCAATCACTTCCTTTACCACAGCTTTTAAACGCTCTTCGAACTCACCTTTATATTTGGCTCCGGCAACCAAAGCGCCCATATCAAGCGAAAAGATGCGTTTGTTTTTTAAGTTTTCAGGAACATCGCCATCCACAATTCGTCGGGCAATACCTTCGGCAATGGCTGTTTTTCCAACACCCGGCTCACCAATAATTATGGGATTGTTTTTTGTTCGGCGACTCAGAATTTGCATTATCCTACGAATCTCGTCATCGCGACCAATTACCGGATCGAGCTTTCCGTTAGCAGCCAGTTCATTCAGATTAATCGCATAGCGACTAAGTGAATCGTAGGAATTCTCGGCAGTTGCACTATCCACCTTTTTGCCTTTGGTAAGTTCACTTATTGCCTTTATTAAAGATTCTTTTGAGAATCCCTGATCTTTAAGCATCTGAGCAATTTGATCCTTGTTTTGAATCAAGCCTATCCAAAAATGCTCAACCGACACAAACTTATCGCCATTTTTATTGGCATATTGTTGGGCGTTATTAAAAGTTGTCGCCAAATCGTTCGACAGGTAAGGAGAACCACCCTCCACTTTTGGATACGAAGCTATAATACTATCGACCAGTCTGGCAAATTTATTCTCTGCCAGTTGATGCTTTTGCAACACAAACTGCGAAATATTGGGTTCCACATCCAACATACTTTTTAGCAAGTGACCATTGTCAATAGCCTGGTTACCTTGCTGCATAGCAAGCTGAGTAGCAAATTCGACTACTTCCTGTGCTTTTATGGTATAATTATTCAAATTCATAACTGTAGTTTTTTTTATTGCCTGAAAAGCATCAATTGCATTGCCACGAATAAATAAAAGAAAATTTGACAGAAAACGAAGGCAGCTAAATGTCATTTGGTCAGCATTAACCTTTTAGAGTGTAAAAAAACATAAAATTCAAACACTCCTAAAAAGCTAAAAACCACACCAAAATCGACAGTAGATTTAAAAGAAATGTAAAAATAAAGGCTGTAAGTAGTTGATTTTTGGTAAAAAAAAATATATTTGCACTTACGAACGACTTTATAATGAGACAAAAATACATTCTTGATACTGAAAAACTCGTTTTTAGGCCAGAAGAAATTACCCTAAAAAAACGATTAAAAACAATTTCAAACTACCTGTTACTAGGAGCCTCAATGGGCATTCTGGTTTGGGGTATTGCTTTTTTTGATGCCGTAGAATCGCCTGAAAAATTAGTTCTTGAAAAACAAAATCAGCTCTTATTAAACAATATTACTTCGATAAATAATCAATTTGAGCAAATTGCTTTATTTATTAATGAAGTTCAACATCGCGACGACAATTTCTATCGGGTCATATCGCAAACCAATCCCATTTCGCCCAGTATCCGTCAGGCAGGTTTTGGTGGTGTTGACAAATACAAGCACTTGCAGGCCTACGAAAACAGTGATGTTTTGATTGATGTTTTGAAGAAAGGTGATGTTTTATTAAGCCAACTCGAAGTACAACATCGTTCGTACGACACGGTAATTCATCTGGTAATAAATAAAGAAGACAGTCTTTTATCGTTACCAGCCATTGCTCCCGTTGCACCTTATGATTATTTCAGAATATCTTCCCCATTTGGACGCCGGGTGCATCCTATTACCAAAAAAGTACACCGCCACGACGGGGTCGATTTTGCCGCAAGAACCGGTAAAGCCATCTATGCTACCGGAAATGGAAGAGTAAGCTCAGTTAAATTATCGACTATTGGTTATGGTAACCGCATTATAATAAACCACGGCTACGGATACAAAACACTTTACGCCCATTGCAGTAAAATTTTTGTTAAGAATGGCGATACGGTAAAAAGAGGCCAATTAATAGGTCTTGTGGGCAGCACCGGAACATCAACCGGTCCGCACCTGCATTACGAAGTAATTCAAAACAACATTAAGAAGAATCCGGAAGCCTTTTATTACAACGATTTAAATAATCAGGAATACGACGAAATGGTTAAGGCTCTAGCCGATACTAAATAGTTGTACTTTTTTTCCAGCTTCCCCATTTTAAATAAGCCAGGCTCAATAATCCCAAACCCAGTCCGTACAGAATTTCAACCATCCAAACGGTACTGATTTTTGCTCCCGGAGTGCCGGTAATCCAATAAATTACACCCAAATAAAAAGTAAGTACAATCATTTCGATAAACAAGGCAACTTTAGTTTTTCCGGTTCCAGAAACAGCCTGAAACAGAATAAAGCCAAATGCTAAAGTAAACGTAGCAATCATAACCGTATAAAAAACGGGAATTGTTTGTAAGATAACTTCATCAATGTTTGTGTAAATACTTATTATTTTTTCCGGAATAAAAGCCAGGGTTCCTACCACAATTGAAATTCCTGCCATGGCAAGCCCCATCGATTTCAGAATTACTGTATTTATCCGTTTTAATTCGCCCCGCCCAATGGCATAACTTACTAAAGTATTTGTTGCCGATGCAAACCCAAAGATGGGAACCAGCAATACAATGTATATGCTGCGAATAATATTTGAAATAGCCAAAGGCAGTTCGCCCATGCGTTCAACAAACATGAAAAAGACAAACCAAACCGCAAACGAAATAAAATTCTGTAGCATCGTGGGAAAAGAAATGGAAAAAACAGTTTTTAACTGTTCCCATTTTATAGGCACCCAGGCAAACAATCCAAAAACCTGTAGTTTTTTGCTTTTCCGGGTGTATAAAATAAAAAATAGCAAAGCCGTATATTCTGCAATTACCGATGCAAGTGCTGCACCCTGAATTCCCATATCAGGAAAAATCCCAATCCCGAAAATTAATAGATAATCCAGGGTAATATTCACAACAGCCATAATTGCAGTGGTAATTCCTATCACTTTGGTATTGGCTGTACCAATATAAAAAGCCCTGAAAAGCGTATTGGTGAATGCGGCAAAAATTCCATACATACGGAATTCCAAAAACCGTATACTTTCGCCGGCAATGGCATCCGACTGAAGCGTTTGATGCAGGGTATCGAAAGCAAATAACTTAACAAGGATAAAAATACTGTCAGCAAAAACCATTAGAAACACAAAAGCATGATTAAGAATTGCATTTATTTCGGGTAATTTATTCTGACCATAGCGGCGTGCCACCATAATCTGCACTCCCAAACCAAAACCCCAACCCAACATTACCAGAGTCAGGTAAAACATTCCTCCAATGGCTGCTGCCCCCAATTGAATCTCACCCAATCGCCCCACAAATGCGGTGTCGACCACAGTAATTATATCCTGAGCCAAACTACCCAGTATAATGGGAAAAGCAATGTGCCAGATGTTTTTAAGAGAATACCAATTGGCTTTTTGTGTTTGTTCCATGAACTATTTTATTGCTGTTTATACGATGCTACGATTCCAGAAAAAAAATGCCGGATATTTCAACCGGCATTTATCTGGTAAAATGTAAGGTTTATTTTAAATAATCGTCGAAATAGTTCGTCACTTTTTGCATTAAATGGATGCGGTCGAAACCACGAACATTATGTTCTGCTTCGGGATAAACAAAATAATCGACCGGAACCTGATTTTTGATACATTCGCTTAAGAAAAGCTGGCTATGCTGCCAAACTACAGTAGGATCGACACCTCCGTGAATAATCAGCAACTTTCCTTTCAAATCTTTTGCACGAGGAAGCAAAGAAGTAAACATATAGCCTTCGGGGTTTTCGTCGGGCGAATCCATATACCGCTCGCCATACATTACTTCGTAGTATTTCCAGTCGATAACCGGACCTCCGGCAACACCCACTTTAAATACATCGGGGTAATTCACCATCAGCGAGGTAGTCATAAAACCGCCATAACTCCAGCCATGAACGCCAATTCGATTCATATCGACAAAACCCAGCGATTCCAAATGTTTTACACCTTCCATCTGGTCTTTCATTTCGTTTACTCCGCACTGCCGGTGAATCACATTTTCGAATTCAAGTCCACGATTGGCCGAACCCCGATTATCGAGAATAAAAAGTACGTATCCGTTCTGAGCCATATAATATTCCCATAAGCGGGCGCCTCCGAGCCAACGGTTGTTAACCAACTGCGCATGAGGACCGCCATAAACGTAAACTATGGCAGGATACTTACGGGTAGAATCAAAATCGGCTGGTTTTATTAGGCGAAAATACAAATCAGTAACTCCATCGGCAGCTTTTAACGAACCAATTTTCATTTCCGGCATTTTATAAGTTGCCAGTGGATTGGCCGATTTAATGATGGTGCGAACCTTAGTTCCTTTTAACGATACAATTTCGCTCAACTGAGGTGTTTTGATATTCGACCAGGTGTCGATAAACAATTTTGCATCAGCATTAAAAAGTACCGAATGGGTTCCCTGAACCTGAGTTAGTTTTGTAGTTTTTCCGTTTTTTAAATTGGTTTTGTATAAATGTCGCTCAATCGGACTTTCTTTGGTAGCCATGTAATACAGGCTGTTCTTATCGAGATAAACCACATCGGTAATTTCCCATTCACCTTCGGTAATGGGTTTAATAAGCTGGCCATCGGTGCTATACAGGTAAGCATGATTGTACCCCTGGGTCCGGGTTTGGTAAATAAAGCGCTCGGGTTTGTTATCGATAAATAACAAGGGATGGTAAGGTTCAACATACTTTTCGTGCTTTTCTTCGAAAAGCGTAAAATCCAAAGATCCGTCAGCAACTGCATAGCGATTTAACTTCATGTGATTTTGCCCCCGGTTCAACACCTGGAGATAAATGTATTGCTCGTCGGGACTCCAGGTTAAATTAGTAAGGTACTTTTCCGAAACGGTATCCTGACTCTCTATAAACCGGGTACTCTTAGCAGAAAAGTCGTAAACACCCACGCTTACGTGTTCACTGGCCATTCCGGCCATGGGGTATTTAATTAAATTCACTTCGGCCTGGCGGGCAGTAACATCAACCAATGGATAATCTTTTACCTTCGATTCATCTTTTCGGTAATAAGCCAGCTTGCTTCCGTTTGGCGACCAGAAAATACCACCGTTAATTCCAAATTCGTTTCGACTTACCGATTGCCCGCTAACTATATTTTTATCGTCCGAAGCGGTAATGGCAAGCGGTTTATTAGCTGCATCAAGCACATAAAGATTATTATCGAGGGTATAGGCAATCTGTTTTGTTTTGTAATGAATTTCTTTGTTTTCAGCACCTTCAGGCAGGGTAAGCCGGGCAATAAGCTGTTTTTCTTTTAATTGCACCACTAGCCAGGTATTTTTGCTGTAAAAATGAAATTCATTTTCGTTGTACCAGTTAAAACGGGGCAGGTATGCCAGGGTATCCAGTTCATTAGATGCTAATAATTGGTTCAAATCCGATAAAGTAAATACCACCACCGAATCGGCATTTGTGGCCGATTGTTGATACACCTTATAATAATCCTGAAAAGTAAACTGGTTTGAATTTCCACGCCACTGAAGGTTATGAAATGATTCAGGAGCCAGATTACGCCATTGACCCACTACAGCATCACTCATGGTGAGCATTTTATCCTGTGCTAAACCAAGCAACGATAACTGTAAAACTACCCATACCGATAGCAATTGTTTCATACGTTTAAGTTTTTAATTATGGTTAACATGAAACATCGCATCCGGGTGTAAAAAAAACTTACCCGGTTTAAAATGCATCACGGTTTATATTCACATAAGTTATTAGTCGGCTTGTATTCCAATGCAAATAATTCGAAATACCCTACGCGACGCCAAATATACAATACCCCTGCCGATATAAGCAAAACCTTTAGATGTTTTTTAAAATAATAATGGGCTTGTTGCCTAAGTGCTATCATTTTTTACCAATGGAGCGTTTACCTGCTGTCCAATGCTTTGAGATTTCATTATTTTTTCATTACTTGCGGTATAATGTACCACCAATATAATCTGAATTATGAGTATCGTACAAAAGTATTTGCTTTTTGTATTTTTAGTTAGCCTGCTGGCTTTTTCATGCAAATCAGATAAAAAGACTGACACTTCGAGCCTTGAAAAAGCATTAAACGTTGAGCTTGACACAACCAGCAAAGTAATCCGCTTCGAAAATTCATTGTTCAGTATCCCCTCGCCGTATCAGCTATCGATTTTAATTAAAAGCATTGGTGCCGATTACAATTCTGAATTACTAAACCCCTCCGAAAACTTTAAACATTACACCAGTTTATTCGAAAAAGCCGTAAACATGGGAATTTATGGTGCCGATTTAGCTTACTTAAACATTTACCAGCAATCGCCAACGGCCATTACCTATTTCTCAGTAATTAAATTATTGGCGCAGGATTTAGGCCTTTCGGCGGCTATCGACCCGCAAATTTTTAAACGCATCGAAAACAACATCGACAAGCAGGACAGCTTGCTTTTTATTATGTCGAATACCTATCGCGATGTGGATTTCTTTTTAAAGGAAAACCAGCGTCAACGCGAAGGAGCTTTGGTTCTTGCCGGTGGATGGATTGAAGCCATGTACTTTTTAACCACCCTTTCGATAGAAACAAAAAATGCTGAACTGATTCAACGCGTGGGCGAAAACAAACAACCACTCGAAAACTTAATTAAAATTCTTTCGCCTTATTATAACGAATCGGAAGACATGAAAAACCTGGTCGACGATTTAATCGATCTTTCGTATGAATTCGATGCCGTGGAAACCAACTACCAATACAAGGAACCCACAACCCTGCCTGGGGAAAAGTTAACCAAAGTACATTCAGTTACTGAAATAGTTGTTTCTGATGAAGTTCTGACTACCATTGACGCTAAAATCACCCACATCAGAAATTTACTCATTAAATAAGCAGAAACCGATGAAAACCCTACTCCGAATATTAGCTGTTACCTTATTTACCCTGATGCTGGCATCACCGGTAAAAGCACAACTCGATTCCACTTTGCGGCTGTGCCAAAGCCATATGAATTTACCTTTTATCTCCGACGGGCAATCGTACACGGCTTTATTAAACGGAGATGAAATTGCTGAGTTTTATACCACCTTTTACCAAGAAAGCATTTACCGCATTGTAGCCTATAGCGGAACCAGCGAGGGAAACCTTAAATTCTCGGTTTACGATCAGGAACGCAACTTACTTTTTACCAATACCGACTTTGAAAACATTCCTTATTGGGATTTTGAATTCGACCATACCATGGATTGTATTATTGAAGCTCAGTTGGATCCTAAAAATCAAAGTTCGGGAATTGCTGTACTGTTAATCGGGTTTCAACAATAAATGCCGGTAATCGCTAAAAACTACTCATGAGTGAACGGATTCTAAAAGCTTTAATGCAACTATTTGCCATTATTGCCGGCCCAAGAAGCAGCAATAGAAATGGCAGAAACATTGTGGAATCGTTTCTCAAACAGCAACTCAACGAAGAAATTGTTGAAGAATACCTTAAGCTCTTCGATGGCTTTTACGCCCTGTATCAAAAAAAGCAAAGTCAGGAAAACCGTCGCGAAAAGAGCCTATCGCTTAGCTCAGTTAAAGTACTGAAGATTTGTACCCAGATAAACCAGGAACTCGATTTACGCCAGAAAGTGGTTGTACTGATTCGTCTGCTCGAATTTGTAAAGTCCGATGTGGAAATATCGGAACAGGAACTGGAGTTTATTATTACCGTAGCCGATATTTTTCATTATCCCGAAAACGAATTTGCCCTGATAAAGGATTTTGTACTAAATCCTTTCGATTCCATGCCCGAAACACCGAACATGCTACTTATCGACGGGCAAAAAACTACCACAAAAACAAACATCCGGCATCTGTACCAGGAATCGTTTCACGACAAAATATGGGTGCTCCATTTTAAACCTTCCGATATGTACCTGGCCCGCTGTTTTGGCGAGCACGAGGTTTACATAAACGGGCAAATGATAATTAACGACCGGGTTTATATTCTAACGCAGGGCTCGGCTTTGCGCGATTCAAAAATGAAACCCATTTACTATTCCGACATTATCAGTGCCTTTTACATTAACGAAAACGACAATAAAATTGAATTTGCCGCCCAGCAGGTAGAGTATCACTTTAAAGGAGGCATAAAAGGACTGAATAAAATTGATTTTGTTGAAGAATCGGGTAGCCTGATTGGTATTATGGGTGCCAGCGGAGCCGGAAAATCAACCCTGCTTAACGTGCTCAACGGAAGCAACCAACCCTCGTCGGGTAAGGTTACCATAAACGGTGTTGACATTCATAAGGAAAAAGAAAAAGTTGAAGGTTTAATCGGCTTTGTGTCGCAGGATGACCTGCTGATTGAAGAACTTTCAGTGTATCAAAACCTTTTTTATAATGCCAAACTGTGCTTTGGCAACACCAGTAATTTTCAGTTGAACCTAAAAGTATTCCGGATACTTAAAAGCCTGGGCTTGTATGAGATTAAAGATATGGTGGTGGGCAACCCGCTCAACAAAAAAATAAGCGGGGGCCAGCGGAAAAGATTAAATATTGCCCTGGAATTAATTCGCGAACCGGCCATTTTATTCCTCGACGAGCCTACTTCGGGACTATCGTCGCGCGATTCGGAAAACATTATGGATTTGCTCAAAGAACTGGCTTTAAAAGGAAAACTTATTTTTACGGTTATCCATCAGCCATCGAGCGATATTTTTAAGATGTTCGACAAGTTATTTATCCTCGACAACGGAGGCTATTTAATTTACGATGGAAACCCGGTTGATTCCATCATCTACTTTAAATCGAAAATTCATCACGCCAACTGGAACGACAGCGAATGCCGGCTTTGCGGCAATGTAAACCCGGAACAGGTTTTTAACATTATCGATTCTAAAATTATCGACGAGTACGGAAACCTGACCCACAACCGCCGCAAAACTCCTCAGGAATGGTTCCGCCATTTAACCGAAAACCGCGATTTGCCAGCCTTAAGCTTACGCAAAGAACAGCATCTGCCCGAAAATGCCTTTAAAATTCCCGGAAAACTAAAGCAGTTTTTTGTGTTTATTACCCGCGATGTGCTTTCGAAAATTGCCAACCGTCAATACCTGATAATAAATCTGACCGAAGCTCCCATACTGGCATTTTTACTCTCGTTTATTATAAAGTATTATACCAGCGATGGTTCAGGCTATTCCTTAAGCGGAAACCCCAACCTTCCGGTTTACCTGTTTATATCGGTTATTGTAGCCATTTTTATCGGGCTTTCGGTAAGTGCCGAAGAGATAATAAAAGACCGTAAAATACTCAAACGCGAACGCTTCCTGAACCTAAGCCGCACCAGCTACCTCCTGTCAAAGATTGTAATTCTAATCGTTCTGTCGGCTTTTCAGGCTTTGATTTTTGTGCTTATCGGGAACAGCATCATGGGCATTCAGGGTATGTATTTTAATTACTGGCTGGTACTGTTTAGCGCCTGGTTTTTTGCCAGCATGTTGGGGCTTAACATTTCCGACACTTTCGACACGGTGGTTACCATCTACATACTGATACCGTTTTTGGTTATTCCCCAGCTCATTTTAAGCGGGGTAATCATTTCGTTCGACAAACTGAACCCGGCCATATCGTCGCCCTCAAAAATACCCTGGTATGGCGAAATTATTACCGCACGCTGGGCTTACGAAGCACTGGCAGTTTATCAATTCACCCACAACGATTACGAAGCCATTTTTTACGACTACAACAAAGTAATGAGCGATGCCGATTACAAAAAGAATTACTGGGTAAAAACCCTGATGAATAAGGTGTCGTATTGCCAGCGAAATTATACCAATCCGGTAATGCAATTAAAAGTAAAAGAAGCCCTGGCTGTTTTACACAACGAGATTGAAAAAGAACTGGAATACAATAACCGGGTTCCGTTTATCCTGCTCAACCAATTGTATTATGAAAAGATTAACGAACAGGTTTTAACCGAAACCGACAATTACCTGGCACAGCTAAATAATTATTACCTAAAGCGCTTTAACCGGGCCAATAACCTACGCGACGAATTAATCAACACGTTTCAGGAAACCAAAGAAGACAAAGAAGCCTTTTTAAAACTAAAAAGAGAAAGTACCAACGAAAACCTGACTACCTTTGTCCGTAATTCAAATTCGCTGGAGCGGATTATTGAATGGAAAGGACAATTGATTCGAAAAATTGATCCCATTTACCTGGATTCGGATAATGAATTTATAAAAGCGCATTTTTATGCTCCCAATAAAAAGCTGTTTGGCTATTTTGTCGACACCTATTGGATAAATATTATGGTAATGTGGGTTTATAACCTTTTGTTGTACCTAAGTCTGCACTTCAGGCTGCTCCGCCGTCTGATTGAATACTTTAGCTATAAAAAACTGATATAAAAAAGAAGGCTGCAAAAAATTTGCAGCCTTCTTTTTTTTTAGAAAATATCTTTATTCTTCTATTTCAACCATTTTAAAAGGAATCTTAATAATCGATTGGTAATCTTCACCGGCTTCCAACATATCTTCGTCATCCTCCTCGTAATACCAGTTAATAATTACCTCGTTTCCGCTTTTGTAGATAGCCTCAAGTTTTTTGAATACATCTAAAATACATTTTGAGCTACTGGTATTAAAATACTCAAGTTGAATATTCACTTCGGTAAGCGTGGCCGGATTCGACAGGTATTGCTCGAGCCAATCGACTAAGGGTTTATAAAACTCAATCGAATTCTCAGGTATCGAACGTCCTTTTATCTCAACTTTTCCTTTTTCGCTATCAAAATTTACCGTAGGTGTTTTGGGTGTTCCTGTAATTGAAATTGGTTCCATAGGATTCTGATATTTAGTTATTCTACAATATTAACATTTATACTGAAAAAATAATAATTTTCGCTGTAATTATGAAATTCAAATTTTATTTTACTTCCCGATTT
This sequence comes from Salinivirgaceae bacterium, assembly GCA_050179685.1. Lineage (GTDB taxonomy): Bacteria > Bacteroidota > Bacteroidia > Bacteroidales > SZUA-534 > GWE2-40-63. The sequence continues at coordinate 88,943 of JBFXEW010000010.1, forward strand.
TCGGGCTATATCCACCATGCCTAAACCGCCTCCGCCTTTTTCAGAAAATTCCTGATTATCGAGAATCTCTTTATACAAGTCTTTCAATTCGTCTTTATCCAGTCTATTTATGTGCGATAAATGATTATCTAAAAAGGCTTTTTGTTTTTCATTAACAAAGTTACCAGTTATTACATGATAACCAACGCAATTCTTACTTAAAATACAAACGGCATATTTTCCTTGTAGTGTTTCGTCACTTTCAGATGGTAATACCGACGAATGATGATACAGGTTTTGCATGGCCTCGACCAATACATTAAAAATTTTCTTGCGTGCTTTTGAGGGTGCCTGTTCCAATTGTGCTTCAATAGTACCCAATGAATCGGCTAAAAATGAATTTGACACTTCTCCGTTGTAAAGAAACAAAACCTCATCCTTGCTATTTTGTTTTACCCAATCCTGGATGTTAAATGCCATAATTCTTTTTCATGTATCGGTTTAATCTGACAAATATAAAAAAAAAATGGAAAATCCTTGTTTTTTTGGATTTCATTGATGAATATTAAACCATTCACTACTTTTACGTACTCATTGCACTTTTATATGATATATACCATTGGCGAAATAGTACTCGACATTATTATAAAGAATCTGGACGAAGCCCAGATAAAACCCGGCGGTTCCATGCTTAATACAGCCATCTCACTCGGTCGGCTTAAGGTTCCGGTAAACCATATATCAGTGCTGTCGCGCGATAAGGCAGCTGAGCTTTTAATCGACTTTTTGCATCACAATGCGGTTGGCAGTCAATACATTTACCGCGATGCATCGATAAAAACAAACCTGGCTTTGGCTTTTCTCGATGCGCAAAACAACGCCCAATACAGCTTTTACAAAGACAAAGCGAAACAAACACCCCCTTTGCAGTTTCCTGAAGTTAAGGCAAACGACATGATTCACTTTGGTTCGTTTTTCGGTTTAAATCCGCTTTGGCATCAGCAGTTGGATGCTTTTTTAAGCAAGGTAAATACCCTGAATGGCATTGTTATGTACGACCCCAATTTCAGAACACCCCACCTGCATCAGTTGCCCGAATTATTTCCGCTTATTGAGAAAAACATAGCTCACGCAAGCATCGTTAAAGGATCGAACGACGATTTTAAAAACATTTATAGCCTGACCCAGGGCAAAGCCACCTGGGATAAGATAAAAATGCTGGGACCCCGGATTCTTATTTATACCAAAGGCAATCAGGGGGTAGAACTGTTTACCGATGCTTTTCAGCTCAGTCTTGAAGCAAAAAAGATAAAGACCATCAGCACTGTGGGAGCCGGCGATACCTTTTCGGCCGGGATACTGTTCCGTTTGTATCATCATTTAAGCCGGGGAAAGCAGCTAATGGACCTGGATGAAACCACCTGGAGGCAAATTCTGGAAACAGCCACACTTTTTGCCAGCGAAACCTGCCAGAGTTACGACAATTATTTATCTGCAAGCTTTGCCAACAACTATTTGCATGTACAGTAAAGAAGAAAACCGCCAGTTGCGACACGAATTTTGGACCACCTTTGACAAATACACCCAATTCTACGGGAAAAAAACCGGGGCTCCCATAAAATGGATGCTTTACAAAACGGGCATCAAAGGCCTGGAACTAAAGTTCGATATCGATTCACAGTCCATTAAAGTTTGTATTGAGCTTAACCACAAAAACGATGAACGCCGGTTTGCGATGCTGGTATTTTTAGATACTTACCGAAGCATTATTAACCAGGATTTCGACCCCGCACCCATCTGGAACGACGACCTGCTCACCGACACTAATAAAACGGTGGTGCAGGTATATGTTGAGAAAACAGGATTAAACTTCCACAATCGCGATCATTGGCCGGCAATTTTTGAGTTTATGGCCAGCAACATGCTACGTTTACAAACCAACCTGCAGGATATACTTCCCCTGCTTCAGGAAGAATTCGGAAGGTAATTTAGCAGTTCGCAGTCATTAGCCCACAGTTTGCAGCCAAATAGCAATAAACAATGAGCAATTAACAAATGAATAATGAACGGTGAATAGCGAATAACCCCAAATAAGTAAGTTCGCAGTCATTAGCCCACAGTTTGAAGCCAAATAGCAATAAACAATGAGCAATTAACAAATGAATAATGAACGGTGAATAACGAATAACCCCGGAGGGGTTAAAGCTCGGTAGAACAAATTACCCACAGAAAAAGCGGTGCAAATAATTGGTTGCCATGGAATACCAGAATACCATGTACCGCAATTTACAGGGGTCAATTAGAACCCTAATATTAACGGCAAATTTCTATTATTTTCCTTATTGAACCCTTTCAGGGTTCATGGATTGGTGCGGATTTGCAACCGTAGGTTGCGCCTACGGCTATTGTTATTCAACTCTACGAGTTGGTAGACTTATAGCCGAATAGAAACCTTAAAGGTCTTTGTTTCCAACAATCTAAGGCAGGTGCTCAGAGGGGCGAGAACCCTGAAGGGGTGCCATAATAATAGCCCCGGGTGTGAACCCGGGGTTTAGTTTACCCCCTACAAATGCGGTGCAAATAATTGGTTGCCATGGAATACTGAATTCTCATGCACCGCAACCAGGCCACAGTTCACAGTTCGTAGTCCTCAGACAGCAACTAGCCGGCAGCCATTAATGAACCATCGGTCTCCGATTGATAACTAATCAACCCTGTCAGGGATTCAAACCCTGACAGGATTAATGCGCTTCTGTCAACGATTCTACCTTGCGGGACATGATGGGGTAGTAGTCAGAAACCAGTAACCAGTCCGCAGTCTTCAGCCCTCAGTTCCCAGTCGTGAGTCTAAATTCTCCAGCAACTATTCCTCAGGTTCCTCCTCCTCCCCTTTGCGGCGTTTTTTAACCACTATGTTATTATCGGCAATAATGGTGGCTACGGTACGGGCAAATTCGCCGTAGGTGGCATCGTTAAGTGCTTCCATAGCGCGCAGGTACTGCACCAACTTATCGTTAATAAGGGCCAGCACTTCCTTTTTTAATTCAGAGGCATTGGCCTGGGTGCTTTCGCGGGCCCGTTCGGCCTCGTAGGCAACGCGGGCCGTATCGAACTCGCTTTGTGCCGTTTGCAGGCTGGCAAGTATCTCGGCACAGCCCGGGAGCAGGGCAATGGCTGCCTGCATCTCAGGTGCTGCCAAATCGCCCAAAAGGGAGTTTATCAGGGCCGATTCGGTGGCAAAACTTTCGTTGATAATTTTCAAACCATATTTATCGATTACTTTTCCGAGTTTCAGGGCTGCGGCTCGGATTTCCGCATCGGGGTGAGCGGTATTGGCTTTTATCAGCAAGTTCATTGCCCGAACCGGTTGGTCACGGGCCTCGTCTTTGGTTTCGAGTTCACTTTCGACTTTGGTGCGTCTGATGGCGGCTGTTAATGTGTTGGTAAGGTCCCCAAGGGTGGTAAACATATTGGGCAGATAAGCATCGGTAGTTAATCCGGAGCTTTTGTAAGCTTCCACAAGGCGCGTGCTTGTGGCAGCTACCTCGGTGGTGCGACTTGTACGAATCATTTTTTCAATCATGGTGGTAAATTTTAAGGTTAAACATGGGCCCGGGAAGACTTTTACAAAAGAGAGAAAGGTTGATTCAGCCAAACAAGGGCCGTTGAATGTAAGCAAGTTACCACCCTTTTTACAGTTTTTACAACTACCAATATATGTTTTTGAGCACAACTTCTTTTTTTTGCTTAGCGAAGCATGGTACGTTTGTACAAGTCCTGCTTTTTTTTGTAGAGCATTGTACATTAGTACAACGTATGAAAAAATTTTTGGTGGACCCTTGTACGTATGTACAAAGCATGAAAAAAGTTTTGGTCGAGGCTTGTACGTATGTACAAAGCATGAAAAAAGTTTTGGCCGAGGCTTGTACGTATGTACAAAGCATAAAAAAACTTTTGGCCGAGGCTTGTACGTAGGTACAAAGCATAAAAAAACTTTTGGTGGAGCCTTGTACGTATGTACAAAGCATAAAAAAAGTTTTGGTGGAGCTTTGTACGTATATACAAAGCTTCCTTTTTACCCGGGGCTTTAAACGTTTGTGAATGGTGCTTTTTCCATTCGGATATATGGTTTTATTTTAACGTATCGTTATCCCAATTTGCAGGGTTGTTTATGATGTATTCCGATATCTTCCTATACGATTGCTCATTGCGTATTATGTGTTCATAGTAATTGCGTTGCCATATTTTTTTATCAAATGGTTGCCAATTATTTTTCTTCACACCACGTATATATTCATTGGTTGTCATTGTTTTATACCAATCCATTGCATCGCCGATGGTGGCCTTGTATTTTATATTATCAATGCCGTAATTATTATCGGAACGCCCACGTTCGTCGTTTTCGGGACGCCTACGTTCGTTGTTTTCGGGATGCCCACGTAGGGGCGCGCCTACGCGGGCGTCCATCATGGTGGCATTCGTTGAAATATTTTCGATAATACAATGGAAATGGTTTGGCATCACAACCATTTCGTGGCAACGTTTGTCGGGGTATTTGTTTTCCAATTCATAATACCATTTTTTAACCATAATTCCGGCATCGTTTAATATCATTTCGCCGTTTTCAATTTTCCCAAATAAACAGCTGCGGTTTTGTGTGCAAATGGTTATGAAATATAATCCTGCCTGCGAATAATCGTAACCTTTCAGGCGTATGCTGCGAAGATGATGTTTAACGGGGTCGTAGGTCATCTTATTCGATTTCCATTTTATCAAATTCTTTTATCAACCAGTCTGTTTTCGAGAGGGCTACAATTATCTTCTGATAAAAGGCCCTTCTGTTTTTATTTAATTCCCAATTCTTCAGCTTTTTTAAGATCCTGTTCCGCTCCTCTTTATGATTAAGGCCTTGCGTTTATCTTTATTATTCGTGCTGTTTGGGTTCACAGTAATTGCATTCATTTAACCAAGGCTATAAAATTATTTTATCCCAAAGTCCTTATCAGGTAATTTATTGGTCTAATACGTCCCGCGCTAACCGCTTATTGTTTTGTGTGCTCTTTTACAAATTCCAGGATATCGTTTTTAATATGTTCCGAAGGTTCATGTCCAATGTCTTTATAGGTCTTTAGTTCCGCATGAATAGCCTGCTCCACATATACCTCTATACAACGGTTCCATCGTTCCGGCTGCATTTGTTCTCCAAGCACCGTATAAATAATGGCTCTTTCATTGTCATCATAGGCATCGTCGTAGCTTGCCGCATCGTTGTCGTCAAGTTTGCCCATAAAAAGAAACTGCGGGGTATGCTTAAAAGCCAGCGAATCGAAATGCCGGCCCGTAATTTCATAAAAATCGTTGGTCCCCAGCGGATAATTTAGCGCGGTATTATCCAACGAATCGACCGGCAACATTAGTATCCCGTTTAAACCCCCGGCAATGCAGGCGCTTACCTTATCGGGATGCAGTGCGGAAAAGCGGTTGGCAAAGGTTCCGGAAGCAGAAAAACCTGTTAGCACCATTCCCTCGTTTATTGAATAACCCCGTGAAACGAGCTTTTCCTTTGCATCAGCCACCATCGCCAATAGCTGTATGTCGATTCGTTCTAAAGCGTTTTCTTTTTGAAGCATCACATCGCGGTCGAGCGCATGAGTATAGATTCTCCAGTTTTCTTTTCCCCGTGGAAAAACCGGGATAAGCAAGGGATAGCCCAGCTCATGCGCTAAAAAATTACCCAGGTTTCTTTTGTTGGTGGCCAGATTTTCGGCCTGTTTCCGGTGGTCGTCCATAGCATCGCTGGTAAAGCCGGTATTATTGGGTTCAACAATAAGCGATACGGAATTATCAGGTGCTATTTCATCGGGAATAAATAAGAAGTAGTCGAAATTAAAACCCGGGCTGGCATCGGAAGAAACGGTAATTAGTTCACCGTCGATTTTTGAACAGCCGTGAAATAAAATAAGTAAGGGAAGTATTGCTGCAAGTTTTTTCATTGTTGATTGTTTTTATGGTTAATATATTGATGCTGTTTTGTTACAGAAAATCGCCCTTTTAATCTCCTTAAGGCGATGCTTGCTCCGATGGAACAAAGCAAGTGTTTCCGCCACCGCAGAAGGTGAAATAGGCTTAACTAAATTACATTGAATAGTATTTCTCAATTCCACCAAAGCCTTTAATCAGTTTGTTTTCTTTCGTCTTAATTATAAAATTCCGGAGACGTTTATTAAACTCCTCGGGTCTTTTCCGGGCACTTTCGATGTAGGCAATCCGGATTCGTTTATAGGGCTCTGAAAATTTTTGATAATTCTCCCAAACCACCTTATCCGATTTTAACTCCTCAATAAGGTCTTTGGGAAAGATAAACTCCTGCTGAATTATTTTTAAGGCTTCATTCCTTATGGAATGGTGAACCATGTTGTTTTCAAAAAGCCATTTCAAGCGTTCAATATTTGCTTGTGAGTAGGTCGAGTTTTTTCTTCGCCGGCAAAACCGTTGAACAGCCGTTTCATGGTTTAATGATTTAATTGTACTGTCAATCCACCCGAAACACAGGGCTTCTTCAACAGCGTCGTTGTAAACAATTCGTTCTTTACCTGATTTTTTCAAGGGATATTCCAACCAAATATCATCCTCGATCTCAAAATTTGCTTCGAGCCATTTTCTCCAGTCTTTTCTATCTGCAAAATAAAGGGTATTCATTTTTTTCTTAATTACTGGCAGCTAAAAATTTAAATACTACGCTATGCTCAAGACATAAAAATAGCATTTTGTTATTTTTCTTTTTGTGCTTCCAGCTTTTTTGTTAGCTCTATGTGCTTTTCAATATCCCAAGTCAGACCAACATTCTTGACATAGTCTTCTATTGGTTCCATCCCTATTTCGGCACGTCTTTCATTTACTTTTTCCGGGTCAATTATTGGATAAACATAAAACTCGCTACCATCAATTTTAATTTGACTTCCATAAATCTGTCTATTTCCTCGCCTCATTTCTATTCTGTCTACCAATAGAGCAAAATCTTTTGCTTTTAAAGTTCCTTTTTCGACAGATTCTCTCATTAATGGTAGATATTTAAGTTGAGTTTCAAAGTCGGCGTGTTGAATAACCAAAAATAAGGTATGGTTTCCTTTTTCCCCAATAACATCGGCACCCAGCCAACCGTGCTCATTGAGAATCTTCTCAACCTTTATAAGGTTTATCGAATCATTTTTATTCATTAATTCAACAAGAGTTACTAATTCCAAATTCTCAGACTCTGTGCGTGATTTAATTAACAATTCATTTATTCGAATTCGATCTTTTTGGTCTTCTTGGTGAATTGTGTCAAGTTGAGCTATTAATGAAGTATAGAAATCTCTTTTATTCTGGGTTTGTCCGAAAGAAAAGCTGACCAATAAAAGACTGGCAATTATTAATGTTGATTTTTTCATAGGATAATCTGCTTGTATAGGTTTCTTTAATGAATGCTACGGTGGCAATAAACGCAGTTGCGTTGTTTGTTTTTTATAGTAAGGTTAAAACTTTAGACTAAAATTAATTTGAAATTGCGACTTTTCCAAGTCCCGCAAACAAGACGTTTAGGCGCTGATTGGGCTTAGTTGCTCATTCGTCCTCTATATCAGAAAATTTATATGTGTTCTCAATTAATCTAGCACAATTAAGAACTGTAAGAATATCAATCCTATTTTAGTCAATAATTTGATAAACAACTCGATAATTTCCTTGAGGAAGTTCCGGTATTGAATCGTCGTTCAATTCTGGAACCATTTTCCCCGTAAGTGGATATAATTCTAATATATCAACTGAGTCAAATAATTTATTAACTGTAATTTGAGCGTATTTTTCTGAGTCTTTGGCAATATAATCTCCAATGTCATTTAAATCCTGAATTGCAGAGTCTGTCCAGATTATTTTATCCATCTACTTAATTTCTGTTTGGCTTCTTTCTTTGAGTTAATACGTCCATTTTTAGAATCATCCAATCCTTTTTGTATTTTCTCAAGATAAATCAACCGCTCAATAACTTGATCTATTGTGAAATTTTCAGGGAGATTATCCAATGAATTTCTAATTTGAGTCTTTGTAATCATAGCCTATGTTTTTATTCAAATTTAAGAAATTTATTTGAAGTTATCGTTTTGCGCTGAGTTTTCGCTATTAGGCCCAACGTTGGCAATAAACGCAGTTGCGTTGTTTTTTTCCTATAGTAAGGTTAAAATTAAAGACTAAAAGTAAATTGAAATTGTGATTTTTCCAACTACTACAAGCAAGACGTAAGAGCGTGGGTTGGGTGCTGACCTTTATTTTGGTCTTTCCTATTATTACTCTGGTGTTTGGGTTTGTGGTAAAAGCTCTTTTGAAATCTGAAATTATCGGTCTGTGTGTTTTAATTAAACGACAGGATACTTTGAGTGCTATGCTCCTATTCCTTTATTTACTAAGGTTTATCCGCTTTTTATGGGTTAAAATCAAGCTATCAGTGGGCTAATCCTATAAGGGAGATGGGCGGCAACTTTTAGCCAACACGTGTTCTAAACTATCCATCGTTAATTCCAAAATATCCAACAGTAGTTCCAAACTATCCAACACAAAAACACAAATATCCAACGGTAGTTCCAAACTATCCAACACTAAAACACAAATATCCAACGGGAGTTCCAATTTATCCAACGCAAGATTCCTTTTATCCAACGTTAGTTCACTAATGTCCAACGCGAGTTCTCTTTTAGTTGGTGGTAGTTCATTAAATGACGATGGCAATTTCCTTTTTTCTTTTGTTTTTTTCAAGTTTGATTACAAACTATCCTTCTCAATTTCAAAGAACTGTGTTTATGCACTATTAATTTATCTTAAATCCCCTGTTTTTTTTAAGAAAAACTTAGAGTTCTGCAAAAGTTACTTAGTTCAGGTTTGCACCCAACGTTGAGCAGTTTGGCTTCGTTGTGGATTTTCTGACGATTTCATGTCCACGAGGACAAAGAAATCAAGGAGAAAATCAGCTACGCAAACGGGATGTTAACCCACCATGAGCTATATGCGGTGTGTGCATAGGCATTATTTAAAAATTGTTATAAATCCTTATTTATTCTTTCAAATAGTTTTGTTTTAAAATCGTTACTTATATGAATTCTTGTAGATAAATCTGAGAATTTACTATTTGTATGTGTACAATTAAAATTTATGTAATTTTCTTCTGGTATAATTGTGATTATCTGTCCAATAGGAATATCATATCTTCTATCTGAAACAATAATTTTATGTTTTCTTATTTTCTTTTGGTTCCAATTTAATTCACTAACTATGTCCATAATCAAGTCGTAATTCTTAGACATGGATAAATTTGTCCTATAAATTTTGAATTTCAGCATTCCTCTAAGATAAATAAATCCAAGTAATCCCATTATAAAAGTCCATCCTCCCGCATAAAGCAAATATTTTATATCACCTTGCGTTTCTGTAAACCATTTTGAATAAAAATATCCTACAAGTAACATTAAAGTTGGTGTCCACCAGTAAACTACCCACCAATAATAACTAATCTTTTGTCTTAGGGGTCAAATCTACTTTTAATTTATCTGTGGACTTATTCATTATCCTATATGTTTTTTTTCAGCTTAAGCACAACGTTATTATAAGGCTAGTGCTTATTTGAAAGTAAAATACTCTCGGTTGGCATATAGCTAATTAATTTTGAACTCAATTTAGCAATTTTAATTCTTCTGTGAAGAATTAATTTGCGAGGTTTATTCCCAGCATAGATTATCATGTAACTAATTAGCAGCATTGAATTTAAACGATGTTAGCCATTGTTTTTCATTAGTCTGTCACATTAAATGTTTTTTCAAAGAAATACTTTTCCTCATATCCTTCTGCGTCAATTGTCTTAATTACCCCTTTATATCCATGAAGACCTTTTCTATGTACTTTCTTGCGATATATACAGTATTGTCCAAATGATTCAAGGTTAAATAATTTTTCATTATCAGCTTTATCTAAATATAAAACACTATCAGGTTGTGAAATATCTGCCACCATTACAATATGACTTCTAGTGGTATCATAGGCTGCTAGCATAATATTTGAAATATATGTTTCTCCAACTTTTATATTAGCAGATGAGTCAACAATTACAGGAACTAATGCATTAAATTTATAATGGTCTTTTTCTATGCTATTTAGTAAGAATTCAATAAGTTCAGATTCTAGTTTTTTTAGGTCTAATATAAAGTTCTTACTTTCGAAAGAACCTGAATATTTTGAATCATCTGAAATCCACCTATTAAGTCGTTTCTCGATGATGATATGTTTAATGTAACTTGAATTAAACAATTCTGCGGAAATTATCGTATTTCGAAACTCTATAAGTTTGTCAGATAATAATTCATATTTTCTCTCATCTTTTAAAAGAAGAAAAGAATCAACTGATTCTGAAACATTTATTGTTGCAATTCTAAAAGGTGTAATCTTTTCTGGATTTATATAATACTTTTTTTCTATCTCATTCTTACAATAATATATTTTCTCTTGTTGTATTTTTGTTTCATCATCAATATAGTCCCTTGTTTTTTGAGAACAAGATATTATAATAAAAAATGAAGAAATTAAGTAAAAATATTTCATGATTTCTCTCTATAAATAATGGCTAACTATAAAATAACCGCAACCCACCTCCCTCTATCCTACCAAATCGGGATGATAGCGGTAAAAGCTTGCGTTTATCATTATTATTCGTGCTGTTTGGGTTCACGGTAATTGCATTCAGTTAACCAAAACTATAAAATTATTTAATGCTAAAGTACTTATCGGGAAGTTTTTTGGTTTTAAGCATATAGCTTAGATATGGCGCACGGAACAAAACCAAAGGTTCATGCAGCTTATGCCATTTTTTAAACCAGAAAAATAATACTTTAAAGCGCAGACTTATTGTTTATCGCTTTCGCCGGTAATGCAACTGCACCAGGCCGGTGTCGAAGGCCTTTGTATTTACCAGTTGAAGCAATTGTTCGGGCCGGTCGTTGTTAAAAAGCCGGGTTCCCTGCCCCAGCAATACCGGAACCACAGAAATAATCAGCTCATCAATCAGGTCTTGCTTTAACAATTCGTTGATGATTTCTGCCCCGCCATCGCAGTAAATGTTTTTTCTTTTTTGTATTTTAAGCTGGCGTACCAAATCACCCGGATTCCCGGTGAAGAATTGGGTTTTGCCTACAGCAGGCCTTGCCGTCCGGGTAATAACATATACATCGCGTTCCCCATTATCGTAATGCGCAGCGCCAATTTCTTTGAGAACCCAATCGTAGGTTTTTCGCCCCAGAATCAGGGTGTCAATGGTGGAAGTAAACCTGGAATAGCCATAATCCTCACCTTTTTTTTCAACAGTTTTTAAAAAGCTTAAATCGTCGTTGGGTTTGGCAATGTAGCCGTCTAAACTGGTGGCTATAAAAATGGATACAGTTCGCATGGTTTTTAGATTTTAAGATTTGCTGATTAGCTACTATCTGATGAAACAATAAACCAAAAACCATTGAAATACTATTTTGTTTGGCTAAGCACTCGGGCAAACGAAAGTTCAGCTCGTTATTGCAAACAGTTTATTTAAATTTGTGGGTATTGTTTTCAGACTGTCAAAAGAATAATTGCTAAGCGGTAATTTTGTTGACACCTTTTAACTTTAGTGACAGGTAGGAAAACTGATGCTGCCTTTAACACATAAAAAAAGGAGTCAAACCTAAGTCTAACTCCTTTGCTGCCAATTTGTCGGGATGAAAGGATTTGAACCTTCGACCCCACGCCCCCCAGACGTGTACTCTAAACCAAGCTGAGCTACATCCCGAATTGGACTGCAAATTTATAAAACCTATTTTATAATGCAACACAAAATTTAATTTCCTGACAATTTTAATTGCCTTATGCAGTAAGCACCTTGTGTAAGAGGAAATTGTCATCTAAAAAACAAAAGAAAACTTTTGCGCTGACCCATACTGACAAGGACCTATTTAAGTCAACTATGGACTTATAAAAACAAACTATAAGCTTGTTTTCAATAAGAAATACTTAGGACTACATGCCAATTTCAATGCCCGCTTTTTCATCTAAATACCTGTATTTATTCGCTTTGAAAAGGTTTAGCTTTCAAGCCACTGCCTTGCATTCCATCAAAAGCACAAGCAACATATCTAATAAACTGCATATTTTGGAATGCTTTTTGAGAAGTAGCTCCCCGGTTAAAAAAAAGGAGCTGAAATATTGCTTACCTTTGGCAAATCATTAAAACAATAATTTGATAAAAAATATACTATGGATTTCTTTAAAAAAATGGAGACTCCCCAGGCTGCTACCGATAAAGTAGTTTCGGGCGAAGCAGAACATGTAAAATGTTTAATTATAGGTTCAGGTCCTGCCGGATATACGGCCGCAATTTATGCAGCCCGCGCCAACATGAAACCGGTAATGATTCAGGGCATGCAGGCCGGTGGCCAGTTAACCACCACCACCGAAGTGGAAAACTTCCCCGGTTATCCTGAAGGAACCGATGGAACCGCTTTAATGGAAGACCTGAAAAAACAAGCCGAACGTTTTGGTACCGAAGTGCGTTGGGGCATGGTTACCAAAGTCGATTTTACCGGCAAGGTACACGAAGTGGTGGTCGATGGCGAAAAAGTTATTAAAGCCGATACCGTAATTATTGCCACCGGAGCAACTGCCAAATATTTGGGATTGGAGTCGGAAGAGAAATACAAAGGCGGAGGCGTTTCGGCCTGTGCCACTTGCGATGGTTTCTTTTACCGCGGAAAAGATGTTGCTGTAGTGGGTGGTGGTGATACCGCTGCTGAAGAAGCTACTTACCTGGCTGGTTTGTGTAATAAAGTTTACCTGATTGTCCGTAAAGATTACCTGCGTGCTTCAAAAGCAATGCAGGAAAGGGTTTTCAACACCAAAAACATCGAAGTATTGTTCGAGCATAACACCAAAGAAATTTATGGCGATGGTGTGGTACAAGGTGTTAAGCTGATTAAAAAAGCGGGAACTCCTGAAGAGGCAGAAGTTGACATTAAAGTCGATGGTTTCTTTTTAGCCATTGGTCACACCCCCAATTCCGATGTGTTTAAACCTTACTTAAAAACCGACGAAACAGGCTATATAATTACCGTTCCCGGAACCACAAAAACCAATGTACCCGGGGTATTTGCCTGCGGCGATGTTCAGGATCATGTATATCGTCAGGCCATTACCGCAGCCGGAACAGGTTGTATGGCCGCCCTGGATGCAGAGCGCTATTTTGCCGAAAATCATTAGCAAATCCTATCATTTTAGTTGTATGAGGCCGTTCTGTTTATATTGAACGGCCTTTTTTTTATCCTCCTTCCCTACACGAAAAGCTGTTGGTGAATCGTTTTTCTTTTTGTACTTTTAGCCGTGCAATTCCCCCTTGCAATTAACTCAAAACTCATTTTTATGACACTATCGTTCGATTGTTATTGTGAAACCCAATGGGGCGAAACTTTATATGTAATTGGAGGAAGCTCTCAGTTAGGAGGCTGGAATCCAGATAAAGCTCTGGCCATGAATTGCATTGCGCCAAATAGATGGAAACTGGTACTAAACCCGGGTGCAAAATCGAAACCTGAGTTCGAATATAAATACCTCATAAAATCGGGACAACACGATTACCAGGTTTGGGAACCCGGAAAAAACAGAACGATAAAAACCCGAGGATTAAAATACAAACATTACCACATTCAGGATCAATGGGCAAACTTATCGCCCGAAATGACAGCCTGGGAATCGTCGGCATTTACCGGAGTAATTTTTAAACCCGATGAAACCACCCAAAAACTCCTGGCATTGCCCATAAAAACAACGCGTATTGTCGAATTTAGTGTTACTGCACCACAAGTGTATAAAAATCAATGGCTGGGTATTTCCGGAAATTGCGATGCCCTGGGTAATTGGGATATTCAAAAAGCAATTCCATTAAACAACAGTGCCTTTCCCGATTGGAAACTAGCTCTTGACATGACAAAATTACCCAATACCTTCGACTACAAATACCTGATTTTTGATAAGGAAGACCCCCAAAATGTTATTTGGGAAGAAGGTTTTAACCGGAGTGTTACCTTGCCCAACCTGGTTGACGACTATTCAGTTTACAAGGCCAACGACAACCAATTCCGCTATGCCAGCCAGCAAATAAAAGGAGCCGGCGTAAGTTTGCCCGTTTTCTCGATACGTACCAACCAAAGTTTTGGGGTTGGCGATTTTAGCGATCTTAAAAAAGTAATTGACTGGGCACAGAAGACCAAACTACACCTGATTCAGATTCTTCCGGTTAACGATACCCAATCGACCCACACTTTTTTGGATTCCTACCCCTACAAGGCTATTTCGGTTTTTGCCCTGCATCCGCTTTACCTGAACCTATTTAAAATGGGTAAGCTCAAAGAGCCCAAACTGTTCGATGAGTTTAAAAAATTTCAAAAAAACTTAAACGAAAATGAATCGGTTGAATACGAAAAAATAGTAAAACTAAAACTCAAATACAGCCGTTTGCTCTTTGCCGAAAAAAAGAACAGTTTCCTTAAAAACAAAGACTACAAAGCCTTCTTCACGGCCAATAAAAACTGGTTGGTTCCTTATGCGGTATTTTCGTATTTGCGCGATAAGTTTGGAACCAGCGATTTTACTACCTGGGGCTCTTACAGCACATACAATCTGTCGCAGGTAAAACATCTGTTAAACGAGAGTGCACCTGAATTTGACCAGATTGCCCTGTGGTATTTTGTTCAGTATCACCTGCACAAACAGTTAAAAGACGCGAGCACCTACGGACGCGAAAGAGGCATTGTTCTCAAAGGCGATATTCCCATTGGCATAAGCCGCTACAGTGTTGATGCCTGGTACGAACCGCGTTTGTATCATTTCGACGGGCAAGCCGGCGCACCACCCGACGATTTTAGTGCCGATGGACAGAACTGGGGATTCCCCACCTACAATTGGCACGAAATGGCCAAAGACAATTACCAGTGGTGGCGCAACCGCCTTACCAAAATGGCTGAATATTTCGATGCCTACCGCATCGATCACATTCTGGGCTTTTTCCGCATCTGGGAAATTCCCTACGATGCCATCCAGGGAATTCTTGGGCATTTCAGACCGGCACTGCCATTTAGTCATCAGGAATTGCAAAACCAGGGCATTTGGGTCGATTACAACCGTATGTGCAAACCGTATATCCGGAGCCATTTTTTGTATCAGCTTTTTCATGTTTACACCGAAGAAGTTATTCAGGATTATTTAATCGAGACTTCGTTCAGTGTTTTTGAATTAAAACCTGAATTTGCAACCCAAAGAGCCATTTACGAACACTTTATAAAAACAGGGGGTCCCGAAGATTTACCCGAAAAAGAAGCCACCCTGATGTGGGGCTTGATCCGTTTGGCTGCCGAAATACTGCTATTACCCGACGGAGATAATTACGAGCAGTTTCATCCACGAATTTCGTTGCATTCAACCTTCTCGTACCAGGAACTCGATAACCAAACCAAAGAGCGTTTTAATGCCATTTACATCCACTATTTTTATCACCGGCACGAGCAGTTTTGGAAAGAGCAAGCCCTTGAAAAACTTCCGGCCCTGGTAAATGCAACCAATATGCTTATTTGTGGCGAGGATTTGGGAATGATTCCCGCATCGGTTCCCGAAGTTATGAATCAGTTTGGAATTCTTAGCCTGGAAATTCAACGCATGCCCAAAGATCCAAAGAAAAACTTTGCCCATCCGGCCGATGCGCCTTATTTATCGGTTTGTACCACATCGACCCACGATATGGCTACTGTTAGAGGCTGGTGGGAAGAAAACCGTGAAAAAACACAGCTTTTTTACAACGAGCAACTGGGTAAATGGGGCGAAATGCCATTTTTTGCCGAGCCCTGGGTTTGCAAGGAGATTCTGATTCAGCACCTGTATTCACCAGCCATGTGGACCGTTTTTCCCATTCAGGATTTGCTGGCAATGGATGAGAATTTACGTGTTGAAAATCCGAATGAAGAACGCATTAACGAACCGGCAAATCCACGACATTACTGGAAGTACCGTATGCACCTTACCATGGAAGAACTGTTAAAAGCCAGAAACTTTAATAAGCAACTGGCTCAACTGGTTCAGGAATCGGGTCGAAAAATAAACCAATAATAGTTGCGTTCTCATTTCAATTATAGTTTTGTTCGCTTATTTTTGCAGAAATTACATTAGAATATATGAGAAAAACTGTTTTGTTACTCAGTACCCTTTTTATTACGCTTTCCCTAATGTCGCAAAACGTGGGGCAACAAGGTGACACCCTGCTTAATTATGTCGACATTAACGGGATGAAGCAAGGCAATTGGAAGCAGTACCACGAAAATGGAAATCCCCGTTACGAAGCATATTTTATCGACGATAAGCCGGTTGGGAAACTCACCCGCTGGGACAAAACAGGTAACTTATTTGCTATACTCGAATACAGCAACACCAGTGAAAAAGCCAGCGCAAAGTTCTATCACAGCAATGGAAAAATAGCCGCTACCGGAAATTATATCGGAAAAAGCAAAGACAGTATTTGGTCGTATTACGATGAGAAAAACATACTGTATTTGCAAGAATCGTATGTTGAAGGCGAAAAACACGGAATATTCAAGCAGTTTACTTCGGAAGGAATTTTAATTGAATTAATTACCTGGAACCAGGGAGTAAAACACGGAAACTGGAAAAAATTCTATGTAGAAGGACCTCTGATGTGGGAAGCCAATTATGTTAATGGAATGCTTGAAGGTGAAGCCAAATCGTATTACAAAAACGGAAACCTGCAAAAAGAAGGAAAATTTGTAAACGATTTAATGGAAGGGGCCTGGCTGCGTTATAAAGAGAATGGTACATTTGAAAAAGTATTGCAGTACAAAAACGGAGTTTGTCCTGAAGTTGACAGGGAAAACGAAGAAATGTATAAAGAACTGCTCAAAAACAAAGACCAGATTGAAGGCCCTAACAATGCCAACGATTTGGAATGGCTCCGCAATACAAATAGTTTTAGATAATCGAACTGTAAAATAGAGCTTTAAAAAAAGCCTGACTCACTTGCAAGAGCCAGGCTTTTTTTATGAAACGGACATCACCCGTTTAATCCATTTTAATTTATCGAAAGTATAGGGCGGATACTTGAATAAGGGCTCAAAACTGTAGCCCTTTTTCAGGATGCTTTTTTGATGCGAGAAACACTCGAAACCAAATTTTCGATGGTAAGCACCAATGCCCGAATTTCCGACTCCGCCAAAAGGCAAATAACTATTGGCCAAATGCATAACGGTATCATTAATGCATCCTCCACCAAACGAAATATTGGCCATAACATAATCGATATGACTATCGGACTTTGAAAAAATATACAAGGCCAGCGGTTTATCCAAAGCCCTGACACTTTTCACCGCATCTTCCAAAGCAGTAAACTCAATTACCGGCAAAAGGGGACCAAAAATCTCCTCCTGCATAACTGCATCATCAAAACTTACCTTATGCAGCAAAGTGGGTTCAATAAAAAGTTCCTTCTTATCCGTTGTTCCACCGTAATATATTTTTTCTTTATCAATAAGTCCTGCCAGGCGATCAAAATTGCGTTCGTTAATAATGCGAATGTAACTCTGGCTTTCGAAAGGATTATCGCCAAAAAACTGCTGAATGTAAGCTTTCATCTTTTCAAGCAACTTTTCCTTTACATCGGCATGAACCATTATATAATCGGGTGCAACGCAGGTTTGCCCGGCATTTAAAAACTTTCCCCAAACCAAACGTCGGGCCGAAACGTCGAGATCGGCATCGGGAAAAACAAAGGCCGGACTCTTTCCGCCCAATTCCAAAGTAACCGGAGTAAGTTGTTTGGCTGCTGCCTGATAAACTATACCTCCCACTTTGGTGCTTCCGGTAAAGAATATTTTATCGAATTTCTGTTGAAGCAATTGGGTTGTTTTGTCAACGCCTCCCTCCTGCACAAACAAAATCTGTGGACTGAATGCATTGTTAAAAACATCGGCCATAGCTTTTGAAGTATTGGCAGCCAGTTCGCTGGGTTTAATAATTACCGTATTACCAGCCGCTAAAGCGGAAACAGCAGGCACCAGCGAAAGCTGATACGGATAATTCCAGGCTCCAATCACAAGCACTGTTCCGTAAGGTTCTGAATAAATATAACTCCGCCCAGGTTGGTTCAGTACATTGGTTTTTACCCGCCTGGGAGCTGCCCACTTTTTCAGGTGTTTTAAAGCCTGTTCCAACTCATGATAAATCATAGCAAATTCCGTAACGTAGGTATCAAAAGCTCCCTTATGGAAATCGGCTTTAATGGCATCCAAAAATAATTGTTCGTTTTTTTGTAAGGCTTCTCTGAATTTAATCAGTAATTCTTTACGATAGGCCAGGTTTTGGGTTGCCCCGGCATTAAAATGAGCGCGTTGATTTAATACAAGTTCCCTCATAAAGCTGCGTTTAGGTTTTTATTTTAGCAATTCAAGTTATACAAAAAAAACATAATCACAGCATCTTTTTAACAAAAGGCTTTTAGGTGGCAATATTATTTGTAATTTAGTTACGTAAAATTCGCAACATGAAAAAGCTAATCAACCTTTTAAAACTTGCTTTTCTTAAAAGCAGGAGTTTTATCAACAATAATATCTGGAAAATAAACCTGAAAGAGCTTCCCTGGTATAAAATGGCGCCCATTAAACTGTTGCGAACTTTTATACTGGCTTATCGCGGTTTTAACGAAGATAAAGTAAACCTCAGGGCATCAGCATTAACTTATTTCTCAATTTTATCGGTAGTACCCATAATTGCTATGGCCTTTGGTATTGCCAAAGGTTTTGGTTTTGACGATAAGATGCAGGAACTTCTACAGGAAAGCTTAAAAGGACAGGAAGACATTGCTACCTGGCTTATCGATTTTGCCACCAATATGCTTGACAGTGTAAAAGGCGGATGGATTTTTGGAATTGGTTTGGTGTTCCTGCTTTGGACCGTAATGCAGGTGCTTAGTAATATCGAAAATGCATTTAACAGCATCTGGCAGGTTAAACACTCCCGTGTTTTTTTTCGAAAATTCAGCGATTATTTTTCCATTATGATGGTTGCTCCCATCCTGATTCTGGTTTCGAGCAGTTCGCAGGTGTTTATTATTGAAACGGTTGACCGGATAACCAATGAAATTACTTTTATAGGTTACGTGGGCCCAATAATCCATTTTTTTGTAAAACTTGTACCTTATGTTTTGGTTTGGATGCTGTTTACCTTTATTTATATGGTGATGCCCAACACCAAAGTTAAGTTTGGTTCTGCCCTTATTGCCGGTATTATTGCCGGAACTGTTTTTCAGGTACTGCAATGGGGATACATTCACTTTCAGATTGGTGTTTCGCGTTACAACACCATTTATGGTAGTTTTGCGGCACTCCCCTTATTTCTGGTTTGGTTAAATTACAGTTGGCTCATTGTACTTTTTGGAGCTGAAATATCATTTTCGGCACAAAACCATCACCAGTATGAGTACGAAAGCGATATTAAAAACATGAACCTGCGGACCAAACGTTTGACGGCACTTTATA
The DNA here is from genome assembly GCA_050179685.1 of Salinivirgaceae bacterium. Lineage (GTDB taxonomy): Bacteria > Bacteroidota > Bacteroidia > Bacteroidales > SZUA-534 > GWE2-40-63. The sequence goes on from JBFXEW010000010.1 coordinate 108,547, forward strand.
TTTTAAATCATATTGTTTTCAATTTTGAAAGCGGAAAATCACCACTCACTGCTCAGGCCATTTCAAAAAAATTGAAACTGCCCGTAAAGTTTGTCAGGCAATTGATTTATGAATTAATTGAATGTGAAATACTGGCCGAAACGCCAAGTAAAGATTTTAAGGAACCAGCTTTTTTACCGGCTAAAAGCACACAAACGCTTACATTGCATTATGCCATTGAAAAACTAAATAATTTTGGCTTGGATTACACGTTCCTGAACAACGAAGACGAACTATTGACAGCCATTGAAACCCGCTTAAATGCTTTTGAAGAGATTATCGAAAAATCGGATTCAAACGATTTGCTGGTGAATTTGGGAAAAAGTGTTGATAGCAAGCAAACAAAAAAAGCATAAACTCAAATAAATTAATAATAGAGTTCTTTATCGAGAATTGTCCGGGCATTCTGCAGGCGTAATTCATCGGTTCCCGAAACCAGTGCATAAGGAAAACCAAACTTCCTTAATTCATGCTGATAGGTTTCCAACAATTTTTCACGCATTTCGCCGCCATTTTCGCGAACCGGATCGGCAATCCAGGGTAAATCGGTATTGCAAACCAGATGGAACACTTTGGGTTGTTGTTGTATGGCTTTAACTAACCAATCGGGACATTTTTTATACACCACATCGAACCATACTTTGGTAATAATTAATCCGGTATCGAAAACAGCAAAACCCGATTCGGGCAATAGTTCATCGGTAAAACGGGCAATTTGCAAACAGGCAATTTCCTCCACATCGGAATATTGGTATGGGCGTCCCAGCCTGGCAATGTATTCGCGCGACAACTCCGGAATCCACTTACAGTTCAGGCTTTGTGCCAACTGTGCAGCCAATTCGGTTTTACCCGTCGATTCGGGACCGGTAATTACGATGTAAGGATATCTGTATTTTCTTTTTTCCATTGTTTTTTCCACTCCAGGTAACCAAAAACAGCTAACACCGTGTAAATAGCAAATAAAATAATGCTGGGGTACAAACCACGGTAAAAGTACAATGCCACCGAAATAAAATCGACTATTACCCAGATTATCCAATGTTCTAAAATTTTACGTGCCAACATATAAGTAGCCGTAAAACTAAAAGCTGTTGTAAAGGCATCGATCCAGGGAACCGGCGAATCGGTAAAACGCATCAGTAATTTAGCTATTAATAGCCATAAAAGTAAAGTCAGCATCAAAAATAAAATTGCCTGGCTTAATTTAAGCTTTGACACCGGCAGTTCTTTTTTGTTTGACGAAGCACTGTCGACTCTGGCCCAATGGATCCATCCGTAAAAACCCATCAAAACATAATAAAGCTGCAAAAACATATCGGCATATATTTTTGCATCAAAAAAAACATACAGGTACAAAACAGACGAAACAATGCCAAAAGGCCAACACCAGATGCGCTGTTTTACGGATAGCAAAATGTATATTAATCCGGTAACTACAGCTAAATTTTCAATCCAGTGGTTGTAAAGCCAGGTAAATATTGGTTCCATAGATAAAACAAAAATGCCAAGAATAGCTCATTTCTCTATTTCCGGCATTTTTTTTAGTAGTTATTATGAATTTATTTGCTCCGGTTTAATTTCGACTGATAGGTTTTATCGTCGAGCATAACTTTTACCGCTTCATTATAAATATGATCGAGCACATTTACCACTTCATAAAACTCACTCGTTCCCCAAATATCGCGGGCTATTAATGCTTTTAAATTGGCTTTTAAACTTGCATAACTCTTGGTATAACCTTCTTCGTCGAACGGCAGTTTTTCGTTTTCAGCAAAAGCAATAAAGTCTTTTAGAAAGGCATCGTCAACTTCGAAGTTTTCGATAAAATATGCAAAAGTACCGTGCTTTTTATGGTTTTTGTATTTGCGTTCCAGTTCAGCGCGGTTTTTATCCATATAATTCAATATGTATCGATTGATAATTCCCTTGCGAATTAAGTCGCGGTAATAATCGGAATAAGCTACAGTGTCGATGGGCACAAAAATATCGGGCATGATGCCACCGCCGCCGTAAACTACCCTTTTCTTCTCGAGCGTAGCATATTTAAGTGATTCGGGAAACTGAATGGAATCGGCATTGGAAAGTTCACCATGATTGTATCGGTTAATCAAATCGTGATGGTAATTGTCGGTTCCCTTTTCGTACGATTTTTGAATCAATCGCCCCGTAGGTGTGTAATAGCGGGCAATAGTCAAACGCATCATGGAGCCGTCGGGCAAGGCCAGCGGACGCTGTACCAAACCTTTACCAAACGAACGACGACCTACCAAAACCCCACGATCCCAGTCCTGAACAGCTCCGGCAACAATCTCGCTTGCCGATGCCGAACCTTCGTCAATCATAATTACTACTTTTCCGGTTTCAAAACTTCCGGTTTTTGTAGCTTTGGTTTCGCTACGTTCACTTTTTAAACCTTCGGTATATACTATTAACTGACCACTTTTCAGAAATTCGTCGGCCAATTCTTCAGCCATGTTCAGGTAACCACCACCATTATCGGTCAAATCGAGAATTAAATGTTCGGCCCCTTCTTTGCGTAATTTGGCCACCGCCTCGCGATATTCCTGCATGGTAGTTGCCGCAAAGCGGTTCAGTTTTATGTAACCCACTTTATCTTTTTTGCTCACCATATAGGCTGCATCGAGACTGTAAATAGGAATTTTATCGCGAATAATTTCAAAGTCGAGCAAGTCCTTTTCGCCACGACGTTTGATGGCAACAACTACTTTTGTTCCTTTTTTTCCACGCAAGCGATCAAAAACCATTTCGTTGGTAATTTTTACACCGGCTACATTTTCGCCATCGATGCTAACAATGCGGTCGCCGGCTAAAATTCCAACTTTTTCTGATGGTCCGCCTGAAATGGGTGAAACCACCATCAGGGTGTCGTACAAAATATTAAACTGGATTCCAATTCCATCAAAACTTCCCTGTAAAGGCTCATTCATTCGTTGAACCTCTTCTTTTGAAATATAAACCGAATGCGGATCAAGTTCCTTAAGCATTTCAACTACAGCCGTTTCAACCAATTTTTCTTTATTAACTGAATCAACATAAAAAGCCTCAATAAAACCGAGTACTTTCGAGAATTTATAAACTTCGTCGTTAAAAAGCTGGCCAAAGGAGCTTATTTGAAAAGTAAACAACAAAAGCAAGGTTGACACTAATAATTTTCTGTTCATCATGATTAAATTTTGTTTTTGGGTTTGATTGTGAAGACATTCAAAAGTAATGCCGTAAATAATAGTCGTGACCCGGATTTCAAAGTTACAATAAAAATCGATTTTTAAAATTTATACGCAGAGAATGGAGCATACGGCGCCATTACTCCTGTGGTTTATACAAAACAACAATTCCTTGATTTTCTATTAACAGATTTGGTTGCTTTCTGTTTGAATTTATTACTTTGCGCAAAATTTAAAAAATTAGCATGGATAGGATTTGTGTGTTTTGCAGCTCGAATTTAGGAAATAAGAAAGAATATATTGATGTGGCTTATGAATTGGGGCGCGTGCTGGCTGAACGAAAAATAACGCTGGTGTACGGAGGGGCAAATGTAGGTTTGATGCGGGCCGTTGCTGAATCGACACTTGAACACGGAGGAAAAGCCATTGGAGTTATCACTCATTTTTTAGCGCAAAAACATTTAACACAACCCGGATTGAGCGAATTGATTCTGGTTGATACCATGCAGGAACGCAAATCTAAAATGGCCGAACTGGCCGATGCTTTTATTACTTTGCCCGGCGGATTTGGAACGCTTGAAGAACTTTTTGAAGTGTTAACCGCCGGACAACTCGGATTACACCAAAAACCCATGGCCCTGATCAATACCAATGGATTCTACGAACATTTAAAACTACACCTGAATCAAATGGTTCAGGCGGAGATGTTACTGGATCCTCATGCCAAAATTGCCCAATTTGTCAACAGTCCACAGGAAGCTCTGGAAGCATTGGAAAGTTATCAGGCTCCGGTTATTGAAAAATGGATTGAGAATATCAGGCGCGCCAACGGGCATTTTGATAAGCAGATAAAATAAGCAGGACAAGTTTAGCAAAACACACGAACAATCCCCTGAAATACTGAAAACGTGAGTTCGACATAAGAATATTCATCCCCCTAACCCCCTTCAAAGGGGGACAGCCCCTTCTCAGAAAAAAATTAATTTGGAAAATGTGTTCCGCCCCGGTGGAGAATTTAGGGGTGAAATCAATTTCTTTTTAAATTATTTTCATTCTGTTTTTTTTACATCGAACTCACGTTAAAAGCAGATGATTATTCTCTTTTATCATCATCTAAATGAGCCAGCATGCTGTATTTAGCCTGACGTGTTTTCCAGCGCTCGCGGGCATATTTCTGCATATCGGTAATGGTATCTTTTTCATCGATAATTTCGAGCCCCAGCAGGGTTTCAATCACATCTTCCATGGTTACAATACCGTCCATTCCACCGTATTCATCAACAATTAAGGCAATGTGCTCCTTTCTCTCGAGTAGTTTTTCCCAAAGACTAAATAAAACAATGGAATTGGGTACCACCACAATTTCACGCTTTATTTCCTTCAATTGCATATCGTGCTGATCTTCGGCCAGTTTTTCGAAAACAGTTTGCCGAAACACATACCCGGTAATGTTTTCATCGTTATTGGCGTAAATGGGAATGCGTGAATATTTCAGGTAGTCTTTGTTTTTCAGAAATTCTCTCAACACTAAACTTTCATCAGCTACTGCTACCACAACCCTTGGGGTCATAATTTCGGTAACTTTTACATTCTTTAAACGGAGTAAATTCTGAATAATCTTGTGTTCTTTTTCGGTAAAAACCCCTTCGTTGGCACCAATACTGGCTAAAGCCGAAATTTCTTCCCGGCTTGTAGATTGTTCACCGGTGTTTTTCGAGATTGCCTTGGTAATAAATGCCGACATTACTACCAAAGGATAAGTTAGGGTAATCATTCCCCGAATAATGTAAGCCGTTATTTTGCTTAAATTTCGCCAATACCTGGCTCCTATTGTTTTGGGAATAATTTCGGTTATTACAAGAATTAAAATGGTAAGAACCACCGAAACCAAGCCAAAATAAGCTTCGCCAAACACTTTTATGGCCTGAGCACCTACCCCGGCAGCACCAATAGTATGTGCAATGGTATTGAGCGATAATATTGCCGATAAGGGTTTGTCAATATTGTTTTTATGCTGAATAAAATAATTGGCCCATAAGTTTCCTTTTTCCTTATTAACCATTAAATACGATTGGGGAGTTGACAAAAGCACCGACTCCATGATGGAACACAGAAAAGAAACAATTAAAGCAAGAAGCAGGTAGAAAATTAAGAGTACCATTATTATTTTTAAATGTAATTTGAAACAAGGTACAAGATTAGCATTTTTTAGTCAAACATTCACCAATCTTAACAAGCGCTACCAAAAAAAATCAATAATTGGAGTTGAATTCCCATAAAACACAAAAAAGCTGCCGTGAAAATCACATTGCCTGCCTTTCTTCATTTGTTATAAAGGATATTGGCAGCAACAGGACTCTCAGACAGCTTTTAGAATAATAAGTTATAATTCGTGAATTACCAGCCCCGAACGAAGTTTGGGTTCAAACCAGGTGGTTTTGGGCGGCATAATATTTCCTGAATCGGCAATATCAATCAATTGCTTCATACTTACCGGATACAAAGCAAAAGCTGCTTTCATATCGCCACTGTCGACCCGCTTAACCAACTCGCCAAGTCCACGTATTCCGCCCACAAACTCAACCCGTGTGGTGGTCCTCAAATCTTTAACATCGAGTAAGTTATCTAGCACATGCTTCGATAAAATGTTCACATCGAGTACTTCGAGTGGATCGTTATCGTTATAGGTTCCTGCTTTTGCTGTTAACTTATACCATTTTCCCGAAAGATACATGCTAAATTCATGCAATTTTGCCGGATGATAAATGGCAGCGCCTTTTTCTTCCACGTCGAAAACCTGGTCAAGCTTTGCTAAAAATCCAGTTTCTGATAAGCCATTCAAATCTTTTACCACGCGGTTGTAATCGATAATTTTTAACTGATTATCGGGAAAATGAACGGCCATAAAAAAGTTATAGGCTTCGCTTCCGTTGTGTGCGGGATTCTGTGCTTTCTTTTCCAGTCCAATCCGTGCAGCAGCTGCAGTCCGGTGGTGTCCGTCGGCAACATAGGTAAAGGGCACTTTTTCGGCAAACAATTTCTCCAGTTGCGTATTGGTTGCTGCATTGTTTACCGGCCATAAATGGTGACCAAAACCATCTTCGGCAACAAAATCGTATTCAGCTGCTTCGTTTTTAACTATGCTTTCAACAATCGCATCGATTTCGGGAACTGCTTTGTATGAAAAAAATACCGGTTCAATATTGGCATTTAAGTAGCGGGTAAGCACCATGCGATCTTCCTCTTTATCGGGACGTGTTAATTCGTGCTTTTTAATTATACCCTGATGGTAATCGTCGCAGGCAGCAGCCCCAACAATACCATACTGGGTACGTCCGTCCATGGTTTGGGCGTAAATGTAGTATTTGGCATCGGAATCCTGCTTTAACCAGCCTTTTTCTTTAAATAAATGAAAATTGCTGACAGCTTTATTGTACACAGTCTCAGAATGTACATCAATACCGGGTTCGCAATCAATTTCAGCCTTGGTAATATGTAGCAACGATTCTGGTTTGCCTTTAGCCATTTGAGCTGCTTCGTCGGAGTTCATTACATCGTACGGAAGACAAGCCAGATTGCTTGCAATTTCTTTTGGGGGACGAATCCCTTTAAACGGTTTTATTATTGCCATGATACATAGATTTAGTGAATAGTTTTAGCATTATTTTGCTGGACGCGAAGATACCTATTAAGCTAAAAATCCTTAAATAAGTTCAACTGTTATTTAACAACTTGCAATTAATAAAAAACCCCGGGAAGTAGTATCCCGGGGCTCAAATATCAGTAAATACCCTTAGTTTATTTGTTCACTCTAAAGGTTTCGTCGCCATTTTCAAAAAAGGCTATAATTTGTTTGATAGCAGCAATACCTGCATTTACATTGGCTTCTTCGGTTTGAGCTCCCATCTTTTTAGGAGTAAAAAAGAAACGACCGCTGTATTTTTCAGCAAAAATATGACCGCAATCGGGCGCAATATCCGACAGGTAACTAAAGTCGGAACGGGAATCCATCATTTTTAACAAACCATCTTCATCAATTACCTCTTTGCGTGCCGTGTTGACCAAAACAGCACCCATAGGCATTTTATTTAGCAAATCGTAATTGATTGATTTTTTGGTTTTTTCGTTGGCCGGAATATGCAACGACACGAATTGACAGGTTTGGTACAACTCTTCGATAGAAGCAACAGGAATTACTCCGTCGGCTTTAATGGCTGCTTCGTCAACAAAAGGATCGAAAGCATAAACAGTCATTCCAAATCCTTTGGCAATCTGAGCTACGTATTTTCCCACATTTCCGTAGGCATGAATTCCCAGGTTCTTGTTACGTAATTCGGTTCCCGATTTTCCATCGAAACCATTACGAGCCTGATAAACCATCATGCCAAAAACAAGTTCAGCCACTGCATTGGAGTTTTGACCCGGCGTATTCATTGCCACAACACCATTTGCGGTAGCTGCTTCGAGGTCAATATTGTCGTATCCGGCACCTGCTCTTACTATAATTTTCAGATTTTTTGCAGCTTCAATTACTTCTTTGGTGGCTTTGTCGCTGCGAATAACCATAGCATCGCATTCAGCAACAGCATTTACCAAATCGGCCTGTGTTGCATATTTTTCGAATAATTCTACCGTGTAATCCTTTTCCTGTGCAGTAGCTTTCATCTGTGCTACAGCTTCGGCAGCAAAAGGTTTGTCGGTAGCTATTAAAATTGTTTTCATGATAAATTATTTTCGGATTACTATTACTTAGTTATAAATAGTAAGCGGTTAAACTTCTTTTTCAAAATCCTGCATGCATTTAACCAAAGCTTTCACATCGTCGATGGTACAAGCATTATAGGTTGATGCACGGAATCCGCCAACTGAACGGTGACCTTTTAAACCAACAATATTGCGAACTTTAGCAAAATCGAGGAATTTTTCCTGTAAGTCTTCTTTGCCCTCGGCCCAAATAAATGGAATATTCATGCGTGAACGAGATCCTTCTTCGACCGTTGGGCGGAATAGCGGATTGCGTTCAATTTCAGCATAAAGCATCTCAGCACGTTCTTTAGCCAGTTTTTCCATGGCTTTTACACCGCCCATCGATTTAACCCACTTTAAGGTTTCTTTTACAGCAAAAATATTCACACAAGGCGGGGTGTTGTACATCGATTCGCCTTCAACATGGGTAGAATAACGCAACATGGTTGGAACAACCCGGTCGGCTACTTTTTCGAGCATGTCGTTGCGGATAATTACAAAAGTTACCCCGGCAGGGCCCATATTTTTTTGTGCTCCACCATAAATCATGGCATATTTCGAAACATCAACCGGACGACTTAAAATATCGGACGACATATCGGCAAATAAAGGAACAGGTGATTCCAAATCTTCAAAAATCTCGGTACCGCGAATGGTGTTGTTCGATGTAATGTGCAAATAATCGACATCGGCTGGAATTTTAAATCCCTTGGGGTAGTAAGTGTAATCTTTATCCTGTGATGAAGCGATAACTTCTACATTACCGAAAAGTTTTGCCTCCTCGATGGCTTTTTTCGACCAGGTTCCGGTATTTACATAAGCAGCTTTTGTTTTAAGGAAGTTCAATGGAATCATGGCAAACTGAGTACTTGCCCCACCTCCCATAAACAGCACATGGTAGTTATCGGGAATACTCAACACTTCGCGAAAAAGGGCTACAGCCTCGTCCATTACCGCTTGAAAATCCTTACTACGGTGCGAAACTTCTAAAATGGATTGTCCACAATTATTTAATTCCAATACTGCTTTAGCAGTGTTTTCCAAACAAGGATCGGATAGTTTACAGGGTCCTGCATTGAAAATGTGCTTTCTCATAATCAGTTGTATTTTAGTCTATTAAATTAAGATAACATCAATAATATTTTATTGCTAAATTATAACATTTTTAAGGCATTACGTAAAAAATCAAGCGTTATAAACAGGATATTAAACCTATTATATAACACCCTCTTGTTTGTTAGCTACAATATACATTTTTACTAAACCAGAATGCCGGCTGGCTATTTGAACACGCTTTATTCAATTATAAGCCCAGAAAATGATACTATCAGCAAACTAAGTTAATTACAAGTCGGTTTTATATTAAAAGCAAATGTAGAATATTTATAGTTATATAATAATGACATTGGTCATTAAATTTTCATTTTGAAACAAAAAGCCTACTTTTTCAAAAACATCTTATTCTGACATTCCTGTGGTTCGCTTTGTAAAATCAACGGTAAATAGCATTTTAATTATGGCTGCAAAAACCTAAAACAAAATTAGCGGTAGAACAATAGTCTATTTTTCTACCAAAAGCCCAAAGGAACGAAAACTATCGAACCAAATTAATGACCTTCCAATGGCAGGAGCCGCAGCCGAGTTATGATCGGCACCGGTAATTATTTCATATTCCACATTTAAAGCGCCGGCATCGATAAAATCGCTATAAATACTGTCGGAAAGAATTTGGGGTATATAAACATCGTCAGCGCCGTGGATAAAAAGTAAAGGGGCTGTAGTATTCCAGGCAGTTACCCGGTTTTTTTCGAATGAATTGGTAATTTCTTCAAACTCGGGATTGCTTTTGTAGTTAAACATTTCCGCTGTAAATAATTCCTGAGGATTTGTGGTAAGTGCGGCATCAATTTCATTTCCGGTTTTAATGCCATTGTAAAGATCGGGAATACGGGTAGCATAAGGTTCCTTAAAATACTTATTCATATTTCCATAAATGGTCCCGTCTTCAATAAACGAAAGCATCACGTAAGGAAGGAAAAAGGGTTTTAAATAGGTGTCGCTATTCAACACATAATCGAGAACCAGTTCAGGATTGTATGGACCTGCTCCACAGGCTGTGGCTATTATATTCCAGGGGTGCGAACTGTTTTGTTCAAGATGCTCAAGCAAAGCCAAAGTTAACCAGCCACCCTGAGAATATCCGGTTAAAAAAAGGCTGTCGTTTACCATAGTATTACCAAAACTTCCGTCCGGAAGCTCAAGAACCGCTTTAAGCATCGCATCAACAGCATTTACATTACTCTGTTTAACCAAATAAGGATGAAAAAAATTGTCGGCAGCACCAAAGCCAATTAAATCGGGAATCAGCAAAACATAGCCTGCTCCCGCCAATCCGGCAATAGTTAAGTTCTGCGGAGTATTAACACTTAAACTTGGCGCCTCCATTTTTGTAACCAGGGTACCGTGCTGAAAACACAAAACCGGGAAACAGCCACCTGTTGTTTGTGGCACTCCAATAATTCCTGATGCAGTTATTTGTTGTTCGCGGTAAACCATGGGGTATTCAAAACGATAAATATCGACCGAATAATTTATCAGGGAGGCAGCTTCAACTTGTCCGGCCATGGTTAAAAAACTTTGAATCGCATCGGACGAAATGGAATAGATCCATTCCAATTGCTCTTCGTTATCTTTCATGGTTTCATCTTTTGAGCAGGCATACGATAAAGTGATTACCAAAAAACCCAGAAGAATATAACGAAACAGATGACCCGGTTTACTTACCATGATATTTGATTTTAAATAAATTAATACAACAGCCTTGTGTTTACTTAATATTGGTGAAAATAGAAAAAAGCCGGCTATTATTCAACACAACCGGCTTTTAAAATACATTTGTATTGCCCGGGATTAGTCCCGCACCCCGCTATTGTTCAAAGAAGGGGGCCTTTGCAACCACGGCTTTTAAGTTTTTATTTCGAATCTGAATATAAATTTCAGTTCCTTCTTTCCAAAATCCTTTGTTCAGGTAAGCCATACCGATTGATTTTCCGGTAAGTGGCGACATGGTTCCCGAAGTAACTTCACCGATGGTGTTTCCCTGAGCGTCGACTACCGGATAATGTTGACGTGGAATTCCCCTGTCAATCATCACAAAGCCTTTTAAACGGGGCTCAACACCCTCGGTTTTCTGGCGTTCCCATAATTCGCGATCAATAAAATTATTGCCATCCACAAATTTGGTAATCCAGCCTAAGCCCGCCTGAATGGCCGAAGTTTCATCGTTTATATCGTTCCCATACAAGCAAAATCCCGATTCCAATCGTAAGGTATCGCGGGCACCCAAACCTATGGGTTTTATGCCAAATTCCTCACCGGCTTCGAATACTGCCTGCCAAAGTTTTTCACCCGCTTCATTTCTAACGTAAACCTCGCATCCTCCTGAACCCGTATATCCTGTGGTAGAAAAAATGGCATCTTTAATTCCGGCAAATTCGCATTGTTTAAAGGTGTAGTATTCCATATCTTCGACCGAAGTGCTGGTAAGTTTTTGCATGGCTTTTAAAGCCAAAGGTCCCTGAATGGCCAACTGGCATAAATCGTCGGAAGCATTGTAAAGTTCTTTTCCGATTTCCATTCCCATTTCCTCAGCGTGTGTACGACACCAGTTCCAGTCTTTTTCAATGTTGGCAGCGTTTACCACAAGCAAATAGGTTTCTTTATCGAAACAATAAACCAGCAAATCGTCAACAATTCCGCCTTTTCCGTTGGGGAAACAGCTATACTGAACCTTTCCGGGAAATAAATCGGCCACATTGTTTGAAGTTAACTTTTGCACCAAATCGAAAGCTTTGGGACCCTTTGCCCAGAACTCTCCCATGTGCGACACATCAAAAACACCCACTTTTTCGCGTACAGTCAGGTGTTCATCTTTTATGCCTGAATACTCGATGGGCATATTATATCCGGCAAATTCAGCCATTCGGGCTCCCATTGCCTCGTGGAATCCTGTAAATGCAGTTCTTTTCATGAAAATATCTGTTTATATAATGTAATTGAATTTTATGCGACAAATGTAAGCAATTAATGAACGAATATTTTGCTCAAAAGGCTATTTGAAAACAGGTTTAGCTAACAATAAGATTGTATTATAGATGCCGTTTTAAAACCTGCACCTATTATAATTCAAAGTTGGTGCTTGTTTAAAATTTGTATGCCCTGACTTTAAAGGTAGTTTTTGTTTTGGCCCGATACATTTGGTGTGTATCGAAAATCCAGTCCCAACTTTGATAGTTTTCGGCTTCGAGCAGGCTGCTAAAGATTAGGGGTTTTTCTCTTACTTCTCCACTCGATAAATCTTCGGATAATTCAATCCAATCGCTTACCAGACAACTTTTTCCCTTAGGCAGACTTTTTATGTGATTGTCCTGGATTATTTTTCTGATTTGTTCTTCCTGCTCCCGGGAAAGTGAAAAACGCGAATGTAAAAATTCAATCAACAGGTTGTCGAGTTGGTTTAACAGGTTAACTGAAACCACCAAATCGTAATTATTAAACAACAAATCCGGATTTAGCGCATTAAGAATACCTATAAATTCATTGCTGTTTTTACAATGAGTTGCTTCATGAATCAATCCAAAGCTTAAATCTTTTGTTATAAAAACCAGCTTTTTGTTTGTCTTGTACTTATGCACCACTTGTTTGGGATGTACGGCATCAAACAAATGAACTTCCCGAGCATGATCCAATAATTCTGCTACAGGAACATCAAGCAGCCAACCACTTCCCAGAACAGCAATTTTATTGTAGGATTTACCGCCCAAACAACTCAAAATAAACTTTTGGGTTTGCTTCAAATGATCGTCCCATTGCTTCGATTCGCGCAAATACCGCCGCATAATACCCTGCTGATCGTTGTGGTACTTTTGCTTAATGCTGTATTTATAAAACCAGTTTATCACAAAAATTTATTTATAACGAATTGCTCTTGCAAACTATTGGTTCTTTTGGCTCATCAAGAAAAATCATCGTAAATACACTTGTTTTTACTTTCAATTTAAATGCATTTAATGCATGAACCTGCAAGCTCTTAAGGTTTAAAACCTACGAAACACCTTTAGCGAATGACCAACAGCACTAATAATTTGATATATTAAAACCAAACATACCAAAAATTTTAATACTTTAGTTGACCAAAACCGGACGAACATTGGTAAAAAAGGCAATCATACTGGGAATTCTTATTCATTTAGTTGCACACGCTGTGTTTGCACAGTTAAATGTCAGTGAACGCCGCACCCTAAAAACTGCCAATAGTTATTTCGATAATGAACAATTTGCCGAGGCCCTGCCCCTGTTTCTTAAAATAGATTCGCTGGTCAATGACTATCAGGTAACCTACCGTATTGGAGCCTGTTACCTGAATACCAAATACGAAAAGCTAAAAGCACTTCCCTATCTCGAATATTTAATTAACAACATGTCGCTCGAAGTACCGCTTATTGTTTACAACGATTTGGGTACGCTTTATCATTATAGTTACCGCTTTGACGAAGCTATTGAGCAATTCCGCAAGTATCTTGAAGAAAGTAAAAAAGATTCGTACGCCCGGCTGGCCGATCAGGAATACGCCAGACGTATGATTACTGTTTGCGAAAACGCCATTGAAATTACCACCCAACCGTTTAATGCAGAAATCGATATTTTAAGTTCCGTCATCAACACCATGGAATCGGAATTTTGCCCCATGATAACAGCCGATGAACAAACCCTGGTTTACATGCGAACCATTGGTTTAGGTACGGCCATGAATCAGGAAACTCACATCATGATTTCTCATAAGAGTGAAGCAGGCGAATGGCAAAGCCCTAAAAAACTTACCATCGATGTGGCCGATAAATATTTGGATCAATCCATTCTGCTGGCCGGATTAAGTCCCGATGGACGAACTTTATTTTTAAATATTGGCATCGGGGTTAACCAGGATATTTACGAAGCCACAGTTTCGAACGATATAATAACAGAGCTGAAAAAGCTGAATAAAACCATAAACTCCTCGTATTACGAAGGTCGCGTTAGCATGACCAGCGACGGCACAGAACTTTACTTTGTTAGCGACCGGCCCGGCGGTTTCGGCGGAACCGATATTTACAAAGCAACCCGCAACAGGCGTGGCGACTGGGATGAAGCCGTGAACCTGGGTAAAACCATAAACACCGTTTATAACGAAAATTCTCCTTTTATTCATCCCGACAATGTAAGCCTGTTTTTTAGTTCCGAAGGTCATAAAACCATAGGTGGAAACGATATTTTTAAAAGCCGTTTAACCAATCAGGGATGGACGGTTCCTGAAAATATGGGATTTCTGAACTCACCTAAAGACGATTTGTATTTTGTAATGAATGCCAACGGACAAGTGGGCTATTTCTCCACCTCGAAAAATAATGTATTCGACAAACACAATATTTTTAAAGTAAACTTAAAAGACCCCATTCCACTTACCCTGTTAAAAGGAACAATTTTAAGCGGTATTCCGCCAAAACCCATGGGTGCCAATATTAAAGTTTACGATAAGGAAACCGGCCAACAGGTAAAATACGTTTACAATCCTGATCCGGAAACGGGCAAATACCTGATGATTTTTCCTCCGGCTAAAAACTACAACATTGTAATTAGCTCCGACGATTTTTTACCCCAGCTTATCAATGTTTACATTCCCTACCAGACGTATTTTTATGAACTTTATCAGGAAATAATACTCCAACCCATAACGCTTGAAGATAAAATGGTTGGTGAGCAAATTACCGTAAACAATACGTTTTACGATTTGTACAAAACCTCAGAGGCCGATTCCATTTTGATTTCTGAAAATCTGCCTAAGCAACCCAGGTATTACGATCACCTGTTGGAACTTATCGAAAACATAATCCAAACCACCGACACCCTTCGCATCAATTACCGTGACGTGCAGGTAAACAAAGAAAAAGAGGATGAGGGAATTAACTCACTATTAAACCTGATTGAAGAAGCCATAGAAACCACCAATCCGGTAACCCTAAGCATTCTGGATGCCAACGCACGCCAAAAAGATCACATAAAAAATACCCATTTTTATACCGATGGCGATAAAAGCCAATCAACACAAATGCAGGTTATAGGAGCCGACACTTTTTACACAGCAGCTCCCATTATCAGCCAATCGAGTAAATCGGAGCCGGAACAACGAAAAGCCCTGACTTCAAACCTAATGGAAAAAGAAGAAATCAATTTCAGGGTATCTGAGCCAAAAGAACGCAAGTACATTCATCGACATACCATCTATTTTAACCTGAACGATGCTAAAATTGATCCGAAATATGAGCAGGAGTTATTGGAACTATGTAAATTGTTAATCGATAACCAGACTTTAGGAGCCGAAATTTTTGGCTTTACCGATGCACTGGGTGGCGAAAAACACAATTTGTCGCTGAGCCGGAAAAGGGCGCAAAATGTATTGCGCTTTTTAATGGATAATTCTGTGGCCTTCCAAAAACTGATTGTAAAGGGTTTGGGCGAAGTGAATGAGCAGTCCGCCACATCGGGCAACGAAAAATGGAGAAAAGTTGAAATAAATGTTTTTGAATTAAAAGTTGAATAAATGATTAAAACAAAAACCTGTTGCCGTTTTATACTACTGACATTTAGCTTGCTAATGTCGGCACAGGCTTTGTTTGCCCAATATTCAGAATACGAAATAAAAGCAGCCTACATCTTCAATTTTGCCAAATTTATTGAATGGCCCGAGGAATCGCTGCAATCGGACACCCTGGTGCTGGCAATTTATAAATACGATCCCTTTGGAATAATTATCGACAAAACCATGCAGGGACGAAAAGCCCAGGGTAAAAACTGGAAAATTGTGCGGATTAATAAAGCTGAAGATATTGCACAGTGCCACGTTCTTTTTATTTCAAATTTAGGCACTTACGAGACCATGAAATTACTTGAAAAAACAAAAAATAAACCGGTATTAACTATCGGCGACGAAATAATAGGCTTTTGTGAAATGGGCGGTGTTATTAATTTTACGCCGCAGTTTTCGGCGCATCAATTCGAAATTAACAACGAAGTAGCTCTTAGCCGCCGCATAAGCATTAGCCCCAAATTACTGACTTTAGCCAAAATAATATCCAATTCCGAAGATGAATTTTAGGGATTTATCGATACGTTTTAAAATTATCAGCTTAATTGCAGTCACCAGCCTGGTTTCGTTGCTCCTAAGCGGATTGATATTTTATGCCTACGACAAATCGCAATATGAACTCTCAGCGCTTCACGAACTGGAAATTCTGGCCGACATTATCGGAAACAACAATACCGCCAACATTAAATACAATTCGCCTTCGGGGGCCCTGGAAATATTGAAAACCCTGGAGGTAAACAAAAACATTAAAATTGCCCGTATTTTCGATGTTAACCAAACCCTTTTTGCAGAATACCTGAGTCACCCAGACTTCCAGAGTCAGAACCTCAATTTTGTCTGCAAAAAAGACACTTTTGCCTTTGTCGATAACTCTTTACTCATTTCGCGACAAATAATTCTCGATAACGAACGAATTGGTTCCATTTACCTGCAATCGGGACTTGACGACTACAGCCAGCGGATTAAAAACTTTCTGAATGTATTTGTTATCATTTCATTGACTTCGTTTATTATTGCCCTGCTTATTTCAATCAGGCTGCAACAATTCATCTCCTTCCCCATCATAAGCCTTACCCGAACCATGCAAAAAATTTCAATCAACAAAAACTACAATGTACAAATTGAGGAAAAAGGGAAAGATGAAATCGGCGAGATGATAAAAGGTTTTAATACCATGATTAGTCAAATTGACAAGCAAAACATAGCCCTTAAACTGGCCAAAGAACAAGCTGAAACCTCAGCAAAGATTAAAGAACAGTTTTTGGCCAACATGAGCCACGAAATACGAACCCCGATGAACGGGATTATTGGAATGGCCAAATTACTAACCAACACCCCGCTGGCTAAAGAACAAATTAAATACCTTGAAAATATTTCCACTTCGGCCGATAATCTTTTGGTAATTATTAACGACATTCTCGACTTCTCTAAGATGGAAGCCGGAAAGCTGGAGTTTGAACAAATTGAATTCAACCTGCACGAGTTGTTAAACAAACTAAAATCGGTTTATTATGAATCGGCCAAAGAAAAAGGACTTTATTTTAAGCTGCACATTGGCGACAGGGTTCCGCAGTTTATTATTGGTGACCCCACCCGCTTAAACCAGGTTTTGGTAAATCTTCTGGGAAACGCAGTTAAGTTTACCGAACAAGGCGGAATTGCTTTGCTGGTTAAAGTTGTTGAACAAAACCGTAAAGAAAGCTCCCTGCATTTTGTGGTGAATGATACAGGCATTGGAATCTCGCCCGATAAAATTGATGTTATTTTTAGTAGCTTTTCGCAGGCCAGCAGCGACATGACCCGCAAATACGGCGGAACAGGACTGGGCCTCACCATCACCAAACAATTGGTAGAACTACAGGGCGGAAACCTGAATGTGGAAAGCAAGGCAGGCGAAGGCAGTTCCTTCCATTTTAAACTTTCTTTTATCCATGGCAAAGGGAAAATTAAGCATAAAACCGAGTTGCTTCAGGATGAAATACTGGATACTTCAAAAAACATCAGGATATTATTGGCCGAGGATAATGAAATTAACCAGCTTTATGTGAAAACCATTTTGGAATCAAAATTCGAGGTCGAGATTGCTCCCAATGGACTAAAGGTTCTCGAACTGCTTGAAAAAAACACCTTTCACCTGATTCTGATGGATTTGCACATGCCCGAAATGGATGGTTATGAAACCACGGAAATCATACGGAACTTAGCCGACAAAAAATTAAAAAACATTCCCATTGTTGCATTAACGGCAGCTGCAATTAAAGGAGAGAAAGAAAAATGTCTTGCGGCAGGAATGGACGACTATTTATCAAAACCATTCGACCCCAAAGACTTATTCCAGATTATTGCCCAGAACCTTAAAATAAAGGTTCCCGAGTTTCAACATACCGACAAACCAAACCAGGAAACTCCGGCTGATGAATCTTCGGAAACTTATACCTACGTAAATCTCGATTACCTGCATAGCATTGGTCAGGGCGATAACAAATTTAAAAACGATTTAATCGATATCTTTCGTGAACAGATTCCCAAACTGGCCGAACAGCTTAAAAAAGCATTAGAAGATAAAGAATACACCGAGTTAAGTGCTATTGCGCACAAAGCCAAATCGTCGGTGGCCATGCTGGGAATTGTTACCCTGAAATCACAAATGGAGACGCTTGAAAATAAAGCGCGTGAAGCTGAGGAACCCGAAACCTATGCGCAATTGGTCAACGATTTTTGCACCATTTCGGAACAGGTATTAAATGAAATTAAAGACTTAAAATTTTGACACTATGTTTACCATCGACAACCAAACAAATCATTATGTAGTAGGTTTTGCCGAACGCGGCCATAAACTTACCGCATTAAATGCCAATGAGTTTAAAGATCAACTCTACCAGTTGATTGATAACGACAACAAAAAAATTGTTATCGACCTGAACCATGTTTCCTTTATCGACAGCTCGGGCTTTGGTGCCATCATTGCAGTATACAATCACGCCCGAAACAGTCAGGTCGACGTGGTTCTATGCCGGGTAGCCACATCGGTAATGGGCCTGATAAAAATTACCAAACTCGATCAGGTATTTGAAATCTACGAAACCCTGACCGAAGCTGTCAAATAAAGCTCCGCTGGAGTAAGCATCCTACCGGTTTAACCACCTTCGGGTTAAGCTGATTAGCACTATGTGTCCCGACTTACTTATCGGGTAAGTTGTCGATTTTAAATCATTTCAATCTTCTCAACTGAGCCATACGGACAAAAGACAAAAACCCGGAATTACCGGGTTTTTGCTAAAATTAATTTATCGTTTTTAGTCTACCATATTACAGCTCTTTCTGCTTCGGGCAGATACATAAAATCATCTTCGGCAATAGCAAAAGCTTTATGAAACTCCGGCACATTGCGCAACGGACCTTTCACCCGATATTCACCCAGGGAGTGAACATCTTCCTGTGTGCGACGCAAAGCTTCTTCCAAACGGATATTTTGTGCCCAAACCTGTGCATAAGCTAAAAAGAATCGTTGGTCGGGAGAAAATCCTTCAATGGTTTTATCCTGATTCTTCCATTGCTCTGTTTTGGTGAAGGCGGTATAAGCTATATTGATTCCGCCCAGGTCGGCAATATTCTCGCCCAGGGTATATTTTCCGTTGGCATAAACCGAATCGGTAATCTGATACTGGTTAAACTGCTTAACCAACACCTCGGCCCGCTCCATAAAACGTTCCGAATCGGCATCGGTCCACCAGGTATTCAGGTTTCCATTTTTATCGTACAGACGGCCTTTATCATCGAAACCATGAGTCATTTCATGTCCAATTACCACGCCTATGGCTCCATAATTCACAGCATCGTCACCATCGAGGAAGAAGAACGGTGGTTGCAGAATTCCTGCGGGAAATACGATCTCGTTCATGGTTGGGCTGTAATAAGCATTCACCATTTGTGGAGGCATGTGCCATTGCGCCTTATCAACCGGTTTATTAATTTTCGAAACCATATCGTTCACGGCAAACCTGCGTGCACGCAACATGTTTAATACATACGCATCGTCGCCCACTTCGAGTTCGGTATAATCTTTCCACTTATCGGGGTAACCAATCTTTACATTAATGGCCTCCAGTTTTTCCATGGCATTGGCTTTGGTTTCCTCGCTCATCCATTCCAATTGTCCGATGCGCTCGCCCAGGGCAATCTTCAGGTTCGCCACCAGCGACAACATACGCTCTTTCGCTTCAGGCGGAAAATAACGCTCTACATAAATTTGTCCTACGGCTTCGCTCAATGAGCTGTTGGTAGCATCCATCACACGTTTCCAGCGGGGTTTTAACTCGGGAGTTCCTGAAAGTACCTTGCCGTAAAAACTGAATTGCTCGTTTACAATTTCCTCATTCAAAAACGAGGCTGTGCTACGGTAAAGATTCCAGCGGAAATAGCTTTTCCAGTTAGCCACAGGAGCTTTGTTTAACTGCTTGTTAAACTCCTGAATAAATTCGGGCTGCATTACAATCAACTCACCCGGATTTCCAATTCCCAAAGCTTCAAAATACTGAAGCCAGTTAAAATCGGGAGCCAGCTGACTTAATTCGCTTATTGTTTTCTTATGATAGGTTTTATGCGGATCGCGCAGTGAAAGACGGTCCATAGAGGCCTGAGCCAATACTTTTTCAAAATCATAAACAACCTTGGCATTTATTTCAGCCTGTTCCCGGGTATCTCCCATCAACACAAAACTGTTCACCAAATGCTGTTGGTATTTTTC
Organism: Salinivirgaceae bacterium; assembly: GCA_050179685.1. Taxonomy (GTDB): domain Bacteria; phylum Bacteroidota; class Bacteroidia; order Bacteroidales; family SZUA-534; genus GWE2-40-63. The sequence continues at coordinate 128,945 of JBFXEW010000010.1, forward strand.
GCGGATGTTTCGAAAGCGTTCCGCATCGCTGAGGTAATAATCACGATCGGGCATGCCCAAACCGCTCTGATACAAGTGGCTTATCACCATTTCGCTATTTTTGGAATCGGCACCGCCATACAAACCAAATACCGACGACACATAATGCTTGTGGAAGGTTTCTATTTGTTTTTGGATACCTGCTTTTGAATCGATGGCATCAATCTGCTGATACCAATCGTTCAGTACCGATATACCTTTTTCCTCAATGGCAGTAGTGTCCATTCCTGTTTTATAGAAAGTGGCAATTTTGTCATTCACACTGCCTTTTTCGAACGAACCTACACTAAGTTCATCCACCAGTTCACGCAGTTGTTTTTCGTTCTCGTCCATCAGCAAATCGAAACTACCGTGACGACTTTTATCGTCGGGAATCGGGTTGTTTGCCATCCATCCGCCGTTGGCATACTGGTTAAAATCATCACCCGGACTAACACTTAAATCCAGGTTTTTTACATCAATTGCTTTGTTCTCCATTGTTTGATTATTGGTACAAGCCTGCGTTCCGAGCAATAGTCCTGCCAATATTCCGTAAGCCATTAAATTTTTCATACTTTATATTAATAAGTGAATTAGCGATTACCCTGACAAGTCGGTAAAAATAACAAATAGTTACAGGTAGCTGAATGCTGGTGTTTAGAAAATTGATATTAGGCGGGAGGCCGTTGGCTGGATACTGGATACTGGATACTGGTTACTGGTTACTGGAATTTAGACTATTAGAAACTAGAACTTAGACTTAAGACCTGAGACAGGCTGCCATTTTTTTGCTCATTGCCCATTGATAATTGACAACAACCCGAAGGCCTTATGTTTGCATAAAAACATAAGCTTCTATGTTAAAATGTTAACTTTAATTGACATACAAAACATTAACATAAACAAGAAGCTTATGAAAAGTAAAAGTAAAAAATTAGATTTTA
>JBFXEW010000011.1:0-128960 GCA_050179685.1 Salinivirgaceae bacterium
GCTGTGTCAAATATACCAAACCTGCCTGAATGCTTCCGGCAGGCAGGGAACAAACTGAACTTTTCTCACGACCGAAGGGAGTAAAGCAATTCACAACAGCAGCTCTCAGCTTCTCTCTAATAGCTATGTTGTGTCAAATATACCAAACCTGCCCGAATGCTTTCGGCAGGTCGGGAACAAAATATTCGCTATCGCTCATGAGATCTCTTCGTTTAGTTATTCGCTATCGCTCATGAGATTGCTTCGCTAAGTTGAACTTCTCTCACGACCGAAGGGAGTAACTTTTCTTACAACTATAAGGAATAAAGCAATTCACCACAGGGCTTGACTTTAAGTCAAACCCGGACGAACCCTCATTCAGGAAATAACTTCATAAATATCCTGTAATAGAAAGATAGCCGGTCTTTAGCTTAATTTTCTATTAGGGGTTTCAAAGTTAGCCCGTAAACAAAGAACAATTATTCCACACCTTAAGGTATGAAATAGACATATGCAATATTTTTCAATAAAACAGTGAATGATTATTTATGGCGTATTCCATCTGTCCTTAGTCTTAAAAATAAAAATTAACAGATGAAAATATGCTGTATTTTTGGTAGCTTTACCGAACCAACATAATGTATAAACTATGAATTTAGCAATTGCCTGCGACCATGCAGGGTTTGAAACCAAACAGGAGCTGGTGGTTTACTTAAAAGAACTTGGGCATCAATTGACCGATTTTGGAACCCATTCGCCCGATAGTATGGATTACCCAGATACCGCACACCCTTTAGCCGAGGCTGTGGAATCGGGTAAGTTCGACTTTGGTATTACCATCTGCGGAAGCGGAAACGGAATAAATATGACAGCAAACAAACACCAGGGCATTCGGGCCGCTTTGTGTTGGAATACCGAAATAGCCGCACTGGCAAGGCAGCACAACAACGCCAATGTCTGTTCATTGCCGGCACGCTTTATTAGTGTCGATTTGGCGAAACAAATTGTTGCGGTGTTTTTAAGCGAAAGTTTCGAAGGAGGCCGTCATCAAAAACGAATTGATAAAATACCATTGAAAAAATAATAGCTATCCCCGGCTTTGTATTGGCGACTATATTGTACCAGTACAAAGCTGAGGATAACACAAAAGAACTGCTTATGTTATCAAATACCAGCAAATATGCCATTCGCGCCGTAATTTACCTGGCTGTCTTTGCCGAAGACGGAAAGAAAATTGGCATTAAGAAAATTGCCGAAGCCTTAGAGATTCCTTCTCCCTTTTTGGGTAAGATTCTTCAGGTATTGGTACGCCGCAAATTACTTTCGTCGACTAAAGGGCCCAACGGAGGCTTTGGGGTGGGAAAAAACCCCAACGACATTACTTTATTCGACATTATTGTTGAAATGGATGGCGATGCTTTATTTAATTCCTGCCTGCTGGGAGCCGGTTCGTGCGAAAGCACCAAGGCCGAAGGCGGATACTGTGCCCTGCATTACGAATTTGAGGCGGCACGAAATCAGGTAATGGATTTATATAAAAGCAAAACCGTGGGCGAATTGGCCGCTCAGGCAAAGGTTAACGGAAATCAGATTGTCTTTTAGCTTTATCGGTCCTGTTCAATTAGCCGCAACAATTCCTCTACGGCATTTTCGGCATCTACCGAACGCTTAACCAGCTCTTTTCCTTTATACAGCGACACTTTTCCCGGTCCGGCACCTACGTAACCGTAATCGGCATCGGCCATCTCGCCCGGACCATTAACAATGCATCCCATTACGGCTATTTTTAGTCCTTTCAGATGAGCCGTGGCTTCTTTTACCTGGGCCAGCGATTTTTCCAAATCAAAAAGCGTCCGTCCGCACGAAGGACAACTGATGTATTCGGTTTTGGTAACGCGGGTACGACTGGCTTGTAGAATGGCAAACGCGGTATCAACCACTTCTTTGTTCGACGATTTAAAGGTGTTTTTCAGCCAAAGGCCATCGGCCAGCCCGTCGATAAACAGTATACCGTTATCGGCCGCGCTTTGCAACATAAAATCGGCAGGCTTTAGGGTCTTATAACTTTGCTGTATTATCAGGGGGTGCTTAATCTGATGCACCATCAGTTGGTTTATTAATACGCGCAATTCCTGGGTGGGATGCGGATGGTAGGAGAAGGCCACCAAAACCAAAGTAGCATCGTTTTTTATCAGTTCCCAGTCATCATCTGCCAATTGGGGCAGGGACACCTGCACCCAGTTTTCCTTAGTCGATTTTAAGGCCGTGTTTTTATATTCTTCCCAGGTAAACAGGGGAAGGGTTTCCTGATTGGGGTCCCAATAATTGCAATCAATCAGCACTTTTACTTCGGAGTCGAAACGGTACGACAGTAGCTGTTCGCCAATATACACCACATCGGGCGATAAATCGCTGCGACGATAGTTTTGCGAACTTTCCTCAAATTCAAAGCCCAAATCAGCCAGACAAGGTTCATCAATTTGAGCTTCGGCCGATAAATCGGCAACCACCAGCGCTGTATCAGCGAATGGGCGGCAAGGGCGTTTGTTGTAGGTATAGGGATTAAAAGCGGGAGCAGCGGGAGCAAAAGGTGTATAGCTTTTTATTTCAGAAAAATGCTTTACCAGGGCTCTGGCAACCGGTATTTCCTTTGCCGGATGTTCCGTTAAAGATACCCGCAGGGTGTCGCCCAAACCGTCGTGCATTAAAGCGCCCATTCCCACAGCTGATTTTACGCGTCCGTCTTCGCCCGAACCGGCTTCGGTTACACCCAGATGCAAGGCGTAGTTCATTCCTTCGCGCCTCATGGCCTGGGCCAGCAGGCGATAGGCATAAACCATTACCCGCGTATTGCTCGATTTCATCGAAACAACCACATCAGTAAACTTTTCGCTGTGGCAGATGCGTAAAAACTCCATAGTAGCTTCAACCATTCCAGTCGGAGAATCTCCATAGCGGCTCATAATACGGTCGGAAAGCGAACCGTGATTGGTTCCTATGCGAATTGCGGTTTGGTGTTCTTTGCAAACATTCAAAAACGAAACAAAACGGGCTTTAAGCCGGGACAGCTCCTCCTGGTATTCAGCATCGGTAAATTCAACTTTGGTAAACGATGCGCGTTTGTCGAGATAATTTCCGGGATTAATCCGCACCTTATCCACATATCGGGCAGCAATATCGGCCAATTCCGGATTAAAATGAATATCGGCAACAAGCGGGGTTTGATAACCTTTTGCCAGCAGTTGAGCTTTAATTTCTTTAAGCGCTTCGGCATCGCGCGAATTGATTACGGTATAGCGAACCAATTCTCCGCCGGCTTCAATTATAGCTATGGCCTGGTTTACCGATGCAATCACATCATGGGTACTGGTATTGGCCATCGACTGAATTCGGATGGGGTAGGCCCCGCCCAAATATAAGGAACCCACTTTGGCCGGAATGTTTTCGTGCCGTTGCAAATAAAACGGGTACGGGGTAAACCAGGAATTATCCATGATGCTGAATGTGTTTAAAAGTTGAGATGTAAAAGCAAGGTATTGCGATTTATTTGCCCAATTGCTGTTTCATAATTTTGGTAATGTATTTACCAATGATGTCGAATTCCAGGTTTACCCGGCTTCCTTCTTTGTAGTTGTGAAATACGGTATGCTCGTAAGTATAAGGAATTATGGCTACCTGAAATGAATCGTCTTTTGAATTAACCACGGTTAGGCTAACCCCGTCGACCGAAATGGAACCTTTTTCAACCGTAATATTTCCTTTCGAAGGGTCGTACTGAAAGGTATAATACCAGCTTCCGTCGGCTTCTTCAACGTTGGTACAAACAGCGGTTTGGTCTACGTGGCCCTGAACCATATGTCCATCCAAAAGTTTATCCATGGTCATGCTTCGCTCCAGGTTTACTTCGCTTCCGGGAACCAAATCGCCCAGATTCGATTTTATCAGGGTTTCCTGAATGGCAGTAACCGTATAGGTGCTGTCGGTTTTACGAACCACGGTTAAGCAAACGCCATTATGAGCCACACTTTGATCAACCTTAAGCATATCGACAAACGAACAGGCAATGGTCAGGTCAATATTTTCTTTGTTTCTATCGATAGATACTACTTTTCCGGTTTCTTCAACTATTCCTGAAAACATAATTATATGGTTTAATTAGTAAAATGCAAAAATAACGGAAACCGTCGATTAAACCAGCGGGAACTCATGTTTTTAAACGGGGTGGTTCTTAGCTTTTGCTATCGTTGGTTTTTGAAAAGACCCAGAAAGATAAAACCGTAAATAAGGGGTAAAACCCAGATTAATGTTTTGCTGAGTTTTTTTTGTCCCGGGGTAAGGGCAGCACGATTGATAACCTGAATCAGATACAGGTTGAATAGTAGTGTCAGCAACACCAGTATCAGTATCCAGCGGGCCATTAATAGTAACTGCTGAGTTTACGTAAGCGTTCTTCATTTAACACGCGAATTTTGCGACCGTTTAATTCAATGTATTTATCCGATTTGAATTCCGATAACAGCCGAATAACCGATTCGGTTGCGGTGCCAACCAGACTGGCCAGTTCATCGCGGGTAAGCGAAACTTTTAAATAACCCTCGTTATCGACACTAAAAATTTCTTTGAGTTTAATCAATACTTCGGCCAAACGTTCACGCACCGATTTTTGTGCTATATCGGTTAAAAACTGGTTGGCTTCACCCAGCTCTTTACAGGCCAGCTGCATTAAATCCATTGAAAATTTGGGGTTGTGTTCCAGAATTTCGAATAAATGATCGGCAGGAATGGCACAAACCACAACGTCTTCAATGGCTTTGGCGGTAGTACAGGCCGACTCTTTGCTTAAGATGGAACGATAACCAATAATATCGCCCGCCTGAGCAAACGAAACAATTTGTTCTTTTCCTTCAATTCCGGTTTTGAACATTTTTACTATGCCCGAGTGGATGCAATATACGTGGTGAATGCGGTTTCCTTCGTGAAAAATGGTAGAACCTTTTTTATACGAATTACAGCTTTTATCAAAGGTTAAGCGCTCCAATTCTTCTTCGCCCAACGAAGAAAAAATAGTTTTACAACCCAACAAACATTCTTTACAAGCCGGAACAGTAGCGCTATGTTTCATTTTTAAAGCAATTAATTCATAAAAAAGTATAAACCAAAGCGTTTATAAATCAGGCACAAAAATAACTTTTTTCGGCTTTTTATGCTATGTTTAAGGCGACTTTTTGTTTGAAACCGATAAAAATAAAACAATCTTGGTACTATTGGGTTTATGAGTCATAATTGTCAGTGTGGCAGGTTTTGGTTTTTGGAACACTATTTGAAACATGTAGATAATTAAATATGTTATAATAAAAAAACAGATTGCATGAAGACAACATTAGACATGAGTTGGAAAGGCGAGATGGCCTTTGAAACAGAATTAAACGGACATAAAATAACAATAGACGCAGACGAAGCAGTGGGTGGCAAAAACCTGGGCCCCCGTCCAAAAGCATTAATGATGGTTGCGTTAGCTGGATGTACCGGGATGGATGTTATCTCAATCCTGAAAAAGATGCGGGTTGAAGTGAGTAGTTTTAATGTGCGGGTTGAAGGAAATGTTACCGAGGAACACCCCAAACAATACGATGAAATGAAACTTATTTATGAATTTTCGGGGAACAACCTGGAGGAAGAAAAACTCAGAAAAGCTATTGACTTGTCCATGGAGCGTTATTGTGGCGTTTCTGCAGTTTATAAAAAAGTAATGCAAATGTCGTATGAAATTGTAATAAAGTAAGCAGACAAGCATAAAAAAACCGGAACCAATTAAACAGGTTCCGGTTTTTTTATGCATAAAAGCCTATCGGTAACGGTAACGCTGCAACCACGATTCGAAGAACGATACATTTAAGCCCACGCGAACAAAATCTTCTTTAATAAGCATATTGTTTGTAGTTCCCCGGGTTTTGTATTCGGCAAACAAATTCATTCGCATGGCACGCATCCGGAAACCAATACCGGCGGTTAAAGCCAGACTTTCAATGGTATTGCCATCAATTTCATAATAGCCGCTTTGGTAATTTGCTCCGGCACGATACGATATGGGCGTGCGTTGCGATAATCGGCGAGGGGTATATTCAAGGCCAAAAGCCAAGGTATTGTTATCGATTAAATCGGCAAAGGCATCAGCCACAACCAATTTCGACCAGTTTTGTCTCGAATAATCGGCCGATAAAACCAATTGATTATCGAAAACATACGATATTCCACCACCATAATTAACCGGGAAATCGTTGAATTGATAGTTGCCTTTTTCGAAACGAAGGGTATCGGTATAATTGATTCCGGTATAGCGTTGCATTTCATAAACGGTTGACTGGCTGCGAAGCATTCCGGGAGCATTAATGGTTAATCCCAGCACCAGCTCGTTTTTTTCGCTGAGCTTAAATACCTGTTGGTATCCAAAATCGAAGACGATACCGCTGTATCGCGTGCTTTTTTCAAGGCTTACCTCATAAAAATCGGGAACCGTCAAACTGTAGTTTTCAGTTTCATTTTTAGGACCAAATAAAAAAGAAACATTGACTCCCAGCGAGCTGTTTTTGGTAATTTTATAGGCATTGGTTAAATAAAATTTCGACAAACCACCACTACCTTCATATTTTGTGGTATAGGTTTCGCCCGAACCGCTTACGGGAGGGTTGGTCACAAAAGTATAACCCACATTGGTGTATGGAACCAGTCCGAGGCTCATTCCCCATTTTTTATTGATTCCTATTCCCAGGGCAATGTAAGACAAGTTGGCATTGTTTTTTGAACCGGTTTCGGTGCTTGTTTTTAACCGGGTATAATCGCCATGAACACCGAATTCAAAAATAACCATGGTGCTGTCGAGCGAAGTAATGGCTGCCGGGTTAAGGTTGTTCAGGTTTAATGGTGAACGTACACCTATTCCGGTTCCGCCCATAGCAGCATTGCGGCCAAAGCCCATTGACTCAAAATCGCCCAAACCCAGTTTGGAGTAGGGAGAAATGGTGTTGTTTTGAGCACTAACACCTATAGTGGACCAAAGAACTGTTATGGCAAAGAATATTTTTTTTGAAATTTTCATTGTGGTCAAAAGGGTTTAATATACAACGTAATACAATTGCAGTTGTAAAGACTCTGAAAAGCTTTGATCCTCTAAAATTACCTGCTTAAAAGATGTTGCGTTATCCTGATTTGATAAGGTAAAAAACAAGGATTGATCCGGATTTAGTTGATTCACCTTGTTTAGTATGAAACTAATCATGTCGAAGGAATAATACGTGTTTTCGTTAAATTCATTATCAGCAGTAAGAGCACTCACGATTGGATTACTGGTAAAATTGGTTAATTGACCCCTTATTTGGTTTTTGGAATCCATCCAATAAACGTTGAGCTGAGGCAATTCGCTGGCCTTATCAAAGGTTCCTTTTCGGGGTTTTACAATCAAACGGGCATTCAGAAAGGATATGTCTGGATGAATTTCTTTCAGGTTGTCAATCAACGGGATGTCGATTCGGAAACCCAGTCCTCCTCCAGCCTGAACGGCCATAAGATTGTTTGAATTTTTTGAGTCAATAACATCCGTATTTTCAATACCATCAAGAATGGATCCGCTATAATCAATTTTAAAATTAGTAAAAACCCTTCCAGCCTCAGAGGAAGAAAAAGAAAAATAAGTGTTGTCTTCCTGACCCCGAATACGATAATAAAGGCGCAGTTGAATGTTATTATTCAATGCGGTAGCATCAGTATTGTATCCAAAAAAGCTGGAAGACCATGATAAATCTTTTGTAACAGGAAGTAAGGCCAGGCCTGGAAATTGTTTTTTAAAGATGGTACCGTCTGTAATGGTATCGTTAACATTTACCAGCCAGGAAAACCATTTTAAACCAAGTTTGTCGGGAAGTCTAACAAATTCTTCACGTAATGCCTTGGGTCGATGTTTGAATGAATAGGTTGCCAGGGGGGTAGAATTTATTGAAAAAGTGTCGGTGTTATAAATGTATGTATTATCATCTTTAGGTTCAATGGTTTCCATTACCTCATGAACCGCCAGTGTTTTTAATGGGATTGTGTCTCCCACATAATCTTCGGTTTGTTGTAAATAAATAACCAGGCTGTCAAAAATGGCATTATCATCTAAGGATGGGATTGATGTCGATGGTATAAATTCTATATAGGTTTTTGCTTCCGATGTTCCAAGTAAAGGATCATTATTGTAGCCAACCAAAACGGTATTATAACCTGAAACCACAAAACTATCGATGCGAACCGTAGAAACATTCACCGTAAGGGTATCAACAAAATGGATTTTTGATTCTTCATTAACAAAGCGATCGCCAATCTTATATACCGCCTCGTCGTCGGCACACGACGAAAACAAAACGCCAACAAAAAGGAGTTTAATTAATAAACCGTTCTTATACATTTATAACGAATTAAATTAGTAGGACCGCTAAGTTAGGTTGATCCATTTTATTGGTAAACTTAAATCTACCAAAGGCAAATATTTATCTACCAACAGCGATACCTTTCAAAAAAGCTCAAAGCCCGTATTTTTCAAATCAATTCGGCAAATATAATGTTTCGTAGATAAATTAAGGTTGTTAGTAGATTCTTTTTTAGGTTAGTACTTAACAAATATACATTTGAAGTCAAAAACAATTAAATATGATGAAAACAAAACTAACCGGGGCTATAGTTGCCCTGCTCTTTGCCGGCTTATTTGTGAGCTGTAATGACGACGATGAAGAAGACTTGGTTGGAAACTGGGTTGAGGAACCTGAATTTGATGGAAGACCCAGAGCAAACGCAGCTTCATTTGTTATCGATGGAAAAGCTTACATGGTAGGCGGATACGATGGAATAGACTACTTTAATGATACCTGGGAGTATAATCCTGAAGACAAACAATGGCGCCAGCAGGAAGATTTTCCCGGAATAGCACGGACATCTGCAGTTGGCTTTGCTGTTGGAGGAAAAGGATACATGGGAACAGGTTCCGATGGAGACCTTAAATTTAAAGATATGTGGGAGTTTAATCCTACAGGAACACCACAATGGGTTCAAAAAGCCGATTTTGAAGGAAAAGCCCGCTATGGTGCATTAGCTTTTTCGGTAGGTGATTATGGATTTCTGGGAACCGGTTATAGCGACGACGGTTCTGAAAAAGATATTTGGAAATACAATCCTGTAGACGATTCATGGACTCAGGTTAGTAGCCTTGCCGGTTCAAAACGTTACGATGCGGTGGTTTTTGTAATTAACAACATTGCCTATATTGGAACAGGAATAAACAATGGAGCTTACGAAGACGACTTTTTTAGTTATGATGCAACCAACGATACCTGGACCGTATTGGAAAAATTAGATGTAGAAGCTGATTATACTATTACCCGCTCAAATGCGGTTGCCTTTGAATTAAACGGAAAAGGATACATTGGCACTGGATATTTTAATGGAATACGCAGCGATTTTTGGGAATACGATCCCAATACCGATACCTGGACAGAAGTTACTTCACTGGAAGGAGCTGCCCGTCAGGATGCCATAGCTTTTAGTCTCGGCGAGAAAGCTTATGTAGCTACAGGTCGTAATGGTACTTATTATTTCGACGACATCTGGTATTTTGAACCCGGAGCAGTTTATGACGAAGAAGATTAAAGAAATAATAAAAGAAAGCAGGTTAAAAGCCTGCTTTCTTTTAAGCCGTTTTAAATGAAACCGAATTCAGGCAACAGACAGGTTACCTTATTATATCTTATTATCCATGTTTCGGCATGGATGATTTTATTTTTGTTGCCATTTGCCATTTTCGATGTGCGATTGAAAAGCTCTTTCAGCCTCTTTAATCTGTTGTTTGTCGGAAAAGCGCTTGTTGTTTTTTACCTGAATTATTATTTGTTGGTTCCCCGGTTTTTGCTTCAAAAAAAAGTATTCACCTATATTATATGGGTTGCTCTTATTGTAAGCGCACTGGCTTTTATCGATAGCCGCCAAAATGAAATCCGGCGTAAGCCCTATGAAACCACCATCAACACAACAATACCCGAACATCCGGCAACGGCCCCAAAAGCAGGACAGCCGGTAAATCCGCCACGCATGCTGGGAAATGTTCCTTTTATTTTAATGATAATAGGAGTAAGCACCAGCTTAAAATTGTCGCAAGCCTGGTTTCAGAATGAGCAAACCCAACAAGACATTAAAAAAGAGCACCTGGCTACGGAGTTGGCTTTCTTAAAATCGCAGATTAACCCGCACTTTTTGTTCAATTCATTGAATAGTATTTATTCATTGGCATTTAAAAAATCTGATTTAGCGCCGGAAGCTATTTTGCGGCTTTCAAAAATTATGCGTTATGTGCTCGACGAATCGCCAAGTACTTGTGTTCCTTTGGAAAAAGAACTGGACCATTTACAGGACTATGTAGAATTGCAGAAACTGCGGTTAACCGAAAAGACCAAACTTTCGTTTGTGGTCGACAATCAGGCTTCGAATCAAACCATTGAGCCGATGCTTTTGGTTCCCTTTATCGAAAATGCGTTTAAACATGGGGCCGATACCACCGTTCAATCGGTGATTACCATTAAAATTAACATAAGCGCGAACCAATTGGTTTTTCAATCGACCAACACCATTGCCCAGCGCAACCCGAATCAAACCGAACAAGACTCCGGCATTGGCCTTAAAAATGTTGCGCGCCGCTTGCAAATGTTGTACCCCGGGCATCACAAACTCGAGGTGGTGGAAGAAAAAAACCTGTATGCTGTTACTTTATTTTTAACTTTGAAGCAGCATGAAATGCATAATAGTTGACGACGAGCCCCTGGCAGTAGATATTATTACGAGCTTTGTTGAAAAAGTTCCTCATCTGGAGTTATGTGCCAGTACCAACAATGCGCTCGAAGCCATTGAGCTGATAGCCAAACACGATGCCGACCTGGTTTTTCTCGACATTCAAATGCCAAACCTTTCGGGAATTGAGTTGGTAAAAACCCTAAATAATCCGCCCTTAATTATTTTTACTACAGCGTATTCAAATTATGCCCTCGATGGTTTTGAGTTAAATGCGGTCGATTATTTATTAAAACCCATTCCTTTCGATCGTTTTATAAAAGCGGTTAATAAGGCCATGGATAGGTTTCGACTGCGCAACACTCCAACCAATCACGAAGAACAGAAAGTTGCACCGGAACCTGAGGCAGATTTTATTTTGGTGAAAGCCGATTACAGTATGGTAAGGGTTGGGTTCGACCAAATTTTATTTATTGAAGGACTTAAAGATTACCTGAAAATAGTTTTAGCCAATGGAAAACCCATTTTAACATTAAACAGCCTGAAAAACTACGAAGAACGCTTACCGCAGTCCAAATTTATTCGGGTTCATCGTTCTTATATTGTGGCCATTAACAAAATTGAATCGATACAAAAACACCGAATAATAATTGGAAAAGATCGCATCCCGATAGGAGACAACTTTAAAGAAGCCTTTTATCAGCGAATGGATAAAAACAATATTCTTTAATCTTTTTTGTGGTGCTCGGGATTAAATGCTGAATTGGGAATCAACTGTTTCATTCGTCGCATACTCCGCCAAAGCAAATAGCAAACAAAAGGCAGAAACAGTAAAATAAGGAATTGATTTTGGCTCATTAAAATAAAATCGTAAACCCCGTGAAACAGGAAGGGAACCAGAAAAGCCAAACCCAGGTACTTAACGCGTTTGCTGGGAATAAAACGAGCCAAACCAAAACGATAACCCATCATTACACCAAACATGGCATGAGCCGGAACCGCTGTAAAAGCACGCATTAAGCCAACCTTCATGCCGGTTTCAGAACCAAACACATAGCCAACATTTTCAACCAACGCAAATCCCAGCGAAACAAATACGGCATAAACCACGCCGTCGAACATTTCGTTAAACCCCGGATTTTTCCAGATTAATACATAGACAGCAAAAAATTTAAACAGCTCTTCAATTAATGCGGCTACCATAAAAGCAGTCCATGCGGCAGCACTCAGGCCGGTTAAATTTACTCCCAGCTGTTGCATGTGGTTTTCGAAATAAATAACCGGGAAAACAATTACTCCTCCGGCTACCAATCCTTCAAGTAAAAGCATCAGGGGTTCCCGCTCGTATCTGTCACGATAATAAACATAAGCTAAAATGATAAAAACCGGAACCGAAGCGACTATAAGTAAGTTCATGCATAGGGGTTTGCAACAAAAATAAAAACATTTTTGAAGCAAGCCCTATTTACACAAACATTTATGTGTTTTTTGGTTTATACCGAACACTTTTTTCGATGGCGGAAATCATTAAACCGGCAATGTCTTTTTTAGTAGCGCCTTCAATCCCTTCCAAACCGGGCGACGAATTTATTTCCAGTAACAAAGGTCCTTTGTTGCTGCGGATAATGTCAACACCGGCAACCTTAAGATTCATGGTACGTGCAGCCTTTATGGCAATTTTACGCTCATCGGGAGTAATTTTTACAATTTTCGCCGTTCCGCCTTGATGAATATTTGCCCGGAATTCTCCGGGAGCAGCAGTACGTTGAATTGCTGCAACCACTTTTCCATCGATAACAAAACAGCGAATGTCTTTTCCGCCGGCTTCTTTTATAAATTCCTGAACCAGAATGTTTGCCCGCAAACTTTTAAAGGCGTTAATCACACTCTCGGCCGCCTTTCGCGTTTCAGTAAGCACAACGCCTTTACCCTGGGTTCCTTCAAGTAACTTAACAATTAAAGGAGCACCGCCTACCATCTTAATCAAATCGTTGGTGTCAAGCGGAGAGTTTGCAAATCCGGTTGTTGGGATATTTAAACCGCTGTTGATAAGCAATTGCATGGAATACAGTTTATCGCGCGACTGGCTAATCGCCGATGCAGAATTCAGACAAAAAACATTCATTGCCTCAAAATGGCGGGTTAGCGCACAGCCGTAAAATGTTGCCGATGGTCTGATGCGGGGAATTACCGCATCAAAACCTGAAAGAATTCTTCCTCCCCGGTAATGCATTTCAGGTTGTTCTCCATCCAGTTTAATGTAACAATGCTTAATACTTAAAAACTCCATTTCGTGCCCGCGCTCTTCGCCGGCTTCCATAATGCGGCGGTTGCTGTATAAATCGGGATCGCTGGCCAGCAACCCAATACGTAAGCCGGTAGGTTGTTTAATATGAGCGCTGTAAACCTGGTTTAAGAGATCGATGGAGCGATCGCCCAAAAGAAAACTGGATTCGGGATCAACCAGCATTTTTCCGCCCATAGCCTGCCGGCCCAGCAACATACGATATCCCATGCTGTCGCGGTTGGTAAGGGTAAGTTCAATTTCCCAGGTGCTTTCGGCAATGGCTAAAGTCGATTTTATAACATAGCGCATTTCACTAATGCCGCTGGTGCTTTTTACACTCCGGCGGTCAACTACCGGGCTTTCGCAGTGAATCGTGGTTTTTCCATCGTTTTGTATGGGGTGCACATCGTAACTTACCCAGGGATCTCCGTTCTTTTTAAATGGAACAATATTTACCGCGTGCAAGGCAGATGTTTTTGCACCGGAATCGACCCGGGCTTTTATGGCCGGGATTTTTAACTGAGGCAAAGAACACCATTCTTCGCTTCCAATAATAATTTTATTTAACGACACGTTTTTGAATTATTCAATAAATACCTTGATACAGAAACCATTTGTTTTTTTTCGGACGGCAAATGTACTTTTTTAATTTACGATACCAAGTCCGATTAGTTAAAATGCTGCTCTTTTACGCAAGTTAAGCCGTTTTTGTTCAGCTAATTTTATTTTTAACAAAGAAAAGCCCCGGAAAATATACGGTTCAGGGTATTGTGCTTTTTCTGTGCTTCTAAAGTTTACAAAATGAAAAATTAAACCACAGAAGTAAACTGAGATAAATCTTTAAAAAAACAAGGAGAATTTGTACTTTCACCAAATATAAAAAAGTAGCGCTTAATTTCACAAAACACAATATAACAAACAGATATGATTGATAAGGAAACAATTTCAAAAATTTTTGATGCGGCCGACATCGTGGAGGTTGTTTCCGATTTTGTTCATCTGAAAAAAAGAGGGGTTAATTACCTTGGAAACTGTCCTTTTCATAATGAGAAAACCCCATCGTTTACCGTTTCGCCGGCAAAGGGAATTTATAAATGCTTTGGTTGTGGAAAAGGAGGTAATGCGGTCAATTTTATTATGGACCACGAACAGCTTTCCTACGTAGATACGCTAAAATGGCTGGCCCGGAAATATCATATCGAAGTAATTGAAAAAGAAGAGTCGCCCGAGGAGAAAGAGCAAAAGGACGCGCGCGAAAGCATGCTAATTGTAAATAATTACGCGCAACAGGTTTTCACCCACAATTTGCTTGAAACCGAAGAGGGGCGGGCGGTTGGAATGTCTTATTTTAAAGAACGGGGCTTTCTCGACAAAACCATAAAAAAGTTTGAGTTGGGTTATTGCCGCAAAACCCGCGACAGTTTTTCAACACAAGCGGTTGCCAAAGGGTATAAAGAAAAATACCTGGTTGACACCGGATTAACCATTAAACGTGACGACGGATCGTATTACGATCGATTTAACGAGCGGGTAATGTTTCCCATTCATAATTTAATGGGTCGTGTTGTTGGTTTTGGCGGACGAACGCTGCATACCGATAAAAAAACAGCAAAATATCTTAATTCGCCGGAGAGCGAGATTTATCATAAAAGCAAGGTGCTTTATGGTTTATTCTTTGCCAAAAAATCGATCATTACCAACGACAAATGTTATTTGGTTGAGGGTTATACCGATGTGATGAGCATGCATCAGGCGGGAATCGAAAACGTGGTTGCCTCATCGGGAACGGCTCTTTCGTCCGATCAAATACGGTTGATAAAACGCTTTACACAAAACATTACCGTGTTGTACGATGGCGATGCCGCTGGTATTAAAGCTGCTCTTCGAGGAATCGATTTGGTTTTGGAAGAGGGAATGAATGTAAAAGTGGTATTGCTCCCCGATGGTGAAGACCCCGACTCGTTTGCGCATAAACACAGCGCTACGGGATTTTATGATTTTATAAAAGCCAACGAGACGGATTTTATATCGTTTAAAACCAAACTCTTATTAAGCGAAACAGCGGGTGATCCGGTAAAAAAATCGAACCTGATTAGCGACATTGTGCGAACCGTTGCTGTAATTCCCGATGGAATTACCCGGGCCTTGTATGTTAAAGAGTGTTCCACCATTATGGATGTGGACGAAGCGGTTTTGCATACCGAGATTAACAAAATACTTTATCGCAAACGGGAATTAAGCTGGAAAAAAGAGGAACCTAGCCCGGTTAACCCAATGGGCGAACCGCTTAAGATTACTGCGCCGGAAACCAATAAAATTGAGTGGTTCGACAGGGAGATTATTCGTCTGCTTTTAATCTATGGAAATAAAGTGCTGTTTACCATTAAAGCAACGGACGAGAATCCTGAAGAACAGGTAACAACGGCACAATACATCAATCGCGAGGTTGAAGGAGAAATTCAAATTAGCACGCCGGCGTGTAAAATTATTTACGACGAATACCGAAAACATCTTATTGAAGGAAAAACAGTAAACAGCAGCTATTTTATCCATCACGAAAACCAGTTGGTTTCGAAAGAAGCCGCTTCTTTAATGGCCGACACGCATGAGGTTAGTAAAATGTGGAGTAAAAAAGGAACCTACATTACCACAGAGGAGGACAATCTGAAACAGGTTATTGATCAGGCTATTTCGGGATACAAATATGAATTGGTAATGGTTCTTTTAAAAGAAATTGAAAACGAACTAAAGGTTACTGAAAACAACACCGATAATCAGGAAAAAATAAAAGAACTACTCGACAGGTATATGGCTTATACCCAATTTAAAATTGAAATTTCAAAAACTTTAGGCGAAAGAATCATTTTAAAACGCTGAATGATAATTCCATTTGTCTTTTTCGCAAAATATTAGTAAAATTATGGAGGTTTTCTCATTCCAATAATTACTAATTTAGCCTAAAGAAAACGCTAATGAAAGTCTCGTTCAGGTATTCTATTTTTTTGGTAACCGCCGGTGTTTTATTAATCATTGGATTTAACCGCTGTAATAGAAGCAATAATGAGAAGCGGGGCGAAAAATACGGAGGCGTTTTGTACCTGAATTCCAATGAAGTACCCGATCTGATATTTCCCGGACAAGTACTTAAGCGTAGTGAGCAAATGATTGTTTCACAAGCCTATGTTGGCCTGGTTAAATATAATTCCCGGAACCTTTCTATTGAACCGCAGTTAGCCGAAAGCTGGACCGTTTCAGCAGACGGATTAAACTATGAATTCGAACTTGTTAATCAGGCGTTTTTTCACGACGATCCTTGTTTTCACAAAGGGAAAGGGCGAAGAATAGTTGCTTCGGATGTAAAATACAGTATTGAGCAGATTTGCCATTACCGGTATTTAAGTCAGCAGGAAATTTCGAAACAGGTTCAAAATATTAAAGGGTTTCAGGCCATTATTGATAAAAGTTTATCGAATCAGCAATGTATTTTTTCGGGAATTAAAATCATTAACGACACCACTCTTGTTTTTGAATTGAATGAACCCGATGCCTTGTTTCTTCATTTTTTAGCCGGAACCCAAAGCCTGGTTTTTCCGCAGGAAGCGTTTGATGCCTATGGATTTAAAAGCACCATTGGCTCCGGACCATTTTGTTTTAAAAACCCCGACAACAAAACCAATCCCATTACCCTTGTTGCTAATCCAAATTTTTTTGGCAAAACCCGACAAAATGAGCAGCTTCCTTTTCTCGATTCTGTGGTTGTTTCTTTTATTACCTCACCACCAAAGGAGATGCAATTATTTGAACAGGGTTTATTGCATTTGGTTGTCGATGTGAATCAAAGCCGGGTTGCTCCGTTTCTCGACAAACACATTGATAAATTTCAGAGTAATCCACCCTATTATTTAATGGTGCAAACCACAAGTAACAACCAGACAAATGTGCATTTTATGCGGGCAAATGTTCAGGATTTGTATCTGAATTCTCTGGGTTATTACGATTTTTCATCGGTTTATTTTATGGATCCCAAACCCCGGGAGATTAAAATTGGTCAATAAGCGGCAGATTTGTTTGACACGAAGCTTTTTCATCGATAATTTTAAGCCTTTTGTCGAAATAAAAGGCCATGAATCACACCAATTATCCGGCATAAAACTATTGGTCGTGATAAACACGCGGTTAGTCGATTCTGTTTTATTTAAAAACACAAAGCACCTATATTTGAAACCAAAGAAATAGGTTGGTTAAAACAAAGCCCGTCACCGTGTCAAGGACACTATCGACGGGCTTTTATTTTTTATTACTTCCCCAATCAGAGTCCTCAAAAGGAAATAGGTGAATCGTTTGTAAGTAAAGTTTTATAACTTTGACCAAAACAGGATACATGTCGGGTATTTACATTCATATTCCTTTTTGCAGAACACGCTGCCATTATTGCGACTTTTACACCACTACGCAATTAAAGCGTAAACCCGAGTTGGTTGATGCGTTGATAAAAGAAATGGAGCTTCGAAAACCGTGGTTGGAAGGCGAGACCATAAAAACCATTTATTTTGGAGGAGGAACGCCTTCATTGTTGTCGGCCGACGAGGTTTCCCGGATTCTGGATACTGCCAATAAGCTTTTTCGTTTGGATTCGAACCCCGAAATAACCATCGAGGCCAATCCCGACGATTTGTCGCCAAAACAAATCGGCTTGCTTGCCGGCACATCCGTAAACCGCTTTAGCATTGGAGTACAATCGTTTCACAACCATCAGCTGCAATTAATGAACCGTCGGCATACGGCTCAGGAAGCCATCGATTCGGTTAAACAGGTTCAGGATGCCGGAATTCACAACATCAGCGTCGATTTAATTTATGGTTTGCCCGAAAGCAACATGACTTTGTGGAATCAAAATCTGGAACAGGTTTCGGCCTTAAACGTTAAGCATCTTTCAGCTTATCATTTAACCTACGAAAAAGGAACGGTTTTCGAAGTTAAATCGAGACAGGGCAAGATTTTCCCTTGTAGCGAAGAAGAAAGTATTCTTCAGTTTAAAGCATTGGTGAACTGGGCCAAAGAGCAGGAGTTTATCCATTACGAGATTTCAAATTTTGGAAAAGAAGGTTTTTTCTCGCAACACAACACCAATTATTGGATGCAGCAAAAATATATTGGGCTGGGGCCATCGGCACATTCGTACAATATTGAAACCCGCTCGTGGAACGTTTCAAATTTATCGGTTTATGTAAACACCATTCAAAAAGGAGAACTTCCACAAGAAGCAGAAACACTCACCGAAAAGGATAAGTATAATGAGTTTTTAATAACTTCGTTACGAACCCGCTGGGGTATAAAGCTCGACGTGTTTGAGCGCCTTTTTGGAAGCAAAGAAAAAGAACGGTTACTACAAAAAGCAGCACCCTATATAAAGCAGGAAAAGCTTTATTTAAAAGATGATAGTTTGATTTTAACCGACGAAGGTGTTTTTCTTTCTGATATGGTTTTATCTGAATTAATGGTTTTGCCAGATGAGTAAAAGGGTTCTTTTTATTTTGGTATGTTTCGTGTTTTTTTTAGCTGAGTCGGCTTACTCACAAGGCCGGGTAAAAGTAAAACAGGCATCTCCTGATGATTTTCAGATTTGCATTGACTCTTGTTTACAGCGGTTGATTATTGATGTAAGGGACAGTACCGAAGAAATTCGCGTAATAATTCCCGAATCGCTTTGGTTGCCAACAAAACAAGCCTTGTTAAACAGTATCGACACACTTGATAGGGACACGCCCATGTTGATTTATTGTTCGTCTGGAGAAAGAAGCCAGGCAGCAAGCCAGATGCTTGTCGATAAGGGCTTTACAACGGTTATTCACTTAAAAAAGGGAATTAATGCCTGGCAAAGAGCCAATAAACCGGTTTTAATAAACAAAAAAACAAGCTGCTATGAGTAAAAAACAACTGGTAGTTCTATCGGGAGCGGGCATGAGTGCAGAAAGCGGCATCAGCACGTTTCGCGATTCCGGAGGATTATGGGAACAGTATCGTATTGAGGAGGTTGCCACACCCGAAGCGTTTATGGAAAACCCCCGGCTGGTACTCGATTTTTACAATCATCGTCGCAAACAACTCGACGAAGTAGCGCCAAACCGGGGACACCAAATTATTGCCGAACTGGAAGAGTATTTTAATGTTCAGGTTATAACACAAAATGTCGATAATTTGCACGAAAGAGCCGGAAGCACTCAGGTTTTGCATCTTCATGGTGAACTTACCAAAGCGCGAAGCTCAAAACATCCGGAGCTGATTTACGATATTGGTACCCAACCAATTCATTTGGGCGATTTGTGTGAAAAAGGAGCTCAACTACGACCTCATATTGTTTGGTTTGGTGAGTCGGTTCCTGCTATCGATCCGGCAGCGCTTTTGGTAAGTAAAGCCGATGTTTTTTTGGTGATAGGAACCTCATTAAATGTTTATCCGGCAGCGGGACTCATTCGCTTTGCCCAAAAAAAAAGCTTAAAATATTTAATCGATCCACATCCGGTTGAAATTCCTTTCGGAATGAACTTTACAGTTATCAATAAATCGGCCGGCGAAGGAATGGAACAGTTATTAGCGCAGTTGAAAAAAGATTTTCGTTTATGAACCGGATTATTTTTTGGTTTTTCTTCTTGCTTCTTTCCGTTGGATTAAATGCACAGGAGTTTAATGGCGGATTGTACACCGGCGTTGTAGCCAGTCAGCTCGATGGTGACCAATTTGAAGGATACAACAAAGCGGGTTTATTGTTTGGCGCCTACATTAACCGCGAAGTTTATAACAAGATCCAATTTCAGATGGGGTTGCGCTACATGCAAAAAGGAAGCAAAAAAGCCGACACAAAAAATAATGTGTATTATAAATCGCAACTGCACTATGTTGAAATGCCCATCACGCTTAAGTTTTTATATTATAAAAAGTTAGCTTTTGAAGGTGGCTTTGCCCTTGGGTATTTAATAAAAGCGCTCGAAGACAAAGACGGAACCGGATTATTGGTAGCCGAACCCGATTTTAATAAATTCGAATTTAGCGGACTGTTGGGCATTAACTATTTTTGGACGGAGAAAATTTCATTTCAGGCACATTTTTCCTACTCACTGCTTCCGGTTCGTCCTTTTTTCCCCGACTACAACACCATTCAAAAGGGGCAGCATAATAATGTGGTTTATTTTTCTGTAGCCTACCACATTGCATCGTGGCGTTGATCACCGCTTTTTATGACCAAAACGAGCTGATAAGCTGACACTTAATTTATCTTAAGTATCAAAAAAATAATTAATTTTGTAACCGCTTATTAGGGAAATTAATGAAGGAAGGGAAACCCCATACCAACCATAAAAACAAAAGATAAACAGGGAATAAGTCTGTATTTTAAGAAAACCTTGTTTAGGGGTTACAGAAAAAGTTATAAAAAGGATGAGATACGCGTTGTTGATATTAGCAGGAATTGGATTAATGGTGCAAACCCAGGTTTTGTTAGCCGCTCCGGCTTCAATTGAAGCCGATATGAAGAAGCTGGTTAATTACAAACGCATGGTTCCTAAACACTATAAAGAGTTTGAGACTCAGCGAACAGCCCTTTTAAAATCGAGGGAAGAAAACAAGATTCCCAGGAATTTTCAAATACCCATTGAGTTGCAAAGTTTCCGCCCGTCCAACTCCGTTCGCTATTATGTAATTTATAATCCGGCATTTAATATTGGCGTTGGCTATATTCCCACAAACCTGGTGCGCTATTACGAAGAAGAAGCCTGGAAAGCTTATCAGGAACTTGGTAGCGATGCTCCTTCGCTAAGTATAGTTTTGGCCCAGCAATTTACCGAATCGGCATTTAATCCCTGGGCTATTGGCGATAAAAACATGAGCACCGGCTTGCCGCAGTTATATCGTAAAACAGCACAGTATTTATACCGTACCGATAAAGCGGTTTGGAAAAAGATATTTTATTTCGATAAAAAAGGGCGACACCATTTTAACAGTGTCCGGGCGATGATAGAGTTTCCCTTTGTTTTTCTTCCTAAAGTAAAACAATACAGTGCCGAAAACAAGTTCGACGGTGTGCGTCGATACAATGGTGCCGGTGAAAGCGCAATTAAATATGCCGAATTGGTGATGAGGCGGAGCCTTTTTTACGAAGAGTTGTTTGCCGAAAATAATCCGATTCCGCTCGACACCACGAATTTTAAGCAGAATCTTTTTAGCATGATTAATCTTACCCTGTTGGCGCGTGAGCAGGAACCAATTGATGAGGCACAAATGGATATGCTTTTTTCAAATGCCGTTGCTGAATTTTATTCCGGATACGTGCGTAAAACCTATCGGCATCATGTATTAATCCCGGTTTTCGAGAACAAACCCATTGTTGCCTCACAAAAAACGGAAAGCATAATTCCCGTCGATGGTAAAGATTATTACATTATTGTTGAGGATGGACAGGTGGTTTATAACTATTTTAGGGATGCTCAAATTCTATTGGATGTAATAAATCACCCAAAAAACAAAGACTTTTATCTTTATTATAAGGTGAATAACAAAAAAGTAAAAATTACTACTTACAAAAAAGTGGGTAATAAGCAGGTATTTTCAAATGTAAAGCCCGGCGATAAAGTCTATGTTCCACCAGGAACCGTGTTGATTTCCCCCGAAACAAATCTTGCCGTACGAATAAATTAAGGATGTCTGACCATTGTTTTTACCACAACGCCCTTGTCGGTTTCAACACGCACATAATAAAAACCAATGGGAATGTTTGACATATCCAAATGAATCCGCGATGGATTGTCGGGATATAATTGGGTAAACACCTGACGCCCTGAATTGTCGATTAGGTTTACCAATTTAATTTTTGCACCACGGCTTTTAATATTTAGGCGCTCGTTGGTTGGATTTGGTGCAATTATTATGCTCTCGTTCAGAACATCTTCCGATATACTTAAAATTATCTGAGCCGGATGCGGAGCAATAATTGTGTATTCCGGATCAAAAACAACTGCTGACACTTCAAAATCAAGATTAAAGCTATAAGATTGTTTGTTTTCAAGGTTGTGAAAAACCATTAGTGTATCTTGAGTAGCTCCTTTAAACAAAATTGGGACCTGCATTGGAAAAAATGTAACCGCGCTATTGGTTGTGGTTTGCCTTATGGATAAAGACAGTTCGCCAGAAGTTTCCTGAAGCCAGTTTATGGTGTATGTGGGGTAACCCTGACCATAATACCAATTATCGAAATAAGTGCTAAGATTGGTATCGGCAGCATTTTCAAAATAGGTTTTAACCTGCATGGCAGAGGCAAAACCATCAGCCGTTTCAGCATTGGTAAGTAAGTTTTTAATTCCTGTAAAAAAAGCTTCGTCGCCAATCTGGTGGCGCAATTGGTGCAAAATTAATCCGCCTTTTTGATAGGTTAGCGGATAGCTAAATATCCGATCAACACTGGTGGTGTCTTCAACAAAAACACTTCCCGCTCGTGCCTGACTTAAAACAATTTGTAAGCGATCTTTTTTCCATTGCAAAAAACTTACCGGATGCAGGTGTTCCTGAACAAGCGCTTCACAAAAAACGGCAAAGCCCTCATTAACCCAAATGTCTTGCCAGCTTGCACAGGTAACGTAATCGCCAAACCACTGGTGTGCCAGTTCATGTGTAATCAACGAGGGAGAGAATCCTCCCATAAAACTCATGGTTTGATGCTCCATACCGCCGCCCCAGCCAAACTGGGCGTGTCCGTATTTTTCGTTGGCAAAAGGATAGGGAATAAACAGCGAACTAAAAAGTTCCATTACTCCCACAGTATATTTTGTGGCTATTTCGGCACTGCTTTTCGATTCGGGATATACATAGTTTAAGATTTCAACCGTTTGGTTTTCACTCACCTGGGCAAAATCAGCATACGATTCGTAATTTGTAACCGCAACAGCTACCAGATAAGTAGTAATTGCATGCCGATGTTTCCAGTATGCGGTTTTAAAATCCCCGATTTCAGTTTCTGAAATTAATTTTCCGTTCGAAGCCGCCCGATATTGCTTCGGGGTTTCTATGTAAATATCAATGGAATCAATTTTATCTGCCAGGGTTTGTTTACAGGGCCACCATTCTTTTGCTCCATAAGGCTCCGACAGGGTCCATAAAACCGGAACACCATTGTGTGAGCTGGTTTCAAAACTTCCAAATCCGGATTCCGGAGGAACACCGTGATAAAAAACCGTAACCGAATCAATAGTGTTTTGAGATAAAGGCTCCGGAAGGTTTATGGTAAGAATGTCGCTGGCATGAGTAAAATCGGTTGTTTCGTTTTTATACCAGACACTATCGACAGTTAAGGCTACCGAAAGATCAAAATGTACCGATGAAAAACCGTCGGTAAGTGTTTTAAAATGTGAAGCAACTGAACCCGAAATAGCTTTTACCGCAGGGTCTAGTTTCCAGAAAACCCGATGATATAGTAAATCATAATTATTATGAATGGCCGAGGGTATAAAAGTGGCTTTTTGTTTGAAGCCTTTCTTTTCAACGGACTGCAAATAATTGGTGTCTTCATGCTGAGCCAATACTGAAAGGCCCATTCCGGCAAGTATAAGGAACAAAAACAGCTTTTTCATGGTGTAAATAAAATTTTAGTAAATATAGCAATTCATCACTTTTGTACGCAAAAAAGATGAAAAGTTTATTTGTTGAATCCTAAAGCCGTATAAATTAAACTTTTTTTGCACCTTGCATCATGTTTAATTTAGCACCGATTTTACCATGGTTTTTGTAACGGGAGGCACCGGAATGGTGGGGGTAAGGCTTATTTTCGACTTGTTAACCAACAACAATAAGATAGTGGCATTAATACGTCCGGGTACGTCAATCCAAAAATTCAAATCTCAATTAGGGTTTTATACCACGTTGACTGAAGCATTAATGGAACGAATTCAATGGGTTGAGGGCGATGTGCTCGATTTAGAAAGCCTGCTAAAACACATTCCCGAAAATGCTGAGGTATATCATTGTGCGGCCTTTGTTTCGTTCAGAAAAGCGGATCGGAAAAAGATTTTTGAAACCAATGTTGAAGGAACTGCAAATGTTGTGAACGCCTGTTTGCAAAAAAAGGTTAAAAAACTTTGTCATGTTAGCAGCATTGCAGCTATTGGCGGTAAAATAAAAGGGCAGCTTGTTGACGAAACCACACCCTGGTCGGCTTCCGGGAAGTCGGGATATTCGCTCAGTAAATACTATTCTGAGATGGAAATATGGCGGGGAATTGCTGAGGGTTTGAGTGCAGTAATTGTTAATCCGGCGGTGATTCTTGGCCCCGGAATATGGAACGAAGGCAGTCCTTCGTTTTTTCCGCTTATCGACAAGGGGCTTAAGTTTTTTACTAAAGGTTCAACCAGTTATGTTGATGTAAGAGATGTTAGCCGGGCAATGATTTTTCTAATGAATAATGAAACGGAAGGTTCTCGTTTTATTCAGGCCGCTGAAACACTAAGCTATCAGCAGTTTTTCTCTCTTATTGCAGATAAGTTAAATGTAGACCGGCCTAAATTTTACGCAAATCGGTTAATAACGGGAATAGCCTGGCGTTTATTAGCGCTTGCTTCATTATTTACAAGAAGTACCCCACAAATTACCCGGCAAACCCATCGGGTTTCGCATGCAACCGACAGTTACTCCGGAGCACTTTTTGCTCAGAAGTCGGGTTTTGAATATACACCCATCAACCAAACCGTTGATTATATTGCCAAACTTTATCGGCAAAGCAAACCAGAAAGAAAGACGTAACAGAATTTCAATTAACATGTTACAAGCAAATAAAATAAAAGGTTTTTTTCTTTTTTTAATCATTTCTTTGATCTACGGTCAAGGTAAATTGTGGGCACAGTGTAATGTTCAGAATCAAACCTTTCGTTCTGGCGAATATGCCTTGTATCAGGTATATTATAACTGGGGTTTTCTTTGGTTCCATGCAGCAGAGGCAACTTTTGAAACCCGACCCGCTTTGTGGGATAATAAAAAAGCTTACCATTTTGTAAGTACCGGAAAAACCCTTCCAAATTACGATTGGTTCTTTAAAGTCCGCGATGTTTATGAAAGCATTGCCGATTCTGCAACCCTTTCACCTCAATGGTTTTCACGTGTTACCAGCGAGGGCGGTTTTCAGGTAAACAATCAATATACGTTTAAACAAAATGTAATTCATTCGTCGATACAAAATAGTAATACCCCGCGCAAAACCGACACGTTAAGTTATTCGGGCTGCGTTTACGATTTACTTACAGCCATTTATGCCACCCGAACCCTATCGTACAATAAACTTCGATTAAAAGATACAGTAGGAATCCGCGTTGTGGTCGACAATGAGATTTTTCAGCTAACCATTCGTTATTTGGGCGTTGAGGAGATTGAAAATAAAGACGAAATCAGGTATCGATGCCAAAAATTCGCTGTGGAATTGGTTGCCGGCACAATTTTTACCGGAGGCGAAGAAATGGTGGTTTGGGTTACCGACGATAAGGCTAAAGTGCCCGTTAGGGTAGAGGCAAAGATTCTAATAGGCAGCATTGTAGCGCACCTGGCGTCTGTTTCCGGAAGCGTTTGGCCTATAAACGCAATACAACCGTAATATTTTCTTCAAAAGAATTACCGGTAAGACTATTTTAGCGGCTTAAAAAATAAGCGCTTAACCAGCAATTTAAGCATTTGCTATTTGTAAAAAAGTAATAAATTTGTGGCTCGTGCATTAAACCAAAAAACATTAAACGTGGATAATCTAAAAGAATTCAATTCAGCAAAACAAAACGATAGAGCTTACAAAGTAATAATTATATTGTTGTTGGTTATTTTAGTAGGGTTGGGCTATTTATATATAGTGCAACAACAAAAAACAGAGCAGAAAATTGCCGAATTAAATCAGGTAAGTAATGAAAAAGAAGCACTGACTTTTCAGTACCAAAGCCTACTCGACGATTATGAAGGCCTTGAAACCACCAACGATAGCATTTCGGCTCAGCTTTCAACCGAAAAAGAACGAATTAAAGAATTGATGTCAGCCTTGCGCAGCACCAAAGTACAGAATCGCTATGAGATTGATAAATACAAAAAGGAATTAAAAACCCTGCGCGATATCATGAAAGGGTTTATTCACCAGATTGACTCGCTTAACACGCTGAATATTCAGTTAACCGAAGAAAATGTTCAGATTAAAAAGCAGTACAAAACGGCAAAAGACGAAAATCGTGAGTTAACCGAAAAGATTGAAGAAGCTTCGGACAAAGTTGCAAAAGCATCGGTTATTAAAGCGATTGGAGTAAATATGGAATCGTACAATCATAAGGGGAAGTTAACCAACCGGGCAAGAAAAGCCAAACGCTTTGCCGTTAACTTTTCGCTCGACGAGAATGTTATTGCTCCCCAGGGAATGAAAAATGTTTATGTCCGCATTACCGATCCCAAAGAACATATTTTAATTGAGCACAACACGCCGGTTTTTAGTTACGAGGGAGAGGAAATTGCTTATTCGGCTGTTCGACAAATTGAATACAACGGAACCATTACACCGGCAACCGTTTATTTCGAAGTTTCAGAAGAAGGAATTCTTGAAGAAGGAGAATATACCGTCGATATTTTTTGTGATGGCAGTATGATTGGTACTGGAAAAGCAGAATTAAAGTAAATAGAGAAAGGTATAAAATAAAAAGCCGCGTTAAGCGGCTTTTTTTATTGATTGTCTAAAAATCCAATTAGAATAGAAACGCACCCGCTTTTGAGTAATTTTTCTCCACCTTCCGAGTCTGGAACACTTACTTCAACCATTAATTGATGGGTTGCCCGGGTTCTGAAATCCCAATATTCAATAAAATTATGGTCTTCGTTGGTAAAAAGCACCTGGCCGTTTAAATCGAGCAGACGAAAACGCACCGGACCTAATTCTTCTGCAGCACAAACCACTATCCGGTAATCCTGATTGCTGTAAAATGTAAGCATTAGTTCAGCAATATCGCCCTGATTAAGCACAGCACTGTTTAATTGCCCGTTATAAATGTAAGGATGTAACTTGGGTTTGCAATAATCCTTGGTGAACGATTTACATTGCGAAAAGCCCGTCAACTGAAATCCCCCAAGTAGTACAAAAAGAATTATAAATTTGCTTATTGTTTTCATTAGGTGCGTTTTTGGATGCATTCAATATAGGTATAATTAACTAACAATTTTTAATCGAATTTGATTTACCAAGCGGGTAATATCACTCAGTTGTTTATCGGTTATAATAATCTTCATTTCATTGTCGATGCTTGTGGTTTTCGCTTCCTGGTCGGTTACCACCACCGATTTATCGTGCGATATTTCAACCGTTGAATAAACAGCAGCAAGTTCTTCAAAATGAGGATAAAACTCAGCAATTGCCGGGTTTTCTTTGTACTCACCAATTAACGACATCAGATTTTCGATGGCATATTTTTGCTCGGCAATATTATTAAGCAAGGTTTGGTTAATCTGCCCGTCCATCAGGTTTACGGCAAAATACATTCCCTCAATCCATCCACCAATTAAAATGAAAGCCGCGGTTAAATCGCGTTCGTTTTCTTTTAGATAGCCGTTGGCGCCGGCATAAGTTTCAGCAATTATCTGAAAGATAGAATCGCGGTTTTCAATGTTTTCTTCAATTCGGTTTATGGTTTCCGCACCTTCGTCTTCAGGAATCTGCAGCAAATCAGTTATTTTACGAATGGCAGATAAATAACTGATGGATGATTGCAATTGATCGTAAACCCGGCAATAACACAGGTCGGCACCATAAACTCCAAAATTAAGCGCCAAATCAGACGACGAATTGTATTTGTCAACATTCGAAATTGGATTCAGCAAGTCGGGGTTAAACGGACTTTCCGTAGCTAACAGTGTTTGTGTTAACTCAATGGGTGATGGGAGATTAAAAAATATCTTTTTTACAGATTTTTCCTGGCTGGGAACCTTGTCGAGCGTGATGTCGCCAGCTATGTTTTTTTGCTTGTCTGTTTTATCAGCACAACTTACAGAACCAAAAATAAAAAACAGAATTACAAGCCAGTTCAGGTACTTCATATTTATTAGGATTAATTTTATTTCGCGTTTGATTTTTCTTCGTTTCACCAAATTTAATGATTTCTCTTGTTTTTCAATAGGTAAAAGTAAAAAAATACCAATCAAACCGTTTTTATGAAAGAAAACTAGAGATCAATGCTCAAACCAATTCCTAAAACATAGTTTAGTTTTGCCTTATGGATTAAATCGTTTTCTTTTTCAATCCGGTAATATATTTCGGCATCAAGCTGATTCGATACAGGGAAAGCTAAACCCGCGGAGTAACGATGCGTTTCAACCGTGTTTTTTATGGGGTTGTTTAAAGCCTGATACATTTCGTACGACACAAAAGGGTCAATTTTATTTTTGGGAATATCGTAAGCAACCTGAACTTTATGTCTGAGGTGCTGTGGATTTAAGTAGGTAAAATCGGCATCGTTATCGGGCAAAAAGTTTATTTGATACCGGGCCCGGTATAAAAAATCGAAACGGCCAAAACGCTCTTTGAGCCGCACGTCGCCATATAGTCTTGAGATGGTTTCGTATCCGATTTTTGGATTGCGGTTTATTTGGAAACGGTAATAACCCCGTACCTGAACAAACTTGTTTATTTTGTATGAAACACCGGCTATTGTCAGGTAATCGCCCAGATACGAAGCATTATCCTCAAAACGGAATTCCTGCTCCAGTTTAAAGTCCATATTTTTTGTAAGCTCAAGTGAAGCCTGAACCGAATTCCAGCTTTTAAAATCTTTCTCCTGACCAGAAATAAAACTGGAAAAAAGAACCAAAAGAAGAAATAATAAGGGTGTTTTATTGTTCATTGCTAATGGTCCTATATTCTATATCGTCCTGATTGGCCCAGGTTTGTTCGCTTTTAAAGAAAAACACGAGAATTTTTGCAATATCTTTTTGAAAATCAACGGAGCTAATTTCAATGCGTGTAATTTTAATTCCCAGGCGACTTTCCAAATCCTGCATCAGTTCTTTTTTTCGCGCCGGATTCACCAATTCAATTTTTTCATAAAGCACAACGGTAAACGATTCGTTCTCGAGATTTTTGAATTTTTCAATAAATAAAGTTGCTGCAACTACAATTAAGTTGGTGAACAGCAATTCAGCATAGCTTACTTTTTTGTTTGCCAGGGCGTTTACCACCGAAAGACCGATTACCACAAATAAGTAAGTCATTTCTTTAATGGGAATAGTGGTTGTGCGGTAGCGGATAATTCCAAAAACAGCAAACAAACCCAGAGCAAAACCCAGTTGAAGTTTTACGCTTTCAAGCAAAAAGCACATCAAAAACACAACAATCCCGATTAATATAAAAGTAAAAAGGAAGTCGCGCCGGCGGGTTCTTGGGTAATAAATATAACGAACAATGGTAAAGGTAAACATAAAGTTAAATGCAAACCGCATAGCAAGTTCTGCAAAGTCGTCGGCTTTAAATATTTCAATGCCGAAAAGTTCGGTCATTAGACTAATCAGAAAATTCATTTTTTATTTTTTTTAAGTACAATAAATTCGGCTTAAAGGCATTTTGTTTTAAATCGGGGTTTAATAAGGCTTTTCCGATGCAATACTTGCTAAAGCCCCGGGGATAAATATTCAAAGCTTTTAGCGCCAGAGCAAAAGGTGAATTGTTGACTGCTTTTTCGCGTTTTAATTCTGCAATGGCTAAATAAGGCAAAGCTTTCCGGGCATTCTGGTCTGCTACTTCAAGGTTAAAATCGAGCGTGATGCGTTCATTGGTTTTAAATGATGCCAGCGTAATGCGTTTAAACCGGTTGGTTAAGCTTGGTATTAAGTTTTCATCATCCAACCGGACAACACTGTTTAAAAATGGGTAATTAATTTCCGGTTTTTCTTCTTCAGGAATTTCAACACGTTTTTTTATGGTTTTGCCCTTATTGGTTTTTCGTTTGATTTCAAAAAAAGTATTGTTCGAAATGGTGTACGTTCGGAATCGGACTTTGAAGCGGTTTAAACGTTGATTTTGGTGGTTGTGATAAAAATCGAGTTCCGGCGAATCGAGGTATTCGGTTTGATACAACAAACAACGCTCGCCCTTAATTTCTAAAACCTGGTAATTATTTGAAACCCGGCTCAACAGCTCAGGAAGTTTATCAAGAGGAAAAACAAATTTGCGATCGACCCGGTTCATTAAACGCAAATTGTTTAATTCATCCAGATTAATTGTTTTGAATGCCAGCAGGGCCTTATTTATTTTTTCCTCCCACATTTTTAGTCAAGAATGGTGATAATTGGAGCCAGGTATTCTTTTCCCTGCTTGGTAATGTTTATGGTTTGTTTTACTGTAACCCGTGCCGAAGGCGATTGAAATGTGCTGTCTTTTGAATAAACAAAAATGGTATACTCGCCATTTTGCAGGTAGTTGAACCGATAATAACCATTATAACTGGTTTCGGCATCGTCGCTGTGAATAGAGTCGTTACCATAAATAATGTAAACATCTTCTTCTTCGCCCCAATATTCTGACACCACACGGCTAAAGTCGGCATTGTAATCGCGAACCCACACCCGACCTACAATCGATGAGGTGCCGCCTGTTCCTTCGGGTTTTTCGCACGCGGGTAAAACACCAAACAGCAGGGCGATTAGTAATAAGGGAAGTTTATTTTTCATTTTGATTGATTTTTTTGATATGAATTAAAAACCGTTATAATTTCACCCGTTTTATTTTTGATGAGTTATTTGCGGATTAAGGCCGCAAAGAACGCAAAATAAAAGACGAAAGCCGATTTTATAATGGTAAAATTACGTTTTATAAAGAAAGCAAATATTAAATTAATTGCAAAATTGTTACAAAATAATGGTCAAAACTTAGAGTTTTTAAGAATTTGGTGCTGATATTGTTTTTATTCCCGCTATCGATATATTTGTATTTCAAACTTTTTATTTAAAACCAATGAGAGAATTTCTGACACTAAGCCTGGTTACTTTGTTTATATTCATTTCGTGCAGCAATAAAGCGCCACAGGAACAACAAACATCCACTGACGAAAGCCGAAGGATGGTTTTAATTCAGACTTCGTTTGGAGACATGAAAGTGGAGCTTTACAACGAAACACCCTTGCATCGCGACAACTTTATTAAATTGGTGGAGCAGGGATTTTACGACAGTTTGTTATTTCATCGGGTTATAAATGCTTTTATGATTCAGGGGGGTGATCCCGATTCGAAAAATGCACCGGCAAACCTTCAGCTCGGAAACGGAGGCCCGGGTTATCAGTTAGATGCAGAGTTTCGCCCCGAATTATTTCATAAAAAAGGAGCCTTAGCGGCTGCCCGGGAACCCGACCAGGTAAATCCCCAAAAGCAATCATCGGGAAGCCAGTTTTATATTGTTCAGGGAAAAATATTTACACCTGAAATGCTTAAGCAGATGGAAGAAAAAGTAAACTTCCCCAAGCGAAAACAATTGGTGTTTGATTACATTGAAAAACCAGAAAACGCAGCGTTAAAACAACGGATCGATTCTCTGGGAAGAGCCCAAAACATGGTTGCGATGAATCAGGAATTTAACAATGTTGCAATTATGCTGGAGCCGGAGTATCAGAAACTCGATTTGTTCCAATACACAGCAGCTCAAATAGAAGTTTACGGAAAGCTCGGAGGCACGCCTCATTTGGATCAGAACTACACCGTATTTGGCCAGGTGGTTGAGGGGCTGCATGTAATTGACAGCATCGCTCAGGTTAAAACCAATCCGCAAAACCGCCCGCTTGAAGATGTTATTATGAAAATGAAAGTAATAAAATAGCTATTTGTCTTTATTCAGCTTATTCATCACCGATTGAACTTTTGTTTCCATTAAGTTCGCAGCATCTTTTTTAATGTCAAGCTTTATTGTGGAATAAATACGCTTACTTTCTTCCTGCAAAAGTGTAGCAGCCTTTTCAACAATCTCCAGAGCCTCACCAACGGTTGGCGTTTCTATCAGGGTTCCCATGGCAGTAAGTTGAAACGGATAACCACTTTCTTTTATCATTTCAATTACTTGTGTCACCTGCTGGCTGACACTAATTCCCTGGTCGGTAGGGAAGATTGCAAATTCCATTAATACAGCCATAATATGCTTATTGTCTGCCCGAAGAAGCGCCAAATTTAGGCTGGCTTGCTGCTCCCTGGCTTGTTTTTTTATCCTTTTTTAAATTTGGAGGACCTACCGGGAACAATTCCCATTCGTATTCCATATCCCAATTGCCTTTGGTTTCAACTTGCTGAGGAAAATAAAATACCGGCTCCGGTTGACGCATTTCTTTTAGGTTTCCGGTATCCCACTTATCGTTTTGGTTTAAATCGAAAAACAATTTAAAGATGTATTTTTTAGGTTGCAGAAAATCGTAGGTTAAGGTTGTGTCGCTCCAGATTTTTCGCTCTTCAAGCACGAGTTCTTTTTCGTCCATTAGCTGAATTATCGACGGTTCAACCACGCCCATTATATGCATCTGAATGTTGCTGTAATATTCAGTTCCGCGCGTGGTAAATGTGTATTTTATTGAATCGTTGGTGTTATTATAGATATCGGTAAAAGCTCCTTTATTTACTATGAGTTCGTATTTTTCATCTTCTTCAACTTTAAAATGAAGCAAATAGTTTCGGAGCTTAAATTCAGGATTTTTAATTTCAAACTTAACCGAGCTGCGTAGGCTGTCGTCAACAATTTTATTGAACACAATGTGTTCCTTTTGAACTTTAGCAATGGGGAAGCGGGACAATAATTCCACGGGTTTGTTCAGGTCGAATTGTCCTTTAGCATTGCTAATAAAAGTGAGTTCCGATGGTGGAGGAGTTGAGTCAACCTCGGCCTCTTCTTCTTTATTTGCAAAAACATTCAAATTAAAACGGCCGCCTTTTTTTTGTTCGGCCTTGCTTTTTGATGCTTCTTCTTTGGGTTGAAATTGGGCTAAAACCGTATCGGTTCTTACAAAATCAAGTTGGTTTGAATCTTTCATGGTATAACTCAAACTGAAGAAAAGGCTGTCGGAATTAAAAAGGGCCGAATCTTTTATCCAAAATATCAGCGAATCGTTTTTGAGTAAAGGTTCTTTTACAAACCAATCTTTATCCGAAACTTTATCAAGGGGAGCGAGTTTAAAATTTTCATCTACCGGAAGGTTAAAAGCAAAAATCACCTGCTGTCTTTCGGGGCGATAAACTTGTCTGAAATACTGTGTGGCGTAGTCTTCAACAAACATAAACAGCCGAATATCGCCAATGGTAGTAACAAGTTCCTGATACTGTATCACCGAGTCGCGATAAACCGTATCCTGCAAATCTGGTGAGATAAAATCAAGCAATTTTAAGGTGTCAATTACCGTAATTTCTTTGAAACCAGGCGAAAAGGCAGAATCCATAAAGGCAATTCCTTCGTTGGGTAAATCAAACTTCATGTTGTTGTTCATGTCGCGAAGTCCGAAAATGTAATACGGTTTATTCTTTAAGTTGGTAACAAAAAAACGGCCTTCCGCATCTGTTTTGGCCACATAATCGGGTATTTGGGTTCGTGGTATCGAGTCGTTGAACTGCTCGTACATCATTACAAAAAGCGAGGGTTCGGTTTTATAATCAAAAGCGTTTGATAGAACACCGCCCACGTAGAGCGAATCGAACTCTGGTCCGGTTGAAAATTCAAACTGAAAATTTGTTAATGGGTTGTTCTCGTTTAAATCGACAATGGCATTGTAAAAATTGAAATTATAGGTGGTGCTGTCTTTCAGTTGATTATTAATATGAATCAGCAGGTTTTTTCCACGCAGCTTTATTTCGGGTTTTTCAGGCAAGGGCGGTGATACCAATAATTCCTGATTGACATTCTTTAGTACGATAAACTCATCGAACTGCACCAGAATTTTATCGGCCGAAAAATTGGTTGAATAGTTTAGTGGTTTGCTTTTTAACGGAACCGGCGGAGCTTCATCTTTTGGACCTCCGGCAGGTGCCGACATTCTTGCGCACGAAGCTAAAAAAATAAAAAAGGATAACAGCGCGAGGGCTGCAAAACGGAATGAGGAAAGATGCTTCATGTATTCAATATTTCTTATCGATTCTTTACGGATAAAATCATTAACAGAGTCATAAAAAAGCCGTATTTTACCAAATGCAAACATACAAAGATTTATGAACAATTCTGAAAACTTCAGCTCGTGCAAAAGAGATGCCTTAATTGGTGAAATGGAGAAAAAAAAATTCGATTTGATTATTTTTGGTGGTGGAATTACCGGCGCCGGAATTGCTCTCGATGCAATTTCACGCGGACTGTCGGTTGCTTTGATTGAACAAAACGATTTTGCGTCGGGAACCAGCAGCCGTTCAACAAAACTGGTTCATGGCGGATTGCGCTATCTTGAAAAACTACAATTAAAATTTGTTGCTCAACTGGGAAAAGAACGAAAAATTCTTCACGACAATGCAACGCATCTTGTGCTGCCAACGCCGGTTTATCTGCCCATTTTTAAAGGTGGACAGTTAAATAGAGTGCTTTCATATTTTGGCTTGCTCATTTATGATTTTTTAGCCGGCGTTAAAAAAGAATATAAAGCAATTTGGATAAAAAAGGATCGGCTTTTACAAAAGTATCCGTTTATCGATAGTAAAGGATTGAAAGGAGCTTACCGCTATTATGAATACCGGACAAACGACGGCCGCCTGGTAATAGAAACGGTGAAAAAAGCAGCGGAACTTGGAGCTTATACATTGAATTATTGTGAAGTAGAACAGCTTTTGGAAGCTAATCAGCAAGTATCTGGTGCCAAACTCCGGGATGTGTTAAGCGGACGAATGTTTTCAATTAACGGAGCGGTTTTGGTTAATGCAACAGGTCCCTGGTGCGAACAGTTTATGAATCATTTCGACAAACCCATGGCCAAATCTCTTTATCCAACCAAAGGAGTGCATTTGGTTTTTCCAAAAGAGCGATTTCCGCTTCAGGAGGCTTTTTATTTTGACACCCACGACAAGCGGATGATTTTTGCCATTCCCCGAAACAATCAGGTTTACCTGGGAACAACCGACACACCGTATCAGGATAATCTGCGTAAACCGCTTGTTACCGATGGCGATGTGACTTATTTATTAAAAGCAGCCAACAGTAAATTTACCGGATTGAATTTGGAGAAAAAGGATATAATATCATGTTGGGCCGGAATTCGTCCTTTAATTCAGGATCCTGGAAAATCACCGGGCGAAATTAGCCGTAAAGAAGAGGTGTTTGTTTCAGAATCGGGTTTAATTTCAATTACAGGAGGCAAACTTACCGGTTTTCGCTTAATGGCAAAAACAGTAGTCGACAAGGTTTTGCACAAGCTAAATAAACCGCAGGTAAAATGTCAGACTCAGCACATCAGGGCTTCGGGAAGCAATTGGGAAAATCCGCCAACCGTTGAAAAGCTTATCGAAATTGCCGATGCCAGGTACGACGAAGCCAAACAAACCGGCGTTTCTGTGCCCGATTTTAAGGAATTGTTTTATCGCTATGGCACCAATGTCGATAAAATTACCGAAAAAGCTTATGAGCTGCGTCGCGAATGTTCAAGCGCAACAGATTGCTGGCTAAAGGCTGAATTGTGGTATGCCGTTACTTATGAACGAGTGGCCCGACTTGCCGATTTTTTAATTTACCGAACCGAAAAAGTTCTATTTCAGCCCGAGTGGGTCGAGCAACATTTGGTTCAGGTTGCCGATATTATGGCCGGCTTGTTGAAATGGGACGAAACGACCAAACAGAAAGAAATTGATTTGTTTCACGAACAATGGAGTTGGTATCGGCTTTAAGAGCGGAAATTAAAAATTTGTTTATTTTTGCACGCAACCAAAGAACACTCTTTGTTATCTAACTGAACGCAAACAAATTATACAACAAAACCGTTTTTCAAAATGTCTTTCTTTTATAAGTCCAATATATTTCGGCATCTGTTTTTATGGGCAATCGCTTTGAGTTTCTCTTCGTGTGCTGCTATTATATCGGGTTCACAGCAAAATATTCGGGTAAAAACGGAACCCAAAGGTGCCCTGGTTTTTATTAACGGGCAAAACACCTATAAACAAACACCCTGTAAGGTTAAGGTAAAACGTCGGCAGAAACGTCCGCTAAAATTCCGACAGGAAAACAAAATTGAAATTACTGCAAAAAAAGAGGGCTACCAAGATTCAAAACTGATTGTTGGCTCATCGTTTAATGTGATTTCGGTTCCCAGCATATTTTTTGGCGGGGTTCCTTTTCTTGCCGATCTGATGGTGGGGGCACACCTAAAATATCCCCGAAATAATTTTTTGGCACTCGAGCCCATACAACCTGAGGTTAAACCACCCATGAGGTTGCCTGAAGATTTAGCTGATGAACCATCGCTGCTTCCCGATTTAATTAGCGACATCGCCCTGGATATTCCGCAAATTAACCGGACTTATCCCAATAAGTTTGCCCTGATAATAGGAAACGAACATTATTCGAACCGTCACAACAACTTGCCCGGCGAAGTAGATGTGAGTTTTGCCGTAAACGATGCCGGTTTATTTAAGGCCTATGCTACCAAAACCCTGGGAATTCCTGCCGAGAACATTATTTTTATTACCGATGCCACGCAGGCACAAATGAAAAAAGGCATCAATAAATTGAACCTTTTGGCTCAAGCCTATGGTCCGGAATCTGAGCTTTTCTTTTATTATGCCGGACACGGACTGCCGCATCCGGCAACCAGCGAATCGTATTTATTGCCCATCGATTTAACCGGTAACGACATCGATTTGGCTTTAAAACTCGACGATGTTTATTTAAGTCTGAGTGAACATCCCAGCCAAAAAATAACCTGTATATTGGATTGCTGCTTTTCCGGAGGAGCCCGAAACAAAGAGATTGTTCAGGCACGGGGGGTAAAAGTTGTGCCCAAAGTCAACCCGGTTTCCGGCAACATGGTTGTTTTTGCAGCCAGTTCGGGTAACCAAACCGCCCATGCTTATTCACAAAAGAAACACGGATTGTACACCTATTATTTTCTAAAGAAACTAAAAGAAAAGAAAGGAAACGTTACCATGGGTGAGATGCAAAACTACCTGAAAAAAGAAGTTTCAATTCAATCCATTTTATTGAACGATAAACCACAATATCCCCAAATCGTTGTTTCTCCACAGGTTAATGATGCCTGGCAGAGCTGGCATTTTTAATTCCTTAGTTTTGGGTGCAATTCAGGAAAATGCACCTTTGGATTAAAAATTAAAAGAATTAAATTCGCAGATTAATTCAAACACTAAATATTTTGTTCTATGGGAGCATTTCATGCCTACGATATTAGAGGAATCTATAATAAAGATTTTAATAAAGACGATGTTTATAAAATTGGGTTTTTTATTCCGGAATTGTTAAAAACCGATAAAGTACTGGTTGGTCGCGATGTTCGGGTTTCGTCGCCCGAAGTTTTTGAATACTTGTGCAAAGGAATTACTGACGCTGGCGCCGATGTGCATAATATTGGCCTGGCAACCACACCGATGGTTTATTGGTCGACTGCAAAATATGGCTTCAATGCTTCGGTGCAAATAACCGCATCGCACAACACCAAAGAGTATAACGGCTTAAAAGTGTCGCGCGAAAATGCTTTGCCCGTTGGTTACGATACCGGATTGGGAACCATCGAAAAATGGATGAAGGAAAGAGCCATTGTTCCTGTGGAAAAGAAGGGAAAAGTAATTGATGTTGAAGTTAAAAACGCCTACCTGAATTTCCAGAAGAAATACCTGAGCGACTTTTCGAATTTAAGCATGGCCGTCGATTGTTCAAATGGTATGGCGGGTTTACTGATTAAGGATTTGTTGGGTGAGGCACCGGTTTATCTTTACGAAGAACTTGACGGAACCTTTCCAAATCATGAAGCCAACCCGCTAATTGAGGAAAACGTAGCCGATTTAAAAGCCGCCGTTCTTAAAAACCACAGCGACATAGGAGTAATTTTTGATGGCGATGCCGACCGTGTAATGTTTGTTGATGAAAAAGGCAAATTTATATCGCCCGATTTAATTATTGGTTTAATGGCGCATTATTTCCTCGAAGAAAAAGGATTGAAAGGAAATGTATTGCAGGATATTCGTACATCAAAAGCCGTTGCCGAATACATTCAGGAGTTTGGATCAACCATGCACATGTGGCGCGTTGGCCGGGCTTTTGCAGCACTTAAACTTCGCGAAATTGATGGCATTTTTGGTGGCGAACTGGCCGGACATTATTACTTCCGCGATTTTTACTATTCCGATTCGGGGTTGCTGGCCATGCTGATTGTGCTCGATATTGTTAGCAAACAAAAAGCAAAGGGCAAAACCCTTTCGCAACTCATCGACGGTATTCGCAAATACGCCAATTCGGGAGAAATAAATTTCAAGATTGAAAAGAAAAAAGAGGCTATGGACGCTGTTCGGGATCATTTTATGGCAGCAGAAAATGCAACGGCGTCGTTCGATTTTGATGGTTATCGGGTTGAATTTGCCGAATGGTGGTTTAACATTCGTCCCAGCAATACTGAACCGTATTTACGCTTACTGGCTGAAGCAAAAACAGACGCCTTATTAAACGAAAAGATTGAAAAAATTAAGGAAATCATTCACCAATTCGAATAAAAAAAGGGCATTAAGCCCTTTTTTTATTAAGTGTTTTGAATGTCTTACCGGTTCTTCTCAGCAGCTTCCATAAGCAAGCGCCACGAACTTTCTTTTTTATACGTTTCAAAATCGGTAAAGCCAAGCGTTTTGGCTTTATCAAAATTAGTACTCATGGCTTCGGCATCTTCCATTAACATAAAATAACGGGCCGCCATTAAATAAGCATCGGGATTTTCGGGATCAACCATCTGGTAAATCTGAATTTTTTTGTAAGCCTCATCCAGTTTGCCGTCGTCTAAATCGGTTTTGGTCAGCATGTAACTTGCCATGCTGATGTAATTTAATAAACGCTGACTTACCAGAGCAACCTCGACGTCTTCGTTTGTTATGGTTTTGCGGATGTTTTCAACTTCGGAGCGCCACCAATCCAAATCACGCTGTTCAATGGCCCGGATAAATTCAGTTCTTAAGCTGACTTCCTTTTTTATCAGGCGTTGTTTTTTATTAACGAGCATAATAAAATCGGGGTGGTTTTGTATGCGGATTTCCTGTTGGCGCAATTCTTTAATGCTTTTTAAACCATAAAACCAGCGCGAAGCCTGACGTAGTGTTTGTTGTTGCGAAAAATAATCGCCACGTTTTTCCTGAGCCATAATGCTGTCTTGCATGCGGTCCCACAGTTTATTAAGCCAGGCGTCGTTTTTTGCTGTTTTTTCGGTTTTCATCGAATAGATTTCGAATCCGGTAAATGCGGATTCAAAACTGGCCAGAGGCGGCCATTCGTGTCCCCCGTTAAAAACTACCGAGGTGTAATCGTAGCCTTTTTGATCGAATACCGAAAAGGTTTGGTACGATTCCAAATAGTTAAAATCTTTATCTCCAACAATCCCGGCATAATAATACGTGGGTTCGTGATTCGACATCAGGGGCAAACTTGCGCCGCAGGCTGCTACTCCTATAATTTCGCGATATTGTTGGGCAAAAAGAATGGCTAATTTGGCACCACCCGAAAAACCGGTTGTAAACATCCGATTCTCGTCGATTAAAAAACGTGTACGCACTTCACCCATTAAAGCTTCGAATAAGGCAGAAGTATAAGAAGCGGGTAAGCTGTTTTTAATAAGGTTACTGCCAACCAGAATATATCCAAATTTGTTGGCTAAATCTTTATAAAGATCTAAAGGTTGTGTTCCATTGCCTTTTGGGTCAATAAAAAACACCACAGGTAATGCCTCTTTGCCATTATAATTGGCGGGCAGATAAAACGAATAATTTACCAGACTGTCGTTGTCGGATGTCTGGTTGGTGTAAAGATTTTCAACCTGAATTAACACCCCGGTTTTATCTTTTACTTCGGGTGTATTTGTTTTGCATGAAAACAAACCGACTGCTATAAAAAAGCCGGTTACAAAAATCTTCCAGGATTTTAATTTGTGCTGCATCATAAATATTTTTAAATTTTGGTTGCGGTTGTTTTTAATTGGCTTTTTTGATTTAAATGCCAATTCCTTTTATCAATTTATACAAATCCAGTACGTACAAATCGGTCATACCCGAAATAAAATCGAGTACCGACCTGGCTTTTTCATAGTCGCATTGGTGTTCTTCATGGTATTGAACCGGCAACAAAGAAAGCAATTTTTTTGAATAGTCGTCGCTATTATGAAACATAGCATGAGTAAACTCTTTGAGTAGAGTGTTAATTACGTTGTAACCGGTAATTTCAATTTCAATAACCGACCGGTGGCTGTATATCTTTTTCCAGGCCACTTCTTTACAGGTTTCCATCGCCAGCTTTTCGGTACCACTTAAATAATCGACCAGAGAACCCGAGAACACTCCTTTTAGTATGGTTTTTTCGTTTTCCAGAAAAATTTGAGCGACCGTGTTTACCAAATGATTAATAACTGAGGCTCTTAGAAAAGCAATCTGTTCATTTTTATCGCTTACCTGCTGATAGATTTGATCTTTTTTCTTCCAAAAAGAGGCTTGTTTTTCCTTGTCGAAAAAAGCGGTTAGCAAATTGCTTGTTTCGTTGGTAGAAAGGATGCCTAATTTATGAGCATCTTCCAAATCCATTATTTGATACGAAATATCGTCGGCTGCTTCAACCAGATATACTAATGGATGGCGGGCATAAACCGGTTTTGTTTCTGATAGCTTTAAAAGGCCGGTTTGTTTAACAATCGACAAAAAGGTTTCGGTTTCGGAATCAAAATAGCCGTATTTGTTTTTGCGCGTCCGGTGTAAGGCGTTAAACGGATATTTTAACATGCTGGCTAATGTGGCATAGGTAAGCACATAACCACCGGCACGACGACCGTTAAACTTATGAGTT
The DNA here is from genome assembly GCA_050179685.1 of Salinivirgaceae bacterium. GTDB lineage: Bacteria > Bacteroidota > Bacteroidia > Bacteroidales > SZUA-534 > GWE2-40-63. Next base: position 41,079 of record JBFXEW010000011.1, read on the forward strand.
AAAAGTCGCAGGGCGTTAGCGTTTCCTTCAAAGTTTGTGAGGTCGGCCCATTGTTGTTCATTTACCCGGGTTTTTAAGAATATGCCCTGACCCGAAACAAAAAATTCGGAAATGGCTTTCTCCCCGGCGTGCCCAAAGGGAGGGTTTCCTAAATCGTGAGCCAAACTTGCGGTTGCCACAATTGAGCCAATTTCATGAATAAAGGGATTGAGTTCGTGGTGTTTTGCCAGCGACGCGGCAATATTGCTACCCAACGAGCGGCCTACACTGGCCACTTCGAGACTGTGAGTTAGTCGGTTGTGAACAAAAACACTTCCGGGCAAAGGAAAAACCTGGGTTTTATTCTGTAAACGCCGAAAAGGCGATGAAAAGATCAGGCGATCGTAATCGCGTTGAAACTCAGAGCGCAAAAGATTGAGTTCCAAATTTGGAAGCTCCTCTTTCCCAAACCGCATGGGAGTTAATAATTTGTCCCATTGCATGCCTTGTTTTGTGTTGCTCAAAGCCAAAAAATTATAATTCTTTTTGTAGTACTTTTCTATAGAAAAACAGAATTAACATCATACCCACCGAAATGGCTGAATCGGCAATATTAAAAACCGGACGGAAAAATATAAATGATTCTGTTGGTTTTATGGGAGACCATGAAGGCCAGTGTCCTTCGATAATCGGAAAATAAAACATATCGACCACACGACCCTGCAGAAATCCTGCGTATCCGCCGCCTTCGGGCATAAACTGTGAGACCTGATAACTGCTGTGTTCAAAAATAAGCCCATAAAAAGCACTATCAACAATGTTACCTGTAGCTCCGGCAAGAATCAACGCCACGGAGATTAGAAAACCAAGCGGAACTTCTTTTTTAATTAATCGGGCCAGGTAAATGCTTATAAAAGTGACCGCAACAATTCGGAAGATACTTAGAAAGTATTTTCCAATTTTTCCGGCAAACTCAAAACCAAAGGCCATTCCGTTGTTTTCAGTAAAATGTATGATAAACCAATCACCGGCTATCCGGTATTCCTGACCGAGCATCATATGGGTTTTTATCCAGAATTTCAGCACCTGATCGGCCAGCAAAACTAGAAAGATGATTAAAATTACGAGACGTCCCCTGGTCATAGATGTATCTTTTTTAATGGAAAAAGAGGGAATCGATGAATTCCCTCTTTCAAAACGTATGTTTTAACTATTTATTTTTGATTGTTTTTGGCATCGATGCTTAAGGTAGCATGGGGCACCGCACGCAAGCGCTCTTTTGCTATCAGGTTTCCGGTTTCACGGCAAATTCCATAGGTTTTGTTTTCGATGCGAATAAGTGCAGCTTTTAAATGCTGAATAAACTTTTGTTGCCTTTGAGCCAGCTTTCCTGTTTCTTCGCGTGAAAGCACCATTGCGCCTTCTTCCAACACCTTAAAGGTAGGCGAGGTGTCAAGCGTATCGTTGCCATCGGAATGTGACAAAGCACTTTTCAGAATATCATAATCTTTTTGTGCTTTATCGAGCTTGTCAAGAATCAGTTGCTTGAATTCAGCAAGCTCCTCATCCGAATATCTGGTTTTTGTTTTCTCGTCTGCCATAGCTCTAATTTTTAAGGAACCTAAAATAATAAAAAAAGAATATCAAAACTCCCGTTGTGCGCTATTTTACCAATTAGTTATTAACAATTAAACCTTTTCTATCAGGATATAGGTAGTCACATCGTCATCGAGTTCTACGAGTTTAGCTGTCTTTTGTTCCAGAACTGCGACCAATTCAATTGAAAGGGCCAGCGTTTGTGCTCCAATATAGTTTTTGTGCGCAGTAATTGCATTGTTAATTGCCTCGTGTTTAGCTATTTTGATGCTTATTTTATCGGTTACTTCAAAACCGCTTTCTTTTCTGATGTTTTGAATCCGGTTAATGAATTCACGGGCAATTCCTTCGTTTCGCAACTCATCAGTAACAGTAATATCGAGCGCTACAGTTAATGTTCCCTCGTTAGCGACCAGCCAACCGGGAATATCTTCCGACAAAATCTCAACATCTTCGTTGCTAATAAGCACTTTTTGTCCGTCAAGCTCAAATTCAAATTGGTTTTCGCGTTCCAGTTTACTAATGTCGGCCTGTTGCATTTGACCAATTACAGCAGCAATCTGCTTCATGATTTTACCGTATTTTGGGCCCAGCGTTTTAAAATTGGGTTTTATCTTTTTAACCAAAATTCCCGAAGTATCATCCAGGTATTCAATTTCTTTGATGTTTACTTCGCTAAGTATAATATCTTTTACGGCATCAATCTGAAGTGCGGTTTTGTTGTTTAAAACCGGGACCATAATTTTGTTTAGGGGTTGACGCACCTTAAGATTTACCTTTCGGCGTAAGCCAAGCACCATCGACGAAATGCGTTGCGCCATATTCATGCGTTCTTCCAAATCTTTATCAACGGCCTGTTTGTTTTCTATGGGGAAGGAGGTTAAATGAACCGATATTCCCTCGTTTCGTCCGGTAGCTGCACTTAAATCTTTGAATAAACGGTCGGTATAAAAAGGTGCAATGGGAGCAGCCAGAACAGCCACGGTTTCCAGACAGGTGTAGAGTGTTTGGTAAGCGGCAATTTTATCGTTGTTGTATTCGCCACCCCAAAAACGCTTCCGGTTCAAACGTACGTACCAATTGCTCAGGTTGTCTATCACAAAGTTTTGAATAGCACGTCCTGCGCGGGTTGGTTCGTAGTTTTCATAGGCATCTTTTACCTCAATAATCAGCGAGTTCAATAGCGAAATTACCCAACGATCAATCTCGGGGCGTTCGTTCAATGGAATCTCAGCTTCCTGGTATTTGAAGCCATCGACATTGGCATATAAAGCAAAGAACCCATACGTATTGTACAGCGTTCCAAAGAATTTACGTTTTACTTCGTCAACGCCATCCATATCGAATTTAAGGTTATCCCAGGGTTGTGCATTGGTAATCATGTACCAGCGCAAAGGATCGGAGCCGTGCTTTTCGATAGTTTCGAAAGGATCAACTGCATTACCCAGGCGCTTGCTCATTTTGTTTCCGTTTTTATCGAGCACTAATCCGTTGGAAATAATGTTTTTGAAAGCCACATTATCTGAAATCATGGTCGAAATGGCGTGCAAGGTAAAAAACCAGCCACGTGTTTGGTCAACGCCTTCGGCAATAAAATCGGCGGGATACAACTGGTTGAAATCTCCGGTGTGCTCAAAAGGCCAGTGCCATTGTGCATAAGGCATGGCTCCTGAATCGAACCAAACATCAATCAAGTCTTTTTCGCGGAACATTTTCTGACCACTTGCCGATACCAGCACAATATCATCAACGTAAGGGCGGTGCAAATCTATTTTGTCGTAATTCTCTTTATTGAATTCGCCCACTTTAAAACCTGCGTATGGATTTTTGTCCATAAATCCGGCAGCAATGGCTTTTTCTATTTCGTTCATCAACTCTTCGGTTGAACCGATACATTTTTGCTCGCTGCCGTCTTCGCTCATCCAAATAGGAAGGGGTGTTCCCCAGTAGCGCGAGCGACTCAGGTTCCAATCTACCAGATTTTCGAGCCATTTTCCAAAACGCCCTTCTCCGGTACTTTTGGGTTTCCAGTTAATGGTTTTATTCAGTTCAATCATCCGGTCTTTTATTGCAGTGGTTTTAATAAACCAGCTATCGAGCGGATAGTAGAGTACGGGTTTATCGGTACGCCAGCAATGCGGATAATTGTGAACGTGTTTTTCTACTTTAAAGGCTTTGTTTTCTTTTTTAAGCATTACCGATAAATCCACATCAAGCGAAGCATCATCGTCGGTTAAGCTTTCGTCGTAAGCATTTTTCACAAAGCGTCCGGCGAATTCTGAATAGCTTTCAACATTGACATATTTGGCTACAAACTCGGCATCCAAATCTTCAATCTTGTAAAACTTTCCGGTTAAATCGACCATGGGGCGGCGGGTTCCTTCTTTGTCGATTAACAAAAGCGGAACAATGGCGGTGGTTTTTGCCACGCGGTCGTCGTCGGCACCAAAAGTAGGGGCAATGTGAACAATTCCGGTACCGTCTTCGGTGGTTACAAAATCGCCGGTTATCACGCGGAAAGCATCGCCCATGGGTTTAATCCAGGGAATTAACTGCTCGTAGGTAATGCCTGCCAAATCGGCTCCTTTGTACTCGGCCACAAGCTTAAAAGGAATGTTTTTGTCTCCTGCGTTATAGCTTTCCAAATCCAGCTCAGCATTTTTTGGATTGAAATAGCTGTTTACCAAATCTTTGGCTATAATTACCGAGATTGGCTCGCTGGTATATGGATTGTAAGTTTTAACTTTTACATAACGAATGTTCGGGCCAACAGCCAGTGCAGTATTCGATGGCAGGGTCCAGGGTGTGGTGGTCCAGGCCATGAAGGATAGTTTTTCATCCCCATCGAATAGCGACTCGCTTTTTTCATTGCGAACCACGGTAAACTGCACCGTTGCTGTGGTATCTTTTACATCTTTGTAACAACCTGGCTGGTTTAATTCGTGCGTTGAAAGACCGGTTCCTGCAGCAGGTGAATAGGGTTGAATGGTGTATCCTTTATAAAGCAGTCCTTTGTCGTAAAGCTTTTTAAGCAGGTTCCACAACGACTCAATGTAGCGATTGTCGTAAGTTATATACGGATCGTCCATATTTACCCAATAGCCCATTTTGCGGGTTAAATCTTCCCACAAGTCGGTGTATTTCATAACTTCCTTGCGGCAGGCATCGTTGTATTCGGCCACCGTAATGGTTTTACCGATGGCTTCTTTGGTAATACCCAGCATTTTTTCAACGCCCAGTTCCACGGGTAAGCCGTGAGTGTCCCATCCGGCTTTGCGTTTTACCAGGTAACCCTGCAAGGTTTTGTAGCGGCAGAAAATATCTTTAATAGCTCTTGCCATCACGTGATGAATTCCCGGCTGGCCGTTGGCCGATGGTGGCCCTTCGAAGAAAACAAAGGTTTCTTTTCCGGCGCGTGTGCTCATGCTTTTATGAAACGTGTCGTCGTCGGTCCATTCTTTCAACACCTCTTTATTAATCAGCGATAAGTCAAGCTGCTTGTATTCAGGAAATTTTCTGCTCATTATGAATTAGTTATATCTGTATTTTTTAGAACCGACAAATATAGCGTTTGCGAATTTAATTACAAAATTCAAACGACCGAAAACAACACACAGAAGTCTTTTGAAAATGAAAGGGTTAAAAAAAAGAGACGCCTGTTTTATTCAAGCATCTCTTTTTGAAGTTATGCGGTGTTTGATTTACCAATATATTCCATTTACCATAAGACCTCCGCCTTCGATGGTAACACTCCCGGAACCATTAAACTTTATGGGCAAATCAAAATCTAAATCAGACCCGGTTGAATTTAATTCTATAAGATTTGAATTCATACCATAATTCCAGTTTATTATTTTCGATTCATCGACCATAAACGAGGAATCTTGCCAGAACGAGAAGGATAGATTTACATCATATGTTTTATCGGCCGGTAAATGAATGGCAATACTGTAGGTTTCTGCCGTGTCCATTTTTACACTATCGGTGATGTAAAGAATATTTAAGCCATACTGGCCATATTCAGGCACATCAAACCCGGATCCATTTCCACACGATAATGTTTTTATAAAAGCAGGTTCTGTTGCTTCGTTTTCATACACTTCAATTGATGCAGGAGCAAATGCCTCACTTTGAGTGGAGTACAACTTAAAATCAACCAGGCCAGAGCGATTGGTTGTAAATAAACTTTTATTCATTAAGCCCTCCATGCCTAAGTTTTCAAAATCCCACCCGGAATTTTCCGGTTGCGGATAAGTAGCGCCCATTTTTAAGCTATACAGGATTACTTTTATAGAAAAACCTTCAGGTACTTCAGCAGCCATCGAAAAAAATCCGCTGCAAAATTCTGTGTTTTCTTCATTTAAGATGTTGGGTCCAAAATTTCCGTTTACGGGGTATTCAATTTTTTCGGTAGGAGTATAACCGGAATTCGTTATAAAATTCAACACGTGCTTTTCAAAATTTGCAACCACTACCGATATTCCCAGGGTTTCGTAACGGGCTTCGAGGTTGTTACGGATAGCTTCCAAATCAAGCTTAAGTGCGGTGTTAATTAGTTGAGATTTTAAAGTTTCACTATCGAGTGTTCCGTCCTGGCGAATGTCGGTGCTTATATTTGCCAGCAATTCAGAAAGTTCGGCTACACTTAAATAACCCTGTAGGATTACAGAAACAGCTATTAAAGCCGCATTCTTATCACCGGGTTGCGAAATGTCAAGCAATTCAGAGGAGCCTAAACTGTCGATTGAGATTGAAAAAATGGCTAAAATTTCTTGTAGAGCCTGTGTTTTTGCTTCTTCGAAGCCGAGCCCCTGTTCAACTAAATACTGCACCCTGTTTTTTTCGAGTGTTGAAAGAACATTGACATTAAGCGACGAATAGTCGGTAAGGTCAGATAGGGCATACAAAATTAACGGAGCCGCTGAATTTTCGTTTTTTACTTCGTTAAAATAGAATCCATCGGCCTTTAATTCAACATATTTTGACTTAAAAGCAACGCTGCGCAACTCAAAAGTTCCCTTGTTGTCGAGAATTTGTGCTGAATAACTTTTTCCGGTTTGGGTTAAATTGGTTTTTAACTCATGGATGGTAATGGAAGTTCCATTTAAAAAAGGCCCTTTCTGAACATAACCATTTAAATCTTTTTCAACGATTTGTTCTTCCACGGGGTCGGGGTTTGTTTCACAAGAAAGCAGAAACACTCCCAACAAAATGAAAACAAAAGCGGATTTAAGCATAGGTATATGATTAATGATTTAACATAGACTAACAAAGATAAAAGTTATTTATTAACACGTAACCAGAATGTTGCGACTATTTTTAAAGAAATGAGAAAAAAGTTATTGTACAGATTAAATTCAATAATTACCTTTGCAGCATGTTCCGCTAGCTCAGTTGGTTTAGAGCATTACCTTGACAGGGTAGGGGTCACTGGTTCGAATCCAGTGCGGAACACGATAATTCCGCCAATTTAAATACCAGGAATACAATTAATAGCTTCATTTTTATTTTGCAAGAGATTTCAAAACAATGTATTTGTTTTGAAGTATTACCTTTGTCAAAAAATTTAAGCATGACAGAAGCGAAGAAAAAACTTACCCAGCTAAATGAACTGGGCGAATTTGGTTTAATTGACCGGTTAACAAAAGACATAAAAATAAAGCAGGCTTCAACCATTAAGGGCGTGGGCGACGATGCTGCGGTACTCGATTATACCGATAAACAAATGGTGCTTACTACCGATCTTTTGGTTGAAGGAATCCATTTCGATTTAACTTATACTCCGCTTAAGCATTTAGGGTACAAAGCGGTTGTGGTAAACCTGTCGGATGTGTATGCCATGAATGCTGTTCCCAAACAAATAACGGTTTCCATCGCCTTGTCCGGAAAATTTTCGCTCGAGGCCGTTGAATTGTTGTATTCCGGAATCCACAAAGCTTGTGAGCATTATCAGGTAGACTTAATTGGTGGCGACACCACCAGTTCGGTTACCGGTTTAGCCATTAGCATTACGGCTATTGGTGAAGTGGAAAAAGGACAGGCGGTTTACCGAAACGGAGCTAAACCCGGCGACTTAATTTGTGTTTCGGGTGATTTGGGCGCAGCTTATGCCGGCTTACAGATTTTAAATCGTGAGAAAGCAGTTTATCAGGTTAATCCAAACTCTCAACCCGACATGTCGGCTTACGATTATGTTTTGGAACGTCAGCTTAAACCGGAAGCGCGGAAAGACATTGTTGAAGCCCTTAAAAAGGCAGCTATAAAACCCACAGCAATGATTGACGTGTCGGATGGTTTGTCATCTGAAATTTTACATATCTGCAAGCAATCAAAATGTGGCGCTAAAATTATGGATGCCGATTTACCAATTGACGCGCAAACCATACAAGTTGCAGAGGAACTTAATATGGATGCTTCGCTTTTGGCTTTAAGCGGCGGCGAAGATTATGAGTTGTTGTTTACCATCAATCCTGATGATTTAACAAAAATAAATCTGGTGGAAGGCGTACAGCTTATTGGTGAGATTGTTCCGGCCGATCAGGAGGTGCGACTTTATGGAAAAAGCGGTGGTTCAACACCAATTACTGCGCAGGGCTGGAATGCCTATTCCTGAAACGAAAGCAATTAACGTATTATAAAACAAAAAAGTCGCACTATTATGCGACTTTTTTTATTTCGAATTTTTATACGTTTAAAAAGTAGCCAGCGAAAAGTTTTGGGCTTTACGCGGGTTTACACACATAACGGGAATTCGCGCGGTGTTTGCAATAATAAACTGCTCACTGGCGCCCATCACATAATCGAGTGTTCCAATGTTTTTAGTGGTCATTATCAGCATTAAATCGGCTTCAATTTCTTTGGCATAATTAAGGGTTGCCTGAGCAAAATTCGACGATTTTTCCGCCGTGGCTATTTCGTATTCAACGTTGTATTTGCTAATGTATTTGCGGGCAAAGGTAAGATTTTGATTTACCTTTTTTTCGAGGCTGCGATCGCTTACATCCTGCTTCACAAAATGAATTTTTGCTTTAAATATTTTCCCGAAATATATGGCCCAAATTAGTTTTTCGCGATTTTCGCTTTTAAAGTTTACCGGAAAAACAATTTTATCGTAGCTTACTTTTTCTGTTGGGGGATCCTGAACAACAATAAACGGAGCGTAAGAACTAACGATAACTTTAAGCGCCCAGCTTCCGGTAAGTTTTTGCATTCCTTTCATACCATGGGTTCCCATGATAACCAGATTAATGTCTTCGTTTTCTTTGGTGTATTCACCAATGGTGGTAAAAATGGTACCTTCTTTTACAACCGCATCGGTAGGGATACCATATTTTTCTTGTGCTTGAGCAGCTTTTTCTTTCAACCTGTCGAGGCCTTCTTCAATATCTTTTTCTTTTTTTACAATGTGTAAAAGAGTGATGGTATTATCAAGGACTTTCGACATTTTTACTGCATGCGAAAGGGCATTTTCCGCCTTGTCAGTAAAATCCCAGGGTACAATTATACGTTTTCCGGCTTCCATAAAAAAGCATTTAGGTTATAGTTTAAGTGAGGCTTTGAGCCAAAAATCAAATTTATGTAAAAAATTTTATTAAATCAATCTAAAATATTAAAGCATTGAAATAAAAAAGGTTAATTCTGGACCGACAATCTAACACACAACAATAATTTTTGTTCGTTATGTGATTGATTTTATGAATAAAAAACCCCTTTCGTTATTAAGAAAGGGGTTCATCAGTTATATTTTTAAAAGGATTTATCCGGCAATGATTCCTCTTTGAGAGCCTTTTACAAAGCTTACAACGGTATCCAGTTCTTCCGACCGGTTTAATTCTTTATCAATTAATTCCAGCGCTTGAGTGGTATTGTAGCCTTTGGCATATAGTAAGCGGTAAACATCCTGAATGGATTTGATTTGATCGTCGGTAAAACGCCTGCGGCGTAAACCAATGGCATTAATTCCTGCAAAAACCAGGGGGTCTCTGCCGGCTGTAATGTATGGAGGCACATCTTTTCCAATTTTCGATCCTCCCTGAATTATTACATGTGAGCCAATATGTACAAATTGATGCACCAAACAACCACCACTTAAAATGGCAAATTCGTCAATGTCAACCTCGCCGGCAATTTGTGTGGCATTTCCAATAATTACATTGTCGGCAATGCGGCAGTCGTGTGCAACATGTGAGTAAGCCATTAACAGGCAATTGCTTCCAATACGCGTGTCGCCTTTTGCTGCGGTTCCCCGGTTAACGGTTACGCATTCACGGATGGTTGTATTATCACCAATCAGCACCCAGGTTTCTTCTCCACGAAATTTTAAATCCTGTGGAATTGCTCCTACCACAGCTCCGTGAAAGATGCGACAGTTGCTGCCAATTTTTGTAAATTCTTTTATTACAGCATTTGCACCAATCCACGTATTATCGCCAATTTCAACGTTTTTTTCGATGCTAACAAAAGGTTCAATAATTACGTTTTTTCCAATTTTTGCTTCAGGATGAACGTTCGCTAATTTATATTCCATTCCTTGTAGAGTTTCTTTTTTTAGTTTTCTGTAGTCACTTTATTACGCACCAATTGAGCCATTAGTTCAGCATCCATAACCAGGGTGGTTCCGACAAAAACCTGTCCACGCATGTGTGCAATGCCACGACGAATGGGCGATATTAAATCGAGTCGGAAAATCAGGGTGTCGCCAGGAACCACTTTTTGCTTAAAGCGCACATTGTCTATTTTTAGGAAATAGGTCGACCATTCTTTGGGATCTTCCACATCGTTTAATGCCAGCAAACCGCCAACCTGGGCCATGGCTTCAATTTGAAGAACGCCCGGCATAACCGGTTCCTGAGGAAAGTGACCCACAAAAAATGGTTCGTTCATGGTGACGCACTTTACGCCCACAACCGTGGTTTCGTCCATGTGAATAATTTTATCGACGAGCAAAAAAGGCGGACGATGAGGCAATACCTTCATTATGTCGTTTATATCGCGAACGGGGGCCTCGTCGGGGTAATAGCGGGGAGCCACACCATTTTTTTGTTCAAACTTTACAATCTGGCGAATTTTATTGGCAAATTCTGTATTGGCAAGATGCCCGGGGCGTTTGGCAATAATCTTTCCTTTAATACGACGGCCGGCCAATGCTAAATCACCAATCACATCGAGCAATTTATGACGGGCGGGTTCGTTCGAAAAGTGTAAGTTAACATTATTCAGGATGCCTCGTTTGGCTTTTAAATGAGGTTTGTTGAACAAATCGGCAATGCGATCGAACTCTTCTTGCGGATACTCGTTCTCAACAATTACAATTGCGTTTTCCAAAGCGCCACCTTTTATTAGGTTGTTTTTAAAAAGCGGCTCCAATTCATGGAAAAAAGCAAAGGTACGGCAGGGAGCAATCTGATCTCCAAATTCCGATAAATCGGTTAAGCTTGCATATTGATGTCCCAATACTTTTGAGTTAAAGTCAATAAGTACATCAACGCTGTATTTATGATCGGGATAAGCAATTATTTCGATGCCTTTTTCTTCGTTTACATAGCGCACGTTTTCGCGCACCACAAAATATTCACGATCTACATCCTGCTCTTTAATTCCGGCTTTTTGAAGCACTTCAAAAAAGCGAATGGAGCTACCGTCCATAATGGGGGTTTCAGGGCCGTCAATTTCAATAAGCAGGTTGTCAATTTCGAGACTGTAGGCTGCAGCTAACACGTGTTCAATGGTAGAAACGCGGGCTTCACCCTTTGCGATAGTAGTTCCACGGGCAGTATCAACCACATTTTCGGCCAAAGCCGGAATAATTGGTTGTTTGTCGAGGTCGACGCGTTTAAATTTATAACCATGATCTTCGGGAGCAGGCTTAAATGTCATGGTAACATTAATGCCTGTGTGCAAGCCGACTCCGGTTAAAGAAACCTCGGTTGCTATCGTTTTTTGCCTATCAGTCATAAGTTCTTTATTCATTGTTTTATAATCGATTAAAGATCGTGCAAAAATATACTTTTTATTACACAATACAAAAGAGCTGCAATTTTTGGTAAACTATTGAAGCCGCTATCCGTTTAGTGAGCATATTTTTTAAAAGGCTATTACTCGATCATAAATCGTTTAATTTATTAAGTTAGCCGTCAAATACAGCTGTTTACTACTATGATAACACTACTTAATGCTAAAGAAAACAATCTTAATTCGATAAAATTAAACTTACCTGAAAACAAGCTAATTGTTGTAACCGGAGTTTCGGGGTCGGGAAAATCGACCCTGGTTTATGATGTGCTTTTTCAGGAAGCCCGCCGACGTTATTTAGAAACGTTTTCGTCTAATGCCCGGCTTTTTATGGGAAAATTGCATCGCCCCGATGTGCAATACCTCTCAGGATTATCGCCGGCTATTGCCCTTCAGCAAAAACCGATGGTAAATTCGCCTCGCGCAACCGTAGGAACGCTTACTGAGATTTACGATTTGCTTCGTCTGTTGTTCGCCCGTGTGGGTAAAGACCAACGTGACGACAAATCGATAAGCATTGATCGCAGTTTTTTTTCGTTCAACACGCCCAAAGGCGCATGTAAAACCTGTGGAGGCCTGGGTGTTGAGGACGCAATAAACCAGGACTTGTTGATTCAGGATGAAAATAAAACCATCCGCGAAGGAGCTTTTGTGATGACAACGCCCAGCGGATACATTGTTTACTCGCAGGTTACTATGGACGTGCTTAATCAGGTTTGCGAAGCTGAGGGTTTTTCGGTCGATATTCCCTGGAAAGATTTGACCGAAGCACAAAAAAAGGTGGTTTTGTTCGGAAGCAAAAAAATTACCGTCCCATTCGGAAAGCATCCGCTTGAATCGCGGATGAAGTGGAGCGGAATTACAGCAAAACCTCGCGAAGAAAGTTACTATAAAGGAATTATTCCTGTGATGGAAGAAATTTTAAAACGCGACAGAAACCCAAATGTCTTGCGCTTTGCCAATTCTGTTCCTTGTAAAAGCTGTGATGGCTCCCGGCTGAAACCGGCGGTTCAGCAGGTGTTATTTGGAGGAAAAAACCTGGTGGAATTGAGTCGGATGACCCTTTTGGAATTAACCGCTTTTTTTGAAACCATCGATTTAAAGGCCCATGAAAAAGTGGTTGCTGAGCCCATTGTTCAAGCTCTTTTGAAAACCGTTCGTCTGGTAAACAAAGTGGGGCTTGGTTTTTTAACATTGAATCGTTCAGCTCAAAGCTTATCGGGAAGCGAAACACAACGCTTGCGCCTGGCAAAGGTTGCCGCATCGGGAATGCGTGGTTTACTGTATGTTTTTGATGAACCGTCAACGGGCATGCACCCAACTGAAACCCGAAACCTGATGGAAGTGCTTTTTAGTTTACGCGATGCTGAAAACACGGTGTTTTTGGTTGAACACAACCCGCAGGTAATTCAATACGCCGATTGGATTGTGGATTTAGGCCCGGGAGCAGGAGAAAATGGTGGTCATGTACTCTTTTCTGGAAAAGCTGACGACTTTTTTAATCAGCAAACAACCGGAAACAGTGAAACGCTGAAATATTTTAAAAACCCGCGGGCATTTAAAAAGGAAATCAGACCAGGAAAAGGAGAACTAATTATTACTGGTGCTAAAGAAAATAACCTGCAAAACATTCGGGTTGTTATTAAAACGGGAGCGTTGAATGTAGTTACCGGCGTTTCCGGTTCAGGAAAAACAAGTTTGGTGCATCAGGTGCTTGCCGGTTATTTTATTGATAAACTTGATAAAAAACAAGTGCAAAATAAAAACAGGGATTCGATCACTGGCGATGAATCCATTAAAAAGTTAATTGAAATCGACCAATCATCGATTGGAAAAACGCCACGCAGTAATGCGGCAACCTACACCGGCCTTTCTGACGAATTGCGAAACCTTTTTGCCCTGTTACCCGAGGCTAAAGCAAAAAAACTTACGAAAAACCATTTTTCGTTTAATACTCCGGCCGGCCGCTGCCCAAAATGCGCTGGTGCAGGTTACGAACAAATTGGAATGCATTTATTGGGAAATGTAGAGCTGGTTTGTAGTTCATGCAACGGAAAACAATTTAAAGAAGAAGTGCTTTCAACAGCTTACAATGGAAAAAATCTGGCCGAAATTTATGCTTTGACCATTGATGAGGCAGCAGGCTTTTTTAAGAACGCTCCCAAAATAGAAAAATATTTGCAGGCGCTGCAGCAGGTAGGTCTGGGTTACCAGACATTAAACCAACGATCGAGCACTCTTTCGGGAGGTGAAGCACGCCGCATAAAACTGGCCAGGCAATTGGTAAAAACAAGTAAGGAACCCACCTTATTTATTATCGACGAACCGGCTTCGGGGCTACATCCTTATGATATTGATGTGTTGCTAAAAAACCTGAATCAACTGGTTGAACAAGGACACACGGTAGTTTTGGTTGAACAGAGTCAGCAAATTATTAAACAAGCCGATTATTTAATTGAATTGGGTCCCGGTAGCGGAAAAGATGGTGGCAAACTGGTTTATCAGGGAGTACCTTCAGGAATTGCAGCAATTTCAGGTTCGCCCACGGCAAAAGCAATGATTCTTGAAAAAGAACCCGTTAAAACGAGCCCAAAACCTGTTTTTGAGCGTTTTGGCCCAATCCGGTTAAGGGGAGTCAGCACCAATAATTTAAAATCGGTCGACGTGGATATTCCTTTTAATAAACTTACGGTATTAACCGGAGTTTCGGGAAGCGGAAAATCGTCGCTTGCTTTTGACACGCTTTTTGCCGAAGGACGCCAGCAATATGCTGAAAGTTTTTCGGCCTATGTGCGGAATCGCTTAAACATAAATTCACAGGCGCGTTACGAAAGTATTCAGGGCTTAATGCCAACCTTGGCGGTGAATCAGCAAAATCTGGCAAATAACGAGCGTTCTACCGTGGGAACCATTACCAATATTTACGACTCAATTCGCTTACTCTTTGCCCGTGTGGGGAAAAGTGACGAAGCTGTTGAAAACCCTTTAAGTTCCTGGTTTTCTTTTAACCACGAACAAGGTGCTTGTCGGCATTGCCAGGGATTGGGATTCCAAACGGTTTGTGATGCTGAAAAATTAGTTTCACATCCTGAAAAAGCCCTTGTTTCAGGAGCTTTGGATGGAAGCAAGGCGGGGAAGTTTTATGGCGATGTTTCCGGACAATATGTTGCCACGCTGTATGCCGTGGGTAAAGCAAAAGGAATAGATTATTCGCAGCCATGGAACTTGCTTTCTGCCGAAGCAAAAAAAATAGCGATGGAGGGTACAGGCCAAGAGGAGTTTCAGGTTCAATGGAATTATCAGCGTAAAAACCGGAAGGGAACTCATAAATTTAAAGCTTCTTGGCCTGGTTTTCTTCAACTGGTTAACCAAGAATTTATGCGGAAAGCCAACGACAAAAGAGCGCACGATTTATTACCCATTATGAAGAACGAACCCTGTGATTTGTGCCAGGGAAATCGATTAAATAAACGGGCCATGCAGTTTACCGTTCTGGAGAAAAACATCAGCGATTGGCTCAACATGCCTGTTTCGGAACTGGCGGTGTTTTTGAAAAAACAGGTGGTGATTCCCGGGGCTTTCAGTAGCGAGCCGGTTAAACAAAAAGCAGCGCAAATATTGGTGGGAGGAATACTTAACGGGCTCGATTATTTAGGTCATTTGGGATTGGGGTATCTTAGCCTGGCAAGACGTTCAAATACACTGTCGGGAGGCGAAGGACAACGTGTACGCCTGGCATCGGCATTAAACCAGGACTTATCGGGAGTTTGTGTCGTTTTGGATGAGCCAACACGGGGACTGCATAGTAGTGATACTGAAAATCTTATTTATATACTACAGGAATTAAAGCGACAGGGAAATACCCTTGTGGTTTGTGAACACGATCCTTATTTTATAAACAGTGCTGATCACATTATTGAAATGGGACCCGGTGCCGGAAAGTACGGAGGACACATTGTTGCCGAAGGGCTTGCCACCGAGTTGGCAAACAGTTACAAATCGCTTACCGGGCCTTATTTAAAAGCCGATTACCGGTTTAAGCGCGAAAAACGTCCGGTGAATTATATTAAAGCCATCCAGATTAAAGGAGCCCGGGCAAACAATTTGAAAAACATTGATGTGCGTATTCCGGCAAATGCTCTGGTTGTATTGAGTGGTGTTTCGGGCAGTGGAAAAAGCAGCCTGCTGCATCAGGTAATTCATGAATCGATACAAAAGGGGCGGGCAACCAATTGTGATCAAATTACAGGATTGGGCTTATTCGATCAGGGAATCTATGTCGATCAAAAACTGCCCAAGGCGCACGCTCAAAGCATGGTTGTTGGCTTTTTAAACAGTTACGATTCCCTGAAAAAAGGTTTTGTTAAACAAGCCAAACGGCAAGGAATAGCCGCTAATGCTTCGCAGTTTTCTCTTTATAGTAAAACCGCCGCTTGTGCTAATTGTGGAGGAAAGGGAGAAATAAAAACCAGTCTCGATTTTTTGTCGGATGTTTACGAACCTTGCGAGCTTTGTAACGGAACGGGTTTTAAACCCGAAGCCTTAAGCATAAAGGTTGAGGGAAAACATATTGCCGATTGGCTCGACATGAGCTTTGAAGAGATTGCTGGGCAAAAATCCATAACGGAATTACATGAAATAAGCCAGTTAGCTGTTCAGTTGGGTCTGGGGTATCTGAACCTAAAGCAACGCTTGCACACCTTAAGTGGCGGAGAGCTGCAACGTTTGAAGCTGATAAATTCATTGAGTGAACAAAAAGGAAAATCGTGCTTGTTCCTGCTCGACGAACCCACTACCGGACTTCACATGTACGATGTGGAAAAACTGATGCACACCTTCGATAAATTATTGGACAACGGACACAGCCTGGTGGTAATTGAACATCACCAAACGGTAACTCAATCGGCCGATTATTTAATTGAATTGGGTCCCGGGGCCGGAGAAAAAGGCGGAAGTTTGGTGCGACAAACAGATTAAGAATAAGGTTTCTCTTAACGGTATTTATCGTTTAAACCAATTTTTTGAATAATCAAAGCCACAGCCTTGTCCAGTCGTTTTAATCGGGTTTCGGGGCGTTTGGCCGCGGCAAGGTATTCGGTAAATTCCCGCTGTTTTGCAAGTGAAAATTCTTTAAAGCAGCGTTCAATTTCGGGGTCTTGTTTAAAAGCAGCAAGCAATTCTTCGGGTAATACAAGGGGTTTATTTTTGTTGGCTTTTATTTCTTTTCCAGCCTTAAAATTTTCAATCGTTTCTTTTATATAGCTGCTTACAAGTTCCGGATCGATTTCATCGGCCGATTTAAAGCGCCATTGACGCAGCGCCTGTGTGGTTCCTTCTTGCGCATTTATGAGAACGCTCCGGGAGTCGGTTAACAAAGCGCCCTGATAAAACCACAGGGCAAAGTATTCTTTAAAGGCGGCTATACCAACCATATTTTTCCCGTTTTGTGAATAAACGGGAACCCCCCATTTAATGGCTGCATCTAATCCGGCCGCCACAATAATTTCATGCAGAATCATCAATCCGTCCTGCCATTTTTCGTTGGTAAGAATATATTCTTCAATGGAATTTATTTTTTTCATAGTGTCTTTTTAATGGGAAATAAAATTAAAGATAATTTTTAACAATTCATTCTATCAATCGTTGTTCTGGCTTTAAGTTATTTTACTTTTGCAGTGAAAATTTAAACATGGATTTTACAAATTTATCGCTATACCAGCCCCGGATGGAATATCGCCGGTTTGGCAAGACAGAAAAGAAACTGAGTGTAATTACCCTTGGCGGGATGCGATTTACCAAAGCATCAGAAGGAGCACGACACGACATTCCGAAAGAAACCCTGGAACAGGTAATTGACACGGTTCAACAGGCTTTTGACCAGGGAATAAATCACATAGAAACGGCCTGGGGATATAATAAAAGTGAAACAGCTTACGGAAAGGCTTTAAATCAGGAATTGGGTGTTCCGCGCGAGTCGTATTTTTTAATGACCAAAGGTAGTCCAAAAACGGCGGCTGATGCCAGAAGTCTGGTCGAAAAACAACTCAACGATTTGCAAACCGATTATCTTGATTTTTATGCCTGGCACGGATTGAACACCGCTGAAATATTAGAAACCATTAATGTTCGGGGTGGCGCACTCGACGAGATGCAAAAAATGAAAGACGAGGGTATAATAAAACATTTGGGCTTTAGCACCCACGCGCAACTTTCGGTTATTTTAAAGGCCATTGAAACCGATTGCTTTGAATTTATAAACCTGCACTATTATTACACCTTTCAACGAAACTTACCGGCTATTGAATTGGCCGCTTCAAAAGACATGGGTGTATTTATAATTTCACCCAACGACAAAGGTGGTCAGTTATTTAACCCGTCAAAAAAGTTGAAAGAACTTACAGCTCCCATTACTCCATTGCAATGGAATGCGCGATTTTGCCTGGGTAATCCGGCTATTCACACCCTTACTTTTGGTCTGCCGGTTACCGCATCGTTTAGCGACATAAATGGCATTTTTCCGGCTCCGGCCCCCATGGCTCCGGCCGACATTGAAATATTAAACCGGCTGGAAGCTGAAAAACGAAAAGTTCCCTTTGCCGATTTTGATGGATACCGTATGGAAAACGATCCATCAAGAATTAATATTCCGGAAACCCTTCGATTTAGAACCCTTCTGAAAGCGTTCGATATGGTTGACTTTGGAAAATACCGCTACAATATGTTGCGCGAGAACGATAATTGGTATGGCGGTGCTTTTCCAACCAAAGAACGGTTAAAGAAAGTTGATTTAAGTGCGTGTCCGCCTGAAGTTCCCTTGTTGGAGATGATTCAGGAAACGCATCGGGCGCTTTACCGAAATCCGGCGAAATAAAAAATGCAGCAAACCTTGCGGTCCGCTGCACTCATTCTATTTAATTTAAACTTACTCTCTGCGGTCGCAAACACCATTTTTATTGGCATCAACAAAATTAGCAGCGCTTCCTTTACCGTTGCGTAAACCTTGTCCTTTGCCTTGTCCCTGGCCATCGCGTTTACCATTTCCTTTTCGGTAACCTTGTCCCTGGCGGGTATTGGCTTTGTTTTTCTGATTTAAACCCTGTCCCTGTCCCTGGCGATTTTGTGTAAAATTATCGCAAACACCGTCGTTATTGGCATCGACAAAAGTTCCAGCGGTTGTTTGAGCAGGTTCTGTTTTTACAGTTTGTTCCTGAGCGCTAGCCATTGCTGCAAAGGCTATTAATGCGATTCCGGTTAAAATTAATTTTGCTTTCATAATCTATAAAATTTAAGTGTATTATTTAATTATTGTTTCTTCTTCCAAAACGGTTGTGTTGAGGCCCTTTACCCGGAGTATTCGATTGGTTTTCGTTAATGAAAAAGGCTCCGAATAGTTGGTTCAACGCTGTTTGTTGTGAACTGTCGCAAATGTTTTTTATTCCCAGATAGTACCTGAAGGTTTCTTCTTTAAGATTTGTGTGAAGTTCGCCCACGTAAGCTGATAATTCGAGCAAAAGCAGCGTATCGGCGGGAGTTTGCTGCATGGCCCTCATCATTTGTTGACGGGTTCTTCCCAATTCCTGATTAATTTGGCGGGCATTGCTTCTGAACTGTGCGTTAAGATCTTTAAAAACAAGCATCTGTTCAGAACTAAGGTCAAGCTTTTCGCGAAAATAGTATCCACTAAAGGCTCTTTTGTCGCCATAATTTTCCTGAGAATTTAGGTTTTGCCTGTCTTTTTTCGATTGAAACTGGTGATAAGCAATAGTTCCAAAAGTTGCCAGATTAAGAACCAGTATAAACAGCAAGGCCAACTTTAATTTTCCGCTCGATTCTGTATTTTTCATAATTTCCACTTATTCGTTCATAAAATAGGTGAGCGATTCCATTTCAGCATCGTCCAAATACAGTAATTCTTCGGGTACTTGTTCCGCCATGTTTGCCGGTTGATAAAAACTACCGGCCGAAACGCCCAGAAACAATGCCAGCAGAATGGAGGCCGCTACCAACAAAGGTTGAGGTTTAAGTGAGCGAATGAAAACCGAATTGGCTTTTATCGATTTTTGCTTTTCGATTTGTGCCATAACCCGAGTTGCCATAAACGGATTTACTTTAACCTGTTTTTCATGGGCAACAAAAGCATCAACCCAACCAGAAGCGGTGTAAAAAGCCCGGCACTCTGCACAGAATTCCAGATGCTTTTTTATGGAACGAAGCGTTTCCGGTGAGGTTTTTTCCTCAGGGTAACTGGTAATTTTTGTTTGACATTCGTTGCAGTTCATTTTTTTGCGATTTTATAGATTAGAAACAAAACTTTTCATTTTCCTACGGGCAGGTTCAATTATTTTTTAAAATAGTCTGAAATATTTTTGGCAAGATTTGTTTTAGCCCGCTGTATTAAAGATTCTACAGCACCTTCAGATAGTTGCATAATGGCAGCAATTTCTTTTTGCGGAAGGTTTTCGCAGCGACTCAACACAAAAGCCACCCGTTGTTTTTCAGAAAGTTTGTCGAGTTCTTCCTGAACCAAAGCGCTTTGTTCATCGGTAAGCAGCAGGTTTTCGGGAGTAAAATCCAAATCGGCCGGAAAATCGAATACGGCTTTGCTTTCTGATTCGAACCAACTACCGAGTCGTTGAAAAACGTGTTTTTTTTTGCTCCGGATAGTGTTTAACGAAGCATTTATGGCAATGCGGTAAAGCCAGGTTGAAAAACCCGACTGCTGATTAAATTGTGCCAGCTTTTCAAAAGCACGAATAAAAACTTCCTGTGTTAAGTCGTTGGCTTCATCGGCATCGTGAACAAAACCCATACATGTACTAAATACCATATCCTGGTGTCGGGTTACCAAGGGTTCGAAGGCTCTGGTGTTGCCCTGTAAAACATCGTTTATGAGTTCATTTTCATTCATTGCTTTCATGGAATAACTAAATACGGCACAAGATTACACGCCGATTATGAACACCAAATGAAGAGCAAAGGTTATAAATTTTTTTAACCTGAGGGGAAAAAAATAAGAGATGAATAGAAGAACCAATAGGACAATAGTTCTTAAAACACGAAAGCCATTAAAAGCGTTAGCGAAGATTCTTATAAAATAATAGAACCGCAAAATCAGACAAAGACGCTTGTTGCATGGTCTGTTTTGCGGTTCCATTTATATTTAATCAGCGCTATTTTTTATACAGCGGATCGATTCCAATGGTGCCTATCAGGCTTTTTAAATAAGCATCGGACGAAATTTCTTTCAGGTTTTTTTGTGCTTTTTCAATTCGTTCCTGAATACTCATTTCTTCAAGCAGCGATGCGTTATCGGGGTTTTGCATAAATTGATTCAGGTAGGCAATTTGCTTGTTACAAAACGCCAGGTCTTTTTGCTGTTTTAGTTTCAGCCTTTCAAGATACCAATCGCTTTTTATTACCTGTTCGCGTTCAAATTGTTTGCGTAACTCCGGGTCGCTGATGTCTTTTCCTTCAAAATGTCCGTAAGCCATAATATGCAACAGAATTTTTAGGGGTGGAATTGCAGCATCAACGCTACCATCTTCGAAATAGGCCAGAGCCGTTTTCTGTTGTGCTTCCACTATATTATTGATGCCATCGACATAATCGTCAAGACCCTGTAATTCAGGTTTCAGCATACGCTCGTTAAATACTGCTAAAGGCTCGTCGAACAAGCGGTTCATACAACGGAATGCAAAATTTTCAGTAATCCGATATCCCAGGCGACTAGCCAATACTTTTTTTCCTTTGAACTCGAAATCTTCAAGTTTTTCCAAACTTTTGTTGGCAATCAGGTTTTTGGGATCGCGGTCTTCAGGCATCAGGCGGGCCCAAATTTCGGGAATCAGAATGCTGATGTCGTGGTCGAAGCGATTTTCGGAACCAATGTAACCAGCAGCAGAACTAAAGCCGGAATACTCAGTCAGCATGTAAGAAAGCAGGGCGTTATTTAAATCGGTAGTGGCCACCAACATGTTGAACGGGCCTTTGGTAAGCGCACCTTCGGAGCCGGCTCCGGTTGTTGAAGGCGATTTTCCGGTAAGGCTGCAAATAAAATCCATAAATAACTCGGGTAATTCCTGATAATGAATCGGATTGTAAACGCTTAAAGAGCGAATTCCGGCTTTTTTATCGGCCGGATTATTTCTGCGACCGGGTAAAACGGCATTTACCGGATAATAAACCGGTTCGTCGGCTTTCATTTTACGGTACAAGCGCACACCAACATCGGCCAGGTAACTGGCAACGCTTTCTTCTTTAAATTTATTTTTTTCGAGATACCGCGGGTTTGCCGTGGGTTCCCCGTTCACAATTCGCGTGTGTGATGGCGTCACAAAATAAAGGTTGTCGTTGCTCTCCACCACTTTTTTAATCAGGTCTTTTACCGGTTGGGTGTATTCTTCAAAGCTGATGGCGTCGTTATAAAGCTCCAGCGCATTTTCGCGGGTAAGAGGTTCATAGTTGGTTATAAAAGTGTTTCCCTGCACAATATCGTATTCAGCTTCTTTGTCGTAACCGCGAATTACAGCCTCGTCGGGACGTTGAAAAAAGTAACTTTCGCAGTTGGTAACCAGCTTCACACTCTTGTTTTTGTATTCCGGATTCAAATTTTTCAGGCGATGTGCCGGAATGGTAATGCTTGCTGTAATATCATCTTCCATCTGCACTTTCTGAGCCGGAATAAAATCGGAACGCAGTTTATGCAAATACCAGTTTCCTTCCGGATTAAAACCGATACGCACATTGCTCGAAAGTACCGGGCTGTTATTGTAGAGCAAGACATGACCTTTACGTCCGTTTATGAACTCAACCGTGAACTTATCTTTCCAGGTGCTGGTTTTTTCGTCGGTGCGATACAGCCTTTTTATATAAAGCACCAGGGTGCGAACGTGATCGGGAATATCTTTTAAAAAACGGTTGTATTCATCGCTGTATTGATCCGAAGGGGTGAGTAGTTTTACTGCGCTGCCCAAAGTGCGCTCAGGACTTAAAAAACTACGCGATGGTCCGCCATCTGGGCGAATATTTTTCCAGCGTTTGGTATAATCCATATTCAGCAGTTCATCTACTTTTTTGGCATCCTGTTCTAAATCGTCAACATAAAAAGCACCATATTTGATGGCGTTTTGCATCGATTTTGAAATTTCTGATTTTCCACCTCCCGAAACGGTGCTTGGCTTGTGGCAGAAAACACCTTCAGGAGCCGTGTCAACAATTCGCCAAAGGTTTTGCGTCGGATGTTTAATTAGCTGAAACTTATGCCCGGTAGGGTGCACATAGGTTTTTTGGGGAGTAAGATTTAAACGGATTTCTTTATTGTTGTTTTTCCAGCTTACTGTTCGTTTGTTTATATCGAAATCGGCATGTTCGGGAATGTAAAAAATGTCGGGATATTTTTTGTCAATGGCATATCCTTCAGGTAAAACAGTGATGGTATCGCCCATCAGGGTTTTTACATTTTCGAAGGTGTAACCCGGTTTAAATTTCGAGGTGTATATGTTGCCATAAATTTTGTCCATCATGTTTCCACAGGCAAAAGCAATGGCACCACCTGCATGTTCTTCTTCAACCAAACCATAAAGATTGGCTGAATAGCTGATTTGTGTTTTAATTTCTTTTTTTGAGTAGCCGTAATAGTTGTCGGCTATTAAAGTAATAACCACACCACGCTCATCGCGACAGGTAAGTTTAAAGGCAACTCCGTCGTTGTAGTATTCGTTTTTGTCTTTCCAGCACATGCCATCGCGACGTTGGCGGGGTGATGCATCGTCGAAGTGTGGCAAACCAATATCCTTCTTTTTAAGCTGAGTAAGGTGAGGTGCCAGAATCATGCATCCGGTATGTCCGGTCCAATGATCAATGTCGAGTGCTGCATCATTCACGGCCAGGTTGTGATCGCCGGCGTTTCCAAAAATATTTTCCACAAAATCGAGATTACTGGCAAGGCTTCCCGGAGCAAAAAATCGTATTTCCATACTTTTTTCACTGATTATTCCTTTCACTTCAGGACAAACCACGGGTCGCATCAACAGCGAAATCATTACTTTAGCCTGTTCTTTTTGGTTGGCTGTAAAGGGTAATGTTTTTAATTCTTCCGGTGGGTTTAAGGCCGCATGGAGCAGGTGCGCAAAGGTAATTTTTGGCACTTCTTTTTTGTCGGGAGGCACGGGTAATCCTCCGCGTACAATGTGAAAAGTTCCTTTTGTGGTACGTTTGTCTTTTGCCGGATTGTTCAATATTCCCTGCTTAAGCCGGTATGAGCTGACGTAGTCGTTTTTGAATTCATTTCCGTCGGGCGGAAGGCTTATTTCACGCGCCAGACCTTTTTGGTTTAGAACAAAGGTGTTGTTTGGCAACCGGTACGATTTTGGGAACTCAACTTCCTGTAAATAATCGTCAAGAAAATTTTGAATCCGCTGGTCAACTGGTGAAAGGTGATCAGAAAGTAAGCGCGATTTTTCTTTAAAGCTTTTAATCAGATCGTCGGTAAGCGAAATAAATCTATCATTCGCATATTTTGTGGTAGCGTCGGCATTATCGTAAAAGAGGGGCTGTCCCAAAGCCGCTAACTGAAGGTTTATGTACTGAATCATATCCTTTCGGTCTCTTTTTTTGTGTTTTTGTTCTTTATGCATAGGTACAATTTTTAAGTAAGCAAAAATAGCAAATTGCCGCCACTAGGCAACACCAAAATGAAACAGAAAACATGATTTTTGTTATGATATATTAATCAGGTGCCGCTCTTATTAAAGAATCTTAACTTTTTTGGCAGAGATCTGAGGATTAGATAAATCAGTGTTTTTTAATTTTCAGTATTTGATAGCATCAAAGCGAAAAATTAAAACCGATTGCATTAAGCAATCCAGATATTCAGAGGACTGTTACTAAAAAGCGTGCGACACTTAAAACAGATTTTTAGTTTTTGCAAATCGGTTTTTCCTGTTTAATAAAAGACGTGGTTATCCGAATTTATTCTTGTTTTTTTGTCAATCCTATAAAGTTTTGTGTAATTTTGCACCCCAAAACAAATGCACTTTACTTTTGTTTTGCTGATTACAAACCGCTTTGCATCTGCCATGTGTTGAGAATAAAGGTGTAAAGCACTCGATGTTGCATTATGAATGAACAAGATAAAATATTAAACGAAGTAACGCAGAGCGAATACAAATACGGTTTTGTTTCAAACTTTGAGAGCGAAAGCATTCCCAAAGGACTGAGCGAAGAAGTAATTCGATTAATATCTGCTAAAAAAGAAGAGCCGGAATGGATGCTTGAATTTCGGTTAAACGCTTACCGCAACTGGTTAAAAATGACCATGCCAACATGGGCTCATTTAAAGATTCCTGAAATAAATTATCAGGATATTATTTATTATTCGGTGCCCAAGCAAAAAGCTAAATACAATAGTTTAGACGAGGTGGATCCGGAATTACTGGAAACCTTTAATAAATTAGGTATTCCGCTCGATGAGCAAAAAATTCTAAGTGGGGTGGCTGTTGATGCTGTGTTGGATAGTGTTTCGGTAAAAACCACTTTTCGTGAAACGCTGGCAGAGAAAGGCATTATATTTTGCTCCTTTAGCGAGGCTGTTCAGGAACATCCCGATTTGGTGCGCAAATACATGGGTTCTGTAGTGCCCCCAAGCGATAATTACTTTGCTGCACTGAATTCTGCTGTTTTTTCCGACGGTTCGTTTTGCTACATTCCCAAAGGCGTTCGTTGCCCCATGGAATTGAGTACCTATTTCCGCATCAACGCTGCCAATACCGGGCAGTTTGAACGTACGCTAATTGTAGCTGAAGACGATAGCTACGTGTCGTACCTCGAAGGCTGCACGGCTCCCATGCGCGACGAAAACCAATTGCATGCGGCTATTGTAGAGATTGTTGCCATGAATAATGCTGAAGTAAAATATTCAACCGTACAAAACTGGTATCCTGGCGACAAAAACGGAAAAGGCGGAATCTATAATTTTGTAACCAAACGGGGATTGTGCCAGGGAAAAGGTTCAAAAATTTCGTGGAGTCAGGTGGAAACCGGTTCTGCAGTTACCTGGAAATACCCAAGTACTATTTTATTGGGCGATAATTCGGTTTCAGAATTTTATTCAGTTGCCGTAACCAATCACCATCAACAGGCCGACACCGGTACCAAGATGATTCATATTGGTAAAAACACCAAAAGCACCATTGTTTCAAAAGGAATCAGTGCCGGGAAAAGTCAAAACAGCTACCGCGGTCTGGTAAAAGTTTCAAAACGAGCCGAAGGAGCCCGTAATTTCTCGCAGTGCGATTCCCTGCTTTTAGGCGATAAATGCGGAGCACATACTTTTCCGTATGTGGAGTGCGAAAACAACACCGCTATTTTGGAACACGAAGCTACCACCTCAAAAATTGGCGAAGACCAGATTTTTTACTGCAACCAACGGGGTATTTCAACCGAAGATGCCATTGGCATGATAGTAAATGGTTATGCCAAGGAAGTGCTGAATACTTTGCCGATGGAATTTGCTGTTGAGGCACAAAAGCTGCTTCAAATCAGCCTCGAAGGTTCGGTAGGATAGCCGTAATAAAAATCTGGAAGAATTGAAACTCAAAAAATATAATCTGGAATCTAAAGTCTAATTATAATGTTAAGCATAAAGAATTTAAAAGCCAGTGTCGATGGCAAAGAAATATTAAAAGGCATCAACCTTGAAGTAAAACCCGGCGAAGTACACGCCATAATGGGCCCAAACGGCTCCGGAAAAAGCACCTTGTCGGCTGTTTTGGCCGGTAACGAGCGTTTTGAAGTTACCGAAGGCGAAGTTTCCTTCAACGGAAAAGATTTAATGGAAATGGCTCCTGAAGACAGAGCCCGCGAAGGATTGTTTCTGAGTTTTCAGTACCCGATTGAAATACCAGGCGTTAGCATGGTTAATTTTATGAAAACAGCTGTAAACGAACACCGAAAATACCACGGACAAGATCCCATGAGCGCCGGCGATTTTCTGAAAATGTTACGCGACAAAAAGCAAGTGGTTGAAATTGACGACCGCTTAACTTCACGCTCGGTGAACGAAGGTTTTTCGGGTGGTGAAAAAAAGAAAAACGAAATTTTCCAGATGGCCATGTTGGAACCAAAGCTGGCTATTTTGGACGAAACCGATTCAGGTCTTGACATTGATGCGCTACGTATTGTGGCTAATGGTGTAAACAAACTGAAACGCCCCGAAAATGCTACTATTGTTATTACTCACTACCAGCGCTTGCTTGAATACATTGTTCCCGATGTAGTACATATTTTACACGATGGGGTGATAGTAAAAAGCGGTGGAAAAGAATTGGCGATGGAGCTGGAAGAAAAGGGATACGACTGGATTAAACAGGAAATTAAGATTTAGTTTGGTTCTTCCATAAAGCATATTAAACCCTCAGAAAAAAAATGAGGTGTATTTTTGGAAAGAATATAAAGTCCCGGAAGGGATTGTTACAAAAAAGCCAACAAAAATGAGCGAACAGATTGATAGCAATACCATGAAATATAAGCTGATAAGTCTTTATCAGCAAAACCTGCAACAAATAAACGATGGCCTGCCCGAACGCATGAATAAATTTCGCGATGAAGCCATTCGTGAATTTGATAAACAAGGAATTCCCTACAAGGGAGAAGAAAAATACAAATACACCGATTTGATGCATGCTTTTGGTCGTACTTACGGCTATTTATTTAAAGCACCCAATATTACTGTCGATTCAAAAACTATTTTTCAGTGTGCGGTGCCCGATTTGGATACACACACTCTGATTCTGGAAAACGGCTGGTATTATGCATTAAATAACCAACATGCGGAATTACCCAAAGAGGTAGTAGCGTGTAGTATTCGCGAAGCATCGGTAAAATATGCCGATTTGTTTGAGAAACACTACAACCAACAGGTGCTGGAACACCCGGAATCTGTGGCGGCATTTAACACGGCTTTTGCGCAGGATGGTATGTTTCTTTACATTCCCGATGGGTTTGTGATGGAAAAACCTATTCAGATAATTAACTTATTGCGGGGCTCAAACCCATTGCTGGTAAACCAGCGCAACCTGATTGTTGCCGGAAAAAACAGTCAGGCTAAAGTTATTGTTTGTGACCACACACTTTCGCATCAAAACTTTTTATCGAACACCGTAACCGAAATTTTTGTTGACGAATACGCGATATTCGATTTTTATAACATTCAAAACCAACACAATCAATCGTCGCAGCTTTCGTCGCTGTATATTCACCAAATGCAGCACAGCAATACACTTACCAACACGCTTACGTTGCATGGCGGATTTGTGCGCAACAATGTATTTGTTAAACTGGCCGAAGAGCATTCTGAAGCTAATGTATTTGGTTTGTCGCTGGTCGACAACAAGCAACATGTCGATAATTTCACTTTTATTGATCATGCAGTTCCCAACTGTCAAAGCAACGAAATGTATAAAAACATTTTAGACGATGAGGCTACGGGAGCTTTCAACGGTCGGATTTTAGTAAGACCCGATGCGCAGAAAACACAAGCTTTCCAAAGCAATAAGAATATTTGTTTGACGCCAACAGCCCGTTTTTTTACCAAGCCCCAGCTCGAAATTTATGCCGACGATGTTAAGTGTTCGCATGGAGCTACCATTGGTCAGATTGACGAAGAAGCCTTGTTTTACCTGCAATCGCGCGGTATTGGTGGCCGCGAAGCCCGCATGATGTTAATGTATGCTTTTGCCTACGAAGTTATTCGGAATATTCGTGTTCCGGTATTAACCGAGCGTTATGGCGAATTGGTTGAAAAGCGCTTACGTGGAGAATTGAGCCGCTGCGAAGGATGTTTTGTTCATTGCAATTAAGGGATTTATATCTTTTACCAAATCTGCAATGAACAAGCTCGCTAAAAGCAGACGATGCATCAATTTAGCAGAGCATTTTTGTTAGCACAAGCTGCGGGGAATATCAACTCATAGTGTGAGATTTAAGTTTCATTTATAAATATCGTCGGATGTTTTGCCCCTGCAATCATCCGACGACTTGTTTAAATACCACCGGGTCCAAAATACAGATCCGGTTTTTTTAACACTTATTCCAAAGTCCAGCTTCGCCAGTTTGCGCCAATCGATGGACTGCTATTGACCTGTGGATTTTGCTCCTTATTGTTTATCCGGACCGATTCTAATGGAATTGTATTGATCAAATAATCAGCCAATTCGCCATAGCTTAATTGACCATTGGATTCTTTAATTTTATTCAGTAAAAAATACGTAAATAAACCATGCTTTTTCTCTTTGTAGGGAGCCGACGATTCCTCGCCCGAGCTTGAAGAAAACACCAGCAAATTGCCTAAGGGAGAGGCTTCTTTGGGTTTGATTTTTACACCCCGTGCAGAAACCAGGCCCTGATTTCGAGCTCCACCTGAAAAGCAGGCATCTAAAAACACCGTGGTTCGTATGGAAGGCAATTCGGCCAGTTGTTTGTAAAAATCGGATAGCTTGATTCCGGCTTTGATGTTGCTTCCCGACACATCAACAGGCATAAGGTAAGCTTCGTTGTTTTCGTCAGGTAAACCATGACCGGCATAATAAAAAATGACTGATGCTTTGCCCTGGGCCGCTGCTACTTTACTTTTGAATTGGTTCCAGGCCAAGTTAAATTGCCCCAGGGTTGTATTGGTAACGAATACAATGTTTTTTTCGGGAACTCCCAGGCTTAACTCCATATATTTTTTAACAATTTGGGCATCGTTTTGAGCAAATTCAACATTTGCTTCCGAATTCAGGTTGGTTTGAAAGGTGGTATAATCTTCGTTTCCAATAATAAAAGCAAAGGTGTTGGGACTTACCTTTCCGGTTTTTGGAATTTGAAGGTCGATGTTTGCCTGCAGCTCCTTGTAGGTCTGACTTTGTTCGCTGAGCAGGGTTGCTTCGGCCCAGTTCGGAATAGATGCATTAAGCGCGGGTTTTTGTATTTTATTTAGCTGGCTTGCAAGGCTTGAAACCCCGGTGCTTAAATCCTTATGCAATTCGCCAAAGGTAAGATGACCCTGGGTTTCCTTTATTTTTTTCAGCAATTGGTAAGTAAACAAGCCATGCTTCTCAGCCGGATAAGCCCATGCGCTTTGATTTTCAGAGCAGGCATAAAACACCCTTGTTGTTTTTTGCAAAACCTCTTGTTTGGGAACAATTTTAACACCCCTTACTTCACGGAGGCTTTTGTTCCGGGCACCCCCGCTAAAACTGGCATCAATAAAAGCGGTAAGTCCTTTGTTTTCATATTCCGACAAGCGCGACAATACCTCACTAAGTTTTATCGATGAATTTAAATCCGATCCATTGCCATCAACAGGAACCAAATATGATTCCTTGGTTTGTTCGTTGGGCAAACCATGGCCGGCATAGTAAAAAATAACTTCAGCATTTCCGTTAGAGTACTTCACAAATTTGTTGATTTTGGAAATGGCGTAAAGCATTTGCCCCAGTGTAGCATCAGTAAGCAGCTCAATGTTCCTTTCGGGAACTCCCAGTGTTTTTTGTGCATATTCTTTAAAAATCAGGGCGTCGTTCATGGCAAAAAGCACATCGATTTCAGTACCGGCGTTGTTCTGGAATTTTGAATAGTGCTCATTGCCAATAATTAAAGCAAAGCGGTATTGCGCCTTATTGTAGTTCAGCGGAATATTAACATCTATATTCTGAGGGTTATCAAAAGCCTTGTCAGGCGTGGTTTTTTGAGTATTCTGGTCGTAGATAAGTTCCTTAACATACTCCCTGTTGTCTTTGTTAAGCAAGGATAAAACACTAACCGGGGCTTCTGTATAGTTCTCAACAATCACTTGTGCATTGGCAATAGATATTTTTTTCCCAATAATAATTTTGTCTTTATTTAGCACATAAACTCTTGGCATTGAGCTTACATCGTACAGTTTTTTAACCTCGCTGGTTAAATCAGTATGGAGCATGTGATTAAATGCCTGCAAGCGATTGGCGTTTATAAACTTTAGGGCCTCGGTTTTTGAATTACCTAAATTAATGGCAAAAACCTGTACTGAGTGATTTGTATTGAGCTGCCGGTAAATGTCGCGCAGTTCGGCAAGGTATTTTGGGCAAATACTGCATGATTCGTCCCAAAAAATAATAAGTGTAAAATCGCTTTGACTCTGGTACAACGAAATGGGCTTGCCGTACAAATCAACTCCCTGAATTTCCTGGGCATATTCGCCAATCAGACAGAGTTCCTGTTTATTCACCACATTTATCAGGGTGTCGAGCCAGCCCTGGCTGGTCCAGTTGTTTTTATCGGAGAAATAATACTTTTTAGCCAGGTAGTTGTAAACACCCTCGTGCATCATGTTTTTACTACTCGAGAAATAATTAAAAAACACTTTTACCAAATATTGATACAACTCCGTATTATGAGCCACTTCGGCTTTTTTAATGGCTTTGTTTAAATACCCGATAAGCTGTTCAACGGGTAAGTCTTCAATTTTTTTGATGTAAGTATCCACTTTGCTTCCAAAAACGGGCGTGCGAATCAATCCTTCGGCTGCAAAATCAAAATTATCAAAATAATGTTCCATATAATAGTAATACCTATCATCATCACCCAGATAGTCAGGCACATTAATATCAACCAGCATGTTGAAAAAAACTGAAATAAACTCCCCTTTAAAATCTTGGATCAGTTTTAACTGGCGACTCAAAATTTCCTGCGATATTTGGTTGCGAAGCAATTCATTACCCGAATCATTTTCAGCGGCCGCTCTTTTTGAGTTAAGGAATCTCCCGTAATCGCTAAGGGCTGTGTTTTCGTCAGAACCCTCGAAGCGCAGATTTTCGAGGCCTCCCGATGCGTCGTTGCTGAAAGAAAAAAATTGATCGTTTCCTACTAAAAATTCATTGTATTTTCCTGAGGGTAACAAACAAATATACATGCCCTGTTTCAGTTTTTCCGTCCCCGCATAAACCCCTTTTCCCTGATAATCTAGTTTCACCGTGTCGAGCGCATATACTTTGCCTGCAAAATAATTAGCAATAACCAACTGGCTGTTTGAGAGACCAAATATTTGAAAATTAATCTGATAGCCCTGGGAATAGGCCGATTGCAGTGTTATGACTGCAAATAACAGGATGTAAAATGATTTTTTCATAAAAGGGTAAAATTGTGATGTTAATTATATGGTTCAACTTTTTCAAAGATAAGATTTTAGAAAACATAAAAAATGCAATGCCTTTCACAAGTTCGGTTTTTTAATAGAATAATTAATAATATTGCATCCTGAAAATTTTTAATAATGCAAGTAATTAACCAACAACTCCAATCCATTTGGTATGATACTGCCCGGGATGCAGTGATGGTAATCGACCAGCGAAAACTCCCTTTTCGGCTCGAAATTATTGAGCTTAAAACGCTCGAAAATGCCTATATGGCCATAAAAGACATGATAGTTCGCGGAGCTCCATTGATTGGTGTTACTGCCGGATATGGATTGTATCTGGGAATTCGTCAGCATAAAACATCGGGAACTTTTGATCAGATAAAATCTATGGGAGCTTATTTAAAATCGTCCCGTCCAACGGCTGTAAATTTAGCAATTGTTATCGATGCGATGATTGAATCGCTCGCAAACGTATCGCCTGAGGAATATACAATAGAAGCTTTAAAAATGGCCCGAAGCTGGGAAAAGAAAGAACTGGATAATTGCAGTAATATTGGTGATTTTGGTTTGCCTTTGATTGAGGAATTATCGAAGGCAAAAAACGGGAAAACCGTGAATATTCTCACCCATTGCAATGCCGGATGGCTGGCCTGTGTTGATTGGGGAACTGCCACGGCACCTATTTACAAAGCACATTTTAAAGGAATTCCGATTCATGTTTGGGTCGATGAAACCCGGCCGCGCAATCAGGGCGCACGTTTAACAGCCTGGGAACTGGAACAGGCTGGAGTTCCTTATACCGTTATTCCTGACAATACCGGAGGTCATTTAATGCAGCATGGAATGGTCGACATGGTAATTGTGGGTAGCGACCGAACCACACGCAATGGCGATGTAGCCAATAAAATAGGAACCTATTTAAAAGCATTGGCAGCTCACGATAATAACATTCCATTTTATGTGGCGCTTCCTTCGTCGAGCATCGATTTTACTATGATTGATGGCGTAAATAATATTCCCATTGAACAGCGCAATGCTTTGGAGGTTACCCAAATGGAAGTGGAATATCAGCATCAGGTAATTGAAGCTAATATAATGCCAGAACATACTCCGGTTGCCAATTTTGGATTCGATGTTACACCCGCCCGATTGGTTACCGGCCTGATTACCGAACTGGGAATCTGCGAAGCAAACGAGAAAGGAATAACGAGGCTATTCTCAAAATAAATGACAGACGAAGGCTACATAAAATATACTTTTGATTGGATTAAAAAACCCATTGTTTTGCAACCCGAGGTGTTGGAAGAACTAAATTTATTCAGAAGCAAACTCAGGGATTTGAATATGATTGGCAAAATTCCCGATGGTCCCGGGTTCGGGAATATTTCGGTACGTTCCACTGGCGACACTTTTTTTATCAGCGGAGGCGATACTGGAAGCCTGGAATTATTGGAAGCAGAACAGGTAGCCTTAGTTAACCATTGTGATTATTTGCAAAACCGGATTGTTTTTGAAGGACTAATTGCCGCCAGCAGCGAAAGTATGAGTCATGCAGCTATTTATCAGCAAAGTAAAGATGTGGGTGCTGTTATTCATGTGCATCATGCCAAATTTTGGAATCATTACCGGAATCTATTGCCAACAACCGAAGTTGATGCGGCCTACGGAACTCCGGCTATTGCTAAAGCCATAGCTCAAAAGACAGTAAAAAGCCCAAAAACAAAACTGTTGATTTTAGGTGGTCACGAAGATGGAATTATAAGCTACGGAAGCAACTTACACGAAGCTTTTGACTTGCTAATACAGTGGTATGGGGACCTGCCGCAAAAATCTTGAATTTTATTTGGCAAATAAGTAACAAATGTGTAAAATTGCACTCCCAAAAATAAAGGGAATTATGTTCTTACAGACAACAAAAGCAGTAGTGCTTTATTAAAATTGAGGATCCTCGAAAAAAGTCAAAATTGTAAATTTTGTTTTTTCGGAATTAGTAGCACCTGACTCAAGTCTGTTTTTGTTTAAAGTTCTTAAAATATAATATTAATAATAAAAAGTAGGGCCCATAGCTCAGCTGGTTAGTAGCACCTGACTCATAATCAGGGGGTCGCTGGTTCGAGCCCAGCTGGGCCCACTTTATAATCAAGCCTTCACCGTTAATTCTGTGGAGGCTTTTTTTGTTTGTAAAAAGAATATATCTGGGCGAGAAGTTTATGCCGATTTATTTTTCAAACGACCGCAGGGAGAATTGAAAAAGTTATCGGTAAGCCCAGCTGGACCCACTTTAAATCAAATCCTTACAGTTTTCTTTAGAAGCTTTTTTTGTTTTCAATAGTTTTTCACCCAATTTTTAATGAAGTCATCGTTAGCGATCCCGCTACCGCTTTGTCGTTAAATAGCTGCACCTCCTCATTTTCTTCCTGTAAAGCCAGGGCGTACAATAAGGGTAAGTAATGTTCCGGAGTGGGAATGGCTAGTTCAAATGGTTTTCCGTGGCAACGGTAATTAATTAACTGTTTGTGATCGCCGGTAAGAATGTATTTTTTCATTTTCTCACTTGCTTCTGTTGCCCAATCGAAAGCATAATTGTCGCTCTTGAATTTATCCCAGGCAATCATTCGCAGGTTGTGTACCATATTGCCACTACCAATAATTAATACTCCTTTTTTTCGTAAGGGAGCCAAATCTTTCATCAGCTTGTAATGGTCCTGAGGTGTTTGTAAATAGTCGAGACTCATTTGAATTACCGGCACATCGGCTTCAGGATACAGATGTTTAACAACGCTCCAGGTTCCATGGTCGAGTCCCCAATTGGTGTCGAGACATATCGTAGTGTCTTTTATAAGATTTTGAGTCAGGTTGGCCAACTCAGGACTTCCCGGGGCCGGGTATTGAACTTCGTATAAAGCTTTTGGAAATCCACCAAAATCGTGAATCGTGTGAGGCTGTTCCATTCCTGTAACAAAAGTTCCTTTGGTTTCCCAATGGGCCGACACGCATAAAATGGCATTGGGTTTAGGAATGGTAAGTGCTATCGACCTGAATCCGGCTACAAATTCATTTTCTTCGATAGCGTTCATGGGGCTGCCGTGCCCCAAAAACAACACCGGCATTTTTTCGGTGTTGTTAAAGGTGCTGGTAATTTTTTGTAAGGCATTTAATTTCATAGCAACGGTTGTTAATGGCAATAAAGCTAATATTTTAAGAAATTGGTCGCGTTGCATTCCTCTGCGCTTGTTTAGCGATTCATTTTTTTGAAAAGAATTTTATCGAGCGAATAGTTGCCGGCTCCAACTAAAATCACCGCCAGGTAAACAGCGCTGTAGAGCAGGGGCAATTCTTTTCTCGAAAACGCATCAGGGGCATGTACAATAAATGCGGCCACCCACATGGTAATCAGTAGCGGAACTGCAGCCGCTCGACTTGCCAGTCCAAAAATCAGGAAAAGCGAACAAAACACTTCGGCAAAAACGGTTAGTATCAGCGAAGCTGTTGCTCCAACTCCAATTGGATCAGCAAATTGTATGGGACCGCCATTAAAAAGCATTAGCAGTTTTCCGTAGCCATGTGTAAGCATTAATCCACCCACGGTTAAACGGAGAATCAATAGGGTCCATGAGACGGATTCGGA
The DNA here is from genome assembly GCA_050179685.1 of Salinivirgaceae bacterium. Classification (GTDB taxonomy): domain Bacteria; phylum Bacteroidota; class Bacteroidia; order Bacteroidales; family SZUA-534; genus GWE2-40-63. Next base: position 76,448 of record JBFXEW010000011.1, read on the forward strand.
ATGGTTTCCCGGATTCATGCCAAGGTTAAATATTTTCTTCATTCGTGTGATATTATGTTTATTATTTTTTTTGTTGTACAAGAAGTTCATTTGGACCCATCAGCTATTAAAAGCTCATGGGAACTTCCATTAAAAGAATTTCTGAATTGTTTTCATTGGCCAGGATATTTATACTATCAGTTTCCCAAATTCCCAAACCATCGCGCTCTTTTAAAACCGTTTCGCCAATGGTGAAATTGCCTTTCAAAACAAAGACATAAACGCCATTTCCTTTTTGTTTCAACAGGTATTCTGCACGATTGTTTTGTTCAAAAGTTCCTAGATGAAACCAGGCATTCTGATGAATCCAAACACCTTCGTCGTTAGCGTTGGGCGAAACAATTTGCTGTAGCTTGTTTTTGCGTTTTGTGCGATCAAGAGTTATTTGGTCGTATCGGGGTTGCACATTTTTTTGATTTGGAAAGACCCAAATCTGCAAAAATTTCACCGGGGCATCGCTGTTGTGATTGTATTCGCTGTGCGAAACGCCGGTTCCAGCACTCATAACCTGTACATCGCCGTTTTTAATTACCGTAACATTGCCCATGCTGTCTTTGTGCTCCAAATCGCCTTCAAGCGGAATCGAAATTATTTCCATGTTGTTGTGCGGATGCGTATCGAAACCCATGCCGGGTGCGACATAATCGTCGTTTAAAACCCGTAAAGCGCCAAAATGCATACGCTCGGGGTTGTGATAGCTGGCAAAACTAAAGGTGTGCCGGCTGTGAAGCCAGCCGTGGTTTGCATCCCCACGGCTTTCGGCTTTATGAATAATGGTTTTTGCCATAATCGGAATCTTTATAAAGTTCTAAAATCAGTTTTGTTTGGTGAATTGAATTTCGCCCAACAGTTTAACCTCGTCGCTAACCATTACTCCACCGGTTTCCAGTGCTGCGTTCCAGTTTAAGCCCCAGTCTTTTCGGTTAATTTTTCCTTCGAACGAAAAACCGGCTTTTTCATTTCCCCAGGGATCTTTAATGGTGCCCCCGTATTCCACATTGAGGTTAATCTCTTTGCTGATGCCCTTAATAGTTAGCATTCCTGTAAGTTGAAACGCATCGTCATCCAATTGTTTAAAAGCGGAGCTTTCAAAAGTCATTGCAGGATGGTTTTCTGCATCAAAAAAATCAGCACTTTTCAGGTGATTGTCGCGATCGGAATTATTGGTAAATATCGATGAAGTGTCGACGCTTACTTTTACCAATGCGTTTTTGAAATCTTCCTTATCAATTTCGGCCGTAAAGCTTTTAAATTCTCCTTTTACGTTGGTAATCATCAGGTGTTTAACCCGAAACATCAGTTCACTATGAGCAGGGTCTAGTACCCATTTTGCCTTTGTCTGTTCCATTTTTCTTTGTTTTAAAAGTTATGATGCAAAGATACCTGGCTTTGACAGGGTGCTGGTTACACTTTTCGGAATAGCTGTTGTAAGATTCGGAAAATGGAAGAATATTATAAGAGTTTTCGCATCTCTTCGCGGAATTCGGTGGGCGTTTGCCCGGTTTTCTTTTTAAACACATTGGAGAAGTACGATTTTTCGTTGTACCCCAATTCAAACCCAATTTCTGAGATGGATTTTTGGGTTGTGGTTAAAAGATTTTTGGCTTCAGTTAGTTTTCGGGTTTCAATCATTTCCGAAACGCTTTGGTTCATAATGTTTTGGCAAATCAGGTTTAGGTTTCGTGCGCTCATAAAAAGTTTTTCGGCATAAAACTCAACGCCTAAGGGGCGGCGATAGTTTTCTTCCAGAATCTTCATAAAGTTAATGTAGGTTTCGTTTTGCCCGGCGTTTCGGTCGGGTCCTTCGTGAGCTACTTTTTTTCGTTCCGATTCTATCATAATAAACAAAGCACTGAGCAAGTGCCGCACAATCGATAAGTCGGGAATGGGTTGTTGCATTTCGTCGTTTATTATGGAACACACAGCATTTAAACGGTTAAAACAGGCTCCGGTTTGCAAATCGATGTTGGCATTGTTGTGATAAGTAGTATATAATTGAAAAATGGTTTCGGCAATAAATTCACTTTTAAAATGTATAAACCACATATCGCATTGACCGTTCACCGGTTTTGGCAAAACCCGGTGCGCTTTGCAACGCGCCACAAAACTTACCAAAGGAGCCTGAATCGTGCCCGATTTAAAATCTACAAAGTGTTCCAATTCACCCTGCATTCCAACAATCAACGTTTCGTAATCGCTTTGGTAAGCCTGGTTCCCTGAATCAGCCATTTGTAGTGCTTCGGCAGGGCCTATCCGACTTATGTTAAAAAGATTTTTCATACAGTCAAAGATAACGAAACAGGAGACGAAAAGTTTGGGCCGGATTAAAAAAACAGGATAGACCCTAAGGCCTATCCTGCACAAACCGAATTAAATTTTAATTTATTTATTCTATTTTCAACAACCTACCGGTGTTCAGTATTTCTTGTCCTTTAATTGTATAGAAATACAATCCCGGATGCATAGCATCAGACGCAATTGAAATGGTGTTTTCACCTAATTTTAATTGATGTGTTGATACACTGATAATTTTTCCTGATACATCAGCAATTGTAATGGAAACATTTTCATCCCTGATTAAGGTAATGTTAAAGTTTACACTTGATGCAAATGGATTTGGATACACCTTAACAGGAACGCTTGCTGACTCAGAATGAATAGCCGTTGGCTCTACAGTTATATCAATAGTTCCGCTAATACCTGAACCATCGTTAGCTGTGGCTGTAATGGTTGCCGTTCCGGCAGCAACTCCGGTAACCAAACCAGAAGTGTTGACAGTAGCTATATTTGCATCGCTGGTACTCCAGGTAACTGTTTTATCGGTGGCTTCCCAGGGAGTAACTGTCTCCGAAACCTGGGTTGTTGCATTAACGTCAATACTTGTAACTAAAGCATCCAACTGAATTCCGGTTACCAAGGTACGAACGGTGATATCAATAGTACCTTTAACACCCGAGCCATCGTTTGCTGTGGCAGTAATGGTTGCTGTTCCGGCTGCAACTCCGGTTACCAAACCAGTGGCATCAACCGTAGCAATGTTTTCATCGCTGGTACTCCAGCTTACGGTTTTGTCGTTAGCATTCCAGGGTGTAATGGTTTCCGACACCTGAGTGGTTTCGTTAATTTCAATGGCTGTTGTTAATGCTGATAGTTCAATTCCTGAAACAAATACATAATCAGAAGGACCAAAAGTCAAGGATAAACTATCGGGAATTACAGCACCGGTACCCGGAGCCCAGGCGCCCGTGGTGTCAATCACGCACCAATCGACTAAACCTGCAACACGAGCAGAACCGGCATCGCCAAAACGCAGATGATTATCTGAAACCGCGGAACCTAAGCCGGCCATAACCGGACTTGTATTTTCGTTCAAATAAACATTTACCGATTCGCCATCTAGTGTAATCCTATAAATCTGCCATTGCGATAAGTCTGCCTGAAGAACCGTATCGGGTGCATCACCCTTTTCTTCTTTGAGCTTGTTGCCATCGGTTACAATATCAAGAACGCTGCGTACGACACCGTTTGCTGTTTCAATCTGAAATGCATATTCACCAGTAAGCGAGTCGATTAAAACGCCTTTCATGCGCGTAACAACAGTTATTGCTGTGCTGGTGCCGGTAAATTTGTGACGGTAATATTTTTTTGATTCCACATCGGCGCTCAAATATTTCAGGTACTTGTTGCCAGATAGTTCCACGTCGTCTACAACCGTTTCAACAAAATTAGAACCCGGAGCATCGGAAGATGTAATCCAGCCATCGAGATCGTTTGGTATGGACGCTCCGTCGTAAACGTACCAGGCCGGAGTAGTCAGACTATCAGGAATTGCAGCTCCGGTACCCGGGGCGTAGGCGCCTGTGGTGTCTATCACACACCAGTCAACACAACCCGCAACACGTGCAGAACCTGCATCGCCAAAACGCAGATGGTTATCTGATACCGCAGATCCGTATCCAGCCATAACCGGATTTACATCTTCGTTCAAATAAACATTTACGGAATCGCCATCAAGAGTAATGCGGTAAACCTGCCACTGCGATAAGTCTGCCTGAAGAACCGTATCGGCTGCATCGCCCTTTTCTTCTTTGAGCTTGTTGCCATCGGTTACAATATCAAGAACGCTACGTACGACACCGTTGGCTGTTTCAACCTGAAATGCATATTCACCGGTAAGCGAATCGATTAAAACGCCTTTCATGCGGGCAACAACTGTAATTTTTGTACTGGTGCCGGTAAATTTGTGCCGGTAGTATTTCTTTGAATCCACATCAGCGCTTAAATACTTCAGGTACTTGTTGCCAAATACCTCTTCATCATTAACAACCGTTTCAACAAAATTCGTTCCCGGTGCATCTGATGATGTAATCCATCCACTCAGGTCGTTTGGTATGGCGCTACCATCGTAAACATACCAGGCCTGAGCATGCAGTATGTTAAAACTGCCTGCCACAAGGAAAAGTAACAATAGTAATTTTAATCTTTTCATAATAATTAATTTTGATTAGTAGATATAATTTTGACAATGTTTATCTATTTCTCAACTCTTGTAAACACGCTTTTCCAATTTCAGGGTTTTAAAATAGACTGGGTATTCTGCATACCCAGTCCAAAACCTAAATGAGAAAACCTGTAAATTGTATTATTTTTAATAGTAGTACCTTTTTAAAGAGGCATAACCAGTAATATTTTCAACGTGTTATTGTTCAGGTTATAAAAAATTTGGCTCAGGAAATTTAGTGATAAGCAAGCATATTAATAAGTGAAAGACGTTCCAAATAGGATATTATAAATTATCATTTGTGTGTGCTAAAGTTCCATAATTGAGGTGCTTATGTGCCATCACCAATGCTGTAACCCTACGCACCTAAGGATAACACTATTTATACCCATAGAACTTTTGTCCGGTTTGTTATTGTAATTCAATAAGGTAGTTTCTTTGCGCTTGTTATTAGCTGCTGGGAGGGCGTTTCTGGTTAGTAACCCAAATAATCTTTAATTATTCAGGGAGCCTACATTCAAAGAATAGTATTGGGTTCCAGTTTTTCAGCCGGACGCATTCGTTAAACAACTATGGTTTACCAGCAAGGTAATTGAGCGAGATATCAAAAAATGTTGGATTGACAATAGAAAGAGCTTAGTCTTTATACATGTGTACGTCGCGCTGCGGGAATGGAATTACCACTCCGTTTTCGTTAAACTTTTGGTTGATAGCAAAGCGAATGTCGCTTTTTATGGCCTCAACCCGAAACGATTTTTGCGTAAAAAACATGACCTCAAAGTCGAGCGACGATTCTCCAAAATCCCGAAAAAACACCTGGGGAATCGGTTCTTCCACATCGGGGTGTTCGCGGGCAGCTTCAATTAACAGTTGCTTAACCTTCATCACATCGCTGCCATAGGCGACACCAACTTTAACGCCGAAGCGGGTTTTAAAGGTGTTGTGGCTCCAATTGATTACTTTTTCTGAGGTAAATAAAGAATTAGGCAGAATTACCGTTACATCGTCGCGGCTTATTAGTTTAGAGTTACGCAGATTAATTTCTTCCACACGGCCAATCATTTCGCCTTCAACTTCAACAATATCGCCCACTTTGATGGAACGATCGAATAAAATAATAATGCCCGACACAAAGTCGTTAAATAACTGCTGAATACCCAGTCCAAGTCCAATCAGTAATGCCGATAAGCTGGCAATGATAAACGTAATGCTAAAACCCAGCGATTCGATAAAAAAAGCGATAGCAACAACCCAAACGCCATATTTTACAATTTGGAAAATGGAGCGCCTTTTTCCGGCTTCCAACTTATCATCTTTAATATTATCCTCGAATCTTAACTCAATAAAATACAGTACCAGCTTTGTTATAAAAAGCAACAGCAGCAATACTATTATATTGTAAAGGGTAATAGATATTTTTCCGGTTTTTAACAACTCATAACCCAACAGGGTTTTTGTGGGCAAACCTAAAGTCTGCAAAACAAGTAAAATACCAACAAGCACAATAAAAATCTTTACAAAACCAACAATGGTTTTTGCGTGTTGTGGGCTTAAGCGGTTTATCAGGCTGAATTTTTTAAGGTAGCGCCGGGTTAAAAAATAAAATACCGCCGTTACAAAAACTACAATAACTGCCAGAACCAGCTGATCGAGCTCTAGTTGGTAGGAGCCAATTCGAAATAAAGGATAATTAAAAAATTGCAGAAAGCGTTCCATGCCTTAATTGGTTTGATATAAAAATAGGTTTTTTTTGTGTTTCCAATCAAAATATTGAACTGTTTTATTCTGTTTTTTCTCAATTTGTGAAAAACCCGCTATTAAACATATTCCATCGCAGAACAAAATCATTGTTTAATAAATTAAATTCTACTTAATTCGTGTAATCATATTTAATTTTGTTGTGATGCACAGAATGGGTGAACGCATAAAAAAACGGAGAGAAAGCTTAACCATAACGAGTGGTGAGTTGGCCAATATTATTGGAGTAACTCCAAGTTTAATTTCTCAAATTGAGCGGGCAAAAGCGTTTCCTTCTATTCTTACACTAAAAAAAGTAGCCGACGCGCTGAGTACAACGGTTGGCGAGCTAATTGGTGAAAACGGAAACCTGATTGAGCATCCGCTGTTAAAGCAGGAAGAACGGAAGTTTGTTAAAAAAAACAAATCCGGCACCAAATCGTATTTGCTTTCGCATCACGACCCGCAAAAACAGATGGATCCCTTTCTGCTTCACTTTGAAAAGAAAGCCGATTCCAGCGAAATTATGACACCCAATAATCCCCGGCAGGAATTTTTGTTTGTACTAAAAGGAAAGTTCCGGGTAAGCCTGTCGCAACAAACTTATGATTTGAATGAGGGCGACAGTTTTTATTTTATTTCGAATCAGGCGCATTTGTTTACAAATACAAACAATGGTCCGTCGGAATTACTTTGGGTGGTAAATCAGAGCAACTAAACTATAAACCGATTAAATAGCATTTAATTTTTAAAAGAAAACCGATTATGGGAACAATAAACAAAGTCATCGAAATTAAACCTAACGACGTTCAGTTTATGATGGATAGGCACCAATATCCTGCCGATATCCGCAAAAATATCGAGAATGAAAACCTGCTTCCAACCGGATTGCTGGCGCGCCTGCATAATGCCTATCCCCAGCATTCGGGCATCATGGAAAATGAGCCATTTATTTTTACCGAGAAACACCATTACGGGGGGATAAACGGATTTCGTGAGATTAACCAAATATTGTTGAAGAACGGAATTAACATTGGCTACATTGAAGAGCGCGAACTATTTATTCATGTTTATCGCTTTTTGGCAACCAAACATGTGCTGAATTCAATAAACTGGAAGAATTTTGAAAAAGATTCGCTGTTTCAATTGGTTTTTCCCCAGCCCGGAATGATAGCTCCCGAAACAACCAAAGCTTATTTGGCAGCAACAAGCGACAAAGAGCGGGAGCAGATTATTCAGGCACACATGGACAAAACCAATCCGCACGATGGAAAACAAAAGCTCAATAAGCCTTTTTATATTAATGAAGACGGCGGTATGGAAGTGGTAGAGGGAAGTCAGCACAAATATCCGCAATGCGAATTGATTTTCGATCAGTCAACTCAAAGCTGTTTTGCTTTTTGCACCTATTGTTTCCGTCACGCCCAGGTGCGCGGCGACGAGGATATGTTTATCCAGCGCGATATTGATCAGGTACACGGTTACCTGCGTCGGCATAAAGAAGTTAGCGATGTATTGCTTACCGGAGGCGATGGTGCTTACATGCCTTTCGACCGGCTCGAAAAATATGCACGGCCCTTGGTCGAAGATTCGGAGTTATCGCACATAAAAACATTACGTATTGGTTCACGGGCTTTAAGTTTCCATCCCGAGCTGGTATTAGCCGACGATTACAACAAATACCTCGAATTATACCGCTACTTACTCGACAATGGCATCCAGGTAGTTTGGATGGGCCATTTTTCAACGCCCCGCGAATTATTGAATACCAGTACTATTGCAGCCGTTCGGCGATTGCGCGCAACCGGGGTTACCATAAAAAGTCAAAGTCCGGTAATGAATCATATCAGTTTGTTTACCGACGAAAGCGGAAAAGTTGATATCGACCGCTCGGCTCAAAACTGGATCGATTTGGGAAATGTTCTGGCCATGTTAACCGTTGGTTTCCACAGCATGTATTGTGCCCGCCCAACCGGCGAACACCACTATTTTACGGTTCCTTTAGCTGAACTCAATCAGGTTTTCAGCAAAGTTTACCGTTCGCTGGCTTCCATCAATCGTCCGTCGCGTTACATTACCATGACCTCGTCGGCCGGAAAAACATCGATGCTTGGCGTTGCCGAAATAAACGGCGAAAAAGTATTTGCGCTTAAATTTAATGAGAGTCGCAATATGGAGTGGATGGATAAGGTATTTTTAGCCAAATACGATGAGAAAGAAAACACCATCGAAAAGCTGAAACCTTATGCAGCCGATAAACACTTCTACGAAGATGAGCTGAAAGAAATTGAAAACAATCTGGAAGAAGCATTTTTGAAAAAAGTAAAAAGCACGCATTAAAAGGATAGGGCTTCGGCCCTTCCTATATCCTTATTTTTAAAGGCTTTCCTGTAAACTTTTTTCAGAAAGCCATGCTTTAAAGAAATTAAACAGCTATTTTGTTATTTAATACCCCACAGCATGATTAACAAAATTATTTATTCCACAGCCGAAGCCGTTGCCGATATTTTTGATGGGGCAACCATCATGATAAGCGGTTTTGGTGAGGCAGGAAGCCCAATTGAGCTGATTCATCAGCTCATCGATCACGGAGCGAAAAATTTAACCGTGGTTAGTAACAATACCGGTAGCGGCCATGTTGGGCTTGCTGCATTAATAGAGAACAAACAGGTGAAAAAAATGATTTGTTCCTTTCCAAGAACGGCGAATTCAACCGTTTTTCCCGAACTATATAATAAAGGAGCGATTGAGCTTGAACTGGTTCCGCAGGGAACCCTGGCCGAACGCATTCGTGCGGGTGGTGCCGGCATTCCGGCTTTTTATACGCCCTCGTCGGTAAATACGCCCCTGGCCGAGGGGAAAGAAGTACGTGAGTTCAATGGCCAGTTATTTGTGATGGAATACGCCATTAAAGCCGATTTTGCTTTGGTAAAATGCAAAACTGCTGACAGGTATGGAAACCTTATCTATAATAAAACGGCACGAAACTTTGGCCCCATTATGTGTACCGCAGCTCATACAACCATTGTTCAGGCAAAACACATTGTAGAACCGGGAATTATCGATCCGGAAACCGTGGTAACACCCGGTATTTTTGTAAACCGCGTAGTGCAGGTAAGTAATCCTGCCGATGAATCGAAACTTGTAGCTGATAACAGGAGGTACCCATGGTAACAGAGAAAAACACAACAGGATGGAGCCGCAACGAGATGGCTCAAAAAGTAGCCGCCGACATACCCGATGGTTCGTATGTTAATCTGGGCATTGGCATTCCCGAATTGGTAGCAGACCATGTTCCACCAGGCATCGAAGTTATTTATCATACCGAAAACGGTTTGTTGGGAATGGGTCCCGTTCCTGAAAAGGACCTGGCCGATCCGGAATTAATAAACGCCGGAAAAAAATGCGTTACGGCTCTTCCCGGAGCTTGCTATTTTCATCACGCCGACAGCTTTACCATGATACGCGGCGGGCATCTCGATATTTGTGTATTAGGTGCTTTGCAGGTTTCTAAAGAAGGCGACCTGGCCAATTGGTCAACCGGTGCGCCCGATGCCATTCCCGCAGTAGGCGGCGCAATGGATTTGGTTGCCGGTGTAAAAAACATTTGGGTGATTACCGAACACAACACCAAAGACGGGAAGTTTAAGCTGGTGAATCAATGTGCTTTTCCGCTTACCGGAAAACAAGTGGTAACCCGTATTTATACCAACCTGGCGATTATCGATGTAAAAGATAAAAACCTTTACGTTCGCGAAATGGCTCCCGGAGTTACCTTCGAAGCATTGCAAAAACTGACCGAACCAACATTAATCAACGAATCTGCCAGGTAAGGATGTGTTAATTAAAAACCAAATCGCCCATGGTTTTAAAACCACAGGACGAAATGTTATTTGTGGATTAAAAAAACCAATTATAAATTTTCCTTTATGGACACTCCAAATACAATAAAAACCAATATCAGCCAACAGTTGTACACTCAGGCTGTTGATGTGTTGCCCGGTGGCGTGAGTCGAAACACCGTGTTTCATAAACCTTTTCCGCAGTATGCCGCCAAAGCAAAAGGCTGTTACGTAACTGATGTGGATGGTACCGAACGAATCGATTTTGCCAATAACATGGCCTCGCTTATTCATGGGCACGCCTACCAGCCCATTGTGGATGCTGTTACTGAGCAGTTGAATCGCGGAACAGCATATACCCTGGCCACTGAAGCTGAGGTTCGTTTTGCTGAACTGCTTTGCCATCGGGCTCCGGGATTTGAAAAAGTTCGTTTTATGAATTCCGGAACAGAAGCAGTAATGGCCATGATTAAAGCCGCGCGTGCATATACCGGACGCCCGAAAATTGCCAAGGCCGAAGGAGCCTACCACGGCACTTACGATTTTGCCGAAGTGAGTCAAACCGCCAACCCAGGCAATTGGGGAGACTATGATAAACCCAATAGCGTACCGGTTGCGAGTGGAACACCACAAGGAGTACTAAACGATGTGCTGATTTTTCCTTACAACGACATCGAGCGGACGCTTCGCATACTGAATGAACATGCCGATGAAATAGCTTGTGTAATTATCGATCCGGTACCACATCGCGTAGGCTTATTGCGCGCTACCCCTGAGTTTATCGAAGCCTTATACCAGTGGACCCGCCAAAACGGTGCTTTATTGGTTTACGACGAGGTGGTTACTTTCCGCACGAATTATAGCGGCGCGCAACACGATTATAAAGTAAAGCCCGATTTAACAGCCCTTGGAAAAATTATCGGGGGTGGTTTTCCGGTAGGAGCTTTGGTTGGCAGTAATGAAATTATGAAAGTGCTCGATCCGCGCGAGAACAAGCTTTTGCTTCCCCATTCGGGTACATTTTCGGCTAATCCCATAACCATGACAGCTGGTAAAGTAGCCATGGAGCATTTTAATCAGGAGGCCGTGCTTAAGCTTAACGCGTTGACCCAAAAAGCGATTGCACAGATTAAGGAAGCCATCCAACTGGCCGATGTTCCTGTTTCAATTACAGGAGCAGGGTCCATGTTCCGTATGCATTTAAAGGCAACGCCACCCACAACTTATCGCGAAGCCTATCAGAGTAAGGAAGAAGCAGCCCTGATAAACACCCTGCTCGATTACCTGTTTTATCAGGAAAACCTGATTATGATCAACACCTGTGCCTGTATGTTTTCGACCGCGTTGACCCAGAAAGAGGTCGATCGTTTAAGCCAGGCTCTGTTAAACGGGTTTAAAATAATCAAACCCCAATTGGAAACCTTGAATAAAAACCGATAATACTATGACTGAAGTATATATTTGTGATGCCGTAAGAACTCCCGTTGGCCGCTATGGCGGGGTGCTTTCAGCGGTACGCACCGACGATTTGGCTGCTATTCCGCTAAGAGTTTTGATGGAGCGCTACCCGCAGATTAACTGGAACGAAGTTGATGATGTACTTTTGGGTTGTGCCAATCAGGCCGGCGAAGATAACCGTAACGTGGCCCGCATGTCCTTATTACTGGCAGGCTATCCGGTAACGATTCCCGGAGCCACCATCAATCGGCTTTGCGGTTCAGGAATGGATGCAGTAGGTACAGCCGCCCGCGCTATTCAGGCAGGTGAAGCCGAGCTTATTATTGCCGGCGGAGTCGAAAGCATGTCGCGTTCCCCTTTTGTTATTGGTAAAGCCGATGGCGCTTATGGACGTAACCAGCAGATGTACGACACCACCATGGGTTGGCGCTTTATAAACAAAGCACTCGATAAAATGTACGGTACCGAGGGCATGATACAAACCGCAGAAAATATTGCAAAGGAATTCCACATTAGCCGCAGCGACCAGGATAAGTTTGCCTTATGGAGTCAGGAAAAGGCAAATAAGGCACAACAGAACAACGGATTTCAACAGGAGTTGATTCCGGTAAGCATTCCTCAGCGCAAAGGTGATCCAGTAATTGTAAGCGTTGACGAACACCCCCGTGCTACGACAATGGAAAAACTGGCTACCCTGAAACCGGTTACGGGAACCGAGGGAACGGTTACTGCTGGCAACGCATCGGGAATAAACGATGGAGCGGCAGCTTTAATTATTGCATCAGCCAAAGCGGTAAAAAAATACAATTTGATTCCCAAAGCCCGAATATTAGGAATGAAAGCGGCCGGAGTTCCTCCGCGCATTATGGGAATGGGCCCTGTTCCAGCAACACAAAAACTGTTGAAGCATTTGGGCTTGACGCTCAACGATATGGATTTGATAGAGCTGAACGAAGCTTTTGCCGCTCAGGCTTTGGGTTGTAGCCGCGAATTGGGTCTGGCCGATAACGATCCGCGCATTAACCCCTTAGGCGGAGCCATTGCCCTGGGACATCCGCTGGGAATGAGCGGTGCGCGCTTGCTTACTACGGCTACGCATCAGATGCAGCAAAGCACAGCCAAACGGGCGCTGTGTACCATGTGCATTGGTGTAGGCCAGGGAATAGCCATGGTACTGGAAAAAGTATAACAGAGGGCTGAAATAGCCGTCCGGGTAAAAGATTGATTGCAGGATATTATCCTGTTCTTTGCCGGGATGGCAATCATTACAGAAGCAAACTTTTCCGGCTTTAAGCCAGACGAATGGTTTGCTTGCTGTTTTATGGGATGAATCTTAAACCAATTCCATACCTTTTTATCCACAATTAATCGTATTTTTGTGGCCGTAATTGAGATGTTTACTTATGGCTTTTAGCGTTGAAAAAATACGGGAAGACTTTCCCATCCTTAAAGAGACGATTTATAACAAACCCCTGGTTTATTTAGATAATGCGGCTACCACCCAAAAACCGCAGGTGGTGCTCGATAAACTGATAGAGGTTTATACAAAATACAATGCCAATATTCACCGCGGGGTGCATTATTTAAGCAATAAGGCAACTACCGAAACGGAGAACGCCCGGCTCACAGTGCAAAAATTTATCAATGCACGGAACAGTCATGAGGTTATTTTTGCCCGTGGAGCTACCGAAGGTATTAATCTGGTGGCCCATTCGTTTGGTGAAAAGTTTATCAATGCGGGCGACGAAATTATTGTGTCCGAAATGGAACACCACTCCAATTTGGTTCCCTGGCAAATGGTGGCCGAAAAGCGGGGAGCCCGCGTGGTAAAATGGGCTTTTAATCAGGCAGGAGAGTTGGAACTGAATCAGCTTGAAAAACTAATTAACGACAAAACGCGGATTATTGCGGTAAACCATGTGAGTAACTCGCTGGGAACCATAAATCCCGTAAAGGAAATTACTGCTTTGGCGCACCAGCAAGGTGTTGTGGTATTGATCGACGGAGCACAGGCGGTGCAACACATGAAAGTGGATGTGCAGGAACTCGATTGCGATTTTTATGTGTTCTCAGGCCATAAAATCTATGGTCCTACAGGTATTGGCGTGGTTTACGGTAAGGAAAGCTGGTTAAACCAGATGCCTCCCTACCAGGGCGGTGGCGAGATGATTGAAAGTGTGAGTTTTGAAAAAACAACCTACAACCAACTGCCCTTTAAGTTTGAAGCCGGAACCCCCAATTATGCCGATTCCATTGCCCTGGCGGCAGCCATCGATTACCTGACTGCTTTGGGTTTAGACAAAGTGGCGGCTTATGAAAAAGAACTGCTCGACTATGCCGAAGCAAAATTGTTGACCATCCCCGGACTTGAAATCATTGGAACAGCCAGGCATAAAACCAGCGTGATTTCGTTTAACATAAACGGCTTACACGCCTACGATGTGGGCACTTTGTTGGATAAAATGGGCATCGCGGTACGTACCGGAACGCACTGTACCGAGCCGGTAATGATTCATTACGGAATTTCGGGAACCGTACGGGCTAGTTTTGCGTTTTATAATACCCGGGACGAAGTTGACCAGTTACACCAGGGGTTGCTAAAGGTTATCGACTTGTTTGCCTAAACCCAGGGGGATAGTCACCCGACGACTATCTTAACACAAAATACAAACAATGACAACGAACAAGTCGTCGGGTGACTTGTAATTAGAGAAACAGCGCTTTATGAGTGAATTAAATAAGAGACAGGACGCAGTAATAGAAGAATTCAGCGTATTCGACGACTGGATGGATAAATATTCGTACCTGATTGATTTGGGTAAGGAACTAAAGCCGGTATCGGACAAGATAAAAAACGAACAAACCCTGATAAAGGGTTGTCAGAGTAAAGTGTGGCTCGATGCTGAAATGGAAGACGGAAAGGTAATTTTTACTGCCGACAGCGACGCCATTATTACCAAGGGAATTGTGGCTTTGTTGGTGCGGGTGATGTCGGGCCTCAAACCCGAAGATATTATGAATGGAGAACTGTATTTTATCGACCGGATTGGGCTGCACGAGAACCTATCGCCAACCCGCTCGAATGGTTTGGTTGCCATGGTAAAACAAATGAAAATGTATGCCCTGGCTTATCATACCAAACAGAACAGTTAAGCAAGAACAGAACTTAAAACAAAACGACCATGACACAAGAGTTAGAGGATATTTTGGTTGCCGAATTGCAAACCATATACGACCCGGAGATTCCGGTTAATATTTACGATTTGGGTTTAATTTACAACCTGAAAGAACAAGACGGCATTCTCGACGTAGAGATGACCCTGACAGCTCCCGGCTGTCCGGTGGCCGACAGCATTATGGCCGAGGTAAAGCAAAAAATGGAAGGAGTGGAGGGAATTAACGAAGCCCGCATCGACCTGGTGTTCGATCCCCCATGGACTATGGACATGATGACCGAAGAAGCCAAGCTGGAACTGGGAATGTTATAGCGGCTTGTAAGTGTAGACCGGGTGGGTTTTATAAAAAAAACAAAGCACTGAAAAGCAGCTATTTTTTATTTGCTTACAAATAATTAAATTGCAGTCCATTTTAAACCAAAATGCTGTTATAATTCTATTGTTTTATAGTTACAACAACTAACCCGACTTCTATGAAAAAGTTTAAAGTCCCCCTGCTTGCCGGATTGGTATTTCTGCTTCTTCCCTCGTGTGCAACCATATTTTTGGGAAGCCATCAAAACGTAACAGTGCAATCGGAACCCCCGGGAGCCGAATTATACGTAAACGGTAAAAACACTTATCAGAAAACTCCAACCACGGTAAGCGTGCAACGGCGCGTGGACCCATCGCAAAACAACCGTAAAAACGAACAGGTATATGTGTTGCGAAAAGATGGTTATCACGATGCCGAATACCACGACATGTCGACCTTTCACTGGCTGGCTGGAGTCGATTTTTTGTATTATGTAGTACCCGGGTTGGTTGATGTAGCGGTTGGTGCCAACCGGAAATATCAGGATAATGTTTACATTAAGATGAGCCCCGTAGGCGAGACAGTTATCCATGAACGGCTGGTAACTAAGGTCGATACGGTAGTTAAGCAGGAGATTGTATATGTTCCTACAGGAGGAGGTGGACAACCATCTTATCTTTTCCAGAAAAATTCCGATGTCGATAAAAACATACCCGTTTCGCCCAGGCAATACACGTATCGTTATGCTTTAATAATTGGAAACGAGGATTACAGTTCGCACCAGCTCGATCTTTCGAGTGAAGTTAATGTGGACTTTGCCCGCAACGATGCAAGCGCTTTTAAAGAGTACGCTCAAAGTGTGTTGGGTATTCCCGAGGAGAACATCATTTTTATGCTCGATGCCACCACCGGACGGATGCGTCAGGGCATCGACAAAGCCAGTAAAATTATTAAGGCTACCAACGGAAAAGCCGAATTCTTTGTTTATTACGCCGGCCATGGACTACCCGACGAACAAACCAAAGAACCCTTTATTATGCCGGTTGATGTGAGCGGAAAGAATGCCTACGATGGCATTGCTTTGAAAGATATGTATGCCCAATTAACCGAATTTCCCTCGAAAAGAGTCACCGTATTTATCGATGCTTGTTTCTCGGGAGGTGCACGTAACCAGGGGTTACTGGCCGCACGCGGGGTGAAAATAAACCCCAAAGAAAGTCCGCTCGGTGGCAACCTGGTGGTGTTTAGTGCCAGTAGCAGCGAACAGTCATCCTTGCCCTACAAACAACAGGAACACGGCATGTTTACCTACTACCTGCTTAAAAAGATGCAACAAACCCGCGGTAATGTGAGCTATAAAGACTTATCCGATTTTGTTATCGAAAACGTGTCGTTGCGCTCGGTATTGATTAACGATAAAGAGCAGAATCCTAAAGTGAGCACCAGTTCAGGCAGTCAAAGCCAGTGGAGCAACTGGAAGCTGAATGAGTAGAGTATAGACATAAGACTTAAGACCAGAGACTCAAGACAAAAGATTAAAATCTCCGGTTCATAGTTCACAGAAGGAAGCCAACAGTATTCAGTGTCCAGTTTACGATTGGTAGTCTCAGCAGGGAAAAAACCCCGAAGGGGTGTCACTATAATAGCCCCGGGTGTAAACCCGGGGTTTGGTTTTTCCCAAAGATAATGCGCTGCAAGCAGCATAGGTTCTATGAAAAGCTTTGTTATCATGCAGCGCAACAGAGCTAATCCAAAAAAATGCACCTCTGATATCGTTAATCGCTTATCTGAAATCTGAAATCGATAATCACCTTTTCTCTTTCGGGTTGCCTTGCGGGGCATGTTTGGTAAAATATTCCATGGAGCCTGCCGTGGATGCCCCGCTGTTCGAATGTAGGTGCATTCAATCCCCGGGCTACCGATATTTGGCTCCTACGGAGCCATTAACGGAAAATGGATTGGTGTATCAATCCGTAGGTTGCACCTACGGCTATTGTGATTCAACCCTTTGGGTTGTTTGCAATTAACAATATACAATAAGCAATGAGCAATTAACAGCGTGGGCGGATTGCGGTTGGTAGCCATAGCGGGACGAAAACCCCGGCGGGGTTCAAGGTCGGTAGAATCTGATTTATGTAAGGAAAAGCGCTGCAAGCAGTAAAGGTTCCATGAAAAGCTTTGTTATCATGCAGCGCAAGGTAAGCCCAGCTTACAAATCGCATATCATATTTCGTTAATCGCTTATCTGAAATCTGCAATCGAAAATCACCTTTCCTCTTTCGGGTTGCCTTGCGGGGCATGTTTGGTAAAATATTCCATGGAGCCTGCTGTGGATGCCCCGCCTTTCGAATGTAGGTGCATTTATTCCCCGGGCTTCACCCGGGGCTACCGATATTTGGCTCCTACGGAGCCATTAACGGAAAATGGATTGGTGTATCAATCCGTAGGTTGCACCTACGGCTATTGTGATTCAACCCTTTGGGTTGTGTGTAATTAACAATATACAATGGGCAATGAACAATGAACAAGCCGTTGACGGGTTTCTGATTCCTCGCATCTGGTTTTTATGTCTTAAATCTTATGTCTGTTAAAAACCACCGGCTGCATCCGCTGCAAATTTGCCGGGGAATGGTAAAAATATCCCCCTTATTAAACGGAAGTTTTACCTTACCCCAATCGGCTCAATATTTTCGTCCCGATCGAAAGAAATTTTCGTATAGACGCTTTTTAAAAACCGTATAGATGAAAATTTATTTTCGTCTATACGAAAATAAGGCCTGCTACAAGCCTTTGTTTATAAGCACTGTAGGCGGGTAATTTTTTTTATCAAAAAAACGATAAAAATGATCCATCGTAAGAAATTATGTTTTAATTTTATTCGTGATTTTCAATAAGTAATAAACTCCTTAAATGAACCGGTATGTTAACCTACAAGTTAATTGAAAAGGGGAACCCGAGTGATAAGGAAGCCCCGAAAAAGCTCTATGCGAGCCATGTTTCCAAAGGAAAAAAATCACTGACGCAAATTGCAGCAGATATTGAAAAAATATCGTCGCTTAGCCGTGGCGATATCAGTAGTGTACTTCAAAATGTTGTGGATCAGGTACCCATTTACCTGCTCGACGGGCAATCGGTAAGCCTGGGCGAGCTGGGAACCTTACGTATATCGTTTAGCAGCGAGGGCGTGGATACCCCCGATGCCTTCAATGTAAATAAAATTAAAAATATTAAGATCATCTTCACTCCAGGAATGAAGTTAAAAGAAGCAATAGGCAGGGCCTCGTTTGAGAAAGGCGAATAAGGTTGGACTATTGGGAAACGCGGAATACGCCGGCTTTTGGGCCGGCGTATTTGTTTTATGGTAAGGGGTAAGCCTATAGCTGTATGGCTACCCCATTGTAAAAGTCGAGAATCTTAACCCGGAAAATGTATTCATATTTGGCCTGAATAAACGACGACTGGGCGGCAGTAACCTTGTTTTTTGAATCGTTAAACTCCAAAGGCGTTACAATGCCCAGGTTAAATTTTTCCTGCACATAGCGGAAGGCTTCTTCGGCACTTTTAACTGCCTTTTGGCTCGACTGATATTTTTTAAGTGCTGCTATGGCATTGGCGTGTACCTGCTCAATCTGCTTGCGCAGGTTGTTTTTCTCCAGTTGTAATTCATATTTACCCGATTCGTATTGAATAACGGAGTTTTTATAGTTGGTGCGTGCCGTATAGCCATTGAAAACAGGAATCCGCAAGGTTAAACCAATATTCAGACGTCGGTTGTTTTCGAACTGTTCTCCAAAAGGAATTAAGTCTCCCGGACCGGGATTTGCAGGATAGCGGTACTTGTTGTTGTAATTGGTGTAGTACGAAGCTCCTGCCGTAAGTGTTGGGTAAAGCTGGGCTTTAGCAATGGCAGCCTGCTTTTCCAAACTGCTTAGCGTAAATTCTTTGCTAAGAATTTCGGGACGTTCCTGAACCGCTCTGTCGTATACCGATTCGCTCATCAGCAGGCTTTTGGTCATTGCTGAGGCGTCAATCTCCGGAATTACAATATCAAAACTATCGGTCAGGGGTAGTTCCAGAAGTTGCTCCAGGTTAATGAGTGAAAGCTTTAGCTGGTTCTCATAATTGGTCAGGTTTAATTCTTCCGATGCCAACTGGGCTTCAGTTTCAAGCAATTTTCCCCGGGCCAGATTGCCGGCTTCCACTTGTTTGCGGTTGTGGTCAATTTGTTGCTGTGTTACGGCAAGTTGTTCGTTTGCAGTAGCAACAAGTTCCTTATTAAATAGTATTTCTAGGTAAGCCGACACCACATTTAGTGCGATGTCGTCGCGGGCTTTTTCCAGATCCATTAAAGCCGCCTGAAGCTCAAGATGGCGTTGCTTCACCGTGTTGTTCTTGGCCATCATTTGAAATAAAGTAACTTCGGAACCCACATAAAAAGAGACGTCCTGCGAATTCTGGTCGGTATAGGTATTATCGTAATTCAATGAACGACCAAAGTTAAAATCATAACCCATCTGTCCGTTTAGATTAGGTAGTCGGTTTAAGCGGGCCTGGGTTTCCTGATTCTCCCGATAGTTTACATTCAGGGTCTGCTGTTTTATCTGTATGTTATTTTCGATGGCATATTGCACGCAACTGTCCAGGGTCCAGGCATCCTGCGCCGTGCCGGTAAAGGCAGGGAACAAAAAGGCCGCCAGCAGAAGCGAGGTCAGATAGCCGTAAGTTAATTTCTTCATTGTATTAGTATTTTAAGTACGGTTTAAGTTACGATTGAGCCTGGGGCCCTTTTTTCTTTTCTTCTTTTTTAGGCTCGCCTTTAAGCTCGTCTTCCCAGTTTAGGCCTTCGGTAACTTCAATGTTGATACCGTCCGACAGGCCGATTTCAATCTTGCGTTTGTCGAATGTTTGCGGAATGGTAATGGAATCGCTGGTTAAGACCTGCACAAAAGCGGTGTCGCCGCTAAAGGTGATTAAACCTTCGGTTATGGCCATTACGCTGTCGCGACGTTCGAGTTCAATTTCGGCGTTGGCACTGTATCCTGAACGGATAAACTGGTTTTTCTTTAATTCCACCTTGGCCTTAATATCGAACTGAATGGCTCCGTTTTCTTCCACGCCTTTGGGCGAGATGTATTCGAGGTTGGCGTCGAAACGTTCGCTCTCAATGGCGCCAATGGTCAGTTTCAACGGCATGCCTTCCACAATCTTTCCCACTTCGGTTTCGTCCACCTTGCCTTCAAAAATCATATCGGTCATATCGGCCACAATGGCAATGGTGGTTCCGTCGTTAAAGTTGTTACTCTGAATAACTGAGTTTCCTTCCTTAACCGGAATATCGAGCAGCATTCCGCTAATGGTTGAGCGGATAAGGGTGTTGGTGGCTGTTTCGGCCTTGCGGTTTACCCCTTCTTTAATAATGTCGAGGTTGTTTTTTGCCGTTTGTAACTCTTCGTTGGCTGAATTGTAAGCCAACTCGGCATTTTGGAATTCCGACTCGGAAATCACATTCTTTTTATACAGTTGTTGCTGACGCTCGAACTTCAGTTTTTCGTTTTCGAAGTTCAGCTCGGCTTGTTTTACCCGCGATTCGGCAGCATTCAGACTAATCATATCGGGAATTACCTTAATACGGGCAATTACCTGTCCTTCTTTCACCATTTGTCCGGCTTCGAGATAAATTTCCTGCACAATTCCTGAAATCTGAGGTTTAATCTGGATTTCTTTTCTTGGCAAAACCGAACCGGTGGCAATGGTTTTCTTTACAATGTCGATTTTTGTGGGTTTATGAATTTCATAAACAACGGGTTTCTTCTTCGATTTGCTGGCCAGAAAAGCCAGGGTGCCTAAAAAGGCGGCTGCAATAATTACCCAGATAAGGATTCTAAAAAACTTTTTCATTAGTTATAAGTGTTAATCGTTAATATTTGTAAGTTAAGTTATTTATGTGACTAGAGTTCATAGAGTACTTAAAGTTCATAGAGTGACTAGAGTTCATAAAGTAATTGGAATACTTAAAGTGACTATAGTTATGTGGTATTTTTCTCATGTTATTTGTTTTTAAGTTTTGAACGTATTGATGTCAAAAGTGCTAACAATTCGGAGCATTCATCAATTAGAGGTTGCAGAACTGAAGCGCTGCACCAGTTCATGGTTTTAATTATTTCAAGCCAATACAGGGTTTCGCTGGCTTCCGATTCACTGATGTGAATTTTATGAATAAAGTCGGCCTTGCTTTGTGAGCGATTTGCCTCCCGGTAATTTGCACCAATGCTGGTTCCCGATTTACTTAGCTGATTGCGGATAACTTTTCCTTCGGGACTTTCTGGCAAGCTGGCCGACAAGTGAATAACAGCCACAGCAAACTTAAGCGTTCTTTCTTCCAATGTTTTTCCAAAAGTTTTGTTATCCATAACTTAATCACTTTTAACTTTATTCACTTTAAGTACTTTAGCTCACTTTAGTCACTCTAAGTACTTCTTCTTAATCCTGCCTTATGGCTTCAATAGGTTTGATACTCACCGCACGCGATGCCGGCAACAAGCCCGCCAGTGCGCCGGAAACTATCAGCACAATAAGGGCAATGGTCGCCACACGGATATCTACTTCCGGGTCGCGGAACATATCGCCACCGCCACCGGCCATGGCCCGGTTTATGCCTTCGACCAGCCAAACCCCTGCCGACAATCCGACAAACCCGGCCAGTGAAGTTAAAAATACCGACTCGTTGATAATTTGCGAAACCACTTTCAGGGGTTTAGCTCCCAATGCGCGCTGAATGCCAATTTCTTTGGTGCGTTCTTTTACGATTACCAGCATAATGTTGCTTACGCCGATTACTCCGGCCATCAGGGTACCAATACCCACAATCCAAATCAGGGTGTTGATGCCGGTAAACAAACCATTCATTTTACGGAATTCCTTTTCCACATTAAAACCACCAATGGCGCGGTCGTCGTCGGGATGTATTTTATGGCGTGCTTTGATAATAGCCCGGGCTTTTTGTTCCACAATCTCGACCGGAATATCGTCGTGGGCACTCATGGCATACCAGCCCACCACATCGCCAAAATTGTAGGTTTTTTGTAAGGTGGTAAAAGGCATGTGAATGTTTTGTTCTTCGCGCTCGGCCTGGCCTCCGCTTTTTTTCGATTTAAAAACGCCCACCACATTAAAATAGATGCCATTAATCTTAATGTATTCACCAATGGGATCTTCGCCCGGTTTAAACAGTTCGTCGACCACTTTTTTACCGATGGCCACTACTTTTCGTTTTTCGGCAATATCAATTTCGTTTACAAATCTTCCGGCAGTTATTTCCACCGGATCGATTAACTGCCAGGCAGGATAATCGCCCATAATGGAGTAGGCACCCGAGCGATCGTTGCGAACCGTGTTTATTCCACCTTCGCTGGTCCAGCCATTCAGCCGGGGCGATAAGGCTTTTAGTTCGGGAATATTTTTGAGCATCAGCTCGGTATCGCCATTGTTAAAATTGTAGCGGCGTCCGCGGGGAAATCCTTTGTAAGGGATGGACGTATTTTGGGTCCACATAAAAGCACTGTTGGTAGAGAAGTCTCCCATATTGCTAAATACAGCATTGTGCAGTCCGTTTCCCGAACCCAACATAATTACCAGCATAAAGATGCCCCAAAAAACACCGAATGCGGTAAGGAACGACCTGAGTTTATTCTTTTTCAGGGCCATCCATATTTCATTCCATTTATCTACATCAATCATAACGCGTCTTATTTAAAGAATTATTCTTCCCTCAGGGCTTCAATAGGTTTTATACTTGCTGCTTTACGTGCAGGAATTAAACCGGCCAGCGTTCCTGAGACAATTAACAGCAGTGTAGCTCCGGCTGCAATTCGAATATCCGCCTCGGGGTTCATAAAAAAGTCGGATTGCAAGTGGGGCGATAACAATTCGAGCAGACCAACTCCAAGCACCAGTCCAAAGTAACCGGCTACTGCCGTAATAAATATCGACTCCATAAGTATTAATCCGATAATGGAACGGGGCGTTGCTCCCAGCGCTTTTCTCACGCCAATTTCCTGGGTGCGCTCTTTCACAACTATTATCATGATGTTGCTTACGCCAACAATTCCCGATATGATGGTTCCAATACCAATAATCCAAACAAATATTTTGATTCCGTTAAACAGGCCCTGGAATTTCTTAAATTCTTCCAGGTTGTTATTAATATATATGGCTCGTTTGTCGTCCACATTAAAGGTGTGGCGGTTGGCAAAGCTGCTGCGCAACTGGTTTTCCACTTCAACACTTTCGTTCATCAACTCAGGAGGAATGGTAATGGCCAGGTTTTGTATTTCGTTTCCACCGGTAAATACTTTTTGTCCGGTGGTAATGGGAATGTACACCCGGTCGTTGTCGCGCTCGCTGGGATCGTGAAAAACGCCTACCACTTTAAAAGGCACATTGTTTATTTTCATGTATTTACCCATGGGATCTTCATCCTTAAATAAGGCGTCGCGAACTTTATAGCTGATGGCTACCGATTTGCGGCTCATCTGCACATCGAGTTTACTGATAAAGCGGCCGCTTTCTAACGCAACAGCTTCAATTTCTTTGGTTCCGTCGTGAACGGCAATAATATCGAACGAACCGTATTCCTGCTTGTACGCTAAATTTCGTTGTTGCCAGATGTTTAAGCGCGACGAGATGGCCTGAACCTGTTTTACTTCGGAAGCGGTAGCCTCATAGTCCTGGTTGGTAAATTTAATCCGCCTTCCGGGCTGGAGGCCGCGATAAGGCATACTGGTTTGTCCGCGATACACCCAGATGCTGTTGGTGGCATCCTGTTCAAACTGATGGGTAATTCCATTCTGCAAACCGTTTCCCGAGCCCAGCAGCACTATCAGGATAAAAATACCCCAGGCCACGCTGAACGAGGTGAGAAAGGTTCGTAATTTGTTTTTTTGCAAGGTGGAGAATATCTCCATCCATTTTTCTTTGTCAAACATAGTTTAAGTAAGGGTTAAGTACTTATTGTATTTATGTTTTCTTATAAATGTGATAAATATATTGATTCAAAAAACAGTAACCATTCAGAAGCTTCTGCTTTAACTGATGCCAATAGAATGGTATCTCTTTATTATCCATTTCTTTTTTTACTTTAAACTCTAGTTCACTTAAAAACTCCAGTTCACTTTATCTACTTTTATTCTTCTCTAATTGCATCAATAGGTTTTACCCGAACGGCGCGCTGAGCCGGTAACAGACCGGCAAGTGCTCCGGCAATTACCAGTACCAACAGAGCATTAAGTCCCGATTTTAAGTCGATGCCGGGGTTTAGAAATATTTCGCTGGCATCGCCCTGTAGCGCTACGCCTAAAAGTTCATTCAATCCAATACCCAGAATTAGTCCGGCATAACCTGCAGTAAGGGTCAATAAAATTGACTCCATAATAATCTGCCGAATGATATTAAAAGGAGTTGCTCCCAGTGCCCTTTTGATACCAATTTCCTGAGTACGTTCCTTTACAATTACCAGCATTATATTACTGATGCCGATAACTCCGGCCAGAAGCGTACCAAGTCCTACCAGATAAATCAGTATTCGGATGCCAATAAACAGGTAACTCATCATCTTAAACTGGCGTTCAATATTCACATGCCCCATGGCTCCCTGGTCTTCGGGGGCAATATCGTTGCGCTTTTTAAGAATATCAATAATCTTGCTTTCAAGTTGGCTTACATCGAAATTCTTTTTGGCGGTAAAGGAGAAAAAGTGAACAATGTCGCCATAGTTAAAGGTATTTTGAGCGGTGGTAAAGGGAATATGTACCGATTCCTTTTTGTCGTATCCAATCTGAATGTTCCCTTCGGGACTGGTAACTCCGACTATTTGAAAATAAACACCCGAAACCCTGATGTATTCTCCCACCGGGTTCACCCCATTTGCAAACAGCACCTCCTCGACCCTTGACCCGATAACACAAACTTTTCGGGCCTGCTGAATATCAATTTCGTTTAAGAAGCGTCCTTTAGCCATTTTTAAGGGTTCCACTTTGGTTAAATCGGGGTAATCGCCCTGAATCTGGAACGAACCGTATTTGTCTTTATACACAATATTATTGGTGCCCGACTGCCTCCAGGCCTGTAAGCGGGGCACAAGGTATTCTATTTCAGGCGCATGGTAACGCAAAGCTTTCATGTCGTCGTTGTCGAGGTTCCAGTTGCGTCCTTTTTTAAAACCTTTGTAAGGAACGGTGGTATTCTCGGTCCACATAAAAGCTGCATTGGTAGCAAAACCCTCAAACTGTTTGTTGATGCCGTTTTCGAGCCCGTTTCCTGCACCAGCCAGGGCAACCAGCATGAAAATTCCCCAAAACACCCCAAAAGCGGTTAAGGTTGAGCGCATCTTGTTTTTGCTGATGGCCTGCCAAATTTCTTTATATAATTCTAAGTCGAACATTTAATTCAGTATCTATAATTTAACCCTTAGGTTTTTTATTCATAGCGTAACGATTCAATGGGTTTGATGCGAGCGGCTTTAAGTGCCGGAATCATTCCTGCCAAAGCACCACAAACAACCAGTAATATGGTAGCTCCCACAGCAATTCCAATATCGGCATTTGGGTTCAGAAATAATACAATTTGTCCGGCGGCATCGGTGGTCTCCTGAGCGTTGGCAATGCTTTGATCCATTACAAAATCAACAGCTTCCATAATAGCTACACCGATAACCATTCCTATGTAGCCTGCCAGGGTGGTAATAAACACAGCCTCTGAAATTATTAAACCCAGAATTGAAGCAGGTGTAGCACCTAAAGCTTTGCGAACCCCAATTTCGCGCGTGCGTTCTTTTACTACTATGAGCATGATGTTACTTACACCAACAATTCCGGCAATAAGAGTTCCAACGCCAATAAACCAGATAAACATGCGGATTCCCAGGAATACTTTTTGCGTTTGGCTGTATTCGGTAAGTGTATTGCGAATGCCGATAGCACTCTTATCTTCGGGGTTAACTGTGTGCAGGGCAGCAAGTTTTTGCCGGATTTTATCTTCTATAATTTTACTTTCTTCAGGAGTGGCGTTACCGGTTGTTAACCCCAGGGATGAAACTCTAACTCCTCCGTTAAAGATTGACTGAGCAGCGGTAAAGGGCATAACTACACGTCGGTTTTGCCAGCCGTTGCCATCGGAATATACGCCGATAACTTTGAACGAGATGTCGTTTACTTTAATATATTCCCCAATCGGGTTTGCGCCTTTAAAAAGGGCTTTGTAAACTTCCTCGCCAATAACAGTTACTTTTCTGCGTTGTTGAATATCAATTTTATTCAGGTAGCGGCCCTGCAAGACTTTTGAACCTTCAATAGGCTGGTGATCGGGCAAAACACATTGGACAGAAAAATTTCCGAATTCGTTGTTGTAAGTAACACGGGTTCCTCCCCAAATATTAAACTGGGGCGAAATGTTGTCGATACCAGCAATCTGGTCACG
The DNA here is from genome assembly GCA_050179685.1 of Salinivirgaceae bacterium. GTDB lineage: Bacteria > Bacteroidota > Bacteroidia > Bacteroidales > SZUA-534 > GWE2-40-63. Next base: position 102,968 of record JBFXEW010000011.1, read on the forward strand.
AATGATTTCGTAATCTTTGTTGGTAAACCGAACTTCCCGGTCGCGGCTTAAACCTTTGTAATCCATGCTGGTGCGGCCAGGCCATATCCATACGGAATTTTTAGCATTGCTGTCAAAATTTTGCATCACAGCATTCTGGAGTCCTTTGCCGGAACCCAATAGAATGATGAGCAGCAAAATTCCCCAGGCAACACTAAATGAGGTTAAAAATGTGCGTAGTTTATTTTTTTGCAGGGTGGCAAAAATCTCTTGCCATTTGTCCAAATCAAACATGCTGCAAATGTTTTGCTTTGCCGTTTTTAATGTTCGATTCAATAAGGCCGTCTTTCAGGCGGATAATTCTTGAAGTCATTTCGGCAATGTCGTGTTCGTGGGTAACAATAATTACGGTAATTCCTTCCTGATGAATTTCTTTTAAAATATCCATCACTTCGTACGAAGTGGTAGTATCAAGAGCACCGGTAGGTTCATCGGCCAGAATTACTTTAGGTTTTGAAATTAACGAACGCGCAATGGCAATACGCTGCTTTTGTCCTCCCGACAATTCGTTGGGCATGTGATGCGCCCAATCTTTGAGTCCCATTTTGTCGAGGTATTCCATGGCAATAATATTGCGTTTTTTACGACTTACTTTTTGATAATAAAGCGGCAAGGCTACGTTTTCGAGGGCGTTTTTAAACGAAATCAGGTTAAATTGCTGAAATACAAAACCCAGGGTACGGTTTCGGTGCACGGCAGCTTTGGCTTCGCTCATGTTTTTTATCAATTCACCATCAAGATAATAGGCTCCCGAATCGTAACTGTCGAGAATTCCGACAATGTTTAATAAGGTTGATTTTCCGGAACCGGAACTTCCCATAATGGAAACCATTTCGCCACGCTCAATCTCCACATCGATTCCTTTAAGCACATGCAAACTGTTTGCTCCGGTTACATACGACTTGTGTAGTTTTTCAATTTTTACCATTGGTTTTAAGGTTGAAGTTATGGACAATAGACGCTTCTCTATAGGAGAAGTTACAGAATTTTTAACGAAAGCTGCCTTTAATTTCGTATAAATGTAGCTATAAATTTGATACATAGCTTGATGAATTAAAGAATGAGTTGGTTGCTTAAGGTGAAAAAAAGCATTAAACAGCCCCTAATTCAGTCCAACAGTATTGGTGAAAATTTTGAGTGAAACGCTCTAACCACCCGAATAAAGCGATGCAGTATAGTTTACCAATCATTCTTAAATGCTATTATTTATATGCATGTAGTTTTTACCGAATTTTCACCGATTTTTTAAAACGAAAAGCCAATAGAAGTTTTTTAATTGTAGTTTTGCAGGCAGAAAAGTTTGATTATGAATTTGTTTTTTGTTGCGCTTATTGTTTTAATTATTAATGTTCCTTTTGGTTATTGGCGTGCCAATGTTAAAAAGTTCTCGTTTCAATGGATACTTGCCATTCACTTACCGGTTCCCTTTGTTATTTTACTTAGGTATGTGGGTGAAATAGGTTTTGCCTGGTATACCTATGTTGTTCTGATTACCGCTTTTTTTGTGGGACAGCGGCTGGGTTATATGTTATGGCAGCGGAATCTGGAGCAACTTCAACAAGTATCTTCCTGTATGATTCTGGATTTAAAACGGGCTTTTTCAAAATAGAAGAGAGGATATACGCTATCCTCTCTCAAATCCGATTTAGAATACTACTTTAATTTCTTTTCCTGAGTAGTTTATCTGTTTGTTTATCTGGGTTGAAACCGGCAAGCCAACTCCTGAATCTTCACTTACCAGTACCACATTAATGGTGCGTTCTTTCAACATCCCTGGAAATTCTCCTGCACGCTCTGCCAGGGTTAGCTCACTTTTGGCGTCGTTCCATATAAAATCGATGGTAGCGTATATCCCTTTTTCATAATTGTAGTTGTCGTTTTCATCTTCGTATAAAGTGAATTTACCGTCAGCGCCACGATAAATTCTTAATTCCAGCGGGTCGGCTGGTTTTTCGGTGGCATATTCAATAAAAGGCCCCATGGGAATGATGCTTCCGGCAGGAATCAATAATGGGATTTTATCTTTTGGAGCATCAAAAACTACGATTTGTCCTCCCGCATGAGTTTTACCAGTCCAGAAGTCGTACCATAAGGTATTTTCCGGCAAATATACTTCACGTGTTTTTTCGCGTTCAGCCTTTTCGGCTTCTTTGGCAAAAATGGTTGGGGTTTTCCAATTTAAGATAGTACGTGAAGCTCCGGTGGAGTTATTTTGGGTTTCGTACACAAAATCATAACTTTTTCCGGCCTCGAGAACAATCGGTTCAAGGTACTGTTCGGTACTTTGATAAACTACTTTCAGGGTATCGCCATTCAGGATAATGCGTTTTTTATCGAAACTTTTCAGATGAAACTGATGTCTGCCTGTTTCTTTGGGTGTTATTTTTCCTTTCCAGCGGATGGAATACATGGAATCGCTTACATAGTTGGGGCGGCCCCCATACCAGTTCAAATCGATGTTTGCATCTACCGATTCACGACTTAATTCTTTAAAATCAGGAGTTTTAAAATAGCTGGCGTTTAATCCGGGTTCTCCCGAAATAGTGGTAAAAAATTCGGGAGCCACAACTACACTGGGTTGGGGAGGTGTGTGATACATATAATCGGTAACGGGAGCAACCATTATTGAGGATCCAAACATAAACTGGTCGTCGATAGAAAACGTTTTTTTATCGTTCGGAAAATCCATGGGTAAACCGCGCATTAGGGTGTAGTCTTCGCTGGTAATTTTCCAGGCCAGGGAATAAATGTAAGGCATCAGGCGATAACGCAGTTTGTCGAATTTGATTAACGACTCGGTAAACTCACCCATTTCCCAGATTTCACGAGGTGTTTCAGAACCATGCGAACGAAAGATGGGAGTGAAGACACCCAACTGGAACATTCGGTTATACAATTCCTGGTAAGCAGGGTCTTTGCCGCCATAACAGAAAACGCCCTCATAGGCACCCAGAACAAAAGCGCCAATATCAAAAGTCCAATAAGGAATTCCTGACATACTGTGGTTAAGCCCGGCTGAAATCTGATTCCGGTAAATGCTCCAACTGGCCCCAATATCACCACTCCAGGTTGTAGCAGCATTACGTTGTTGTCCGGCAAAAGTTGATCGGGTGAGAATATAAGCCCTACGTTCCGAAGTTTCTTCGCGCCAAAACCGATGAATGTCATTGGTCATAACCAGCGAAAAGGCATTAAGGTATCGAGCCCATGAACCCAGGTGGTTGCTGCCCAGTTTTTTCATCTCGTATTCGGTTGCCTCTTTACTTAAAGCGTTGATAACATCAGGCTCGGTAGAATCAATCCACCAGCCATCCAACCCCTTGCTGTATAATCCGTTACGCAGGTAGTTCCAATACAAACGGTTTGCCTGTGGATTAAAAGCATCGTAGTATTTAAAACCCGCCCAGCCGGTGGGTTTATAAAGGTAATTGTTGGACTGCATGTCGGCATAAATAGGTGTTTTTGGCCCCAAAGCCGGCCAAATAGAAATAATAATGTGGTAATTCATTTGATGCAACTCGTCGCACATGGCTTTGGGTGCAGGAAAAAGGGTTTTATCGAAAAACATTCCACTCCAGTTTTCAGCACCATTCCAGTAATCCCAGTCCTGAATCATATTGTCGATGGGAATTTTTAATTTACGATACTTTTTGGCCACATCCATCAATTCATCCTGCGTATCGTAATGTTCTTTACTTTGCCAGTATCCATAAGCCCATTTGCCGTACATGGGTGCTTTCCCTGTAAGGGTGCGGTAACCAGCAATTACTTCGTCCATAGCTGAGCCGTGTACAAAATAATAATCAATGTTGTTACCCATATCGGACCAAAAGGAAGCTCCTTGTTCGTTGTCGTTAAATACAGTCATGGAATAATTATCCCAGAGGATGCCATAATTTTGGGTTGATATTAAAAAAGGATTTACCGCATCGGTGTTTGATTGTACCAGTTTCACTTCTTTTCCGCGATAATTAAAATAACCCTGTTGATGCTGACCCAAACCGTAAATTCCTTCGTCGGGATTTAGTTTAAAGCTTTGCTGAATGGCAAAACCCGAATCACCATCAAACACTACCGGGGTGAACATGGGCTTACCCTGTTCTGAAAGAATGGGCGAACCTTTTGCATCAAAATATGATAGGGTCTGTGAAGCTTTATTTATTGTAATGGTTAAAGCCCCGGAACTTAGAACAAGTTCTTGTGAGGTTTCACTAAGTTCAATAGCAATTTCTTTTTGGGGTTGGGCAATAATCGCCAGACTATTTTTTTCAGCGGTTCCATCGGGTGACCATTTGGTTACCCGCACGATAGACGGAGTATAATACTGAACCTTTAATGAACCGTTTTTTGAAATAAGTTCAGCTCCATTGTTGATGGGCAATACCTCTGTTTTGTCCGTATTACAGGCCAGCAGAAGAACGATGGGCACCCATAAAAGCAGGAAGGTTTTTTTCATATTCATGATGGAGAATTTATATTATTAGCAGAATCTGGTATTAAGTTGTTCGTTGGTTTTATGGGTATTTTATTCGCTCATAGCAAATGCAAGGGCATACACTAAGGAAGCCTGCCAGTTGATGGCAATTTCGTTGTGTGAATAGCTGGCTTCTTCGTCAATCCAGTCGTTTGCAGTATGTCCGCCACCAACCAGATATCCGGGCCAGGGAGCGGAACTGTTATCGGCTCCCGATCGGCGATCGTGTGGGTGCATGGGCGGATTGAAGCCTAAGCCGGTAACATAAGAACGGCCATAATAATTACGACCAAAAAGATGCGCAACAATCTGGTCGTTAGCATTTTTGTATTTTTGTTTTCCGCTAAGCGAAAAAGCTACATACAGGTTGCTGGCCAAGCGGGCTACAGTTCCGTTGCACCCCCAGTAATATTGATTAAACGGACGTCCGTAAACATCGGTATCGGTATACCAAACAATGGAATCAGCAATCTGAAGCAACGATTCAGTTAGTTGCTTTTTAAGCGACTCGTTTCTTCCCTCTTTTTTTGAAAGCAAATAGGTAAAAACTCCCAGGTTTTTTACGTTTTGCCAGTCCCAGTTCAGATCAACTGCCGGATCAGTTTTTATTATGCTGCTTTCAAAATCAGTGAGGTAATGTACGTTGCCAGTGGTTTCCCATAATTCGACAGCAGCCCATAATCGGGCATCGGCATCGTGAGTTTGATAACCTCCGGTGCTGAATTCGGGTTGTTCCCATTTTTTGTATTTCGGATGGTTTTGTAAACAGCGGTAAGCGCGACTTGCGGCATCGAGGCAGGTTTGTGCGTAAACGGAATCGTAAGGCTTAAAATAACGGGCTGCCTGTGCCATTACTGCGGCAAAATGGGCTGTAGCCGAAGTGCTCCACGATGTAAAATAGCGTTGTGCTGTATCCTTTTCAGGCATGACAAAACCGGAGAAACTAAGGCGGGTTAATTTGTGTGAAACCCTTCCCGAGGTATCGGGGTATTCCATTTTTAGTAACCAGTCGGTTTCCCATTTTAACTCTTTTAAAAAATCGGGAAGTCTATTGGCCGTATTGGGAATATCAAGAGAAACGGATTTTAGTTTTGATTCGAAACTATTCCAGGTAAAAAACAACAACCCCATGGTAATTCCGGAATTGACGGTGTATTTTCCATAATCGCCCGCATCGTGCCAACCTCCGGTTCCGTCTTTGTGTTTGTTTCCAAATTCGGTATAATCGAGCCAGCCATCGTTAAGGTGACAAGCTTCCTGTTTAAAAGTATCGTTCCTGTGAACACCCATGACTTCAGTTCCGCATCGCCACAGGTAAAATCCCCGCATGGCGGTATAAAAAGCCGAATCGTAAACTGGTTTACCAATGGTAAAGACGGGAGAACAAACCCCATTCTGGTTTTTCAGGTAATAAGTTCCTGCCCGGGTTAATTCGGTGAAATCGGCAACATATACCTGCTGTGCTACATCAGGTTGATAGTTAGGCCCCAAAGCCTTTCCTTTAAAAACGGTAATGTGGTTTTGCGCATCAATTATTTTAAATGTAGCTGAAGAACTTAGTAAAGTTGCTTTTTTAATTCCATGGGGAGTGTAGCCTAAGGAATTGAGACGAATTGACCCATTGGTTGGTGTTTGTGAGGTTTTGCATGAGGCAAAAAGGCCAACGAGGAACAACAAAAAGACAAATTTTTGCATCAGACGCTGTGTTTTTGAAATTCGATAATGCATTTGTTATAAGGAATTAACATATAATAAACCTTGGTCAGATTATTCTGTAGTTTGAATTAAAAAACCACCATGGGCTTGCAGGTTAATTTCGATAGGATTATTATTAGAATCCTCGATTATTGAGAAATTAAATTCCCGATTATTTGAACCATCAGTAATCAAATTTGCTGATTTGGCCTGAGTAAATTTTAAATCGAGTTTAATTGATTTTGTTGCATCCTGACCATTAATGCCTGCAATATACCAGGTTTTACCTGAACGACGGGCCATGACTACAAATTCACCCGGGAAACCATCAATCAGGCGGGTTTCGTCCCAAACTACCGGAATATTCTTCATGGTTTCTTTAACAAAAGCAGGTACAGCATTCATTATTTCAGGTATTTCGGCATAATGCTGAATACCCGATTGAAAAAGTAAAGCCAGGGCTAATTCAAAACCATTGGTGGTAATTCGATTAATGTTATCTATTTCACCAAAACAAGTAGGTGTAAAGTCCATGGGATCGAATACATTGCGGGTGAATGGAATGGTGGCGCAATGGCTGGGCAAAAGGTTGGCATCGTCCTGGGTAAAAGTTGCAAACTCCATTCCCCGAATTGCCTCCATGCTTAGCAGGTTTGGATAGGTGCGGTGCCAACCCCGGGGTAAAGTACATCCGTGAAAATTTACCATAAGTCCAAGCCGGGCAGCATCTTCCAGAATGTCGATGTAGTAGTTCATTACGGATTGTCCGTCGCCACCAAAAAAGTCGACTTTTACACCGGCAATTCCCATCTCTTTAATGCGGGTGAATTCCTTAATGCGTTCAGCCCTGGAAAGTAATGCATTTTTGGGAGTCTGGGGTGTGGAGTTCCAATCGCCAGCCGAATTATACCACAACAGAAGCTTAACATTTTTTAATTGGGCGTAATCGCTTAGTTCCTGTATTTTTGGATAACCAATTTGCAAATCCCATCCGGCATCTATCAGGCAATATTCCCAACCCATATCGGCAGCATAGTCGATAAATTTTTTTTGAACCGGATAAATGGTTTGGTCGTCTTTAAGCAGCACCCAGCTCCACGAAGCGCGTCCGGGTTTTACCCATGAAAAGTTGCCGTTTATTGGGCGATTTGCTAAATCGGTTCCTAAGCTTGATTCGCTTACCTCGGCCAGTGAGCCTAAAGCGATAATCCGCCAGGGCGATTTCCACGGAAGTGTGGATTGGGGATTCAGTTCTCCGGAAAATATTACTTCTTGGGGATCGGGAAAAGCAATGTTGTAAACACCTGTGGTAGATTTGGTTTGCAGATGCGAAGCACAATGACTGCGATCAACAGCCGTTTCTGATAGAAGAACCCAGGTTTCCCCAGTTTTAAACAGTGCCGGAAAAACCCATCCGGCCATTGGCGATGGCAAGCCAACCGGCTGGTTTTGCAGGTAATGTTCTTCGTACGAAGGATTGCATTCGCCCCAGCCTGTTTTAGCATAAGCCATGGGTTGCAACCACGATTTGGCCTCACTATTAAAGGCAAAACTGGTGTGCTCGTGGTTTATTATTTTAAGCGTCGAATCGGAATTGGGAAAATGATAACGAAAAGCAACTCCATGGTTCGACACCCTGAAAATAACTTCCATGGGTTCGTTCATAGGACCGAGAACACGAATTACCTGTTCGTTGGCTTCATAGGTATAAAGTTCTTTTTTGTGAACGTTAAGGGTGTATGAATCGTTGATGCGTGCGGCCTCAGAAATTCCCTGCCAGCTTAAGTTCCGGGAAAAGTCGGCATCCTGTCGCTCAAGACCCAACAACGATGGTTCCATTACTTGTTTTTGCTGATACCATACCTGATAAAACAACTGGCCTGTAGCATTTAGCGAAACATGAAGTTTAACGTTGTTATCGGGGCTTTGCAATTCCATCGATTGATTCCTTTTACATGCAATGCAAGCAATTAGTATTAAAGCCAGAAGCATTGGAATTATTCGCAGGGTTGAATTTTTCATTTTCCACGAGGTTTTAACTTAGTTAAGTAATACAGTCAAATTTACGGCAGTTTGTGGTTCTATTTTTATCCACACCTGGTTTTTTTGCTTGTCGGTTTTTAAAGCTTTTCCAGCTGCGAAAACCGCTTGGGTGTTTATGGGAAGCTTTAATTTAATTTTTTGTTCGATGGGTGAACGCAAAATAAGCTTTACCTCCCCTTTTTGCCAGCTTAGTTTTTCAATAGTTAGCTGCTTGCGTGCTTTGATTCCGCTTATTGACCCGGTTTCCCACGATGATGGTTTTGCCGGAAATATCCATAAATATTCAGGTTCGGAATATACTAACGAGCGAATAACAGCGGTTTGAAATCCGCCGCTTAAATCCATGTTGAATAATCCGTTGGGATCGTGATAAGTGGCCAGCGAATTGCTCCAATAATTTGCCGACAGCCAGTGCAGGATTTCTTCTGTTAATGCATCATCGCCCAGATTGGCTGCAACCCAGGCCATTTGTACCAGCCCAAACACCATAATTCCGCCATTTTCGTTCCGGCGCACATTCATGCGTTCATCAAGCACTTTTTTAACGCCGTTAATTAATTCGGGCTTAGCAACAAGTTCAGGATCCATTTGATCATACATGCCATACATGTGCGAAAGGTGCCGGTGTTTGTGATTTTCCTGATATCCTGGCCACAGCCATTCACGCAGCGTTCCGGTGGAGTCAAGTTCATAATCGGGCATTTGGCTGAGCAGCGTTTCCCATTTTTTAAGTTGGTTTTTATCTTCCTTTACAATTTTTCCGGCATTAAGCAGATTCCGGAATAATTCTTTGGCCAGCATCACATCCATGGTGGCATTAATGGTAGCTTGTGAAGGATGATTGGCCGGATTGTTTTCGGGCGAATACGACGGGTTAAACACCCATTTGCCATCGGTTCCCGGAGTTAAAAAGTCTTCGTAAAAAAGAGCAGCTTCTTTCATAAAGGGATAAGCGCGCTCCAGTAAAAATTTTTTATCGTTGGTATAAAGCCAGTAATCGTAATAAAAATGTGCGGTCCAGGCGGCTCCACCATTCCAGAACGAAAGGCACCAGGTTGGATCGAAGTGTACGTTCCATCCGTGCGAACTGCTGTGCGAGGGAACCTGAATACCCCGGCAACCGTAAAGTTTTTGTGCGTTATCGCGATAGTAGGGAAGGCGCGCATCGTGGTAATCGAAAAAGGAATTCATTAGCTCGGGCATATTGCTGCTAAGGAACGATGAAATTGCTACGGGCAGATTTCCATCGTGGGTATAGTCTGACGACCAGGGAGGTTGCATGGAACTGCCCCAGATGCCTTGAAGGTTTGGCAGATTTTTTCCGGTAGCACTTAAAATGTTGTAGCGAGCTGCATAAAACTGTTTCTCAACAAAGGCCGGACTAAAGCGTTTTTTTGCTTCCTGCATCATGACTTCCGAATCCAGATTTTTATCTTCCTTGTTTCCGTTTAAGTCAAGACTAACCCGATTAAACAATTCGCTGTGTATTTTTTTATGAGCCGATAGCAAGCGCTGATAATCGGGTTCCAGAGCATTTAATGTGCGTAGAATTTGTTCCGTTTGAAACGATTCCCCTGTTTTGTAGCTTTCAATCTTCAACAGAAAAAGAATTTCCCGGGTTTTATAAACCTTTAGGCCATTGTTTTCCGATTCGACTTTTCCTTGGTTTGCAACAATTTTACCGATACCTGCATAACCGGCAATATTTCCTTCCCATTGATGCACAAATTCACTCTGGTAGAAAAGGTGCTTGTTTTCACTTTTTATGTGCGTATTTTTTATGTTACTGTTGATGTAATCCCATTGGTTCCAGGCTATCGGCCTGCGGGCAAAAAGAAATTCAGCATCGAACGGATTACTGGCCGAAATGCGGATTACCATTACAGAGTCGGCCCGGCTGATAAACTGTTGACGTAAAAAGCGATTGCCCTCCTGTTCCCAGCTAACAGTAGCTTCACCGGATTCAAAGTTTACGCTTCGTTGGTAGTTTTTTATGTTGGCAGGCGTAGTGTTTATCTTAAGGTCGAAGGCGGGAATATACGGGTCACTCCATTGTTGACCGCCATATCCCTCGGCAAGGCTTTGTTCAACCGGAATTTTTGCAGCTTCTTCACCCAAGCCTTCCAGAATTAATTGCCTGATTTCGGCTAAACGACTGTACTGGTCGATGGGTTGCTTTGGTAATCCGGTTGGCAAATACAAACCGGCATGGTTTAAAATGATGGTTTCGTTGTGTGGATGCCCAAACACCATGGCACCCATGGTTCCATTGCCTAATAACATGGCATGGTCGGCATCGGGTGCAGGTAACCAGCTGGAATAACCTTTCGATTCGGGATTTGATACCGGGTTTTGTCCAGAAACGGAGCTTTGAATAAGTACCAGAACTAAATAGAGAAAGAGGTTTTTCATGATTCGCGATTTTTCAAATACGGTGATAAGGGGTTTCCATTTTTAAATTAACAAGCCGGAACGCAGCCATCGGGATGCACCCCTAATGGCTGTTTCCAGACCTGCTTCAACACGCTGCTTAATTATGAAAAAACCTACTTTTTGCTTATTATTTCAATGGAATCAGAACTTAAACCTTCTGATGTAGCCTCGATTAAGGTATTGCTTTCGTCCAGCTTACTTTTTACAATCAACAGGCATTTGCCGTTAAATGCTTTTCGGTAATTGACTTTAAACGATTCATGACTAATCTGGTTTCCATTATCGACTCCGGCAATTTCAAGTGTTTCGGGCACATTAAATTGAATCAGGTTGTCGGCATCCGGAACCAGGTTGTTGTCTTTATCCAAAACGTTTACGGTAATAAACGATAAATCTTCACCATCGGCTGTTAGCACGGTTCTGTCGGCAATCAGCTGAATTTTTGCCGGTTTCCCCGCAGTATGAATAAGCGTTTCTTTGATAGTTCCATCGGCTTTTTTTCCGACAGCCTTTAAAGTTCCCGGCTGGTAAACCACCCGCCATTGCAGGTGTATATCGTCTCCTTTCTTTCGTTGAATTCCTTGTGATTGTTCGTTTATAAAGAGCTCCACTTCATCAAAGCTGGTATAAGCCCAAACATCAACCGCTTGTCCTTCAGTATGGTTCCAGTGTGGAAAAATATGTAAAACGTCTTTGTTGGTCCATTCACTTTGGTACATATAAAACGCATCTTTGGGGAATCCGGCCAAATCAACAATACCAAAATAGGAACTTCGCGACGGCCATCCGTAGGGTGTTGGTTCACCCAGGTAGTCGAAACCGGTCCAAATGTACATTCCCGACAGGTAATCTTGTTTTTTGATAATTTTCCATGATTCTTCGTGAGTCGAACCCCAGGGAGCGCTGCAATTGTCGTAGGCTGAACAGGTATTGTTTGGATTTCCCTCGTTAAAAGGTTTGTCCCAGCGCTCGGGCCAACGACGTATGCTGTCACTGGGCATGTCGTAAAAGCCTCGGGTATGCAACGACGATGTTGTTTCGGTTGCAATGAATTTTTGTCCGGGAAATTTTTCCGGAAACTCCTCGAATGTTTCGTGATGGTAATTGAATCCAACCAAATCGAGCACTCCCGATTTATAAATGTAATTACTGGGTTGGGGATCGTTTAAACCTGAGGTAATCGGACGTGTAGCATCAATGTTCCGAACAATCGATGCCAGTTTTTGGGCCATAGCAATGCCGGTGGTATCCCATTGTTCAATAATTTCGTTACCAATGCTCCAGATAAATACACTGGGGTGATTCCTGTCGCGTAATATGTGATCGCTCAGGTCTTTTTCATGCCATTCGTCCCAGTAAAGTGAATAGTCGTAAGCTGTCTTTTTTAATGCCCAGATATCAAAGGTTTCATCCATTACAATAAAACCCATCTTGTCGCAGAGCTGAAGCAATTCAGGAGCTGGTGGGTTGTGCGACGTACGAATGCCATTAACTCCCATTTCTTTCATTATTTCAAGTTGCCGTTCCAGCGCCCTGTAATTAATAGCGGCCCCCAATGCACCCAAATCGTGATGGTTGCACACTCCGAGTATTTTCATGGCTTGTCCGTTAAGACTGAATCCTTTTTCAGCATCAAAATTAAAATACCGAATACCAAAAGAGGTTTCGTAACGATCAGTTAGTTTTCCATCAACACGCACTTCGCTAACAGCTGTATAAAGTTTCGGTTGGTTAATATTCCACAGCACCGGGTTATTTATGTTAAGTTCCTGCTGAATTTTTTCAGTACCCGGACCGCTCACTTTTAATTGGTGTTTAAGCGTTCCTACTTTTTGTTGCTGAGGATTTAAAAAAATAGTAGTCAGTTCAACCGTTTGTTCTGCTGCGGTTGTGTTTTTAACAGTGGTTTCAATGGCAATTGAAGCAGAATGCTCCGAGACTTTGGGAGTGGTTATGTAAGTTCCCCATAAACCGACGTGTACCGGATTGGTTTTGGTAAGCCAAACATTGCGATAAATACCCGAGCCACTGTACCAGCGCGAGTTGGGCTGTTTTGAATTATCCACTTTAACAGCAATTACATTCGCTTTTCCATCGAAATGTACCCAGGGAGTAATATCGTATTCAAAAGTAATGTAGCCGAAAGGTCTTTTACCGGCCAGTTTACCATTCACGTAAACCTCGCTGTTCATGTAAACTCCGTCAAATTTCAGGTAGATGCGTTGGTTACTGTCGGCTGGTGATAAGTTAAACGACTTGCGATACCATCCCAGTCCACCGGGTAAAGCTCCACCGCCCACATCGGCCGGGTGTTTATCCGAAAAGTCGCCCTCAATACTCCAATCGTGAGGAAGATTTAACAGGCGCCATGCAGAGTCATCGAATCCGGGAGTTGCTGCCAGACTGTCGTCAATTAAAGCAAAACGCCAGTTCCGATTGAATTTCTCAATACTCCGGGGGCTTTCCGTTTGGCGTGAACAAGCAAAACCCAACATCAGTATTGCGATAATTAACAGAGGATGCTTCATTGGAATAGTTTTTAGTTTTTTAAAAGGCTTTATATTTTATTGAGCTCCTTCTACCAGAGCATCTAAAGCTTGTTGATCGAATACCGAAAGACCACTTCGGTTAAACAGGGCACAGCCATTATTTCCCATATCCCCGTTATCCCAATAAAAGGGAAGTAGTCCGTGAGCTTTGGCCTGTTGGGTTACGTATTTAAAAAAATAGGCGCGCGATGCCAGGTGGTTGCTAAGCGCATCGCCACTTAGCTCAGACCGGCGAAGGGCACTGTATTCTCCCAGCACTACAGGAATACCTTTATCGACAAATTTCGATTTCATTAAACCAAAATTAGTCAACACGGTCGATTCTTCACCATAAGTGGCATTCCTGTCGGGATCACTTTCTGAATGAAAGCCTTCGCCCCAATAATAGAACATTTTACCCCAGGTGGCATCTTCAGTCATTCCGCAAAAATTCCAGGGGGTGTAATAATGAATTTCAACCATCATGCGGTTGGGGATCTTATCAGTGGGCATCATCATTAGTTGGTTGGTTTTTTCAATATCGGTCGATGGTCCTTGAATGATAAGTGTTCGATAAGCATTTTTTCCACCGGTGGAACGCACCGCATCAATAAAAGTTTGGCTGTATGAGTTTAATACACTCATTTCTGTTGCGTTTTCCACATTAGGTTCGTTGGCTCCGGCAAATAAAAGATGTTCGTCGAAATCGCGAAGGTAGCTTGCTATTTGTTCCCAAAATGCTTTTTGTTTGGCATTGTTTTCTTCCTGTTTGGCCAGGGTACAGTTGTTTTCGAGCCAACCGCCGTCCCAGTGAATGTTCAATATCACATACAGGTCGTTATTTACACAGTATTGTACTACATCTTTTACCCGGGCCAGCCAAACCGGATTTATTTCAGCAGTGGTAGCATTCGACAGGTGACTGTTCCATGCAGCAGGAATTCGAATGGCATTAAAACCACTTTGTTTTACCAAATCGATTAAAGCTTGTGTAGTAGCCGGATTTCCCCAGGTGGTTTCCCCTCCGGGCGCTTCGAGCGAGTTACCCAGGTTCCAGCCCAGCACTATTTTTGCGGCCAGTTCGGTAGCGGTACTGGTCATGCCTGTGTTGTCGGGTTCCTGAGGCGAAGTGTTGTAATTGGGGTAAAGTTCACCATTTTGAGTAACTGAAATTTCAACCTGAGGTGCATATTCTGCACTCAGGGTAATTATTGCTTCGCGTTTTTCGATGCCTTCGTTTGGGCTTGCGCTAACAGTTATATAGGTCTCGCTTTCTGTTCCCGTAGTTTTGTCGAAGGCAAGCCAATCGACACTTGCACTTACCGACCATTCAGGAGCAGTTGTACTAAGTCGGAAGGCGGCTTCATTACCGGATTTTTTAAAAGTAATACTGCCGGTGCCTGAACTTAATGTATATAAAAATTCAGATGCAGCCTGACTTACAATCACATACACAGGCTTGGCATTTCCGGCACTAATGGTCAGGGTGTCGGTTCGCAGTGTAGCGCTCAGGGTGTTTACCAAAACAGTAATCATTGCGGTTTTAAGTTCGCCTGAGGTGGCCGAGAGTTTAATCCAGTCGCTCCCGGAGTTGTCAATCTGCCACATGCCGGCATCGGTAGTAATTACAATAGTTGCGTTACCCCCTGCTTCGGGAATTGCAATTGAAGTAACATCAACAGATAATTCGTTTACATCGCTTTTATCACAGGCCTGAAGCGTAATAAATAACAGGAGTATTGGGAGTAAAAACAGGTTTTTCATAATTCGGAGCTTAATTGTTTTATGTTTAATATTTTTCGGAGTCAGTGTTTTATTTGTTGTTAAAATATGCCAGTTAAAATTACAATTTTATAGTGAGTGATTTGCCGTTATACCTTAGGGTTTGATCGGGTTTGGACGATGGCTCGGGCATACCCGGCTTGGTTTTGTGTATATAAATAATATGAAAGGTCCGCTCTTCGGCCATTCCCCGATAGGCTCCTTCACGTTCACCCAGAACCAGGGTTTTTGATTCTTCGTAATAGTTCAGGGTAATTTTAGAATAAGCTCCCGATTCGTAGTTGTAGTTTAAGCCTTCGTCTTCGTACAATACAAATTCAGCATCGGCTCCTCCGTAAACATAAAGCGTTATGGCTTCGCCGGGTTTTTCTCCTACATATTGTATTTCGGGTCCTACGGGAATAATGGAGCCGGCCCGCACAAACAGCGGCATTTGTTCATAAGGGGCATCAACCGTTTTTGTCTGGGCACCACGAATAAATTTACCATCATATATATTATACCAACCGGCCGATTCAGGAAAATACACATCGCGTTTGCGGGCCTTGTATTCATATACCGGACACACCATCAGGCTGGGCCCAAAGAGGTATTGGTCGCTAATGTTGAGGGCTCTGGGATCGTTTCCAAAATCCATGACCAATGCACGCATTAAGGTATAATCATCGAAGTAAATTTTTCCGGCAAGCGAATAAATATAAGGCATCAAGCGGTAACGTAGTTTGTTGTAATAAACAATCGACTGGTAAGCCGGGTGATTTTCGGGAGCAATGTTATATACCTCGCGGAACGGATATTGTCCATGGGCACGGAACAAAGGAGCAAAAGCTCCAAACTGGTACCAGCGGGTGTTCAGTTCGCGCCATTCATTTAAATCTTCGCTGCCTTCTTTGGCTTGTTCGTAGCGTTTTTCGACACAGAAACCGCCAATATCCATGGTCCAGTAGGGGATTCCCGACAAGGCAAAATTTAATCCGGCACTTATTTGTGCTTTCATATCTTCCCAACGGGTTCCAATGTCGCCGCTCCATGTGGCTGTGCTGTAATGTTGCAGTCCGGCAAATCCGGAACGGGTTAATAAAAACACCCGCTTGTTGGGATCAACGCTGCGTTGCCCGTTAAAAATTCCCCGGGCATTTAGCAGGGCATAGGTATTCAGAAATTCGGTTGAAGAACCCAGAGCAGTTGGTCCTGAAAGTTTTTTTCGGTAGGCCAGACTGGCATTTGAAAGAATATCGGGCTCTGAAGCATCCATCCACCAGGCATCGATTCCCAATGGGTAAAGATGCTCGTTAAGCTGTTTCCAGAAAAGCTTTCGGGCTCCCTGGCTGTAAGGATCGTAGAATGAACCAATATATCCCGGACTAATCCAGTCACGAACGCTGTCGTTTACAGCCTGCTTGTACATCCAGCCTTTTTCATCAAATTCTTTGTAATGCTGGGTGTTGATGTAGAATTTTGGCCAAACTGAAATCATGATATGGGCGTTCATGGAATGAATGTCAGCAATCATCTGTTTGGGATTCGAAAAGCGGCTGGTTTCAAATTCGTGGCTTCCCCATTGGTCAACTTCCCAATACGACCAGTCCATAACAATGTTATCGATGGGAATCTGACGACGGCGGAACTCAATCAGCGCCTGTACAATTTCGTCTTGTGTTTTGTAGCGTTCGCGGCTTTGCCAGAAACCCAAAGCCCATTGGGGCATGATGGGTGCTTTTCCGGTTAAGGTACGGTAGCCGCTGATAATTTCATCCATGGTTTCGCCATAAACAAAATAATAATCGAGTTCCTGTCCCATTTCGGACCAGAGCGCCAGTTGGCCTTTTTCTTCTTCAGGAAGAGGACTAAGGGCTTTTAAACCAATGTACGATACTCCGCCATCGGGTTTCCATTCCAAACGGATGGGAACTTTTTTTCCGGCTTCGAGCTCAAAGGAGAATTTGTAGGTATTCGGATTCCATGCGGTACGCCAGCGTTCAGGAACAACAACGGTATTGTTTAGGCTTAGGGTGGTGTACCCGGCATAATACAATTTGAATTCATAGGTTCCCGTTTCGTTTGCTTCAATTTCACCTTCCCAGATAATTTGGGAATCGTTAAACGGAAAATCTTTCGGAAAATTCTTTACCAGTTCCAAATCTTCGTAATCGATGCTTGTTTCGTTTCGTTCAACAAACACCTTGTCCGAATGGGTTATATAACTGGCGGTAAGTCCTTCGGGTTCTCCTTTTTTATTGTAGAGTTTGAATTGCGACATTTGCCCGTAATCGCGGACATCGCCAAATTTAGTGAGCGAATAATTGTCCCAGAGCAAACCGTATTTTTTATTCGACACAAAAAAAGGCACCGAAACTTTGGTGTTATATTGGTAAAGGATTTCGTTTTTGCCTTTGTAGTTCCACTCGTCGCTTTGGTGTTGACCCAATCCAAAAAAGGCTTCGTCGTCGGGCGATTCAAAAACCTGACGGAACGAATAAGCACTGGTTTCATCAATGTTGATGGGCTTAAATGTTTTTGCCCCGCCATTGTGTTCGCGTAAGAGGGCGTTTCCCTGTTTATCGGTAAATGAAACCGAACCGGTTTTCTTAACCACAAAGGCATTAATCTTTTGGGTACTTACCTGGATGGTTTCGCCCAAATCATTTACACTAAAAGGAACTTTTCGCGAAGTTTGAGGAATTACCACCAGGCTTTTTCGGTTCGGAAATGTCGATTCGGGAGTGGCGCTTACACGGATAATTTGATCCGAAATTACTTCGAGCTTTACCAGTTTTGCATCCGTAGCTCTTTGTTCAATAAGAGGAACAATTATGCCGTTTCCTGTTTTTTTATAAGCGGGATTATTGCACGATGCCAAAAGCATTGCTGTGGTAAGCATTCCAAAAATCAGTTTATTATTCACTTGAAAAATAATTCTTTTAATGCCTGAGTATTGAATCATTGTTAAGAGATTTATGATGTATTTTGTAATTTTTAAATGAGGTGAAACCTTTACATACAAAAATACGACCCCTTGGGCACTCAGCCCTTTATCGAATGTATTGGAAAAGGGGGCAAAAAAATAAATCCTTAGCCTGTTTTGATAACAGCATGTGGTTAGAATGTTATTCCTGAAGTAACAGCTCCTGTTAAAAGTCATACGCAGTAAGGCCGTAAGGCATTGACCCGCGATTTATGAAATTACCGGCTATTTTAGCAAACAAATACTTTTATGAGAACGACCTGAAGTTTTTCTTTATTTCAGAAACAACCATCAGTTCTCTTTGGCGTATGCTTGTGTGTTCTTTTTGTTTTGCATATAAAGAACAACGAGAATTGTATTATAAACCGAAACCAGGCAAAACTGCACGATAAAACATTTGATAATACATTTTGACTAGTGGTTGGAAACATTTTGTGCGATCAGATACTAAAATTATCCCAGGTCATTAACAAAAGCACAAGTTCCGATTGGTTCAGGCTTTGTATTTTTACATAGTGTAAATTTTACGTTTTTCATGCTTTCTGAAAACTTAATCCAACTATTTGATATGAAAAATATGCTTACTCAATTATTTTCAACCCTGCAACATCCCAAAAGTATGATTCGGCTGATGCTTGTTGTGTTCTTATTAAGCAGCGCTTTTGCTGCTCAGGCACAAACCGGCAAAGTATCGGGTACCATTACCGATAGCAATGGCGATCCTTTGATTGGGGCTAACCTTATATTAAAAGGTACAACGCTTGGCACCATTACCGATTTCGAGGCAAAGTTTATTTTAGATGGACTTCCCCTGGGGAATCAGATTTTGGTAGCTTCTTTTATTGGTTTTAAAATCACCGAATTGGAAGTGTCTATTGTTGAGAACCAAACAACCACAGTCAATATTGTTTTGGAAGAGGACATTACCAGCCTCGATGAATTGGTAGTTATTGGTTATGGGGTGCAAAAAAAGAAACTCAGCACCGGAGCTACCGCGCAGGTTAAAGGCGAGGATTTGGCCAAACGAAACACAACCGATGCCTTACAGGCTATGCAGGGACAAACTCCCGGGGTTAGCATTACATCAACTTCAGGTCAACCGGGCGAAGGAGCGCGGGTTACCATCCGGGGTTTAGGTACTGTTGGAAATGCAGGTCCACTATATATAGTAGATGGTGTACAGACCGGTGATATCAATTACCTGAACAACTCTGATATCGAATCTATAGATGTACTTAAAGATGCTGCTTCGGCAGCTATATATGGTTCGCAATCGGCCAATGGGGTAATTTTAATAACCACAAAACAAGGTAAAAAAGGCAAATCGCAGCTTACTTTTGATGCTTATTATGGAGTACAAAACCGGGCTAAAAGTATCGACCTGCTCGATGCCAATCAATATGCCCAGATAATGAACGAGCAACACCTGAATTCAGGAGGAACCGTATCCAATATGCCTTTTGCCTATATGCCGGAATACACAGCCAAAGGCGCAGCCAATACCAATTGGTTGAACGAGATGTTTGTCAGTAATGCGATTACCCAAAACTACAACCTGGGAGTAAGCGGCGGCAGCGAGCAAACGGCCTATTCACTTTCCATTAATTATACCGGACAGGAAGGCGTTGTAGGAGGTAAAACCAATTCGAACTACGAACGTTATGGGGCTCGCTTTAATTCTGAAAACGCTCTTTACGACGGCATAATAAAGGTTGGACAACACTTAACTTTTACCTATACAAAAAAGAACGGTATTGGAGTAGGAGATCAGTATGGAAATACCCTGCGTGGAGCATTTAACTCCAGTCCGATTCGTCCCATGTACGACAATGAAGGAAACTTTTTCAATGCTTATGATAATACCATCCTCGATCAAAACGGGAATCCCTACTGGAACGATGCTGAAGCACACCCCTATGCAAGCATGGTGCTGACCAACCAAAATCTGACCAATACCCAAAAATTGATTGGCGATGTGTACATGATAATTGAGCCGGTTGAAAACCTCAAATTCCGGTCTTCTGTAAGCCTCGATTATTTCTCCGAGGATTATCGCTCATATACTCCGGAATACCGTTTGTCGCTTTATTCATTTGCCAATAACGACAAGGTATCACAAAGTATGTCGAAAGGACATGCCCTAAGTTTCGACAATACCCTGAGTTACAGCAAAAATTTTGGAAATCATAAGCTGGATGCCATGTTGGGTATGTGGATGCAGCGTTACAAAGGCGTTTGGATGAATGCGGAAAACTCCCATTTGGGCTTTAACGATTTTTACCACGCTTATTTAAGCAATGCAACCAATAATGAAGCTGTATATATGAGTATGGGTGGTGCTCCCAACGAAAACACCATGCACTCTTATTTTGGAAGGATACAGTACAACTACAATGAGACCTATTTGTTTAATGCTACCCTGCGTGCCGATGGCTCTTCCCGTTTTGCTGCCGGAAACCAATGGGGATCTTTCCCATCGTTTTCTGCCGGATGGGTAATTTCCAACGAAGCTTTTATGGAACCGGTAACGCACCTGGTGAATTTTATGAAACTACGCGCCAGTTGGGGCCGGGTGGGAAACCAAAACATTGGCGATTTTCAGTACCTGGCACCCATTCAGTTTACTCAGGCCACCTATAATTTTGGAAGTGTTGAAGGAACCAGCACCAATGGAGCTTTTCCCAAACGCTTATCGAACCCGGAATTGAAATGGGAAACCTCAGAGCAATTAAACCTGGGTTTCGACAGCAGGTACTTAAACAGCAATCTTAGTTTTACCTTCGACTGGTACCGCAAAATGACCAAAGACTGGTTGTTGATTGTTCCTGTATTAGCTACTGCCGGAACTGACGCTCCCTTTGTCAATGGCGGAAATGTAATTAACAGCGGTGTTGAATTGGTGCTTAGTTATCAAAACCGCATAGGCGATTTCAGTTACTCGATAAGTGCCAACGGAGCCTACAATAAAAACGAGGTGCAGGATATTCCTACCGACGATGGCATCATACATGGAGCAACCAATACCCTGTACAATAACTCCTCGGAGTTTTACCGGGCCGAATCGGGCCACCCCATAGGTTTTTTCTGGGGTTACCAGACCGACGGGCTTTTTCAGAATACGGCTGAAATACTCGAATATCAGGCAACTTATGGTAAAACCCTGCAATCAAATCCAAAACCGGGCGATGTGCGCTATGTTGACCAAAACAATGATCAAAAAATTGACGAAAACGATAAAAATAATCTGGGCGATCCCAATCCCGATTTTACCTATGGTTTAAATCTCGCATTTAATTATAAAGCCATCGATTTTGGATTGTTTGTGAATGGCGTTTTAGGCAATCAAATAGTACAATCGTACCGTAACCATACCGACAAATATGCCAATTACACCTCAGTAATCATGGATCGCTGGTATGGTGAAGGTACTTCCGATCGCATTCCCCGGGTAACCAATTCAAACATAAACTATCAGTTCTCCGATTTATTTATCCAGGAAGGCAGTTACCTACGAATCAGCAACCTGACTTTGGGTTACGATCTGGCACAAAAAATAAAACTCGAAAACTTCAGTCAGTGCCGCATCTATGCATCGGTTCAGAACCTATATACCTTTACAGCCTACGACGGTATGGACCCTGAAGTAGGTTATGGATTCGACAACGGAGCAACCGATAAATTCTCGTCGGGAATCGATTTGGGCTTTTATCCGCGCCCACGTACGGTGTTGGTAGGAGTAAGTGTTAAATTTTAAAAAACAGCAGCAATGAAAATATTTCGTAATCTATCATTTATTGGTTTGGCCTTGCTCCTGGGAGCCTGTGCTGAAGATTTCTTAACCACTGAGCCCATTACCGAAAAAACCGATGGAAATTATTATTCCTCGCCCGAAGAGGCAAACGAAGCACTGGTGGGTTGTTACGACGCTTTACAGCTTATTTGGTCAGGAACAGGAGTGGCCATGCCAGTGGCTGCCGATGTTATGTCCGATCTTTGTTTTGGAGGAACCGGAGCCGGTGATGGCGATGGGTATCCCATGCTCGATGAATTCGATCAGGGCCGTTCTCCGGGCGATTTAAACATGTTCGAAGGCAATTGGATAAACTATTACAAAGGAATTTTCCGTTGCAATACCCTTATTTTAAAGTTAGACCAGGTAACATGGGGAGATCAGGAAGATTTACGTGCAAGCATAGAAGCTGAAGCTCGTTTTTTACGTGCCTTTTTCTATTTCGACATGGTGCGCATGTTCGGTAATATCCCTTTGTTAACCGAACCCAGTAGTGAAAACATTCCTCAAGCCGAACCCGATGAGGTATATGCCGTAATCGCTAACGATTTACTCTTTGCTGTCGAAAACGGCAGCGACACGCCTTATGGAACAATGGTTGATAGTGATTATGGACATGCTAATAAATGGGCTGCCCAGGCTTTGCTGGCTCGGGTGTACCTGTATTACACCGGCTATTACAACCAAACCGATTTACTTGGGCTGGTTTCCCAAACCGAAGTGCTGGCTCATTTAGAGGATCTTATACTGAACAGTGGTCACGATTTGATTGAAAACTATGCCGACCTTTGGCCTGCTGCAGCTACTTACGAAGCGGGACAAAACAGCATACCCATTGACGAGGCTTCTTATGCGGGCGAAACCAATAAAGAGGTGGTTTTTGCCATTAAATACACGTATACCAGCGATTACAATGGCAATACCGATGGCAATCACTGGTTGGTAATGAATGGGCTGCGCAAAATGACCTGGCCTGCAAGTGGCTATGGCGACGGATGGGGCGCATGTACCGTACCTGCTGAATTTTATAGCACCTGGCCTGCCGGCGATACCCGGCGCGAAGCTTCCATTATGGCTATTGCCGAAGAAGGAATTAATTACACACAAATAAAAGATGTAAAAGAATATACCGGCTATTTTACCAAAAAGTATGTCCCAACCTGCGATGCCAGCGGAAATAGCAATGCCATGAACAACGGTGCTGTCGATTTTATGATTGGCCAATATCAGGACTTTTTTAGCATCCGCTTTGCCGATGTATTGCTGATGGCAGCCGAACTGGGCAGTGCCGATGCACTTACTTATGTTAACCGGGTACACACCCGCGGGGGCTTGCTTCCTTTAGCATCGGTAGATAAAGAGGTAATTTTTGAAGAACGGCGATTGGAATTTGCTTTTGAAGGCCTGCGTTACTGGGATTTACTTCGCTACGATCATACCCTGAACTATGCTGCTTCAAAAGTGGCCTATAGCGGAATCGTATTAACCGGAAATGCTGAGGAAGAAAAAATTATCGATGGTGCCAATTTAATAAAAACACGGGGTCTGTTTCAGATTCCGAACAATCAGATAACCCTTTCGGGTGGTGTGCTAAAGCAAAACGCCGGATGGGAATAACTAACTCTGTAACTAACAATTTATCTTAATTAAATCAGTACAATTATGAAAAAAATGAACTTTAAATTATTGACACTCTTTATGAGCGCATTAATGTTGGTATTTGTTACCGCATGCGACAATGGAGATGATCCGGAACCCGAAATCGACTATAACCCGGTATTAGGCTCTACCTTTAACTTTGTCGTCGATGGAAACAACGTTACCTTTACCACAACCATTCCTGGTAACGTATGGTTTACCGTTGACGGTACTGATTATCCAACTGTTGATAAAGCAGTAACTGTGAATTTACCCCTAAAAGGAACCTATTCAGCAACTTGTAGCAGTTTGGGAAGCGGAACCACCTTAACTTCTGCTCCATTCGATGTGGTTATTGAACAAGATGATCTTACTTTCTTAGAATCCGGAATATGGAAAGCCCTTACCGGAGGTGCAGACGGAAATAAAACATGGATTCTTGATGTGCGTGAAGTAGTAACAACCACAATCGACAATGCCGGTGTCGAAACGTCAACCTCGGTTTATCAAAGTGCCTACTTCCACAATGCCTTGGATTTTTATGGAGAAGAAGGTGTTGGAGAAAACAGTAATGGTGCCTGGGGACCATGGGGTGGAACTAATATTTATGGTTGGGGAGGAACGCCCGAAGATGGTGAAATCATATTTAACGGAGTGAGTCGCACCGCTACTTTAACTGTCGATGGTGAACCAACCACAGCTTCGTTTGCCATGAACGTATACGATAGAGACCCCAATTACTTAATTATTCCTAAAGAAAATGCCGGGGAAACCGACATGTCATTATGGGACTATATGTTAGAAAAAACAGGTTACGGTAGCTTAGTTTCTTTAAGCGATGAAATGGGCGATATTAGTTTTTCAGGAGAATTACGCTTCCCCATGGATATAGGGCGCTTAACCAACGATGACAATGCAACCATTCCCAGCCAGTTTTTGGAAGAAGATTTAAAGAACGTTACTATTTTACATGCTTCAGATTCCGGATTGATTATGCGTGTGAAACGTACTTATGAAGGAGACGGTGAAAGCAAATGCTGGTTATTATACAATTACATCGTAAAAGACTACGATTATGGGGTAAAAACCCCGATAACACATTCGGTTCGCACCGACATTACCGCTGAAACCCTGGCAGGAACCTGGAAGACCGCTGTCGTTCCAATTGATTGGGTTAGCTGGGCAACTAAGGATGTAATGAACGCTTGGGCTGATACAACAGCTATACCGGATTGGGCAAAAGGAGGAGCCCTTGGTTTAACCAATGCTTATGAAATTCGTTTAAGCTTTAACACCGATGGTACATGTACCATTAATGGTGTGGCAACTACCTATACAATTAACAAAGGCGGTTACATCGCTTTTGCCGATGATGTAAATATTCCGGTTTGTGCTGTTACTTTAGCGGGTAAAAACATCTATGCGGCTGATGTTGCCAGCAGTACCGAAGGTATTTGGTTTGGTCAAAATGATGATAAAGGTAAAGAAGAAACTCCAGCTATGCATTTTGTAAAGGAATAATTCTTTTTTTATTTAGGTTTAGGCGGCCCCATAATGGGGCCGTTTTTTTTGTGCTACTAGGGTTTGAAACCCTAGTAGCGTTGAGTTTTAACTCAAACCTCCAACCTCCGCTTGCTTTAGGTGAAGAGGCCTTTATTTAACAGCCAACGGTCATTGATTTGCGTGTACCTGGGTTTGCTTTTCCTTCATTGGTCAATGCTTTGCTTTCATGGGTAATTGTTTTACTGCCACCGGCCTTTGCTAAAGTACCACCGGTCTTTGTTTGAGGTATAAGCGGCTTTGTTTCACTGCCACTGGCCTTTGCTTCACTGCCATCTGTCATTGTTTCAGATGAAGATGTGTTTGCTTTACTGCCACCGGCCTTTGTTACGCTGACAGCGGTCATTGTTTTACCGGCAGCATCTATTGTTATACTTTCACCGGCTTATGCTTTACTTACAACAGCGTCTGACATAGGTTCAGCGGTATTTTCTCTACCCCCAAATGTTTTTGCGCTGTATTCAACCGGCAATGCTTTACTGGCAGCGGCTTGCAGCAGGCCATATTTTCGTATAGGCGAAAATTTATTCGTGAGACTTAAATTTCATGAGTTTGCGAAATGAAATTTTCTAGTCGAACAATGCCGCTGAAAGCGGGAGCGAGGGTAAATACCCCGCCTCTTGAGGCGATAATAAGAAAATTTTTTGTAGATACCCCGTCTGCTTGAAGGGGGGAGCTTCATTTTCATCGATACGGTTTTTAAAAAGCGTCTATACGAAAATTTTGAGGCGATTGGTGTAAGCTAAAAAAACCGTTTGAACGCGGATAAATTTTTACAATTCGTTGGCGAATTTAGCACCGGATGCAGCGGGTGGATTTTAATCGTTTACACCCTTGACTAATACAAACAGGGTATTACGGATTGCTCATTGCGAATTGTTAATTATCATTTGGCTGCTGACTGGACACCAGCATTGCTAACCCGAAGGCCTTATGTTTGCATAAAAACATAAGCTTCTATGTTAAAATGTTAACTTTAATTGACATACAAAACATTAACATAAACAAGAAGCTTATGAAAAGTAAAAGTAAAAAATTAGATTTTA